>NZ_OZ195516.1:0-1535477 GCF_964277335.1 Rickettsiella endosymbiont of Litargus connexus | reverse complement strand
CAATAATTCCTCTATCCTATAAAATAAAAGGTTTAACCGACCTAAGTTCATATCATAATTCTTATAGCTTATCTAGCCTAAGCTCATTAAAAAAAAGATATTGGGTATTTACAAGTAGTTTCTAATAAAATTTTTATAGACATACCAATGTAGAGTTTTTTCTAAAATTACTATCTATATAAAAACAAGCTTCTTATTGAATAACAAAAATTGCTAGTTATATAAACAATTCAATTTATAAACTTCTACAACATTGCTTAGCTCGTCTATTTTTTTGCACCAATTCTATATTTTAAATATCTGTTAATAATAACTAACAAACCTGTGTGTATAAGTATTGAAAAAAAATGAGATTTTCCTCGCCATTAAAACTACACGTAGTAGCACACATTTATTCCCAACTTATCCTTGGTTATTTTTGTAGTTAACTCTATGAAAAATATAATAAAAATATAGTTAATAACAGAAATATCCTTGCTTTATTATCACATCTATCTATTTAAAATAATTTATTATAATAATAGGGTTAAAAGTAATAAGTTAAAAAAGAAGCTTTTCATTTTTTATCGGTTTAACAGAATTTCAAACAACATGTATTAATCTAAATAGACTAATAAATATCAATTTATTTGATTTATACAAAAGCAACCAATTATTTAAACAGGTTTTAAGGATCCAATAAATATTTAGAGCGACAAACGGACTGAGAATTGACAATCTAAATAGGGTCGCCTAAGATACGTCATCTTTAAAAGACAAAATACCCTTAGGGGTAGTTATAATTATGAAAAGAACATATCAACCCAGTAATCTTAAACGTAAGAGAACACACGGATTTAGAGCCCGAATGGCTACGAAAAAAGGTCGTTTAATCCTTAAGCGACGTCGTGCAAAGGGCCGCTTTCGCTTAACTGCTTAGTTCTTTCGGTTATTTCTTCACTTGATAAAGATTAACCAAGGTTTCATTAAGTCATTACGACTTCAACGAGCAGAAGACTTTCAACGGACCTTTCGATTAGGGGATAAACAGAAACAAGGTAGCTTAATTGTTTATACTAAGCTCAATGACTTAGATTATGCTAGGTTGGGGTTAGCTGTGGCAAAGAGGATAGTTCCAAGTGCGATCTCTAGGAATCGGCTTAAGCGCCTCATACGTGAGAGTTTTCGGCTTAATCGGCATAAGTTGCCTAATGTGGATATTATCATAGTAGTCACAAGTCGATCTTTATATAATAATCAAGTTTTTTTGTGTGATTTAGATAAACAATGGTCAAGGTTAGCAGTTTATTACAAAAGAGCCTGATCTTTTTATTGCAGGTTTACGGTTACCTTATTAGTCCCTTAATAGGGCACTATTGTCGTTTTTATCCAAGCTGCTCTAAATATGCCCAAATAGCAATTAGACGCTATGGTGCTTGTAAAGGACTGTACCTAACTGTACGACGATTATTATGTTGCCATCCTTGGCATTTAGGTGGATATGATCCTGTCCCACCACTTCCTGTTTCTAAACTACCAACTAAAATGAGTTAATTTATATGGAACTGGCCCGTGTTTTTTTATTAGGCGCTTTGTTTTTAATAGCATTTATGTTATGGAATGCATGGCAAAATGAATACCCACCTAATAGTCAAGAAATAGGTTCTGCAAATTTTATAAAAAAAGAGCTGCTTGATAATAAAACAGTAAAACTACCAGTGCCTTTAGCTGAAACAACTCTTCCAAGTAAAAACGAAAAACAAAACCGTTTTATCCATGTGAAAACCGATGTACTTGATGTTTGGATAGATACTTTAGGAGGAAACATTGTCAAAGCTAATCTTTTACAGTACCAACAACATCCTAATCAAGTAAGTTCCTCTCCATTTCAATTATTAAGCGCTGATCCAGCTAATTATTACGTTGCTCAAAACGGATTAGTACTATCCGGTAAAAAACAGATTTTTCAATATTATAGCTCTAAAAATAACTATAGTTTAGATCCAGGGCAATCAGATCTTAAAGTTAATTTAATCTGTAATACTTGTGGAAAAGCACAGGTTCAAAAGCAGTTTACATTTAAAAGAAATGATTATTTAATCCCAGTTAGTTATCAAATATCGAATCATTCGTCTTCTATTTGGGAAGGACGACTTTATATCCAATTTCAACAAAAGAAAATTGCTCAAGCACATAGTTTATTTAATATTAGCTCTTATACGGGTGGGGCGATTTCTACGCAAGATAAACCTTATCAAAAGATTAGTTTCGATAAAATTGGGCAAGGAAATATCTCATTAGCTACTCAAAATGGTTGGGTGGCTATGTTACAACATTATTTTTTAAGTGCTTGGATACCTCCGGTTGGACAGGAATTTCACTTCTATAGCTATGCAAAAGGAGATATTTATACGCTGGGTATGTTAGGTATGCCCTTTCAGGTTCAGCCAGGTATGGAATTTATCAGTCAGAGTAAGCTTTATCTAGGCCCTGAAATTATGGATCGTTTAAAAGCGGCTGCTCCCCATTTGGATTTGACTGTGGATTATGGAATTTTATGGTTCATTTCCATGGCACTTTTTTGGTTACTAAAACACATCCATCACTATGTTGGAAACTGGGGATGGTCGATAGTTATCGTAACGATATTAATCAAATTGGCTTTTTATCATTTATCAGCTAAAAGTTACCGTTCCATGGCTAGTATGCGTAACTTACAACCGCGTCTACAGGCCTTAAGAGAGCGCTACAGTGACGATAAACAAAAGCTAACTCAAGCTACCATGGAGCTCTATAAGACCGAGAAAGTGAATCCTTTAGGGGGATGCTTGCCTATATTGGTGCAGATTCCAGTGTTTATTGCACTGTATTGGATGCTTTTAGAAAGTGTCGAGTTACGACAAGCGCCATTCATACTCTGGATTCATGATTTATCGACCAAAGATCCTTACTATATTTTACCTATTTTAATGGGTATCACTATGTTTGTTCAACAACGCCTCAATCCGCCACCGCCAGACCCAACACAAGCTAAAGTGATGCAGTTTCTACCTATTTTCTTTACCGCCTTATTTTTGAATTTTCCTTCGGGATTAGTGTTGTATTGGGTTGTGAATAATACACTTTCAATTTTACAGCAATGGTTTATTATGCGTCGAGTAAGCATTGAGCTATCAAAAAAAAAACGATAAAAGTGATTAGAAGAGAGTGAGTAATTTTGAAGCAATTTTAACTCAAGACAGCGAAACTATTGTTGCTCTTGCTACTCCTCATGGCAGAGGAGGAATAGCTGTCATTCGTGTTTCAGGTTCCAATATTCATCGTATTGCTACTCAATTACTGGGGCATGTGCCTAAAAAAAGATATGCAGAATATCTTTCATTTTTATCGGAAGATGGAAATACTATCGACGAAGGCCTTGTTTTATATTTTCCTGCGCCAAATTCTTTTACAGGTGAAGATGTTCTCGAGCTGCAAGGTCATGGGGGGCCTGTCATTGTAGATTGCCTATTGAAGCGGGTAATGCAGCTAGGCGCTCGATTGGCAAGACCAGGAGAATTCACCGAACGGGCATTTTTAAATTCAAAGCTTGATCTTGTACAAGCGGAAGCTATTTCTGATTTAATTGATGCAGAATCAGAGCAAGCAGCACGCGCAGCGATGCGTTCACTACAGGGAGATTTTTCGCAGCACATTAACCAGATGAGAGAGATCTTAATAGACTTAAGAACATGGTTAGAAGCAGCGATAGACTTTGCTGATGAAAATATAGATTTTTTAAAAGATACTGAAATTGTAAATAAATTACATTCTATTTTAGCAGATATTCAAAAAATAAGAAATTTAGCTAAACAAGGTACTTTATTGAAAGAAGGGTTAAGCTTGGCTATTGTTGGCCCACCAAATTCAGGAAAGTCAAGCTTATTAAATAAATTAAGTGCACAAGAATCTTCAATTGTGACTTCTTTTGCTGGAACTACTCGCGATGTGATTAGAGAAAAGATTCAAATTGAAGGGTTGTTACTTAACGTCGTTGATACTGCCGGATTAAGAATTACCGCAGATGAGATTGAAAAAGAAGGGATTAAAAGAACGCTAGCCGAAATAGTTAAAGCAGATTTAATTTTATGGGTCGTTGATCATGCGACAATTTCGACTGGAGATTCAAAATTTTGGAAAGAACAACAGTCTTTTTTAAAAGATTTTTTTAACGATAAACGAATTATTATTATAAGAAATAAAATTGATCTTAAACAAGAAAAAGCGAGTATAGATAAAGAAATGGATTTTGATGTTATTAAATTATCCGCAAAAACAGGTGAAGGTTTAACATTACTTTTTAATCACTTAAAAAAATGTGTAGGCTATACCATTTCACCTGAAGGTAATTTTAGTGCTAGACGTAGACATTTAGAGGCTTTAACTCAAACTGAAATTGCTTTAACGAATGGATTAAAAAAATTAAAAGAAAATCAATTTCCAGAACTGCTTGCTGAAGATTTATCTATAGCACAAAATTATTTAGGAGAGATTACCGGCCAATTTACAACGAATGACTTGTTAGGAAAAATTTTTTCAAGTTTTTGTATCGGTAAATAATTTTTCATTATTTATTAAGCCATCGATAGCTTTTAGAACAATTTCTGGTGTTAGTTGTTTTAAACAATTGAAATGAATCAAAGGGCATTCTCTTTCAAAGCAAGGGCTACAGCTAAGTTTTAAGTAGATTATTTTAGCTTTTAACGATAAAGGAGGCGTAAATTCTGGACTACTTGAACCATAGATTGCAATTAATGGCTGACCTAATGCTGCGGTTAAATGCATAAGTCCAGAGTCATTACTAATAACCAATGCAGCAAAAGATAAAACATTTAAAGCTTCTACTAAGGATGTTTTACCAATGAGATTAATACAAGCATTTTTAGTTAGTTTTTGTATTCTATGTCCCATAGGTTCATCAGATTTAGAGCCGAGTAATACAATTTGCCAAGCTTTTGATTTTTTATGATTTGCGACTTCTGCAAAATATTCCGCAGGCCAACATTTAGCAGGACCATAAGCGGCACCTGGGCATAGTATAAGTAAAGGTTTTTTTTCTTCAATTTGGAATAAGTTTTTAAGCTTTGCCCTCTCGTAATTAGGGTTAATTTCAAGATGAGGTTGGAAAGTTTGCCAATCCAAAGTTTTATTTGCTAGACTTTTAGTATTCCCTAACATTAGAAAACGCTGGACCATCATAGGGTATTTTTTTTTATTTAAAATACGCCAATCATTTAATAAGCCAAAACGCATTTCGCCGACCCAACCTGTTCTTATAGGGATACGGGCCGCAAAAGGAATAATGGCAGATTTCCATGAATTTGGAAGAATAATTGCCTGTTGGTATTTTTTATTTCGTAATCCTTTTCCAAGTTGCCAGCGTTTTTTTAATTGAAATTGGGAGTGACCTAAAGGCATCGTGAATATTTCATTAATTTCAGGCATAACAGAATATAGTTCACGGCTCCAAGCAGGAGCTAACACATCGATTATTGTCTCTGAGTTTTGATGCTTTATATATTTAAGTAAAGACTGCACAATGACTATATCGCCTATCCATGCAGGGCTGGTAATAAGAATTTTTTTAGGATCATTCATAAAGTGCTAGCTAATTTTATTTTTCAAAAAATATTCAGTTCCGCAATAAGGGCAAGTAACATGACCAGTTTTGGCAATAGGCAAATAGACTCTAGGATGCGAATCCCATAAGGAGCTATTTTTTAAAGGACATGATAGAGGAAGATTTTGAGGGCTAATTTCATAATAACGTTTAGTTTGACTGCGTTTTAATGGTAATGACATAAAAAACCTCTGGGTTATCGTACTATTATTTTGCCAGTTCCATGCTAAACTGTATAGAAATTTATCTTTTTTATAGGATAAAATAAGGTTTAAGCTCAGCTTATGAGAAATTTATTCAATCTACTTCTGAATAACTATTCTTTAACTAAGGATTAAAATTAACTATTTTAATAATTTTTAATTAACTAATAGATTTACTCTATTGATTTCTAGTCATTTAATTAAGCATATGCCAACTTTAAAGGTATTGAAAAATGGTAATGTTCCAAGGCCTACGGCCCGGTTTTAAAAAAATCAATAAACCTAAAAAAGCACAAGCTGATCTGAATGTTATTAAAACAGCTGATGACCTATTAAATACAGAAAATAATTTGGTATTAATTGAAACTATAAAATTACTCGTTAAACCACCTAACCGTTTTAATTATTTATATTTACCTATTATTAGGAAATTTGCTGAATTTGTTCAGGCAATTCCTTTAATGCAGTATGGATTTTTTAATCAGGAAATTAATTTTTTAGAAAGAGGTCTGGAACGAAGCGCAAGAACACTTTCTTTATGTTTGAAATATTTTTTCCCAGAAGAAAGCGATTTCATTAATATTAGTAATAGTGATGCTTTATGGATTTATGCGACATTTACCGCGGCATTATTTTTAGATATTGGTAAACTTACCGTTAAATATTCTATAATAGTTTATCATAAAAAATCCTATCCACTTAAAAAATGGAATCCTTTTTCGGGTTCGATCTTAGATTTAGGACATTATTATAAAATCGATTATGTAAAAGAAAATTACGATAATTTAGAATATTCAACAACACCTTTGTTGGCGCGTCAGATTTTAGATAGTGTAAGCAACCTTTCTTTAGAAACAGAAGGTTTTAATTGGATAGCAAGTGATTTAAGAGTACTAGAAATCTGGTTTTATTTATTATCTGGTAAAGAAGATCGAATTCCTATGACGTCATTTATGTCTATGGTTCCACGTGCAGAAATTGAACTTATAGAAAATTCGCGGTTAATTGCACAAATAGCTGCAACCGATCCGAGTGGAGAGGCATTTTTACAATGGTTGCGTAAAGAATTAGCAGATGGCAAAATTTTAATTAATGAAAAAACTCCTAAAATAAGCATATCTGATGGAAAAATATTTATATCTACGGCTCTTTTTCAAGAATTTGCTAATATAAATCCAAATTACAAACACCCAGAAGTTATAGAGAAACAGTTTATTGATGTTGCAAAACTTTATCAAATTCCTATTAGTGAGTTAGATCAACGTTATAGGGCTTTTGGCGGTTTGTCTGGATTGGATGATTTAAGTAAAAGATACCGGACAGTAGGTGGGATATCTACTACCCAGGAAAACCAAAAAAATTCATTCCAACGAGTTTTACAAGGAGATATTCGTTTGATTTCTCTTATTACATCGAATATTTCAATACAGAGAATTATTAATTTAGATTCTGCCAAAAGTCCTACAAAAAGTTTTATTTCACACAATTTAACTAGTTAGTTTTACTATGGCAACCTATGCGATTGGAGATATTCAGGGTTGTTTTGATTCTTTGATCCGATTGTTAGATAAAATTAACTTTGATCCCCATCATGATACTTTATGGTTTACAGGTGATCTTGTGAATAGAGGACCTAAATCATTGGAAGTTCTTCGTTTTATAAAAAAATTAAAGAATGCTCACATTGTATTAGGTAATCATGATTTGCATCTTTTATCTGTCGTCTATACTGGCGTGAGTTTAGATCCGAAAAATAATTTACAAGCTATTTTAAATGCACCAGATAAAGAAGAATTGTGTACTTGGTTGAGGAATAGATCGTTGTTACATCATGATGCTAATTTAGGCTATACCTTAGTACATGCCGGTTTCCCTCCCCAATGGGATCTAAATAAAGCAATGGCATGTGCGCAAGAAGTGGAAACAATATTGAAAAGTAAACAGTATATTGATTTTTTAAAAAATATGTATGGTAATGAACCCCACCGATGGAGCGATAATCTTAAGGGTTGGGAGCGATTAAGATGCATTACAAATTGTTTGACCCGTTTAAGGTTTTGTGATATCAAAGGAAATTTAGAGCTCATGGCTAAGGGAGTTAATGCGAGATCGGACAATTATTTTCCTTGGTTTAAGTTACCTAATCGACGTAGCAAAAATTTAAATATTTTGTTTGGTCACTGGGCAGCATTGCAGGGCCAAACTCATGAACCGAATGTATATGCTTTAGATACAGGTTGCGTATGGGGAAAATGTTTAACTACAATGCGTCTTGAAGATAAGGCACGAATTAGTATAAATTGCCTGGATCAACTCTAGTGTATGCAAGTTGAATGCATGGAGTTAATTGAATCTAAACATGGTTAACGAATAGATGAAAGCACAGCAACCCTATTATATAACAGGACAAAGCCAAGCTATAATGATTTTAAAATTAACAAATAACTTTTATCCAAGTTGCAAAAGGTATCGGGATCGTTACTTAAACGATAGTATCGTGAAAATAACCTTATGAAAGGTTGGTTTTTTACTATGAAATTTTACCTTGTGACTCTAAATGCTGAAAATTCTGAAGCATTAATTTCTTTTTGCCTCCTTGGCAATAATACCTCTTGGAAGATTTTAAAAGCTTGTACGAGCTTTTAAAAATATATTATTGAATAGAGGTATATGAATATGAAACTACAAACTATTGCGTCTGTTGTGGATAACAGGCCTTCTCAACCAGTTTTTGTTTTTCGACCCAACGTTATGAAGTGTGCGATTAATTATTTTCGTACTCGATTTCAAGGACGCATTTTATATGCCGTTAAAACTAACCCCGAAAAACAAGTCATAAATCTTTTGCAGCTGCAAGGTATTAAGGCTTTTGATGTCGCTTCCTATGAAGAAATTCGTATGATTAAAAATCTTGTTCCTGATGCTGAGCTTTATTTTATGCATCCGGTAAAATCTTCTTTTGCAATCCGAGAAGCTTATTTTAATTATGGAGTAAAACATTTTGCTTTAGATAGTTTGGACGAACTAAAGAAAATTATTCAACATACTGAGAATGCCAAAGATTTGTGTTTGCACTTGAGGTTGGCCATTCCAAATACATTTGCTGAATTTAATTTATCGGCCAAATTCGGTATTAATTTGGATGAAGCTCCGCAACTTTTAAAAAAAATACGAAAAGTAGCCTATAAGTTGGGTATTACTTTTCATGTGGGTTCACAATGCATGCACCCAGACGCCTATCGGATTGCTATAAGATTAGCTAATAACTTGATTAATCAATCAAACACTCAAATTGAATATTTTGACGTGGGTGGAGGATTTCCATCTATTTATCCCGGCATGACACCACCCGCGTTAGATATTTATTTCAATGTTATTCATAAAGAATTTGAAGTAATTGCTAACTTGTTTCCTCAGATTGAATTACTTTGTGAACCGGGTCGGTGCTTAGTGGCAGAAAGCACATCTGTTATTGTGCGCGTAGAATCACGAAAAAAGAATCGTTTATATATTAATGATGGCACTTACGGTAGTCTTTTTGATGCGGGTATTCCACATTTTATTTTTCCAGTACGTTTAATACATACAGCGCATAGAAAAAATAAAGATCTGGTTCCCTTTAGTTTTTATGGCCCTACGTGTGATTCTTTGGATTATATGGAGGGGCCTTTTTATTTACCTAGTGATGTAAAAGAAGGAAATTACATTGAAATTGGACAAGTGGGAGCTTATGGTAGAGCTCTTTCAACAGGATTTAATGGTTTTAAGCAAGAAGAAGGGGTCATTGTAGTTTCAGATAAACCTATAATGAGCATGTTTTCTGCAATTAATTTACAGAAAACGCGAGAATTGACAGCTAAACAATAAACTTATTTATAAGGAAAACCGATGGATACACAAGTCTGCAAAAGTTCATTAAAAGAAAAATTATTGAATAAATTGGTTGAGCATATTGATATTACACTTTTTGATGCTCGGCCTATTATTGACTCAATGACTGCTATGTCCTTTACTTCACGTGATTTGGCACGTGCTACACAGATTTTTAACACTATGCTTCAGGATAAACGTTGTAGCATAATTTTAACAATTGCAGGTTCTACCTCAGCAGGTGGTTGCATGAAGCTATATGCAGATTTAATAAAATACAATATGGTGGATGCTATAGTGGCAACGGGAGCAAGCATCGTTGATATGGACTTTTTTGAAGCGTTAGGTTTTCGGCATTATCAAGGTAGCTCATCTTTTGATGATGGAAAATTACGTGATTTACAGATTGATCGTATTTATGATACCTATATTGATGAAGAACAACTTCAACGGTGTGATCATATTATTTTAGAAATTGCTAATAATCTTAAACCACAAGCCTATAGTTCCCGAGAATTTATCCATGCCATGGGGGCGTATTTAGCAAACGGGCATGCCAAAAAACAAGATTCTTTAGTCCAATTAGCTTACGAGTATGATGTTCCCATTTTTTGTCCGGCTTTTACGGACTCTTCTGCAGGATTTGGTTTGGTACTTCATCAGGTAAACAACCCAAATAAACATTTAACAATTGATTCGATTCGTGATTTTCGTGAACTCACTGACATCAAAATCAAGGCGGGTACTACTGGTTTGTTGATGATTGGCGGTGGTGTGCCGAAAAATTTTGTCCAAGATACCGTAGTGTGTGCTGAGATCCTTGGGAAATCTGTCGATATGCATAAGTATGCTATTCAAATCACCGTTGCAGATGTGCGAGATGGGGCTTGTTCTAGCTCAACATTAAAGGAAGCCTGTTCATGGGGTAAGGTAGATAGAGCTTACGAACAAATGGTTTTTGCTGAAGCAAGCTCGGTATTACCACTTTTAGCCAGTGACGCTTATCATCGCGGTTATTGGAAACTACGTAGTCGGCGAGACTTTGCTAAATTATTTAATTAATAAAAAAAGGTTTTTAATATGCACTGTATGGAGCCAAAAAAGGCTTTTTTAGGCTTGGATAAAGAAGATGCTGTTGCCTATAAAGATGCTAAAGCAGTCATTATTCCGTTTGGTCTAGAAAATTCGGTTACGTATGGTGGAGGTACTGCTAAAGGACCCGAAGCTATTATTCGTGCATCACACGAAGTTGAACTATTTGATGAACATTTGTGGTGTGAGCCTTTCCGCCAAATTGGAATTGTTACATTAAATGAGCCAAAAATTGACTTTGAAATTTCTAACGCTTTACAACAATTAGAAAATATCGTCGAAAAAGTCTTATATGATCAAAAATTTCCATTTGTTTTTGGCGGTGAACATTCTATTACGATAGGTGCGATTCGTCCTTATCTAAAAAAATACAATGATTTAATTTTACTTCATTTTGATGCCCACGCTGATTTACGAAATGGATATCAGGGTCAACATTATTCCCATGCTTCAGCCATAAGACGTTGTTTAGATCATACCAAATTGAAAGTAGTTTCAGTCGGGATTCGTAACGTTTCAAAAGAAGAAATTCCCTTTATTGAAGAAAATCGCGACAGAATACATATTTATTGGGGCAAAGACAAAAAAAGATGGGATGTCAATACAATCGTGTCTCATTTAAAAGACCGCCCTATTTATTTGACATTTGATGTCGATGGATTTGATTCAAGTGTTATGCCGGCAACAGGGACACCCGAACCGGGTGGTTTATTCTGGGAGGATGCTATAGAAATTATTACAGCAGCCAGCCAGGTTGGAACTATTGTTGGTGCTGATATTAATGAACTTGCTCCTATTCCTCAATTACATAGTTGCGATTTTTTAATTGCAAAACTAGCCTATAAAATTCTTTCCTTAGCTATTAAAAATAATTATCTATAATAGATTATTATTTTAATGTTTTGATAAAGGACTTATCATTGATGCGAAAAAAATTTGGCTTTTTAATAAGTAGTTTGGGTTTATGTTTATCGGTGAATCCAGCGTATGCAAATTTGCCTTTACCGCCTCGCCTATCTGTTTTGGCTTATGCTAGTGATTATACGGTCGGCCAAGCTGATCTTATGCTTCCTCTTCAAGCCAATACCAGCCAGAATCTCTATGTAGATCCCGCTTTGTCTTATGGTAGTAATAACCAAAATGAAATGGATATCGGTTTGGGTTATCGTTGGATCGTTAACCAAGCGGCGATTCTAGGTGGTTATCTTTTTGGTGGTTATAGTCGCATTGAGAATAACGCACGTTTATGGGTAGCTAATCCAGGAATAGAAGCGTTAGGTTCTCGTTGGGATGCCCATCTGAATGCTTACTTTCCTCTGGGTGATCGGCATACCGCTGGTAGTGGGATAGAAAATGTTTTTTCAGGTCACTCTCAATTTAGAAGTGTGTTTTTAGTGCATCAATATGCAGGTAATGGGGGTGATGCTAAAGTAGGGTATCAGCTTTTTCCTGCATTGCCATTAAAGGCTTATCTAGGTAGCTATTATTTTTTACCAGCTGAAACAAATAATATTTGGGGAGGTGCGGCAGGTCTTGAATACTGGTTGACTCAGGGTGTCAAACTGGTTGGCAGTTATACATATGATAACTTACATCATAGTACGTATGCCTTTGGGATAGGTTTAGAATGGGGTAGTACACGCGTTCATCGTGCCGACCCAGCACTCGAAGAGCGCCTCACGGATCCAGTTGAACGTTATTTAGCGCAGCTAGGTCGTGGATCCACTATTCCTAGTAGCACTAAAAACCAATTGACAGGAGGAGGGATTACTACTACCTTAATTCGCAGTAATATAGCTTTTTTCAGTCAAACAGGAGGACCCAACAATGCTGGCATTGGTTTAACTTTAGCTAGTTGTACATTTGAGAACCCTTGTGGGCCGACAGACTTTACGCAAGCGAGTGTAACAACCTTAGGTGGATTACTTCCCAATACGCAATTTTATTTTAATGGGGGGAGCTATACCAGTAATGGTACAGTAAGCCTTAATCCAGGCCAAAGTTTGCAATCGCGCACAGCAGATTACAGTCAACCGGCAAACGATTCAGATCGTTCAGTCCTCTTTGCTAATCAAATTGGTCTCCAAGGTAACAATAGTTTACAAAATATTATTTTGTTACGGTTATCGAGTACTGTTACTGGATCGATAGGGGTTAACATAACAGCAGGCAGTAGCAATAATAGAATCACAGGTAGTGAGATTGGTAGTTTTTTAACCCCTTTCGATATCGGAGTGCAGGATACATTGGGGAACAAGACACTGATTGATAATTCAGTTGTTAATGGTTTCTCAGCAGGTGTTATAGGATCAAGTAGTGTAAATATGACTATACAGAATAGTGAAATAAATAGTGAAATGACTTTATCAGATACAAATGATGGTGTTTATTTTACAGCAGGATCAAGCGTTTCTATTAGCAACACAAGTATTAATGTAGGGAATACGGCTGCTTCTTTTGCTATTACTGCAAACGGAGTTAGGGCTGATGCTGGTAGTATAGTTAATGTAACTAATTCTTCAATTTTCGTGAATGCTTTTGACGCATCAGTAAATGGATTACAAGGACAAGATCCTGGAACAGCAATTACGATGACTGGAGGCCAAATAGTTTTAGCTAATTCACCTTCGAGTACTGCTCAAATTAAAGTTGAAGGTGGGGGCAGCATCGTTACTATCCAAGGTGGTACGGTCTGTCAAATCAATGGTACCACTGTAGTGTGTCCATAATGCGAAAAACCCCAAAAGTGGGGTTTGCAAACTAATTAAGTGAACTATTACTCGAATCAGTATTCATTTTGGTAGTCGCTATTTGATGAACAATACATGAATATGCAAATGAGAGTAACTCACGTTTTTTACGTTATAGGTTTTGAGATCTTGTAACAATAACTGATCAGCCGGTATAAGCGGTTGCATGATTACTTGCTTTTTTAACGGCTGAAACTGTAAATGCCATGTTTTATGATAATGAACTAAACCTAACCAAAGTGGATCCCCATTGCTGAGCATTTTATGTGAATCCCAGAGGTTTAAAACTAACAAGTTATGTGTAGCTGGAAAATATTTTGTCATGGTTAATGCTGGTGCTTGACCTGCATTCGAGGAAACAAGCAAAGGAATGTTGGCATCATTGCTATGTAAACTTAATTTGTAAAGCATGGTATAAATTTTAGTTTTTGGAAGCATGCGCCAAGCTTGTTTCTCTAAATTTTTTTGGATGTCCGTGAGTTTTCCAGCCCATTGAATGTTTAATACTTCAATTTTTTGGCCAAAATGACCTAGTCGGTAAATGGGTTGTTGAAATTTCGCTTCATTCCACCATCTCGAAAAATTAATAGTTTGTTCAGAGAAAAGAAGTCGGGAATTTGAAAGTAATTTTTTATAGCCAACACTTAGATTAGCGCCCCAACAAATCAATAAAATTACTATACCGACACTAGCAATCTTGCCGGATGAAATAGTCGTGTGCTCTATCTTCCTACGATAGGAAAGTGTCAGCCCAGCGAGGATACTAATTCCAAGTAAAGTCCCTCCAAAAACATCGCTAACCCAATGCGCAGTTAAATAAATACGCGAAAACATAACTAAAAGAATAATGAAACTAGTTAATCCATAAATCAGCATTCGTTGCGGTTTAGATTTCTCTATACTAATTAATACAGCGAAGAATCCTAGAATAGCAATACCGCTTACGGTATGGCCGCTAGGGAAAGAGGCGCCGAGTGGCGTTTGAATTAAGCCATTGGGACGAGGTATATGCAGAAGATGTTTAAATAGATCAGCGAAACCATAGCTTAATAATCCTGCTAAACCCCAATGCAGACTTAACCAGAAATTTCTTTTTATTAAAAAAAATCCTACCATAATCATCCAAAATACAGCGAGTATTTTTGGGCTCAGCTCGGCCATAGCAACAAAAAACATATCGACATTTTGCTGGCGTAAGCTACGCATTAAGTGATAAATGGGTTCATTTAGGTAGGTTGCAATGCCATGTTGTGCAACACTAAACGCTACTGCTAGAAAACCAAGCGTACAAATAATGCAGATTAAAGCGAGCGCTAATTGAGCGTGTGATTGCGGATGTCGGTTATCTGTTAAAAGAAAAGTGATGGTTTTAAGTTTTGGATGATTGCGTGTGAAATGCCATAGATAAGCGACTTGTTTATCCAATAAACGACTAAACCAGGCATAACATGATTTTATGAAAGCGTAGACTAACCAAATAAACAGTAAAAGTAATACAACAAAGATAATTGATTTAGTTGCTACTTCGGGAGGTAATTGCTGGGAAGCTTGGCCTAAAAGTATACCCGGCAACATATAAATCGGTGCCCATGCAATAGCCGAAATGATGTCAGCAGTTAAAAATTGGCGCCATGGCATTCTTACCATGCCAGCTATAAAAGGTAAAATAGCTCGAATAGGTCCAATAAAACGGCCAAAGAAAATACTCTTTCCGCCATGTTTGTCAAAAAAAGCTTCTCCTTTGCGTAAAAGTTGTGGATAGCGACGGAATAACCAGAAATCTTTAGTATGTTGATGGTAATGTCTACCTATCCAAAAACTGAGTACATCACCGGTGATAGCTCCTGCGATGGCCCATAAAACAATAGGTGTAAAAGATAAAATTCCTATTCCAATTAAGGTACCGATAGCTGTCATGAAAACAGTACCAGGTACTAAGAAACCTATAATGACCAGACATTCAAGAAAGGAAATAAAATAGGTAATTAAACCGGCTAAATGAGGATGAATTTGTAACCAATCAAAAAAAGGCTTGAGATCGGGAAGCGTCATTAGGCTACATTCTCTCCAGCCGCTTGTTTATCCGCATGATATGAAGAGCGGACTAGCGGTCCACTGGCTACGCGAATAAATCCCATTTCTTTGGCTAAAAGACCGAGATCTTTGAATTCTTCGGGAGTCACATAGCGTGCAACGGGAAAATGATGGCGACTAGGAGCAAGATATTGACCGATGGTAATCATATCAACCCGATGTTGACGTAGATCCTGCATGAGTTCTTTAACCTCTTCTAACGTCTCCCCCAGCCCTAGCATAAGTCCCGATTTGGTAGGTATTCCTGGGAAACGATTTTTAAATTCCAATAATAATTGGAGTGACCATTTATAATCTGAGCCAGGGCGTGCTTGCTTATACAAACGAGGTACCGTTTCGATATTGTGGTTAAACACATCGGGTAATTCGGGCGCAATCGCATTTAAAGCAACTTCCATACGACCCCGAAAATCAGGTACAAGAACTTCTATGGTAAGTGCTGGACAACTCTTGCGTAATGCCTGCAAACACGCAGTAAAGTGAGCTGCTCCGCCATCACGTAGATCATCTCGATCGACTGAGGTAATAACCACATAGCGCAGACCCATTTGTCTAACTGTCTTAGCAAGATTTTCAGGTTCGTCTGGATCCAATGGATCCGGTCGGCCATGACCAACGTCACAAAATGTACAGCGTCGAGTGCATTTGTCTCCCATAATCATAAACGTAGCCGTGCCATGACTAAAGCATTCACTCAAATTGGGACACGAAGCTTCTTCGCAAACAGTATGAAGACGATTCTCCCGTAGCATCGTTTTAAGTTGGTCTACAGTAGTTGTTGTTGGCAATTTAATACGGATCCAATCTGGCTTACGTAAAGGTGCAGTAGGTTCAATTTTTATTGGAATGCGAGCCATTTTTTCTGCCCCGCGTTGTTTTTGCCTAGGATCGGGTATTTTTATTTCCATAATCTTTAAAATGTTGTAATAAATGAAGTAATTTTAGCATACAGTTAAATGATATAAGCAGTTTTGTTATGCTAAGGGATGTGATTTTTTAACTAAAATAAATCACTTGCTAGTATCGCTTAAAAAGCTAATTTCATAGAAATGGAGCTTTTATAAATCTCTAATTCTTGTTGAAATTGTTTAATAAAGTCATTGGCTACTCTATTAAGATCATTAGGTCCTCCTAAATCAGAAAGTTGAGTAATAGAGAGTTGACTCACACCGCAAGGGTTAATTCCTGTAAAAGGGTTAAGATTCATGGACACATTGAAAGCTATCCCATGATAACAATAACCCCGTCGAATGCGTAGGCCGATAGAAGCGATTTTGGCTGAGTTGACATAAACGCCCGGAGCCTCTTTTTTTGCTTTGGCACTAATGTCGTAAGTTGCAAGTAAGTTAATTAGGGTATTTTCTAAAAGTGTGACTAATTCACGTACACCAAGATTAAGACGACGAAGGTTTAAAAGTGGGTATATAACCAGCTGACCAGGACCGTGGTAGGTTACTTGCCCGCCCCGATCTGTTTTTTCTATAGGAATATTTCCAGGATTAAGGATGTGTTCCCATTTTCCTGCTTGCCCTAGGGTATAAACAGGATTGTGTTCAATGAGCCAAATTTCATCGGGAGTTTCAGGATTACGCTTATCAGTAAAAACCCGCATTGCTTGGGCGATTGTATTATAGTCGCCTTGCTGTAAAGGTCGTACGATAAATTGCTGGTGTGTCATAGTTTAGAAAGTATACTGGATCTAGGTAGGTTGTTGAATAGATTAAAGGTTAAACATCAGATTTAGTCGCTTAATTTCTGTTAAAATAGTGATTGCTTTCATGAATTAGGATTGGTTATGAAAAAATGGTTAATTGTATTTCCCTTCTTATTAGTAAGTATCGCAGCTTTTTCGATTCCTAACCCAGCCTCTGTTTATTGTTCTCATCACGGAGGCCGCTTGGAAATGCTGAATGAATCATCAGGTATAACAGGTGTGTGTGTATTTAGTGATAAAAGTTATTGTGAAGAATGGAGTTACATCAGAGGAATTTGTAAACCTAGCCAATTTTATTTGCCTGAAAAAAGAATAGGAACAAAATATTGTCTTGCACAATTACCGAATAAAAATTTAATTATTTATTTATGTAAAACTTAAAGAAAGATGATAGATAAAGTAAAACGTCTAAATTATTTAAAAAAAATGGATATTCCTCTTTGGATCTTGCGTGAGGATACTAATAAGCTGTCCAAAGAAATAGTTAAGGACGAGGATATGCCTAGAAAATTGATTATGACTCGCGAGCAAAAAATTTCGACATTAAATTGGCAAGAATTAAGATGGACAGTCGACAACTGCAAAGCGTGTGATCTTTATAAAACACGTACAAATCCCGTATTTGGTGTGGGAAATAGGAATGCTGATTTATTGATAATTGGCGAAGCACCCGGTGCGAATGAAGATAAACAAGGGGAGCCTTTTGTAGGTCGAGGCGGACAATTATTGACAAACATGTTGTCTGCGATTGGTTTTAAACGCGAAGATTATTATATTGCCAATATTTTAAAATCACGACCACCTAATAATCGTGATCCTTCCTTGCTAGAAGTTAAGGCCTGCACTCCTTATTTATTAAGACAAATTAGCTTAGTTAATCCAAAGTTAATTTTAGCGGTGGGTCGAATTGCTGCACATTATCTATTATCAACTGATGCGACTATGGCGAGTTTACGTGGAAATTTGTTTCATTTTGGCGTAAACAAAATTCCTTTATTAGTTACTTATCATCCCGCCTATTTACTACGTTCTCCGCGTGAAAAGCGTAAAGCTTGGCAGGATATGTTATGCGTAAAAAAACAATTAGATCTAGAAGTTATCGAACAAAATGGATAATTAGAACATATAAAAATAATTCATTCGAATTGGGTTTTAGCTTAGTCGAATTATTATTCACCATTGTAATAAGTAGTATTTTATTGACACTAGCATTCCCCGTCTTTAAACATTTAATTGTTGAGCTTCGTTTATTTATTTTAACTGAACGTATCAGTTCTACTCTTGATTATGCTCGAAGTGAGGCGATTAGACGTCAGCACACGGTAACAATATGTAAGAGTAAAGATGGGAAGGCCTGTTCAGGGAGTTGGAACGATGGGTGGATAGTATTAGTAAGTAATTCACCCTTATCGCTTGAAAATGCTACATTATTACGTGTTTATTCGGCTTTGTCTCGTGGGGAATCTTTAGAGTGGCATGGATTTCGATCAGATAATTACCTACAGTGGCATCCAGATGGTTCTAGTAGTCAAAATGGCCGCTTTATCATCTGCATTCATTCATTGTCAGAAAAAATGATCTGGTTCGTTAAGATAAGTCAAACTGGAAGAGGGAGAATAGATAAAAAAAACAGTAAAAATGCGGATTGTAATAACTGAAAAATAAGCCCTATTCTCTAGATTTTTAATGCTAGTTTTTTTAGATCAACGATTTTTAGAAAAAAAGCCTGAGATGGGATGAATACAGGTTTTTCTAGTTGCTTTTCTAGAATTTAGCTATGGATATATATCCCTTGCAATGAATTCAAAAAGTTCGTATCTTCATCTACTGACATTATATTCTGATCGATTAAAAAAATTTAGCAATGAAAAAAATTATTTTAGCTATTCTACTTTTATCCTCAATCAATGCTTTCGCCTTAATTCCAGGTTCGTTAGGCGATTTATCAGATAAATTATTATTGCCTATGTCTCTATTAACCAGTGCGCTTTATAATATGAGTTTGGCTATTGGGATAGCTTTACTGTTCGGTTCCCTTATACAATATAAAAATTATCGAAATAACCCCTCCCAGGTTCCTTTGAGTCGACCTATAACTTTGTTGGTTTTTGGAGTGCTTTTAATCGTATTACCACTACTTACTAAATTTTCTGAAAGTGCGCTTTTAGTTTCTAGAGTATCTTAAAAATGAAGATTTTAATCAGCAATGATGATGGTGTACATGCGCCAGGCCTAGCGATTTTAGCTAAAGCTTTGGCCCAAATCGCAGAAGTTACCATAGTCGCTCCAGATAGGGATCGCAGTGGTGCCAGTAATTCGCTTACTTTGCAGCACCCTTTAAGACTAAGATATTTTGATGATGGAGTTATTAGTGTCCAAGGAACACCAACAGATTGTGTGCATCTCGCCTTAACCGGTCTACTAGGTGAAGATAAGCTGCCCGATATGGTTGTATCAGGTATTAATGCAGGCTCTAATTTAGGTGAAGATGTTTTCTATTCGGGAACTGTGGCAGCCGCGATGGAAGGACGCTTCCTAGGGATACCAGCAATTGCTTTTTCAATAGCAGGAAATGAGCCGATGTATTACTCCACAGCAGCAGAAGTTGCGAAAAGGTTAGTAACTCTTTTATATGAAAAGCCAATTCCAGCAAAAACTATTTTAAACGTAAATATTCCTGATGTTGCATTTGATGATTTAAAAGGCTATGAAGTGACACGCTTAGGGACACGCCATAATGCCGATAGAATGATGCCTAGTAAAGATCCAAGAGGGCATACTATTTACTGGATAGGTAGTTCTGGCAAGGAGAATGATGCTGGAAAAGGCACAGATTTTTATGCGCTGAGTCAACAACAGGTCAGTATTACCCCTTTACAACTCGATTTAACACATCATACTGCAAAAGACCAAATTGAAGATTGGATTGTCAATATGGATCCTAAACTATAAATTTTTTTTTGATAAAAAAATTTAAAAAATGGACTCTATTTTTTATCTAACGGTATAAAGCAATGAAGTATTTTTCAAAACTTTATGACAAAATGCTTGCGTTGGCTAAACATGGACATGCTCCTTATTATTTATTTGTTTTAAGCTTTGCCGAGTCTTCTTTTTTTCCTATCCCGCCCGATGTTATGTTAGCGCCTATGTCCTTAGCTAAGCCCGAGTGTGCATGGCGTTATGCATTTTTGACAACTGTGGCTTCTGTTTTAGGCGGATTATTTGGCTACTGGATAGGGAATGTAGCGTTTGATTGGGTGCATCCCTATATCATCCACTTTGGATATGAACAGGTTTATCGACAAATTGAACAAGAGTTTAATCAATGGAATTTTTGGATACTTTTTTTGGCAGGATTTACTCCTATTCCTTATAAGTTATTTACTATAGCAGCTGGGGCCTTGCATGTTGCGCTATTACCCTTTATCTTGGGATCATTGGTGGGTCGCGGTGGAAGGTTTTTTATAGTCGCTTTTTTAATGCGTTGGGGTGGTGTTTATGTTGATAGGTTATTACGGCACTACATCGATCGATTGTCTTGGTTTTTTTTATTACTAGCAGTTGTCATTTTTGCTTCTCTTAAAATCTGGGGTTAAGAGAGAATATTTAGTATAGGTTTCCTATTTGACTAGATTTCAGTAAATATAATTACAATATGAGTATTTGGGCGCTAGAAACATTAGATTGTGTTGAGCGTTTGTAGTGAGATATTCGATAATAAACAAATCAAATTTATTCTGATCTAAGTATGTTCTTAATTAATAAACGTTAATAAAAAAATAGTTATTTAATTACTATCTTAATTATCTAGGTTAATTAATCCAGGGAGAGTTAATATGGGTAACAAGGGAAGTGCATTTAAAAAGAGGAGGGGTAGAAAACAGAAAAATCCAACATCGTCTGAACAAGTATTCGAAAATAAACCAGAGAAATTTTTAGTAACCCGTGAAGTGAGTGAGACGGAAACAACGCCACATAAGTATGCGAGACGTGATGAGACACTTGGCGCAACGCAATTATATTTAAATGAA
Organism: Rickettsiella endosymbiont of Litargus connexus; assembly: GCF_964277335.1. NCBI lineage: Bacteria > Pseudomonadati > Pseudomonadota > Gammaproteobacteria > Legionellales > Coxiellaceae > Rickettsiella > Rickettsiella endosymbiont of Litargus connexus. The sequence goes on along the minus strand of NZ_OZ195516.1, from coordinate 1,514,082 downwards.
ATAGGCTTTTCTCCTTTATTAACAGCCGAAGAAGAAGTTTATTATGCACGTCTTATTGCAAAAGGCGATCAAGATGCTCGTAAACGAATGATAGAAAGTAATTTGCGTTTAGTCGTTAAGATAGCCAGGCACTATAATAATCGTGGATTACAGTTTTTGGACTTAATAGAAGAAGGTAATTTAGGTTTAATGCATGCAGTAGAAAAATTTGATCCTGAAAGAGGATTTCGTTTTTCGACCTATGCGACATGGTGGGTGCGTCAAGCCATTGAGCGAGCTATTATGAATCAAGCTCGAACAGTTCGCTTGCCAATCCATGTGGTTAAAGAGCTTAATGTTTATTTACAAGCAGCAAGAGAATTGACGCAAAAATTAGATCATAAACCCACTTCAGATGAAATTGCTAAATGGTTGGATAGACCTTTTGAAGAAGTTGAACGAATGCTCGGATTAAATGAGCATATTACTTCTGTCGATGCGCCAGCTAGCAGTGAGGCTGACAAACCTTTACTTGAAACCTTATCCGATAATCGTGAAAACGATCCTGAGCATATTTTAGAAGGTGAAAATTTACGTAAACGTTTAGAAGGTTGGCTTAAACAATTGTCAACTAATCAACGTGAGGTTATTGCCCGACGCTATGGCTTATTAGGCTGTGATCGTATGACATTAGAAGAGGTAGGAGAAGTGATTGGTCTAACTCGAGAGCGGGTTCGCCAAATTCAAGTTGAAGGGTTGAAAACCTTACGGAAAATAATGGAAAAACAAGGATTTTTTTCTAATTTATTATATGATTAATCTTTTTAAATAAGAATAAAATATTAAAAATATGAAAAGGTTATGTAATTATAAATATAGTATCACTTATATTATTTTAATCGTTTTACTTAATACGTTATTTGCTTATATTCCTTTAGTGCAAGTATTTAGTACTGAAATTTCCCCCATGGATTGGACTGTGGGGATCGTTTATGCCTTACGTGATTTGGCTCAACGTGAATTAGAACATAAAGTTATTTTTGCGATGCTCATCGGTAGTTTAATTAGCTACGCTTTAGCGGGTAAAGATCTAGCTATTGCAAGTATGAGTGCGTTTTTGATTGCTGAGTTTGTTGATTGGTCAGTTTATACTTTTACTAAACGTCCCTTATCTCAGCGTATACTTTGGTCTGCAAGTATGAGTGCGCCGATAGATAGCAGTGTTTTTTTATGGATTATTCATCAATTAAATTGGCTCGCAGTGTTGATTTTATCACTTACTAAAATCCTAGGTGTGCTGATTGTTTGGTATGGTTGGCGTAGTCGAGAAAAACGCACAATGGCAAGTCGTTTAGATATATTGACTGTAAATCAAACTAATGTTTAAATTTTTCCAATTCGTATCTTTAAGTTAAGTAGGCTCTGAGCTCGTATTATTTTAATATCCGTTTTATTGAAGTTTTGGTAATATCACGTAACTCTTCAAGTGTGGATAAAGATATATTTAAGGGAGGTAGCCAGTAAATTGTATTTCCCAAAGGGCGTAACCAAGCGCCTAATTGTAAAGCCTCCTGAAAAATTTGATAACCTATGCGTTGATTTTTTTTATTTTCTTTTAAAGATAAATCTGCAGCGATGACTGCTCCGATACCTCTAATATTGGTTAAGCTTTCTGTTTCATCATGAACTTCCTGCATCAATTTTTTTAAAATAATTTCTTTTTCTCTTACGTGTTTAAATATTTCTTCATCTTCTAGAATATTTAAACATTCTAATGCTACGGCGGCGGCTAACGCATTACCGCTAAAAGTATGCGAATGTAAAAAACTTTTTCCAGTGGAGTAATCATCATAAAATAAATTATAAATTTCAGTGTGTGTTAAAACTGCACTCATGGGTAACCAACCAGAAGTTAAGCCTTTACTTAAACAGATAAAGTCAGGTTTTATTTGTGCATGTTCGCAGGCTAATGCTCGACCGGTTCTCCCTAGTCCAGTCATAATTTCGTCGGCAATCAAATAAATGCCATGAATTTGGGTCCATTTCCTCAAGCGGTGGAGAAAATCTTGACTATAGATTTTCATACCTCCTGCCCCTTGTACTATCGGTTCAACAATAATGGCTGCTAAATTGGCTGCTTGTTTTTCAAGCTGTTTTTCGATGTTTGGCCAAATAGTTGAGCAATCCTTCCATAGGGGATCAGAGCTAGAATGAACATAAGGAATATTTTGAATAAAGTTAGGTTTTATTAAATGGGCTTCATAGGCTTGGCGGTAAAGACCTAAATCACTTAGGCCTAAGGCCATAAAGGTCTCGCCATGATAGCCATTTTGCAGTGAGGTAAATTGAATACGCTGATTTTGACCGAGTAATTGCTGAGCTTGTAAACTCATTTTTAAGGCAATTTCAACCGCTGAAGAACCTTCACTGGCATAAAAGACCTTGTCTAAACCCATACAAAGCCGGCCTAATTTTTCAGAAAGTTGAATGATAATTTCATAGGTGGTATTGGCAAATATCACATGCTCAAAGTACTCTAATTGGGCTTTGAGTGCAGTTTTTAAGCGCGGATGGTTATGACCTAATGATTTACACCACCAGCTCGAAATGGCATCTATTATTCTCCTGCCATCTGTCAGCTCTATATAAGAACCGTAAGCTTTGCTGATTATTAAAGGGGGAAAGGATTCATAATCCTTCATTTGTGAGCAAGGATGCCAAATATGTTGCCGGTCGCGATTGATAAGATCCATAAAATAGGGTAAAAAAGAAGCAAGTTAAACATAAAAAGGACTGAAAATGCGAGTATTCATTGCCAGAAATGTGGCTCAATCTGAAAAATAAAAACGTTTCGAGTAAAAGATTGTGTTAAACAAAAAAAATAAAATAAAAATAAGAGCCTGTTTCAAAGCCATACGACCTTATCATGCCATAAAAAATATTTTATTATTTATTCCTCTTTTTGTCGGCCACCAATATTTTAATCCCATCGCCATAAAAAATAGTTTTTTAGGTTTTTTTATTTTTTGTTTATTAGCTTCAAGTGCCTATTTAATCAATGACTTGGTTGATTTGGAAAATGATAAACAACATATTAAAAAACAAAAAAGATCTTTTGCTTCAGGAGAATTATCTCTTAAAACCGGATATATTTTTGCGCCATTATTAACACTAATTGCGCTAAGCCTTTCAATATTTTTACCACATAAATTCTTAATAATTGCTATAAGTTATTATTGTTTGACTTTAATATATTCATTTTTTTTAAAAAAAATAAAATGGTTAGATGTTATTTTACTAGCGATTTTATATTCGATGCGAGTATTTGCAGGAATGACTTTGATTCAAAATGGATTTTCATTTTGGTTAATTTTTTTCGCGTTATTTCTGTTTTTTAGTTTGGCTTTACTTAAACGTTATGCCGAGCTTACGCTCATGCAAAACAAAAATAAGCGTTCAATATTAGGGCGTGCCTATGAAATAAAAGATAAAACTAATCTAGCCATACTAGGACATATTAGTGGATATTTTTCGGTTTTGATTTTTATTTTCTATATTTATTCTGCAAAAGCACAATTTTTTTATAGTAGTCCTTTGTTATTATGGTTTATTTGTCCCTGCCTGTTCATTTGGCTCAATCATATGTGGCAGTTAGCCCAAGAAGGAAAAATACATGATGATCCGGTGGTGTTTACAGTAAAAAATAGTTTCAGTTGGATTTTTTTAATGTTAATAGTGTTAATTACTGTATTAGCTACTTGGATCACTTTTTCCTTGAATGGGATCTCGTAAGAAGTTGACAATGTGGGTTATTCATTTTATGTTGGCATTTTGTGATATAAGAAACTACTATGTCGAGTCCTGAAATCCGTCACGATTGGACACTTGAACAAATTCATGTTCTTTTCCAGTATCCTTTTAATAATTTAATTTATCACGCTCATACGATACATCGCCAATCTTTTCAAACCAATGCAGTCCAGATTAGTAGTCTACTTAATGTTAAGACAGGCTTATGTCCTGAGGATTGTTCGTACTGCCCTCAAAGTGGCCATTACAATACAGGATTGAAAAAAGAGCCTTTAATGACCATAGAAGAAGTTAAAAAAGCTGCAAAGAAAGCAAAAGAAAAAGGTGCAGGTCGATTTTGTATTGCAGCTGCGTGGCGTAGTCCGCCCAAGAAAGAGTTTATCAATATCTTAGAAATGGTATCAGCAATTAAAGCATTAGATTTGGAGGCATGTGCCACTTTAGGTATGCTCACCCAAGCACAAGCCATGCAGTTATCTGAGGTGGGTTTAGATTATTACAACCATAATTTAGATACATCACCAGAATATTATGAAACTATTATTTCAACCCGAACTTATCAAGAGCGTTTGGAAACTTTAGCCTGTGTTCGAGCGGCAGGTATAAAAGTTTGTTGTGGGGGTATTATTGGTATGGGAGAGACACAAGAAGATCGGGCTGGATTATTACAACAACTTGCTAATCTGTCTGAACATCCTAGAAGTGTGACGTTGAATAAATTAATTCCTATTCCAGGAACACCATTAGCAAACAAACCACCAGTTGATTCTATTGAATTTACTCGAGTAGTTGCAGTCGCGCGTATTATGTTGCCGTTGAGTATGATTCGCTTATCTGCTGGACGTGACAGCTTGAGTGAAGAAGCGCAAGCGTTATGTTTTTTTGCGGGTGCTAATTCCATACATTATGGTGAAAAATTATTAACGACAGATAACATTTCTCCTGAACAGGATAATGCGTTGTTAAAAAAATTGGGTTTAGAAGCGGTATTATTCGATACTGAATTGCATGCATGTCACTAACTTTTGAAAAGGTATTAAGTTTACATAAACAAAAAGGTCTCTATAGAGAACGTAAAGTCTTACAAAGCTTGGCCGGTATGCAGCGGCGTTATAATGATAAAAATTTTTGTTCTTTTTCTTCCAATGATTATTTAGGTCTAGCCAAACATCCCGCGGTTATAAAATCTTTTAAACAGGCAGCTGATGATTATGGTGTAGGTAGTGGATCTTCACATTTTCTTGGCGCTTATAATCGATTTCATCATGAGCTCGAGCTCGCCTTAGCTGAATTTCTTAATTTTCCTAAAGTGCTCGTATTTTCTACAGGATACATGGCTAATTTAGGTATTTTGGGGAGTTTATTGCAAAGAGATGCTGCGATATTTGCTGACAAACTAAGCCATGCTTCTTTAATCGATGGGGCAAAATTAACAGGCGCCTCATTTAAACGTTATTTACATAATAACCTCGCTAGTTTAGAGAGGCATTTATTGCATTCTATTGCTAGACGAAAATTTATCATGACTGATGGTGTATTTAGTATGGATGGTGACATAGCGCTATTGCCCTCCTTAATCGAAATCGCTCAAAGATTTTCATCCACATTGTTAGTAGATGATGCGCACGGCATAGGAGTATTAGGAAAAAATGGAATGGGTATTTGTGAGTATTTTGGATGCAAGCCAGATATTTTATCGGGTGGTTTCGGTAAGGCTTTTGGATGTTTTGGCGGTTTTGTGGCCTCTAATGAACTTATCATCGAGAATCTAGTTCAATTTTCTCGTCCCTATATGTATACCACAGCTTTGCCGCCGGCTTTAGCTAAAGCTGCGCATACTAGTTTATTATTATTGCAAACAGAAAGCTGGCGTAGAGCGAAATTACAGAGTTTAATCACCTATTTTAAACAGATGGCACAACAGTTAGAGCTACCGATATTACCTTCTCAGACCCCCATTCAACCGATTTTAATAAAGAATACTGAGCAAACCATAGCACTTTCAGCCTATTTATTGCAAAATGGCTTCTTGGTTAATGCTATTCGACCTCCGACAGTACTTAAAAATACCTCGCGACTACGAATTAGCTTGTGTGCATTACATTCAGAAAGTGAAATTGACAGATTATTAGAACAAATAGCCGTGGGGCTAAAATTGATAAAAATAAATGATAACCCAATTAGATGAAATCCAAATTGTCCATCGTTTTAATAAAGCGGCGAAAACTTATGATGAAGTCGCTGTATTACAACAACGGGTAGGAGAATCTTTATTAGAACGTTTACAAGGAATTCGTTGTAAACCGCAAACTATATTGGATCTGGGTTGCGGTACCGGATATTTCGGCGCGTTTTTAAAAAAATTATACCCCACGGCTAAAATTATAGGTTTAGATAAGTCGAATGGAATGCTGGCACAAGCTCAGGCTAAAGAAAAAGCGTATCAACTGACCGATATCCATTGGGTATGTGGGTGTGCTGAGAATTTGCCATTTAGTAATCATAGTTTCGAATTAGTTTACTCCAATTTAATGTTGCATTGGAGCAATGATTTTAGCAAGAGCCTCAATGAAATACGACGCATATTAAAACCCGGAGGGTTACTACTTTTTTCCATGGTAGGACCTGATACTTTGCAGGAGCTACGCCATTGCTGGAGAGCTATCGATAATTATTCACATGTGCATTTATTTGTAGATATGCACGATTTAGGGGATAATTTATTACAAGCACCTTTTGTCGATCCGGTGATGGATGTTGAATATTTTACTTTATTGTATTCAGAAGCCCTAGATTTGATGCGGGAACTAAAAAAATTAGGCGTACGAAATCTTGCTCAGGATCGTCAACGTGGCTTAACTTCCAAAGGAGCTTTAAAAAAATTGTTGCAAGCCTATGAAGATTTTCGTAGCCAAGGAAAGTTGCCGGCTACATGGGAAATTATTTATGGGCATGCATGGGCGGCTGAAAAAAAGTCTTCCAGGCAGAATAATCCCAATGAAATCAAAATACCTTTAAATAGTTTTATTCGTAGATAAATGGTTTACTAAATCGGCTTTATTATCAACATAGGTGTAAAGTAGATTTTTCATTAAAAAATATAAGCTAATGCAAAATAAAGGTTTTTTTATTTTAGGTACAGATACTAATGTGGGCAAAACAACTATCGCCGTTAATTTATTATCTTTTTTAAAAGCGAATGGCTATTCCACTATCGGTTTAAAACCAGTTTCCAGCGGAGCGAAACTCAGCAAACTTGGATTACGAAACTCTGATGCAACTGCTCTGCAAAAAGCAGCAACCATTTATCTTCCCTATGAGCACGTTAATCCTTTTTGTTTCAGGCTAGCGGTAGCACCACATATTGCAGCGGAACAACAAGCTTGCCAACTAAGTCTTGCTAAAATTATGCAATCATTCCATCCTGCATTAACTTATAAAGCAGATTATTGTGTTATTGAAGGACTAGGGGGGGGCGCTGTCCCTTTAAATAACACTGAAACGATGCTTGATTTATTGCAAGCCTTAAATTTGCCCGTCATCCTTGTCGTGGGCCTGCGTTTAGGCTGTTTGAATCATGCCCTTTTAACTTATGAAATCTTGAGAAAAAGAAATATTCCTATTGTAGCCTGTATATGTAATCAAATTGATCCTGATATGTTATTTCACGAAGAAAATGGGTTATATTTAAAGCAATCTATAGATGTACCTTTTTTCAGTTTTGTTCCCTATCTGTCGCAAAACGATTTAGATTGCATTTGCATTGATTGGTCGATTTTAATTAAAATGGAAAATACTTCCTCCTTTACTTAAGTATGAGCAACAAGGTTAGCTGAGCAAAGCTTTTTTACCAATTCGCATCTAGTCGCATAATAGATATATAATGCTCAAATAAATGTAAAATCATAATGAATTTACGCGATTAAAATTTTTATCTATATCTTTTTATGAAATTTTTAAACCTATTCAAACTGTTTTTTTTAACACTTATACTTTGCTTAGTCACTAACCAAGTGCTAGCTGAAGATCAACTAAGTCAGTTATTAAATAATTTACAAACCTTTCGGGCTGATTTTACACAAACAGTGATGAATGCTAGGGGACAGGTTTTGCAGCAAGTGAGTGGCAAGATGACTATACAACGACCGGGTCGTTTTCGCTGGGAAGTTATACGACCTAGCAGGCAATTATTAATCGCAGATGGGCAGCGCATTTGGTTTTATGATATTGATTTACAACAAATAACCATTCAAAAACAAAAATCAGTCGATGCAGATTCTCCTGCGGCATTATTAAGCGATTCACCTAAAAATTTAACCCAACAGTTTATAATTAATCCTTTAATGAATGTTCAAGGCTTTACTTTATTTCCAAAAAATAAAAATGCATTATTTCAATCAATTACATTGATTTTCCAAAAAAATTACTTACGTGAAATGCGTTTGATCGATAAGTTAGATCAACAAACAGTGATAAATTTTTCGAAAATTGAATTAAATCCACATCTATCCTCGCAGACATTTCATTTTATTATGCCCAGTGATAAAAATATTGAAGTCGTAAAAGGGTAGATTTTATGTCACATACTCATCATCATCCTACTTTTGTTACTTTAAATATAAGTTTTGCTATTGCGATTTTACTAAATGCAGGCTTTTTATTAACAGAGGTAGTTTATGGATTTATTGCCCATTCAGTTAGCTTATTGTCAGATGCCGTGCATAATTTTGGAGATGTTTTAGGTTTATTGATGTCCTGGGGGGCCAGTGTTTTAGTCAAAAGGCGCGCAACTCAACGTTATAGTTATGGTTATAAAAAATTAACCATTTTAGCAGCATTAGCTAATGCTTTATTACTTGTATTAACCTCAGCGTTAATCGTGTATGAATCGATTAATAGGCTTAATCATCCAAAAGAAATTAATGAAGTTATTGTGATGGCTGTTGCCTTTATTGGAATCTTAATCAACGGAGGAACAGCTTTATTATTTATGAGACAAAGTGCTACCGATCTGAATATTAAAGGGGCTTTTTTACACTTGGCTTATGATGCACTTATTGCTTTAGGTGTTGTGCTAGCAGGGGTCGCTATTTATTTTACCGGATGGCTATGGATAGATCCGATAGTAGGATTGTTAGTTGTTAGTATTATCACTTGGGGTAGTTGGAATTTACTAAGACGTTCAGTAGAGTTAATCTTAGGTGCGGTTCCTTATGGAGTAAATCAGAAAGCAGTCTATACTTATTTAAAAAAATTGCCCGGAGTTCAGGAGGTTCATGATTTACATATTTGGGGATTAAGCACACAAGAAACAGCATTGACTGCACATTTGATTATGCCCGAAGGGGGTTTATCAGATGAGGAATATTTAAAGATCAATCGAGATTTAAATAAAGAATTTCATATCCAGCATATTACTTTACAAGTTGAACAAGGACAAAAAAAATATCCTTGTACGCAGTCTTTAGTTTGCTAATTTTAAAATCATGAAGACTTAATTTTTTTACAATTAGTAAATTTACTAATTTTTGGTTCTTAAATGTTTTTTTTATTATATGTATCCATAGGCTTATTAGCTGGTTTTTTAGCAGGTCTCCTGGGTATTGGTGGCGGAACCGTTTTAGTTCCTGGATTGCTTGCGATTTTTGCACATGCAAATATTCCTGAACATTTACAAATGCATATGGCAACGAGTACTGCATTAACATCCATTATCTTTACCTCGTTGATTGCCGTCTATCATCAGCAGCGCAGTTTTTCTATTAATTGGCTTTTATTTCGACAATTAGTTCCAGGAATGGTTGTCGGTATAATAACGGGGGCTTTATTAGCACTATTGTTATCTACACAAACATTAAAATTATTATTTAGCTTATTTCTTTTTTCAGTAGCCTTCAAACTCTATTTTCATAGGAGTCCTAGTATAAAAAAAGAAATTATTCTATTAAATACGATAAAGAAATGGTCTATAGGTTTTTTTATTGGTATTATTTCTGGATTGTTAGGTCTTGGTGGAGGAGCAATTTCAGTTCCGGTTTTTTTACGTTTGGGGATGTCAACTCATCATGCGATTGCGACTTCTTCAGCATGTGTATTGTTACTTGCAATTTTAGGCGCTATAACTTTTACTTTAACCGGCTTGCATGCTAATAATCTGCCCTCTGGTAGCGTTGGGTTTGTCTATTGGCCTGCGGTATTAGGGATATCGATAGGGAGTGTGCTTTTTGTTCCCATAGGGACAGGATTGGGTAAGCGCATTGCAGGGAATATTTTGCGAAGGTTTTTTGCATTATTTCTTTTTATATTAGGTATTACCTTATTAATTCATTAAATTATCATCAATATGTCTTCTAATTATTCACAACCTATTGGCATATTTGATAGCGGTATTGGGGGGTTAACTGTTGCTCATGCCGTCACTAAGCTGTTACCCGATGAGTCTATCATTTATTTTGGCGATACAGCCCACGCACCTTGGGGTGACAAGTCTGCTGCAGCCATACAAGCCTATTCTATTAAAATTTGTGATATGTTGCTTAAGCAAAATTGCAAGCTTATATTGATTGCTTGTAATTCAGCCTCAGCGGTTGCTTATGAGCTAGTTAAAGAGTATGTAGGTCGCAAGGCGATCGTAGCTGATGTGATTGCCCCCATGATTGACTATTTAGCAAAAAATTATATCGATAAAACAATAGGTTTAATTGGTACTAAACAAACCATTAATTCAAATATCTATAGAAAAAAATTAGATGAATTGGGTATTGATATTCGATTAAATACACTGGCAACGCCTTTGCTGGTGCCGCTGATAGAGGAAGGTTTTATTGACCAAACTATTATGACGGATGCAATTAAAACCTATCTGAAAGAATCATCTCTTCATAACCTTGATGCCTTAGTTTTAGGATGTACACACTACCCGTTAATTAAGCAGCAGATCAAACAATTTTATGGCGACGCAACCGTTATTGTCGATTCAACTGATATCGTTGCTGAAGTGGTAAAAAACCTACTAAAAGAACGCAAACTCCTTGCTGTTTCATCTAACACTCCGAAAAAGAAGTTTTATGTTTCCGATTATACACCTGCATTTTCCACCCTAGCCCATCTTTTTTTTCAAATGCCGATTACCTTGGAGAGGTACCCTTTATGGGAGTGAATTATACCTAGGAAAATTAGCCTGCTTCGTCTTTCAGCGTAAAATAGCTTATGGTAGAATGGGTAAATTTTTATACGAGGGAAGTAATATGGCTTCTAGTAAAATACTATTAAACCCTAGCTTAGAATCTGTTTTAGCTACTAATACAATCTTACGCAATACTTACATTTTGCTAGGGTTAACGCTGGTTTTTAGCGCAATAACCGCTGGTATGGCCTTGTTTACGAATGCCCCACCCTTAAATCCCTTTGTTACACTTATTGGTTATTTTGGCCTATTGTTTTTAACCAATTTTACTCGAAATAGCTCTTGGGGTTTGGTGTCTGTGTTTGGCTTAACTGGATTTATGGGGTATACGCTGGGTCCTATTTTAAATCATTATATCCATGGGTTTACCAATGGACATGAATTAATCATGATGTCACTGGGAGCTACTGGCCTTATCTTTTTTTCTCTATCAGCATATGCTTTAACAACTAAAAAAGATTTTAGTTTCATGGCAAGTTTTTTGATGGTTGGAATGATAGTCGCTTTTCTGGCTAGTATCGGTACATTATTCTTTCATATACCTATTTTAATGCTCACCTTATCAGCGGTCTTCATATTACTATCATCAGGTATCATTTTGTTTCAGACCAGTCAAATTATCCATGGAGGTGAAACTAACTACATCATGGCAACTGTGACGCTTTATGTATCACTCTATAATATCTTTTTAAGTTTATTGAACTTACTCGGTGCATTCAGTGGCAATCGAGATTAATTTATTTCAGTCTTTTATAATGACTGAGATAAAATAAACTCGTTAGGTAACCAAGGTTGCTGTTAATGGATGGCTGGGATATACCTATAGAGTTTAATTCTTGTTCAATTTAGCTGGATCGGAAAAAGCTTCTCAACTATCTTTTAAAGAGGTTCGTAAATAGAGAGAGTAAGAAAGGCTGCTTAAAAAATAGCTTCATCTCAACTTTTAAGAAAGTATTTTGTTGCATTGTCTTAGCAGCAGGTGGTTACATTGATAGGTTTAATAGTTAATGGTGAGGAAATATTAACGGATCAATTCGGATATTTGGTTCATTCGGCTGATTGGCATGAGGAAGTAGCCATTAAAATTGCCAAAGATGAGGCACTGACGCTTATCAAAGATCATTGGCATGTTATCTATTTTTTGCGCAATTTCTATCAGCAATATCATAAAACTCCCCCGATCAGAATTTTGGTTAATCAATTAGCGGTACAGCTAGGTCCTGAAAAAGCCTGCAGTATTTATCTTAATAATCTATTTCCAAAAGGAATACTTAAACAAGCAAGTAAGTTAGCGGGATTGCCTAGACCTACTCGTTGCATGTAATCTACCATTTACTTGAAAATAAAGTAAAACTATTAAAAATAATGAATAATTTTCGGAAAAGAGGTTTGTTAAGTTTTAGCGTTGTACATTGACTTTGGATGGATAAAATGAATTTAGCTAGGATCTGGGCCGAACAACGTTGTTTATCTTATGTCATTAGCTTAAATGAAAAGGCAAACCTTGTCGTTGCACTTAGTAACACAAGTCCATCTTTTTAAAGCGGATGTTTCAGCTGTTTTTGATCATGAAATTTCCTGTCAATTTTTTCGTAGCCTAACATCGATTTTAACGCGTTAATTTTTACCTTTAATGGAGTAAGTTAAGCTAAAAATCGAGACAAATAAATTATAATAAAAAAATAAATAATGAGAACTGAAATGACAATTGAAACTGAAGAGCCCGTCAATAACGCTATAATAATTGATAAAATATTAGAAAAAAATAAAAAAATTATTGATAGGCTAGAAAAGAAAGACTCTTCTGAAAACTTACAACAAATAGCGAATTGGATTAAGCAATTTAAATCTGAGTCTCTACTTCGCACCGATATTGCTATTTTAGCAGTCATAATAGACACAGTATATTTTTATTTTAAAAGCAAATTTAGCAGAGAAAAACAAATTCTAATAGAAGGTTATTTGAATTTTATTATAAATAACTTTAATCATCTGCCTAATGAAGAAATACTAACATTCATCTCAAGCCTTAAAAAATATATTTACACTGCCGATGAGAATGATAAATCTGAATTAGAAAATTTTATGATAAAAAATACATCTAAAATTAAAAAAATAGGATTACGTAGAAGAGTTAAACCTCAAATAATTGAATTTGATGCCAAAGGAAAAGGTTTTGTTGCTAATAAAAAAAGAAAAATTTGCAGGAATGAAATTGTTAACCAAGCAAATACTCATATCAACATTAATCAAATGTATCATAAAATAATTTCTCGTTATGATAATGAGACTCAACTAACTAAAGACATACGTGAAGCAGTAATACTCAGGAGTATCTTGTCTAAGGAGAAAATTGGATTTCAATATGAACGCAGCATTGAAATTATTTTTCAATCCATTGCGTTAGAAGAATTTAAAGAAGCAATTCGTAAAAAGATTTATGATTTTAAAATTCAAGATCCTAATATAACACTTTCTGTATATAAGGAATCTAAAGTTTTTTTTCAACTTCCAAAGTTTTCAGATATAAAAAATAAGTATCTAGACAATTTTTTGCTAACTATTAATTATTCAAATCTGGAAAAATTAATGAAAAAAGCTCAGATTGTCTCAGATAATATTTACACTTTAATACCCATGCTCGACGATATCAAAAATTTTTATTGTGAATGGGGTATAAACTACGATTTATTTAAAAATTTTTATATAGAGATAGACAATTTTAGTAGGACTTTTAGTAAGAAGTCTATTGCTAATTATTTAGAAAAGATGATTTGCTTAATTGAAGAAAAAAAATTGAAATTGGATGAAAATAATTTCGATAGGGCTTATCAAATTTCAGATGTATGTATAAAAAACTTAGCTGAAAATTCAGTGATAGAAAAAATTAATAAACTGAAATTAGATTTGTCTATCGAAAATTTTTTAAACCTTCAAAAAAAATCAATTAAAAAGTATTTAGATAATTATTTTTTTCAAGTACGTTTAGATGGATATCCCAATAAGCGAACTAATATTTCTTTATTTAAATCATTTTTAATTAAAATGAAAGAATTAATTTTAAACTTTTTTAGTATTAGTTTTTTTATTAATAATATAAATAATTTAGAGTTTTTAGCATCAAAATTTGACGTATCTAATCTAGATAGAATGTTATTTGAAAGAATTCATAACAAATTTATTTTAAAAGTAAAATGGTGGCATTTTCTTAGTTATAGAATGAATCCTTTGTTTTTAGTATCAGTGTCATTTAAGAAAAAATTATCTGAGCAACTTCTTCTCTATATAGTAAATTATAAATTTACACAAATTGTTAGACTTTTTGATATTAATGAGTTTCCCATTGAGAATAGAGCGTCAGGGGGTATCAAAAAAAATATTGAATGCGTAGATACTTTATTTTTGATTCAATCTATATTGAAAGATGCAAAAATTGGAAATACAAAAGATTTAACTAATTTTTATGGAAGCCAAAATAATATTTTTTTTCCAAAATCAAGAAAACAAATAGCTGAATTATTAAAGAGGCCTGAGACGTTCATAGATTTATCGAAAATGATATCTACATTAAACGAAAACATTGAGCCATTAATGCAAGAATTTTTTAAGTTACTTGACAAAACTCTAGAAAACATGAAGAAATTGGAGGAAAATCAAGAGAAAAATAATCTTTTACTAAGTCATGTTACTAAAGGTAAAAGCCTATTTCAGTTACCAAAAACTATTCGAGTAGAAGACATTGCGCCAAAGACAATAACACTCAAAGCTTAAGTCTTTATTTCCATTTAATATTACAGCCCATACTAGGAATTTGTAGTGGATTCAGAGGTTTTCCTTGAAGAATATTATCTAAAGCGGAACGAATATCTTTACCAGTTACAGGGATTTTATTGCCAGGTCTAGAACCGTCTAATTGACCACGATATACACAGAAAAAATCTTTATCGAAGATAAAAAAATCGGGTGTACAAGCTGCTTGATAGACCTTAGCAGTCGATTGGGTTTCATCATACAGATAGGGGAAGCTAAAACTTAGTTGTTTAGCTAGCTGAGTCATTTTTTCAGGCGCATCTTCTGGGTAATTTACGGCATCATTAGCGCTAATGGCTACAAAGGAGATGCTTTTTGCTTGGAAGTCTTTGGCGAGCTGGACGAGCTCATGGATGACATGCTTGACATAGGGGCAATGATTGCAAATAAACATAATAACCGTGGCTTTCGAATCCTTAGCCTCTTTTAATAAACGATATGATTTTCCGGTAATTGTATCCATTAGTTTAAAATCGGTTGCTTTGGTGCCTAATGCAAGCATGCTTGAATGCGTTAGTGCCATAAAGATTCTCCCCATTTGCAATAGTTCCAGGTATTATAACCTATACCTTGATTTATTTATTTTCCATTATGGCCAAGCTTTATTTTTACTATTCCGCTATGAACGCAGGCAAAAGCACGGCTTTGTTACAAGCTAGCTATAATTATCAAGAACGAGGTATGCAAACATTATTGTTTGCTCCAGCCATCGATGATCGATATAAATTGGGCTGTATAAATTCACGAATTGGTTTAAACGCAGAGGCGAATTTATTCACCCCAAAAGATAATTTATTCGATCATGTAGAATCCTATTTAAGCCAAAAACGGAAATTGAAATGTGTTTTAATCGATGAAGCTCAATTTTTGACAAAAAAGCAAGTATTACAATTGACTGTTATTGTTGATCGTTTAAATATTCCAGTTTTATGTTATGGATTGCGTAGTGATTTTCGTGCAGGGCCTTTTGAAGGTAGTCTCTATTTATTGATCTGGGCTGATGAGATCAACGAGATAAAGACCGTCTGTTATTGTGGACGTAAAGCGATTATGAATATCAGATTTGATTCTGAAAATCATAAAATAACAGAAGGTAAACAAATAGAGATAGGCGGAAATGAACGTTATGTTTCAGTGTGCAGAAAACACTTTAAATTAACAGATGGTTAGCCTAACTAATTTCCTTTCAGATCTTTTATAGTCTTATCTCTAAAAATCCTTTAAATATCTGCATTAGGCTTTTATTCAGGAGTGATTTGATATATTCAGTCTTTTTAATATTCTCTTAATTTTACCTACTTAGAATAAATCATTAAGGCAATGGTATCACTAGGTAATGAGCTTGTTTTTGCTCAATAGAGAATTTTATGGCAACTGAAAATAAAGCCTCGTTTATATATCCTGAACAGTTTATTAAAAATCTGTATTCATCCGGTCGAGCGGCATATTTAACTTTTGACAAGAGCGTTCAAGATAAAGAGATAGATGAAAAGCTTCAATTTCGGCAACATATCATTAAAGACATTCAAAATAATGAAAGCAAAAGGGAATTGGTTTCCCAACAAGAATTGTTAAGTTTATTTAAACTTCTCTGTTTTATTCAAGTTTGGGCTGATCCTGAAGAAACTTGGATTAATACTGATGATGAATATAGAAAAAAACGTCAGCTATTGAAGTTTAAAAAAAATATACCTAAATCTACTAGAAGATCGATACATCTGGGCTTATTTAAATTAGTTTATGAAATTTTGCTACAGTTTAAGCAAGCCGCTGCAAGTGCTAATGATGCTGAAGAAAAAGAATTTATCAAAAATTTGCTTGAGTCATTTGAACAACCTAGTATTGAATCAAATGGAAATAGGAAATTCAAAAAAAAATCCTTAATAAATGCTATAAATATATTTCTAAAATATAAAAAATTTAATTCTACTCCTGAAAATATTGAAGAGAATTTTTCAGAGGCGACTAAATTAATTTCTCGTTTTTCTGTCTGGACTGACAAACTTTTCTATGGATGTGGCGTTGGCATAGAATTCATTTCAGCATTAGCTTGTGGACTAAGTACAGGCGGCGCTATCTTTGTATTACTAATCGGTTTTAGTTGGCCACTTGGATTAGTGATTCCTCTAAGCCTGTTAATTTTCTTTGCGGGTACTAGATCCAATTTTCAGCTTTTCTCACAGCATATTTCACCATTTTTGCAAGATCTTTGCAGAAATGGTGCGGTGGCTAAATTTATCGATCAACAAGGTAAGCGTCTCCAATTATCGAGGAGTAAGAAATTTTTACTTTTCCCCGCTGGTTTTTTTTCCATATCGGTAGGAATTGCAACAGCAGCTATTACTTACCTTGAAGGGACAAAAATGATAGCAGTTATTTGTCCAGCATTAATTGTAGCATGCCCGCATTTGTCAGCTGTTTTATTGAGTATATTGGCTAGTGCGTTGTTAATTGGTTTAACTATAGTGATGTTTAGAACATTTATAGGAGTGTTACAATCCCAGTTCTCATGGCAAGAAATTAAACTAGATGTTAAAGAAAAATGGCATAATCTGAATGCTGCTAAAGGTTTAGGCTATGTTTTTAAAGTATGTGTTATGGGTGTTGCCTTTTTTGGTTTGGGTTATCTTGATTTTATCGGTACATCTACTTTGGCTAGTTTATTAGGTTGGGTTGCTGCGGATGGAATAACTTTAGCTGCAATTATTGGCGATCTACCGTTTACATTAATCACTGCGCTTGCTTGGTGTAATAGTTTATTCAAAAGTAGCTCTAACCCTAGTTCTGATTTACCGAAAGATATAGCGTATTATTTGTGGAAAATAGTAGAGTTTTCTGCGCTAATAGTAAATGCTTTGGGTAATGCAGCATTGGTGTTTACAGACTCATGCGTCTCAAGGATTGCTAGTATCGCTTGCTTTATAAATTCTTACGTTAGTAACTGTATGCAAGAGGATGATAGGGTACTCGTTGAGGCGAGAGTAGAAGCGACTAAGAAATCTTTAGCTTCATTGATGAAGCTGAGTAATTGTGCTTTCTTCGGGCCATCTTCTGGGGTACCAAAAGAAACAAATGATGTTGAGGGCTATTTCGAAAACGGACTATCAAAAAGCCTTTAATACTCCCTGACTTGATTGGTTTTGCTTGGACAATAGGCCTGGTTTGCTATAGACTACCCCTCCCAAATAGTCCCTAAAAATAAAAGACGGAAGTTTGCAAGTCTACTCTCTATTTGAGGCATTAATGGCCATAACTACCTTAAAACGAATATGTGACTATCTAAGTTTTTCTAAGATTCAGCCCTGGCTAGTTTGCCTCTCTGCCGCGCTATTTTTCTTTTACGAGTTCATCCAGCTGGGGATGTTTAACTCGATTAGCCAAGAGTTAATGCATGATTTTTCAATAAATGCGGGCCAATTAGGTTTCTTATCTGCGACTTATTTCTATGCAGATGTTATTTTTTTATTATTTGCTGGAATCTTAGTCGATCGCTTTTCTATCCGTATTATTATACTTAGCGCCATGATTATGGTGGTTCTTTCGACTCTGCTGTTTGCTTTTAGCCAGTCTTTTGAGATAGCGGCTTTTAGTCATTTTATAGCCGGTATTGGTAACGCTTTTTGCTTTTTGAGCTGTATTAAATTAGCAACGCGTTGGTTTCCTTCACAGAGGTTAGCTTTAATTATTGGAATTATCATTACTATTGCGGTGGCTGGAGGAATAGTGGCGCAAACCCCTTTTGCACTCGTAGTACATGCTTTAGGATGGCGAAAGGCAGTATTGATAAATGCTGGATTAGGCGTATTTATTACGTTATTGATTTATCTCTTTGTCTATGATTATCCGAAGCATCAACTATCTCAGAAAATGGTCGAGGATGTAGCTGCTAAGCCTATTTCGATAATGAAAAGTATCAATTTATCCTTGCGGAATAAGCAAAATACTTTAGCAGGAATATACACGTGTCTTTTAAATTTACCCATAATTTTGTTGGGCGCATTATGGGGGACATTGTACTTAACACAAGTACACCATCTTGAAAAAACTCAAGCTTCTTTAGTGGCTACCATGATCTTTTTAGGCACTATTATTGGTTCACCTTTAGTCGGTTGGTTCTCTGACTTTATTGGTAGACGAAGATTGTTGATGATTATCGGTGCTATGCTTTCACTGTTTGTTTTAATAGCTATTATGTTTATACCCATATTGCACTTTTATAGCTTGCTTATTTTATTTTTATTATTAGGGTTTTTTACAAGTACCCAAATTATTAGCTACCCTTTGATTGCTGAAAGTAATCCTAGATATTTGACGGGGACATCAACCAGTTTAGCTTCAATTCTAATCATGGGTGGAGGAGCTGTATTCCAACCTTTATTTGGATGGTTGATTGATCTGCGTTGGGATCAAACTTTCTCACAAGGAATACCTTATTATTCAGCTAGTAATTTTCTATATGGTATGTCTATTATGCCGATAGCTTTTATAGTCAGCCTAATTGCTGCATTTTGTTTACGTGAAACCTATTGCCAACCTTTTACTCGCGAGAATAACCTATGCTGACTTCAGCGTTTAACGAGAGTGTTTCGGTAATGGATAAAAAATTGCCATGGATAGTTTGTTTTTCGGCGGCATTGTTTTTTTTCTATGAATTTATTCAATTGAATATGTTCAATGCAATTAGTGCAGATTTGATGCATGCATTTTCTCTAAATGCAACTGGATTGGGTAAACTATCCGCTTATTATTTTTACGCCAATTTATTATTTTTACCTATTGCGGGTACTTTGTTAGATAGGTTTTCGACACGTAAAATTATTCTATCTTCGTTGTTTCTTTGTATTATTGGTATTGTCGCTTTTGCAATCACAAGTTCATTTATCTGGGCATCGATATTCCGTTTTATGAGTGGTATTGGTAGCGCTTTTTGTTTTTTAAGTAGTATTCGACTTGCGTCGCGTTGGTTTCCGGCAAAAAATATGGCATTAGTAAGCGGCTTAATTGTAACGATGGCTATGTTTGGAGGTCTGATAGCACAAACACCTTTAACTGTATTAGTCGAACTAGTAGGTTGGCGCCATGCTTTATTTTTTGATGCAAGTTTAGGTGTTATTATTTTTTTAATAATTTTTAGTGTTGTTCAAGATTATCCAGCTAACTTACATCAGGAACAAAAAAAATCTCATCAAGAACTTTCTAAGTTAGGCCTATTAAAAAGTTGGCGACTCGCCTATTTGAATCCACAAAATAGTTTATGTGGACTTTATGTTTGTTTATTAAATTTGCCGATTGCTCTTTTAGGTGCTATTTGGGGAAGTTTATTTTTACAACAAGCGGATCATTTTTCTGTAACAGAAGCTTCATTTGCGCCGAGCTTACTTTTTGTAGGAACGATCGTGGGTGGTCCAGTTGTAGGATGGGTTTCTGATAAAATTCAAAAACGTATACCGCTCATGATGTTAGGAGTAATTATTTCTCAGTTAGTAGTGATTACGATTATCTGTGTACCAGGTTTCTCTATAATAACCATCGCTTCATTGTTTTTTGCGTTAGGTTTTTTTTCCAGCAGTCAGATTTTGAGTTACCCCTTAGTTGCAGCCAGTAACCCAAAGAATTTAACAGCCACTTCAGTAAGTGTTGTATCCTTTATGGCAATAGGGGGCTATGCGGTATTTCAACCTTTATTTGGCTGGTTGCTGGATGCTAATTTTCAAGGAACAGTAGTAAACCAAATTAGAGTCTATTCACCGAGTGATTACCATCGTGCGTTGTTGATAATCCCCATAGGCTTTTGCATCGCTTTCATAGCTACATTTCTAATGCGTGAACCACGATCCTAGTAATAGACTGTTCTAAATTAGTTCAAGTACTATCTTAATTAGCTATTTTAAAAAAGATTCGCTAGTATATACTTCTTTTTGATTTTAAAGCTTAGTTTTTAAGTCACTTCTCTTTTTAGATTTGAGAATAAAAATGGATAATTACACAACATTTACTTCGGAATCAGTATCGGAAGGTCATCCAGATAAGATTGCCGATCAAATTTCTGATGCCGTTTTAGACGCAATTTTACTTCAGGATAAAAATGCTAGAGTCGCCTGTGAAGCCCTAGTCAAGACAGGGATGGTGTTGGTTGCGGGCGAGGTAACTACGACTGCATGGGTTGATGTAGAGCAGATCGTCAGGGAAACTGTTAAAGAGATTGGCTACAATAGTTCATCGATGGGATTCGACTGGGAATCTTGCGCAGTTATGACTGCTATTGGCAAACAATCACCTGATATTGCTCAGGGAGTGGATAAGATCAATAAACTTGAACAAGGCGCTGGCGATCAGGGTTTAATGTTTGGTTATGCCAGTAATGAAACTGATGTGTTGATGCCTGCGGCTATTACTTACGCGCATCGATTAATGGAACGCCAGGCGAAGTTACGTAAAAATAATAATTTGAGTTGGTTGCGACCTGATGCTAAAAGTCAGGTAAGTTTACGTTATCAAAATGGTAAACCTATCGGTGTTGAGGCGATAGTGCTTTCTACTCAACATGCGCCTGATATTGCTTACGATGATCTGAAAGAAGCTGTCATGGAAGAGATTATCAAGCCTACTTTTCCTTCAGCATGGTTAACAAAATCCACAAGGTATTATGTCAATCCTACGGGTCGTTTTGTTATTGGGGGGCCTTTAGGTGATACGGGCTTAACAGGACGTAAAATTATCGTCGATACTTATGGTGGTATGGCGCGTCATGGCGGAGGTTGTTTTTCAGGCAAGGATCCCAGTAAAGTCGATCGTTCAGCAGCTTATGCTGCGCGTTATGTTGCTAAAAATATAGTTGCTGCAGGCTTAGCCGAACGGTGTGAAATTCAAGTCTCTTACGCTATCGGTATTGCAAAGCCCACATCTATCAATATTAATACATTTGGAACAGCTAAATTATCTGATCAACGTATTATTGAGTTAATCCAACAACATTTTGATTTAAGGCCACGAGGCTTAATTGAAATGCTCAACTTATTAAGGCCTATTTATAAACCCACTGCAGCCTATGGCCATTTTGGCCGTGAAAACGAAGATTTTCCCTGGGAAAAACTTGATAAGAAGGAATTATTACGCTCAGACTTATTAACCCATGAAAGCAAACAACTAACAGAATTTTGAATTTATTCTCTTTCTACTTGAATTTTGCCTGTGTTGCCATGCAATCCGCAATCCTCAGTATAGTGTATACATGCAGGCGCATCATATGCGGCGCCTAACAAAAATCCATGCTATGAATGTAAGAACACCAAAAATTACTATTTTAATTTAAGTTATTGTCATTGAAAAAGGTATTTATTTATGATCACAGAAAAGTTAAAAAATAGCATTGCTGACCATAAAGTTGCTGATTTAAGTTTAGCGGATTGGGGGCGACGAGAGATAACCATTGCTGAGAAAGAAATGCCAGGTTTAATGGCTTTACGCAAAAAATATGCTAACAAAAAACCTTTAACGGGTGCACGCATTGCGGGTTGTTTGCATATGACCATACAAACGGCAGTTTTAATTGAAACATTGCTTGATTTGGGTGCTGAAGTACGGTGGTCATCGTGTAATATTTTTTCCACGCAAGATCATGCCGCAGCAGCTATGGCGGCCCGAAATATTCCAGTTTTTGCTTGGAAGGGAGAAACAGAACAGGAATTTTGGTGGTGTATTGAACAGACTTTAATCGGATCGGATGGCTGGGCTCCAAACTTATTATTAGATGATGGAGGAGATCTTACTTTATTACTCCATGAAAAGTACCCTAAACTATTACAGGCTATTAAAGGGGTATCAGAAGAAACAACGACGGGTGTGCATAGACTTTATCAAATGCAAAAAGAAAAAACATTGTTAGTCCCAGCGATTAATGTGAATGATTCGGTAACAAAATCTAAATTTGATAATCTTTATGGTTGTAGAGAGTCTTTGATTGATGCCTTAAAGCGAGCAACTGACGTTATGATCGCGGGTAAAATTGCTGTAGTTTGTGGTTACGGAGATGTAGGAAAAGGATGCGCGCAAAGTCTCCGCGCCTATGGTGCCACAGTTTGGATTACCGAAATTGATCCCATTTGCGCATTACAAGCGGCCATGGAAGGCTATCGGGTAGTCACTATGGATGATGTGGCAAAACTAGGAGACATATTTGTAACGGCTACTGGAAACAAAGATGTTATCACTTTGTCACATATGAAACAGATGAAAGATTTGGCTATCGTTTGCAATATTGGCCATTTTGATTCTGAGATAGATGTGGCTGGATTACGCCAATTCATTTGGCTAAATATTAAGCCACAAGTTGATCAGATAAATTTTCCTGATAAAAAGCGTTTACTATTATTAGCAGAAGGTCGTCTAGTTAATTTAGGCTGTGCGACAGGACATCCAAGTTTTGTTATGTCTAACTCATTTGCTAATCAGGTTTTAGCACAGATTGAATTATGGCAATATAATGATCGCTATGAAAAAGGTAAGGTTTATATGTTACCTAAAGCACTTGATGAACAAGTGGCACGTTTACATTTAGAAAAAGTGGGTGCTAAATTAACTGAACTGACTCCCGCGCAAGCTGATTATATTGGTGTTAAGCCCCAAGGACCTTATAAATCAGATTATTATCGTTATTAATAAAATTATGATGTTTCAATTGTTTTAATGCCACCTTGATTTGCTATGAGTAACCTATTTGCAGGACGCTGGGCGAATAATCCATTACCCACTACACCCGGAATATTATTTAGTAAACGTTCGAGTTTAATAGGATCAGTAAAATCCCAATGTTGAGTGTCTAATATAATATTGTCATTGTCAGTAATAAATTTTTCTCTATAAACAGGAAAGCCTCCCAATTTTACTAATTCTCTCGCAACATAACTACGCCCCATAGGAATAACTTCCAGAGGTAGGTTTTTTTGTCCTAGCATTTTGACATACTTACTTTCATCAACAATACAAATAAAATTTCTGCTTGCAGCCGCAATAATTTTTTCACGTGTTAATGCCCCTCCGCCACCTTTTATAAGTTGCAGTTGGGGATTGACTTCATCAGCACCATCTATATAAAGTGCTAACTCTCCGACACTATTTAGATCTAATACCGGAATATTAAGCTGTTTTAGTCGCTTTTCTGTTTCTATGGACGCTGGAACTACGCCTTCGATTTTATGTTTGATAGAGGCTAACGCAGTAATAAGATAATTTATTGTGCTACCACTCCCTATGCCCAAAACGGAGCCTGCTTTGATGTAGTCTAATGCAGCCTCTGCCACCTTACTTTTTAATAGTTCTTGGTTTTGTGTTGCCACTAAGATCTCCTCTGGCCAGATTTTCATAAAGTTACTTTGACATAAGCTTAAACAGCATGCAATTTCTAGTTATTAAAAGTTATGCGATATCTCTAAAAAGTTAGTATTTTTAATTAACTAGAAATAAAAACCTATTTTTTATCGAAATTTAGACTTTATGATTTTCTGAACCTACTATATAGCCTATTAAAGCGGCATCTTCTTGTGAAAATCCACTCATTAGTGTGGGTGCAGTAAAAATTTGATTAGCTGAACGAATAAAATATAAGCCTTGGTCTAGAATATTGACCAAAATGGTATTGTCTCGATATTGGGCAATTATTTGATAACGTATTTGTTCGGATATATTCCACATAGTGTATCTCCATAAAAAAATAGTTAAATAAGAACTATTAATATTTTTTAAATCCTTATCGTATTCTATGAAGAAAATATTTGTCTCTTTGATTATCAGATTTTTAGATTCAACTTAAATATCTAAAAATGACAAAATACTATCTCTTTAAAACTATACTATGCGTTTATCAACTAATTCAATGTGCAAAAAACTTTAAATGTAATTAGGAAAACCACGTTTTTTACCTACTTGGTAAATCGAAAAGTGTCGTTAACCCTCAAAATAGATTTTTTCTTTAAGTCATAGTATTTCTCACTTAACGTTTTTTGATAAGCTGTGTTATGCTTGGCCATTTTTATAGATGCTACAAAACCTATTAGATTAGTTTAATTGTATATTGGTGGTCCTTAAGAAAAAAGATTTTGCCTGCTATATCTATAATCTATAAGAGGCCATTGACTGGAATAAGCCAAACTAATAGTTTTGACAGAGTTTTACTTGTTTTTTTGTATTTTATTGAAAGAGGGCTGTATGCTTACATTGAGATTACGTAGCCTATTGTTTTTAGCATTGTCAATTATTTTAACCTCTTGTGGGAAAATGAATAATAGTTCTAAAACACCCCCGCCGATGAGTTTTAAAGCGGGAAAGGATTATGAAGTCATTTCTACATCGGAGATTATTCCTAAATTAACTCCAAAGACACAAGTGCGAGTGGTTGAATTTTTTAGTTATGCTTGTTCTGCTTGCTATCATTTTGAGCCAACATTGGACAAATGGCTTGCAAAGAAACCAGAATATGTAAAATTTGAGCGGGTACCGATAGTATTTCAGCCTAGTTGGCGCAGTTTAGCTCGAGCCTATTATATTGCAAAAATGTTGGGAGTCGAAAAAAAATTGACGCCGGCTATATTTAAAGCTATCCATGTTGAAGGACAAGATTTATCAAATCCTAAACTTCAAGAAGAGTTCTTTATAAAGCACGGCGTTAAGCAACATGAGTTTGAAAGTATTGCGAGTTTTTCCCCAGGTATTGATGCGCAATTGTTGAGAAGTGATACCTTAATGCAAGAGGACAAAATTCTTGCAGCGCCTACATTAGTTATTGATAATCGGTATAAAGTTGATCCCAGCATGACCGGGATAGCTGGAGACCCTACGCGTTTTGTGCAGGTTACTGATTATTTGATAGAAAAAGTGAGAAAAGGGGACGAGTAACTTGAGTGATTTCGTCAATATCCAAAACTTATATTTTAATCGGAATGGACGTACTGTTTTTTCAGGTATCGAACTGAATATTCCTCGAGGTAAAATAACGGCCATTATGGGTCCTAGTGGTTGTGGAAAGACGACACTATTACGTTTAATAGGCGGCCAGTTAAAACCTGAGCGTGGCAATATCCAGGTTGATGGGAGGTTAATTAATAAACTACCTAGAGAACAATTATATGACTTACGTCGCAAAATGGGTATTTTGTTTCAGAGCGGGGCGTTATTTACCAATCTAAGCGTGTACGAAAATGTTGCTTTTCCTCTAAGAGAACACACCGAGCTACCTGATTTTATGATTCGTGATATTGTATTGATGAAATTACAGTCCGTTGGCTTACGGGGTGCTAAAAATCTTATGCCTAATCAGCTTTCAGGGGGGATGGCACGGCGTGTCGCTTTAGCGAGAGCGATTGCTTTAGACCCAGAACTCATTATGTATGACGAACCTTTTACGGGTCTTGATCCTATTGCTTTGGGCGTGATCGTTAAACTCATTTCTGATCTAAATGCTGCCTTAGGTATTACAACAATTTTAGTATCTCATGATGTAAAAGAAGCGCTAAGTATTGCGGATTATATTTATGTGATTGCTAGTGGAAAAGTTATTGGTCATGGTACTCCCGAAAAAGTACATGCTGATAAAGATCCAGAGGTTCAACAGTTTTTACAAGGGTTACCGGATGGCGTGGTTCCATTTCATTATCCCGCTATCGACTATACCCAAGATTTGCTGCATTAATGCTATGTTAATATTAGAAAAGTTACAATTATTGGGTCAGTTTGGTCTACGTCTATTAATGAGTTTTGGCCGTTCGGGACTATTTTTAGTACATTTATTAATTCGTAAGCCACGTTTTAAAAAAAGTTTTCCTTTATTAATCGAACAACTATATTTTATTGGCGTATTATCCTTAGTCATTATTATCTTGTCAGGATTATTTATAGGCTTGGTAGTGGGATTGCAAGGCTATAATACTTTAAATAAATTTGGTGCAAGTCAACAATTAGGTCAATTAGTGGCTTTAAGTGTGGTGCGGGAATTAGGGCCAGTGGTAACGGCATTATTATTTGCAGGAAGAGCCGGTTCAGCATTGACCGCCGAGATTGGTTTAATGAAATCGACAGAACAACTTACAAGCATGGAAATGATGGGAGTCGATCCACTATGGCGCGTTATTTCACCTCGTTTTTGGGGTGGTTTCATCAGTATGCCCATATTAATGATCATTTTTAGTGCGGTTGCAGTTTGGGGTGGATATTTAGTGGGTGTTGTTTGGTTAGGTGTTGATAGTGGAATGTTCTGGAGCGCTATGCAATCGGCTGTTCATTTTCATGATGATATAGTGAATGGAATTATAAAAAGTATCGTTTTTGGCGGCGTTGTTACATGGATAGCTGTGTTTCAAGGATATGATACGGTTCCTACTGCTGAAGGAATTGGACGAGCGACAACGCGTACCGTTGTTTATTCTTCCCTGGCTGTACTAGGCTTGGATTTTGTATTAACTGCAGTGATGATGGGAGGTTGGTAAGTGCGCGAGAGAATAATAGAAATTTGGGTTGGTTTTTTTATGTTATTTGGAATACTTGCTTTATTAGTTTTGGCTTTTAAGGTAAGTGGGTTAAGTAGCTCTATTGGTAGAGACGGTTATAATATAACAGCGGCTTTTGACAATGTAGGTGGATTGAAAATACGTTCGCCAGTGTCTTTAGCAGGTGTGCACATTGGAGAAGTAAGTGCAATAAAGCTCGATAATGTTCAATTTAAAGCTATTGTGACGATGAAAATTGATTCCAAATATAAACAATTGCCAGTTGATACTTACGCAAGTATTCTAACTCAAGGTTTATTAGGGGCAAACTATATTAGCCTAACACCAGGATTTTCCCATACATTTTTGAATAATAACGGTATCGTACAAGATACGCATCCCGCATTAATTTTAGAAGATCTTATCGGCCAATTAATATTTAGCTTAAAGAATTCAGGGGGTAAGAAGTGAAAAAGATAATATTCGTATTTTTTGGGTTATTAATTTGTACAATGGCATGGGCTATTTCTTCGCCTGTAGACTTACTACAAAGTACTTCTAATCAATTAATTTCAGCTCTGCAACGAAATCAAGCGACACTTAAAACAAAACCTCAGATTGTTTACGGAATAGTTAATCAAATTTTGCTGCCGCATGTCGATGTCATGAGTATGTCAAGTAAAGCTTTAGGTCGTGAAGCTTGGTTACGTGCTATGCCGATGCAAAGACAAGCTTTTGCGCAACAATTTGTTACTTTGCTTATACGTACTTATTCGAGTGCTCTGGCCCAATACACCAATGAAAGAGTAAATTTTTTACCACTAAGGGGAGATTATAATAGCGAATCTCGTGTACAGGTTAATAGCGTGATTGTTCGCGAAACAGGCCCTTCGATTAACCTTAGTTATCGACTGATGAGAGTGAATGGACAATGGATGCTTTATGATTTTAGTGTAGGTGGAGTGAGTATTATAGAAAGCTTCCGTTCTCAATTTGCGCAAGAGTTGCAAAATAACGGTATTGATGGCCTGATTAATAAACTTGCTCAACATAATAATCAAAATTACTAATACAAATGAAAAAGCCATCTTTGCAATTTAAGAAAGATCATTATGTATTAACGGGCGCATTAAATATCCATACGGTACCTGGCATATGGCAGTTCAGCCAGAATACCTTAAAAAAAGATAAAGCCTTGTTACTGACTTTTAATTTAGAACAGGTTACTCAAAGTGATAGTAGTGGAGTGGCATTATTGATCACTTGGACCCGAATGCTAAAACAACGGGATCAAAAAATTCGTTTTGTGGCTTTACCTACACAAATGCTTGCCATTATTAGAGTATCTAATTTGGAAAAAATATTGCCCATAAACCGCTCGTTATGATGTTCAAGCCTAAAGTAAATAAATAAAAATGTTCGTCACCAAGATAAATTTCGTGCTTAAGACTATCAATTGGTCTTTTGAGCAAGGCGCTGAAAAAATGAAGCAGTTTAGAAAATATATATGAGGATTGCGGGGCTGCAACACAAAAAAATCAACTGCGAAGAGTATCTTGGAAATCCTGCAGTAAAAAGTAAGTATTTAAAGAATCACTGGGCATCGTAAGATATAAAAATAGAGTAGAGAGATAAATGGTGGATAAACTAATTATTAGAGGTGGCATCCCATTACAAGGCGAAGTTCGAATTTCTGGTGCAAAGAATGCAACCTTACCTATTTTAGCAGCTTGCCTATTATCAGAGGAGCCCATTACTTTATTTAATGTTCCTCACTTACAAGATGTTACTACCATGGTAGAGCTTTTAAGTGGCATGGGGGCACAATTTACCATAGGCGAACGCATGAGCTTAGAGGTGCGTTCACGTGATCTAATTGATTCCTACGCCCCTTATTCATTAGTACGTAAAATGCGTGCTTCTATTTTAGTTCTTGGCGCATTACTTGCTCGTTGTGGTGAAGCGATAGTCTCACTTCCTGGTGGTTGTGCAATTGGTACACGCCCAGTCAATTTGCACATACAAGGACTTGAAGCCATGGGCGCTAAAATTGAAATAGAAAATGGTTATATCAAAGCTAAAACTAAAGAACGTTTGCAGGGCGCATTGATTGAATTAGATACTATCACGGTCACTGGGACTGAAAATTTAATGATGGCCGCGACGCTGGCCAAAGGTAAAACAGTTATAAAAAATGCCGCGCGTGAACCTGAAGTGGTTGATTTAGCTAATTTTTTAAATAGTATTGGTGCGAATATTAGTGATGCAGGAACAGATACGATTACCATCGAAGGTGTTGAACAACTAACAGGCGGTTATTATCGAATTTTGCCGGATCGAATAGAAGCGGCGACGTATTTAATTGCGGTTGCTTGCACACGAGGTTTTATTCGCTTAAAAGATATTCAGGCAAACACTTTAGATGCCGTTATTTATACGTTGCGTCAAGCAGGTGCAGAAATTGCTATTGGCGATCATTGGATCGAACTGGATATGCGGAATAAACGTGCCAAAGCCGTTAATGTGAGTACTGCGCCCTATCCTGCTTTTCCGACCGATGCACAAGCACAAATTATGGCACTTAATATTACTGCGGAAGGAACTGGAATTATTACCGAAACAGTGTTTGAGAATCGTTTTATGCATGTCCAAGAAATGCGCCGAATGGGAGCTGATATTACTTTAAAAGGTAATGTTGCTATTTGTAAAGGAGTCAATAAGTTAATGGGTGCAGAAGTTATGGCCACCGATTTACGAGCTTCGGCGAGTTTAGTACTGGCAGGCTTAACTGCTGAAGGTGAAACAACTGTGAATAGAATTTATCATATCGATCGTGGCTATGAATGCATTGAAGAGAAACTATCACAGTTAGGCGGAAAAATTCGCCGTGTGTCTGTTTCAGATGGGTTTAATTGAGGATTAGAAGTTTATCAATTCAAGCTACTCTTAAGCATTTGAATTTTTGTCCGCTGCCGATCCACTCGGAATTCTTATGTATATTAATACATTTCCGTTGCTTTACTGAACACCTTATCAAAAATCCAATTGGTGCGAGTATAAAAACCAATAAACTTTCTAATTAAACCTTGTATGGTCGATAATTAAACGACTGTCGCTTCACAAACATTAGTCATCGTTCGTGCTTGTATGCCGCTTAGCATATTCCAAATAGATTTGGCTATTTTTTTTGCAGCTTTTTCTGCGGATATTTTTTCTTCCATAGGTAAATTTTTTATTAGTGTTTTAGTTGCCTCGGCATGTTCTACATCGGCTTCAAGATGTACTAAAAAAAATTTCAAAGTAGCTTCATCGACAATACCATAAAATTGTTTCAACCCAGTGATTTTACTGGCAGCTGTTTGTGGAATTTGACGTTCATAAGCATACAAAGCCCCTAAGCCTTCTGCATACGATGAGCGTGATAAAGTCAGAAATTCATCAATAAATTGTTTGGTTTCTGGAAAAAGTGCACTGTTAGCCACTGCAGCTTCTGATAAACCCAACCCTTTGGTAAATTGTAACCATAAGACCGGATGACTATCGAGGCCATTCATCCCTTCTTCGTCGTTTAGATTGCCTAATAAAACTTTTCGTGCCTCAGAATGCTGGCAATTGCTATGAGTGGCACTAATATATCGCGGAAAAGCATCTACATGGTGATAATATTGACAAGCATAATCACGAAGATTATCTATTGACAATTTCCCAGCAGACCAAGCTTGATAAAAAGGGTGTTTCAATAAATGATTTTCATTTAATTGTCTATCAAGTTGCTGCATATAATTACTCTGCAAAATATCATTAAGCGTATTATCCACGGTTTGCATAGTCATAGTGCCTTTCTCCTTATTTGGTTTAGAGTGAAACATTATACCGAATTTAGTCCCAGATCTAAAACCAAGAGTATGTCTTAAATATTACCAACTTTTAAGTGCTTATTGTTTTAAAGATTTACTTAATAGATTGTAATATTAAAAAACGCAAATTTTATTTAAAAACAATAAGATTTGATTTATTTTTGAATATAAAATTTACATAACGTAAAGAAGAAGCGTAAGCTTTTTCCATTATGGCTGCTTGCTATCTGCGTCTGAATCGGATTAATCATCAGTTTTGCCTCGATAATACCCAAATGCTAATGAGTAGCTGAATAAACTGGTCCTGGGCTCTTTCTGGATGTTATTGCCGAGTTTAAATCGGTTGAATATTTTCGTAAGATTAGCTTATCCATAAGAAAAAACTACGAAAAGTTGAGTAGACTTTGCGGATTATCAATAGCCTTGGGTCTTGTTTTTTATAATTTTCTGAACTTGATAGGCGTTAGTTGAGATTTCATTAAATGCACCTTTGGCAATAAGTTTACGGGGGGCTATCCAGGTTCCCCCCACACAAGCGACATACGCTAAATTTAGATAATTAAAAAAATTATCAGCATGCAGGCCGCCTGTAGGACAAAAATGTAAAGGTAAAATTTCAGCGATTGCTCGTAGTGTTTTAATGCCGCCCATGCTTTCAGCAGGGTAAAATTTAAGAGTTTTTAATTTGAGTTGATGAGCAAACAATGCCTCACTAACCGTAGCAATACCTGGCATATAAGGAATATTATTCTTTTCAGCTTCAAGCACTAAAGTTTTATTTAAACCCGGGCTAACGGCGAATTTTGCCCCCGCGGATTTTATCTGAGAAAATTGCCTAGGCTCAACAATAGTGCCTGCCCCGACTATAGCTTCTGGAAATGCTGTATTTATTTTCTCGATAGCCGCTAAGGCACAAGCAGTGCGTAAGGTGATCTCTAAAACCTTAAATCCAGATTTCAGGAGTATTTCAGCTAAAGGGATTGCATGTTCTACGTTATCGATTACAATAATCGGTATAATGCGACTCTGGCCTAGAATATCAATTAAAGTAAGCATCAATGTCCTATAAATTTATAGGACATAATACCTTCGTCTTTTTTGCTAAGCAAATATTAACAAAGCTACACTATAATAAAAAAACCCAATTTAAATAAAGCCGCTTATGTCTAAAATTAAGCATATTGGTGTGATCGGTGAAGCAATGTTGGAATTATCACACCAAACGTCGACTTCATTGTCTCTTTCATTTGCAGGAGACACATTAAATTTTGCGATTTATTTACGCCGATTATTGAGAAACCAAGCTTTTGATATTCATTATGTAACCGCCCTAGGTCACGATGCCTATAGCGATCAAATGTTATCCGATTGGCAAACTGAGGGTCTTAAAACCGATTTAATTCGTCGCATAGAGAATAAATTGCCTGGTCTTTACTTAATTCGTACCGATAGTAAAGGAGAAAGAACATTCTATTTTTATCGATCTAACTCTGCAGCGCGAGATTTATTTAAAGGTGATAATCAAATTGATTTATCTAAGCAATTGATAGGAATGGATTATTTATATTTTTCAGGAATTAGCTTGGCCATACTTGATGAAGCGAGTCGAGGATATTTAGAGAGTATTTTACAAAAAGCTAAGCAAAAAGGCTCAAAAATTATTTTTGACATAAATTATCGCCCTTCTTTATGGATTAATTCGGACTCTGCAAGAAAAACCATACAACCTTTTTTAAAATATGTTGATATTGCTTTACCTACTTTTATAGATGATCAATTAGTATTTGGTGATGCAACACCAGAAGCTTGTGTCCAACGATTACTCGAAAATGGAGTCACTGAAATAGTAGTTAAATGTGGTGCCGAACCCGCTTTAGTCGCTACGGTTAATTATCAACAACGAGTTCCAACCTGTTTGGTTGATAAGGTTATTGATACTACTGCAGCTGGGGATTCGTTTAATGGTGCTTATTTAGCGGCGCGACTATTAGGGTTTGATCCCATAAAGGCTAGCTTATATGGCCATGAGTTAGCTGCAAAGGTTATAACGCAAGCAGGCGCTATTATTCCTCGAATCATAATGCCAAATTTATTTTGAGAATAATATGCAGAAAATTGTTTGTCAGTCGTCTGCATTTGGAAAATTGCCTGATGGACAACTTATAACTCAATATACATTGCGTAATCCAAGTGGAATGTCTATTAGTATTATAAATTATGGTGCCACATTAACCTCAGTACAAGTTCCCAATTCACAAGGTAATATGCAGGAACTTACTTTAGGATTTGATCATCTTGATGCTTATTTAGCACATGAATTTTATTTCGGAGCCACTATAGGACGGGTCGCCAATCGTATTGCTAGCGCACATTTTAATTATCAAAAAAAAGATTATTTTTTAAGTAAAAATAAAAATTTTGCTCATCATTTACATGGTGGAGAAAAAGGTTTAGATAAAGTGGTTTGGCAATGTGAAGTTGCAATTCAGGAAAATCAAGCAAGTGTCAATTTTTTTTATATGAGCCCTGATGGAGATCAAGGGTATCCTGGAAGCCTTGATATAAAAATCACCTATACCTTAACTCTAGACAACGAATTAAAGATTTCCTTTCAAGCAGAAACGGATCAAGCCACACCAGTTGATTTGACTAACCATGCTTATTGGAATTTGGCAGGAGCAGGATGTGGAACCATATTGGATCACGTATTGCAAATTTTTTCCGATCGTTATGTTGTCACGGATAAAGATTTGCTACCAACCGGCCAAATAGCAGATGTGAAAGGAACCCCATTTGATTTTCGTAAACCTCATTCGATTGGTGAACACATAAAAGATATGACTATAAAAGGTTATGATCTTTGTTATCTATTACCTCCTATAATAAACTATCAGCCTCAGTTCATTGCGAAAATTAAAGAACCTATAAGTGGGCGCATATTAGAAGTGTATACTACACAACCAGGTTTACAATTCTATATAGGTAATAGTTTGAGAGATTATCCGATTGGTGCAGGCTTACGAACACAACGTTATGGTGCTTTTTGTATGGAAACACAAAATCTTCCTGGTGCTGTTAATTATCCCAAATTTCCATCGCCTTTTTTATTGCCGGGCGATCGTTATCAACATGAAAGCATCTATCGATTAATTTGGTAACAAGTATGAAACTTAATGTGGTATGTCAACAAATTATGGTATTAGGAGAAGGGCCACTTTGGCACCCTATTGAAAAGTGTTTATATTGGGTAGACATCATAGCTGCAACTTTATATCGCTTAAATAATGATAACAGCATTGATAAATTTACTATGCCTAGTGAAATAGGCTCAATCGCTTGGTGTGCTAAAGGAAATTTAATTGCCGCATTAAGGGATCGTTTTGTGACTATTGATACCATTACGGGTATGGCAAAAAACATTGCTTTACCACTACAAGGAATAAAAAATGTCATGTTTAATGATGGTAAATGTGATAGACAAGGACGATTTTGGGTAGGGACAAAAGATATCGCAGAACAAGAGCCTATTGGTGCATTATATTGTTTGAATAAAGGCAATGTCACAGAAATGCTTAATGGTTTTACCGTAAGTAATGGTATTGCTTGGAATTTAGACAATAGCTTAATGTATATTTGCGACTCCCCTGCTCGTCAGATTTATCAGTATGAATTTGATCCTATTCATGGGAGTTTGGGGCAAATGGAAATATTTGCACAAGTTCCCAAAGAAGAAGGTTTTCCTGATGGGCTTACCGTCGATAGTCAAGGTTATCTTTGGAGTTGTCATTGGGATGGTTGGCAAATTACTCGCTATACTCCAACCGGTGAAATAGATAGTATTATTCCTATGCCAATACCCAGACCTACGAGTTGTTGTTTTGGGGGCCCAGAGTTAACAACTTTGTATGTTACATCGGCTTCAATAGATTTAAACGCAGCACAGCTCACTGACGCTCCTCAATCAGGAATGCTTTTTGCCATAGAAACGGATATTAAGGGATTACCTGAACCTTCTTATTTAGCCTAATGAAAAGCCTATAATTGAAAAATATTGGTCGTAAGTACTGACAATTTTTCAAATAAGTGGTTAGTTTTTTTAGGCTTTACCTTGCTTTTAGTTTTGATAGAGGTAAAGTAATTATTAAATACCATAAAAGAGATTATTTTTTATGATAAAAGTATCAAACCCTAATTGGTTGATTTATACCATTTCTGGATTTGCGGCTTTAGCAGGGTTGTTGTTTGGTTATGATACTGGAATTATTTCTGGCGCTATTTTATTTATTAAAAAAGACTTTATACTAACTAATTTTCAAGTTGAAATGGTGGTTAGTGCCGTTTTATTTGGTGCTTTAATAGGTTCTGGTGTAAGTGGCAGAGTAAGTGATTTATTTGGCCGACGTAAAGTACTGGTTTTTACCGCACTCACTTTTATTATAGGCTCTTTAGCTACGGCATTTTCACCTAATTTAATTTTCTTAATTACAGGTCGAATAATATTAGGTATAGCTATAGGTATAGGTTCTTTTACAGCACCCCTTTATCTCGCTGAGATTGCTCCAAAACGAATTCGCGGGATGTTAGTTTCTTTGAATCAGCTAGCCATCACCATAGGGATTGTTTTTTCTTATTTAATTAATTATTATTTTTCTGACACTGGACAATGGCCTTGGATGCTAGGTTTAGGCGTTGTTCCAGCGGTTATTTTATTGTTAGGGACTATTTATTTGCCGGAAAGCCCTCGGTGGGTAATTTTAAAAGGTTGGGATCAGAAAGCCCGTACAATTTTACAGCGTATACGCCATGGTGAAAATATCAATAAAGAATTTGATGAAATCCGTCAAACAGTAGAAATTGAAAAGGGAACACATCGTCAATTATTGGCAAAATGGTTGCGCCCTATTCTCTTTATTAGTCTAGGCTTAAGTTTTTTCCAGCAAGTTACGGGGATAAATGCCATTATTTATTACGCGCCGACTATTTTACAGATAGCTGGGTTTAAATATGCAAGCAATGCTATTTTAGCAACCCTAGGTATTGGAATAATGAATGTATTATTTACTATTATTGCTTTGCCGCTTATAGATCGATGGGGCCGCCGTCCTTTGTTACTTTATGGTCTTTTAGGTATGTTTACTAGTTTAGTTATTTTGGGAACAGCTTTTTACTTTCCTGTATTTACGTCGTTACGTTGGATAGCTGTAGCGAGTATGGTTATTTATATTGCTAGTTTTGCAATGAGTTTAGGTCCTATTATGTGGTTAATTATTTCAGAAATTTTTCCATTAAATATTCGTGGTGTAGGCGCTAGCTTAGCCATTTCTGCGAGTTGGGGTTTTAATATGCTGGTATCATTGACATTTTTGACCTTAATTCAGTTTATAGGCACTAGTCACACATTTTGGTTATATTCATTTCTGTGCGTGTTGGGTTGGATTTTTGTTTACTTGGTTGTTCCAGAAACAAAAAATTGTTCTTTAGAACAAATTGAAAATAATTTGCGTTTGGGTCGGCCTAGCCGTGAACTCGGTATGACACCCCGTGTATCTAGTGTATTTTCAATACTAAAAAGGCCTTTTGTTTTTTTCTTTAATTAAAATAAAGTATAGGCAGAAAATTTAAATGATGTTAAAAGATAAAGTTATTCTGATTACCGGATCCACTAATGGTATTGGCGCTGCAATCGCTCGGCGTTGTGTTGCGGAGGGTGCTAAAGTCATGATCCATGGCCGTAAAGAAGATTGTGCTAAAAAATTAATTCAAGAATTAGGTGAAGTTAGTAGTTATTTATTGGCTGATTTAATGGATGAAAAATCCTATGTGTATTTAATAAAAGAAACAGAAAAAAAATTTGGCCGCTTAGATGGTCTTGTTAATAATGCAGGTATTTATCCACGCAACAATATTGACTCAGCCAGTTTGGAAGCTTGCGAAACGATTATGCGAGTTAATTTCTATGCCCCTTTATTATTATGCAAAGCGGCAGTAGAAATTTTTCGAAAGCAGAAAGTAGGTGGAACTATTGTTAATATAGGCTCTATGAATGCTTACACAGGCCAGCCTGATCTTTTGATTTACTCTGCTTCTAAAGGAGCACTGATGACGTTCACACGTAATTTAGCAGATAGCTTAGGTCCAGAATTGATTCGAGTTAACCAATTAAATGTTGGATGGACACCTACGGAGAATGAGGTTTGTTTAAAAATGTCAGAAGGCCTTCCAAAAAATTGGCAAGAAAGAATACCCAAAATGTATGCGCCTAGCGGTCGTTTATTATCACCAGAGAATGTGGCAGCCCATGTAGTATTTTGGCTTGCTGATCAATCGGCACCCGTTAGTGGTGCTGTGTATGAAGTCGAACAGTATCCAATCATTGGGCGTAACCGTTTGAATGATCTAGTCATTCAATAATTTTTAAATTTGAACTACTGACATAATTTTAAAGAAATATATAGTCACAGCAATAAGATTTTTGGCAAGGTGCTACGAGAATGAAGCAACCGGAGTGTATTAAGATACATGAGGATTGTGAATTGAGCGATAACACAGACAAAAATTCATGCGAAGAATATAAAACTAGATCTCGTCGAGGTTCCCGATATGAAAATCCAAGATGCTAAGGTATTTGTGACTTGTCCCGGCCGTAATTTTGTGACACTAAAAATAATCACTGACGAGGGTTTATATGGTTTAGGTGATGCCACCTTAAATGGGCGAGAATTGGCTGTTAAAGCTTATTTAGAAGATCTTATCCCTTGTTTGATTGGTCGAGATCCTGCACAAATTGAAGATATTTGGCAATTTTTTTATCGCGGTGCTTATTGGCGTCGTGGGCCTGTGACTATGGCAGCTATCGCTGCGATTGATATGGCTTTATGGGATATCAAAGGAAAGGTTTTAAATACACCGGTTTATAATTTATTGGGTGGAAAAAGCCGTCAAGGGGTGATGGTCTACGGTCATGCAAATGGCAAAGATATTTCCGATACTATCAATCAAGTTGGAAAATATATTGACCTAGGTTATTTAGCGATACGGGCACAGACTGGTGTGCCAGGCTTACCTAATAGCTACGGTGTTTCTAAAGATAAAATGTATTATGAACCTGCCACTAAAGGTTTACCGCAAGAGTGTGTTTGGTCTACTGAAAAATATCTTAATTATATTCCTAAATTATTTAAAGAATTGCGTAAAACCTATGGCGACAATCCTCATTTTCTGCATGATGCTCACCATCGTTTGACACCTATCGAAGCGGCTCGTTTAGGAAAAGAATTAGAGGCCTATCATTTATTTTGGCTAGAAGATACAGTGCCTGCAGAGTTACAAGAAGGTTTTCGAATTATACGTCAACATACAACGACTCCTCTCGCGGTGGGAGAAGTTTTTAACACGATATGGGATACACATATTTTATTTACCGAGCAGCTGATTGATTATATTCGCATGTCCGTTGTGCATGGTGGAGGAATATCACACATGAAAAAAATTGCAGCGATGGCTGAAGTTTATCATGTGAAAACAGGATGTCATGGCCCAACCGACGTATCTCCTATCACAATGGCGGCGGCTTTGCATTTTGGCATTTCTATTAATAATTTCGGGATACAGGAATATATGCAGCATACCGATAAGACTAATGACGTATTTCCACATCATTATAGCTTTTCTAAGGGTTATTTATACCCTAGTACTCAGCCAGGTTTAGGCGTAAATTTTAATGAGAAATTGGCGGAAAAATATCCTTATGAACGCGCTTATCTTCCCATTAATAGAAAATTAGATGGTACTTTATTTAATTGGTAAGGCATATTCTTCACACTTGAATTGTTGTCTGTGTTACCGATCAACTCGCAATCCTCATGTATCTTGAATACATCCCAGTTATTCTATGATAATTTAGCAAAAAGTCTATAGATAGCTGAATAAACAATTTTGATGTGTATAAGTCTCATATCTCGAAGAGACTTATACACCAAAGATAAGGTTATTATTTACTTGCTGCTAATAGGTTAGTTAATGTTCTTACAAATCCAGCAGGATCATCCAGTTGTTCTCCCTCAGCAAGTATGGATTGCCCTAAGAGTAAGTGTGACCATTCTACTAAGCGAGTATCATCTTGTTCATCTTTCAAATCTTGTATAAATTTATGTTTGGTATTTAGTTCAAGTATCGGCTTACTTTCTGGTATTTTTTGCCCAGTAGCTTCTAGCATACGTTTTAGTTGACTATTTAAGGCATTTTGTTCTTTTACAATACAGGCAGGAGAACTGGTCAAGCGTTGCGAAATACGAACTTCTTTAACTTTATCCTTAAGTATTTCATGGATCTGTTTTAATAAAGATCCAAATTCATCCTCGTATTGTTTTTGTAATGCTTTACTTCTTACTTCAGCTATCTCTGATATATCTGAATCTTTAGCTACCGATTGTAAAGTTTTGCCATCAAATTCAGTTAAATGGGCAACTAACCATTCATCGATACGATCATGAAGAAGCAATACTTCAATTTCTTTCTCACGAAAAATTTCTAAATTAGGGCTATGACTAGCGGCTGAAAAGTTTTCTGCGGTGATATAGTAAATTTTATCTTGCTCTGGCTTCATGCGAGCTATATAGTCTTCAAAACTAATGGTTTGCTCGCTTTTATTTAAATGGGTAGAGCTAAATCTTAAAAGTTTAGCAAGCAAATCGCGATTTGCAAAATCTTCAGCAAAACCTTCTTTTAAAATATTGCCAAACTCCTTCCAAAATTGTAAATATTTATCAGTTTGCTCTTTAGAAAGGTAACTTAATGTTTCTAATATGCGTTTAGTTATAGCCGAACGTAGGTTATCAATTTGCTTATTATTCTGTAAAACTTCTCGAGAAATATTTAGCGGGAGATCATTGCTATCTACAATTCCTTTTACAAAACGTAAATAACGCGGTAAAAATTGCTCAGCATCATCCATAATGAACACACGTTTAACATATAGTTTTAAACCGCGTGGTTTTTCGTGATTCCAAAAATCAAAGGGCCCAGCCTGCAAGGGGATATACAGTAAAGTAGTATATTCTTGAGTCCCTTCTATTTTATTATGAATCCAAGTAAATGGATCATTTTGGTCATGCGTGAGATGTGTGTAAAATTTCTTATATTTCTCATCATTAATCTGATCTTTAGATAATGTCCATAGTGCTGTGGCATTATTTACCGTCTCCCAAGTAGAACCTGTTTCTTTTTCAACAATTTTGTTTTCCGTCGTATCGGAAGAGATTTCGTTTGTAATGTTCTTTTTCATACTAATAGGTAAAGTAATATGATCAGAATATTTAGTAATAATGCCTCGTAAACGCCAGTCTTCTAAAAATTCTTCTTCATCTTTCTTTAAATACAAAATGATCTCGGTCCCTCGTTCAGGCTTGGTTATATTTTCTATAGTATATCCGTCTTTAGATTCTCGGTTATACTCCCAACAGACACCTTTTTCTGGTGATTCATTTGCCGCGCGAGTTTTTACAGTTACTTTGTTGGCGACCATGAAGGCAGCATAAAATCCAACACCAAATTGACCAATAAGTTGAGTGTCTTTGCAAATATCTCCGGTCAAAGAATCTAAGAATTCTTTGGTGCCTGATTTTGCGATGGTGCCAAGATTTGAAATAACTTCATCCAAAGTCATACCTATTCCATTATCAATTAATCTAATAGTACGGTTTTCTTTATCAATGACTAAAGCAATTTTGGGTTCAGCATCTTCTTCATAAATTTGAGGATTTGATAAGGCTTTAAAACGCAATTTCTCTATGGCATCGTGAGCATTGGAGATTAGTTCACGTAAAAAAATTTCTTTGTTTTTATAAATTTTATCAATCATTAAGTCTAATAATTGTGCGCTTTCCGTTTTAAAGCCAAATGTTTGTTTTTCAACAGTCGTCGTCATAAATCTAATACCTCTTAGGATAGTCAATAGGTCAATATGAACAACATGAGGGCAGAATTTTCAATTTCAAGTAGAAATTTTATTAAAAATAAGGATTTTTTATGCTTGTGTTTTAGAGGTATATTCTATTTTTCCGAATATTTTTAAAGACGAGATAAATAAAGTAATTCTCTAAGTATGGTTTCTGAACCTACGGTATAGCCCAAATCATACGTTTCTTGTGGCGTAAGTTTTTCTAAAATTAAAGGATTATTTGCAATGTCTAGCGCTATTAATTTTTTCTGAGTGATCTTATTTGCACGAGTGATTTCTAAGGTAAAAATGGCTTGTTGAAGAATATGATTATAATCTTTAGCAATTAGTTTGTAATAAGCTTGACAAGGAAAAAGAATAATATTCTCTTTCTTGCATAGAAATTTTTTATTCGAGGCGTTTAGAATTTTTAATAAATCTATAGGCGATAATGACTTTAATAATTTTTTATCATTAGTAATTTCTACAGTATAAAGTTTAGAAATTATATTTTTTCCGACTAATTGTAATGTGAATATCGTTTCGCCATTTTTGGTACAAACTTCCTCATCAATAATACGTAATGAAAAAGGATGAGCATTAGCTTTTTGTAAGGATTTATATTTTGCTTTAATTGTTAAAATATAATTTTCTACGTATTTAAAATTCAATCTATATCTCCAAGCATTTTAGTCTAATTACCGATTAGTTTGTGATGGGTTAATTAAAGGAGTTTGTTCTTCATTTTTTTTTACACCAATACAGCAGGTAAAAATTTTAAATATTGATTGAAAAATATTTTTGTTAGTAGTCGAGATTTTCGGAGTAAGTTCTTGAATAGTTTGATTTTCTTCGGGATAAGTTTTAAGAAGTGTATAAATTTCTTCTTTAGATGGGTTACAATAATGTTTTGGAACGAAACCAGGTTTGCATAAACAGGTTACTAATGCATAATCATTGTCATCTCTTAGATTAGTTATTTTAGCCCCAAATAATGTATTTTTATCAATTGTGTGAAGAGGATTCTTTTCACTTAAATTGATTTTCTCTAGCCCCTGTGCTTTAAAAATAAAAATAGAAATCTCTTTGCCATCAAGCCAATGCCATGTTTCAGTAGTATCTAGACTATGTAAGCATGATACTTGCTTTCCTTTTAAGAGATAAAATATTTCAGTTTGACTTTCCCGTTCATTCTTAACAATTGTATTTACAAATTCTTTAAAATAACCATCTTCGTCAGTAATACCTTTAATAGTTTTTAGATCGAGATGCTTAATTAGCCTCTCAGCTGTTATTTCATCTAATGATTCGATATTTTTTATGATCTCTGCAAAGCAAGTTTTTTTTTCAGGTACTGAATTCACCTCTGATTCGAGATTTTGTCTCAGCCTGTCTAAAAAAGCTGTTTTATTTGTGGGCATTTGTCTTTCCTATTTGAAAAAAATCTATCTAAAAGGGTTAAAATCAGTTTCAGTATCATAGACATCGAGTTGCTCTTCCATTTTTAAGAACCCGGTAATTAGTGAAGCCGGCCATACACCTAGCAAAGAATATAATATTTCGATTGAATAAACGGATAAAATCATATATCCCAATTGTGAAAAATATATATGACCACTAAATCCAAATAATATAGTGATGAAAACTAAAATAAAACCACCAATAGCAGATGATCCTAAACTGCGTAGCCAAAAGTGTCTACCTTTCATTAATATTTTCCATTTTGAAATTATATAGATATTGATAAAACTGCTACTTATAACCGCCAATATACCTGCTAAAACAAACCTTAATATAGGATCTATTACTTGATTATAAGAAGGTTGATCGTGCCAAAAATTGGGTGAAGGTAAATGAATAATTAATTTTATTGCAATCGAAAAAAATAATTCACAGATTAACGTAACCCATATAATTTGTTTAGCCGCATTATAACCATAAACTTCTGCTACTATATCTCCAATAATATAAGTTAAAGGAAAAATCAGCGGTGCGCCAGGCACTAATGCCGGACCAAGAAATACTAATTTATAGGCTACAACGTCAGCTGCTAAACTAATCGTAATGTTTATCATCCCTAATATAAGGATATATTGATTAATATTTTTGGGCGCTGTTGCCTTTTTCATCCTCGAAATTAACATAAAATTTACTTTTTTTATAATTC
The DNA here is from genome assembly GCF_964277335.1 of Rickettsiella endosymbiont of Litargus connexus. Lineage (NCBI taxonomy): Bacteria > Pseudomonadati > Pseudomonadota > Gammaproteobacteria > Legionellales > Coxiellaceae > Rickettsiella > Rickettsiella endosymbiont of Litargus connexus. Next base: position 1,470,860 of record NZ_OZ195516.1, on the reverse strand, counting down.
ATTCTTATTTGTATAACTACACCTAAAATTTTGTAGCACTTCGAAAATTTAATAATTTCAGATTTAGCATTTAAATTTTTCAAATAGATTTTATTTTCATAAATAATTTTTTGTATAAGCTGTGGTTTACGCATGCCTTTTTTATGTACAATTATAAAATCTCGATTGCGACCTCTTAAACTAGGATCAATGACTAATAAAGATCCAGCCAAAAAATTAGTGGTATTATTATCTTTTATTACTAAAGCAAAACTGTTTTCACTTAAACTTATATCGCTTATTAATAATGATGAAAAGGCTAGGTGATATCTATTTTTAGGGGTATTAATGATATCTTTCCAGTGTATCAAAGGGATCTGCAGGCCATTTTTATTGAGTAAAATTTCCCTTCCCGTTAACTGATCGAGTGATACTGAGAAATAGTTCGCAATGGGAGCCAAGGATGCTAGTGTAGGATTATTTTCTTTGTTTAGTATTAATCGCTTTAGCGTAGAAAGAGGAATACCAGTATGCTTATGGAGTTGATTAATATTTATCCCCCACTTTTTTATTAGATATTCTAAAGTATTATTTAGCGTGTGCTTAAAGGGCAATTGAAATAAACCTCTGCAAAGTCTCTTTTCTTAATTTAATTAAGCGGTAGCATTATTTCTATTTATAAAAACAACACAGAGCAAAAAAATTAAATAAGATCTTTGTTAAATTATTTTTTTAAAACCTAAAAAATTATGCCAGTAATCTAACTTTAAATCAAACTGCTTGACGACTTACATTTTTATACTGTTGCATCATAGTCCATTTATGGACTATGATTTAATTTAAATTTTTTAACAAGGAGAAAACAAAAAGTGGATAAAAAAAAAGAATTTTGCTAGTTGAAGATCAGCTGATTATTCAACGCGTGCATAGTATTTTTTTGAAAAAAATGGGCTATCAGGTTGATATTGCCGAAAATGGAAAACAAACATTAAAAATGTGTTTAGATAGTACTTATCATCTTATAATTCTCGATGCCGGGTTACCTGATATGCAAGGTGTTGAAGTAGGAAAAAGAATTCGTATACTAGAAAAAAATAATAAAACAAACCGAAAACCGATAGTATTATTAAGTGCATATCCTGCTAATGACTTGAAAAAATGGTGCCAAGAAGCCGAAATTGATAGTTTTTCAACTAAACCTATTCCATATAAAGATTTGTATATTATGCTGAAAAATATTTTTAATCGGAAAGCAGTTAATAATGAAATTATTTAATAACTAATTTTAATTAATTTATATATTAAATGAAAAACCCCTGAAAACTATTGAAGAATCTCCAGAGGGTTTTTGGTATTTTGATAAATTTTTTTATGTTTAAAACTGTGAATATAGTAAGCAGAGCAATGAGCTTAAATTTTATTTTAAATCAGCTAGATTAGCGAAATTTGCTGAAAAAGTAAGAGGGGGTTCTTTTTCCTCCTTTTTTTCAGATGAAGGCTCATGATTAATTACGCAAGCCAATATCCAAGCTATACCTAATTCCAGTCCTGCTAATACGACTCCGACTAATACACCATCTATTATCATATTTGTCCCCCATTCAATTGTTGAAATTTCTTAGTTAATTTAGGAAAATCTTAGTTATTTTTTCTACTATAAAGAATTAAAAAACTTTAAAAATCATTATTTTTTGAAAATAAAAATCTAATTTCTATTGATTGATTCCCTATTAATATTGGACTTTTACTTGGAAAAGGGGTAGCGGGCCGAGATGAAAGGGTTGTAAGTGGTTGGATAAGAAAGATGCAATTCAATGCCTATAGCAATTAGCTTATGTATTTGTAAGCTAAATCTTAGGTTAATGCTATTTGAACTCCATTACTAATGAATAAAACACCCGCAATACCAAGTCCTAATAATAAGGGTCTTCCTCCTTTTACTCTAAACCCTTTAGCCAAAGGATTTTTTCTATATCGTCCACGCCAAACCATTAGAGAAGGGAGCAAAATAAAAAGTATTGCACAATAAATTCCGGCATAACTTAATGCGCCAATAAAGGCACCTGGATAAAATAATACTACTGTCAGAGGAGGTAGAAAGGTAGCTAAATAAACAATAAGCCCACCTTTTCCTCGTTTCGTAGTCCGTAGACCATCTGCTAAAAAATCAGATAAGCTTAGTCCACTAGCAAGAAATGAAGTTGCTAAACAAATAGAAGTAAAAATTCGTGCCATAAAAGTAATAAGGGGATTGTTTAACTTATTACTTAATTGCATAACAAATTCACTGGTTGAATGTTTGGAATGTAACATATTAATTAATCCATAATTTCCTTCTCGAGGGAGTACCCCCATAATACATAAATTCCAAAATAGATAACAAAATAATGGGATTAAACTACCTATTAAAATAGCTTTTCGTAATTTGGGAATATCATCTTTAAAATAAGTTCGTAAACTTGGTATGATGTTGGCAAAAGTAAATGAGGTTATCATCACTGTTGCTCCGCTTGTTAAGTAGAGTATATTTCCATCTTTTAATTTAGTGTCGGAGACAGATGGAATAATAAATAAAATAAGTAAAACATAAATGCTAAGTTTACTAAACATTAGACCACGATTTACGTAATCAACATAATGAATGCCTTGGTAAACTATATAACTTAAAATAGCTATGAATAGAAGAATAGATGCCCAGCTAGGTATTTTAACACCTAAATTAAGCAATAAGCCGCTGAGAAAATCTCCACCGCCAGCCATATAGGCAGCAAGAACAGAATAAAATAATAAAAGATAACTTATCCATGCGATAGATTCACCCCAGCGACCTAATAAAATTCGTGACATGGAAATAATATTAGTATTGGCAGGAAGCCATAGATTAACTTCAAGGACCAAAAAAGCGCTGACGGTCATGATGAACCAGCATAGAAATAAAAGAATCAAGGAGTTTGTAAATCCAGCTTCAGCGGTTGCAATAGGTAGTGCTAACATTCCTCCTCCTATTGCTGTGCCCACTATAAGTAGAATCCCCCCAAGAAGCTTAGTATCTAATTTATTAAACATAAAGAGTTAAAAATGCAAATTAAATATATTGTAATAGCTAAAGTTAACCGTACAACAAACACTTTTACGACACAAGTAAAAAGTTCTCCGTTGTAAATTAGGCTCCAGTTTTTAATTAATTCATTTTAGAAAATCATGGTGATGAAGTTTTAATTTGGATAGCTTTTTGATCTAGAGGAAAAGTCTTTAATGCTTAAATATCCTTTAGTACTTGAACGATTTATAACCGCCATTTTTTGACTGGATACACAGAATGTAAGCTAATGAGAAAGGTATTTTTATCTGTAAAATTAAACAAATATACTTAGGCTGAAATGGAAAGCTTTATAATTTTGATTAAAAAAAGCCCTTTTTGCTTATTTTGTAGGTAAAATAACTACAAAAATGAGGTATATTACTATAATGTAAAAGGTCTTTGACCACTACTTTGTTACCTAACTTATTAAGTGGTAATATGGAATTTATGACACAAGTTAATGTTCCTATCTACGACCCTGCTAAAAGTACAAAAAAGGGCAGTCATCTTTACTTAACCCCTTCAGCGATTAAACATGTTAAAAAGATTCTTGCTAATCATTTAGGTGAAAAATGTTTCCGCTTAAGTGTTAAGCGTTCCGGTTGTTCGGGTTTTACTTATGTAGTGGATTATGTAGATAGCTTCCATTCTGAAGATTTACAATTTTCTATTGATAGTGATTTAGTTGTTTTTGTTGAGCGTGCTAGTTTTCCTATGCTTAAGGGGATGTGTATTGATTATATACAAAATGGACTTAATGGGGCGCTGAAATTCATTAATCCAAATCAAACGGCCGCCTGTGGATGTGGCGAAAGTTTTAGTATAGAGGAAAAATAGAGGATTAGTTTCCTCACCGTATGATATGTAAAATTATTACGATAAATAACAAATTGGGATTACATGCCCGCGCTTCTATGAAGTGGGTCAAAATCGCAAGATGTTTTATTAGCCAAATTACGCTCAAATGTAATGGTAAACAAGTCGATGGAAAAAGTATTTTAGAAGTAATGGGTCTTACTGCTCGACAAGGTAGCCCTGTTGAAGTCATCGTTCAAGGAGAAGATGAAGCGGCTGCTTTAACGGTGCTAGAAAAATTAGTTACAGACAGGTTTGGTGAAGAAGGGTGATAATACCATGTCGATTTTTCTATGGCCTAGCCGTGCTTTGTTTTTTGTTTACTCCTTTAAGTTTTGCAGACACTCAAGGGAGTGATGAAATTGTCAAACAATTAATCTCTTTAAGCCAGAATGATCCAATTCAGCGACGAATTGAAATTCAAAGTGCTGCATTACTAAATTTACCGTATTTAGAAGGAGCACTTGGTGAAGGCACTAAGGGTAGATATGATCAAAATCCCTTGTATCGTTTTGATTATTTTGATTGTGAAACTTATGTTGATACGGTTATGGCATTAGCCTTAGCTAAAAATCTTCCTGATTTTAAAAGCAAAATCAATCAAATTCGTTACAAGCAGGGTAGTGTGAGTTTTACGCAACGTAATCATTTTCCTAGTGCTGATTGGATTCCCAATAATAAAAGAAATGGGTATATTCATGAGTTAAGTTATTTAATTGCAGGTCAAAAAACTAGAATGACTAAAACACAGATAAACCTGCGGAGTTGGTATGACAATTTAACTGCAGATAGAATTCGAATTCCTTATTTAAGTTTCCAAGAAAAAGAAGCACGATTATTTCAATTAAAAAAAGAAGGTGAGGCATTATATGGAAGTAAAAGAGTTAGTATATCTTATATTCCAGTCTTTGATTTGCTACAAAATTCTGTATTAAGGCAAAAAATACCGACAGGAAGTCTAATTTTTTTTGTCGGCCATGATTCTTATCTAAGTTCCCGGATAGGAACTCCTATGAATGTACTACATATGAGTTTTGCTATTTGGAATAACGGCCAGCTTTATTGTCGTATGGCCTCATCAAAAGCGGGAAGAGTGTTAGATGTTCTTTTTCCAGATTATTTAAAAACCTATTTATCTCTCGGTACTTTAGACGGTATCAGTGTATGGTCTATAACTGAGCAAGCTTAGATTATGGTACCGATTTAATCTAGTGATTTAAGTTTATTTTTTATAATGTTCCTGCGATCATCATTTTTTCTAAAAAAATTGAACCTGTTTGAATAGAACTCTTATTATTAATATCATTACCTATAGCTACGATATTTTGAAACATATCTTTTAGGTTGCCTGCTATGGTAATTTCTTCTACAGGATATTGTATTTCTCCGTTTTCTACCCAAAAGCCAGCCGCTCCTCGAGAATAATCACCCGTTACTAAATTTATACCTTGCCCCATAACTTCAGTGACTAGTAAGCCTTTTCCCATTTGTTTTATTAGATCATTAAGTTTAAATTGGCTCGTTTCGAGTAAAATATTATGAAACCCGCCTGCATTTCCAGTGGTTTGCAAGCCTAGTTTTCTTGCTGAATAGCTGTTTAGTAAATATCCGCATAAAACCCCCTCCTCAACTAAAATTCGATTACAGGTACGAACCCCTTCGTCATCAAAGGGTGCACTTCCTAAAGCGCTTAATAAATGAGGTTTTTCATAGATAGAAATTTTTTTATCAAATACAGATTTTCCTAGATAATTGACTAAGAAAGAAGCTTTGCGATAAATATTCCCCCCCGAGATTGCTTCAAGAAAAGTTCTAATTAAGCGAGGGGCAATTTCTGAATGAAAAATTACCGGAACCTGGCAAGTGCTTATACGTTTTGCACTAAGTCGTTTAACTGTATTATCAGCGGCTTCTTTAGCCAATTTTTCAATTGCTTGTAGTTGGTCAGGATTGCGACTTATTGTGTCGCTACCATCACGCTGCATACCCATTTTATCTTTGGCTATAAGATTACAAGAAATATGGTGCAGCGAGCTAGGATACGCGGCTAAAAATCCATTACTATTAGCATAAACATAAATAGCTTCTTGTGTAGATAAAATGACTCCTTCTGAAAAGGTTAGTCGATTATCTATAGCGAGAGCATTCGCTTCACACTCTTTACCTAATACGATTGCATTTTGCGGATCGATCGACCAAGGATGATAAAGGTCTAAATCTGACGGGGTTTTTTCTAAAAAATTGGATTCTGCTAGGCCACTAAAGGGATCCTCGGTAGTAAAGCGTGCTATATGGCAAGCTGCTTCTAAGGTATTTTTAAGCGCTTTAGGACTGAAATCCGAGGTGCTTGCAGAACCTTTTTGACGACCAAAATAGACATTTATTCCTAAGCTTTTATTCCGATTATGTTCGATAGTTTCAACTTCTTGATTGCGAACAGTGACTGAAAAACCAGTATCATGACTAATACTCGCTTCAGTTTGGGTAGCACCTTGTTTTTTTGCCATATCCATCAGTTCAGAGAGCAAAGTTTTATAATGTGCTTGCTTATTTGTTAGCTCTAGTGGATGCTGATGTTCTATTTGTGTAGACATAAAACCGGTTTCTCAATATTAAAAATGTAAGAGAGTATAGCGATGGGTGTTAAATTTCGCTAGACTAGCGTACCTGAGATAAGGCAAATCTACAAAGGTTAAAGAAAATGCAGCAGTTCATTGAATTTAGTTTACGACATTGGGAGCTGTGGCTGGCTTTTTTTATTATTTTGATTTTATTACTGACTTTTGAATTACATGCTAAGCTAACCGGCACATTGCCCTTAACTGTCCAAGAAGCTATTTTTAAGATTAATCGAGAAGACGCAATTTTTTTAGACATTCGTGATGTTCTCAGTTTTAAAAAAGGACATATCGCAGAGTCCATTAATATCCCTGTTTCTGAACTTAAAACTAAGCTAAACGAGCTTGACTCATATCGAGAAAGGCCTATTATCATTAATTATAGTCACGGACAGTCACATCATAAAATTGGTAGGCTGTTAAAAAATGCAGGGTTTACAAAATGTTACCATCTTAAAGGTGGAATTGTGAGCTGGCAAAACGCAGCTTTGCCTGTCATTAAAAGCTAATTCTTCAAGTCATTATAAAAGGGGATTTTATGCCAAAAGTAGTGATATATACCACATTAGGGTGTCCTTACTGTGCGAATGCTAAAGAATTGTTGACAAAAAAAGGAGTAAAATACGAAGAAGTTCAAGTTGATAAAGATGCTAATAAATTAGCAGAAATGGTGAAATTAAGTAACCGACGTTCAGTACCACAAATATTTATTAATAATAAATCTATCGGAGGATTTGATGATTTATCAAAATTAGCTGCCTCTGGTGAATTAGATACCTTACTAAAAGACGAGTAATTTATGAACCAAGCCAGCAAACCTACCCAACAACCTGAATTTGTTATTCAACGTGTTTATGTTAAAGATTTATCACTAGAGACTCCTCATTCTCCCCAAGCTTTTCAAGAGGAATGGCAACCGGAGCTCAATTTGCAGTTTACTATGAATACTACAGACATAGGCTCTGACAATCATGAGGTCATTTTACAAATTACTGTGACAGCAAAATCGAAAGATAGGACTTTGTTCTTGGTTGAAGTAAAGCAAGCAGGTCTTTTTACATTAAAGGGATTCACCCAAGAACAAAATCATCAGGTGATGAGTATAACCTGCCCTACTATTTTATTTCCATATGCCAGGGAAGCAGTTTCAGATTTAGTTGGTCGTGCGGGTTTTCCACCTCTTTACTTAGCTCCAGTTAATTTTGAAGCTTTGTATGCTCAGCAAATGCAAGAACAGGATGATAAAAGTGGTAATGGGCAAAAAGAAAATTCTTCCAATTCAATTATTACACATTAATATTTCCTAAGGTGTTTACTGTAGCGTTAACAGGCGGAATAGCAAGTGGTAAATCTACAGTGGCTAGTTACTTTGCAGCGTTGGGCGTAAGTATTATCGATGCAGACCAAATTGGTCGTGAACTCATCAATAATTCTTCGGAGATTCGTAAGAAATTAGTTGCCCGTTTTGGCGTTGACCTATTAAAAAAAAGTAACGAAATTGATCGGAATAAATTAAGAGCCGCTATCTTTAACAATCCGAAGGATCGTGAATGGTTAGAAGGGCTATTGCATCCTTTAATTTACCAACAAATACAAGAGGCGATTAAAAAAGCTACAGGAATGTATTGTCTCTTAGTGATACCATTATTATTAGAAGGAAGAACTTCTAGTTTACATAAAAAAAAACCTTCCACGCCTAATTATATTAAATTAAATCGTATTTTGTTAGTGACTACTTCGCGAGAATTACAAATTCAACGCGCAGAGGAGCGAGATCTTCTGGAAAAAAACCAGATCGATGCCATTTTAGCTGCACAAATATCACCAATAGAAAGTATCAAACGAGCTGACGATATCATTCATAATGAATCCAATTTGCAAAGCTTATGTCAATCGACTCAGACAATGCACGAAAAATACTTGTCATTATTACACGCGCCAAAAAATTTTCTTGATGATTCAGCCCTTCTTGGTTATTATCTCGCCTTCAAATAGGAATGATTCTTAATATCATTTAATAGATCCTTAAGCTAATGAGATTAAAATAATTAATAGAGTTTCTAGATAAACCCAATAGGACTAATCTTTGAGATTAGAATCTGAATATTTATTGTGAGAGTGAGAGATTGACATGCGTTTAAAAAAAACTAAAGCCTTACGTTATGTAGTGGCCACATTTTTGACAATGGGCACGATTCTATCTGTGGGGTTTTTAAGTTTTTCCGGTTTGTGGATTATTTACCCATATATCATTCCGGCTATATTAGCTTTTTTTCTTTCGGGAGCGATTGAAGGAAAAGTTTTTGGAATCAGTATTTTTAAAGGATTAGCAAGATTAAAGTTGCTTACCTCAAATGCCCAGAAACATTTACTTTTTTCAGAGTTAAATAAATTTTTAAGTAAAAAAGATGAGATTGAGATTGCCAGTCAATGTACATTCCTACAAGATTATTGGAACCAAAGAAAAAAATATAAAGCATTAAAAAATAATCCTTCTGCCAATGAAGAGGACATAAAAGAAGCTAAAAAAAGACTAGAGGAACTAAAAAATTATTTTTATCAGCAAATAAATATATCAAATGATGCTAATAATGAAAATCACTATATTAGTCAAGTAATAAAAGATGTTAGCTTAATTGAACTGAAATCAGCAAAACGCAGTGTATGGTTTTTACGTTTTTTCTGGATAATTAGTATTTTAGTAGGAATTGTATCCGGATTTGTTACTGCTTTTGCAGTACAAGAAGCAATAACGGTGGGTTTAGCGCTGTCATTATCTGTAACAACCATATCGGCCATAGTATGGCCAGTTGCTATATTTGCTGCGATAGGAGCAACATTTTTACTCTATTATGCGATTACCGATATTGTAAAAAATGATGCCATCGAAAAGGCTTTTAGTAAAACTTTACAACTATTTAAAAGAAAAGATATTGATAATCACAAAGAACCTTTAGGTGCTTATTTGTTACGCTTATTATCTTTATCTATAGTGGTAGTTGGAATTACTAGCTTAACAGTATTTGCAACGGCGGCTTCTGGCGGTACTTGTTGGATAGTTATGCAGAATGGGATAAAATTATTAGCGCCTAAGTTACCAATTTTTGTTGCTTACTGTGCAAGTGCTATTTTAATACCTATAAATTTTGTGACAGATTTAATTTATGGATTTAGTACCACTTTACAAACTATTGCTAATTGTAAAAGCATATTTATTGCAATATTTGAGGGAATTAAACATCCTATTAAAGCTTTTAAATCTTTTTATTCTAATATACTAAGTAATTTAAAGAAGGTTAAGCGAGAAGAAACTTGGGTACAATTCTTTAACCCTTTTCGTATTCTAGCCAAATTAATTATTTCACCTTTACAATCACTCGTTTTTATAGGTCATTTGATTAGTATCGGATTCACTACGGATCGCTTTTTAAATGTGCCTCCTCCATTAGTAGCCGGTGTATGTGCTGTGTCAGAAGGTTTACAGGATCTTAGTTTTTTAACGACAGAAGATGATCATCATCATACGCAACAGGATCATGAAGGAGAGGATGATCACGATCATGGAAATCTATTACAACTTCCTTTGCAAGTACTTCTTTCACCTCTCCTTTTGTCAGGCGGGATCTTTTATTGGTTTTGTAAAAAATTTGGAAATAATATTGGTTTCTTTGAAGCTTTAGAAAATACTTTTGAATTGCCGTTGTTAAATATAGTTTTTTTTCCTTTGCTACTGCCGAGTGCATTTTGGAATTGGACTTTTAAAAAAGCCGAAAATAATTTAACTTTTTTTGAATCGATCAAGAAAAGTTTCGATATACATGCTCATGAACATAACTCACCAGACCAACCAGAAACACCTAAGGAATTATCTGCAAAATGGCGAGAAGAAGAACGAGTAGACTGGATATTGACTACAGCTGAAAAACGTTTAAATGGAGTTTGGATCGATAAGAGTAATGCTACAGAAAAGCAAAACAAACTAAAGTTATTAACTTCACATAGAGAGAAGTTAATAAACTACTTTAAAGAAAAACAACAACAACAGTCTACTATAAGCTTTCAGGAAGCAATGGAAATGTATTTTAAAGAAAATACTTCAAAGGAAAGCTTTGGAAATGGATTGATCAAATTTTCAAATCGAACATCCAAATCCAAAGAGTTCATTAATAATAGATTAGAAAAAAAACAAGTAGAAAATGGTCATTGCAATGGAAATGTTCCTATACGACAATATTCTGTTAGTACTATTTTTAATAATCCGAGGACAATCTTTTTTAAAGGTGAATCTAAAGAAACCACGACATCAAGAAGGGTTAGCGAGGCGTTTCGCTTAGTAAATGCTGCTGCGGGTTAAACACCATTGATTAATTTGCATTAAATCATCTGGCTTTAAACTACCTGCGGCTTGCTTTAGTAATAAAGTATCCAATAGATAAGTATACTGATCACTTGCTGCAGTACGTTTTACATCGTAAAGGCTTTGTTGCGCAATAAGGACATCCACGATAGTTCGTGTTCCAGCTTTATAGCTTTCTTCAGTGCTGCCCAATGACAGTTGTGCAGATTTGATTGCTTGTTGTTCAGCTTTGATTTTACTGATATCAGCAAGTACATCATTATATTTTTGTCGTGTATTAATGATAAGCCTACGATAGGTATTATCTAAATTAGCACTGGCCGTTTGAAAGTCATATTGGGCTTGGCGGGTTTTGGAAGAAACTGCACCACCTGCAAAGAGCGGAATATCTAATTCAAAGCCTAAAGTTCCGACACGTTTATTAAGTGAGTTAGGGGCATTATTAAAGGTATCAGTGTTTCCATAGTTACCTATTAAGCTTAAGCTAGGTAAATGCCCGGAAGCTTGCATCTTTATTTTTTCTCGAGAGATTTCTACGCCATAGCGTGCAGCTATTAGCTTGAGGTTGTTCTGAGTGGCTGCATTAACCCAATCTTCAATATTGTTTGGCTGAGGGGTTTGTAAAGGTATTTTCTTTGCAAAACGGTTTATAGAAGAATAAGTCTGGCCTGTTAATTGGCGCAGTCCCTCTTGATTATTGCGTAAATTATTTTCAGCACTTATTTCCGTAGCGACGGATTTGTCATATGCCGCTTTGGCTTCATAAACACTGGTTAAGGCATCTAAACCAACTTGGACACGTTTCTGAGCTTGATTTAATTGCTTACTATCAGCAGTTTTTTCTGCTTGATAAAATCTAAGAGTGTCTTGGGCAGATAAAACATTAAAATATGCAGATGCTACGCGAAAAATCAGATCTTGTGCAGCGGCTGCCAAGGTTAGATCAGCTTGTTTGCCGATACTACTCGCTTGTTTTAGTGCTAGCCAAGCATTGACATTAATTAAAGGTTGTCTAATAGAAATATTGTATCCCTGAGACTGGAGGTTGCTGATTCCATTCGGTTGCTCCGTAGTAGGAGGCTGAGTAATAGTTTGATAAATATTAGAAATATTAGCTTGAGCTGAGATATTAGGCAAAAGGACAGCTACACTCTGAGGTATTGCTTCTCGTTGTGATAGTCGAGTGGATACAGCTGCCTGATAGGTAGGGTCACTATTTAAGGCCGCTTTATAAATATCCATTAAATCTGCAGCAAAAGTAGGTGTAAAATATGCAAAAAATAAATAAATACCTAATGCTAATTTAGAGCAAATAGATAGTTTTTTAGCAGATTTATCGATAAAAAAGTCGTGTATAGTCATTATTTTTTTTATACTAAAAGAAGAAAAATCTAGATTTTTCTAAGTAAGTGCCCCTATTATGCCAAATTTCATAATTAAGATATAGCTCTATGAATTCCAAATTCGATTGTTCAGATGTTAGAATTTTGCAGAAAGAAATAGTTTATCAAGGACACTTTCAGCTAGAACAATGGAAAGTAAAATTTCGTCTATTTAGCGGGGGATGGAGTGCAACACAAATTCGAGAAGTCTTTGAAAGGGGCGAAGCGATAGGTATTTTATTGTTTGACACGAATAGTAATCAGTTGGTTTTAATCGAACAGTTTCGCGTAGGTATTGCTGATAAAGCAAAAAATCCATGGTTAATTGAAATAGTCGCAGGCGTTATTAATAAAGGTGAAAGTTTAGAGCAAGTAGCACGACGTGAAACACAAGAAGAAACTGGCTTAGAAATAACGAATTTATTTCCCATTTGCCAATATTGGGTGAGTCCAGGAGGAAGTTCAGAGCGTATTTATCTTTTTTGCGGACAAGTTGATGCTGAATTGGCAAAAGGAATTCATGGGGTAGCTGAGGAAGGGGAAGATATTCGTTTGCATGTTTTAAGCCTAAAAGTAGCTTATAATTTACTCAATCAAGGAAAATTTAATAATGGCTCGACTATTATTGCTTTACAATGGCTACAACAGAATGAACAAAAGGTTAGAGACGCCTTTTTGAAAAAAAGCGAGTAACTATTATTTTATGAACGCAAAATCTTCTTCATCAAAAAAATATACTGCTGAAGCGATTGAAGTTTTAAGCGGCCTTGATCCAGTAAAACGACGACCGGGTATGTATACCGATACCTCTCGTCCTAATCATTTGGCGCAAGAAGTTATTGATAACAGTGTTGACGAAGCTATCGTCGGTTATGCACGACATATTGATGTGGTGTTATATTCGGATAATTCTTTAGAAGTGAGTGATGATGGTCGTGGTATGCCTGTTGATATTCATCCCGAAGAAAAAGTGACAGGTGTAGAGCTTATTCTCACAAGACTTCATGCGGGTGGTAAATTTAATCATAAAAATTATCGTTATTCAGGGGGCTTGCATGGTGTCGGCGTATCCGTAGTCAACGCTTTATCGCGCCACTTGGAAGTTACCATTAAACGAGATGGTTTTATTTACCAAATTCAGTTTGAACATGGCAGTAAAAAATCTAATCTAAAGAAACTAGGCAAAGCTGATCACGCAGTTTCAGGAACCTCGTTACGCTTTTGGCCGGATAAGCATTATTTTGATAATGAAAAATTTTCAGTTAGTCGTTTAAAACATAGTTTGCGAGCAAAAGCCGTCCTTTGTCCGGGCTTACACGTTAGTTTTACGGACAAGCAAAATAATAAAAAAGAAGAATGGTTTTATGAGGATGGTGTTGTTAGCTATCTAAAAGATAGTTTAAGCCAATATGAACGTTTACCTATAGAACCTTTTCAGGGTCATTTTGCTGCTGAAACGGAGGAAGTTGATTGGGCATTATGCTGGCTTTTAGAGAGTGGTGATGGCTTAATGGAAAGCTACGTCAATTTAATTCCAACTATTCAGGGTGGAACGCATGTCAATGGTTTACGTACTGGCTTACTAGAAGCAATGAGAGAATTTTGCCAATTACGTGATTTGTTACCACGGGGCTTAAAATTAGCACCTGAAGATGTTTGGGAAGGATGCCATTATATATTGTCTGTAAAATTATTAGAACCTCAATTTTCAGGTCAAACTAAAGAAAGACTTACTTCACGTCAATCCGCAGCATTTGTTTCAGGTGTCATCAAGGATGCTTTTAGTTTATGGCTCAATCAGCATATTTCTGAGGCAGAAAATTTAGCTGAATTAATGATAGCCAATGCACAAAAACGTTTACGTGTTAGTAAGCAAATCGCACGTAAGAAAATTTTAAGTGGGGCAGTATTACCAGGAAAATTAGCTGACTGTACGCAAACTGATTTAAGCCGTACAGAATTATTTTTAGTTGAAGGTGATTCCGCAGGTGGCTCCGCAAAACAAGCACGAGATAGAGAATTTCAAGCGATTATGCCGTTGCGAGGAAAAATATTAAATTCTTGGGAAGTGGCTAGTAATCAAGTATTAGGTTCGCAAGAAATTCACGATATTGCCGTGGCTATGGGTGTTGATCCAGGGTCCAGTGATTTATCAGGGTTACGTTATGGTAAGATTTGTATTTTAGCCGATGCCGATTCGGATGGTTTGCATATTGCTACGTTATTATGCGGGTTATTTTTAAAACATTTTAGTTTGCTAATTGAAGCAGGACATATTTATATTGCTATGCCGCCACTTTATCGTATAGATATGGGCAAAGAAGTTTTTTATGCCTTAGACGATGAAGAAAAACAAGGTATTTTAGATCGATTAACAGCAGAGAATAAAAAAGGAAAAATCAGCATACAGCGATTTAAAGGCTTAGGTGAAATGAATCCCATGCAATTGCGAGAAACAACGATGGCACCCGATACCCGACGTCTGGTTCAGCTTACCATCGATAATGAACAAAAAACGCTTTCTTTAATGGATATGTTGTTAGCCAAAAAACGCTCGGGAGATCGAAAAATATGGTTAGAACAAAAAGGAGATATCGCTACGATATAAACTTTTGCTAAAAATAAAAAACTACTAACGTTTTCTTATTAAAGTTAGGCCATCACCTATTGGGATTAAACACACACTAATGCGCTTATCTTGATAAATAGCTTGATTAAATGTACGAATGGCTAAAGTTTGTTTGTCGTGAGCCTGCGTGTCAGCGACTCGACCACTCCAAAGTACGTTATCGACAAGCATTAGGCCTCCTGGTCGGAGTAGTGTTAATGAACGTGCATAGTAATTTAAGTAATTTTGCTTATCTGCATCAATAAAGATAAAGTCAAAACTATTCGAATGGTCTTGTTTAATTAAATTATCTAGAGTTTCTAATGCAGGTGCTAATTTTAGATCTATTTTATGCGCTATGCCCGCTTTCCGCCAAAAATCGAGTGCTATAGAAGTTGTTTCTTTATTGATATCGCAAGCAATAATTTTTCCTATTTCAGGTAAGGCTAAAGCCACGACTAAAGCGCTATAACCGGTATAGACACCTATCTCCAATGTTTTTACAGCGCTAGTTAATTCAATCAAAAATCCCATCAATTGGCCTTGCTCAGGTGAAATTTGCATGCTATGGGATGATAATTGATGAGTTGTTTCTCGGAGTGACTTCAAAATAGCAGGTTCACGTAAGGAAATAGATAACATATATTGGTATAGCGTATCGCTTAGGTTTATGTTTTGATTCGACATAGTTATCCTATATAAATATTATTAAGCTTAAATATACAGCGTAAAAATGAATTTTGTAATAATAGATTTGCGGTAGTTATTTTAGACATTGACATTCTAGCCAAGCGCAGCCAAAATAGCGGACCTTACAACCGCAGGTCCCCATCGTCTAGAGGCCTAGGACACCGCCCTTTCACGGCGGTAACAGGGGTTCGACTCCCCTTGGGGACGCCATTCTCTAAGATTTTGTAGTCATAAATTCTTCCTCGTCAGAGAGGTTATCTCAGATTAATTCATAAAAATTTAAATTTTTTAAAAAATACGCATAGTAATAGGTAGTAGGTATAAATCGACCAACCTATTGTTGATAGTTTTGTCGACTTTACATGTTTTAATTGCCTTTTCTATGATATATTTTTATCGAATATTACTAAAGATAATTATAAGATTATTAATACTAATAGCTCAATTATAGGAGTGAAATATTTTTAGCTGATTTTTCGTTTACTATGGTCTTTAACCAAAGATGCTTAAAATCTTTAGTTAAATTTTATAATAATAAGCTAGTCTCAAATTAAATATTTATTTCAAATAAATATTGACCGGAGAGAAAAATGACTCATCTATTTAGTAAAATATTGCATGGCTACAGCATTTTTAGAAAAAAATATGCTGTCGGTGATAATGCAGTAATGCGATATTTAGCCGATTCTGGTCAAAAACCTCAAATAATGGTCGTTTCCTGTTGCGACTCCCGGGTAGATCCAGCATTAATATTACAATGTAATCCTGGCGATTTATTTGTAGTGCGTAATGTTGCGAATATAGTACCGCCCTATCAAAAGGACGAGGCTTTGCATGGGACGAGTGCAGCCTTAGAATTCGGAATTTGCCTTTTGAATATTAAGCATCTTATTTTACTAGGACACAGTCAGTGTGGTGGAATAGAGGCATTATTAAATAGTCAAAATTTATCGCAAAATGATTTTATAACCGAATGGGTTTCTTCAATTAAGATCGCTGGTAATCAGATAAAAAATCCAGATGAATATGCAAAATTAGCTTTAACTCGATCTTATGAAAACTGTATGACATTTCCTTGGATAAAAGAAAAAACAGAAACTCAAGCATTAACTATCCATCGTTGGTTTTTTGATATTAAAACGGGCCAAATTTTTACTTATTCAGAAAACTATAATATCTATCAAGCATTAGATGTTTAGTTTAACAGTTCGCTAACAGATGTTGTAGCTTCGATCTGTAAACGTTGTTTTTTTTCTTTTGCACGCTTAATTGCAGCTTGAATATAAGCAGCCTCCTCGTTTGGCGGCGAAATATTTTTAATAAGCTTAGTTGACTCTTTCTTTAATTGAAGACGTTGCTTTTTTGCGTAGTAACGTTGTCGTGCTTGTTGAGTTTTATAGTTCGGCCGATTTAATGCCAACAGATCAATACAATCCACTGGGCAAGGTGCAAGGCAAAGTCCACAACCGGTACATTCTTGCGTGAATACAACATGTATCTGTTTCGCAGCCCCTATGATAGCATCAACCGGACAAGCTTGGATGCATTTTGTGCAACCTATGCATTCGGATTCGCGTATAAGAGCTGTCATGGCAGGTCTTTCTTGATTCTGCAAGTCTTCCATAAACGGCGCGGGATTTTTTTCTAACAATTTTGCTAACGCTAGCAACGTTTTTATGCCGCCCGGAGGACAACGATTTATTTCCGCCCTTTCTGCTACAATCGCTTCGGCATAAGGTAAACAACCCGAATAACTACATTGCCCACATTGCGTTTGTGGTAGTAAGGCATCTATTGCATTAACCAGCGTTTTTGAATCTCTTGATGAAAGAGTTAATTTATTCGATTTCATTTTTTTGATGAAGATAATGTGATGTCAGCAAAATTAGCCTGCTGAAAAATATATTAACCTGTTGCGATAGAGTCTGTTTTTTGCATATTCTTGATAGTTTCTTCAGGAATGCGCTGTAATAAAGGCGAAAAAGTGTTAATAGTATGATCAAATAAAATTTTTGGTCGTTGTGCCCAAGTCATTGAAGGGATATTCAGGAAATGTTCTACTTTTTTAGCTGTGATAGGAAGTACTGGCTTTAAATAGATCATTAGAATTCTAAAAAGATTTAATCCTAAACTACATACATCATGAGCACGCTCAATTGAATCGGAGTTTTTTATCAAGAGCCAAGGTTTTTCAGCATCAATCATTTGATTTGCTTGATCGGCTAATTCCATAATGTTTTTCATTGCTCGATTGTAATCACGCGTTTCATAATTATTCGCAATTTCATCACCTTTATTGATAAATTCTTGAATTAGTTTTGGGTTAAATGAATTCGCTGATAATTTATTAGTAAATTTTTTGTTAATAAAGCTGGAGCAACGACTGGCAATATTAACTAGTTTTCCAATTAAATCCGAATTAATTTTTTGGATAAAATCTTTCAAATTAAAATCAATATCTTCTGTTTTTCGACTAAGTTTTGTAGCAAAATAATACCGTAAATATTCAGGATCTAAATGATTAAGATAATGTCGCGCAGAAATGTAGGTTCCTCGCGATTTTGACATTTTTTTACCGTTGACAGTTACATAGCCATGTACAAAAATTGCTGTAGGCGTACGAAAATCTGCACTTTTTAGTATAGCTGGCCAAAAGATAGCATGAAAATTAATGATATCTTTACCAATAAAGTGATAAAGCTCGGTATTTGATGGGCTGGACCAATACTCATCAAAATTAAGTTTATCACGCTGCAAGCAAAGATTTTTAAAGATAGCCATATAGCCTATAGGTGCATCTATCCAGACATAAAAAAATTTATTTTCTGTGTCGGGAATTTTAAATCCGAAATAAGGTGCATCACGTGAAATATCCAGATCATGCAAACCCTCTTTAAACCATTCTAGAAGTTTATTACTTATTTCTTCTGTTAGGTGATGATCCTGAGTGATCCACTGACGCAAAAAATCTGAGTGATTAGAAAGTCGAAAAAAATAATGATCAGATTCTTTTGCAATGGGCGTAGACCCTGAAATAGTGGATTTAGGATCAATGAGATCCAGTGGAGAGTAGGTAGAGCCACATACCTCGCAATTATCACCATACTGATCGGGAGTTTTACAACAAGGACATGCGCCTTTGACATAGCGATCCGGCAAAAACATTTGCGCTTTAGAATCATAAGCTTGTTGAATAATTTTGTTATAGACATCTCCTGTGTCTTTCATACGTTTATAAATGAGTGTTATTAATGCTTCATTTTCTGGAGAATGAGTGGTATAAAAATTATCAAAATCGATATAAAACGCAGAAAGATCGCGTTTATGCTCATCAGCTATTTGATTGACTAAAGTCTCAGGACTGATACTGCGCTGCTGAGCGGCTAACATCACAGGTGTGCCATGGGCGTCTTCACCCGATATAAAAATACAATCACGCCCCAGCATTTTTTGAAAACGAACCCAAATATCTGCTTGAATATGTTCTAATAAGTGGCCGATATGTAAAGAGCCATTGGCGTAAGGCAAAGCGCTAGTGACTAATAGTTTGCGATGTGTTTGCTGCATACTCATCTTTTGCGTATTATTGATTCATTCACAGATTCTGCCTTTTTGCTAGGAGTGACGTCAAGTTATAATTAAAAAATGCTATGTTAAACATTACTGATCGGGTCAAACACATTATTGCTATTGCTTCTGGAAAAGGAGGCGTTGGGAAATCAACCACTGCGGTTAATTTGGCCTTGGCCCTCGCAGAAAAAGAAGGTGTAAATGTGGGGATATTGGATGCGGATATCTATGGCCCTAATCAACCGCAGATGTTGGGAGTCACTGAGAAGCCTATCAGTAAGGATGGCAAAACCCTAGAGCCTGTGTATGCCCACGGCATACAATCTATGTCGATAGGTTATTTAATTGATGTGAATACGCCTATGATATGGCGCGGCCCAATGGCGACAGGCGCATTACAACAATTATTAAATGATACTCACTGGGATAACTTAGATTATTTAATAGTAGATTTGCCTCCCGGGACGGGTGATATCCAATTGACCTTAACTCAAAAAATTCCTTTAGCCGGGGCAGTGATCGTAACGACTCCTCAAGATATTGCTTTGCTGGATGTGCGTAAAGCGATAGGCATGTTCAATAAGGTTAAAGTACCTTTATTGGGTCTAGTTGAGAATATGTGTACACATATATGTAGGAAATGTGGTCATGAGGAACCTATTTTTGGTGATGGTGGAGGCGAACGAATTGCCAAAGAATGTAATATTAGTCTATTAGGTGTTTTACCTTTAGATAGTCGAATTCGTAAACAAGCTGACTCGGGGAAACCTATTTTTCTGGCAGAACCGCATAGTGCTATTGCTGACGTTTATCGAGAAATAGCCAACAAAGTAGTTGGTCAGCTGAGTCAGTCAAAAACTAAAGCTTTTCGATTTCCGAAAATCGTCATAGAGAAAAAATAGTATTAGGAAAATTATTATGTCTATTAAATCCGATGCATGGATTTGCCGTATGGCAAAAAATTGCAATATGATAGAGCCATTTGAACCTAAGCAGGTGCGTCAAACAGCGGCTGGACGGATCATTTCCTACGGCGTTTCTAGTTATGGATACGATGTACGTTGTGCCAATGAATTTCGTGTTTTTACCAATATCAATTCTGCTATTGTTGATCCTAAAAGTTTTTCCCAAGGAAGTTTTGTCGATGTAAAAAATGATGTGTGTATCATTCCTCCCAATTCCTTTGCTTTAGCGCATACTGTTGAATACTTTCGAATTCCACGGAGTATTCTTACTATTTGTGTCGGAAAATCAACCTACGCACGTTGTGGAATTATTGTGAATGTCACCCCTTTAGAACCGGAATGGGAAGGTCAAGTTACGTTGGAATTTTCCAATACGACGCCCTTACCCGCGAAAATATATGCAAATGAGGGTGTGGCACAGATGTTATTTTTAGAATCAGATGAGATTTGCCAAGTCTCTTATCGGGATCGTCAAGGTAAATATCAGGGTCAGAGAGGAGTAACGTTGCCAGTAGCTTAAGTTTTCTTATCTCTATTCTGTGCTAAGCTTAACAATACGTTTAAAGTAATCTTGTTTCATAAAGGTTTTAGCTTTGATTAGAGTGTCTTCAGCAATTTTATTGGCTTGCTCCGTTCCTTGCTTTAAAATCCGTAAAACCTCGGCTGGATCTTTTTCATAGATTTTTCGACGCTCACGTATAGGTTGTGTTATTTCAACCAATATATCGATTAACTTATGTTTGCATTCCACATCTTTGATCTGACCTTTACGATACTTATCTTTTGCTTCAATAACCCATTCTTTGTCAGGATTGAATATGTCATGGAATATCCATAAAGGATTATTTTCAACAGTCCCAGGATCCGTTGCTCGCAATCGATTTGGATCAGTATACATGCCCATTACTTTTTTCTTGATTGTGTCAGCAGCATCACTAAGATAAATGGCATTGTTTAAAGATTTGCTCATTTTGGGTAATATCCCATCCGCATTAGGTGGTCCGGTTCCGATTAATCGACGCACTGGACTGAGTTTTGCTTGAATGATAGGGAATAATCCACCACTCGAGACGTAATCTTCCTCTTTTGTTTGTGGATCGACACCACAATAAACTTGGTTAAAGCGACGTGCACATTCGCGCGCTAACTCTAAGTGAGCTATTTGATCTTCGCCTACCGGTACAATTTCAGGACGAAAACTAAGTATATCTGCTACCTGACCGACTGGATACAATAAGAAGCCAAAGGGATAATTATCCCCCAGGTTTTTTTGGCGGATTTCATCTTTGATAGTCGGGTTACGCATAACTCTAGGAAAAGAAATCAACATACTGAAAAAGCAAGTAAGCTCAGCAATAGCCGGAATTTCAGATTGAACAAAAATATAACTTTGTTTAGGATCGATGCCTGCAGCGAGATAATCTAACGCAATCTCTAGAGTATTTTGGCGAATTTCTTCAGGAAATTCAGCGCGGGTAGTAAATGCATGGACATTCGCAATAATAAAGTAACATTCATAGTTTTTTTGTAAGGACACTCGTAAACCTAGAGAGCCTACCCAATGACCAAGATGGAGCTTTCCCGTCGGGGTATCACCTGTGAGTAAACGTGGTTTTGATAGTGTCATAATCATGTTTAATTTTAACTTAATGTTATTTTGCTAATTTAATACATTTAATTCAAGTCTTTTATTTTTTCTTTTCAAACAGCAGAAATAATGAAAGGACTGGTACACATGTTTAATGTAAAAAGCCTTATGTGGAATGTTATTGCTATTTTATCTGTGTTAACATGCCGCCTTCTGCTAAGTTAAGGAGTGTAGGCTATGTCAGCCGTCCAATCCAAAAATTCATCGAAAATCTTTGTTGATTTGTCTGTTGAAGAGTTGCTCAACTTTGCTGTAGAACGAAAAGAAGGGGTTATTGCAGCTAATGGTGCTCTGTCAGTTTCTACTGGTAAGCGAACCGGACGTTCTCCTAAAGATAAATTTATTGTTGCAGAACCAAAGAGTGAAAAGGACATCGATTGGGATTCCATTAACCAAGCTCTTTCAGAAGAACGTTTTCATGCCTTATGGCAGCGTGCTGAACAATATGTCAAAGATGCCGATCTATTTATTTCTAACCTACAAGTTGGGGCGGATCCTACCTATTATCTACCGGTTAAGGTCATTACTGAATATGCTTGGCATAATTTATTTGCTCGCCAACTCTTCATTCGTCCTGACGATTTTTATGGAAAAGTCAGTAAGCCAGAATGGACTATTTTAAGTGTTCCAGGTTTAAAAACCGATCCTCAACGCGATGGAGTTAACAGTGATGCCACTTTAGTTATTCATCTTACCGAACGTAAGGTTTTATTATGTGGTCATAGATATGCGGGCGAAATCAAAAAAGCCATGTTTTCGGTAATGAATTATTTATTACCCGCAGTCGATGTTTTGCCTATGCATTGTTCTGCTAATGTAGGAAAAGAAGGTGATGTTGCATTATTTTTTGGATTGTCCGGAACAGGTAAAACAACTTTATCTGCTGATCCTGATCGTTTTTTGATAGGTGACGATGAACATGCTTGGAGTGAAACAGGCGTTTTTAACTTTGAAGGGGGGTCCTACGCTAAATGTATTGATTTATCTAAAGAGCGTGAACCTTTGATTTGGAATGCTATCCGTCATGGCGCAGTAATGGAAAATGTAGTGTTAGATCCGGAAACTTTAGATCCAAATTACAAAGATGCACGTCTGACTCAGAATACCCGTGTAGCCTATCCTCTTAATTTTATTGAATCTCGTTTTCGTGCAAATCGCGTTGATCGTTTGCCGGATGCCGTCATTTTTCTTTGCTGTGATTTATATGGTGTACTACCACCGATTGCTTGTTTGAACCATGAACAAGCGGCTTATTATTTTTTAAGTGGTTATACCGCATTAGTAGGTAGCACGGAAGTGGGCCAAACTGAACCCATCAAAACCACATTTAGTACATGTTTTGGTGCGCCCTTTTTTCCGAGACCAGCAAAAGTCTATGCTGAGTTACTAATTAAACGTTTGAAAAACAGTCATGCCAAAGTATATCTGGTTAATACGGGTTGGACTGGCGGTGCCTATGGGGATGGAGGGCAGCGTTTTTCTATTCCTGTAACGCGCGCTGTTATTAAAGCTATTTTGAATGATGAAGTAGGTAAAGCAGAATCTGAATTGTTGTTGGGATTTAATTTTTCTATTCCTAAGCAGCTGCCGAATATAGAGAATCATTTATTAAATCCAAAAAAAACTTGGAAAAATCCGAAAGACTATGATGTTAAGGCACACGAATTAATCAATAAATTCATTAATAACTTTAAACAGTTTGATGTGAATCCAGTGATTCGAGACGCTGGACCAGTTAGCTACAAGGATTAAGGTTTATGGCCTTGGGCAGAAAGCATTTCTAAATTACATTTGAGTTTATTTAAAATCCTTAGATAGCTTTTCTGCACGATTTTGAGCTTCTTTAAGAGCTTTTTTCACAATATCGGGTAAATGTGAAGTTTTTAAAAATTCTAAAGCCCGTTCAGTCGTGCCACCTGGCGAAGTGACCTGGTGCCTTAATTCAGCCAGAGATTTTTTACTTTCAATGGCCATTCGAGCAGATCCCAAAGCAGTTTGTAGGGTTAGTGAATTAGCAATTTCTTTAGATAAGCCTAATTCAACCGCTGCTTCTTCTAAGGCCTCAATGAATAGAAAGAAATAAGCTGGGCCACTGCCTGATAAAGCAGCGACTACCTCGATTTGTTCTTCTTTAGGTAGCCAAACGACAGTTCCCACACTACGAAAGATAGCTTCAGCGGCATTTTTTTGAGGTATTGAACAATTCAGATTTGCAAATAAAGCGGTTGCTCCACAACCTATTAAAGCAGGGATATTAGGCATACAACGTATAACAGGTAAGGCCTTGCTTGATAGATAAAGTTCTAAGCTTTTTAAATTTATACCCACAGCAATTGAAATGACTAACGGTTTTTTTTCTTGAATGAGATCAGCGATTTCCAAAGTAACGTTTTTCAATATTTGCGGTTTTACAGCTAAAACAACAATGTTTGCCATTTGTGCTGCGTATCGGTTGTCAGTCGTTAAGTTGATATTTAGGTTTTTTAGCTTATTCAGCCGTTCTACATTAGTATTCGTTGCCCATATGTTTTTGGCAGGATAGTTTTTTTTCAATAATCCTTGAATTAAGCTAATTGCCATGTTACCGGCACCAATGAAACTGATAATTGAATTTTGCATAGATACTCTATTTACTTTTTTGTTTCAAATGCTCATCAAGACGTTCCAATTCTGTAGGCGTGCCTATGTTAAACCATAAACCTTGATAATATTCCCCAGTTATTTTCTTTTCAGCAATATATTCATACAGTAGGGATGACAATGGAAAAGCGCCTGATTTACGTCGAAATAAATTTGGATGATAAATTCCAAGGCTAGCAAATGTAAACTTGCTTGAAGTATTATCTAAACTTAATAAACCACTTTGAGTAAGATGAAAATCACCTTGTGGATGAAAGCTTGGGTTATCCACTAAAATCAGATGGGCTAATGCAAATGAATCTAATGAGTGAGATAATAGGCATTCTAAGGGAAAATCTGACCAGATGTCAGCACTTATAACAATGAATGGATCAGAGCCCAAAATGGGTAACGCTTGGCAAATCCCTCCTCCTGTTTCAAGCGCTGTAGGTTCAAAAGAGTAATCAATTTTGATGCCGTAAGTGCGACCATCGCCTAGCGTGTCGATAATTTGTTTAGCTTGATAGGAGACATTAATCACTATTTCTTTGATGCCAATTTTTGCTAATTTTAACACTTGATGCACAATAAGTGGTTGGTTAGCAACTAATATCAATGGTTTAGGTGTTTTATCCGTTAAAGGTCGCAAACGCAAACCACGTCCTGCAGCAAGTATCATCGCTTTCATTTTTTTTCTTTCTCATACAA
This sequence comes from Rickettsiella endosymbiont of Litargus connexus, assembly GCF_964277335.1. Lineage (NCBI taxonomy): Bacteria > Pseudomonadati > Pseudomonadota > Gammaproteobacteria > Legionellales > Coxiellaceae > Rickettsiella > Rickettsiella endosymbiont of Litargus connexus. Next base: position 1,445,779 of record NZ_OZ195516.1, on the reverse strand, counting down.
TTTTGATTGAATCTTGTTTTGCAATAGTTCTTTAAAATGGAAAAGTTCTGCGTAATCTTCGCAAGTGTTATTAATGTAATTTAATAAGCGAGTAGTCATGGGTAAATAATGTGGTTTGTTATCCCGATAATTAAGTCGTGAAAAAATACCAAGTATTTTTAAATGTCGTTGAAGGCTGATGAAATCAAACCAGCGAACAAATTTTTCTTGAGTATATTGATGACTTATATTGATCATATCGTAAAATTTTAAAATCCATTGATCGACTTGATTCTTTGGCCAATCAACATAAGCATCGCGCAATAATGAAGCAGCATCATAGGTAACAGGTCCATAAATAGCGTCTTGAAAATCTAAAACTCCTACACTTTTGTTTTCGAGCAAAAGTAAATTACGCGAATGATAATCACGATGCACACATACCTGTGGTTGCTCAAGAGCAGCATTGATCAGTATCTTGAAAGTATTTTCAAGTATGTTGTTAATCTCAGGCGTTATGGTTAGTTCTAAATGCTTTTTTAGAAACCAATCAATAAACAGCCCTAATTCGAAACGTATATATTTTTCATTAAACAAATCTAAGGATTTATTGTCTGGAAGTTTAGGGTTGCAAACCTGAATTTGATAAATAACCGAAAGAGCTCGACTATATAAATCATCAACAGTATTAGGATTTAAGATATTCAGGTATAAATCGTTTCCTAGATCACTTAACAGCATAAAACCTTGTTCAAGGTTATATGCGAGTATCTCAGGTGTATAAATTCCTTGACGTGAAAAATCCTTTGCAATCGCAATAAAGGCAATTATATTTTCTTTATCAGGAGGAGCAACCATGACTATATGGCTAAAGTTACTTAGTCGCAAGCGAAAATATTGACGCGAGCTTGCGTCGTTAATCAATGGCTGTAGTTCAAATCTTGAGCTTGGTAGAGAACAAGATTCTTTTAACCATTTTTTTAGTAATGTTAATTGTGATGTAGGCTCAAAAATAGACATAATCTAAACCCTATCTTACAGTCCAAAATTTTCTATAGTTCTAAAATGTTCCTGTTACATTCCTATATTATATTTCTCCAAAATATCTTACATAAAAGAAACCCTATATCCTTAGAGAGATAAGTCAACTTGTAGTTCAAGGCTATCTTACACTGGAACTAACTTGCTTATCTACCAGTTCCAACAGTAGTATAGGTGGTCAGTATCCTCTATACTTATGCACTTCGAAGAAGTGCTTTTAAATTTCATTTTTGTTTATATCATTGATATAAAAGCTACGGAGTTGGTTCATATCTCATATTCAAGAGGAATTTAAAAAGGATAGCCCCGATTTTTTATTTTAAAAGACGGTGTTGGCTTGTTCCAACCTTGCGATCGTATATACTGCTCGCGGACTACTAAAAAATCACCTTTTAAAGTACGCAGGCTGTTATCTTGATAATAAGAGGAAAGCAAAGATGTTTCATGGCAGTATAGTTGCATTATTAACACCTATGCGACAAAATGGAGCGGTAGATTATGTTTGTTTACGTAAACTAGTTGACTGGCATATTGCGCAAGGTACGGATGCTATTGTTGTTATAGGAACTACCGGGGAGGCGTCAACGCTTAGTATAGACGAGCAAAATAATGTAATTAAAACAGTCGTTGAGCAAACCAATCGACATGCCAATCGGCATATCCCAGTTATAGCTGGTACAGGGTCCCAGTCTACGCAAAAAACCATTGATCAAACTCAGATAGCTATGGAAATAGGGGTAAATGCTTGTCTATTAGTAACTCCCTATTATAACTGTCCTACGCAAGAAGGACTTTACCAACATTACAGTTTGATAGCAGATAAAGTACCTATTCCAATGATCCTATATAATATACCTAAACGTACGGGAAGCGATTTATTGCCTGAAACAGTGTCTAAACTGGCGGGTATTCCGAATATAGTGGGTATAAAAGAGGGTCAATCAGAGCGCGCGAAAAGCATTTTAAAATTATGTGGTAAAAACCTCGATGTCTATAGTGGAGATGATAATACAGCTTTAGAAATTATGCGCATGGGTGGTAAAGGTGTTATTTCTGTAGCGGCAAATCTTGTGCCTCAGTATATGCATAATCTTTGTGAATTAGCCAGAAAAGGAGATTGGGAAGCCGCTGAAAAAATTGACCAGCAGCTTCATCCTTTATATCAAAATTTATTTATTGAAACTAACCCTATACCGGTTAAATGGTTGGCTGCTGAAAGAGGTTTAATTTCATTTCCCACTTTGCGTTTACCCTTGACAACATTATCAACCAAACATCAAGTAGATTTGAAACCTATTATCGATTTATTAGAGGCTCTGTCCTAAGATGCGAACTAAGCTATTTTATTTAATATTAATTTTTTTTATTGTAAACTTAGCGGCTTGCTCTTCAGTTAATAGATATATAAAAACACAACGTTCACAATATTTGTATAGTCAAGAGTTACCATTGTTGAAAACCCCAGCGGGTTTACAGATTCCTAGAGAAGAAAGATATATTATTCCCCATGCTAGCCGCAGACCTACGAAATTACCCGATTTACTACCACCTACTAACTAATTCACTTTGTGATGATTGTATAGTTTGGTAGATTTACTGAAATCTAATGATTAAAAAGAATTAAAAAAATTTAAGCGAGAATAAATTGATTGGAGAGGTACCAAAGCGGCCATAATGGCGCCGACTCGAAATCGGATGGGGATTTAAAGTCCCACGTGGGTTCGAATCCCACCCTCTCCGCCATTGCTTGTTTTAATAAAATAGCTTAGTTTCTTCAGTAGAATTTTATTGCTTCACTTTAAACTTCCGTACTACTGCTTATTTTATATTTTTGCAACGAAATATATTCAATTGGCGTATAATTCTGACTATATTCAGTTTTTTTACTATTAAATAAGACGATTTCATTGACTATCATAGGGCTGGTATTTAAATTCAACTCTTCGCGTAGATTGGGCGTATGATGGTGAATAATTCGACCTAAAGTTAAATGAGGTAAATAAGGTTTAGTTTCCGGAGTAAAGCCTAGGTTCGAAGCAACTTCCTCTAATGCATTAGCAAGTTCAAACAGTTCCGAAGTAGGAATGATATCTGCGGCTATGGCGCGCGGAGCAGTAGGAGATGGAAAAAAACGAATATTATGCAACTGAAGGGGGAAAGGTTCGATCTTATTAATTGCATTATGGGCATGTTTAGCTAATTCTGAAATTTTTTCAGGATTAGTCGTACCTAAAAAACGTAAGGTGACATGTAGATTTTCTGGGTGTACCCATCTTACTCGGTGTCCCCAAGGCTCTTGTTTAAGTTCATCAATAAGTTGAGATAAGGCTTGACGTAGTTCAGAATTTAGTTCAACAGCAAAAAATAGACGTAAAGGATCGTGAGTACTCAAGTGCAACTTCCTTATTAAAGACTATGAGATTCAGGACAGCACGTTATTTTAATGGAAAAATAGGCAAGTTTCTATCTATGCTAGAACATTTATTTTTCCAAGAAGTTTTCGAGCTGTGACCACAAATATTTTCACAACCATTCATTATAATCTTTTTTATAAGTTGAATTTTATCAGTGATTGACGATTCAATGTGTAAACCTAAACCTAAATTGGTTTTTATTATAACTTAAATCAATTCGTATAATATTATTTTTTGATTAAAATCTTTTGCCGTATAAATTTTTAATACGCTAATTAATCAATGGATTCGTTTTTTTAGAAATTGGAGTATACTAAGTGACAATTTTTCAATTTTTAAATGCATTATGATTATCGATACTACACTGCTTTCTCGGATTCAGTTTGGGTTTACGATTGGTTTTCATATTTTGTTCCCAACACTTAATATTGGTCTAGCCGTTTTTTTATCGGTGATGGAAGGGATTTGGCTAAAAACGGGGAATCCTGTTTATTTAAGAATTTGTCAATTTTGGACAAAGATTTTTGCTCTTACGTTTGGGATGGGTGTAGTTTCAGGTATTGTTTTGGCTTATGAGCTAGGAACTAACTTTGGACCTTTCATAAGTACGGCAGGAGGGGTCATAGGTGCACTATTCGTCTATGAAGTACTTTCAGCGTTTTTTCTGGAGGCGGGTTTTCTCGGCGTAATGTTATTTGGTTGGGACAAAGTGGGTCCAAGATTACATTATTTAGCTACCTTGCTTGTTACTTTAGGTACCTTATTTTCGGCGTTAGGAATTTTGTCTGCAAATTCTTGGATGCAGACCCCTGCTGGTTTTCACATTGATGCTGGTAAATATATAGTAGATAACTGGTGGGCGGTAGTATTTAACCCATCAGCTATCCCTCGCTTTCTGCATATGGTTATGGCGTCATTACTGACGACTTGTTTTGTAATTGCAGGCGTATCAGCCTGGTATTTATTAAAGAAAAGGCATTTTGATATTGCTAAGCCCTGTTTTTCGTTTGTTTTTGGCGCAGCGATGGTGCTAGCTCCGCTGCAAATATTTTTAGGTGATATGGTCGGCTTAAAAGTTTTTGAATATCAACCACTAAAAACTGCAGCAATAGAAGGTAATTGGGAAACGCAAAATGGTGCCCCCTTACTGTTATTTGCTATACCAAATAGTAAACAAGAAAAAAATTATTATGAACTAAGCATCCCAAAACTGGCGAGCTTAATTAATACGCACCATTGGAATGGTAAGTTGATAGGTTTAAAAAGTGTTCCGCGCGCAGACAGGCCTGTAGTAGGATCTACGTTTTGGATGTTCCGAGTAATGGTAGGAATAGGTTTTTTATTCTTTTTTGTTGCACTTTATGCGCTTTGGCAGCGTTGGCGCGGGCAACTTTATAGCTCTGAGAGGTTTTATCGTTTATGTATAATGATAGCTCCTTTGGGTTTTTTGAGCACAATTGCAGGTTGGGTAACCGCAGAATCCGGCCGACAACCTTGGGTAGTGTATAATTTAATCACTACTTCCGAGGGTGCATCGATAGTTCCGCTTCACCAGGTAATTATTTCCTTGGCACTATTAGTGACTGTTTATGGGTTCATATTTAGTTTTTATTTATTTTATCTCTTTAAATTAATTCGCAAGGGGCCGATTGTCCCAGCTATAGGTGAATCAGCCGAAGAAGTGATAACAGAAACTCCCTTTAAATATTTAGCACCAGAGAGCCAATAAATGTTTTTAATTCTTACATGGGCTACGATTATTTCTTTAATTATCATGATGTATGTTTTGTTGGATGGCTTTGATCTAGGCGTAGGCATTTTATTTCCATGGGTTAAGCAGAGTGAATATAGAGATATTATGATGAGCACCGTAGTGCCTGTTTGGGATGGTAATGAAACTTGGTTGGTGTTTGGTGCCGCGGCATTATATGCAGCTTTTCCAATAGCATATGGCATTTTATTACCCACATTATATATGCCAATAATGATTTTACTGATCGCATTAATTTTTCGTGGAGTTGCTTTCGAATTTCGCTTTAAAGCGCATAAAAGTCGGTTTATTTGGGATATAGCTTTTGCAGCAGGGTCAATATTGGCGGCTTTTATTCAAGGCATTATTTTAGGAACTTTTGTAAAAGGGTATGGTTATCATATTCCTTTACCCCATTCGGCTTATCATTGGCTGACACCTTTTACTATCTTTACCGGGATTGCAGTGGTTTGCGGCTATGCGTTACTTGGGGCAACGTGGCTAATTATTAAAACAGAGAATGAGTTACAAGCAAAAATGTTTAAAGCAGCTAAGGTTTTACTAGGTGTAGTTGCTTTTTTCCTAGTCAGTATAAGTATCTGGACACCGATAATCGAACCACAAGTTATGCATCGTTGGTTTTCATTGCCTAATTTTTATTATTTGTCTCCTTTGCCTATTTTAACGATATTGATGGTGTTTTATAATTTTTCTTGTTTACATAAGAAAAAAGAACGACTACCTTTTATTTTAACGATAGGTTTGTTTGTTTTCTCTTATATAGGATTTTGCATTAGTGCTTGGCCCTATATTATTCCCCATGTCCTTCCGGTTTGGGAAGCAGCTGCCCCACCCTCTACTTTAAAATTTATATTAGTTGGTGCAGCAATTATATTGCCGATATTATTAATTTATACACTGTATTCATATCATGTTTTTAGAGGGAAGGTAAAAACAGCTATTCATTATTGATTATGAGAAAACGCTTACGACAATGGCTATGGTTTATTGGCTTATATATAGCCGGTGTGACAACTATTATTCTGGTTTCTAAATTATTACGTTGGTTTATTCCGCATTAATATTCAATTAATCTTTTTAAAGATTTGGCTGAATCGGTTGAATGATTTTTTCTAATTTTACTAATAATCTGTTTTGTGGTGTATATTGCTGGAAAAAACTGATTCTTGTATTTTTCGAAATGATCAAGTTGGGCATTAGCCTAGCTACGGTATTTAATATTTTATATAAAATATTAATGTGCTTTAAGCTCAAAGGATTGTTTTCTTTAAAATTTTTTATAGTTTTATTTATATCACTTTGAAAACTTGCTATTATTTGGCTAATTTTTTTAGCAGCAACCGAAGGGTCATCTAAATTAGAAATGTTAAGTAAAGTTTCCAAACAGTGATTGTTCAAAAGGCGTAGTTTTCCAGCTAAATAATTAGTTTCAGGATCATAATCTAACGCATTAATTAAATCATCAAGTTCAGTATGTTTTTTAGAAAAGGCAGCATTGTTTCCAAAAATAAAAATATTTTCAGTAGAATAACACCAGTTGATTAGTTCATTTCTTGCAGCAGCTAATAATGAATTAGCGTTAGGAAAAGAAATTGTTTTAAAATTGCTTTGTAGTAAGATTTGTTTTTTTAAAAATTTAAAAAAAATATTTATTTCGAGCTGTTTATTTTTATTATCAGGATGGTTTAAAGTAACGTTTTTTGTACTATTAATAGTTCCATTGATGCTTATTTGCTTGTTTTTATTATCATTTGTAATAATAAGATTAGTTAATGCGTCTTTTAGCTTTAAATTTGGGGAGTTTTTTTTACAATCAATAAGTGGATTAATGAGTTGGGTGTGATCGGTGATAGTGATACCCAATGAATTTAAATCTTTGTTAGTGAGCTTTTTATAAATTTGATTACTATTTCTTAACTTAATAATAAAATATTCAGTGTCCTTGAATTTTTCTGACTCAAAGTCTAGTTCGTTTAATTTTTCGTTTAAAGGACTGGGAAATTTTTTGAAAAATTTATCTAGAGAGAGTGGTTGTCTAATAAACTCTAGTAAGCGATCGATATCAGCGATGAGAGTTACGTCGGATATGAACGGAAAAATATTTTTCTTCATGACTATTTTAATTATAAAAACCTTCTTGCGAGCTTAGTCGAGATATTTAAGTAAAATAATAGAAAAATAGTTAAAATCAAGCCAAAGCCCACTTTTATTGCTCCTATCTATTATTCATCACAGCAAGGTAGCATAAATTGAGGTTTATGCCTATTCCGCCAGATGACTACAAGCAGTGTTGTTCTAAGTTTTACGCTATTTGAAGAGTTTTACTGTGAATCTTAGTCCCTTGCTTTCAAAAATTCTCAAAGATATAAATAAATACATTCTTTTTCAAAAAAAGAAGATTGACTTAAGCAATTGAAGAAAGGAAAATTAGCTTTTAACCCGTCAGATGCTAGATTTAGTATAATATAAGGAAATATGTAATTTACTTTAGATTTTAATGAGAGAATAAAGAAGATAACACATATGGCTATATATCCTATTATCCAGCTCCCTGATGTACGTTTGCGCGCGCCTACAGCGCCAATTACTGTTTTTGACAAAGCTTTACAGCAATTAATTGATGATATGTTTGAGACGATGTATGTCGCCAAGGGTATAGGTTTAGCTGCCCCACAAATTGCTATTAGCAAAAAATTAGCGGTTATTGACGTTTCTAATAGTAAATCGAAAACCTGGTGTTTAATTAATCCAGTCATTGTTGAGAGAAAAGGTGAAGCATTAATGGAAGAAGGTTGCTTATCAGTGCCTGGGATTTATGATAAAACTCCTCGAGCGTTATGGGTTAAATTACAGGCGTTAGATAGGCATGGAAAGCCATATGAAATAGAAGCAGAAGATTTACTGGCGCATTGTATACAACATGAAATAGACCATCTTAATGGTACGTTATTTTTAGATCATTTATCTCCTCTAAAACGTCAATTAGCGCGTAAAAAACTAGATAAAATCAAAAAAAGGGGGAAGCCTTGAAGCTTATTTTTGCAGGGACGCCTGAATTCGCTTTGCCCAGTTTACAAGCTTTGTTGAGCTCTAGTCATAAGATATGTGCGGTTTATACCCAACCTGATCGCCCAGCAGGAAGAGGTCGAAAATTATTAATGAGTCCGGTTAAAAAATTGGCTTTAGAGAATAAACTTTCTGTTTATCAACCCATTAGTTTACGTAATGCTAAAGAGCAAAAAAAATTAGCTACCTTTCACGCAGATTTAATGGTGGTGGTGGCATATGGGCTTATTTTGCCACCAGCAATATTAACGATACCTCGCTTTGGGTGTATCAATGTCCATGCATCTTTATTACCACGTTGGCGAGGAGCCGCCCCTATTCAACGGGCGATTTTAGAAGGCGATCGAGAAACTGGTGTTACCATTATGCAAATGGATGAAGGTCTTGATACAGGTGAAATGATAAAAAAGTTTTCATGCACTATAGAACCCAACGATACGAATAAAACCTTACAAGATCGATTAGCTGATTTAGGTGCTCGAGCTTTATTAGAAAGTTTAAATGACATTGAAAGTGGTTCTTATCGTTCAGAACTACAGAATGAAAAAGACAGTACTTATGCAAAAAAAATTAATAAATTAGAAGCTGAGGTAGATTGGGAAAAGCCCGCAGTTTATTTAGATAGAATGGTACGCGCTTTTCATCCTAAGCCTATTGCTCGCGTTGTATTAGGAAAGTCTATACTGCGTATTTGTAAAGCCGAAGTACTTGATGAAACGACTTCTGAAAAGCCAGGGTTAATCTTAAAAGCTGATCGAGAAGGTATAGATGTGGCTACAGGAAAAGGTGTCTTACGTTTATTAGAAGTGCAATGGCCCGGAGGCAGATGCCTACCGATTTCAAGCTTTATCCATGGTAAATCGGAATTATTCCATGTAGGTGCGATTTTAGATCGAATGTATGTTTAATTCCCGGGCAATAGCTGCACAAATTATCTCTCGTGTTTTAAAAGAAAAAATATCGCTTACTGATGCCTTATCGGCGGGTGTAAATACTAACATTTACTCTCGTGACAGGGCATTTATTCAAGAATTATGTTATGGCGTGATACGTTGGTATTCTTCTTTGAGGCAACTTTGTTCTTATTTATTAAAAAAACCTCTAAACGCTACTGACCAAGATGTTTATGCATTATTGTTAATTGGTCTTTACCAACTTAACTATTTAAGGACGTCCCCGCATGCCGCAGTTCATGAAACAGTACAAGCGGCAAGAGAATTGCATAAGGTATGGGCAGTACCATTAATTAATGGAGTATTGCGCTCATTTCAACGACAAAAAGCGAGTCTATTAAAAAAATTACCTAAAGATAGTCATTTTGCGCACCCTGATTGGTTAATAAAAAAGTTACGCCAAGCATGGCCCAATGAATGGCAAGCTATTCTAGCTGCTAATAATCATTTACCTCCCATGAGTCTACGCGTTAATCTTTTGAAAATTACCCGAAGAGGTTATGTACAAAAATTAAAAGATAAAGATATTACTGGGAATTCAAGCGAATTGAGTCAAGTTGGAATTATACTCGACGAATCTTGTCCGGTGCTTAATTTACCAGGCTTTATGGAAGGAGAAGTTTCTATACAAGATACGGCGGCACAATTGGCCGCTTCTTTGCTGTTGTTAGAGCCTGGACAGCGAGTTTTAGATGCTTGTGCTGCGCCGGGGGGGAAAACAACGCATATTCTGGAAGCACAATCTGGTTTAGTGAGTTGCGTGGCTGTCGATCATGATGCTATCCGTTTAAATAAAGTTAAGGATAATCTGAATCGTTTAAGATTGGAAGATACTAAAGTGCAATTGCTCTGCGCGAAAGCACAGGATCTCAAAAATACTTGGAAGGGGGAATTATTCGATAGAATATTATTAGATGCCCCTTGTTCGGGGACTGGCGTTATTCGTAAACACCCGGACATTAAATTATTACGCAGAGAAGAAGATATTGCTAAATTAGCTGAACAACAATATCAACTAATATCGAGCCTTTGGGGATTATTAAAGCCAAATGGTATTTTATTATATGTGACTTGCTCTGTATTGCCAGAAGAAAATACGGAGGTTCTGTTACGTTTTTTATCTCACTACAAAAATGCAAAAGAAGAGATCATTGACGAAAAATGGGGGATAGTTTGCACAATAGGGAGGCAAATTCTTCCCCAAATTCATGGATCTGATGGTTTTTATTATGCTAGGTTACGAAAAGATCTTAGTCATTAGTTCTATTTTTCAAGAATAAGATGGGAAAATCATGAAAACAAGCTTGCTGTTTTTTTATTGCTTTTTAATTATAACTTTGTTTGCTTTGGTTGGGTGTGCTGCAAATCAATCGTTGGATAGGACCCCCATAGAGCAAGCAGCGAAGAACGCAAAGAAAAAAAACGTCTTACCGCACTCTTCCGTCATTCAAGTAATCCAAGCGGCGGATCAACTTAGAATTATTGTCTTTAGTGATGTTTGTTTCCGGCCAAATGGGAACTTGACCGTCAATTGTGCTCAACAGCTTAGTCAGACTATTAAACTTATAAAGTCTTATGGAGATGGCCTTATTCAAGTAGTAGGTTATAGTGATGATCTTTATGATCCACGAACGGCGACTGCAATTACACAAGATCAAGCAGAGGTAATAACAAGTTTCTTATGGTCGCATGGAATAGGAGCACAACGTCTGCGTACGATCGGATATGGCGGACATGATTTTATTGCGAGTAATCGAAATGTTAAAGCAAGTAGTTTTAATCGTAGAGTTGAGATAATCTTGGTAAAAAATTAAATTTAATTATATAAATTATAATTAGTTCTTATTAAGTACCAGGCCCTTGCCCTCAGAGTAACTGCTTATAAAATTTATGGGCGACAAATAATAAACCACACTATGACCCTTAGTAAATGCTCGCAGTGTATTTCTAATATTAACTATTGCTTGGGCTCGCTGTTCGGTTTTAATAAATCCTTCTTGGGCATGCAGTTGTTGAGCAAGAAGTTCAATATCTTGTGATATTTTGATATCTAGTGTTTTGGCGGTTCCAGCTAAACTAATTTTCCCCTTGCCGCTAGCGTTTATTATTAAATAAGGGCTATTAACCCAGTAGACTAACAAATTTCCATTTCCGGTACAATTGACCTTATTTAATGAAACGATGCCTTGAATAACAACATTATTGGAATTATGGGTTTCTATTTTAAGATTAGAGCTAAGTATATTATGAAAAATAACATTTTTATTACCACTACTATAAAGAGATTTTAGATTTAATTTGTTGGTGTAAAGATTGATCTGACCCGCCCCCTGTGCATGAAGCGATAAAGAGCCAGATAGACCTTTACCAAACAGACTCGCATTACTATTGAATTGTATTTGTTTTATTTGCCTAGGGAGCGTATTGAGTCGAATTGTCAATCTTTCGTTAGGTGCAGAATAATAAATGGGTTTTGTTCCAAGAGATAAAATATGGTTTTTTTCGGTGCAAGTAACCGCGTAGACTCTTTTTGGGTCGCCTATAATTTGTAAGGAAGTATGGTTTTGAGTGGCGTCAATGTATACATTGACTGGGCCTTGAATATCTAAACTATCGAAGTCATTAATAGCGATATTTTTAGTTATTACAGATTCTCTATGAAGAGGTAATTGGGCATGGCTTATTAGGCTAAAAAGGAGCAGGCTAATAAATAAACAATAGATAATGGTTTTCATGGATTTATGTCTTATTATTATTTTTGTGGAATATTAACCTTGTCAGAGGCTATTTACCAGATAAAGGTAATAGGCGCCGCACAAAGGTTAAAAAAGCTATAGGAACTAAAAAAGGCTTCATAGACTTAAAAAGCTTAATTTATCAGCTTATTGGCTATATTTTTCCGGAAGGATATTGCGTTATAATCTCGCCCTTCCTTGGTCATCTATTGATTAATCCCTATGAAACGCATAGTGCAACAAGAAATCAAAAATGCTTTGTTAAGTATGGGCGACTTATCCTTACCTTCTTCACTGACTATTCAAGTTGATTATGCTAGGGAAAAATCACATGGTGATTTTTCTAGCAATATTGCTTTAGTTCTGGCTAAGAAATTACAGATTCCACCATTACAATTAGCAGAAAAAATAAAATCGACTATAGATTGCTGCTCAGAAAATTCTAAACTAGAAAAAATTGAAATTGCAGGACCAGGATTTATTAACTTCTTTTTAAAGAAATCTATTTGGTATGATGTTATCAATCAGATTTTAAGTCAAACAGAACAATTTGGGACTTCAAATCTAGGTAATAATGAACCTATTTTAGTTGAGTTCGTTTCTGCTAACCCCACAGGACCTTTGCATGTAGGCCATGGCCGAGGGGCTGCTTATGGTGATTCTATTGCAAGATTATTGAGAGCGGTAGGTTATCAAGTTTGTGCAGAATATTATATCAACGACGCCGGAAGGCAAATGGATATTTTGGCTACTAGTGTCTGGTTACGTTACTTAGAGATTTGTGGAGAAACATTTACTTTTCCTAGTAACGCCTATCGGGGAAATTATGTTAAAAAGATTGCTGAGCAACTTTTTTCTGAATATGACAAACATTTTTTCCAATCTGCTGAATTAGTATTTAAAGATGTTCCTATTGACGAACCACAAGGTGGGAATAAGGAACATCATATTGATGGTCTTATCGACAAAGCTAAAACCTTATTAAGCCGAAGCAATTATGAAAAAATATTCGAGACAGGTTTAAACTCTATTTTAAGTGATATTAAAGAAGATCTGAGTGCATTTAGAGTAAATTTTGATGACTGGTTTTCAGAAAACAGCTTATTTAAAACAGGCTTTGTCGATAAAACTATAAAACGCTTAACAGAAAGTGGAAAAACCTATGAAGCTAATGGGGCTTTATGGTTCAAATCGACAGACTTCGGTGATGATAAAGATCGAGTATTACTACGCGAGAATGGTCAACCAACCTACTTTGCTGCCGATGCGGCCTATAGACTATGTATTTTAGAGAAACGAGAATTTAAAAAAATAATTAACGTATTAGGTTCAGATCATCATGGTTATGTGCCCAGAGTTCGCGCGGTTATTCAAGCCTTAGGGTTTTCAGCGGATAGTTTAAAAGCTTTATTAGTACAGTTTGCTATTCTTTATCGTGGGGATAAAAAAATCCAGATGTCGACTCGTAGCGGAGAGTTTATTACTTTGCGAGAGCTTAGAGAAGAAGTAGGTACTGATGCAACGCGGTTTTTTTATGTCCTACGACGTGCCGATCAGCATATGGACTTTGATCTTGAGCTTGCTAAGGAGCAATCGAACGCGAATCCCGTCTATTATGTACAATATGCCTATGCGCGAATAAGTAGTGTCATGCGTCAACTGGCTGCGAAACAAAAGGTTTGGGAAAAATCTTTAGGGATGAATGTGCTTAAAGAATTAAAGGAACCACAAGAACAGGATTTGTTAGTTTTGTTGAATCGATATCCTGAAATATTAGAATTGGCAGCTATTACTTATGAACCACATATTATTGCGCATTTCTTAAGAGATTTAGCGCAACTCTTTCATGTTTATTATAATTCATTTGTTTTTCTGATAGAGGATGATAATTTGCGAAATGCACGATTAAATTTAATTGCAGCAATTGCACAAGTAATTAAAAATGGCTTAAATCTATTAGGCGTAGAAACTTTGGAAGTAATGTAATGGCTAAAGATTATGCAAAGAAATATATAAAATATAAATATTTGACCCCTAGACGTAAAAATAATCGTTCGCTTTGGTTGATGCTAGGAATTTCAATCGGCTTATTTATTTTAGGTTTATTTTTTCTCAAACCTATTCATAAAGGAAAATCTATTCAGCCAGCTGAAAAAATAAGCAAGAACAAAAACATTAAAGTACCTACTCCTCAATCACCAGAACCAAAATTTGACTTCTATAATATATTACCTCAAGAAAATTTGAATTTATCATCCCATGTTGATTCTGCGATGAAGGAAATGCCTTTGTCGAATAATATAGCCTCTATTCACGCTTCTTTAGGACAGAGGCCTATCGATGCAATGCTCAGCCCAACGCCAGAACAAGTGGCTATAGCTGAGGCTAAAAAACAGTTAGAAGAAGAAATGGGGCAATTGAATCATGAAGCTTATGTTCTTGTCTTAGGCAATTTTACAGAGCGAGCTCGTGCAGAACAATTACAAGCTCAGGCTTTGCTGAAAGGGTTTCCTGTGCAAAAAAAAGTTAATTTATTTAATGGAAAGCCTGTGTATCAGATCTTTATGGGTCCTTCAGACTTAAATCAGCTTACACAGGAAAAAAAACGTTTAAATGCAGCCGGTTTAGCAGCTATTTTGGTTAAAATCACTTCATAAAGAGGAAATTACATTCGTTTGGGTCCTTGTGGACCCTTGAAAATATTAAATAAGTCACCATAGTGATAGTTTAAATAGCCTATAAAATTTTAAAAAGGGTAAATAGTGCAATCATTACATGGTACAACAATACTGTTAGTTCGGCGTAACGATAAAGTTGTTATTGGTGGAGATGGCCAAGTGACTTTGGGTAATGCGATTGTTTTAAAGGGAAACGCGCGCAAGGTACGTAAATTATACGATGGTCAAGTATTAGTTGGATTTGCAGGAGCTACCGCAGACGCGTTTACACTAATAGAACGGTTTGAAAATAAACTAAAGGAATGTAATGGGCGACTAGATCGGGCTTCAGTTGAACTTGCAAAGGATTGGCGCTCTGATCGAGTTTTACGTCGGTTAGAAGCAATGCTTGCAGTTGCTGATAAAGAAAAGTCTTTTATGTTAAGTGGAAATGGCGATGTAATTGAGCCAGAACATGATTTAATTGCCATAGGTTCGGGTGGAGCTTATGCACAGTCAGCCGCATTAGCATTATTTCAAAATACTAAATTAAGTGCCCGTAGTATTGTTGAAAAAAGTTTAATTATCGCAGCGGACATCTGTGTTTTTACAAACCACCAACGTACGATTGAAGAAATTGATTCTGTGAACACAAAAAAATAATAATCTCTATCTAAACTAATTACTTATTTTAAATAATGAAAACTAACTCGTTCGATTTAATTGATATACCTTCTGATGAAACCAATCAAGTTTCTGAGCTAACCATGATGGATGCTAATTTTTCTGAAGATACAAATGAAGTCAACAATGATGCGAATTTGCCTACGGGCAAAGATTATTTAAGTAAAATTGATTTGACTCCTAAACAAATAGTGCAAGAACTCGATCGTTTTATCATAGGGCAAAATGAAGCTAAAAGAGCGATTGCAATCGCCTTACGTAATCGTAAACGTCGTATGTTACTTGAACTAGAATTAAGAGATGAGGTGACGCCCAAAAATATACTCATGATTGGTCCTTCCGGTGTAGGTAAAACTGAAATTGGTCGGCGCGCGGCTAAAATTACCGGTTGCCCCTTTTTAAAAATAGAAGCTACAAAGTTTACTGAGGTAGGTTATATTGGACGGGATGTTGATTCTATTCCTAGAGATTTAGTGGATTCTGCATTTAAATCTCTGCGTGAAGAAGAAATTACTCACCTTCAGCCTCAGGTCTTAGAAGCTGCAGAGAGTAAAATTATTGATAGCTTTGTTCCTCCTTCACGCCCACAGATCAAAACCGAAGCGGCAGATGAGCTTAAAAATAAAGAAAAATCGATAGCAAGAAATGTTTTTCGTAAGCAATTGCGGGCGGGACTTTTGGATGATAAAGAAATCGATGTAGAGTTAGCCGCTTTACCAGCGGGAGTCGAGATCATGGGTCCTCCAGGTATGGAAGATATGACTAACCAACTGCAAAATATGTTGCAAAATATTGGTACAGCACGTACCCGTACTCGTCGTATGAAGGTAAAAGATGCATTAGTAGTAATACAAAAAGAAGAAGCAGGGAAATTACTTGATGAAGAAGATTTGAAACGTAAAGCCATAGAGTGGGTTGAGCAATATGGGATAGTGTTTATCGATGAAATTGATAAGGTATGTCGTCGAGGAGAAACAAGTGGTGCTGATGTTTCTCGCGAGGGAGTGCAACGGGATTTATTGCCTTTAATTGAGGGTTGTACTGTTTCTACAAAATATGGCATGGTCCGAACAGATCATATTTTATTCATTGCTGCGGGTGCTTTTCATTTTTCAAAGCCGTCGGATTTAGTCCCTGAATTACAAGGTCGTTTGCCGATTCGAGTGGAATTAAAGGCGCTAACAGCCAAAGATTTTGAACGTATTTTAATCGAGCCGCAAGCGTCTTTAATTGTACAGTATCAGGCTTTGCTAGGTACGGAAGAACTTGTATTAAACTTTGATAAACTTGCTATTCAACGTATCGCTGAAATTGCTTATGATCTCAATGAAAAAACCGAGAATATTGGCGCACGTCGTTTATATACTGTGATGGAGCGATTGCTGGAAGAAATATCTTTTGAAGCAACAGATTATACGGATAAAAACGTAAACATTGACGTTAAGTATGTCGATAAACATCTAACACCCTTAGCGCAAGATCAAGATACCAGTCATTTTATTTTATAACATGGTTCCTACTCCTAGTGAGATAAAACTTCTACAGAAAACACGAATATTGGAAATTCTGTTTGATAATGAAGAAAAGTTTTGTTTATCCTGCGAATATTTAAGAGTTTTTTCTCCTTCTGCGGAAGTTAAAGGACATGGCCATAGCGAAGGAAAATTAGTTAGCGGCAAAAAAAATGTGAATATCATTAAAATAGAATCAGTTGGTCATTATGCTATCAGATTATTTTTTGATGATAATCATCAGTCAGGAATCTATAGTTGGGAAACACTCTATGAATTATCTAAGCATCATGATGAATATTGGAAGCGCTACCTACAGCGCCTAGAATCCGCTGGCGCAAGTCGAGGCTAGTTTTTTTTATTAATAGTGACTTTAGCAAAGCGTCTTTTTCCAACTTGATAAATATGAGTTGTACCGGGTTTAATTAACAGTTTCTTATCTTCAATTTTTAGTGAATCAATTTTAACTGCCCCTGCATCAATTGAACGCAATGCTTCTGAGGTACTAGTTACTAAACCTGCCTGCTTTAATAAGTTGGCAATCGATAAATTCTCACCAGGGATGCTTATACTCAGTTTTTTAATTTCTGAGGGGATGGCGCCATCTCTAAACCGATGTTGAAATTCCTGTAATGCTTTTTCAGCATCCGCTTTAGTATGAAAACGCTCAATAATTTCTAAGGCCAACTCAATTTTAAAATCACGTGGGTTGGCTATGCCCTCTGTAGTATCTTGCTGCATCGATTTAATGTCATATAAAGATTTTTTGAATGAAAGTAGCTCAAAATAGCGCCACATCAACTCGTCAGAAATCGACATAATTTTTCCAAACATATCGTTTGCCGGCTCATCGATAGCAATATAATTATTTAGTGATTTAGACATTTTTTGTACCCCATCTAAACCCTCTAACAAAGGCATGGTTAAAATTACTTGTGGGGTTTGCTTAAAATGTTTTTGTAATTCTCTTCCTAGCAATAAATTAAATTTTTGATCATTACCACCACATTCCATATCAGTTTTTAATGCGACAGAATCATAACCCTGAAGTAAAGGATATAAAAACTCATGGATTGCAATAGATTGATGTTGGCGATAACGCTGATGAAAATCATCTCTTTCTAGCATTCTGGCAACCGTGTAGGAGGAGGCTAATTTAATCAGGTCAGTAACTGATAATCTTCCTAACCATGCCGAATTAAATTGTAAGTTAGTTTTTTTAGGATCTAATATTTTATCAAATTGTTGTTGATAAGTTTTGGTATTGGCGGCAACTTCATTGAGGCTTAAAGGAGGGCGAGTCACATTTTTACCAGATGGATCACCAATAAGTGCAGTAAAATCACCTATGATAATATCAATTTCATGACCTAAATCTTGTAATTGGCGAAGTTTGTTGATAAGTACAGTATGACCTAGATGTAGATCAGGAGCTGTTGGGTCAAAGCCTGCTTTGATGCGTAAAGGCCTATTTTCTTTTAATTTATGTTTTAATTCATCAGCAACAAGTATTTCAGTACTTCCTCGTTGAAAGGTTGCAAAAATATTATCATTCATGTGATTTATCCGTTATAGCCAACGCCAATGCGTATAATTTATTTTTTTTCGCGTGAGTTATTTTAGCAGCAAGTGATGTAGCTTGTTTAATCGGCAATTCAGCTAATAAAATTCCTAAAATTCGCTGCCTATCTATTTCATAGGGGCTTAGATATTCGGCTCCTTCGACTAGGATGACGAATTCTCCTTTTTGTTGATTTTTATCTGAGTTTAGCCAAATGTTCAATTTTTCTAAATTATCCCCATGAATAGTTTCAAAAGCTTTTGTTAGCTCTCTAGCCAATACAACGTAACGTTTGGGTCCAAATACAGCAAGCATATCATCTATCAACTCTAAAATACGATGTGGCGCTTCATAAAAAATAATTGTCCGTGTTTCATACAAGAATTCCTGTAACTTTTTTAGTCTGGCACTATTTTTTCCAGGTAGGAACCCTTCAAAAATAAATCTATCACACGGTAAACCCGAAGCACATAAAGCAGTGATTAAAGCACAAGGACCAGGGATAGGAATAACGGGAATTCCATGTTGGTGGGCTAATTTAACTAAACGATAACCCGGATCATTAATCAGAGGAGTTCCCGCATCACTAATTAAGGCAATGGATCGATTTTTTTTTAGGCAATTTAAAAGAATTTTGCTGGAAATCGTTTCGTTATGTTCATGTAATGAAATTAACGGTGTAGTAATGCCAAAATACTTAAGTAATTTTTGACTATGGCGAGTATCTTCGGCAGCAATTTGATCAACAGTTTGTAAAATTTCTATTGCTCTCGTGCTACAGTCTTCTAGATTGCCTATCGGTGTAGCAACGACATAAAGGCCAGGAATTTTTGACATAAAACTTTTCGCATTAAGATATGAGATGGGTATAATGGCACAGCGTTTTATTCTGCGCAAAACTCAGAGGTTAGATTCAAAATGTCCAAAAAGATGAAGCAACAAAAATTAGGGCTGTGGATGTTAACTGCGCTAGTTACAGGTAATATGATAGGTTCAGGGATTTTCTTATTACCAGCCTCCTTAGCCGCTTACGGAAGTATTAGTTTGCTCTCTTGGATTGCTACAGCGGCGGGCGCTTTGTTAATAGCATTAGTCTTTGCTAAGCTAGCTAATGTGATGCCACTCATAGGAGGGCCTTACGCTTATTGTCGAGAAGCATTTGGTGATTTTGTTGGATTTCAAATGGCTTATAATTACTGGATTGCACTTTGGGTAGGCAATGCGGCTATAGTCGTTGCTTTAACAGGGTATTTAAGCTTTTTTTGGCCACTATTAGCTAAAAATGCGCTATGGTCTTGTTTGGTTAGTATTAGTTTGGTTTGGTTAATGACATTTATCAATATTCTAGGTGTTCGGCATGCGGGTATTTTTCAGTTATTGACAACTATTTTAAAATTGATCCCATTATTACTTATTGCATTTGTTGGTATTTTTTATATTCATCCTCATTTTTTGAGCGCATTCAATTTATCGGGTAAATCTAACTTAAGTGCATTTAGTGGGGCAGCGACTTTAACTTTATGGTCTTTTATTGGTTTAGAATCAGCTTCCGTACCTGCGGACCATGTAGATAATCCTAATAATACTATTCCTAAAGCGACTATTTTGGGAGTCATTATAGCGACAGTTGTTTATATATTGAGTAGTATTACAGTGATGGGGGTTATGCCGTTAACGGAACTTGCGCATTCTAATGCTCCTTATGCTGATGCAGCAAGAGTGATATTTGGACCTATAGGGAGCACTGTAGTTGCTATTGGGGCAGTTATTTCTTGTATAGGGGCTTTAAATGGTTGGATTTTACTTCAAGGTCAAATTCCATTAGCTGCAGCACAAGATAAGCTTTTTCCTAGTATTTTTTTAAAAAAATCAGAAAATGGAACGCCAGTTGTTGGTTTAATAATTTCTAGTGTTTTAATTAGCTTACTATTATTGATGACTCTAAATCACAGTTTGGTTAAACAATTTACAATTATTATCTTATTAGCAACTTTAGCCTCGCTGATTCCTTATTTTTTAACTACGATGTCTGAGTTAGTTATTTTTTTAAAATATCCTGGGCTTTTTAAAAAAGGTAGAAAATTATTTAGTTCAGTGATTATTGCAGTTTTAGCTGGAATCTATTCCTTTTGGGTTATCATAGGTTCCGGTAAAGAAACTGTATTTTATGGGACATTGTTATTATTGAGTAGTGCCCCTGTATATGTATGGATGAAATGGCGTTCTTCCTCCAATATAGACGTTATAAACGGAAAGCAACCTTTACCTTTACCCTGAGGCATAGTTTGTACAAACTATTTGTTTTATTATTTATTTTATTGGGAGGTTTTTATTCTCCAGCTTATGCTGAGGTTAATGAATCTCCTTTAGTGAGTTTAACTCAACAACAATTAGTTGCTGAGCAGACACGTAGTGATTTACTGAAAAAGAAATTTCAGGGGTGGCGTAATGAGCAAAAAATAGCATCGCCCATCATTAGCAAACAATCCCTTGAGCATCTTGATTTAATGATTGCTATGGCAAAGGCTGATCTGGAAAGTATCAGCTTAAGTCTAAAAACAACCCAACAATCCACCGATTTAATTCAAGACTCTATTCGAAATGCACCTGAGCAATGGGAAGTTTCAATACCTCCGGGTTTATCTATTTCCCAAGAAGTTCAGCAACAACAGACACAATTACAACAAATTTTACAAGAACGAAGAAATTTATTCAATTTACAGCAAAAGCGTATTAAGGTTTTGCAACGTTCGCGTGATACGGTACAACAAACTATTAATTTTGCTGAAGAATGGCGACAAAATTTACAGAGAAACTATCAATTACAGCAACAAGCTCATCGGCAAGAATCTCTAGATGTGTTAGCTGTGCGTTTACAACAAGATCAACAAAAATGGATGCAACGTCTAAATCAATGGAATGAAGAATTAAAAAAAGCCGAAGTAACAGGGTTTATCAATAATTATTCTTACGATCAAATAGAGTTTAATATATTTGAAGCAGAAGAAAAAAATAATTTACTCGAGACTGAACTAAATACGGA
Source organism: Rickettsiella endosymbiont of Litargus connexus (assembly GCF_964277335.1). Taxonomy (NCBI): domain Bacteria; kingdom Pseudomonadati; phylum Pseudomonadota; class Gammaproteobacteria; order Legionellales; family Coxiellaceae; genus Rickettsiella; species Rickettsiella endosymbiont of Litargus connexus. The sequence goes on along the minus strand of NZ_OZ195516.1, from coordinate 1,424,364 downwards.
AAAAATATCTAATAAATTACAAGATCTAGCTTCCGCATTTAATCAAAAATTATCATTAAGTACGCTTAGTAATTTGCAGCATCAAATTGAAAATCTAAGTGAGCAAATCAATACTTCAATTGACTTATTTCACATTAAAATCAAATTTTTAAAAAATTATTTGATCTTAATCAATAAAGATCTGCAAGAAGGAGTGCCTAATTTTGCACATGCTCAGCTAAAAATAGCTCCATTAAAAGAAATTATGATCGGCTATCAAAATTTGTTTATAAAAATGCAACAATTGGCCAAAGAAGCGGATGCTCAACAAATTCTTATAGCAAAACAATTAAAACTTCAACTTGCCAATAGACAAGCTTTGCCAGGCTGGAATTTGAATGCTTGGATTGGTTTGGGAGAAACCATTATTCAAATTCCTACACTGACTATAGATAAATTAGCAGGGCTTTATGAACCTGTTTTTAACAAGTTGGAGTTAGTATCCAGCTGGCAATGGTTAATTGTTTTTTTTGGTATGCTGATATGGTTTGCTACTTGGTTAAAACTAAGACGATTTTTAGCTGTGGATAGAGTGCGTTTACAGCAACGCAGCCGAGGTTTTTTTTCAGCACAAACAGTGATAGTGGTGTTGCAATTGCTGCAGCGTCATTTATCTGGAATTATGTTATTAGCAGGATTAATTGGACTATTGTTTTTATTAAATATACCTATCAAATTATTTTCTTTGATTATTAGTATGAGTGTTGTTTGTTTGATATTTAGTATAGTTATTCAGCTCGCTCATATTTTATTACTTGAAAATACTACGGATGAAAGCGGTCATGATGTCAAACTTTATTATCGCTTGCGAACAACCTTATTGATCGGTGGCATAGTGACGTTAGCGACTATTTTGGTTAACCAACTACCTGTCAATTATGAAGTTCAAGATTTATTTGGTCGTTTATTTATGTTGTTTTTGCTTATCGTGGCTTTAGTATTGATGAAAAGTTGGGAAGTTGTTCCCACCTTGCTAGAACCTTACATAGAAAACAAACATGCTTATTTAAAAAGGGTTATTCGCTGGCTAAGCTTTTTAATCCCATTCAGTTTATTAACCAATGCCTTAATAGGATTAGTAGGCTATGTGGAACTGGCTTGGGCTATTGCACATTACCAAGGTTTATTTTTAGTGGCTTTGACAGCTTATTTATTGCTTAGAGGTCTTTTAGATGAGTTAGTTCGTTGGGCTTCTGAACAATGTATTCGCCATTTCAGAAATGGTTGGTTATGGAGCCAATCCTTATTAAAACCATTCCATCAAATTTTAAAATTATCATTATTGATTTTATCAATAATGGGCTTATTTGAACTTTACGGCTGGGGCGATCGCGTTCCGTTGTTGAATACTAGCCTTGCAAAATTACTCTCTATGAAATTATTTGTAATAGCTAGTACCGCAACGGTAACAGGCTTAACGATAGTACAGTTAGCTATATTAGTGGTGATTTTAATTTGGATAGCTCATTGGTCTCGAGAGTTTGCTTATCGTTGGCTGTTTTCACATACCAAGGATTTGGGTTTACGCAATAGTTTGGCAATTTTCACCCACTACACGCTCATTGCTATTGGAATTACGATTGGATTAAATATTTTAGGTTTAAATTGGGGGAATATTTCTGTAATTTTAGGTCTTTTTTCCTTGGGTGTGGGATTAGGGTTAAGGGACTTATTTAATAATTTCTTTACCGGAATTTTTTTACTACTTGAAAGGCCTGTTAAGGTGGGAGATTGGGTGACAGTGGGTAACTATGATGGACAAGTTTCACATATTGGAGCTCGTTCGATTACTGTAACAACCGATGATCGTCAAGAATTATTAGTTCCTAATGCGGATATTTTCAGTAAAAATTTTATTAATTGGACACATCGTGATAGCGTAGTACGTGCTTTAGTTACTATAAAAACCAATCGAAAGGATAATCCACAACGAATAAAAGATATTATTTTAGAAGTGTTGGCAACGATACCAAAAATTTTAACAAATCCTAAGCCAGAGGTTTATTTTAAAGAGATTGATAAAATTTTGTTAGAATTTAAAGTTGAATATTATGTTGATCTTAATCATATTAGCTCACGCTCGGGTGTTCGTTCGCAGTTTTTATTTAGCTTATGGGAGCGCTTTGCTGGCGAAGGTATTTTACCCCCAGAAGCCTCTCATGATGTGCACCTAGAAGGTAAATTAGAGCTAAATTCCAATCCAGCGGTTTAAGCTCGTGTATGACAAAAAAAATTAAAATTATTTTTACTGGTGGCGGCTCATCAGGGCATGTTACACCCAGTTTACCGTTAATATCCGCGTTAAGAAATAAGGATATAGATATTTTTTATGTGGGTTCTAAAAAAGGCATAGAGCACTCACTTATTAAATCCTTAAACATTCCTTACTATGCTATTACGGTAGGTAAGTTGCATCGATATTGGACATGGAAAAACTTATTAACTCCTTTTCAGCTAGTGGTAGGTGTTATACAAAGCTTCCTAATTTGCCGAAAAATTAAACCCAATGTTATTTTTTCCAAAGGTGGTTTTGTTGCTTTGCCTATCGTTATCTCAGCTAAATTAAATGGAATTCCAGTTGTGATTCACGAATCTGATTTAACCCCTGGTTTAGCTAATCGTCTTAGCTTTCCTTTTGCAAAATTGATTTGTATTACATTTCCTGAAACTGCTAAGTATTTTAAGAATAAAAGTAAAGTATTATTGACAGGCATGCCTATTCGAGATTTTCTGAAACATGGAAATCCTGAAAAGGGTTTAAAGTTTTGTGGTTTTACCGATCAACAGAAACCGGTGTTATTAATTATGGCGGGTGGTTTAGGTTCGACTATTGTGAACGAATCTATCCATCGTCTAATAGAACCGCTAACGAAAAAATTCCAAGTCATTCATATTTGCGGTAAAAATAAGTCCAATCCTGCGTTTGAAGGAATAAAAAATTATAAACAGTTCGAATATCTACAAGATGAATTTGCTGATGTTCTAGCAACTGCAGATTTAGTGATTAGTCGAGCAGGTGCAACTTCTATTTATGAGTTATTAGCCTTAAACAAGCCACATATTTTGTTACCTTTATCAAAAAAAGCGAGCCGAGGAGATCAAATTGATAATGCAAAATATTTTGCTTACCTAGGTCTAAGTAAGGTTATCTACGGCGAAGAATTTTCAGACGAGAAACTATTCAAGACTTTGTCTGAAAGCTATGAAAATTTGGATCAGTTAAAAAATCAGTTAAGCCAGTTCAAGCAGATTAATGGAATACAAATTATTATTGAAAAGTTAATATACTTTTCATGTAATCAATAGAACCTATTTAATCATTAATTTTTTTCCAATTTATAGAATAAGTCTAAGCCATTAGCAAAGTTGCTACTGGTGGTTTGTAAGGAAAAATTTTTATTTAAAAGGTAGTTTATTTCTAAAATACTGATCTGATCCAGCAAACCTAGACTATAAGAGATATTAAGTTTTGGCGAAAGATTTTTTCCAACTATTAACGAAGTATTTTGTTGTAATCTATTTGTAGTCGGATCAAAAATCGGTTTGCTTCCAATAGTCAATTGATCTAAACCCATTTTCTGTTGAACTTTACTAATAAGTTGACCAATATTATTTTTTTCACTTCCTAAATTGCTAGCAGCGTTTAATAATAATTGTGTACTTGCTGCACTTAACTGATTACTGGGCTGGCCGGTAATTAAATAAGAAAGCATATCTAATTGAGATTTAATGATATTAGAAGGATTCGAAAATAAAATAATATAAGGGTTTTGTAATGTTCCTCTCACATAAAGCCCTATATTTACTGATATAGGCATAGATTGAGAAGAAAATAGTCCGGATTGAATAAAATTGTTAGAGCCAAGTTTAGATTTAACTTCATTAGAGATATCAGGAGTAGATAGTACAGGCAAGATTAAAATATTTCGACTAGCCGTAATGTTAATGGTAGGATTATTAATGGGAGTATTAGCAAAATTTAATGAAGAACTAGGTTTTAATTTTAAGCTTTGACCATAATAACTATATTCTCCGGAAAAAAGTTTTAGTTGCCCTGTTGCTAATACAGGATGATCCGAATCTTGTATTATCGTAAGTGAACCTTTTAATTTAGTGTTAAGCCCTTGATATTGCAACAGAATATCTTTACCTGCTTCTATTTTAATTTTACTTTTTAAAGAAAATGGTAAAATTAAAGCTTGTTTCTTTTTTCCTACAAACTCTATATCGTTAGATAATTCAATTAAATTATTATTTTTAGGGTTAATTTTCATTCTAGCTTTTGGAAATGCAATATAACCATCAGTTTCAATTTGTTGAGTATTTGCTTTAATTTTTAATTTTGGAGAAGCAGTAATTTGATATTCTGGATTACTAATAATAGTGATATCTTTTCCTTGGATATCTATTAATGTTGATAAATTATGTTTTAATAAATTTGTTGAAGTATGAAATTTTAAGGATCCTTTTCCGGAGTCAATTTGGCCACTGCCGAGCAAAATATTTTTATTGGTATGCAGCTGATATGTTATGTTTTTTAAATTAAGGCCTAAAACAGGAATATAAGTACTAGCTTGTTGTAAATTAACGGTTAGCTTAAATAGAGGCTTATTCAATAAGCCTGAAATTTTTAATTGGGCATTAAAGCTCCCTTTATTATTTTTAAGCTTAGGAAATAATTGTGTCAGAAAATTTAAATCTTTGAAGTTTAAATCAATGCTAGCGTGTATGGGTTGTTTCGATTTTAACCATGAGTGTGCTTGATAATTGGATAGTAATAAGTAAGCAAATAATTGATTTCTATTTCCTTTAAAGGTTTGGAGCGATGTTTCTAATCCATATTTTGATAGATAACTGTTAATTTGTGTATTAGGGATTATTATCTTGGTAAGTTGCCCGTCTTGAACTAATCTGTTCAATTTAAATTCAGATAAATTTCCTTGTAGAGAGAATGGTGATAAAGATCCAGATAATTTTAATCGTACTGGTGCAAGCTTAAAAGTTTTATTATTGAACTGAGTAGTCGCTAAATTAAAAAACCATTTGTTGCTTTTAGTATCTATATTTAATGCGGCTTGAATTTGTTTGAATTGACATTCTTTCCACTTCAGATTTGTTTTTTCAAGAACTAGGTTAAATTTAGGTTGCTGAAATATTCCGATTATTGACCCTTGCAAAACTACTTTACCATGTAAATTGGGAATAGAGCTTGTTGGTTTCTTAATAGTTAACTGCCAATTAATGTGCCATTGCGATTGAATGGAGCCTTTTAATTCTAAGCGTATGTTGTCGGCTTGAATATTCATTTGATGAATAACAACAGAATCAAAGTTTAAAAAATGAAAAATTTTTGGAATTTGAAAGGTTTTTTTTTGATAAGTTTTTGATTTTTTTTGACTAGATTTCTGCTTTATAAAAAGATTTAATTTATCAATAAAGATTGGCCCTAAATTTAATTTTCCTTGTAATAAATTGCGCCAATGACTCTCCCACTTTATCTCAGAAATAGACAGGTTAATTTTACTATTTTGATAATTTAATTCTTTCAGCTGAATGGGACCTAACAGCCGGCCATGTATAACATTTATTTTTAGCTGACCTGGCAAGAATTGTTTTCCGACTAATATGACTGTTTCTAAGCCTCTTTCTGTGTTTAGAACGATATAGCTACTTAATAAAAAAACACTGATTAATAAACTTCTAAGCAACCATTTAACCCAAGATAATTTCTTGCTGTTTATCATAAGAAATCAAACCCCATCGTAAATTGAAATCTTATGGGGTGCCCAGGAAGATCCAAGGCTTTACCTACCGTAGCTTCCATAGGTCCTAAGGGGGATGCCCAAACTAAGCCAAGACCTGACCCTTTTTGCAAGTGCACGGGGAAATTATTAACGGCATTCCCAGCATCAAAGAAAATAGCACCATAAAAATTATTGATAAGTCGGTGTTGATATTCCACACTACCGGTCATTAAATAAAGTCCGGGGCCAAGGGATTCATAGGCATAACCACGAACACTTTGGCTTCCTCCCGCATAAAAAAGCAACGAGGGAGGAAAGTTGGCTAAATTAGAGGCTACTGTATAGCCGATGTCACTACGAAACAGGAATCGACTGTTATCATTCCAGCTTAATATGTATTTTCCTTGTAATTCTGTTTGTAAAAAGCTTGTATTGGATAATAAATTTTGATCGGCACCTTGTAATCTAAAATTTAACTGATAGCCATGCCGTACAAAAAGCGGATTATCAAATTTACTGTAGGATAAATTTATACCTGGAGTTAATAGACGCGAGTTAGTCATTGGCCGATTAATATAATGAAAACGTTCAATTTGATAATTTAAAAATAAATTACGTTGCCAGCCTTTCCATTTATTCATGCTACCTATTCCTAATTGTTGCGTGGTAGTCGTTACTTGAGTTAGTTTTTTTCTGACGATAGCAAAATTAATATTATAATTATCAGTATTGGGATGTTTCCCAGGAATGGTATAAGTTGTTTGCAAGCTCTTTTGTATTTTAGATAATTGGCTAAAAATACTTAAGCGGTGGCCTTCCCTGTTTAGGTAACGAGATTCCCAGCCTAAGGTTCCACGCATACCCACATCTGTTCCATAGCCTATTCCTGCTGTATATTGTTGGGATGGACGTGGCGTCAATATAAAAGTAACGGGCAAATTTTTATTTAGTTTGCTTATCTGAGAATCACGAATCGATACGTTTTGAAAATATCCGCTTTTGTTTAAATTATCTTGTAGTTTTAAAAGTTGGATTGAAGAATAAGGGGTGCCCCGCTTAAAAGGAATGTAACGCTCTAATAAACTATTGTTAAGTATGGATTGTTGGAAAGTGATAGGGCCGAAATAGTAACGTGTTCCCGTATTTAAAGTCAGAATGAGTTTAGCTGTATAAGCTTGTCGATTAATTAAAATAGTATGTTTAGAAAAATAGGCAGAAAGATAGCCTTTGGCAATAAACTTAGCGAGTAATTTTTGTTTGGCATTTTCATAGGCTTCACTTCGAAAAACATCACCTACATGCAGTGGAAAATCATCAATTAATTTTGTTATTTTTGGGTCTTGTTTTGCTTCTTCATCTTCGACTGAAACTTGTAAAGTGGTGATTTTTAATGGAGGACCGACAGAAATTTGATAACTAGCGTCCCAGCTTGAATCAATTTTTTTAAATGTAGGCTTAATAGAGGGTTTGAAATAACCATAGGCTTCCAAGGTTTGTTTGATGTCTGAGACAGACTGTCGATACCAGGATTGGATATCTTCAGTTGAAGGCTGTGTTAAAGTTTGTAAGCTTCGATCAAGCCGGCGTTGAACAGGGCTCATAAGGTCTTGATTTAAGCCCTGTATTTGGTAAACCACGGGAGGATATTCTGCATATCCAGAAGAAGCACAAAGGATGTTTAAAATAGCGAAACCAGCTATAGCCAATTTTATTTTTCTTATCATATTAGGTTTATTAAATACCTAATATAAGTCCATAAGTAAAGGAAGTAGGCGTTAAAATGGCATATAAAACATTATTTTTTATGATTTTAATGATTTTTTCAGGAAAAATAGCTATTTTTAGGTGGAACGGAAGCGCTCGATCCATTTGTAATCAAAAGACTTACAAATTAGCTTGGATAGTATTTTTGAAAAAAAAGTTCTATAGCTTGGCCAATATCTTCGACATCTCCTACCGCTTTGAAAAAGGATTGAAAGGCTTTATTTGAAGGATTAGGTTGGTTTTTTCTTAGTCCATGATCATCCGCATCTAATTCTTTTTTGAGGGATTCAAGATAACCTAGTTTAATCGTACGTTTTGATTTTTCTGACCAAATACATTTAAAAAAGTTAGTTTTAGAGCTTTTTATTTGATAATTAAGACTTTGGATTTTATTTTCAATTTCTTCAAGAAGATAAACTCTATTTTCCTGTTGGTTATTAAATGATTTTTCAGAACGAAATTTGCGATGATAATAGTTAGAATTTTGTGTTTGTTGGGAAGACGATACTATTGCATCAGATAAGGTGAAAGTTAATGAAGCTGAATCGCCAAACGTTCCAGAGTTTTCATCCGCTAGGATTGGGTTGATGGTTGGATAGAGCGGAGACTTTTTAAAGTTCCTAAAAATTGCAAAAGCAGTCGTTAGCATGAGCATGCTAGTTATTGTTATACCTGCTACTGCTAAAATAGTAGCAGTTAAGTAGGGGGCTATTACCATTGTTAAAATAATACCCGCAATGACTATTCCCGCTATAGTAGTTGCAATAAAATTATTGGCAGCATGATTTCTATGCAATGCGTTAGCGGGAGAATTTTTTTCTGATTTAAGCCAATGATAGACATGAAAAATCGATAAGCCAAGATGGTAAATGACACTGGAGCCAACCGCTGTCAGAAATAAACTTTGTACAGAAATTAGACTAAGCCCAGCAAAAACGGCAGTGAAAACTAATACGCCTTTAATTGGAGCATGAATTAAATCAAAGGTTTTACCTAAATTCTTATTTTTAGCGCGGACGAAATGATATATTGCAAACAAACTGCCTATAGCATCAGGTACAATAACAAGTGGAAATAAAATTGGGGCAAGAGTTTTTTCAAATATTGAACCTATTTGGTAAATGTTTGATTTAAATACAAAGATAGTACTGAGTACGGCATTTTGGAAAAAAGAATTAGCAGATTCTGATATTTTCAGATAGGGTTTACTCATGGCCTTATATTTTTTCCTGCAAATTTTTTATTGAGGATAAATTTTTCCTTATGGGAAACCCAAAAGTACTTTATCTTAAACTAGAATGAAAATAAAGTTTAGAATGAAAATTACACTCGTAAAGTATGGGGGTAATAAACGGTATTATCCTGTAAATAATCAAGTATTTGCAGTATATTATTAAACCATTAAAATGACTTGCATACTCTTTTTATCTGGACTTATATTAAAAGCTAATATTAGTATATAACCGAAACAGCATTAATTCTAAATTGTATAAGGCGTTTACATCATGTTTAAGCGATATTCACTATGTTTTACTTTATTATTTTTAGTGGCAGGGCTGTTGGGTTCAGTATGTAAAGCTGATCCCGTGATCCCTATAACAGCTCCCGCAGCGGCTCAACCCACATTGACACCGATAGCACCTAGCGTAAATGCTAAGGCTTACCTATTGATGGATGCCTATAGCGGTAAAATTCTAGCAAGTGAAAATATTGATGAGCGGGTGGCGCCGGCCAGCTTAACCAAAATGATGACATCGTATGTAGTGTCTATGGCTTTGCAGCAAGGTCAAATACATCCTACTGATTTAGTCACTATTAGTGAAGCAGCTTGGAAAACAGGCGGTTCTAAAATGTTTGTCAAGGTCGGTGATAAGGTTAGTGTGCAAGATTTGATGCAAGGAATGATAGTTGATTCGGGTAATGATGCCTGCGTCGCTATGGCAGAGTATGTCGCTGGAAGCCAGGAGGCTTTTGTTAATTTAATGAATCAGCAAGCGGCAAGACTGGGAATGAAAAATACACATTTTGTTGATGTCGATGGGTTACCGGATCCTAATCATTATTCCACTGCACGTGATATGTCAATTTTAGCCCGAGCATTAATTCTTGATTTCCCTGAAGACTATAAATGGTATTCACAAAAATGGTTTTCTTATAATGGGATTAAACAACCTAATCGCAATCGCTTATTATGGCGTGATCCTGATGTCGATGGCATTAAAACGGGACATACCGATGAAGCAGGTTTTTGTTTGGCTGCTTCAGGTCAAAAAAATGGTTTGCGTTTAATTACTATCGTTATGGGCGCGCCTTCGGATGAAATGCGCGCGCAAGATAGTCAAAAATTACTGACTTATGGGTTTCGTTTTTTTGAATCACGTAAGTTATATAATGCGGAGGTAAGTTTAGCTACAATTAGAATTTGGTTTGGTCAACGCCCTCAAATTAAAGTGGGTTTGGAAAAAGCGCTCTATGCAACACTTCCTCTAGGATCAAATAAAAAACCTACAACGACGATGACTTTTTCTCCTCATTTAAAAGCACCGATTAAAAAAGGAGAGATAATTGGTCAAATCAATGTCGTATTAAATGATAAACCTATTGCATCAGCGCCGCTCATTGCATTAGAAAATTTATCAAAGGGTGGGATATGGCGTAGTTTAGTCGATCGTACTAATTTATTATTTAATAAGATTTAAGTTTTTGATAGATAAGGTAAAATTAATTCAAAAAGGTATTAATTTACTTTTTTTAAAAATTTATTCTTTACCTTCTTTTTATTTGTAAACCTCTTTTCTTTTATGCGCACTTATAATTAATCGGAACGTGCGAAACATTTATGAAACATTTACATAAGCTCTTAAGAGCAGGGCTCACGGCGACTTTATATCTCATTATTCTTACTGTCTGGTTTATACCATTAGCGAGTGTAGGTTTATTACGATTTATTATCCCTGTAAAAAAATGGCGACAACTGACCAAAAAATTAATGGAGTCTTTACATGTGGTTTGGTTACGTAGTAATTATTTTTTTTTAAAATGGATAACCCCCATTAAATGGGAGATAAAAGGATTAGATCAGTTACATTTTAAAGAATGGTATTTACTCATTTCTAACCATCAGTCTTGGGCAGATATACTTATTTTGCAGTATATTTTTAGCGGTAAAATTCCACCTTTGAAGTTTTTTCTTAAAAAGGAATTACTTTGGACTTTGCCAATAGCAAGTTGGGCATGCTGGTTATTAGATTTCCCATTTATGCATCGATATAGCAAAGCGAGACTAGCCAAACATCCAGAACTTAAAAATAAGGATATTGAAGAAACTAAAAAAGCAAGTGCTAAATTTAAGACTATACCAACTACTGTGGCAAATTTTGTTGAAGGCACGCGGTTTTCGCAAGGAAAACACGATTTACAAGCCTCTCCTTACCAGTATTTATTACGTCCAAAAGCAGCAGGTATGGCTTTTAGTCTTGCTATTTTGGGTGATTTCTTTCATAAAATTCTTAATGTCACGATTATTTATCCACCCCAGCAAATGAGCTTGCTAGATTTTTTATCAGGAAACATACAAAAAATAATTATTGATATAGAGACAATACCTATTACTAAAGATTGGTTAGGTGATTACGAAAATGATCGGCAATACCGAATATACTTCCAGAAAAAACTGAACGAATTATGGGAAAGAAAAGATCAGCTTATCAAAACTCAACTGCAAAATTTTTAAAAAGTTGAGGTGAGTTTTGAATAAAAAAAAAATTCTACGTATAGCTACTCGAAAAAGTCCTTTAGCCTATTGGCAAGCCAATACCATTAAAGAACAATTAGAAAAACTTTTTCCATTTTTAACAATCACTCTACTTCCTTTGCTTACAGAAGGAGATAGGCAACAAAATAGTTCTTTAAGTAAATTAGGTGGTAAAGGTCTTTTTGTTAAGGAATTAGAAGGAGCTTTACTTAACTACCAGGCAGATATAGCCGTTCATTCTATGAAAGATCTGCCTATGGATTTAGAAGAAGGTTTGACATTAGGTGCGATATGCAAGCGTGACGATCCTCGCGATGTATTGATTTCGAGATCTGATCAAGCATTAATTCAGTTGTCACCTGAGTCTTGTGTGGGCACTTCAAGTTTACGTCGTCAATCGCAATTATTGGCTTTGCGCCCCGATTTACAAGTGAGTGTATTAAGAGGAAATATAGGAACTCGTATCGATAAATTGGCAGCAGGTGAATTCGACGCAATAATTTTGGCTGCTGCGGGCCTTATTCGTTTAAAAAAAACCGATTGTATCAGCGAGTATTTAGAAACCAGTTGCTTTTTACCTGCGCCAGGGCAAGGCGCTTTAGGGATCGAATGCCGGGTAGATGATGGTGAAAGCTTGACCTATATTTCTAAATTGACTCATTCGGATACCTATTATTGTGTGTTAGCTGAACGAGCTTTAAGCCGAGAATTAGGAGGCAGTTGCCAAGTGCCTATAGCTGCTTATGCGATTATGCTGAGTCATGGTCAATTAAGTCTACAGGCTTTAGTTGGAAATTTAGATGGGACTAAACTTATAAAAGTTGAGAAACAAGGATCTATAGTTGAAGCAGAAAAAATTGGATTTTTAGCAGCGCAGAGTTTACGTGATTTTGGTGTTGAGGAAATTTTAAAGGAAATTTTAAATATAAATTCTTGAGCTCGACCATTTGATTAGAGTATCTAAGCGTTTTAATTATTTAAGTAGGGTTTTGTGAGGGTATTCACAAAGCTCTTGAATGATACACTCAGGACATTTGGGTTTACGGGCCAAACAAATATAACGTCCATGTAACACTAGCCAATGATGCGCGTTTTTTAAATAAATTTTAGGAACGACTTTTAGTAGCATTTTTTCAACGGCCAATGGTGTTTTTCCTGGGGCAAGGCCAGTCCTATTACATACTCGAAAAATATGCGTATCGACGGCAATAGTGGGTTGATGAAAAACACTATTAAGGATGACATTAGCTGTTTTACGTCCAACACCCGGTAGACTTTCCAGAGCTTCACGGTTATTAGGGACTTTCCCTTGATATTCCTCCAGCAAAATTTTACAGGTTTTTATGATATTTTTTGCCTTAGTATTATATAAACCAATAGTTTTTATATATTTTTTTAAACCAGATAATCCCAAGGAGGCTATTTTTTTAGGTGAGTTTGCTTTAGTAAACAATATTTGGGTTGCCTTATTAACTGATTTATCGGTTGCTTGTGCAGAAAGAATCACTGCAATTAATAGTTCAAAAGGGGAAGAATAAATTAATTCTGTTGTTGGATGGGGATTATAAGCATGAAAACACTGAAAAATAGCCCTACGTTTTTTTTGATTCATATCTATATTTCTTTATGATTAAATCATAACATTTTAACGTAAAATGTCAGATTTAAAGGATACATGATTAGCCTATTTTTAGTTATTCCCATCGGTAATGAAAAATACTAAGCCATGGATTTTTTATAAGAAGTTTATTTTTTCTTTTTAAAATCCATTCTTGATTGGACCATTACACCTAGAAATCGATGAGGTTTATCTAATAGCAAAGTTTTAAAATCAGTATTCAAAGGTTTAAGAATAGTATGTCCTCCATCAATCAAAATTTGTTTAAAATTAGGTAAATCATGTCCTTCTATGTGAACAATGGCAAAGTCGAGACTATTCGGTTTTAGATCAGGGTCTATAAGGAGTATGGTGCCTTCTGGAAAGCGGGGTTCCATCGTGGTATCCCTAGCAGAAACCGCATAAGCATGCTGGCTCATATTAATATCAGTAGAAATGGTCGGCAAAGGGGCTAATTTTTCAGGAAGATTAGGCCAATATAGCACTTGTGGCCAGGCGAGCAACGGTATTTGACGCCAACCTTGAGCGTCAGGATTAAAAGTACCGGGAATGCGATCAGCGGATAAGGGTTCATCTCCAATGAGCTGACTAATAGAGATAGCAAAAAAATTGGCAATCGGGCTTAAAGTAGCGACTTTAGGATTATCAGTTTCTCCTGAGCAAATTCGATGTACTACTGGTTGGCCTACACCAGTGCGTCGTGCTAGTTCCGATTCATTAATTCCTAATTCAGCCATTAATCCTTTAAGAATTTTGCTCATACTACTAGTAGTTTTCATATCATTTTCACTTATTAATTAGCGGTAATTTTACCTGTCCATGCTGATAATTTCCAACGCTGACAAACGAGACTAAATTAACCCTCAGCGGCGGGTAGATATTCTAACATGACCCAGCACTTATACTAAATAATGATGTGATTATGCGTTAGCTATAAATTTTTGTTAGTAAGATATAATCACACGGGAAGGGGGATTGGTTATTTTAGAGGAAATTGTAGCTTTAAAAAAACTTTAACCCTAAAAAACTAATATGAAAATCGAATGTTTTAAATAACTTTTGAAGAGTTAAAAATAAAGGCACTATTAGGTAAAAGTAAGCATTTTGCTGATGATTTGGAAGTGAAACTCGATAACGACAGATATCGATATTTAATGATTGGAAGCGTAAACTGAGAAGATATTCCTTGTCAGTTGCGGGGATTGTGCATAGAATAGCGGGTTCATTTATAAGAGGTAAAATGTTTTATGTTGGCTAGAAATGAAATATTGGCTAAATATCAACGATCTCCGGGTGATACAGGATCCCCAGAGGTTCAGATTGCGTTATTATCTGGGGAAATCGAACAGCTAAATGGCCATTTTCAAGTGCACAAGAAGGATAACCATTCACGACAAGGCTTATTAAAGAAAGTAGCTTTACGTCGAAAATTATTGAAGTATTTCAAAGCTGTGAATTTGCAGGGTTATTTAACACTGATTAAACAACTCGGCTTGCGTGGTTAGATTTAGAGAGTTCATATTCTTCAACCAATTGTTGGAGACATTTTATTTGTACAAATGGGCGGTAACTTTCGCCCATTTTGTTTTTTTTGAGGGAATGTAAGCGTGTCAACTTTAATTAATTCTATAAAGAAAGTCGTTCAGTTAGGTTTGCAAAAAATTATTTTAGAAACTGGAGCAATTGCACGCCAAGCTACAGCATCTGTTGTTGTGAGCTTAGGCGGTACAACTGTTTTAGTAACTGTAGTGGGCAAGAAACGACAAGCAGGTGAGGAACGAGATTTTTTTCCATTGACGGTTCAATATCAAGAGCGAACTTATGCAGCTGGGCGAATTCCCGGCGGTTACTTTAAACGGGAGGGCCGCCCTTCTGAAAAGGAGATATTAACTTCGCGGTTAATTGATAGACCGATTCGTCCTTTATTTCCAGAAGATTTTCATAATGAAGTGCAAATTGTTGCGACTGTCTTATCCTCAGACCCAGATATTAACGCAGATATACCTGCTTTAATTGGTGCTTCTGCTGCTTTAGCTTTATCAGGCCTCCCTTTTAAAGGCCCAATAGCTGCAGTAAGAGTAGCTTATTCGGAAGGACAATACATTTTAAATCCAAGCTTTAAACAACTTGAAACATCAGATTTAGATTTGGTCGTTGCGGCTACTGAAAAAGCGGTATTAATGGTGGAATCTCAAGCGGCTGAACTTTCCGAAGAAATAATGTTAAATGCTATTTTATTTGGACATCAACAAATGCAAGGTGTCATTCAAGCTATAAAAGAGCTTGCGGCAGAAGCAGGCAAGCCCGCTTGGGATGTGAAAACGTCAGCATCTGAACTGGATGCCAGTGTTGAGCAAGAAATGATCCAATCTGTTGAAACGTCATTAATTGAAGCTTACCAAGTTCCAGAAAAATTTTCGCGTAAAGTGAGGTTAGAAGAAATACAAGAGAGTGCTATTGCACAATGGTTAGATGAAGAAAAAGGAATTACTACTAAAGCTATTCAAGTACTATTAGCAAATTTAGAAGAAAAAATAGTACGTGGTCGGATTTTATCGGGTGAAACACGCATTGATGGGCGTGACAAGAGAACCGTTCGTCCTATTACTATTCTACCAGGACTTTTACCACGTACTCATGGTTCAGCTTTATTTACTAGAGGCGAAACGCAAGCGTTAGTTGTGACTACCTTAGGTACAGATAGAGATGCGCAAACGGTAGAGGCGTTGGATGGTGAGGGACGAGAAACATTTATGCTTCATTATAATTTCCCCCCCTATAGCGTAGGTGAAACCGGCCAAATGGGTAGCCCTAAACGACGCGAAATCGGACACGGCAACTTAGCAAAACGCGCTTTACGTGCGGTATTACCTAGCGAGTCCGATTTTCCTTATGTTTTACGTGTTGTTTCTGAAATTACCGAATCAAATGGTTCCAGTTCTATGGCAACCGTCTGTGGTGCGAGTATAGCCTTAATGGATGCAGGTGTCCCTTTAAAGAAACACGTAGCGGGTATTGCAATGGGCCTAATTAAAGAAGGAGAGCAATTCGCAGTATTAACTGATATTTTAGGTGACGAAGATCATTTGGGAGATATGGATTTTAAAGTTGCAGGTACTGTTGATGGTGTTACAGCATTGCAAATGGATATTAAAATTGATGGTATTACCGAGGAAATTTTGCAAGCAGCATTAAATCAAGCAAAAGAGGGCCGTCTTCATATATTAAGTATCATGCAAGAAACTTTAGCTGAACCACGCATAGAAGTTTCTCCTTATGCACCACGTATAACCACTTTAAAAATAAATCCTGAAAAAATACGTGATTTAATTGGAAAAGGTGGAGCAACAATTCGATCTATTACTGAAGAGACAGGAACCTTAATCGATATTAGTGATGATGGAGTCGTTAGAATCTCGACATCTGATTTACAAGCTTGCCAAAATGCAATAGATCGTATTAGAAAAGTGACGGCAGAAGTAGAAGTGGGTCGTACTTATGAAGGTGCAATTGTTAAACTGACTGATTTTGGTGCTTTTGTTAACGTATTACCTGGTCGTGACGGTTTAGTACATATTTCACAAATTTCTAAAGAGCGTGTTGAGCAAGTGAGTGATGTATTAAGCGAAGGCCAAATTGTCAAAGTCAAAGTACTAGAGATAGATAGACAAGGCCGAATTCGTTTAACCATGAAAGATATAGAAACAGAAATGGAAAATGAAATACATTCGTGATCAATCAAAAGCAACCTACATCAGGCTTTATAAAATTAGTTAATAAAATAAAACCTCATATAAAAGAGTTAACAGCGCTTGATTTAAATGAAAAAATTAATAATCAAGCTGCTTTTTATTTAATTGATGTACGTGAGCGAGATGAACTTCAACAAGGATCGATTGCTCATGCAATTCCTCTTAGTAAGGGAATCATTGAGCGTGATATTGAGAAATACATTTCAGATTTTGAAGTAGAGATTGTTGTTTATTGTAGCGGGGGTTTCCGATCTTGCTTGGCGGCAGATAATTTACAAAAAATGGGTTATTGCCAGGTCGCTTCTTTGCAAGGTGGCTTGCGAGCTTGGTTAGAAGCAGGCTATCCACTAAGCAAAATAAACGAATAAAATAAATAATACCCCTCTAGAAATAAATTGCCGAGGTGGTGGAATTGGTAGACACGCAAGTTTCAGGTACTTGTGGGGAAACCCTTGGAGGTTCGAGTCCTCTTCTCGGCACCAACCACAGAATTTTTATAAAAAACTTGGTATTTTGTGGAAAATCGGTTTAAATAGTCAAAATTATTTTTAACTATATCACATGTTGAGCGTTCCATCGCCTCTCTATGACATTAATAGAACTTTTGAAGAAAACTTCAGCAATCCTTCTTTTCCATCAATAAAACTACCAACACGCGTTTGGTCAGATAAAACGCAATGGGTTTCTTTATTAGGCTATTCTTTAGCCTCAAAAATCGGTGCAGCGGCATGCGCAGTAACAACCGGGAAAGGTGTTGCATTATTAGCCAAACTAGGTTTTGATGTATTAACTTATAAAACAATACGAAATCAAGCCTATCCTACGCACCCATTACCTAATATTGTCCATCTCGAATGTGAAAAATTATTTGATTGTTCTGATTTAAAAGAAACTCTTTTTACCAAGGATACACCTGAAAAAATAAGTCACAAAATTGCTATTAGTAATTCCTTTGGTAATGGCTGTTTGGAACCCATAGTAGTTATGCAAGATATCGCTTTTGCAAAAAACTCTTTAGCAGAGGGCCAAGTGTTGATTGTGTCTGTTTATGGTGAAGGTGATTCACTGCAATCGATGTCAAAAGATTTTACCGCAGCCGCGTTGATGGCTAAAGAAGCAGGTGCCGATATTATAGAGTTAAATTTTTCATGTCCCAATTTAATGAATTCAGGAGAGCCTCTTTATTGGAGTGTTGAATATATATCGCAAATAACCGCTTATGTTGTGAAATGCGTACGCGATGTTCCCATATTACTAAAATTAGGTTTGATTCATGAACATCACTCCCCCATTAATTTATTAATTTCCGCAGCACGTGCTGGCGCAAGTGGGATAAGTGCTATCAATTCCATTAGTATGCGTGTATTGAATAAAAATCATCATCCTGCATTTGGAAAAAGAATTTATAGTGGAGTTTCCGGTTATCCGATTCGTCGGTTAGCATTGCAAGCTGTTAAAAAATTAGTGCAAATTAATCAAACTGAAAAATTAAATTTAGTTATTTTAGGTATGGGTGGAATTACTTTATCTGAACACTTTAATGATTTTTTTAATGCAGGGGCTGATATAGCTCTTTCAGCAACTGGAATGATGTGGAACCCTTATCTTGCTGCCCAATTTCACCAACGAACGAGAGCATGAAAAAATTAGTTTCAGCACATTTAATATTAAAAACAGGTGAAAGCTTTATGGGATATATTCCATCAAGCCAAACAACTGAAGTTTCTGGTGAAGTTATATTTAATACGGGAATGTTAGGTTATGTTGAGTCTTTAACAGACCCTTCTTATGCAGGACAGATATTATGTTTTACCTACCCCTTGATAGGAAATTATGGTGTTTCTGCACCGAATACTTGGGAATCTAACAAAATTCAAGTAAAAGGAGTGATTATTTCCGAACTAGCGGCCTTTTATTCAAATCATACTGCACAACGTTCATTACTAAATTGGCTAGAAATTGAAAATATATCCTTTATTACTGGCGTTGATACGCGTGCTTTAACACATTGCTTAAGAGTTAATGGAGTAACGCCAGGAATTATTACCCAATTAAAAAAACCTGAAAAGGATTTTATTGAATTTGAATCTATCGATTGGGTAAAACAGGTAACAATTACCGAACCTCTTCATTATGGTAAAGGCAGAAAAAAAATAATTGTTGTAGATTGTGGCTTAAAAGAAAATATTTTACGTTGTTTATTAAAATTTCCACTAAAAATTAAACGAGTTCCTTATGATTATGATTATAGTCAGGAAGATTATGATGGCGTTTTTATCTCCAATGGTCCCGGTGATCCGCAATTATGTAAAAAAACGGTAGCTATTTTAAAAAAGGCTTTAGCAAAAAAGAAGCCTTGTTTCGGTATTTGTTTAGGGACACAATTAATGGCTTTAGCAGTCGGTGCTAAAACCTATAAGTTAATTTTTGGTCATCGTTCTCAAAATCAACCCTGTATCTATTTGCCTACTCAGCAATGTTATTTGACTTCACAAAATCATGGTTATGCGGTGAACGAAAAAACATTGCCTAAGGATTGGCGGATATTATTTCGAAATTTAAATGATGGAACGGTTGCAGGAATTGAGCATAAGAAAGATCCTTTTTTCTCTGTACAATTTCATCCTGAAGCCATGCCTGGGCCCACGGATACACAATGGTTATTTGAACGTTTTTATCGCATGTTATAAAAATTATGAAAATACAACGATACAAGGGTAAAAAAATTCTGATTTTAGGTTCTGGTGGTTTAAGAATAGGTCAAGCGGGAGAGTTTGATTATTCCGGTTCACAAGCCATTAAAGCACTCAAAGAAGAAAAAATTAATTCGGTATTAATAAACCCGAACATAGCTACCATACAAACGGATGCAAATTTAGCGGATAAAATTTATTTGCAACCGCTAAATTTGGATACCGTGAAGCGAGTTATCATTAAAGAAAAACCAGATGGAATTTTACTGGGTTTTGGTGGCCAAACTGCTCTTAATTTAGGTTTAGATTTAGAGGATAGAGGTATATTAAAAAAATACAAGGTGGCGGTATTAGGCACATCTATTGCATCGATACGTCAAACCGAAGACAGAGATCTTTTTAAAGCGGCTTTAGCGAAGATAAAAATTAAAACACCACTTAGTTTTGCAGTCAAAACTACTGCTGAAGCGCTGAAAGCAGCAGAAAAGATAGGTTATCCCATTATGTTACGTTCAGGTTTTTCCTTAGGAGGATTAGGTTCTGGGAAAATTACGCATCGAGAAATACTTGAACAGCGTGCCCAGGAAAGTTTAGCCACCGCACCGCAAATTTTAATAGAAGAATATTTATTTGGATGGAAGGAATTTGAGTATGAAATTGTTCGCGATCAATGTGGAAATAGATTAACTATTTGTAACATGGAAAATATGGATGCAATGGGTGTCCATACGGGAGAAAGTATCGTTGTCGCGCCAGCACAGACTTTAAGTAATGAACAACATCAATTATTACGCAATATGGCTTTACAAGTTGCCGAACATTTTAACATTATTGGCGAATGTAATATCCAATTTGCGGTTAACCCAAAAAATGGTGATTACCGAGTTATAGAAATGAATGCGCGTTTATCGCGATCCAGTGCATTAGCGTCGAAAGCAACCGGTTATCCATTAGCTTTCATTGCCACTAAGTTAGCATTGGGTTATCAGTTATATGAAATAAAAAATAGTGTTACTCAGGTGACAAGTGCTTATTTTGAACCGGCATTGGACTATATCGTAGTAAAAATTCCACGTTGGGATACACATAAATTAAAAGCGGCTGAAAGAACGATTGGCACTGAAATGAAGAGTGTCGGCGAAGTGATGGCAATTGGTCGTTCTTTTCCGGAAGCATTACAAAAAGCAGTGGGAATGTTAAATAAAGGAGCTACTTGCTTAATGGATTATCCAGAAAAAATTGATAATCCGCGTAAAGAAATACAATTTGCCACCGATAGACGTTTATTTGCTTTATATCAATTTTTTAAAAATGGTGGTTCAATCTCACAAGCTGAACGTTTATCCCAGATTAATTTTTGGTTTTTGGCGCAGATACACCAGCTCACAGAATTAGAAAGACAATTAAATTTTCGTAAGTTGAATAAAAAACTTTTATGTCAATTAAAACAAGCAGGATTTTCAGATAGTTTTATTGCTAAAACAAAAAATAAGTCGATAAAACAAATTCGAGCTTTACGTTTAAGATATGGTATTACGCCTTTTGTGAAGCAAATAGATACATTAGCTGGGGAATTCGCCGCGCAAACGAATTATCTTTACCTAAGCTATCATGCGGTTGAACATGATATTTCTCCTGCTAAGCGACGACCTATCATTGTGTTAGGTTCAGGGCCTTATTCGATAGGATCCTCTGTCGAGTTTGATTGGTGTGCAGTTAATACCTCGCAGACTTTACGTCATTTAAATGAAACCGCCATTATTATTAACTCAAACCCTGAAACCGTTTCTACAGATTATGATGAATCGGATCGATTGTACTTTGAACAGCTTACTTTTGAGCGTGTACAAGATATTGTGGATTTTGAGTCAGCAAAGGGCATTATTGTTTCAGTAGGAGGACAAATTGCTAATAATTTAGCTGTACCATTAGCTAAAGAGGGTTACCATTTATTGGGAACGGATCCGATCTTTATTGATTATGCTGAAAACCGAGAAAAATTTTCTGCCTTATTAAATACGCTTAACGTTGATCAGCCTTCTTGGGAAAGAATTACTAGTTTGAGTAAAGCAAAAAGCTTTGCAGCTAAAGTCGGTTATCCCGTATTAATTAGACCTTCTTATATTTTGTCTGGCTCTGCGATGAATGTGGTTTTTGATCCGGAATCTTTAGATCAGCATTTACAAGCAGCTGCGCATGTTTCACAAGATCACCCGGTGGTGATCTCTAAATTTGTTCAAGAAGCAAAAGAATTAGAAATAGACGGTGTTGCTAAACAAGGTGATATTGTTATTGAAGCCATTTCAGAGCATATCGAGAATGCGGGTGTCCATTCGGGAGATGCAACGGTTGTGTTGCCACCTCAGAAGTTGTATTTAGAAACCATACGCCGCACTAAAAGTATAGCTCGTAAAATTGTAAAGGCTTTACACATCACGGGGCCATTTAATATTCAATTTATTGCTAAAAATAATGATATTCAGGTTATTGAATGTAATTTGCGAGCATCGCGTTCTTTTCCTTTTGTTTCTAAAGTGACAGGCCATAATTTCATCCAAATAGCCACCGAAGTAATGCTGAATAAGCACCAAGCAAAACATTACGAAACTTTAGAGCTGGATTATGTGGGTGTCAAAGCAGCACAATTTTCTTATAGTCGTTTAAAAGGTTCCAATCCTGTCGCTCAAGTTGAAATGGCATCTACGGGTGAAGTGGCATGTATTGCGGAGGATTTAGTAGAAGCTTTTTATAAAGCATGGTTAGCAACGGATCAAAATATCGCAGAAAAGAAATTGTTATTAAGCATTGCAGATAGCTATAAGATCAAGCTTTTACCTTGGATCAAACAACTTGATGATCAAGGTTGGCTTGTTTACAGCACAGAAGGAACGCATCAATTTTTATCTCAACATGGTATAGCCTCATATTTTGTTAACAAGACTAGCGAAGCTAAAAAACCGAATATTAGAGATTTAATTACGCAACGTAAAGTATCCACAATTATCAATATACCCAGTTCTATGACAGGTTTACAGCAAACTGATGGTTTTTTAATTCGACGTTTAGCTATTGATCATCATATTCCTTTAATTACTAATGCTCAGATTGCACTGATAATTTTGCAATGTTTAGTCAGCTTGTGGGGAAAAGAATTACCTGTTGAGTCTTGGCAAAGTTTGGTTCTAAAAAAGAATGGATAGATGAAAACAGAAATATCAGTCGGATATATTATTAATTTGAATGTGAGTGAATTATGTCTAAAGTATTACGTAAAAAAGATATTATATCAATTCGTGATCTTGCTTTAAGTGAAGTGAATAGTATATTAAATCTTGCTAAAAAATTTAAGAACAGCTTATCTAAAAAATTTTTACTTGATAAAATAATTGCTCATTGTTTTTTTGAACCTTCAACGCGTACCCGTTTATCATTTGAGACAGCTACCTTACGTTTGGGAGGGCAAGTCATCGGGTTTTCGGGCAGTGAAAATACTTCTATCCAAAAAGGTGAAGATTTACAAGATACCATCAAAACGATTTCTTATTATGCGGACCTTATTATCATTCGACATCCACTCGAGGGATCGGCACGTTTAGCTGCAGAGATTTCTAATAAATCCGTAATAAATGCAGGAGATGGCGCAAATCAACATCCTACACAAGCCCTAGCCGATTTATTCACTATTCAAGAAATGCAAGGAAATTTGGAAGGATTATCGATTGCATTGGTAGGCGATTTAAAGTACGGACGTGCCGTACATTCTTTAGTGCAACTTTGCGCTTTATTTAACATGAGATTATTTCTAATTTCACCTTCGTTATTAACCTTGCCAGAAGTAATCTGCGATGAATTGAAACATAAAGGTATTCGATTTTCTTTTCACTCAAGCCTAGATGAAGTGATTTCTAAAATAGATATTTTATATATGACTCGGTTACAGCAAGAAAGGTTTACACAATCAGAACATCAGCTATTTGAAGATCAATATATTCTGACACCAGATAAGTTAAAAAAAGTTAAAACTAATTTGAATATTCTACATCCCTTACCCCGCGGGCGTGAGATTGATAAAGCTGTTGATGAAACACCTTACGCTTTATATTTTAAACAAGTTGTTAATGCAGTTTATATCAGACAAGCTGTTTTATCGCTATTACTTGATAAGGTAACGTTTTAAACGATTTTTTTGGATAAAATTTATGATCAAAACTCGTTCGGTTTCTGCGATTGATAATGGTATCGTCATCGACCATATTCCGGCGGGGCAGTCACTTAAAATTATGCGTTTATTACACGTGGTGAATAGTAAACAACGTGTTACTTTAGGCTTAAATTTGCGAAGTACATCTTTAAAATTGAAAGATTTAATTAAAATTGAAAATCGATTACTTTCTTCACAGGAAATTGAGCATGTCGCAATCTTTGCTCCTGGCGCTACGATTAGCCGAATTGAAAATTTCAAAGTTAGCGAAAAGTTTAGCTGTGAATTGCCTAAAACTATACGTGATGTATTGGTGTGTCCTAACCAAAACTGTATTAATCACATTGAATCAAAAGGCTATTTTAAATTAGAAGGATCTTCGACTCAAGTAAAGCTTCGTTGTTTTTATTGCGAGAAACAATTTGATCGCGATCAAGTTGAAGAAATTTGTTTATGATACAGATAAATAATATTCTGACTATAGAAAATCAACGCCAAAATATTACTATCGATAGTGAACAAGAAATAACTATTGTTGCGAGCCATTTATTATTATTACCGGGATTAATCGATCCCCATGTGCACTTTCGAACTCCTGGTTTGGAATACAAAGAAGATTGGAAAACTGCTGCTAAGGCTAGTATAAAGGGCGGCTATACCACTGTTTTTGATATGCCTAATACCTTGCCTCCCACGGTTACACAAGCTGCCTTAGAAGAAAAAAAAGTGCTGATTGATCAACAATTAAAAGAAGCAAAAATACCTTTACGTTACCATTTATTTTTTGGCGCAGATAAACATCATTTAAATGAGATAAAAAAAGTAAAAGATCAGGTAATTGGCATTAAAGTTTTTATGGGGTGTAGCACAGGAGGTCTAGTTATCGATGATGACGAGAGTTTACACGCTATTTTTAAAATAGCGGCTGAAGAAAATATGTTAGTTGCGGTTCATGCGGAAGATGAGCGGCGATTAAAAGAAAATGAAAAAAAATTTACTGGACTACAAAATTATTCGATACATTCAAAAATTCGCGATGAAACAGCGGCCATATTAGCGGTAAAAAAAGCCATTCAGCTAGTACGTGAATATGGGACGCGTTTATATATTTTACATATTAGTACGCGCCAAGAAATTGATTTAATTGCACACGCTAAAGAAGAAGGCCTTCCTGTTTTTGCTGAAACAACTCCGCATCACTTGTTTTTAAATTTGACAGATTATATTAGCTTAAATGGCAAAGCAGTGATGAATCCACCTTTGCGAACTTCTGAACATCAGAAGGCATTATTTACCGCAATAAAATCGGGGGTTATTGATACCATAGGTTCGGATCATGCACCACATACCCTAGAAGAAAAAGCGAGATCTTATGGTATGTGCCCATCTGGCGTGCCGGGTATAGAAACTACTTTACCATTGTTACTGGAGGCGTATCATCGAGGTTTACTTACTTTAAACAATATAGTCGAATTAACTTATCGTCGAGCAAAAAAAATATTCCATTTGCCAGATTATCCAGAGGATTGTGTGCTAGTTGATTTATCCTTAGCAAAGAGGGTCGAAGATAAACATCTTAGTACTAAATGCCAGTGGTCCCCTTTTTCAGGACGTGTTTTGAGAGGTTGGCCTGTTACTACTATATTAAAAAGATGTGTCTATGATCTGACAAAAATATAATTATATCTGTTTCAACTCAAGCGGTTGAATGAGAAAGATGCACACCTTAAGTGTGAGAGGTATATTTTGTTAATCCTTTTTTAAACCATGCTAAAGCTTGCAGTGGTTCCTCCAGACCTTCCAATAATTCACCTAATTCCAGATAAGCTTCTGAATTAGAAGAATCATAGATTAAACTTTTTTCTAAATAATCCCGAGCTTTCCCCCATAATTTTCTCTGCTTACAAAGACGACCTAAACTTAATAAAAGATAAGGATCATCAGGATGTTTTTTAAGCCATTTTTCTGCTATTGCTAGTTGGCGGGCAGGGTTGATGCTTTTAATAAGACTATAGGTTGAAACGAGGGGGCCGAACCATTGTCTTTTTAATTGCTTTATTATTAACGATTCAGCTTTCGTATCTTCATGATGTCTTATAAGACCTTGAATATAAAAATTTAAAAGCAAAGGATCTTTTTTTAATTTTGTTGATAAATTGTCCCATAGGTTCTCAAGCGTTGATAAATTGTAGGTATATTTTTCTTCACTTAGTAAATTTTCATAACATTCTTGTTGTAATTGTTGCTTTTGTTCTTTAGATACCCAGGTTTTATTTTCTAATTGAGGCAGAATTTCTAAAATACGATGCCAGTTTTGTGGTTTTTGATAAATAGAAGAAAATAAGCGTTGATCATCTGATGCCATGGTTTTTTTGCAGCGTTTTATGTCTAAATTTTGACGCCATTGTTTTGGGAGCATGAATAAATAGCTAATAAATCGAATTAAATAATAAATTAAAATAAAGCTAATGGTTAGAATTAAGATAGCTAGCCATAGTGGCATTTCTAAGGCAAGTTGATGCCAAGTAATCAAGATATAACCCGGATCGAGAGTGATTTTAACTCCGAGCCAAACTGAAAGAGCAAGAACCAATAAAAAGATAAAAAACCGATGCATCAAGAGGGTTCCTTTTGATTAGCGGTAACTACAGGAGTAACGTTAGTATTAGTGGGTGTCTTTTTGATAATTGAAATGGCCTCGAGTAGTGGATTTAAATCAAGAGACGGAGTTTGTAAATCGATTTGTTTTAATTGTTCAATATTTTGTATAGCTGTTTGTGTAATAGGTGAGCCAGATGCAAAATGATCTTTTATATTTTCTTGAATTTCTTGCAAACTGGATTGATAAATAGTTGCTTCATGATGTATTAATGCCCATTGAGCTTGTTGTAATAATAATAGCAGGTTGTGTTGCAAATATTGTTGTTCTTTTTCTGGTAATAAAGGTTCTATAGGTTTATTTAAGCGTCGAATAACGATTAGCTGTCGGAAGCTATTTAAGCTATTTTGCAGCATACGTATCCATTTATTTTCCGAAGAGTTACTGGTTGTAACATCAGGTTTTGCTGTAGCAGAATTAGATATTGTCAATAAAGGCAATTGCGTAATTTGTGCTTTTAAAGTCTGTATCTGGCCTAAGGTAGTTGCCAAGTCAATGTGGGGCAAGGCTTTTAAGCGAGTTAAGTATTGAGTTAACAACTGGTGAAGATTTTCTAATCGAATATCCGGACTTATTATGGTACCTAATTGTTTATCAGCTAGCGTCAGTGCAGACAGAGCATTGTCAGTATCGTGAAAATAAACCAAATTATATTGGGCTAACTGTATCAGTTGCTTAACATTAGCAAGCAATATAGCATTATCGTTAGCTGAGAATTTTTGTTCTATAAAATTTTGTAATTGTGCGATGTGTTGCTGAAGATTTTTACCATCAGCTTGATTTTGGGAGATCTGTGTTTGTATGATCGATAGTTGACGTTGATATTCGCTAAGTCGTTCTTTGTTTTTTAACCAAAAAAAACTTAATCCTAAAAATAAACCAACCCAGGTGATGAGCAACAATCCTATAGCGCACCAAGCAATGGAACAGCTTTTAGAACGTAAAGGTTTATTTTTTTGGGTTTTTGTTTTTATTTCTGTTTCTTCTAAGTTCGGTGTGGGCTGTGATTCCATAGTGATTGCTCCCGCCAGGAAAACAGAGTTTGTAAGGTAGACTCTTTGCACTTGAATTTTATTCTGCATTGCCGTTCAACCCGCAATCTCATGTATCTTGAATACATTCCGGTTGCTTCATTCTCGAGGCACCTTGCCAAAAATCCAATTGCTGGAGTATAGCCGCATTTGTTGCATTATCCGATATTAAGGGTGGTTTGACAAAACCTAGTTTCTTAGCACTATCAGCTAGTCGAGGACTAATGACGAGCAATTGTTTTTTAAATAAAATATCTTGCCAGTAAGGATACAATAAGCGAACTAGATTTTTTAATCCGCTATGACTCGTACAAATAATGACATCAATTGCGTCCTGATAAGGAATGTTGTTTTTATCAATTTTTGGTAGCTGTCGCCTGTAAACGTTTAAATTATCAATTTGAGCCCCTCGATCTTTTAAGCCTTTAGCTAGAGCGTGTCGACCACCTTCTCCCTTAATGATTAGAATCTTTTTTTGTTTTATATTCTGTAAAGCAATAAGCTTTAATAAGCCTATACCATTAAAATCTTTTTCTGGATAGTTATCGCAAGGCAGATTATGCTGTTTTAAAGATAGGGCAGTTCCGGCACCTGTGGCAATAGTTTTGAGATTTTTAGGCCAAGATGGCCAAATATCGTGAATATAATCAGCTGCTTTGAAGACCGCATTTGGGCTGATAAAGATGACCAAATCGTATTGATTAAGTTTTCTTATACCTAATACCACTTTTTTTATGTTCTTAGGGCCGATAATGTCTAACGTTGGAAAATGGATGACACTACCCCCTGAGAATCGAGTTTGTACTGCCAAATCTTGTGCTTGATGAATCGGTCGGGTTATGAGCGTACGTAAGCCATGTAAAGATGTCATGTGCACAAAAATATCCTTAAATTTAAGGGGAGGCAATACTGATCTTCAAGAAAATATCTAAACGAAATTGACGTTAAGACTAAGCGTAGCCTCGCTTGGAAACAATCAATGATAATGTTAACATGAAGAGTCATTATATATAATAAAGAGAAGTCCATATGGTTGAACTATCAAATTCGGTTCAAGCACGTAAGCGCAAACTCGATGAAAAAAAGCATAGGGATAAGTTGGACGGATTAAAATTTGCCCCGCCAAGTGGTTCTAACCGATTAAACAAATTGATTGCTTATAGCGATTTGTTTTTTTCTCAGGGAGAATCTCCTAATCCTAAATATGTAGCTGCACAACTGCGTGAAGCGATACTTAAAGCTATAAATGAGTTGCATGAAGCAATTGCAAGTAATCCAGAAGAGCATTCTAGGAAGTTGCAAGAGAGTTATATGCTATTGAGAATGCAATCTCGCTCTGTTGATGAGTCGGACGATGAATTTCAAGACCGGCTTTTTCAGCATACTACTAAAGCCCTTCCAGCAGATAGTACTAAGAAAGAGAACCCATGGTTAAAATTTAGCAAAGATGGGTATATAAAAGATGCTTATATATATTTATCTAAATATGCTTTTTGTTCTAGAATTGATCCGATCCATGCTCCTCAAGATAATGGAAGTTTGGAAACCGAACATGCTTCAATGAGATTGGCTAAATAGAAAGGTGTATACCTTTAGTCTTACGAAGAAAGTTTTGGATTTTAATTACATTTTTTCTAACTGAAGCGAAATAGCTTTTGGTTTTTATGTATTTAACCCGTTTAGAAAATTTAGATTTACAAAACAAACGTGTTCTCATCAGAGAAGATTTTAATGTGCCCCTTAATAAGGGCATGATTATGAGTGATGCGCGTATAAAAGCGGCATTACCAACGATTCAATATGCCTTAAAAAAAGGTGGGGCTGTTATTTTACTTTCCCATTTAGATAGACCAATAGAAGGTTATGTTACCCCTGAACTTTCTTTAGCCCCAATCGCAACACGATTAAAGAAGCTATTGGGACAGCCAGTTAGATTTGTTGCTAATTGGCTAGAGGGATTTGAGATTTCACCTGGGGAAGTTGTTCTATGTGAAAATGTTAGATTTCAAAGAGGGGAAAAGAAAAACGATTCTATTTTAGCGAAAAAAATTTCAAAATTGGGTGATATTTTTGTCATGGATGCATTTGCTACAGCACATCGCAGTGAAGCATCCACTGTAGGAGTTGCACAATTCTCACCACAAGTTTGTATAGGGTTATTACTAACATCAGAGTTAAAAGCATTGAGTTTAGCATTGGAAAATCCAGCTAGACCCTTATTAGCCATTGTCGGTGGTGCGAAGGTTTCTACTAAACTAATGCTATTAACGTCTTTACTTAATAAAGTGAATTTTTTGATTCTTGGTGGAGGAATTGCCAATACCTTTTTACTTGCACAAGGTTATTCTGTAGGTCGATCCTTATATGAAGTTGAATTGGTTAAAGAGGCAAAAAAACTTTTAGATTTATCAAAGCAATTAAAAGTTGAGATTGTGCTCCCTTCGGATGTTATTGTGGCTAGCGAAATCTCTGATAATGCAAAAGCCACCGTTAAAAAGTTAACTAAAATAAAAAATGATGAAATGATTTTAGATGTTGGACCAGAGTCAATAAAACGTTATACCGAGTATGTACAGCGGGCAGCGAGTATTTTATGGAATGGTCCCCTTGGAGTTTTCGAAATGGTTCCTTTTGAACAAGGAACACGTGCCTTGAGTCATGCTATTGCCAATAGTCCTGCTTTTTCTATCGCAGGGGGTGGCGATACTTTAGCAGCCATCGAAAAATATGGTATTGCCGATAAAATTTCTTATATATCGACGGGTGGTGGGGCTTTTCTTGAATTTATACAAGGAAAAACTTTGCCTGCTCTAGTGATATTAGAAGAACGTAGCAGGAAGGATCATCATAATGAAACGATTTAAACGAACCAAGATTGTGGCTACGTTAGGTCCTGCAACCGATCGGACAGGTGTATTACAAGCCATGATAGAGGCAGGTTTAGATGTCGTGAGATTGAATTTTTCTCACGGTAAAGCAGAAGATCATATTAAACGAGCTAATTATGTTCGAGAATGTGCAAAAGTAGCAGGTCGAGAAATTGCCATTATAGCAGATTTACAAGGGCCAAAAATCCGTATTGCGCGTTTTAAAACAGGTGCTATTTTTTTAAAAAAAGATGCGTTGTTTATTTTAGATGCAGATTTAGATAAAAATGGAGGAGATGAATTTGCAGTAGGCATTGATTATAAAGAATTACCACGAGATGTGCGTCGGGGAGACTTATTACTGCTTGATGATGGACGTTTAGTATTCAAAGTTAAAAAAGTTCAGAAAAATAAAATATTTTGTAATGTAGAGGTAGGTGGGAGGCTATCCAATAATAAAGGAATTAATCGAAAAGGAGGAGGTATTTCAGCTGAAGCTTTAACTGAAAAAGATAAAAAAGATTTAAAAACCGCTGTGAAATTAGATGCTGATTATATTGCTATTTCTTTCCCACGCAGTGCAGCGGATATGAATTTAGCTCGAAATTTATTAAAGAGAGCTAAAGGCCATGCCGGTTTGATTGCAAAAATAGAACGTAGTGATGCCATTCCTGTTATTGATGAAATTATCCGTGCTTCCGATGCAGTAATGGTGGCTCGTGGTGATTTAGGTGTGGAAATTGGGGATGCTGAATTACCAGCGGTGCAAAAACATATCATCCAGCGGGCACGATCTTTAGATAAAGCAGTGATAACCGCAACCCAGATGATGGAATCAATGATTCATAATGCTATTCCCACGCGAGCAGAAGTTTTTGATGTCGCGAATGCGGTATTAGATGGTACCGACGCCGTTATGTTATCTGCGGAAACAGCTACAGGAGATCACCCTGCATTAGTGGTTACAGCTATGGCACGTATTTGTTTAGGCGCAGAAAAACAAGCTAAAACGCGTGTATCTGGGCATCGAGTAGAATGTCAATTCTACCGTCCTGATGAAGCGATTGCCATGGCCGCTATGTACACAGCCAATCATTATGATATTAAAGCTATCATTGCTTTAACTGAGTCAGGTGCTACACCTTTATGGATGTCTCGGATTCGTTCTGGAATACCTATCTATGGTTTAGCGCATAGTTTAAAAACGACACGCCGATTAGCATTATATCGCGGTGTATATCCCTTATATTTTAATATTGATAAAATGCATAAAGAAAATATCAGTCAATTAGCTATTAAGAAATTAAAGAAACATGAGGTTTTAAAAAAAGGAGAACAGGTTCTAATCACTTATGGGGATTTATTAAAAACTACCGGTGGTACTAATACGCTAAAGATTCTAGAAGTAGATTAGTAAGATTGTTTACATTACTCGAAACTTTTAATTAATCTAAGCTTTTGTTTTTTTTGAGCACTTATTACAAACACCATAAATAATTAGACTATGGTCTGTCATTTGATAATTAGCTTGTTTTGCTACAATCTTTTGGCGTTGCTCGATAATTTTATCAACAAATTCATCAACTTTTCCGCACTTGATACAGACTAAATGATCATGATGGGGGCCCTGATTCAATTCAAATACCGAATAGGCATCTTCAAAGTTTTGACGCTTCACCAAACCTGCTCTTTCAAATTGAGTTAATACTCGATAGACTGTGGCTAACCCTATGTCTTCACCCGATTCCAATAAGGTTTTATAGATATCTTCAGCGCTTAAATGACGAGTTTTAGCTTGCTCAAGTAATTCAAGTATTTTTAATCTAGGACCAGTTACTTTTAAACCCGCTTGGCGTAGTTGTTGATTATCCATTAGACTATCTCTAAACTCCTCGATTAGTAATAAGTATTGGGTGATTTTAAGTTAATTAAACTTTTTTTCTTATTTTTTTTTAAATTAATATAGAGATTGTGGTTACGGCTTTATTTTTAGTGATGATATTTTTATGAAAAAGTTGTTTTTAAGTGTGTTGTTAACATTAGTGATTTCTGGTTGCCATATTGTCTATCGGCCAGATATCCAGCAAGGGAATATACTGCAGCAGTCTACCATAGATCAGCTAGAACTCGGTATGACCAAGGAACAAGTTCGTTATCTATTGGGTAGCTGCGTATTACAGGCACCTTTTCAACCGGATCGTCAAGATTATATTTATTTTTTCCAGCCAGGGCATAGTGAGCCTATTCAAAGGCGCGTTACACTTCTATTTTCCAACGGACGATTACAACACATTGAAAAATCAGTTCTTAATTAAAATGTTTAAGGTGCTAGTAAAATATTTATAAACGCATTAAGAAGTTTTTTGTTTTTTAGCACGATTAATTCTAATTTTTTTAGGATCTATTCGCAGCGACTGATAAATTTCTATTCTATCCCCAGCGGTTACTTTAGTATCCAAATTGCATAATTTTCCAAAAATACCCACCTTATTTTGGTTTAGATTAATATGAGGGAAATCTAATAAAATACCCGAAAGTTTTATGGCAGTTGATACGCAAGTAGCAGGAGGGACTGAGATTTGTATAATTTTTTGTTGCTGATGATCAGCAAATACGACTTCAACTGAAAAAAATGACATGTTTATACGTTGTCTTGTTGATGAATGTTATTTTCAAATTGGCGATCCCCATAAACCTGCTTGGCACGATTGGAAAAAGCTTCTACTAACGTATTAGCTACTCTCTCAAAAATAGGAGAAAAAGCAAGCGCGAGTAAACGCGTAGAAAATTCAAATTCCAAATTTAAATTGATTTTTGATCCACGTGGTGTCGTTTCAAATGACCAATAGCCTTCTAAATGTTTAAATGGACCGTTGATAAGGTTAATTTCAATCAATTTGTCTTTTTGCATGCGGTTAGATGTGGTGAAACTTTTAGATAGTCCCCCTCCAGTTAAAGTAAGACGAGCCTCTATATTATCTTCATCCTGACTGATAACTTTACTTTCGGTACACCAGGGAAGAAATTCACTGTATTTTTCAATGTGATTCACAAGATCATACATTTCTGACACATTGTAAGGTACTTCTAACGAATGTTGAATAATTGGCATAATTAAGGTTCAGGGCGACTATCGTTCCTAGGTTTGCTATGCTTGAGAGCTATGATTGCTAATAATTTGAGTATATCCCATGAATTCTAAGAAAGCATTGCAAGCCACAACTATTGCATTAAATAGACGCGCCCGCCATGATTATTTTATTGAGCAATCTATCGAGGCTGGGTTAGTTTTACAAGGCTGGGAAGTCAAAAGTCTTCGTAGTGGACGGGCTCAGTTGACAGAGAGCTATGTCGTATTAAAAAATGGCGAAGCATGGCTTTTAGGGTGTCATATTACTCCGCTCGCAACAGTGTCTACAAATCATAGCCGCCCGGATCCAACCCGTACGCGTAAGTTATTACTCAATGAACGAGAACTAAGCAAATTTTCCGGAAGCATTATGCGTAAAGGGTATACGCTAATCGCATTAAAGCTTTATTGGAAAAAGAATCGAGTTAAGCTAGAAGTAGGTTTAGCAAAGGGTAAACAAGAGCATGACAAGCGAGCTAGTATCAAGGAAAGAGACTGGCAGCGGGAAAAAATGCGTTTAGGACGTTATTCCAGGTAAGATTAATACCTACATTTAACTTTTTAGCTCTATTTTTCAGGCTTAACAAGAAAGCATGCTATAAATGAGGTATAATAAACACTTGGGGGCGATCTGGCTTCGACGTCGGTTACAAACCCTAAGGTGCATGTCGAGGACGCAACTTTGCCTCGTTAATCATGTTGTAAATCTATAGTTGCAAACGATGCTAACTATAACGCTAAAGACGTTGCTATTGCTGCCTAATCGGTAGTTAATTTAGTAACGTTAGTGCTGCCTAAACAGCAGCCGGCGCCATGAACTCCATAGGCTTGTATGTGGAGGTAGTGGTCATAACTGACAAGCTCGTAGTCTAGCCCCTTCTGAGGCGAAAACTACTAAAATCAAACAGAATCGTCGGTCAATTCCCTGTCAATCGGAGATGGATCGATTAAACTTAAAGATTGTACTAAACATGTAGTGCCAAAGGCAGCGGGCTTGCGGACGTGGGTTCGATTCCCACCGCCTCCACCAGTTTTAAAAACGTTCTCTTAAGGATTTTGAGTTATCATTGAGGATATATAGATTTACGTAAACCTGAATCTAATATGAAAGTGAAGCCCAGCTAGGTCAATCTGATCCCCTAGTGACAACCTGCTTAAAAAAGAATAGACTACCGGCTCGTTAGAAAAACATGATTAATATTTATGGAAAACCTGGTTGTTGTTGTCCTAGGCCTTAATGAAAATCAGCTTACTGATCAAGTATTTCGAATGGTTGCTCATAGCGGTTGCCATATTGTTGATGCGCGTGTAAATACCACAGCAAAGCATGTGACTATGACCTTGCTGATTGGGGGAGCCTGGAATACCATTGCTAGATTTGAAACGCTCATAAAAAAATTCGAAGGTCATGTTTTAGTTGAGCGTACGCAAGTTCGTAGTGCACAACCGGATAATTTCCCTTATTCATCTTATATTGTTGCTCCCGATATACCTAATGTTTTAGCTAAGATTACTCATTTTTTATCAGAACAACAGGTAACATTGTATAATCTTCATATAGAATCCTATAAAGCCCCGATAACTGAAGCAGCAATGTTGGGAATTTCATTGTCTTTTGGTTTTCCGGCGCAACCGCCGCATTTAGTTGCAGATTTTCGCGAACATTTTATCGTATTTTGTGATGAACACAATTTTGATGTGGCTATGGAACCTCAAAAAAATTAAATCTATTTTCCTTTAATATGATTTGCCAATATGTTAGTTATAAATAAACCTGCACCTGATTTTAGTTTACCCGCTACTAGCGGTAAAATGATAGATTTAAAGAGTTTACTGGGTAAGAATGTGGTTTTGTATTTTTATCCTAAAGATTGCACCTCAGGATGTACGCAGGAAGGAAAAGATTTTTCAGAAAATTATAAAAAATTTGCTTCTTTAAATACAATAATTTTAGGAGTATCACGAGATAGCTTGAAGCTTCATAAAAAATTCAAGACAGAACAGCAATTTCCTTTTGAATTATTATCCGATGTTGATGAAAAAGTATGTCACTTATATAGCGTATTAAAAGAAAAAATGATGTATGGCAAAAAAACTCGCGGAATAGAGAGAAGTACTTTTTTGATTGATAAACAAGGTATTTTGTGTCAGGAGTGGAGACAGGTAAAAGTACCTGGTCATGTAGTAGCAGTTTTACAAGCAGTTGCTGAATTAAGTTAATAGGCCATTAACATAGTTTATTTTTATGTGTATGTATTTTTTTGTAAGAAATAGCATTTAGAATAGCTTTTACCACACTAGCTAGAGGTATAGCAAAAAATACTCCCCAGAATCCTAGTAAACCTCCGAAGATAAGTACAGCAATAATGATAGTTACTGGATGCAAATCAACTGCTTCAGAAAATAAAAAGGGTACTAATACATTAGCGTCTAATGTGATAATTAAAGTGTAAACTGCAACTAGATAGGCAAAATGCGCTGTCCATCCCCATTCTAAAAATCCGATAATAAGAACAGGAATAGTTACCATAACTGCTCCTATGTAAGGAATAATCACTGAGATCCCAACTAATACACTGAGTAATATCGCGTACTGGAGACCAAGTATTGCAAATGAAAGATAAGTAACTATCCAGACTATCAGCATCTCTAAAGCTTTCCCTCTGACATAATTACCTGTTTGGGCAAGAACTTCTGTCCAGATTTGAGAAATTAATCGACGCTTTTCAGGTAAATACTGAGTCAGCCAGGTGATTATTTTTTTTTCATCGAGTAAGAAAAAATAGACTAGCAAAGGGACTAATACAAAATAAATGGTAAAGGCAATAATATTGGGAATATAACCTAGTGAAGCAGATAATATTCCTTGTCCAGAATGGGTTAATTCAGCCTTAAACTGAGTAATCCATTCTTGAATTTGACTGGCAGATGTATAGCCTGGGTAACGAGTGGGAAGATACAAAAGTAGCGCTTGGCCTTTTGCAGCCATGGCAGGGAGTTCAGCGATTAAGTTACTTAATTGGCGAAATAATAACGGTAACAAACCCACAATTGCCAGGATAACTAAGCCCACAAAACTAATATACACTCCTAAAACCGCAGCGATTCGTGGTAAACGGAGCTTTTCTAAGGAGCTAATAGGCCATTGTAATAAATAAGCCATAACGACACTGACAAACACAGGAGCTAAAATTTTTCCTAAAGAGGAAAAAACGATAATAATAAATAATAGGAATAACCATAAAATAGCCAATTCTGGGTCAAGAAAGTATCGTGTAAACCAGTTTTTAATAAGTTGCAGCATAGTTTAAGTCGCTACTTCTATGAAGTGTGAATAAGTGAAGTCTATTGAACAGATAAGTTAAAGTCAAAGTATACTCTGTCAAAAATCTAATTGCTGTGAATATAGCTTGCTTTTACTCCCATTCTATGGTCGCAGGAGGTTTTCCCGAAATATCATAAACTACCCTGGAAATTCCACGCACCTCATTAATAATTCGATTTGATACAGTCTCGAGTAATTGATAAGGCAGATTAGCCCATCGAGCAGTCATAAAATCTATAGTCTCAATAGCACGGATTGCAATAATTGGAGCATATTGACGAGCATCTCCAATAACCCCAACAGAATTAATCGGTAAGAAAACACAAAAAGCCTGGCTTGTTTTATGATAATAATTTTGTCTACGAAGTTCTTCAATTAAGATAAGATCAGCTTTACGCAATAAGTCTACTTTTTCTTGGGTTACTTCGCCTAATATTCGAATTGCTAATCCAGGACCTGGGAAAGGATGTTTGTATACTAGATCGGGCGGCAAACCTAATTCTATACCCAATTCACACACTTCATCCTTAAATAGCTCACGTAAGGGTTCCAATAACTTAAGTTTAAGTGTATCTGGAAGCCCACCTACATTATGATGAGATTTAATAGCATGCGCTTTTTGAGTGCTTGTCCCAGCAGACTCAATGACGTCAGAATAGATGGTGCCTTGTGCTAACCAAGCGATATCTGAATGTTTACTGGCTTCAGTTTCGAATATTTCAACAAATAAATTACCAATAGCTTTACGTTTTTCCTCGGGATCAATTATCCCTTTTAAAACGTCTATAAAGCGCGCAGAAGCGTCGATTTTTACAACTGAAATATGCATATCATCTGCTAAAGCCTGTATCGCAGAGTCTTTATCAGTGATGCGCAGTAAGCCAGTATTAACAAAAACACATAGTAATTGCTTGCCAATCGCTTTATGTAATAATGCAGCTAATACAGTAGAATCGACACCACCTGATAGCGCAAGTAATACCTTTTCATTACCTACCTTCTTTTTTATTTCAGCAATCTCATGCTCTAAAATTTTAGGTGCTGTCCAGCTTGCTTGGCAATGGCAAATTTTTTCTACAAAGCGTGCTAATATTTTTTTCCCTTGGCGGGTATGTG
Organism: Rickettsiella endosymbiont of Litargus connexus; assembly: GCF_964277335.1. Classification (NCBI taxonomy): domain Bacteria; kingdom Pseudomonadati; phylum Pseudomonadota; class Gammaproteobacteria; order Legionellales; family Coxiellaceae; genus Rickettsiella; species Rickettsiella endosymbiont of Litargus connexus. Next base: position 1,386,671 of record NZ_OZ195516.1, on the reverse strand, counting down.
TTACTTCTGGGTGAAATTGCAAGCCGTAGAAATCACGTGTGGGATCAGCCATACCAGCAATTGGCGTATTAGGAGTATTTAATATAAGAACAAAACCAGGAGGAAGTTGTTCAACATGATCTCCATGACTCATCCAGACATCTAACAATACATCTTTTTCATTTTGGGGATTATCTCGGATATGAGTTAATAGTTCAGTTTCAGCAGCCACTAGAGCAGGCGCATATCCGAATTCACGGTTGGCGCAGGACACGACTTTACCCCCAAGTTGCTCAGCCATAGTTTGCATTCCATAGCAAATCCCTAAAATTGGACAGCCTAAGCTAAATACTATTTTTGGAGCTCGAGGAGTGGTATCTGAAGTAACGGTTTCAGGACCACCTGATAAAATAATTCCTTTCGGCGCAAAAGCTAAAATTTCAGATTCTGAGATATCGTAAGGATAGATTTCACAATAAACATGCAATTCACGAATGCGTCGCGCAATTAACGGCGTATACTGTGAGCCAAAATCGAGAATTAATATGCGTTCTTTTGGGATTGTCATCTTAAGGTACACTCCGTTTTTATTCGATATTTAATTTTAAGGTTCATAAAAAAAGCTAGAAATTATTTTGAGAGTGGATATGAAATATTCAATCTTCTCGGTAATAATTAGGAGCTTCTTTAGTAATTGCCACATTATGAACATGACTTTCTCTTATGCCGGCAGCGGTAAGTTTTATAAATTGCGCTTTTTTATGGAGATCGGCAAGATCGACGCTTCCTGTATAACCCATGCCAGCCTTAACTCCACCTAATAAATGTTGAATAACTGTTTGTAAAGGGCCCTTATAAGGTATTCTTCCTTCTATGCCTTCAGGAACTAGCTTATTTACTTCTAAAGTTTCTTGAAAATAACGATCCGATGATCCTTGTTGCATAGCTCCTAAAGAGCCCATACCACGATAGGCTTTGTAAGGTTGACTTTGATAAAGTTCAATTTCTCCGGGTGCTTCTTCAGTGCCTGCGAACAAGCTGCCTATCATGACTGCGTGTGCGCCAGCGGCCAACGCTTTACAAAGATCGCCTGAATAACGAATCCCACCATCAGCAATAAGAGTTACGGGTTTTCCTTTTAAGGCTGCACAAACATTCATGATAGCGGTAATTTGAGGGACACCGACACCCGTTACTATTCGAGTTGTACAAATAGAACCTGGCCCTACACCTACTTTTATAACCTCTGCACCTGCAGCTGCTAAAGCTTGTGCCGCATCGGCAGTAGCAATATTTCCGGCTATGAGAGAAACGTCTGGATAGACAGTTTTTAACCATTTGACCATATCAATAACGCTTTGGGCATGACCGTGTGCGGTATCAATACAGATTATATCTGCGCCAGTTTCAATTAATGATGTTGCACGCTCCTTAGCATTAATACCTATGCCTACAGCTGCACCTACGCATAACTGACCGCGTTGATCCTTAGTTGCGAAGGGTTTTTCTTTGGTTTTCTGCAAATCTTTTGCTGTCATCAATCCTCGGCAACGAAATTGTTCGTCGACAATCAATATTTTTTCTAAACGATGACGATTCAGTAAACCTATTATTTCTTCAGGTGCCGCTTGTTCTTTAGCTGTAATAAGTCTTTCTTTAGGCGTCATAACTTGAGAAGCGGGTTTATCTAAGTTTTCTTCGTAACGTATATCTCTATGTGTGACTATACCTACTAATTGGTCCTTTTCGATAACGGGTATCCCTGAAATCGAGTAAGTTGCCATCAGCTTGAGTAATTCGCGTAAAGTCGTTTCCGGTGCAATAGTGATAGGGTTTCTTACCATTCCATTTTCAAAGTTTTTTACCTTTCTAATTTGTTGAATTTGAGCTTCTATGGACATATTTTTATGAATAATGCCTAAGCCCCCTTCTTGAGCGAGTGCTATAGCAAGCTTAGCTTCTGTAACGGTATCCATGGCTGCAGAAATTAACGGGATTTTTAAATTTATTTTAGAAGTTAATTGTATTTCCAGGGATACATCTTTAGGTAAAACCTTTGAGTGGTTGGGAAGTAATAGAATGTCGTCAAACGTTAACCCTTCTTGAATCATTTTCATAATATAAGTAAATAATAAAAACTAAATAAAATTGCGTAGAAGGTACCTTATACTCCCCCTTGAAGTCTAGTGGCCGTAAAATAAAAAACCATATTTGGTCCAGAATACGCTGGCTTTTATTATCTATTTTTAGTTAACTACTTGAGTTAAAATAAGTTTTTTAAGCTTAATAAATATCTCTTACAAGGAGACTGACCATTATGTCCCAGGCATTACTTCAACGTAATTTAGATACTCCCGGTGCAAGACTTAAATATTTACGCTCAATTTTACGGCTTACTAGAGCATATATAGAAAAAAAATATAAATTGCCTGAAATTACTTTGAAATCTTGGGAGAATAGTATGATAAAGATTTCAAAAAATGGCATTAAACGTTGTGTAGCAGTTTATAAAAATGAAGGTTTAATAGTTGATGAGTCTTGGATAGCTGACGGCAAAGGATTAGATCCTACCGTTAGGCTTTCATTAGGTCATTATTTTGCTATGCCTAGTGAAATTGTCAATTTACCTATTGATGCAGATGATGAGATTGCAATGATGCGAGATGCCCAAGAGTTTCGAGATCGTTATGCGAATGCGGTAGTCATGATTGTTTCTAATGATGAAATGAGTCCTCAATATAGAGCGGGAGATTATGTGGGTGGGAGATTAAGATACAGCAATGAATTTGACAAAATAGTGAATAAGGACTGTATTATTTACTTGAAAGATGGGGGCCAATATTTTCGGCGGCTGTTTAAAGATTCTTTAGGTCGGTTCAATCTGGCCTGTTTAAACCCTATGGGAAGAACGGCAGAGCCTATCATTTTTGATGCAGATATAGAGTCTGCCGCAGCAGTTATATGGGTCCGGAGAAAAGATGAATAATGGTAATAGAGAAATAAACTTCAGTTCAAAATATAGTTAATTTCTCTTTCAATAATTTTGCTAAGGTCATTTTTAAGTCTTATAAGTTGAGTATAGTATTTGGTGAGAAAACTAAAGTGATTAAATTTAGAAACTCCAGTGGCGAGTACAATCATGTAGTTTATATGATGTTGTTTATGTATAAGCATTAAGCCATTTTTCATGCCATGTAATGATCGTTGTCTCATGACTTCTTTCCCAAACGAATCGATATAGTCTATTTCTGAAAAAGGTATAATTTTTCTTTGAGATAATTTTTTAGCCTTTATTAAAGGGTCTTTATTAGTTATTTGATTTTTATCGAAATAAATTTGCCATTCTAGCCTTGAAATAAGGGAAGTGATTTTTTTTTGGCCATAATCTTCTATGCCAACAGAAAAATAATCGATGGGGGGGAGGTTAACGTTATTAATATAATCAAAAAAGGTAGATCGTGTAGACTCCGTAGATATAGGAGTATAATGATATTCCTTCATGGAAAAAAGACCTCATTGGACAAAGATGCAGGTAAGCTTTAACCTATTATGAGTTAGTATTTTAAGGCTTTACATGCTATAAATGAGGAATATTTTATCATATTTCTTTATCAAACAAAGATATTTATACTTAGTATTATGGAATTTGTATGTTTCCACTTTATCAGGTTAATGCAAAACCGCTTGTTATTGCTCATCGTGGAGGAGCGGGATTATGGCCTGAAAATACCTTATTTGCATTACAGGAGGCAGCAAAACTAGGAGCAGATTTAAGTGAAATTGATATTCATATGACTAGGGATGGTGTTTTAGTCGCTATTCATGATGAATCAGTCGATCGTACAACGAATGCTAAGGGATTAGTGCAAGATTTCACATTAGCAGAATTGAAAAAATTAGATGCAGGATATCGTTGGACTAATGATGAAGGTCATACTTTTCCTTTTCGAGATCAAGGAATTAAAATTCCAAGTTTAAATGAAATCTTTACTGCTTTTCCAAAACAAGTTATTAATATAGAGATAAAGCAGAATGATCCACCTATTGTGGCTGCATTAAGAGAACTTATAAATCAGCATAACAAAACTAAACAGATATTAGTGTCTGCTTTTAATTCGCGTACTATGAAAGTGATGCGTAGACTTTGTCCTAAGATTGCTACAGCGGGGACACAAGCTGAGGTGGATCGCTTTTCAAAATTGAGCAAGCTGTTTTTAACGCGCCCTTTTTTATTGTCTGCTACAGCCCTAGAGGTCCCTTATGAGATAGTAACTGCACATTTTGTAAAGGCAGCACATAAAAAAAATATACGGGTGGACGTTTGGACTGTCAACGAAGTCGAAGAAATGGAAAGGGTATTAGCTTTAGAAGTAGATGGTGTATTAACAGATTTTCCGGATAGGTTGCTTAATTTGGTTCGCAAGGCTTAAGTGAGCTTGGGTTAGGTAGATGGCATTCAAAAGAAGCGTCTAACCTAATTTTGAAATGCGATCGGGTTAGAAGCTTCTAGGATATTCCCCAAAAACCTCAAAACTCCCATTAAAAAGCAATAGACATATAAAAGCCTATATGTGCCTGGCTATTAAGTCTGTATAATACTTTCTATCCTTAAAAATAGATAATTTGTTAGAACAAAAGTAAGAGGCATTTATGAGCATTCAAAAAACCCTTTCTATTATCAAGCCTGATGCGGTTAGAAAAAATTGTATTGGCGAGATTACTAAAAGATTTGAAGATTCGGGGTTAAAAATTATTGCAGCTAGGATGGATCATTTGAATAAAGATCAAGCTGGGAAATTTTATGAAATCCATAAAGACAGGCCTTTTTTTAATGAATTAGTTGAGTTTATGTGTTCAGGGCCCGTGATGATACAGGTTTTAGAAGGGCCTAATGCGATTCTAAAAAATCGTGAATTGATGGGTGCTACAGATCCTAAACAAGCATCCACAGGTACAATTCGAGCTGATTTTGCAGAAAGTGTAGGCCAGAATGCAGTTCATGGATCCGATAGTATTGATACGGCTAGGCAAGAAATAGCTTTCTTTTTTACATCCGATCAATGTTTTGGCGGTTCTGAATAATGAATGCACCACTTAAAAATTTACTCGATTTTGATCGAGAAGAAATGCAACTTTTTTTTCAAGGATTAGGAGAAAAACCTTATCGAGCACAACAGGTTTTAAAATGGATTCATCAAATAGGTATCAAAGATATCGAAATGATGAGTAATTTAAGTAAGCTATTGCGTAACCAACTAAAATTGATAGCACAAATCGATTTACCGGAAACTGTTTTTGAACAGAAGTCGGAAGATGGGACTAGAAAATGGTTATTGCGACTTAGTGATGGTAACTGTATCGAAACAGTTTTTATACCTGAGGTCAATAGAGGAACTTTATGCGTTTCATCACAAGTAGGTTGTGCATTAAATTGTAGTTTTTGTTCAACTGCGCAACAAGGATTTAGTCGTAATTTAACCGTAGCTGAAATAATAGGACAAGTATGGTTGGCAGTGCGGAGTTTATCTGATGAATCTTTACGCCACGATCATACGGTGAGTAATATTGTGATGATGGGGATGGGTGAACCTTTATTAAATTTTGATAATGTCGTTAAAGCAATGAATCTTATGATGGATGATTTTGCTTATGGTTTTTCTAAGCGACGGGTTACTTTAAGTACTTCTGGTGTAGTTCCCGCATTGCGACGCTTATCAGAAATAAGTGAAGTGGCACTTGCGGTATCCTTACATGCGCCTAATGATGAACTAAGAAATCGTCTAGTCCCTATCAATAAAAAATATCCTCTTTCAGAGTTGTTAGAGGTTTGTCGGAATTATTTTAAAGGAGATAGTCGAAGACGTATCACTATGGAGTATGTCATGTTAGAAGGAGTTAATGATCAACCCGAACATGCACGGCAGCTAATTAAAATTTTAGAAGGTATACCAGTTAAAGTAAATTTAATTCCCTTTAATCCGTTTCCTAATACGATTTATCGTCGCTCTTCTTTGGCGGTAATTGAAAATTTTAAAAGTATTTTAATGAGGGCCGGACTGAATACGATAACGCGAAAAACTAGAGGGGAGGATATTGATGCCGCATGTGGTCAATTAGTAGGTCGCGTTCAAGATCGGAGTTACCATAGCAGGCAACATCAAAAAGTGATTCCTATTTTACTTAAATCATTAGCTGCAATTTAATGGAATTAAAAATAACGGAGGATAAATGGTATCGATATTAAAGCAATTCATCATCATTTTTTTTATAATTACGTTGACGGCCTGTAGTATTTTTTCTAAATCAAAAACTCAGCTATCGGGTTCTCAAGCGTCCGATGTTAATGTACAGCTAGGTCTAGCTTATTTACAAAATGGTGATGTGCAACGCGCACATCAGAAATTATTGCTTGCTGAACAGCAAGCACCTGGATCCTTGCAGGCACAAGGTGCCATGGGCTATTTTCTAGAAACTACAGGAAATCTTTCTTCTGCAGATGCTTACTATCGTAGGGCGATAGCACTTAATCCAAAATCCGGTGCCGCACAAAATAATTATGGTACTTTTTTGTGTCGCCGCGGTCGTTATTCTGAAGCAGATCAGCATTTTTTATTGGCATTACAGGACCCGACTTACCTTAACACAGCGCAAGTCTATGAAAACGCAGGTTTATGTGCTATGCAGATACCGGATGCTAGAAAAGCAATGGGTTATTTTACTCAAGCTATTACTCAAGATCCTAAACGTGCGTTGTCTTGGTTGGAATTAGGAAGAATAAGTTATCAAACAAAAAGCTATCAACAAGCTCAGCAATATTTAGATCATTATATGCAGCTCGTTAAAGAGCCTACAGCCAATGCTTTATGGTTGGGTGCTGTTTTAGCCAGAGCTTTAGGGAATCCAATAGCAGCAGGTAGTTACACACTAATGTTACAAACAAGATTTCCTAATTCTGATGCCTATAGGGCATTAATACGAACACCTAAACCAAAACCCAAACAAAAAAGCAAACAACTTTATTATTAATTATGGTAGAGAAAATACAAGCAATACGGGGTATGAATGATATTCTGCCCATGCAAATTTTTATTTGGCAGAAAGTTGAAAGTATATTGCGTAAACTGACCAAGCAATATGGATATCAAGAAGTTCGTTTACCTATAGTTGAAAAAACGGAATTGTTTAAACGTTGTATTGGCAATGTAACTGACATTGTTGAAAAGGAGATGTACACTTTTATTGATCGTAATGGAGATAGTTTATCGTTAAGACCTGAAGGGACTGCGGGTTGTGTTCGTGCCGGTATAGAACAAGGTTTACTTTATAATCAAATTCAACGCTGGTGGTATTTGGGCCCTATGTTTCGGCATGAGCGACCGCAAAAAGGGCGATACAGACAGTTTCATCAATTTGGCGTCGAAGTGTTTGGTATAGCTCAACCATATATCGATGCAGAATTAATTTTGATGACAGCGCGGCTTTGGGATGAATTAGATTTAAACCATCAATTAAGCTTGCAAATAAATTCGCTGGGGTCATCGGCAGCACGCAAGGCACATAAAGAGAGTTTGGTAGATTATTTTACACAACATCTAAAGTATTTAGATGAAGACTCTCATCGTCGATTACAGACCAATCCATTACGTATATTAGATAGTAAAAATCCTGATATGCAGGAGCTTATTGAAAAGGCCCCTCAGTTACTTGATTATCTTGATTCCGAATCTCACCAAGACTTTTGTATTTTACAAGAAATACTCATTAATGCAGATATATGTTTCAGCATTAATCCTCGTTTAGTCAGAGGATTAGATTATTACAATAAAACAGTTTTTGAATGGGTGATTGCCGGTGAACGGCAAGCTGCGCAAAATACAGTTTGTGCAGGAGGACGTTATGATAATCTGGTAGAACAATTGGGTGGGCATGCAACTCCAGCAGTGGGTTTTGCTATAGGTTTAGAACGCTTAATTAACTTATTACCTAAATTAAATTCGGCGACATTTCTCGCAATGCCAGATTTATACTTTATTACGATTGGCGATATTGCTATACAAAAAGGATTGATTTTAGCAGAATATTTGCGTAAAAAGTTAACAGCTATCAATTTGATACTTGATGTGACTGGAGATGGAATTAAATCTCAGTTTAAACGTGCAGATAAAAGTGGGGCGCGTTTTGCTTTAATTTTAGGAGACGATGAAGTAAAGTCTGACACTTACATTATTAAAAATTTAAGGGAAAAAAGTCCACAAGAAATCATACCTCAAGATCAAGTGATACAAAAATTGCAGGATTATTTAGCCTATGAATGAATTAGTTGCAATAGAACAAGCTGAATATGTAAAAAAATGGTGTCGTGAATACGGGTTTGGAATTTTAATAGGCATTATTTTTGCTGTTTTTATTAGTTGGGGTTGGAATTATTGGCGCCAAGCAAAAGAAAATAATTTACTTAAAGCATCGATGCAATATGAACGCCTAATAGCAGCGATAACCACGAGTGAAAATACAGTTATATTAAATAAACTGGCAGATGGATTGTTAAAAAATTATTCATATACGCCGTATGCTTCCTTGGCGGCTTTACAGTTAGCCAAACTAGCAATTAATCAAAATAATTTATCTGATGCTGCGAATAGATTATTTTGGGTTATCGATCATGGTCACAATCACGCTTTACAATCTATCGCACGGTTACGGTTAGCGAGAATTTTCTTAGCACAAAATCAGGCAAAAGAAGCCTTAAATATACTAGCTAAAAATGAAGATAAGACTTATTTTCCAATCTTTTTGGAAGAAAAGGGAGATATTCTTAATAATTTAGGGCATAGCAAAGAAGCATTGCAAAGTTATTTAGCGGCTAAACGAGCTTTTGGAAATAGTATTGGGCGACCTCTATTAGAAATGAAAATTAATAATTTGGCTTACGTTTGATGAGAACTATAATGACTAAAATTTATGTTCATTGCAGTATTTTTTTGTGCTTGTTATTTTTAACAGGTTGTGCAGGTTTAGGCGATGATAATACCCCTGTTCCAGCACCTTTGACTGCTTACCCTTTTCAATTTCAACCCGTATTATTATGGTCTAAAGCAACAGGCAGGGGTATGGATGAAGATTATCTACGGTTAAGTCCAGTCATTAAAGGAGACCAAATTTTTGTTGCGAGTAAATCCGGTCTTGTTACTGCTTTAGAATTAACTCGTGGCCATAAATTATGGCAAAAAAATATTAAACAAATTATAACGAGCGGCCCAGCAGTCGGTGAAGGGGTAGTGATCGTTGTTACCAAGCAGCCGCAAGTAATTGCTTTAGCAGCGGATTCAGGAGATATTTTATGGCGAGCAATATTGCCAAATCAAGTATTAGCCCCTCCCACAATCGGAAAAGGTCGAATTATTTTTAAAACGGTAGATGGGCAAGTAATCGCATTAGAGTTACAAAACGGTGAGTCACTATGGGCTTACGAGCATGGTTCACCACTGTTAATTCTAAGGCCGAGTAGTGCCCCACAAATTATAGGTAATAAAGTTGTGGTAGGTTTTTCTGATGGTAAATTAGCTGCGCTGAACCTAAGAAACGGCAGTTTATTGTGGGAACGAACGATTGCATTTCCACAGGGAGTGACTGCCGCTGATCAATTAATTGATATAGCGGCAGATCCTTTATTATCTTGTGATGTAATTTATGTGGTAACTTATCAAGGTCAGCTAGCGGCTATTTCTTTAAGATCCGGTCAAATTTTATGGCAACGAAATTTCTCAAGTTATTCGGGTCTTACTGTTGGCAATAATTTATATATAGCTGATACCAAAGGCGACGTCTGGGCCTTTGATCGTTCTACAGGTGAGTTGATTTGGCGACAACAGTTTTTAAGACATCGTGGTTTAACTGCGCCAGTTATTTTTGGAAATAGTTTAATTATAGGAGATCAAGAAGGCTATATTCATTGGTTAGCTCAATCTGATGGACATCCATTAGCAAGAGATCTTGTTCATGATAATGCTAGTATCATAGCTAATCCAGTTGTGGATTATCCGATAGTATGTATCTTAACCAGAGAAGGTGGTTTATCTGCGTGGACTCACGCTACTTTACCTGTATGACCACTTCTTCTTTGCCAAGTATTGTTCTTGTAGGCCGACCTAATGTAGGAAAGTCGAGCTTATTTAATCGCTTGACGAAAACTCGGCACGCTTTAGTGGGAGATATTCCCGGTTTAACTCGGGATCGACTTTATGGAAAAGGAGTCGTAGGAAATCGACCTTATATAGTGGTAGATACCGGAGGATTAATTGGGAGTAAAGAAAAAAATATCACTTTTCTAATGGAACAGCAAACCCAACGTGCCATCAGAGAGGCTGATCATGTTTTATTTTTAGTCAGTGCAAGGGAAGGTCTGTCCACATTGGAACAGCAATTAGCACAATTATTACGTCGACTCAGTAAAAAAATTACATTGGTTATTAATAAAGGTGAAGATTTAGAGCCGGCTTTATTACAAAGTGAGTTTTCGCTATTAGGTTTTGATGCAGCATCACTTTCTATTATTTCCGCAATTCATGGCTACGGTATTCAAGAATTAATGGAAAAAGTATTAGGTTATTTTCCTAATATTGAAACCTCAACCACTGAACCAGCATTGACAGAAGAAGCTGTTATTTCAAGAATAAAAGTATCGATTATAGGGAAACCAAATGTAGGTAAATCAACCTTGTTAAATAGAATTTTAGGTGAAGATCGAGCCATCGTTTTTGATCAACCAGGGACCACACGTGATAGTATTGCAAATGATGTTGAGTATCGGGGAAAATTATATACCTTCATTGACACAGCGGGAATTCGTCGAAAATCAAAAACAGTACAAAATATCGAAAAATTTTCTGTCATTAAAAGTTTGCAGGCTATCGAGGCAAGTAACGTTGTTTTATTGATAATTGATGCGCAGGAAGGCATTAGTGAGCAAGACTTACATCTTCTAGGTTTTATTCTAGAAAGTGGAAAAGCACTCATCATTGCTGTAAACAAATGGGATGGTTTATCAAAAGAACAAAGAGATCAAGTCAAAAAAGAGTTGGATCGACGTTTACAATTTGCACCATTTGCTAAACTTATTTTTATTTCCGCACTTCATGGAACGGGTGTTGGTAATTTATTTACATTAATTCAACAAGCTTATCGATCGGCAACACAGAGTTTATCTACTTCACAGTTAACACGCTTATTAGAACAAGCGGTTAATGCACATCAACCGCCTTTGAGTCGTGGGCATACTGTTAAGCTACGTTATGCTCATCCCGGAGGGTATAATCCTCCAATAATTCTTATTCATGGCCAATATGCTAGTTTTTTACCCGAATCTTATCGTCGCTATCTAGAAAATTTCTATCGCAAGTCACTGAAAATTATTGGTACTCCAATTCGGATTGAGTTTAGGGATAAAATGAGTTCGTAGTTTTCTCCTAAAAGAGATATTATATCTTTTAGGAGAAAATTGCTAAGAGCTCCTTAGCTTTTTTTCGTTCTGACCCTTTGCTACTAATGTTGCGTTGCACTATTAATGAAACAATAGTTGCACTTTTATAAATATCTCGCGTAAATTCTGTATCATGATTAGAAATTATTACCTGAATGCCTTGTGAGGCTAAATGTTTTGCAGTGTTTGCTAAGAGCACTTGTTGTGTGTGACTAAATCCTTCCGATGTATATTGAGTAAAATTTGCGGTTTTAGATAACCCGACATAAGGAGGGTCACAATAAACTACATCTCCTTGCTTAACGTACTCCAGAGTAGATAAAAAATCTCCATGGATGAATTTTGCTTTTTTTGCATGCACATAGAAATATTGCATTTCTTTCTCAGGAAAATAGGGAGTTTTGTAGTAGCTAAAAGGAGTATTAAATTCACCTTTTCGATTAAACCGAGCTAAGCCATTGAAGCAGTGTTTATTTAAATATAATAATAAAGCAGCTCTTTTGCGGCGCTCCTTACTATCATTAAATAAACGACGTAAGCGATAAAATGCGTCAGCATTATTTAAATTTTCATGAAAAAAAAGACGACAATAATCGATAAAAAACTGACCTTCTTGCTGAAGATATTTATATAATTGGATTAAATCAAGATTGTTATCACTTAATAGATAGGCTGGATAAGACGTATTAAGAAAAACAGTGGCTGATCCTAAAAAAGGCTCTATTAAACGATCTTTTTTAGGTAAATAGGGTTTTAATTTATTGAGAATGCGATGTTTATTTCCTGCCCATTTCAAAAAAGATTTCATATTAAACAGAGTCTAAACGAAATAAATTATAAAAAAAAGTTTTAAATTTATTTAAGAATAATTAAAAATTATTAATTATGATAATTAAATTTACAAAAAAATTAATATATACTAATAATAAAAAATTATAGATAAAAAACTAGTATTATAATTTACCAATTCCAAAAGGAGCTCATATGGACGAACAAGTTTCCATTACAAGAAAAGAACCTCGGGAAGTAGGAGTGACATCCGAAATTGGTAGAAACAGTTCTCTTTCTAGAAGCTTAGTAAGACAAATAAGTTTATCAGGGCCAGGTTCAGAGGGTGAAAAATCACTGCTAAAAAAGAATCCAGTTTGGTTCGTAAGTTCTAAAGCAAAAACTCCAATTTTTAATGCTTGTCTCAGTTCTTTAGATGAAGTAGTGGCTACGCCTTCTTTCAATGTAAGTGTGATTAAAAGTGCATGTGACCAAGACTGTAAATTTTTTGATGATATTAATAAAAGTAAATATGTCGGATATATCGATGCTGGATTGGCAAGTCTTGGTTTGTTTGCTGTTTCGATAGGTATTTATGTTATTAAATATTGTAAATTACGTGAAATAGAGCGAATGAGTCATTATTTTTATTTTAGCCGATTATTCAAAGCAGATGAAGAAGCTATTAAAAAGAAAATGGGTGAAATTGTTCAGGAAAGTAATGAGATAAAAAAGTGTATCACATACGAGCATTTATGTGCTGCAGCCTACTTTTATCCACCAGATATCCCAAAAATTGCATGCTGGAGACGTCGTTTTTTTGCTTTTGGGAAAGAAAAAAAGCAACTGAAAGCATTAAATAATTTTTTGAAAGAAAATACAAAAAAAGAAATGCTTGATATGTTACACAAAAAAAGCACAGAAAAAGTATGTCAATTATTGAACAAATCCAAAGCAAATAAATTTAAAATAAGTTTATATAAAAATAATTGGATTATTAGCTTGACGAATGGATATGCAGATAATTTTTTTAAACATGTAGATTCTTTAATCAATCATAATTCGAGAACAACGCTAGAAAAAAATAAAGCTAAAAAAAATAAAAAATTTATTCCTCCTATTTTGGCTGCGTTGGGACAGGCTAGTTTTATTTATTGGATTTTAATGTTTATTTTTTGCTTTATTCCTGCAGCTCCTGTTATAACTACTGCGTTGATTTCGATCCTCCCTTTGATTTTTGCTTTTTGTACTGCTTTACCGCTACTGTTATTTTTAAATATAAAAAATGTTCTCGAGATAAATAATACTAATAAAAACATGACAGAGGCTGCTATAAATGAAGAAGATAAACACATGATTGAAAAGAAATTAGTGGACTTAAATAAACAAACCATATTTTTAAAATATTTGGAAAATAAAGAGGCTAACTCCACTATAGAATTAAAAAACTCCCCTTTAATGACTGATTTAAAAGCAGTACTTAAAAATCGTCGTTTTAATAAATATCATGCCAGATGTGTGGCTTTTCTTGACGGTTGTTTTTTACCGTTGTTTGCGGGCTGGTTATTCCTAGACGGAACTAAAGTTATACTGACTTATGCCCTTTGTCCTGCAGCAGTTCCATTAGCAAGCTTTACACCCATAGGCCTTCTAGCAACTGCAATCATAGCCGGAGTCATTCTTCTAATGGGTATCAGTTATGGTATTTATTCAGCGTATAAAGCGAATCAAGTTCATGAAGTTAGATTTAATGACTTACAAAATAAGATTAAAGTATTACAAGATAAGGTGCCTACTAAAAAGATATTAAATAAATCATTAAGAGATTATGATCGTGTATTACGTCGTTTCAGCGATGAGCAACCCCTTTGGACCAATATTAAGAAAGGCTTAAGTCGATTTATAATAATCATCAAACGTTTAGGTACTGGAAGTTTGGTTTTTCGTCTAGTTATATGGAGTCCTATAACGGCAGCAGTTGCAGCCTCTACTATGGTACTGCCCACTTTTTTCCCTATCATTTTAATGATAGGAACAGCGATAGGTGCATGTGCTCTAGCAACTTGGTATTTATATGCTTACAATCTTGAAAGTAAAGCCGCTCAAGCAGGAAGAATAGTCGAGCATTTAGTGCAAAGTGAACAACTAGCTTGGATTGACAAACAATTACCAGCGATACTATCTGAAGAATGTTTAAACTTACATGAGTCAAACTCAAAAAACTTAACAGTAGCACCCGATAAAATAGTTAACTGTAAAAAAGAGGATACGCCCACAGAATGTTTACAAGATAATGTTTCTTCTACTGCTAAAAGTATTAACTCAGCTGGGGTTAATGCAATGACAATTCAAACTGAAACGGGTATACAAAAAAATAATAGTAATTCAAGTTTGCACGCAGGATTATTTGCTAATATTTCTCCCTATATAGAGAATAGGAATCAGAATAGCGATATAGAGCCTGATTTAAGCCGCATAGTTGTTCCTAGCTATTAAAAAAATGAGTTAAATAGACGTCTAAACGATGTTGTTTCCCGAGTAGGCTATGATGAGGTTTTATATCTGCTAAATAACCAGACAAGCGTGGTCGTTTTACTACGACCCGTTGTTTTGCATAGGTGATTGCTAATTTTAATAAGCTAGAGGCATCATTATCATCACCAACAAGGAGTCGAAGAAAACGTATTTCCTTTTTAGCTAATGCAGATTTATTAGAATGAGGATACATAGGGTCGAGGTAAATAATTTCAGGCGATGGGTGCATACGGAGGCTTATTTGCTTTAAATAAATAAGCGCATCAGTTTTTATTAGTTTAATTGACAAGGGTAAAAATTTTGGGTGATTTAAGGCGCGCTTTAAAGCATCTTCCAATAAAAGAAAAATTGTCGATGACCGTTCCAATAAAGTGACGTGGCAACCTAATTGAGCTAAAACAAAACTATCGCATCCAAAACCTGCTGTCGCATCTAAAACGACAGGTTTAAAATTCGGTTTTAATCCAATTGCCTTCGCCAATAGTTGCTTTTGATTTTGAAGATAGCGTAACCGGTAAGCTAGTTTTCCCTGAAGAAAATCGATTTTTAACGAACCCAGTCCTTTTTTGACATCCTCTAAGTATAAACCTGTTGAGCGTAAAGCTAGGACATAATCAAAGTTTTCTTTTTCAAAATAATTTATATAAGGTAAAGTGTTTTTTTTTGCTAACTCGAGTGCGGTAGATAATAAAGAAATTTCAAGGCTAGTTACTGCAATAGAAAGAGGAATATTCATTCGTGACGAAATACATCAATACGAGCAGGAGGTAAATTTTGCCATACCCATTGTTGGTGGATCAATTTTAGTTGTGGGGAAGGGTATAAAGGCTTCCCCCATAAACTATAGGTATACTGAATATATAAACCGTCTTTTATTAAAACCCGATTAATCTCAGTACCAATTTTATTTACAATAGAAGGAGATAAGGTGCGTAAAGGTAAACTAGAAACGATAGCTTGTATTGGGGTAGAGGTAGATTGATTAATTAGTTTATGTAACTGGCGGGCATCTCCTTGGATAATGCTTAATTCAGGAAAGCGCTGCGTTAAATGATTAGAAAGTTTTTCCGATCGCTCAATAACGATAAGTTGATGAAAAAGGTTTTTTTGATTAATTAGAGCAGCTGTAATAGCACCTGTTCCGGCCCCCAATTCAACGACCACCCCAGGTGGATTAGCTGATATTTGTTGGGTTAAGCTATAAGCAAGTCTTTTCGAGCTGGGAAATAATGCTCCCACCATACTAGGATGCATGACAGCTTCGAAGAGAAATAGAGTAAAGGCCCTCATTATTTTTTATCCTGATGAAGTCTATTGTTTTAATTATTCAAAAGCTTATTTTAAATGAAAAGCCCTTATCTAGATAGCACTTACCCCAATTGGAGGGTCGATTTAACTAATATTTTTTCTAATATGCTTAAAAAGTATTGGTTTTGCTTCAGGGTACCGATAGAAACCCGTAAAAAGTTACATAATCCATAGTCAATCAAAGGTCTAACGGATATACCAGATAATAAAAGTTGCTGATAGATCGGCCAACTAGGTGACTTTAAATCTATACATAAAAAGTTAGTATAAGAAGGTAATGTTTCTAAACCTAAATTTTGTAAGCCTTTGGAGAGTTGGGAGTGTCCTTGTCGATTCAATGAACGGACTAAATTAATATGCTCTTGATCTTCGAGGCTAGCTTCTGCTGCGGCTAGTACAACAGCGTTAATCCTGAAAGGTAAGGAGCTAAAATTTAAGATAGAGGTTATTTCAGGCCGGCTAATGGCATATCCTAGTCTCAATCCCGCTAAACCGTAGAGTTTGGAAAAGGTCTTAAGGATAATTAAATTAGAATATTGCCTTAACAATTGGATACTATTTGGGTAATCATTTGCTTCAACATATTCAGCATAGGCCTCATCTATCACTACTAATGTATTTTTCGAGATATGTTTCAATAGATATAACAACTCTAATTTATTCATATAATTGCCAGTAGGGTTGTTTGGATTAACAATAAAGATAATTTTGGTCGTAGGTTCTATTGCTTCTAGTAAGCTTAGTGCTGAGATATGGGACAGTGAATTTTTAGCGATTTTAATTTTTACATTTGCTTTTTTTAAGATTTTTGAAATCCCTGTAAAGCAAAAATTTGGAATAACAGCTGAATTTAATGGGCCTAAAGTATTATTGACAATAAGTTCTAATAAACTTTCTGAGCCATTGCCTAGAGTAATATTTTCAAGGAGAATATTTAAATGTTTCGCTAGAGATTTTTTTAAAGAGAGCCCATGGCTATCTGGATAACGATGGCAGTTAAGCAGGGCCTTCTGACCCGCAGCTATCGCAAGGGGGCTTGCACCTAAGGGATTTTCATTAAGATCGAGCTTTATAATTCCAACGGATTTTATTGGACTAAAATTAGAGTTTTTCTTTGATGAGATTGTCATTGGGAAGATACTTTAAGTATAGTGGGTTAGTTATTTTATACTCTTTTAGGTTTAATTTATGCTGTTATGTTTGGATGTAGGCAATACGCACATGTTATGTGGTGTATTCACTAAAGAAAAACTTATTTTACGTTTTCGCTATGCGACCCCTTTATTGGGAACAGCCGATCAATTCGGAATTTTTTTAATAAATATACTTAAATATAATAAACTGGACCCTTTGAAAATTAAGGCGGTTGCTATTTCTTCTGTAGTTCCAAATTACGATTATACGTTGCGACGTAGTTTTTTCCAGTATTTTAAAGATGCTGATTATTTTATCTTACAGCCGGGCGTTAAAACAGGCTTAAATATCCGCTGTAAAAATCCAAACGAAGTAGGAGCTGACAGGATTGCGAATGCCATAGGAGCAATAGCTTCTTTTCCTGAACAGGCACTCATTGTTGTTGATATGGGGACGGCTACGACCTTATGTGCCATTACCAAGGATCGAAATTATTTGGGCGGTGCTATTTTGCCAGGGTTACGACTTTGTATGGAAGCCCTAAGAAATAATACCGCTAAATTGATGACTGTGGACATAGAAATGCCCAGCAGTTATATGGGTAGAACAACACGTGAAAGTATACAAAGTGGTCTTTATTATGGGCATTTAGGATCACTTAAAGAAATTATTTTAGGGTTTAAAAAAGAAGTTTTTCATGGTGAAGCCGTCAAAGTCATTGGTACAGGTGGTTTTGCTCAGCTTTATGAAGAAACCTGTTTATTCGATACACTTATTTCAGATTTAGTTTTACAAGGCTTACGTAAAGCATATGCATACAGTCAAATAGAAAAAAATAATTAAATTAATCAGATTTTTTATCTGAAGTTATTTTTTGTTCCATCCCAAAAAATTATAAATATAAAAACGGAATATTCCTATATTTTCGTGAATTGCAAAATCATTCATCGCAAAGTTGTAACCTAATGGGAATTTAGAAATTGGGATAGTAATAAAATCTGAAGGAATAGGTTTTGGATAAAGATTAAAAAAAGAAAAGTATAAAAGTGCACGTTTTAAAGCTAATGCAGAATTAACTAATAACAGTTGTTCGCTAAATTGTTTTTTTAAGAGAGTACTAGAAAATTTAGCATTTTGATAAGTATTTTTACTTTGAGTCTCCAATTGAATATCTTTGGAATCAACGCCTAAAGATAATAAACTTTCTTGATAGGTTGTTGCTTCTGATTTTCCATGATGTAATGGGTCGCCACCGCTAATTAGAATATAACAGCTTACCTTAGCTTTTTTACATTGCTGATAAATTATTGCAGTTTCTGCAATTCTTGAAAATGCCAATATGCTGGGTTTTATTTTATTCGATCTTGGATCTTTACTGGTGCCTCCCCCTAATAAAATAATGGTGTTAGTTTTTTTCCATTTGATAGGAGTAAATTGATTATAGGGTGATTGTAAATTGTGTAATAGATAAGCAGGGAAAAAGCCATCACCTATAACGAGATAACTTAAAACTAAAATTGATCCTGTTATTAAACTCAT
Organism: Rickettsiella endosymbiont of Litargus connexus; assembly: GCF_964277335.1. Classification (NCBI taxonomy): domain Bacteria; kingdom Pseudomonadati; phylum Pseudomonadota; class Gammaproteobacteria; order Legionellales; family Coxiellaceae; genus Rickettsiella; species Rickettsiella endosymbiont of Litargus connexus. The sequence continues at coordinate 1,367,929 of NZ_OZ195516.1, read as the reverse complement.
TTTTTTATAATTAAATAGACTTAAGACAACACATATTAGAATTAACAGAAACATAAAAAATGTTGACATATTTAAGTTTTACTTAATCTGTAAAAAAACATAAAGCATATATTAAAAGATAAGAAAACCAAATAGTTCAGTTGGAATTCTTGACTCAACTCTAAAACCATGAATAATAGCTATCTTAATATATATTATTGGAATATTTAGTAGTTAATTACTACTCAGATAATCTGATTTGGCTTCTAAGGAATGAATTATGCATGTGATAGACAGGATATCTGCTCAAGAAATAAACTTCAATGAGCAATACAAGCTTTATTCAAAAACTTTTAATCTTTCAATCAAAGAATGTATTTCCGAAGTCAATAAGCACTCTCTAAAACAATTTTTATTGGCATTTTTACGGGAAGCTATTTTACCCTATCATTATCAAAATGCTACTGTAATTTTTGATCTTCAACGATCCAATTATTTTATGTATGTTACTAATGTTAAATTACAGTCACTTTTACGTTTTACAAATTTTGATAATGTAATTTTGAAACATAAACCAACAAGTTTGAAACAAATCATTAGTGACCCCATGAAATTATTGCAAATAGCAAAAGAGGAATTAGAAAATATTTTAAATATGGATCAGTGGTATAAATTTTCAAATGAAGTTGCAAATCACCTTCAAAATTCTTTACTTACTACCTGTAAAAAATATAGTATAAGAAAATTATTTGAGACCGACCAAAAAAAATCTAATGATCCGTATAATGTTTTTTTAAAATCCCCTAAGCATATTATTAATAGTTCATTAGAATTTGAACAATCGGTATTTATTGGGCATCCATATCATCCTTGTGCAAAAACAAAAATATGGTTTTCTATTGAAGATATACTAAATTATTCCCCTGAATTTAGCCCTCGAGTTTCAGTTATTCTAAGTGCAGTCCATAAAAAATATGTGCATATACAGAAATTGAGCGATAAACCAAATTTTGTTGACTGGTTTGCTGAATATTTTCCCGATATCTATGAAAGTTGGATGAGAAGATTGCCCAGTCTACATTTAGATGAAAATGATTATATTCCTTTTCCCGTCCATCCTTGGCAAGCAATTAATATTATACCTAATTTATTTTTGGATTATTTAAAAGAAAAAATTATTTTTTTATTTGAAAACATCAAACTGGATATGAGTCCAACTTTATCTTTACGTACCTTAGTACCTATTGAATATTCGCATGCACCCTATATTAAATTTTCAATTGCCATTCAAGCGACAAGTGACATGAGACCTTTAACAAAAGCTTCGACTGAGAATACGCCTAAAATGACTTATGTTTTAGAAGAAGTTTTAAAAAAAGAAAATTATTTCTCTCAGAAACTATTTATTTTGCCTGAATATTATGGGTTAAATCTAAAAGATATTCCCGAGGATAAATCAAAACATTTTACTGCTATTTTTAGAGAAAATATTAACAAATATTTATTTAAAGGCGAAGATGCTGTTACAGTTGCTTGCTTGTTTGAGGATTTTTATCCAAAAAAAATAAATTTGTTTATTGGGTTTCTACAAGATGCAGGATTTTTTACAAAACAGGATGCGCTCAATTACTTTAAAAAATATGTTGACTTAGTTTTGAATGGATATTTAGATCTTTATTTATTATATAGTATAGCTTTAGAAGGCCATCAGCAAAATACGCTAGCTATTTTTGAAAAAGGACAGATTAAACGGTTTATAACAAGAGATTTAGATGGAACTAGAGTTTTCGCTAATACTTTAAAATTTCAGAATGACAAACTTAGTAATCACCTTACAGAACCATTTAGAGATAAGATACATGTTCGTAACTTATTATTGCATACGGTTTACCAAATGCATCTTGGAGAGCTGGTTTTATTAGCTCGATATTATAACTGCGAAGATATTTTTTTTTGGGAAATAGTTCGAAAAGAAACAGTTTGCCGGTTTGATAAATTGAAATATAGAATGGATCCTGAAACTTGGGAAAATGAATTTGATGCTATTTTAAAAACGGATTGGCCAGTAAAAGCATTAATGCGTAGGCGTTTGGAAAAGCAACATATACAAGGAGGTATGTTTTCTCATATAGCTAATCCATTAAATTTTAAATGAGCAATTTGAAAGGTTATTCGTGGCGTAACCAAATAAATTTAATCATTGTTGCACAGTTTATTGTAATAGCCGTACTGGGCATGAGTGATCCATACTGGCCGCTTATTTTAGCTTCTTTCAATTCATTTGAGGCAACTACTTTGCAATATTGGAGTGGAGCAATATATATGGCTCCACTATTAGCAATTATATTTACTACACTATTTTGGGTAAAAATTGGGGAGCGCATAGGTTATAAAAAAATGATTTTGCGCGCTGGATTTGCTTTGGCAGCAAGTCAATGGGCTTTAATTTTTTTCCATAAGCCCTTGCTAGTTTTTTTGATACGATTAATTCAAGGGGCTTTTGCCGGATTTACAACAGCAACGCAGGTATGGTCACTTTCGATAGCACCTATTAATGTACACAGCCAAATTGTAGGTCGTATTCAAGCTGCGACAGCTGGAGGAACGATTGTTGGCCCAGTTTGTGGTGGAATTTTGGCAAATTACTTTGGATATTTATCTATTTTCATTACAGCAGGATTTACTTGCTTATTAATTTCAATCGGATTAATTTATTTCCTTGAAGAAACTAGAAATAAACAATCTTTAAAAGGTAAATTAACAAAAATAAAAAAAATTTGTGCTAATGAACGCTTTTTATTATCATTAATTTGTTTGACGCAAATTGCAAAATGGATGTCCAAACCCTTTTTTGCTTTATATGTGGCAAAGCAGTTACATGCAAGTACGTTAACTTTAGGTTTAATTTATGCATTAATTGCTTTGGCTATGTCTTTAACAACGCCCAGTGTAGGCTGGATTGTTGACCGAAAATCTCCTAGGTTTGTCTTTACCAAGAGTGCTTTGATTATTTCTTTTTTATTATGTGGCGCAGTTCAATGGTGCTATGCCTACATCTCACACGCCTATTGGGCTTTTATTTTGAGTATTGTGTTGGGAATAAGTTTAGGAATTATTGCACTATTGTTATTCAGCTTTTTGCTCAAAGGTGCTGAGGAAAGTAGTAGAGGAAAATTAGTAGGGTTAGCAAATACGACGTTAAAGATTGGAAACCTATTCGGCATTATCATAGGAACTATTGTGCAAGCTCAGTATAATTTTTTTATAAGTTTTTTATCTATTGGTTCTTGTTATTTTGCTTTAGCGGTTTTAACTACGCGCTTTAAACAAACCAATTAAATAATTTGATTAAATAAATATAATTCTTTTATTAAAGCTTGTTTTATTTTTTCGCAAGAGATTTATATAAATGCAAAGTACAAATTTGCCAACTATTTTAAAATTTCTTTTTTTATTAGCTTTAATTAGTTTTTTTCTAACTTTGTTTTTTCCTTATTTGGGTGAAGAAGCGGTGTATACTATTTCATCTTATGAAATGTGGTATCAGCATCACTACCTTTATCCAACAACTTACGGATTACCTTATTGGCGACCTCCACTTTTTAATTGGTTGATCATTTGTTTTGCCAGTTTGATAGGCTGGAAGCATATGTTAGTTGCTTCTCGTTTAGTTGCAGCGTTAGCAACGATCGCGACAAGTTTTATGCTAATCTGGTTTGCAAATCGTTTATTTAAAACACCTTATTTTGGACTATTTGCCGCATTAGTGTATCTCACTAGCGATGCTTTATTTTATCATGGCTGGCTTGCTTACTCGGATCCATTATTTGCTTTTTTTGTAGTGAGTGCAATTTCCTTTTTATGGATAGCAAATTTAGAACAGCGATATACCTTTGTATGGCTATCTGTAATTGCCTTAATTGCCGCTTTTATGACGAAAGCATTAACAGCCTATGTATTTTATATAGTTTCGTTTATTTTAATTGTTTATTATGATGGAAAAATTAAAGCGTTTCTTTTAAAGCCTATCAATTTTTTACCTTATTTTTTTTCCATTTTTTTTTATTTTTTTTGGAATATAGCCTCGCATAAAATAACCGAAATAGGTATGTGGACTGATATTTTTAGCAAGTTTCATACTGATTATTGGCGCGGATATATTCAGCAGCTGATAATTTTTCCCTTGGAAGTTTTCTGTCGTTTTTTGCCCGCATCAGGGCTTGCAGTTTATTATTTTTTCAAGAAAAAAATTGTAAAAATAAAGTTTAATCTATATCTAATACAAATACTATTAGGGGTAATTTTAGTTAATTTTATCCCCTACTGGTTGGCCCCGCATACCAGTATTCGATATATACTACCACTATATCCGTTTATTGCTTTATTATTGGCGATAGGGCTTTGGTATTTGCCTATAAGACAAATAAAAACAGTCATTTTTTGGTTAGCATTCGCTATTTTAGTTAAGTATGTTGCATTAGCGCTAATATATTATTATCAGCTTTATTATAGAGGAGATTATACGGTCGCTGCTAAGCAAGTTATACTACTAACAGAAAGGTTTCCAGTCTATTCAAATGATGCTGTGGCTACAGGATTAAGTATCACAGCTGAAATTGATAGATTAATTTATCCTAGCCCTCCTTTAAGAGATGCTCAATTTGCGAAGGAAAAAAATTATTTTGTCATTAATGATAAAATAGATTCTAAATTGGGGAAATTGTACAAGCATTTAAAGTTAGGTCAGCAAGGGACGGCTATTTATTTATTATGTCAAGGCAATGCGTGTTATTCCCACTAGGCACCATAACTTTTATGAAAGCGATTACAAAACAATTTTCACATTTTTTTATAGTAGGTGCGCTATCCGCATTAATTCAGTTTTCAATTTTAATAAGTTTTGTTGAATTTCTCTTTATAAAACCTATTTTGGCTTCTACTGTGGGTTATATTGCTGGAGCTTTGCTTAATTATACTTTAAATCATTACTTTACTTTTAAAAGTAGTCTATCGCATAAAAAATCATTAGTAAGATTTACAATAAATTCCTTGTTTGGACTTTTTCTTAATTTTTCATTAATGAAAATTTTTCTTATTTATTATACCTATATTATAAGTCAAATCTTAGTATCAAGTGTTATTTTATTCTGGAATTTCTTGATACATCGATATTGGACCTTTGGTCCTAACAAACATTCTCTATGAAAGAAACTATGTCTTTACCTATATTTTTAACTGTAATAATTCCAGTTTATAACGAGCATGAAGTTTTAAAAAATTTTCATTCGCGTCTTATTGCAGCTATAGCGTCTATTCATAAATCTATCGAGATCTTATATGTTGATGATGGAAGTCAGGATGGCTCTGACAAAATTATTAAGCAATTGAAACAACATGATTCACGCATTTCATATTTGGCCTTAAGTCGAAATTTTGGTAAAGAAATTGCATTAACTGCTGGTTTAAATTATGCTCAAGGCGAATTTGTTATGATTATGGACGCAGATTTACAGCATCCTCCAGAATTAATTCCAAAATTTATTCAAGTTGCCAAACAAGGATATGATATTGTTTATGCTAGACCCATGAATCGTGAGATTGAATCATGGCTTAAAAGAAACTTAACCGATATTTTTTATAAAACTATTAATTCAGTAGCAAAAATTTACATCCCTAGCCATGCAAGCGATTTCCGACTACTAAGTCGTCGTGCGGTTGATGCAGTAAAAAAAATAAAAGAACAACATCGTTTTATGAAAGGTTTATTTGCATGGATAGGTTATCCACAAAAAAGTATTGATTATAAAATGGATGGGCGTTTTGCAGGGAAAAGTAAATGGAGTTATTTCAAACTATGGAATTTTGCTTTAGAAGGAATAACCTCTTTCACTATTATGCCACTTAAATTGGCTAGTTATTTGGGTCTAATTACTGCCTTCATTGCATTTATTTATGGGATTATTATTATTAGTAAAACCCTATTGTTTGGCGATCCTGCTAGAGGCTACCCTTCTTTAATGGTGGTTATTTTATTTTTAGGTAGTATACAACTATTTACCTTAGGTATTATTGGTGAATATTTGGGGAGAACTTTTAATGAAACTAAAAGTAGGCCTCTTTATTTTATAAAAAATTATTTTCCAAATAATTTTGATATTTAAAAAATAACTATTTTTTTCTTTTGATTGTCTTGGTTTTTTTTCTTGCCATACTATAAGCAATAGCAACGGCTTGTTTTTGGGGCTTCCCAGCTTTAATTTCCTGTGTGACATTGGCTGAAAATCCTTTGCGAGTTTTGGCGGCTTTTCCTTTAACAAGAGGCATATTGATTTCCCTAGATAAAATTAACGATACACTTTCAGCTTAGTGAAAAAAATTGCAATATACCAATTATCTAGTTTAAATAGTGCGCATGCGGATCCCTTCGTAAATAATTAAAATTATTAAGTTATTTGCGTAAGTTTTTTTATTAATTAAAATATCTTTTGGTGGGCCGTGATGGGATCGAACCATCGACCAATAGATTAAGAGTCTACTGCTCTACCAGCTGAGCTAACGGCCCAAAAATGGGGTGAACGATGGGGATCGAACCCACGACAACCGGAATCACAATCCGGGGCTCTACCAACTGAGCTACGTCCACCATTGAAAGTGTGAAGTCTGCTAGGATATTGGTGCGCCTGGCAGGACTCGAACCTGCTACCCTCGGCTTAGAAGGCCGATGCTCTATCCAGATGAGCTACAGGCGCTTTCCTGAAAAATTATCATCTTATTACTAAAAGTTTAAATAACAGGGTTTGTTTCCTAAGTCTAAAGCTAATTTCTACAATATTTTTCTTTAAATGATTATCCTTGAATGCTAACAAGACTAAAAATAGTACTAGTATACCTTGTTTTACTTAATTATCTTGATATAGTTAATTGACTCGATTTTACTGATTAAAATTTAAGTATCAATACCAAAATTTGGTCGGGGTAGAGGGATTCGAACCCCCGACATCCTGCTCCCAAAGCAGGCGCGCTACCAGACTGCGCTATACCCCGTAATTCACCAAACTAACGTTAGTGTTGGCTAATTAAGTCCCTTTAATGAGCAAAAACTTGTGCCAACTGCGGGTAAGGATAATACCTGCGCAATCGATTAATATCAACTGGTCTATCTATCATATCTTTGCTTGGTGTCTAATTGTCTAATAAGCATCTAAAATATTTATTCAATTTTTTTAATCCACTTAATTTTTACTAACTCGAATTAAAATTTCTATCAGAATTTAAAAAAATAGGTTCTAAAGCGAGTGTTTTTCATATGATATACTAGTAAAAATTTTTTAGAGGAGGCTAAGTGCGCCTCATTAAAGAGGGTTTATGCCCGGATTTACGCAATTTTCTTTGCTAAAGAATCGACGATTTGTGCCCTTATTGTTAGTTCAATTCTTGGGTGCATTTAATGATAATGTTTTTAAAAATGCTTTAATCATTTTAATTACTTATCAGTTCATCACACAATCCCTATTACTGCAGCAGCTTTCAGTCACTTTCGCGGCTGGATTGTTTATTTTACCCTTTTTTCTTTTTTCAGCATTTGCGGGACAGTTAGCCGATAAGCTAAGCCGAAGATATTTGACAATGATTATCAAAGGATTCGAATGCATTTTTATGTTGTTGGCAAGCTTAGGTTTTTATCTTCACTCAGTTAGTTTACTGATGTTAGTTTTATTTTTTATGGGTATGCATTCAAGTTTTTTTGGCCCTATTAAATACGCTATTTTACCTGATTTGTTAGAAAAAAATGAATTAATTGCAGGCAATGCATTAGTGGAGGCGAGCACATTTATTGCTATTTTGATAGGAACTATCTTAGGTGGATTATTAATCGCTAATCATACGGATTTAAGATGGATTTCAACCATAATAATTTCTATCGCAGGCCTGGGATTATTCGCTAGTTTTTATATTCCAACAACTACTAAAGCAAACCCTAATTTAAAATTAAATTTACATTTCATTAAGTCTTCAGTAAAAATAATTCAGAAAGTAAAAGCTGAAAAAAGGGTTTTTTTAGCGATACTTGCTATTTCTTGGTTTTGGTTAATAGGCGCTACGTTTTTAACGCAATTTCCTAGTTTTACTAAAAATATTTTGCATGCAGATGCGAGCGTGGTGACACTTTTTTTAGTTATTTTTACAATAGGAATTGCTTGTGGGTCATTAGTTTGTAATCGATTGTTAAAGCATAGAATAAGTATGAAATGGATACCCATTAGCCTTTGGTTGATGAGTATTTTTATGATTGATCTTTATTTTGCTTCCAACCATTTAATCTATAATACGGAAAAACTGACTAATTTCGCTGGCTTTTTTCATTCGATAACACATTGGCGAATTTGTATAGATTTATTAGGTTTATCAGTTAGTGGCGGTATTTATGCGGTGCCTCTGTATACCTTAATTCAAACAGATACGGCTACCGAACATCGTGCTAGGACTATAGCGGCTAATAATATTATTAACTCTTTATTTATAGTCATTGCTAGTATCATTATCGTTTTTTTACTTAAAATTGATTTAAATGTTACACAGATTTTTTTATTATTAGGAGTTATTAATACAGGATTGGCCATATATGCAACACGATTAATACCCCAAGGATTGATTAAACCATTTTTACGAAAAATATTAAGGTGTCTTTATGATGTTAAGTTAAGTGGTTTTGAGAATTATAAAGGCGCAGGTGAAAGTGTAGTTATTGTAGCCAACCATACATCTTTTCTAGATGTTGTCTTAATTTATGCATTTTTGCCTGATGAACTTTTATTTGCGATTAACAGTTTTACATCACGTATTTGGTGGATACGGCCTTTTCTATATTTTTCTAAAGTTTTTGAGTTAGATCCTTTAAATCCTTTAGCTATTAAAACTTTAATTAAAGAGGTAAAGAAAGGACAAAAATGTGTAATTTTTCCTGAAGGAAGGATTACTACAACAGGCGCGCTGATGAAACTTTATGAAGGACCAGGATTAATAGCAGATCATGCTAAAGTTAATTTGCTGCCTATTCGTTTACAGGGTGCCCAATATACTCCTTTTTCCCGCTTACGAGGTAAAGTTCAAATACGTTGGTTTCCAAAAATTTATATTTCAATTTTACCACCCAGGAAGTTTATTGTTGATCCTACCATGAGCAGTCGAAAAAGAAGGCAGGTTATTAGTAATCAGCTTTATGACATGATGGTGGAGATGTTATTTCGAAGCACAGATTACAATAAAACCTTGTTTCAATCTTTATTAGAAGCGAAGTCAATTCATAAGGGGCCTACAAAAATATTAGAAGATATTACTCGAGTAGCGATGAACTATAATCAACTAATAACGCGCTGTTTTATTTTAGGTCCTTATATTTGTCGTTATATTAAATATCAAGAAACAGTAGGGCTTTTGTTGCCTAATATGACGAGTGCAGTCGTTAGTTTTTTTGCATTACAAGCCTATGGAAGGATACCCGCTTTACTAAATTACACAGCAGGTTCTGCACAAATAGAAACAGCGTGTCATATTGCTCAAATTCATAGCATACTTACTTCCAGAAAATTTATTGAGGTAGCTAATTTATTCGAACTCATTAACCGCTTGAACGAAAAATCTATTCAAATTATTTATTTAGAGGATTTAAAGGAAGAGATTACTTGGAAAGACAAATTAAAAGCGAGTTTACTCAGCCGATTCCCTCAGTATTACTATTATAAAAAATTAAAAAAAATAACCAATCCACAAGATCCAGCAGTGATTTTATTTACTTCTGGGTCAGAAGGTGACCCTAAAGGAGTGGTTCTCAGTCATAAAAATATACAAGCTAATCTTGCGCAAATGACTACACAGGTCGATTTTAATCAACGAGATATTTTCTTTAGTTCATTACCACTATTTCATGCTTTTGGATTAACCGCTTGTATCATTTTACCTATCTATCATGGAATAAAAACATTTATTTATCCATCCCCCTTACATTATCGTAAAGTCCCTAATATGATTTATGAATGTAATGCAACGATTATGTTTGGAGCGGATACCTTTTTAGCAGGTTATGGTCGTTATGCCCATCCCTATGATTTTTACAGCATTCGGTATGTTTTCGCGGGCGCAGAAAAATTAAAGGAAAAAACCCGTAAACTATGGATGGAAAAATTTGGAATTCGTATTTTTGAAGGTTATGGCGTAACGGAAGCGTCTCCAGTTATTAGTGTTAATACACCGATGCAAAATAAACCGGGTACCGTAGGGAATTTTTTGCCAGGTATTCGCTATGAGATTGAACCTGTTCCTGAAATTAAGCAGGGAGGACGTTTATTAATATCTGGTCCTAATGTGATGTTAGGTTACCTAAGCAAGGAACAAATTGGCGAAATTATTCCCCCCAGCCATGGTTGGTATGATACGGGAGATATTGTGGAGGTAGATGCCGAAGGATATCTGACTATAAAAGACAGAGCCAAACGCTTTGCAAAAATTAGTGGGGAAATGGTTTCTTTAACAGCAATAGAGAATATAATTTATGACTTATGGCCAGATAAACATCATGCAATATTAAGTGTCCCAGATGCTAAAAAAGGAGAACAACTTGTTTTAGTCACGGATTATAAACTTGCAACTCGGCCTATGCTTATTAAAGCATTCAAAGAAAAGGGATTACCTGAATTAAGTTTACCGCGAAGATTATATTTTATTGATAGCATGCCATTATTAGGTAGTGGTAAGGTAAATTATATGGCGGTTAAAATTTGGCTAGAAGAACAAAATTAAAAGCATTTTTTATATTTTTTCTGATTTTTTTAAACGTGCAAGTTTTTCTGCGATTTTAAGTTCCAAACCGCGTGGGACGGGAAAATAATATTGCCGATCCTTTAATTCTTTAGGGAAGTAGTGTTCTCCATCCGCATAAGCGTTAGGTTCGTCATGAGCGTAACGGTAGTTTTTTCCATAGTCTAATTTGCGCATTAATTGAGTAGGGGCATTCCGCAGATGTAAAGGGACTTCCATCGTACCGTTTTCTTGTGCATCTTTCATCGCCGCATTAAATGCGGTATAAACAGCATTACTTTTTGCAGTACAGGACAAATAAACTATAGCCTGAGCTAAGGCAAGCTCACCTTCAGGACTACCTAAACGTTCTTGTGCCATCCAAGCATCTAAAGCAATTTGTAAACCACGCGGATCCGCATTGCCAATGTCTTCACTAGCCATTCTGACAATTCGCCTTGCAATATATAATGGATCGCATCCGCCGTCCAGCATACGTGCTAACCAATAAAGGGCAGCATCTGGATCGGTTCCGCGTACTGATTTATGTAATGCAGAAATTTGATCATAAAAGAACTCTCCATTTTTATCAAAACGCCGTAAATTAGTTTGAGTGATCGCTTTTAAAGTATTTTCGTCAATAATGTTATTTTCTGCTAAGTCTGCGGAAATTTCCAGAAGGTTTAAAACCTGACGGGCATCTCCGTCAGCAATATACGCTAATTGTTTTTTTACAGAAGATTTCATCATTAAATTTTTACTACCTAATCCATTTTTAGTATCACTTAAAGCTCGATCAATGATCTGAAGGATTTCTTCTACACGCAATTTTTTTAGTACATAGATGCGAGTTCGTGAAAGTAAAGCATTATTAATTTCAAAAGAGGGGTTTTCTGTCGTAGCGCCAATTAATATGAAGAGTCCGGATTCAACAAAAGGTAAAAGTGAGTCTTGTTGAGATTTGTTGAAACGATGAATTTCATCAATAAAACATATCGTTTTTTTTTTGGGTGATGTCGTATTGAGTTGAACTTTTGTATGCTCTGCAAGTTTTCTTATTTCTTTAACGCCTGATTGTAATGCGGATAAAGAGACAAATCTGGCTTGAATGTGATTTGCTATTAATGAAGCTAAAGTTGTTTTTCCTGTTCCCGGAGGTCCCCATAAGATCATTGAGTGTAATTGACCGCTCAATAGGGTTAGCCGCAATGCTTTTTGGGGTCCCAATAAATGAGTTTGACCAAAAAATTCATCTAAATGTTGGGGGCGTAATCGCGCTGCCAAGGGTGAAAATGGGTATATATTCGTTATCATCTCTTGATTTATACGATGACAGCATTATAGAGTCAACAGTTATGCTAATTAAGGATTAATGCTTGTTGGATCTTTTTTCGATAGATTTAATAATAATTTCAGCAACATTTTTTTGTGTGGCTTTTTCTATTCCTTCTAATCCTGGAGATGAATTTACTTCCATTACTAAAGGACCTCTGTTGGATCGTAATAAATCAACGCCTGCAATATTGAGACCAATAACCTTAGCCGCTCGAACTGCTGTTGCACGCTCTTCAGAGGTTATTTTAGCAAGCCGCACAGTACCTCCGCGGTGAATATTAGAGCGAAATTCTCCTAATTTAGCTTGGCGTTCCATTACAGCAATAACTTTACCATTGACTACAAAACAACGAATATCTGCCGCTTTAGCTTCTTTAATATATTCTTGGACCATAATGTGGGCTTGTAAATCTAAAAAGGCTTCAATAACACTAATAGCAGCTTGTTGAGTTTCAGCAAGTACTACACCAATACCTTGTGTCCCTTCTAAAATTTTAATGACTAAAGGTGGACCACCTACCATGCTGATTAGATCCTGAATGTCATCAGGAGAGTAAGCAAACCCGGTAATAGGTAAACCTACTCCTTTTCGAGATAGAATTTGTAAGGAACGCAGTTTATCTTGAGCTCTGGTGATAGAAATTGAGTTATTTGCAACAAATACGCCCATCATTTCAAATTGTCTGACCAATGCGGCGCCGTAAAAAGTGATTGAAGCTCCAATCCTTGGAATAATGGCATCGAATTTATCCAAAATCTTACCTTTATAGTGAATATATGGATTTTGTGTCGTGATATTCATGTAGCATCGTAGGGTATCTATAATTTTAACTTGATGCCCTCTTTTCTTAGCTTCTTCTTCTAAACGACGCGTTGAATAGAGTTTTGGACGGCGAGATAAAATTGCAATTTTCATGGGATTATAGTTCTTTTGCTGTATAAATAAGAATGAGTGGGATTAACAATAAAGCGGTGCTTTAATGCAGTTCGGCCTAATAACATTCTAAAACGCATGTTATCTCGGCTTGTTAAAGTAATTTCGATGGGCCAGCATTGTGTGCCGAGAACGATAGAGGTTTGGATAACACATCGATTTTCTTTATGGCCACCAGAATCGGTAACTTCACGTATATCGATTAAATCAGCAACACAGCTAATTGATTTTTCGGGGAAACGTCGTGGTTGAGGATGTATGATAAAGCATACTTTCTTTTGATGGGGAGTTCTTTCAATAATTTCTACGCGGCAGGCATGTAAAGCTGAGGTTCGTGCGCCAGTATCTACCTTTGTTTTCAGACGAGGTATCCCTAATTCAGGTAAAGAGACCCATTCCCTCCACCCAATTATGATTGGCGATGACATTTTATTTAACAATAGAGAGTTTAGGTTTTGTACCTGGTCTAACTCTAGGAGGGGGATTATTTCCACCCTCATCACTGCTTTCTTCTTCTGTAAATACCATACCTTGACCATTTTCTCGCGTATAGATGGCCAATACCGCTTGAATAGGTGCGTAAATAAGCATCGATTGTCCATTAAAACTCGCTTCAAATTGTATCGCTTGAGTATCTATTTTTAAATTTAATATAGCGTCAGTAGATATATTTAAAGTAATTTTACCATCTTTAATACATTGCTTTGGTACTTCTACATGAGGTAGTTCAGCATCTAAAAGAATATACGGGGTTAATTGATTATCAATAATCCAATCATAAAATGCACGTAATAAATAGGAACGATTTGAGGTCATCATTTTAAATTTTCACTCCAAATTCGACCTCATTTAAAGTTGCTTTAAATGAGGGGCGTTTAAATAAGCGCTCTTCGTATTCTTTGATAGCACTTGGCATAGGTGCTAGTTTAATATTTAAACGATGTAAACGCCATAATAACGGCGCCATACAACAATCTACTAAAGTAAATTCGTCACTCAAGAAAAATGATTTACCAGCAAATATAGGCGCTAGACTAGCCAAACTACCTTCTAATTTCTTTTGAGCAGCATGCATAGACTCTGTAGGCTTGGTTGTTTTAGTATTATTTAATGTACTTTCTATTTGTTGTAATAGAGGATACCAATCACGCTCAATTCGATAGATCATCTGTCGACTTTTGGCACGAGCTACTGGATAAACGGGTAATAAAGGAGGATGAGGAAAACGCTCATCCAAATATTCGGTAATAATATTTGTTTCGTAAAGGACGAGATCTCGATCAATAATAGTAGGCACAGTACCATAAGGGTTGTGTTGTAACAAACCTTCAGGTAATTCTGTAGGCGATACCTCTATAATTTCTGCACTAATCCCTTTTTCCGCCAAAACAATACGTACCCTATGACTATAAGGGTCATTGATATTTGCATATAAACACATAGTTGAACGTTTACCGGCAGGTTGTGCCATATAAAAGGTTCTCCATATTAATAATTTAAAATACTTTTCATGGGTTATGAAAAATGTTTATTTTTTCTATATTTCCCCAAATTTGCTTTTTTAAAAGATAAACAAAATAGGTTAATAACAACAAAAATCCGCATACTTTTTTACCCAATGATTGGCGATTATTTTTTGTAGGTTCAGCTGTATAAGCTAAAAAATTCACTAAATCAATCACTATTCCTTCTAACATAGGAGTTTTTAATCTACTTTTATTAGAATGTGAGTAGGTACGATTGATAATTTTTAGGGATGATCTATCGTTAATATTAGTATGATAGGTATTGGTATCCATACGTATTATCGCTAATGGATCCGGCATCGCGGTGTTTTTAATGAAACTATTGTTAACTCCAAAAGGCCTCGTATCATCCAAGTAAAAGCTAAGTAAGTAATTATACACCCAATCAGCACTTCTTGCCCGAATACTCAAAGAAAGGTCTGGAGGAGGCTTTCCAAACCATAATAAGCTTTCTTTTTTATGTAAGCTTGATTTTATTGTATCGCTAGTTTTAGCCTGAGTAAAAACAAGATTATCTTTTAACCGTTGTTGAGGGGCTGAATTGGATGGATCATCAATGTTCAGATCAACTCCAAGTCGATTATAACGCATATACTGCAGCGAATGACACCCTGAACAATAATTCATAAAATATTTTGCTCCACGTTGTACTGAAGCAAGATTAGATGGTGGAATTGAGAATTTTACTCGTTTATTTTCAAAAGGATTTGCTATCCTGAAAAATAAAAATATAAAGATAAATAGAAAAAAAACACTAACTATTATTTTCCGCATAGAGGTCTTGGTAATAGTTTATTTTTTTCATATTTTGTATAGAAGGGCATCAGTAAAAAAAAAAGAAAATAGTTGAGCAGTAAGATCTGTACAAAAAGTGTCTTATCTGGCGTCAGTAGGGTTGTACTCATATAGGTAAGTAAACCAAAACTGAGTATAAAAATTGCTAGAGCGAAGCGAGAATAACAACCACGATATCGCATCGATCGAACTGGGCTGAGATCGAGCCAGGGCAACATAAATAGCATGAAAAGAAAAGCCCCCATAACTAAAATACCTAATGATTTATTAGGAATAACACATAACACACCATAAAAAGGTGCTAAATACCATAGTGGTTTAATATGGCTAGGAGTTAATAAAGGGTCTGCTGGAATGAAATTATTTGCTTCAAGGAAATATCCATTCATTTCAGGAACAAAAAATACAATAATGGAAAAAATAAACAAAAAAATTAGTAAAGCATACAATTCTTTGACCGTGTAATAAGGGTGAAAAGGGACTCTAGAGAATGTTTTATTAGGTAAGATTGATTTTGTTGATATAGAAATTCCTTCTGGATTATTACAGCCAACTTTATGTAAAGCAATAAGGTGTAGTCGAATTAAAAATACCAATGATAAAGGCATAGCTATCACATGGAGTGCAAAAAAACGATGTAAAGTTTCTGCTGATACGATCGTATTACCGCGAATCCAAAGTGTTAGCGTTTGGCCAACCTTAGGAATTGATTCGAGCAATGAAGTGCCAATTTGGCTTGCCCAATACGATGTTTGCCCCCAAGGAAGTAAATATCCGAGAAATGCTTCGAGTAACAAAATAATGTAAAGGCATACGCCTAACAACCAAACCAACTCCCTAGGTTTTTTGTAGGATCCATATAAAAGGCTTCGAAAAATGTGTGCGTAAATTAGGATAAAAAAAACTGAAGCACCAGTAGAATGTAGATAGCGTAATAGCCACCCATAAGGTACTTCTCGCATCATTATTTCGATGGAATTAAATGCCTCTGCAGGTGTAGGGGTATAAAATAGGGTTAGCCATATACCCGTTAAAATTTGTAAAAAAAAAGTAAATAGACTTAAAGAACCAAAGAAATACCAAAAATTAAGATTTTTAGGTAGATAATATTGTGTTAAATGTTGGTGAATATACTCATTAATTGGTAAACGTTCGGATAACCAATTGAATATACTGTTTTTACCGGAATTTTTGTCTGTGTTTCCGTTCAACTCGTAATCCCCATGGTTATATGCACTCCTTGCTTAACTTGCGTATTGTCAAAAATTCAATTGCTGCAAGTATAGTGATATTTGCATTTATACTAACCTTGGGTTTTCACCTATGACAACAGTATGTTCATTTGTGAACCGATAAGGAGGAATTTTGAGATTAGTTGGAGCAGGAACATTTTTCATAACCCGCCCAGCAAGATCAAACTTAGAGCCATGACATGGACAATAGAGTCCTCCAGGCCATTTGCGATTTAATTCTCCTTGCTTGGGTTTAAATTGTGGGGAACATCCTAAATGTGTACATAAGCCGATAAGTATTAAATATTCTGGATTAAGTGAACGGTATTCATTACGCGCGTAAGAAGGCTGCTGTTCAGTTAAAGAATCTGGGTCGCGTAATAAGGGGTGAATGTTCAGAAGATTATCTAACATCGCTTGGGTTCGTCGGATTATCCAAATAGGCTTATTTTGCCAAGCAACCACCATGGATTCCCCTGGCGCTAAATGACTTAAATCAACTTCAATAGAAGCAGTAGCTAGTGCGAGAGTTTCTGCGCTTGGCTGTAATGATGCTAAAAATGGGATACTGCTAGCAGTAGCTATACCAAATCCAGCCATGATAGCTATTATAATAACTAGTAATTGGCGACGATCTTCTTCCATTTCTTTCGTCGTTGAAAAATATATAATTATTTATAAATACACTTAGGTTCAAACATTCCAATAAATAATATGATGATTATCGTTTTGAATATTGAGTTCCTTTACGGGCTTTGTGTCGACCTACTTTTTTCCGCTCAACTTTTCTTGCGTCGCGAGTAACTAAGCCAGCGTGCCGCAATAATCGACGAAATGACCTATCATTACTAGCTTGACCGCTATCAGTATCGCCATCGTTAATATCGGTTGTAGTTACTTCATCATAATTGATTAGAGCTCGGCTGATCCCATGTCGAACTGCGCCAGCTTGACCACTGCTTCCCCCGCCAGAAACTGTCACTGTGATATCAAATCTACCCATCTGGTCAACAACTTCTAGAGGTTGATTAACAACCATCTGAGCGGTTTCACGGCCAAAATAATTTTCTAAAGTACGACCATTTACTTTGATAATACCAGTTCCTTTTCTGAGGAATACTCGAGCAGTCGCTGTTTTGCGACGACCCGTACCATAATTCTGTTCTAGTGCCATAATTTATAACCTATCAATACTAATTGGTTCAGGGTTTTGAGCGCTATGAGGATGTATAGAGCCAGCATAGACTTTTAGCTTACTTATCATGGCATAACCTAAAGGATTTTTAGGTAGCATGCCCTTAACAGCTTTTTCAATAATTCGAGTAGGAAAACTTTTTTGTAACTTTTCAAAAGTAATGGATTTTAACCCGCCAGGATAACCTGTATAGCGCTCATATAATTTATTTTTAGCTTTTGCGCCCGTTACAGTTACTTTTTCTGCATTAATAACGACGATATAATCCCCAGTATCAACGTGAGGCGTGAATTCTGGCTTATGTTTTCCCCGTAGAATATGAGCTATTCTAGTAGCCAGATGACCTAAGGTTTTTCCTGAGGCATCAATCAAAAGCCATTTTTGTTCAATAAGGCCAGGTTTGGCCATCAATGTTTTCATAACTGGGAAGCTCCGAAGCTCTCTAAAAATGCGATTAGCTACTTTATGAGTAGAGGCGGTGATTCTAACAAAAATAAAACAAACAATACAAGTATAGCGTGAAGTATTGTTTGTATATGTGATTTTATAAGTTAAAGTACTCCAAAACATAGAATAAGTTAAAGGGGTACTCTATGCGCCAGTTTCCTCATACGCGATTACGTCGTTTAAGAGAAAATCAATTTAGTCGACGCTTAATGCGTGAAACTAGACTGAGCTGTGATGATTTAATTTGTCCAGTATTTTTGCTTCCAGGGGATAATCAAAGACAGAAGATAGCCACTATGCCTGGGATAGAGCGATTTTCTTTAGACTATTTGTTGGATGAAGTGGCTGTTTTACAACAGTTGCGAATTCCTGCTATTGCTCTATTTCCAGTTATACCTATAAAAGATAAAAGCTGGGATGCTTGTCAAGCTTATAATCCAGAAGGTTTAATTCCCCATGCAGCAAGGGAATTAAAAAAAAATTTTCCAGAAATGGGAATAATCACAGATATTGCTCTTGACCCTTATACAACACATGGTCATGATGGTCTTTTATCTAAACAGGGAGTTATTTTAAATGATGAGTCGATAGAAATTTTGGTTAAACAAGCGCTTTGTTATGCACAAGCGGGTGTGGATGCTTTAGCTCCTTCTGATATGATGGATGGTCGAATTGGTTGGATTCGTAAGTCTTTAGAGGAGAAGCGTTATACAAATACCCAAATCATTGCCTACTCCGCTAAATACGCCTCCCATTTTTACGGACCTTTTCGTGATGCAATAGGAACTTTTGGGCAGTTAAATGGGGGTGATAAAAAAACCTACCAAATGGACCCTGCCAATAGTAATGAGGCTTTACAAGAGGTAGCATTGGATCTTGCTGAAGGAGCAGATATAGTCATGGTAAAGCCAGGAATGCCCTATTTGGATATTCTTTATCGTATTAAGCAACAATTCGGTATACCTACTTTTATTTACCAAGTAAGCGGCGAATATGCGATGCAAAAAGTAGCTATTATGCAGGGCTATTTAAATGAGCGTGAAAGTATTTTGGAAGGATTATTGGCTATGAAACGGGCTGGAGCTGA
This sequence comes from Rickettsiella endosymbiont of Litargus connexus, assembly GCF_964277335.1. Taxonomy (NCBI): domain Bacteria; kingdom Pseudomonadati; phylum Pseudomonadota; class Gammaproteobacteria; order Legionellales; family Coxiellaceae; genus Rickettsiella; species Rickettsiella endosymbiont of Litargus connexus. Next base: position 1,348,605 of record NZ_OZ195516.1, on the reverse strand, counting down.
TGGTATTTTGACCTATTTTGCCAAGCAAGCAGCTAGTTGGCTGACAAATTCACTAGATTGATTTTTTTCATGATAAGATACCTGTATAATTAACGACCTTTGCGAAAGTGGCGAAATTGGTAGACGCGCTGGATTTAGGTTCCAGTGGGTTTAAACCCTTGAGAGTTCGAGTCTCTCCTTTCGCACCAGCATTGCCCAAGGATTTTTACAACGATAAGAGCCTTAAAATTTATGAATGAAATACAAGTTTCGGTAGAAAGTGTCGATGACTTTACTCGACGTCTAAAGGTCATAGTACCTATTAGCCAGTTAGAAGAGAGAAAGAAGCGACACCTTCTTGAATTGGCAAAGAAGACTCGTTTAGATGGATTCCGACCCGGAAAAGTGCCAGCTAGCCATATTGAGAAACTCTATGGAACTAGCATATGGCAAGAGGTCATAGAAAAGTCTTTACAAATGAGTTTATCCAATGCTTTAGAGCAAAAAACTTTAAATCCAGTAGGACAGCCCCATATTGACTCCATAAAAGCGGAGCCGGGTACAGATCTTACTTATACAGCTAGTTTTGAAGTTTATCCGCATGTAGAAGTCCCTACATTAAAAGGTGTTAGTTTAGAAAGACTTCAAGTTAATATAACCGCAGAAGATATTGATAAGGTATTAGAGCAAATGCGTAAGCAATATGCTGAGTGGGTTGAAGTACCTGATAAAGCTTCTTATGGGGATCAGATTAGTTTTGATATAGTTTTTCCTGGTGCAGAAGAAAAAACACGTAGAGATTTACAATGGATTCTCGAGGAAGATAAAATTCCCGAGGGATTTTCAGTACTTCTATCGAGTGTAGCGGGGGACATTTTATCGATTTCACTCCCGAAAGAGCGTGGATCTGAACAAGTTTACTCGGCAACAATAAAAGTAAAAAAGGTTGCTAAAGCTAAACTACCCAAATTAGATAATGCTTTTGCAAAAAAGCTTGATATTAAAGAAGGAACTATCGAAGCTCTAAAAAGTCAAGTTAAAGAACATATGCAGATAGAATTAGATAGAAAGTTGCGTGAAAAATTAAAAACTCAGGCTATAGATAAATTAGTTACCCTACACGCTATTAATCAATTACCACAGGGAGCACTTAATCAAGAATATCAACGTTTAGAACAAGATATTTTTAGGCAACGGAAACAACAAGATAAGGATAAAATAGGCTTATCTGAAATTCAAAAAGCAGATTTAATGCAAATGGCGCGCCGTCGAGTTACGCTCGGGTTATTATTTAATGCACTGATTGAAAAGCATCACTTGCATGTCGACGAATTACGAGTTCAACAACATATTGATAAATTAGTGGGAGCATTTCAATTTGATCAAATGGTGCGGGATAAGCTGTATAAAGATAAGAATATGATGATGAACATTCGTTCTTCAGTTTTAGAAGAGCAAGTCATTGATAAGTTGCTAGAAGAAGTAGAATATATTGAAAAAGCAACTGAATATTCGGAGGTCATGGATCTCACAGGGAAAAATCGTGTGGGGGAGAGTATTGAAGTGAGGAATAACAGCTAATTGGTTAATGAGATTAGCTTTTTTAAATAGCAGATATGTTATATCTTAGTAGTAGCAATCAATTTATTTTTATCTTTAGAGAGTAACTATGTATTTACGCAGTTTACCAAAGGAAATAACGAACTCATTATTAGTCCCTATGGTCGTTGAGCAAACCGGTCGAGGAGAAAGGGCTTATGATATTTATTCTCGTTTATTAAAGGATCGTATTATCTTTGTTGTGGGCCCCATTGAAGACCATATGGCAAATTTAATTATTGCGCAAATGCTTTTTTTAGAATCTGAAAATCCTGATAAAGATATTTCACTTTATATTAATTCACCGGGCGGTGTGGTGACTTCTGGTTTAGCTATTTACGATACCATGCAATTTGTCAAGCCCGATGTAAGTACGATGTGTATCGGTCAAGCGGCTAGCGCAGCGGCTTTATTACTTTGTGGCGGGACGAAAGGAAAGCGCCATTGTTTACCCCATGCGCGGATGATGATCCACCAACCATTAGGGGGTTATCAGGGGCAAGCAACGGATATTGAAATCCATACTCGTGAGATGCTGTTAGTTAGAGAAAGAATTAATAATATAATGGCTAAACATACAGGAAAAAATACGGAACAAATTTTGCGTGATACCGATCGTGATAACTTTATGGGAGCTCATGAAGCCATAAAATATGGCTTAATTGATGCGGTTTTAACAATACGTACAGAAGCTGGGAAAACTAAAGAGTCTTTAGCTACTTCGTCAGTTGATTAAGTAGGTTTTTATTCGAAAGTATTTTAAAAATTTGTTTAAATACAGTCACAGCAATTGAGTTTTTGGCAACGCCGTGAGAATGAAGTAACCGGAGTGTATTCAAGATACATGAGGATTTCGAGTTGAGCGGCAACGCAGACAAAAAATTCAAGTGCGAAGAATATATCAATATATGAATAATAGTTTGTTGAGGTAATAAATATGAGTAGTTCCATAAACGATAAAACCTCGGGGCCTCTTCACTGTTCATTTTGCGGTAAAAGTCAGGATGAAGTGCCAAAATTAATTGCAGGTCCTTCTATTTTTATTTGCAATGAGTGTGTGCAGCTATGTAGTGATATTTTGCAAGAAGAGTTTCAACAGGAAGTTCCGCGTCAGGAAGGGTGCATATCGATCCCCAAGCCATCGGAGATCCATGAAGTATTTAACGAATTTGTCATAGGCCAAGAATTTGCCAAGAAAATATTATCTGTAGCCGCTTACAACCACTATAAGCGTCTAGAATTAATTAAAAAAGCACGCCTTCATCCGCTAAATGTAAAAGACGATACGGAACTTAGTAAGAGTAACGTATTGCTTATAGGTCCTACCGGAAGCGGTAAAACTTTACTCGCAAAAACTTTAGCGCGGGTTTTTAATTTACCTTTTGCTATCGCCGATGCAACGACCTTAACTGAAGCGGGTTATGTGGGTGATGACGTAGAAAATATTTTACAAAAATTATTACAAGCGGCCAATGGAAACATTGAAAAGGCTCAGCTAGGAATTATTTACATAGATGAAATTGATAAAATTAGCCGTCGTGCTGAAAATCCATCGATTACTCGAGATGTCTCAGGTGAAGGTGTTCAGCAAGGGTTACTCAAATTACTTGAAGGGACTGTTGCTTCAGTACCTTTACAAGGTGGGCGTAAGCACCCTAATCAAGAAACAGTACAGATAGATACGACTAATATTTTATTTATTTGTGGTGGTACTTTCTCTGGTTTAGAAAAAATTATTCGTGAACGTACCGAGAAAACAGGAATTGGATTTTCTGCTGATGTGCGTAGCAAAGGTGATAAGCGAAGTTTAACAACTTTGTTAAATCGACTTGAGTCAGAAGATTTGATTAAGTATGGAATTATACCCGAGTTAATAGGGCGTTTACCTGTCATTTCAACTTTAGAAGAACTTGATGAAAAAATGCTGATTCAAATCTTAAAGGAACCCAAGAACGCTTTGATCAAACAATATTTCAAATTATTTAAAATGGACAATGTCGATTTAGAATTCCGTGAAGATGCTTTGCAAATGGTGGCGAGAAAAGCTTTAGAGCGCAAAACAGGCGCAAGAGGTTTGCGTGCAATCTTGGAAAGTGTTTTATTAGATACGATGTATGAATTGCCTTCTATGCAGAACGTAAATAAAATTGTTATTGAAGCAAGCACCGTCAGCAAGGGAGTAAAACCCTTGGTGATTTACAAGCAAGAAAAAGAAATTGAAGTAGATAATAAAGAAATAGCGGCGGGTAGCGAGTAAATCTTTCAAAGGTTGAATTTATGGCAAAGCAACTAACAAGCGGCGGGGCAACGACTTCTAAACTTTCAGAGAAGCTTCCTCTACTCCCTCTTCGGGACGTCGTAGTTTATCCTCATATGGTGATACCACTATTTGTAGGTCGAAAACAATCGATAAAAGCTTTGGAAACTGCCATGACTGAATCCAGCACTGAGAAAAAGGTTTTACTCATTGCGCAAAAGAATCCTGCTGAAGATAGCCCTACTATCGAAGGTTTTTATCAAGTTGGAACAATCGCTACCATTTTACAATTGTTAGAATTGAAAGATGGTACTGTTAAAGTGTTGGTTGAGGGTTCCCAACGAGGTAAGGTTAAACAGTTTTTTCAAGAGAAGGATTATATAGCTGCAGAGATCGAAGTCGTAGGTATACCCCCTGTTGAGCCTGATCAAGAGATTGAGGTTTTGACACGAACAATTCTGAGTCAATTTGAGCAATACGTTAAATTAAATAAAAAAATTCCCTTAGAGATTTTAAGCACTTTATCGAGTATTGATAATCCAGGTCGGTTGGCCGATATGATCGCAGCACATTTGACGCTTAGAATTCAAGAGAAACAAGAGATACTTGAGATTTTTCCATTAAAAAAACGTCTAGAACGCTTATTAGCTTTTCTTGAAAGTGAAATTGATTTGCTGCAAATACAAAAGCGAATTCGTGGGCGCGTTAAAAAGCAGATGGAAAGAAGCCAGCGCGAATATTATTTAAATGAGCAGGTAAAAGCGATTCAAAAGGAATTGGGTGAGTCTCAAGGCGTTACTAATGAACTTGATGATCTCGCAAAGCGTATCGAAAAGGCAAAAATGCCTAAAGAGGTAAAGGATAAGTCAATCTCTGAATTGAATAAATTAAAATCTATGTCGCCTATGGCCGCAGAGGCGACTGTGAGCCGAAATTATTTAGATTGGATTTTATCTCTTCCTTGGAATAAGCGGAGTAAGGTTCGTTACGATTTAGACAAAGCACAAAAAGTTTTGCAAGAAGCGCATTACGGATTAGAAAAAGTCAAAGAACGTATTATTGAGTTTTTGGCAGTTCATCAACGTGTTAAAAAATTAAAAGGCCCTATTTTATGTTTGGTAGGACCACCAGGAGTCGGAAAAACATCTTTAGGGCAATCGATTGCTGAGGCTATAGGGCGCGAATTTGTGCGTATGTCTTTAGGTGGTGTGCGTGACGAAGCAGAAATTAGAGGACATCGACGTACTTATATCGGTTCTATGCCCGGTCGAATTATGCAAAAAATGGCTAAAGTGGGAGTCAAAAATCCACTATTTATGCTTGATGAAATCGATAAAATGGCGATGGATTTTAGGGGCGATCCTGCAGCGGCATTACTAGAAGTATTAGATCCTGAACAAAATCATGCTTTTGATGATCATTATCTAGAAGTAAGCTATGACTTATCTGAAGTTTTATTTATTGCTACGGCGAATACGTTGAATATTCCGCCGGCATTATTGGATCGTATGGAAGTTATTCGTATACCTGGATATACTGAAGATGAAAAAATTAATATTGCTAAACAACATTTATTACCTAAACAACTTAGCCAAAATGGTTTAAAAATTACGTCAAAAAACAAAGAATTAATTTTGGCGGAAAGCGCATTGCAAGATATTATTCGTTATTATACTCGTGAAGCGGGTGTTCGTAGCCTTGAGCGCGAAATTGCTAAAACTTGCCGGAAGGTTGTTACAGAAATAGCGCGTAAACCTAGTGTGAAATCAATTACCGTCACTAGTCATAACTTAGAAAAATATCTTGGTGTAAGACGTTATCGTTATGGATTAGTCGAGCAACATGACCAAGTAGGACAGGTAAGTGGTTTAGCTTGGACAGAAGTCGGCGGTGATTTATTAACTATCGAAGCCGCAGTTGTTCCTGGAAAAGGAAAAACAAGTTATACAGGTCATTTGGGCGAGGTGATGCAAGAGTCAATACAGGCGGCATTAACAGTGGTTCGAAGTCGAGCTGAAGTATTAGGTATTCCTATTCATTTTTATGAGAAAAAAGATATACACGTACACGTTCCTGAAGGCGCAACACCTAAAGATGGACCTAGTGCAGGGATAGGTATGTGTACTGCATTGGTTTCTGCGATCACTAAAGTACCTGTACGGGCTGATGTCGCGATGACAGGAGAAATAACTTTACGCGGTGAAGTTTTGCCGATTGGTGGTTTAAAAGAAAAATTACTAGCGGCGCATCGTGGAGGCATACGTGAAGTTATTATTCCAGAAGAAAATAAACGGGATCTGAAAGAAATTCCTAAAAATATTAAAGAAGGCTTAATTATTCACCCTGTTCGTTGGATAGATCAAGTTTTGGATATCGCTTTACAACATGCAGAAAAAGCTTCAGTTAAGTCTAATGCTAGAAAGAAGGGTGAAAAAAAAATGACTGTACCTATCAAGCTAGTTGATAAAAAAAATCAAGCGAAAATTAATCCTACGACAAATACTCGCTAGCATGCTCACAGCAATTGGATTTTTGGCAAGGCGCCGCGAGAATGAGCAACCGGAGTGTATTCAAGATACTTGAGGATTGCGAGTTGAGTGGCAACGCAGACAAAAATTCAAGTGCGAAGAGTATATAACTCTTATTCCCTTGACAGAGGATTCACGCTATTGATATAAACAGTTCCACTTATAATCTATAGCAAGACGCTTAAAATTAATTTAAAGGGTTGGGTCTTAATTTCTACCGTTGTGAGGGTATATGAATAAATCAGATTTAGTTGATGTTATTGTGGAAGCAGCACAAGTTCCAAAAAATGTTGCTGGAAAGACTTTAGAAAAAATTCTAGATTCTATTACTAAAGCGTTATGTAAAGGAGAAGATGTTAGTTTAGTTGGGTTTGCTACACTTTGTGTTCGTCATCGTAAAGCACGTACTGGACGTAATCCTAAAACTGGAGAATCTTTACATATTAAGGCAAGTAATGTTGTAGCATTTAAAGCAGGAAAGGCACTAAAAGATGCTGTGCAAAAAGAGTAGCAATATCTTGTAAATAAGTTTAGAATGACGTCCCTTTCGACAGGGTGCTTAGCTCAGTTGGTAGAGCATCGCCCTTACAAGGCGAGGGTCGTAGGTTCGATCCCTACAGCACCCACCATATATATTGCGGGAGTGGTAGTTCAGTTGGTTAGAATACCGGCCTGTCACGCCGGGGGTCGCGGGTTCGAGTCCCGTCCACTCCGCCAGTTCTCTAAAAATTTAAATATAAATCTAAAAAAGATTAAAGCCAGAATAATAAAATGTTCTTACTAGAGTTTAGATAGTATTATATTTCTTAAATCTCTTTTAGATTGGTTTAACTAAAGTTTCTTTACTATGTTGCAATCCATTCGTGATAGAACACAAGGTTGGATAACCAATACCGTAATTGGATTATTAATTATTGTTTTTACTCTATGGGGTATCCATGGCTATTTAGAGCTTAATGCAGGAAGAAATAATAAGGTAGTCGCTAAGGTCGCTGGCCAAACATTACTTCAGAGTGATTTTGATAAGGCGTATCAACGTGCCTATCAGCAAACACGGGATCGTTTCGGTGAAAAATTTTCTAATGATGGAAAAATGGCGAAGGAATTAAGACGGCAAATTTTGCGGGAATGGGAAACAACACAAGTTTTATTTCAGGCTGCTTTACAATCCAAATACCGCATTAGTCAGTCTTTAATAGATTCTGTTTTATTGCAAATTCCAGCATTTCAATCTGAAGGTCGTTTTTCTATTGAAAAATTTTACGATGTATTACATGCCCTCAATTATACTAAGCTTGAATTTCTAGGTGATATAAAAAAAACATTACTTATTAATCAGGTCAAGCAAGGAATAACACAAAGCGAATTTGCGTTACCTCAGGATATTAGTAACTACATAAAATATAGAGATCAAAAAAGAGATTTTGCTTATCTTATTATTCCTCATTCAAGATTTTCAGAACAGAAAAACCTCCCTGACTTCAAAATTTTTGCATATTATCAGAAAAATAAGCTGAGTTTTAGTCAGCCAGAGCAGGCTAGCATTGAATATATCGAACTTTCCTTCCAAGATGAAAAAAAATTTCTAGAAAATAGAGGTAAATTAGCTAATTTAACTTATATGCACCCTGATTCTTTAGCCATCGCAGCAAATAAATTGGGTTTGGAGATACATTCCACCGCTTTTTTTGATAAAGCAGGTGGAAAAAAGGGCTTGAGTAAAAATTCAAAAATACTTGCTGCCACATTTAGTCAGGATGTTTTACAAGGAAATAATAGTCCTGTGATTGATATTAATTCAAATACCGCGATCGTTTTACGAATTAAAAAATACCAGCCTGCGGGTATACAGCCCTTTAATAACGAGGTGCGAGAAAAGATAAAGGTAATCTTGAATAAACAACTAGCTATATCTAAAGCGCGGCAATTTGGAGAAAATTTACTCAGAAACTTGGAAAAAATGGGTTCTACGCCTATTAATTTAGAAAGCAAAAAATTAAAATGGAAGTTTATTAAGCAGGCAAATCGGTATGATAAGAAATTAAATAAGGAAGTTATAAATACGGTATTTACTTTAACTCCACCTAATAAGCATATCCTTGCTTTGTTATCAATGAAAGGTTTTAGTTTGGAAAATGGAGATTATGTATTGGTCAGACTAATGGCTGTTTACGATGAAGCTTCTCCACCGCTACTAAATAATTCAACAAAAAAGCTTTATCGTGAAGAAATAGCTAAAAATTTGGGCCAGTTAGATTATACTCTTTACACAAATAACTTATTGAAAAAAGTAAAATTAATTCCATAGTCGTTGATAAGCACTTTAAATTTTAACTTAAGAAGGGAAGAGGTCTGGTCGAATAGAAAGATAATAATTAAGTAAATTTAAGTCTTCCTTATGGGTTACTTTAATATTATCTGTACGTCCTTCTACCATTTTAGGTTGCTGGCCGATTAACTCGATGGCATTAGCTTCATCCGTAGTGAATTGGTTTTTTTTGATAGCAAAACCAAGCGCGTTAACCAGCCAATGGTAGCGAAACATTTGTGGAGTTAAGGCTGCCCATAATTTTTTTCGATCCAATGTTTCAAATCGCTGATTATCTATATATTTAACGGTATTTTTTATCGGATGCCCTAATAACCCACCTACAGGATGATCGTCTAAATGGGCAATAAGTTTATCAATATCGCTTGGATGTAAAAGTGGTCGAACTGCGTCATGTACCAATATCCAATCATTTTTTTTTGCAAAGTTTTTTAAAGCCAATAAGCCAAAAAATACCGAATGAGAGCGTTCTTCGCCTCCTAATACGGTGAGTAGATGAGGGGAACTAAATTGTAGATCTGACCAATGGTTATCATTTTTATTGATTACTACAACACATTTTTTAAATTGGGGATAGTTTAGTAGAGTGGTTAATGTGTATTCAAGTATTTTTTTTCCATTAATAGATATATATTGTTTAGGTAAATCTATTTGCATGCGATTTCCCACACCTGCGGCTGGGACTATTGCAAAATAATTAATTAGGTTTTTCATTATAATGTATCAGTAGAGTATCTTCGAATAGGATAATAATTATCAGCCAGTTTATGGGAGGCTAATAAAGCATCAATTGGGTGGGATCCCTTGTTTATTTTACTCCCGTCCCTAATCAGGTTTAATATTTTCGTATTTTCTTAATGAGCTGTATACTGCCAACTTATGAATTCTTTGCTTAATGAAGTAGTTTCTCTCGCTAAAAAAGCCGGAAGTCAAGTTCTTAATATTTACCAAAATGATTTTAAGGTTGAATATAAAATAGATAAATCCCCTATAACTGTTGCTGATTTAGCCTCTCATCATTGTATTTGTCAAGGATTACGCCGATTAACGCCTGATTTACCTATTATTTCTGAAGAATCAAAACCTATTGTCTATCAAAAAAGACAGGCTTGGGAGAAGTATTGGTTAATTGATCCTTTGGATGGAACAAAAGAATTTTTGGAAAAAAATGGCGAATTTACTATTAATATTGCTTTAATTGAACAAAATAAGCCAAGCTTAGGCGTTATATTTGTTCCATATACGAATATTTGTTATTTTGCCAGAAAAGGTTCGGGAGCCTATAAGCAAATAGGTCAAACCCAACCAAAAATTATCCGTAGCCGAGTTTGGAAAGAAAAGCAGCTTATCACTGCGGTAGTGAGTCGACGGCATGGCCGGGAGGAGCTAAAGAATTTTTTAGCTCAGTTTTCTAGTTTAAATTTATTGTTTTGTGGAAGTGCGTTAAAATTTTGTTGGGTTGCTGAAGGTTTAGCCGATATATATCCGCGTTTTTCATCTACGTTTGAATGGGATACAGCAGCAGGTCAATGCATACTTAATGAGTCGGGAGGTCTAGTTATAGATAATACGGGTCAGGAATTGCAATATAACCTGTCAATTTCTTTACAGAAAGCTAATTTTTTAGCTGTAGGGGATAAAAGACATCCTTGGTTACATTATCTTAAGTCCAGATAAAAAAATTAACTACATATTAGTCTTATAGGAATCTGTATGAATAAAAAACCAATTAAAGTAGCCGTTTCCGGAGCAGCTGGCCAAATAGGTTATGCTTTATTATTTCGTATCGCTTCAGGCCAAATGTTTGGCCCTGATCAACCCGTGATACTCCATTTATTAGAACTGGATAGAAGTCTTCCTGCTTTACATGGAACCGCTATGGAGCTTGATGATTGTGCTTTTCCGTTGTTAAAAAATATTATTTGTACTAGTGAGCTAAAGGAATCGATGAGGGATATCAATTGGGCTATTTTAGTGGGCTCTATGCCACGTAAAGAGGGCATGGAACGTGCGGATTTGTTAAAGATAAATGGCAGCATATTTGCCCCACAAGGAAAGGCGATCAATGCCTATGCTGCTGCGGATGTAAAGATCTTTGTGGTAGGTAATCCCTGTAACACCAATTGTTTAATTGCCATGCACCATGCACCCGATATTCCCAAGGCCCGTTTTTTTGCTATGACTTTATTAGATGAAAATCGGGCTCGTGCACAATTGGCAAAAAAAGCGGTAGTTTCAGTTGAAGAAGTGACCCAAATGGCAATTTGGGGAAATCACTCATCAACACAATATCCTGATTATTATAATGCTAAAATTGCGGGAAAACCTCTCATGGAAGTTATTCGTGATGAACAATGGCTAAAAGATGATTTTATCTCAATAGTGCAGACTCGAGGAGCCGCTGTCATTAAAGCTAGAGGGGCTTCTTCTGCTGCTTCTGCTGCCAATGGGATAGTCGAAAGTATCTATCATTTAACACATGATACTAAAAATGATGATTTTTTTTCTGTTGCTTCATGTTCGAGAGGTCAGTATGGAGTGGATGAGGGATTAATATTTTCTTTCCCTAGCCGGATTGAAAATGGTCAGTTTAGTATAGTAACGGATATTCAGCATAATTCATTTGGAGAGGAAAAAATTAAACTGAGCTTAAATGAATTACGTGCTGAAAAAAATGAAGTAAAGGAAATGGATTTAATTAACTGAGGCATTTAAGTGAAAAAAAATTGTACGGTGGATTTATTTTAATTGAAGTATCTTCCCGTACAATTACAAAATATTTTTTTCTTTTGCAAAGAAGCCGAAAATTATTATTTTTATTCTCTAATTTTAATTATTTGTAGAACCCCTTTAACAATTAAAAAATAATACCGAATTATATTCTAATTGTCTAAATAAAAAAGTTTTTATAGAAATAGTTTTCTAATAAAATATTATCTTGTTTATTTAAAATTGATTTATAAATAAACTTAAAAGTATTTATACAGAAAAGATGAGCTTTTTGAGACACTAAAAATACTATTTTTTCATCAGAGTTAGAAAAAATTTTTGGGTTGGTAGCCTCTCTAAGAAATCTAATAATTTATATGGAATAAACTATGTGAAGTTTATTCATTTAATCTATCAGGGATGAGGATGTCACGATTTCCATTACTTTCCATAGCGCTAACTAACCCTGCTTTCTCCATATCTTCCATTAACCGTGCTGCACGGTTGTAGCCAATTTTCAGTCGTCGCTGAATACTAGAAATAGAAGCTCTGCGCGTTTCTATAACAATTTGTACGGCTTGATCATACAGCGCATCTTTTTCACTTGAAGTATTATCTAAAAAATCCAAATCTCCGCCTTCATTAAGGTTAGTTTGAGTGAGATCAAGTCTATATTCTGGAGCAGCAGATTTTTTTAATGCACTGACAACGTGATGGACTTCCTGATCAGCTACAAAAGCACCATGAACTCGAATAGGAACACCAGTCCCTGGTGCTAAATACAACATATCTCCATGACCTAATAATTGTTCAGCTCCTTGTTGATCCAGAATAGTGCGTGAATCAATTTTCGATGAGACCTGAAATGAGATACGTGTGGGAATGTTTGCTTTGATTAAGCCAGTGATAACATCGACAGAGGGTCTTTGCGTGGCTAAAATCAAATGGATGCCTGCCGCTCTGGCTTTTTGCGCGATTCTTGCAATTAACTCTTCAACTTTCTTGCCAACCACCATCATCATGTCAGCAAATTCATCGATTAATACGATAATATAGGGAAGATGTTCTAAAATTTCTGCTTTATCACCTTGTTCTGGCTTCCAAAATGGATCATTAAGTGGTTGTCTTTTATCAGTAGCTTCTTGTATTTTTTGATTATATCCTGCTAAGTTTCGTACTCCTAAATGTGCCATCAATTTATAACGGCGTTCCATTTCTGCCACACACCAGCGTAAGGCATTCGCTGCTTCTTTCATATCGGTAACAACAGGGGCTAAAAGATGAGGAATACCTTCATAAATAGCTAGTTCTAACATTTTTGGATCTATCATGATGAGCCTTACTTGCTGAGGTGTTGCTTTATATAGAATGCTCAGCAGCATGGCATTGAGACCGACCGATTTTCCTGAGCCTGTTGTTCCAGCAACCAGTAAGTGTGGCATTTTCCCTAGATCAACGATAACTGGATGGCCGGCTATATCTTTGCCTAAGGCCAGCGAGAGCGGTGATCGTGCTTGTTGGTAAGCGGTTGAACTTAATATTTCACTGAGCCGAACAATTTCTCGGTGTTTGTTAGGGACTTCGAGTCCAACGACGGACTTACCAGGAATAACTTCCACAATACGTACACTTACTACAGATAATGAACGAGCTAAATCTTTAGCGAGCCCTGTGATACGGCTTACTTTAATTCCTGCAGCGGGTTGCATTTCAAAACGAGTGACTACGGGTCCCGGGTGTACGGCTACAACTTGTACTTGTATCCCAAAGTCTTTTAAACGCAGCTCAACATCTCTTGATAGCTGTTCTAGTTCATCGCGTGTGTATCCTTCTTTACTCAATTTTTCAGCGGGATCTAAAAGAGTTAATGAGGGAATAGAAGATTGAATAACATTTTTTTTATTCGAAACTAAGGTGGTAGGTGATGAGTAAGGTTTAATAGAAAGTGGATTATGATGAATTTCTTCTGAGTTAGGTATAGGGGAATTAATTATGGGATTAAATTGAGACGAAGATTTGCTGTTAGAAGTGTTTAGTGTATCGGATTTATACAAAGTACTTACACGAGGCTTAATTTTTTCAGCCCCTCTTTTTTTTATTACATAAAGGGTGAGTTGTTTTAATTTTTCTACGATTTTTCCTGGCATTACCATAATGTAGCTGCTTATTTTATCGATAATACTTAACCAAGAAAAACCGGTTGCAAGCGTAGTGCTAGCTAATAAAAGCGCTAATAGAAATAATGTACTGCCCACCACATTAAATTGGACAACAAAACTTTTTGTAACGATATTTCCTAATTGCCCACCTGGAGTGTAGCCGTGCGTAGTCTGTGTACTGTGCAAAGCAGCGAGTCCACAAGCTGCAATGAAAATAGTAATAAAACCTAATAGACGTAAAGCTAAAAAAGGATAACTAAAAGATAAACTGGAAAAACTACCTTTAAAACATTGCCATCCTCCATACAATAATAATGCAGGAAATAAATAAGCTAAGGAGCCAAAACTATTAAAAAAGAAATGGGCCAGTTGATCTCCTAAACGGCCTGCTATGTTTATTGAGCTTTTAACAGATAGCATAGGATGATAAGTCCATAAAGCTAAAAATAAAAAAAGAGCCAAGGCTCCACTCACGATGAGTAGACCTTCTAGTAGACGTTGTTTAAGACTTAACTGTAAAAATTCTTCAGTTCTGGTTTTTTTCAAGAGTGCTCCTTATTTAGGTCATACATAAGCATACAGTCTTTTTGGAATATACTCTTCGCACTTGTGAATTTTTGTCTGCGTTGCCGTTCAACTCGCAATCCTCATGGTTATTATATACACTCCAGTTGCTTTATTTCATGGCGCCTCACCAAAAAAACCAATTGCTGTGAATATACTTATAGGGGTATAGGTACTATTTATAGCGTTCTTTGTTATACTTTGTTAGCAAATTTAATTATAACAATTTTTTTCTTATCTGGGTTTTCATCCTAAAGTGGGGATTATGAATAAGGCTAAAAATCATCGATTAATTATTTTAGGTTCCGGACCTGCAGGATATACAGCGGCACTTTATGCAGCAAGGGCAAATCTTGAGCCAGTCATTATTACTGGGTTGCAAAAGGGTGGTCAATTAATGACCACTACTGATGTTGATAATTGGCCAGGTGATATAAAAGGGCTGCAAGGACCCGTTTTGATGGAACGTATGCATCAACATGTGCAGCGATTTAATAGCAATATTATTTTTGACCATATCAATAAAGTTGACCTATCCTTAAGGCCTTTTGTCTTAAAAGGGGATGAGAAAATTTATTACTGCGAGTCATTGATCGTAGCTACCGGTGCATCAGCTAAGTATCTAGGTTTACCTTCTGAAAAAGAATTCATGGGCAAAGGGGTTTCAGCGTGTGCTACCTGCGATGGTTTTTTTTATAAGGGCCAAAAAGTAGCAGTCGTGGGAGGTGGTAATACCGCTGTAGAAGAAGCCTTATATATGGCTAATATTGCCGATCATGTTTTTCTTATTTATAGGGGCAGTGAGTTTTTTCGTCCTGAAAAAATTTTGTTGGATAAATTAATGGCAAAAGTGAAAACTGGAAAGATAGCTTTAGTGTTAGAGACTGAAGTGGATAGTATTTTAGGAGATGAAAAAGGAGTTAATAGTTTAAAACTTATTAATAATAAAACAAAGGCTATTAGTCAATTAGACGTTCAAGGTGTTTTTATCGCTATTGGCCATACGCCCAACACAGCGATATTCAAAAATCAAGTAGATATGGAGAATAACTATATTTTAGTCCGAGGAGGAAGTAAGGGTTTTGCAACAGCAACTAGTGTAAAAGGAGTCTTTGCCTGTGGTGATGTCATTGATTCTGTTTACCGTCAAGCTATTACATCCGCTGGGACAGGCTGTATGGCGGCACTGGATGCTGAGAAGTATTTAAGTGAAAGTTCTAATTAAAATTAGAAATTATAATATGAGGCATCGGGAATGCATAACAGGTTATTAGGATTTTACCTATTGTTATTGGTGGCATCACCCGTTTTAGCTGTTGATTTGGATAGTGATTTAAATAACGATCCTTATGAAAATTATAATCGGCATGCTTTTAAACTTAACCAGACATTAGATAAAATTTTTTTTAAACCGATAGCTACAGTTTATAAAACAATTTTACCGTGGCCTATTACTAAAGGTATTAGTAATTTTTTTAGCAATTTAGAACAAGTTCCTACTATTATTAATGACTTACTACAAGGTGAGTTTTATGATGCAACTTCAGATACATGGCGCTTATTAATAAATAGTACGATAGGGGTTGCAGGATTTATTGATGTGGCTACTCGAATTGGATTACCTGATCATCATCAGGACTTTGGTCTTACTTTAGCTAAATGGGGTTATACCTCTTCAGCTTATCTAGTCGTCCCTATTTTAGGTCCGCGAACCATACGAGATACAATTTCTTGGGGAATGGATTATGGGGTTTTTTCTGTTTATCCTTATATAAATGATGTCCCCTGGCGAAATGGTTTAATATATGGGAGTTTCATTAATGCCAGGGCGCAATTGTTGGATTTCGATCAGGCGATAAAACAAGCCTCTTTTGACCCCTATGTATTCCAACGCAATGCCTATTTACAACGCAGAAATTATTTAATTCGTGAGCGCAATAATTTAATAACGGATGAAGATGATGAAGAGGATGATGTGACTGAATAGTTTTTATAAGTCTTTCCCAAAGCGTCATTTATAATTGCATGGATAGTTTGGTTTGAAAAAAAGCAGTCTAAAAATATAAATTTTAATTTTGGAGGTTTTATGAAAGAGGCACTTAATGTTGGATTGACTGAAGCTAAACGAAAAAAAGTCGCTGAAGGTTTGATTATATTATTAGCAAATAATTATGTATTATATTTAAAAACCCATAATTTCCATTGGAATGTTGTAGGCCCTATGTTTCAACCCTTGCATAGTGTATTTGAAGGGCAATATATTGATCTTTGGAATGCAGGTGATACTATCGCTGAGCGCGTTCGTGCATTAGGGTTTCCTGTGCCTGCTAGTTATGCCGATTTTGCAAAATTAAGCAAAATTAAGGAAGCTGTTGGGACACGCACGGTAAAAGCTAAAGATATGATTAGCCAGCTAGTCCATGATCAGGAAGTTATGATTCGTTTAGCGCGTGAATTATTACCAGAAACCGAAGAGGCGGATGATCAAGTGTCTGTGGATTTACTTTCTGACCGTATGGAAGTTCATGAAAAAAATGCCTGGATGTTACGTAGCTTTTTAGAATAGAGAAGTTTTAAGCAACTTTACGGCCCCATATACCCTAGAGGATTGTCCTGTGTTACTATGATTGCGTTTAGTTTATCTCTGCCATCGCCGGATAGGAAGCGTGAAAGCGATTAATATTCTGGAAATGGCTTTTTTTAGCCTTTTGGAGGTTTTGCGTGAATAAAAGATTGTATGTGGGTGGTTTAAGCTATAGCGTCGATGACGATGGACTAAGAGAGCTTTTTACCCCTTTTGGGACAGTAAACTTCGTTAAAGTTATCCGAGACTTCCATAGTGGCCGTAGCAAGGGCTTTGGTTTTGTTGAAATGTCTACACCTGAAGAAGCGAAAGAAGCGATTGAAGCGCTTCATGGTAGTATCCACGAAAGACGTACCATTACAGTTTCTGAGGCTAATCCACCAGATTCTAATGCAGGTGGTACAGGCGGCGGACGTCGTACTGGCGGTGCTGGTGGTGGTCGTCGTACCGGCGGCGGCGGGCGTGGTGGCATGGGCGGTTCTGGCGGTGGCAATGGTGGTGGTTATCATCGTGGCCGTGAGCAACGTGAAGAGCAGTATTAAGAGATTTAGTACCTTAGTATATAATAGAAAAGTAGGTTTAATTCCCGTCTAAGTAAGTGCGGGCACAACACCATACATCTATTCTTTTTACACCCACATCGTATAAAGCGCGACTTATCTCGATGAACGTATGGCCAGTGGTCATTACATCATCGAGTAGCGCTATATGCTGCTGAGCAAGATCCTGATGCGCAAAAAAAGCATTTTTCACGTTATTTGAACGTTGATTTGAAGGTAACTTACTTTGAGAGGCCGTATTTATTACTCTTTGGCATTTTTTATACTCAATAGGTATATTTAATTTTTTAGAAATAGGTCGGGCTAATTCTATCGCTTGATTAAAACCGCGTTCATTTAGCCTTTTTTTATGTAAAGGGACGGGAATAATTCTATCTGGCAGCTGCTCACTTTGGTACCGTGAACTGATTTTTTCAGCTAATAGAGTGCCAAAAATTTTTGCATAAACTAATTGTTGCTGGAACTTAAGGCCAATAACCCATTTTTTAATTATTTCTGTATAAGAAAAAAAAACACATAACTTATGAAAAGGTAAGGGAGTTTTTAGACAAGCGCCGCAAACAGATTGTCCTTGAAAAGCTAAAGGGATCGCACAAGAAGTACAGGCATTTTTTAACCAAGGTAAAAATGTCTCGCATTCCATACATAAATCAAGTTCCCTATTCGCCTTATCGTTACAAATAATGCAATGATAAGGAAAGAAGCCATGAGTGATACCTTTATTTAATTTTTTTAGTAATATACTGATATTCATCATATACAATCCTTGTTAACCTAATTGAAAGAGGGATAGAAAAGACTAATTAATCCATAATAAACTTTTTTCATCATCATGATGAATCAAACAATTTAAATTTCGCATTTGATTAACAATGCCTAGACTTAAACAGTTATACTCATAACAATTGGATTTTTCGCAAGGCACCGTGAAAATGGAGCAACTGGAGTGTATTTAACCATGAGGATTGCGAGTTGGGCGGCAACACAGACAAAAATTCAAGTGCGAAGAGTATATAAAGGTATATAAGTATGTGTGGAATAGTAGCGGGAATAGCACAACGTAATGTAGTCCCTATTCTTATGGAAGGTTTGAAAAGACTAGAATATCGTGGATATGATTCGGCTGGAATCGCCATTTTGGATTCAAAGCATCATTTAATATGCCGACGTACTGTAGGTAAAGTTGAAGCTTTAGAGAAAACAATAATGCCTGAAGCCTTATCAGCTACCATTGGCGTTGCACACACGCGTTGGGCGACTCATGGGAAACCGAGTGAATCTAATGCGCATCCACATATATCAGACAATATTGCCTTAGTTCACAATGGCATTATTGAAAATTATTTGCCTTTAAGACAAGAATTGATAAAAGTAGGTTATTCCTTTGAATCTGAAACGGATACCGAAGTTATTGCGCATTTATTAAATCAAGCGCTGAAAAAAAATAATAATTTCTTGCTTGCTGTTCAGAAAACAGTAGCACGTTTAGAAGGTACTTACGCCATAGTTTTCCTTTATCAAGATGATCCTAAATCTTTAATAGCTGTTCGTAAAGGGAGCCCTTTAATGGTGGGGCTTGGATATGGTGAAAATTTTATTGCATCAGATCATTTAGCATTATTATCGGTTACGCAACAATTTATTTATTTACAAGAAGGTGATATTGCTCAGGTCACCGCTGAAACAGTTAGTATCTATGATAATAACGGGAAGAAAGTTCATCATCCTAAGCATTTAATTGATTTACCAACAGAAGTGGTGAGTAAAGGGAAATACCGTCATTTTATGGAAAAGGAGATTTTTGAGCAGCCCAATGCAGTTAATGCTGCACTTGAAGGTCGTCTTGTGAACCCATCAGAAGTCTGGGATGAAGTTTTCGGACCTAATTCTATACAGCGTTTTGCTCAAATTAAACACGTACAAATAGTTGCTTGTGGTACTAGTTACCATGCAGGCTTGATTGCGGCGCAGTGGTTAGAACGATGGGTAGATATTTCTTGTCAGGTAGATGTTGCCAGTGAGTTTCGATATCGACCGCATATTATTCAGCCAGAGACATTATTTATTGCCTTATCTCAATCAGGAGAAACAGCAGATACATTAGAAGCATTAAGGCAAGCTAAAACTGAAAACTATGTAGCTACATTAACAATTTGTAATGTTCCTGGAAGTACTATGGTACGAGAATCTGATTTTGTATTATTAACTCGAGCCGGTCCTGAAATTGGTGTGGCATCGACTAAAGCATTTACCACTCAATTAACCGTTTTATTATTATTAACCTCTTTTTTAGGTCTAGCCCATGGTTGGGATGAAAAACAAGAAACGATCTGCTTGTCTGCATTAAGAAGCTTACCTAAGCTTATAGAACAAACATTAAAATTAGATCCTGCGATAAAAAAATTAGCTAAATTATTTGTCGATAAAGAACATGCCTTATTTATTGCTCGAGGAATTCATTTTCCAGTAGCGCTAGAAGGGGCTCTCAAACTTAAAGAAATTTCTTACATCCAAGCCGAAGCTTATCCGGCTGGGGAGTTAAAGCATGGACCGCTTGCTTTAGTCGATAGTAATATGCCAGTAGTTGTTTTAGTCCCATCCAATGAGTTGCTAGAAAAACTTAAGTCAAATATCCAAGAAGTGCGTGCCCGGAATGGTCAACTTATTTTGTTTGTACAAGAAGAGTTAGATAGTCATGATGATAGCAAGAGTATTCTACTTCCCAAAGCAGACGATGTGATTAGTCCGCTAATTTTTGCAATTCCACTACAACTTTTAGCTTATCATGTAGCGATTTTAAAAGGCACTAATGTAGATCAACCGCGAAATTTAGCAAAATCAGTCACTGTCGAATAAAAGAAGATTTATTTTACTGAAATTTTAACAGTTTCAGCTAATTTATTTGCAATAGATTGTACTTCCGATAATTTGTTACCTTCAACCATGACACGAACTACAGACTCTGTTCCCGAGGGTCGTAATAATACACGTCCTCGATTTTTTAATAGAAGCTCTGCTTCTTGTACTGCTTTTTTTATGTTAGGTGCGCTCATGGTCGATAAAGGATTTTCAGTCGGAATGTTGATTAATATTTGAGGAATTTTTTTCATTCCTTTTTTGGCAATATGTAACGATAGGCCCGATGATTGGACAGCCTCTAATACTTGTAGGGCAATAATAATTCCATCTCCAGTTTTAGTTAATCGACGAGAAATAATGTGCCCAGAAGATTCTCCACCTAACTGCCATTTTTTGGTTTGTAACGCATCATTAACATATCGGTCTCCCACGGAGGTGCGAATAAAATTGAGACCTAATTCTTTTATAGCTAATTCTAAGCCGAGGTTACTCATAGCAGTGCCAACAATGCCACCTTTAATGTAACCTTTTTTAAAACCATGTTGGGCTAATAGAAATAGTAATTCATCTCCGTCAACAATCTCACCTAAATGATCTACCATTAATACTCGGTCACCATCACCATCGAATGCAATGCCTAAATCTGCTTTTTGCGATAAAACAGTTTTTTGCAAATGTTCTAAATGAGTAGACCCACAGTCTTTGTTGATATTTAAACCATTTGGTTTTGCACCTAGCACAGTTAAGTCTGCACCTAATTCAGAAAATAATGATGGGGCAATATGGTAAGTAGCACCATTTGCGCAATCGATAACGATTTTTAGGCCGTTTAATTGAAAAGAATGTGGAATGGTTGATTTACAAAAATTAACGTAACGAACTTTTGCATCTTCTACTCGAATTGCTTTTCCTAATTTAGCAGAATCAACAGTATAAATAGGTTGGGCAAGATGGGCTTCGATTTGCAATTCAATGCTATCAGCTAATTTAGTTCCCTCATGCGAAAAAAATTTAATTCCATTATCATAGTAAGGATTGTGCGATGCGCTAATTACAATTCCTGCTTGTGCGCCTAAGTCCGAGGTTAAAAAAGCAATAGCAGGTGTTGGGATAGGACCTAAAAGGTGGACATCGACTCCAGCAGCAGATAAACCCGCTTCCAAGGCAGATTCAAGCATATAACCAGAAATACGAGTGTCCTTACCAATTAAAACTTTGTTTCGACCATTCGCTAAAACTTTCCCTACAGCCCAACCTAATTTTAAAATAAATTCTGGAGTAATAGGTTTTGTACCTACCTTGCCGCGAATCCCATCTGTCCCAAAATATTTGTGGGCTTTTGTCATGGTGAATCCAAAAAATTATTTCGATCAATTACAGGCTATCTGCAGCTGGATCGTTGCTAGTTACTGTTGAGTCTTTTTTCGAAGGTGATTTTTTTTCAGAAGGGTGAGTATCTTTTTTGCTTCCGTTACTCCATCCCTTGGGTTCTCTAGGAAGTTTGCCTTCCATAATGTCATTTATTTGGCTGGAATCAATCGTTTCATATTTTATTAGAGCTTCTGCCATGAGATGTAATTTTTCAATGTTGTCTTTTAATAATGTTTCAGCAAGCTTGTAATTACGATCAATAATATTACGGCTTTCTTCATCTATTAATTGAGCAGTGTCATCAGAAAATTTATTATTTTTAGTTATTTGGTGACCCAAAAATACTTCTTCATTTTCTTGATTATAGGTTAAAGGACCAAGGCGTTCGGATAAACCCCATTTAGTTATCATGTTCCGAGCAATTTCAGTGGCTCGTTGTATATCGTTTGATGCACCTGTAGTGATTTGTTCGGGCCCAAAAATCAGGTACTCGGCAATACGCCCACCAAATAAACTGGCTATCTGGCTCTCTAAACGCTGTTTGGTATAGCTATAACGATCTTCTTCTGGTAAGAACATAGTGACGCCTAAGGCTTTACCACGCGGAATAATAGTCACTTTATAAACAGGATCATGGTCTGGGACTAAACGTCCCACAATGGCATGTCCGGCTTCATGGTAAGCCGTTAATTTTTTTTCTTTTTCATTCATTACCATGGAGCGTCTTTCACTACCCATCATGACTTTATCTTTGGCTTTTTCTAGATCAATCATATCAACGGTAGATTTATTTTCGCGTGCTGCAAATAAAGCGGCTTCATTAACTAGGTTAGCCAAATCTGCGCCAGAGAAACCAGGCGTGCCTCTAGCAATAATGCCTGGCTTAACATCTTTTCCATAAGGAACCTTCCTAAGATGAACTTTTAGAATTTGTTCTCTACCACGGATATCAGGCAGCCCAACAATCACTTGTCGGTCAAAACGACCGGGGCGCAATAAGGCAGGGTCTAAAACATCGGGCCGATTAGTGGCCGCCATAACGATAACGCCTTCATTACCTTCAAAGCCGTCCATTTCAACTAATAATTGATTCAATGTTTGTTCACGTTCGTCATGTCCGCCACCTAAACCAGCGCCACGATGACGCCCAACGGCATCGATTTCGTCGATAAAAATAATACAGGGGGCTTGCTTTTTAGCTTGCTCAAACATATCCCTTACGCGAGACGCGCCTACGCCTACAAACATTTCAACAAAATCAGAACCAGAAATAGTAAAGAAAGGAACTTTTGCTTCACCTGCGACAGCACGAGCTAAAAGCGTCTTACCAGTTCCGGGAGGTCCCATTAATAAAACGCCGCGTGGAATTTTTCCACCTAACTTTTGAAATTTAGCCGGATCCTTTAAAAAATCAACTAATTCATTGACTTCTTCTTTAGCTTCTTCAGCACCAGCCACATCGGCAAAAGTAACCTTAACTTGATCTTCACCTAATAAGCGAGCACGGCTACGACCAAATGATAAAGCACCTTTTCCTCCAGCACCGCCCATTTGTCGCATGAAAAATATCCATACTCCAATGAGCAATAACATAGGAAACCAATTAATGAAAATCCGCATCAAGAAACTTTCTTGTTGCGGTGGTTCGCCTTTTACATTGACATTCTTTTTTAATAATTCAGGGAGTAAATACTGATCAGGAATAGGCATGTAACTGGTGAAAGATTTATCACTATGTAACTGACCTTTTATAACTTGGTTGCTTATTGTTACAGATTGCACATTACCTTGCTGAACGTCTTTCAAAAACTCAGAATAGGTTAAGCGTTCTCCGCCGTTATTACGAGGTTCGAGATTATTAAATACGGAGATAAGTATGACAGCAATAATTAGCCATAAAAATAGATTTTTCAGCATGTCGTTCAAGCTAGACTACCTCGCAATTCTCACAAAGAGGGCATTATATACTAATTTTTGTGGGTTTCGATTATTTTAAGCTCTTTTTTTAGTGTTCTAGGCTTAAACGGGAGAATAAATTAAAAATAAATACAAAAATTTACTTTCCCTTATGATAGCCTACGGCCACTAAATAAACCTCTGCAGAGCTTCCTCTGGAAGCGGAAGGTTTTCGAATAGTTACTTTTGCAAATAAGCTTCTTAAGCCTTTGAGGAAAGCTTCAAACCCTTCACCTTGAAAAGTTTTTACTATAAGACAACCTTTTGGCTTTAATACTTTCTGAGCAAAATCTAAGGCTAATTCAGCTAATAACATGGAGCTGGGTTGGTCAACACTCCGCATCCCACTAAAGTTGGGGGCCATATCAGAAATTACAAGATCTATGGGTTTAGATTGTACACGTTGCAAGAATTGTTGCATAATGGATTCTTCTCGAAAGTCTCCTTGGAGAAATTCTACATGGCTTAATGTTTCCATCGGCAAAATATCTAAGGCATAAACTTTTCCTGTTGTACCTACAATTCCAGAGGCTAGTTGAGACCATCCCCCGGGCGAAGCCCCGAGATCTACAATATTCATACCAGACTTAATCAGCTTGGTTTTCTCTTGAATCTCTAATAACTTATAAGCGGAACGTGAGCGTAAGCCTTCTTTTTGAGCGCGTTTTACGTACGGATCATTAAAATGCTGCTTTAACCAGCGGTGACTACTTTTACTCTTGGACATCGGGTTGTTGCTGGCAGTGGGTTTCTCGTATTAGGAATTTCCCAATTAAAAAGGCTATCAGGTAGCAAAAAGGTAAGATGATAAAGGCTTTTCGGTAATCTTCAACGCTATAAAAAGGGCTGCCATTATGATACGTTCCATTCCAGTTAAAATGTAAAAATATACCAATCACCGGTTGAAATAAGGCTCCACCGGCCACAGTAGCCATATTATTAATACCCATAGCTGTTCCTGCAACACTGGAGTGATTATTATCTTTCACAACTCCGAATGCAAGTGATTGTCCTGAAGAGGCAAGACCAAATAAAAATAAACAAATATAAAGCCAAAATAAGGGCAGATGTGGGATATAAATAACCGGAATTAATCCAACTATACCTAAACAAGCAGCAAACTTTAAAGGCATGCCACGTAAGTTGACCTTATCAGACCACCAACCTAATAGTGGACAGCCTATACCTATCGCTAACCAAACCATAGTACAAGCAGTAGAGGCTGCTTTAGTGCTGATACCATAGGCGACAACGAGAAAGGGTACACCCCATAACGCTGCAAAAGCAGTAATAGGTGCCCATACCATAAATGAATACAGCGCTATAAACCATGTTTGGTTATTTGCAGCAACTTGATGAAAGCTTTGGAGTATGCTTTTTTTTGAAGTACGTTGAAACTTGTGTCCTTTTGAGACAACTTCGGGACTATCTCGTACTATCAACCAGATTAATAGGGCCAAAACTACACCTATAATACCTAAGATGGTGATAGTTTGTCGCCAGCCCCAATGACCTACGGCAATGGTTAATGGTGTTTCGCCTACAATAGCTCCTACACAGCTCATTAATTCGACTAAACCTGTTAAGAAAGCAAAGTATCGAGAAGGAAACCAGCGGGAAATCAGAACTAAAGTTCCTATAAATGCAAAAGCTGAACCCGTTCCCATCATAAATCGGCCCGCAGAAGCAGTGGCCACATTGCTGGTTGAGCCAAACAAGAACGCACCCATTGCGCAGGTAAGAACGGCTATAGTTAATAAGCGTCGAGGGCCAAACCGATCAAATAAAAACCCTGCCGGAAGCTGCATGGGAGTATAAGAATAATAATAAAACGCAGCCATTGTTCCTAATGTTATAGCATTAAGTCCTAAGTCATTAATTAATTGATTTGTCATCACCGCAGGTGAAACTTGCAATATGAATTCGTACATGTAAAAACAAGAGGCAAGAATACAGATAATAGCGGCAAGTAAAGTCGGTTTTTGCTTTACTGAAGAAAGCGATGATAAATCGTTATTATTATTTTCAGACATAAGATTTGATTAAAGTAGTAATGCGAATAAAAAACTTAAATTGCATTAGCTGTTTCATTGGAATATTGTGGTTTGCAATGAGTTTCTCGAAGCAAAAAATGGCTTACAAAAAATGCAATGATATAGCATAAAGGTAATACCAAAAGTGCCTTCTGGTAATCTACTATATCATAAAAGGGGGTGCCATTATGCATGATGCCTCCCCAATTGATATAAAGCAAAACTCCTATTAAGGGCTGAAAGAGAGCTCCTCCTGCAACAACGGCCATATTATTAAAGCCGATAGCGGTACCCACTACACAAGAAGTATTATTATCTTTGACAACTCCAAAGGCTAGGGATTGTCCTGATGCAGCTAAACCAAAAGCAAATAAAATAAAGTATAGCCAAGGTAATGGTACTGGCGGGCAATATATAATAGTCGTAAGACTAATTACCCCTAATAAAGCAGAAAAGCTAAGTGGCTTGGATCGCGAATTAATTTTGTCAGAGAACCAACCAGTTAAGGGACTACCTAAACCAATACCTAGCCAAATCATTGCGCTCGCTTCAGAAGCAGCTTCCGTAGTAAGAGAGTAACTAGCTACCAGAAAAGGGATGCCCCATAAGGCAGCAAATGCAGTGATAGGTGCCCAAATAGAAAAAGAATACAAAGCAATTAACCAAGTTTGTCTATTGCTACAGACTTGCTGTAATCTTTTCAATTCACTTTTTTTAGGAGGCGGTTGAAATTTATACCCTTTTGAAACTGTCTCGGGGCTATCTCGAACCACCATCCATACTAGTAAGGCGAGCAAACAACCGACCATAGATAAAGAGATAATTGTTAATCGCCAACCCCAATGGTTGACAGCGGTGACTAAAGGAACTTGACCAGCTATTGCTCCGACTGAACTCATTAATTGCACGAGGCCGGTGAGTAAAGCAAAATATTGAGGAGGAAACCAGCGTGAAACAAGAAGTAAAGCACCTATAAATGAAAAGGAAGATCCTATGCCCATCAAGAACCTGCCAAATGAAGCGGCGATCGCATCGGGTGTAATGCTAAATAAAAAGGCCCCTAAGGCACATACTAAAATAGCTAAGGTAATTAAACGGCGCGGACCAAAGCGGTCAAAGAGCAAACCTGCGGGTAACTGCATGGGCGTATAAGAATAAAAATAAAAAGCGGCCATGGTTCCTAAACTTGCTGCATTAAGACCTAAATCACGCATCAATTCATTGGTCATAACGGCGGGAGATACTTGCAATGTATATTCATACATATAAAACATGGCAGCAAGTATGCAAATAACTGAAGCGAGGAATAATTGTTTTTTGCTGGTTAAAGAGTGTGGCACATCTTGTGATATTATCGCTTCATTATTGTACATTTTTACCTCTTAAGATCCTATTCCATTATGACCTTATTGTTGATAGCTTCTTTTAAAAGATCAAGTTGTAAACTTTGCGTATTTTAATTGTGGGATATTAAAGCCTTGTTTAGAAAACAATAAGTGATTGAGATTTTGATTGCAAGCCCATTAAATTTTCAGAGTTATATATAGTTTAATATGGAAGTAATGGTAGGTAGTTCTTTTTAAAAAATGAGATAAAAGAGTTCTACCCCAATATTGAAAATAACTAAATATTGGTAAGTTAAAGTTTTCGCTAGAGCGCCTTTTAACAATAAAGATTGATTCAAAAAAATACTTTGTTATACTTGGGCGGCTGTTGCCGGGATGGCGGAATTGGTAGACGCGCCGGATTCAAAATCCGGTGATGGTGACGTCGTGTGGGTTCGAGTCCCACTCTCGGTACCATTAAAAATTATCTAGTCTGAAGAAGAGCGATTGCAGTGGCTGCAATTCCTTCATGGCGCCCAATAAATCCTAGTTTTTCTGTAGTAGTTGCTTTTACATTGATCTGATTCAGATCAATTTTCATGTCTTGTGCTAAATTAACTCGTATCGCTGCAAAATAATCTTTAAGTTTGGGCGCTTCTGCGATGATCGTAATATCTGCGTTATTTATGGACCAATTTTTTTCATTCAACATCTGGACGGTAGTTTGTAGAAATATTCGACTGTCTTTATTTCTCCAGCGCTCATCAGTGTCAGGAAAATGGTGACCTATATCACCTAAAGCGCTGGCTCCTAATAGTGCATCCACTAAGGCATGAATGACAACGTCACCATCTGAGTGGGCTTTAAGTCCCAGTCGATAAGGGATTTTGACGCCTCCTAAGATTATATGTTCTCCTATTTTAAAGGCATGCACATCATAGCCATAACCTACACGAAAATTAATGTTCATAAACTTCTCTTTTTCATTGCAAATTTTTGTTTAACGCGATAACGCTTAGTATCGTATCATGATGGACAATATTTCTCAGATCTTAACGTTAGGAATAAGGAGGGTTATCATTCTAACTTAAAGACTAGGTTGGACACGAAAGCAGATGCTATGATTAGCGAGCAGATTTTAGTCGAGAAAGGGTTAATGATAGAGACGACACATTATTTTACAAATTATTTTTTAGTGGCTATGCCTATTTTAACAGATGCCTATTTCAATCGTTCTGTGGTGTATGTATGCGAGCATACTGAAAAGGGGGCAGTGGGGATAGTGATTAATCTACCTTTACAATCCTTGCGAGTTAATCTTTCAGAAATATTACAAGACATCACGAATAGTAAGACAGAGGAGCCAGCTAAGAATATTGCAGGAGAAGATTTTCCGATCCTATGTGGAGGACCTGTTCATCCTGAACGTGGTTTTGTGATACATGCACCTGTGGGTGAGTGGCAATCTAGCCTTAAAATGAGCAGTGAAATTTCTGTTACGACATCTAAGGATATTTTGCTCGCGATTGCTAAACAGCAGGGGCCTGATAAGTTTATTTTTTCATTAGGTTATGCAAATTGGATAGCCGGTCAAATGGAACAAGAAATTGTTAATAATTTTTGGTTAACTTTGCCGGCAAATCCTAATATATTGTTTGATATTCCCTTCGAACAACGATGGTTAAAAGCGATGAATTATTTAGGTGTTGATGTGACTAAACTAGCTTATATGGGTGGTCATGCCTGAGATTAAGACAGTTATAGGATTTGATTTTGGATCTAAATATATTGGTGTGGCGGTAGGGCAAACCTTGCCATCTTTAGCACAACCTTTGACAAGTTTAAGTGTTAAAAAAGGGAATCTACCTTGGAAAGAAATTGCTCAGTTATTGCAGGTTTGGTCTCCTGATGTGTTAGTAGTAGGTATTCCTTTAAATATGGACGGAACAGAACAACCGATAACACATTTAGCACGAGATTTTTTAATGGAGCTAAAAAATCGTTTTCAAATACCGGTGTTCCCTATTGATGAAAGACTGACTACCGTAGAAGCGCGTTCACGACTTTTTGCTGTGGGTGGATATAAGGCCTTGAAAAAAAAATCTATTGATAGTATTGCGGCGCAATTAATCGTTGAAATGTGGTTAGAAAACCGATGAGTAAGGCACTTTTTAAGTCAACTTCCGTTGTTGCTTCCATGACATTGATTTCGCGAATTTTAGGATTTGTTCGCGATATGGTGGCGGCTAGAATTTTTGGCGCAACGGCAGCCGTTGATGCTTTTTACATTGCTTTTAAAATTCCTAATTTCATGCGCGGATTATTTGCGGAAGGATCTTTCTCAACGGCTTTTATTCCCACTTTATCTGAATATAAGCAAACTCGTTCACAAGAAGAAGTGCAAAAATTTATTACGTATATTGTAGGGACATTAGGAGTAATTTTATTAGGAATTTGTATTCTAGGTGTTCTAGGAAGTAAAGGTTTGGTTAGTTTATTTGCGCCAGGCTTAGATCCTTATCGCTTTCAATTAGCGATAGATATGTTAAGGATAACCTTTCCCTATTTGATGTTGATCTCTTTAACGGCTTTAGTCGGCGCGACTTTAAATTGTTACGGGCAATTTTGGGTGCCTGCTTTTACGCCGGCATTATTAAATATCTCCTTAATCATGACTGCGTTTAGCGTGACGCGTTTTTTTAAAGTACCTGTTGAAGCTCAAGCATGGGGTGTGCTATTAGCAGGATTTCTACAATTAGGTTTTCAATTACCTTTTCTCCATCGACTAAAATTATTAAAAAAGCCGCGTTTTAAATGGCGGGATCCGGGTGTACAAAAAGTATTAAAGCTTATGTTGCCAGCTTTATTTGGTTCCTCTATAGGGCAGATCAGTTTATTACTTAATACAATTTTTGCTTCTTTTTTAGTTGCAGGTAGTGTGACTTGGCTTTATTACTCCGATAGACTTGCTTATTTTCCTCTAGGTGTGTTTGGTGTGGCGTTAATGACGGTGATTTTGCCGCATCTTTCTCGTCAGCATGCAGCAAAATCTCCTGAATTGTTTGCCAGTACCTTAAACTGGGGTTTACGTTGTAATTTGTTGATCGGTGTTCCTGCTTCGTTAACCATGCTGATCTTATCAGGGCCGCTTATTGTTACACTTTTTCATTATGGAAAATTTACTATTCATGATGTCTTTATGACCCAGCGTAGTGTGATTGCTTATTCCGTAGGCTTGCAAGCTTTCATGCTGATTAAGATATTAGCAGCAGCTTTTTATGCGCAACAAAACATAAGAACGCCAGTGAGGATAGGTATTATTGCGTTAATTGCAAATATGATTTTTAATGCTTTATTGATCTTTCCACTAAAGCATGCTGGTTTAGCATTGGCAAGTTCGTTGTCGGCTTGGTTAAATGCAGGTTTGTTACTATGGGGTTTACAAGCCCGTCAAGTTTTTCAATGGCAACCGGGTTGGTTAAAGTTTGTATTGCGATTATTATTTGCTAATAGCGCACTGGGTTTATTTTTGTACTGGGCGGCAGCCGCTATTCCTGTTTGGATAAATTGGGGCTGGCAACAACGTTTTTCACATATTTTCTTGCTGGGTATTACGTCTGTTATTATTTATATTACCATGCTATGGCTTGGTGGTTTGCGTTACCATGATTTAAAAGCCCAGTCATGATAGAGTTCATTTGCAATAGCCATAACATAAAACCTAGACATAAAACTTGTGTCGCGACTATTGGTAATTTTGATGGATTACATCAAGGGCATCAGAAGGTTATTCAAGCTTTAATTAAATTAGGTAAGCAGCTAGATCTACCTACTTGCGTGATACTGTTTGAACCTCACCCGCAAGAATTTTTTTATCGAGATCAAGCACCCGCACGCTTAATGCGGTTAAGGGAAAAAATTAAATTTTTACAATTTTTAACTATCGATCGCGTCCTTTGTTTACGTTTTAATAAACGTTTAGCGGAATGCAGCGCAGAAGAGTTTGTTAAAAAAATTTTGGTGGATAAATTGGGTGTAAAAGGCTTAATCATCGGTGATGATTTTCGTTTTGGCAGAGGACGTCAGGGAGATTTTTCTTTTCTGCAGAAATTAGGGCAGGAGTATGGATTCAAAGTTTTTTCTACGCCAACGGTATTATTTGAAAATGAGCGCATAGGTAGTTCACGCGTAAGAAGGGCTGTAAAGCAAGCTGATTTTAAATTAGCGTCATTGCTATTAGGCCGTCCCTTTAAACTCAGTGGCCGTGTTATCTATGGCGATCAACGCGGACGGTTAATCGATTTTCCTACGGCAAATATTGGATTGCATCGCCAGATCCTACCTTTACAAGGTGTGTTTATTGTCAACGTATATGGTTTAGCATCAACCCCACTAGCCGGAGTTGCTAATATAGGTAAACGTCCAACCGTAAATGGTTTGAAAAATTTATTAGAAGTTTATTTATTTGATTTTGATCAAAATATCTACGGCCGGTTTATTGAAGTAGAATTTTTAAAAAAAATACGCGATGAAAAAAAATTCGATAATTTAACAGCACTTAAACATCAAATTACTAAAGATGTGACTCGCGCTAAAAGTTATTTTATGAATAATTAGCCTATTAATTTTCATTATTTAATAAATCTTTAATCTCTTTTCATTATACTTTCTTATCAGAAATTTATCCCGTTTTAAAAATAATAAGAATCAGTATGTTAAATACACCATCGATAGATAAATTTGTAATAACTGGGGCTATTGCTCTGGGAGATAGTTTATCGGATGAAGAGAAAAAATATAATGAAACTATATGCGGATGTTTTCCTTTTAAATGGTTTTTGTATCACTCAGATTACAATAATTTCACCAATGGTCATACTTGGGCTTACCTATTTGGAAACATTTTTAATAATATTTTAAAAGAAAAAGCAACTTGGTCTGCCCAAGAAAAAGCTACCTATTTTAAAAATGTAGCAGAAGGAGGAGCAACTACGTATGACTACAGAAATATAACCAGTTTTTTTAAATATTTTAAAGGTTTTATCTTAAGTTTTTTTCTTGGAAACATTCAGAAACAAGCTGAGAAAAGCATAAATATAATTAATTCTAGTATGCTGGGAGTTATTTTTGCAGGGGCTAATGATCTGGTGACGCTTGGGTACTATGATGCAGAAGGAGTGGAAAGGGCAGTTCAGGGAATTATTAATACTATCGCAATCTTAACCAATAGAAATGAGAAAACAGGTTCTAACTATTTAAAGCATTTGTTACTTATTGGTTTGCCGGATATTAGTGAAACACCTCGTTTTGCACACAAGTCAGCAAAAGAAAAATCAAAAATGAAATTAGCTTGCCGGTTATATAATCAGACATTACAAGAACTTGCTAATCAGTGGCAATATGTTAATTTTGATTGTTGTACTGTTTATCAATTTAAAGATAAAAATTGTTTAGACTCTGAAACTATAAAAAATATAGAAAAAGCTATTGTGATTGTTGGCGAAAATAAAGAAAGAACCATTTATTTTAAAAATAATGGGGAATTTATAATTAATAAATCCGATGAGAAATTTAAAAAAGCGAATATTACTCTGACTAAAGAAGAATTAGCAATTTTTTCTAAGGAGGGAGAAGTTAATAGGAGCCAAGTAGATGAAAGTAAATTAGATGAATTTGTTAATAAAATAACGAAACAAGCCAAATTAAATATCGATATAAAAATGATAGGTATTGAAGCTATTCTGGATGAAATTTTGAAAAATCCGGAAGCTCATGGTTTTACCGCTGGCTGCGCTGTTTACTATTTACCAGAAAGTGAAGGTCAAGAAAGCGACTTATTGTCATTAGGAAATATCACTGCTGGAAATGCAGTTATTATCAAAAAGGCCGACAATCGATTTTTTAGTTATATCATAAAAGATGGCCAATTAATTAAAAATGACTCTAAACCTGTGTTACAAAAATTTGATCTTTCAAAGGAGACTTTAGATCAATTAAATGAAAAAATTAAAAAATTTCCTTCTGAAAGTAAAATAATAACCTTGGCTTACAAGGACGATATACACAATTTTTGGATTATTAATATTATTAAGTCTGTTGTGGATCACTATAAAAAATCATTTAATAAAGAAATTATACTTACTTCTATTAATAATTCAGTATTAGGAGCTATTAAAAAAGACTACTTAAATAGAAATACTATCTTTTGGGATGACTTACATCCAGCGAGAAGGTTACATGAACTATTAGCAGTAAAAATTACTGAATATATTAAAGCTAATTATTTAATAAAGAATCAGATACAATTTAAGGATGACTCATCAATCGGTGTTAAGCCTAAGCTAAATTCGGATGAATTTGAAGAATCTCCTGGTTCTTTAGATTCCGGACCTTCTTTACTGTATCCATAATACGTTTAGCGAGTAAATTTGCTTTTTGGCAGATATCAAAGCTCGTTTTAGCATAAAATATTTTGACGAAACCTACCTAGCTGATTAGACTACGCGGACTATGTCACGAAAAGAATTTCATTTAACCCTCGAGGCCAGTGAGCAGATTGCTCCAGACGTCAAGCATTTCATTTTTCGCTATGAAGAGGGCGAGAGCTTTGAGTTTATTCCAGGACAATTTATTACCTTGCATATTCCTACCGCAGAAAAAACACTGCGCCGTAGTTATAGTATCGCTAATAAAACCCATCAGGCGACTAATAAAATTGAATTTGCCGCCTCTTATGTCCCTGCAGGTATTGCGAGTGAGCTGTTATTTACATTAAAACCCGGAGATAGAGTCACGGCGACTGGTCCTTTTGGCCGACTCATTTTGCGAGAGGAGATGCCGGAGCGTTATGTGTTGGTAGCAACGGGTACTGGCGTTACACCCTATCGGACGATGTTAGCAGAATTAGAACACCGCTTTAAATTACGTCCCTGCTTTAAGGTCATTTTGTTATTTGGTGTGCGTAGACCGGAAGATTTATTATATCGCAATGAATTTATTGCATTTTCAGAAAAAAATGCTTGGTTTGAATTTCATGCTTATTATAGTCGGGTTAAATTAAAAGAGGCTTTGAGTTACGAGCATACCGGCTATGTGTTGAATGCCTTTAGTGAAATAAAACCGAATGCTAAACAAGATATTGTGTATTTGTGCGGTAACCCCAACATGGTAGATGAGGTTTTTACACTTTTAGTTAAAAGTTATGCTTTTCCTACGGATATTATTCGACGTGAAAAATATATTTCCTCTAATTGATTAGGTAACAGTAGCTATAAATAGTTGCGTAAAACATAGGCAAAAATTTAAGTGCGAAGAGTCCTATTTAGTCTACCTCGATTTGTTCTAAAACCGAGATCATTTCCATTGCTGAATCTACTGCAGCACGGCCTTTGTGACATCGGGTTCCATCTATACGTGCTAGTGCTTGTTCTTCGCTGTCAGTGGTTAGCACGCCAAAAATAATCGGTATAGATTCTTGTAAAGCAATTTTTTGGCAAGCATAACTTACTTGCTGACAAACATAGTCATAATGATCGGTTTCACCCCGGATAACCGCGCCCAAACAAATAATAGCTAAACAATTTTCATCAGAAATAGCTATTTGCTGAGCTGCAAGACCGATTTCTACTGCCCCAGGAACTCTGACAATAGTGATGCATGGTTCAGGAAAATTTAATTCTTTTAATCGTTGTAAGGCACCATTCAGTAATTCTTCAGTGATACTTTGATTGAAGCGACTGACTACAATAGTAATATTAAACTCATCAATTGGTTGATTGAAATATAAAGGTTTAGCAATGATTTCTTTTATTTTTTGCATAGGTAGCTCCTTTTTATAAATTGAGTAGATGTCCGAGCTTGGTTTGCTTAGTTTTTAAATAGGCATGATTCGTTGAGTTAGGTGTGGCAATTAATGGAATGCGTTCAACGACTTCAATTCCATATTGTTCTAAGTCAATGATTTTTTGGGGATTATTGGTTAATAATTTTATCTGTAATATTTTCAAGTTTTGCAGCATTTGCGCGCCTATCCAATAATTCCGATCATCACTGCCAAAACCTAATTCTTGGTTTGCTTCGACGGTATCAAGGCCTTGATCTTGTAAAGCATACGCTTTAAGTTTATTCAATAAACCAATACCTCGGCCCTCTTGACGTAAGTACAGTAAAATACCGCCTTGTTGACTAATTTGAGCTAAAGATTCATGTAATTGCCAACCACAATCACAGCGGGTAGAGCCAAAGAGATCGCCGGTAAAACATTCTGAATGGATACGTACTAAAGTGGGGTGATAGGCTGCTACCGACTTTTCTTTAATAATCGCTAAATGGTGATGCTTGTCCATACAACTTTCAAACAATTTGATAGTCAAATCACCATAATCTTCGGTGGGTAAGCGAATAGAAGCGATTTCTTTGACTAGAGATTCAGTTTGTAAACGGTATTGGATTAACTCTCGTACTGATAATAAGCTGAGTTGATGTTGCTTGGCGAATCTCTCTAAGTCAGGGAGTCGCGCCATACTGCCATCAGGATTCATAATTTCACAGATAACTGCTGCAGACTTTAATCCAGCTAAACGGGTTAAGTCAGTGCTTCCTTCCGTCTGTCCCATACGCTCTAAAACACCACCTTTTCGAGCACGTAAAGGGAAAATATGTCCTGGCATGACGATGTCTTTTGGTTCACTGTCAGGGTTGATAGCGACTTGAATGGTATGAGCTCGGTCTGCGGCAGAGATGCCAGTCGTGACTCCTTTTGCAGCCTCGATAGACACAGTAAAGGCCGTATTAAAAGGGTTGGTAGAGTGTTCTACCATCATAGGGATTTCCAAACGCTTAATATCTTGTTCAACTAAGGCTAAGCAGATTAAACCACGTGCATATTGAGCCATAAAATTAATGGCTTCAGGCGTCACTTTTTCAGCAGCAAGGACTAAGTCACCTTCATTTTCTCGGTTCTCATGATCAAATAAAACAATCATTTTACCTAGACGCAGGTCTTTTAAAGCACGGTCGATATTTGGGAATGTAGAGGCTTTTATCATTTGTATCTATTTTGTTATATTGCTTAATTGAAACAGTAGTATACGCTTATTTTTCCTCCCATTTAAACTCAAAACAAGTATCTTTACCTAAAATAATCGAATTAATCGATATGGCTGCTTTTAAAGGATGGGATAAAGTAAAAGCTATTTGGGCATTTTCTCCCAACCATAGGGGTGCCACGTAAATAAAAGCACGGTGCAATAAGTTATTTTGGACGAAAGATTGAAAAATTTTGCCCCCAGCTTCTATCCAAAGGTCTATTTTTCCATCTTTGCCAATTCGCTTCAGTATCTCAAGTAAATCTAGGCCATTTTTATCACTTTTTATAGGAATTAAACGTATGTCATGTTGTTGTAGTCTTTGCTGATATTGTTTGCTTAAATTAACGTCATGGAAAATAGTAATGGGTTCTGCAGAACTAAAAATTTTTGCTGAAATCGGTATGCTCAGATGGGTATCTAAAATATAAAGCGGTTTTTTATAGTCTCCATCTTCTAAACGGGTATTTAACAAGGGGTTGTCTAAGCAAATTGTTTTTGCCGTTGTTAAAATGGCGTCAGCTTGTTTACGTCGTTGATGTGTAAACTCTTGCGCTGCATCGCCTGTTAATTGAATACGCTTTCCATTTTTACCGGCAATTTTCCCATCTAAGCTCATGGCTAATTTTGCGGTAGTAAATGGTCTTTTATATTTCCACCAGTACTCATAGCTTGCATAAAAATTATCGATAGCAGTGACAGAATGCTGAATACATTCAATTCCCGCATGTTGTAATATTTTGTCAGTCTGGTTGTTTACAGCAGGGTTAGGATCTCGAAAACCATAAATGACTTTCACTATACCGCTTTTTATAATCATCTCAGTGCAAGGAGGAGTTTTTTTGGCGGTATGACAACAAGGTTGTAAAGTGACATACAATGTGGCACCTTGGGCGAGAGAAGGGTCAGCTTTATTGATGGCATCCACTTCAGCATGAGCAGAGCCACTTTTCTGGTGATATCCCGTAGCAATAACCTGTGTGTTTTTAATTAATATAGCGCCCACACAAGGATTTGGCGCACAAAAACCGCGGCGTATCTCTGCTAATGATAAAGCTAATTTGAGATAATGATCTGCAGTATTATTCATGCGTCTAAAGTCTGAGCTAACTTTTCATGTAGGTTATCAAAAGAAGTGTTACTCATAATCACAATATGATCAGCAGTATGCGCTTCTTTAGCTACTTTTTTAATGATATCAGCGACTGAATCACAAATAAAAATAGGAATGGATGTCGTTTGCAATACATTATCAATACCCCAATCTTGTTTTGGTCGCATTAACCATACCTTATCTGCCTCTTGTAAAGAGGGGCCTAAAGTTTGTTGATGTATTCCCGAACGCATTGTGTGTGTTCCGGATTCTAAAATAACTAAGATGCGCTTATTTCCAATTTTTTTTCGTAAACCAGCAAGGGTTGCAGCAATGGCAGTAGGATGATGGGCAAAATCGTCGTAAAGAGTGATGCCATTGATTTTTTTATAGATT
This sequence comes from Rickettsiella endosymbiont of Litargus connexus, assembly GCF_964277335.1. Classification (NCBI taxonomy): domain Bacteria; kingdom Pseudomonadati; phylum Pseudomonadota; class Gammaproteobacteria; order Legionellales; family Coxiellaceae; genus Rickettsiella; species Rickettsiella endosymbiont of Litargus connexus. Next base: position 1,311,218 of record NZ_OZ195516.1, on the reverse strand, counting down.
TCTAAGCGGCGTTTGATACCTTGAAATTGATTCAATGCAGCAATCGCTTTTTTTGGATTAACACCGACATGATGTGCAGCAGCTACTGCAATAATAGCATTTGCTGCATTATGATCACCTATTAGTGACCAATTTACTTCGCCTTGGATTATGTTTTTATAATGAATAGTAAATTGACTAGCATCCGCTTTTAACAAGGTAGTGTGCCAAATTACATCCTTATTTTCTTCATTTCCTGTGTATTCAATAGGGGTCCAACATCCCCATGAGATTACACTTTGTAAATTTTTATCACTTTTTGGATAGATAATTAATCCCTGACTGGGTACTGTACGCAGTAAATAAGAAAATTGAATTTTAATCGCATTCAAGTTTGGAAAAATATCAGCATGATCAAATTCAAGATTATTTAAAATCAAAGTTTGGGGATGGTAATGGATAAATTTCGAGCGTTTGTCAAAAAATGCCGTATCATATTCATCTGCTTCAATGACAAAAAAATCTTCTTTTCCTAAACGAGCAGAACTATCAAAATTTTTAGAGATACCACCAATTAAAAATCCAGGATTTAAGCCAGCATATTCTAATATCCAACTTAATAAACTCGATACCGTGGTTTTCCCATGTGTACCCGAAACAGCTAAAACATGATATTTGTGTAAAACATTTTCCGCTAGCCATTGCGGACCAGAAATATAAGGGATATTTTGATTTAAAACATATTCCACACACGGGTTTCCACGGGTCATGGCATTTCCCATGATGACTAAATTAGGGTGAGGTAACAGATTTTTTTCATTATAGCCTTCAAAAACTGTAATTTTATGTTCCGCCAAATGAATACTCATCGGAGGATAGATATTCGCATCAGAGCCGGTTACGTCCAAATTTTTTTGCTTGGCTATTAAAGCGATGCCTGCCATGAATGTACCGCAGATGCCTAAAATATGAAGTCGCATGATGTGAGTCTAGAAAAAGTGTGAATGTTTCAAGTATATTATACTCTTTGCACTTGAATTTTTGTCTGTGTTGCCGCTCAACTCGCAATCCTCATGTATATGTTATACCACATAGATTGCTGCACGAGCGCGGCACTTGCCAAAAATCCAATTGCTGTGAGTATATTTAACTTTAAGTTACCTGGAGAATACGCAGGATGTCAAAGAAAAATGTGTTTTATGCTCAATCAGGCGGCGTAACGGCAGTTATTAATGCAACAGCCAGTGGGGTGATTGAAACTGCTAGGCATTATAAAAATAAAATTGGAAAGGTTTATGCGGGATGTAATGGAATTTTAGGCGCTTTAACTGAAGATTTAATTGATACCAGCAAAGAAAGCAGCAAAGCGATTGCTGGATTACGTTATACACCCGGAGGAGCATTTGGCTCTTGTCGTTATAAATTAAAAAATTTAGAGAATAATCGTGCGGAATATGAACGCTTATTGGAGGTTTTTAAAGCGCATGATATTGGTTATTTTTTTTATAATGGAGGCGGGGATTCACAGGATACAGCGCATAAAGTTTATTTGCTCAGCCAAACGCTAGGTTACCCCCTAAGTTGCATAGGTATCCCCAAAACGGTGGATAATGATCTTCCTATTACCGATAACTGCCCTGGTTTTGGTTCTGTTGCAAAATATATCGCTATTTCTACGCTAGAAGCGGGTTTAGATGTTGCTTCGATGTACGCAACATCGACTAAAGTGTTCATTATGGAAGTAATGGGCCGACATACCGGTTGGATAGCGGCAGCAAGTGGGCTGGCTATGCAAAAAAAAGGAGATGTGCCGCATATTATTTTATTTCCTGAAATAATCTTTAACGAATCTTTATTTTTACAGAAAGTAGATAAAACAGTAAAAAAATGGGGTTTTTGTGTTATTGTTTTGGCAGAAGGGATTAAGGATTCTACACAAAAATTTTTAGCTGAAATAGGTACGACTGATGCATTTGGCCATAAGCAGCTTGGTGGCGCGGCTCCAGTTATTGCGCAATTAGTTAAAACTAAGTTAGGGTATAAATATCATTGGGCGCTACCTGACTATTTGCAGCGTTCGGCACGACATATTGCTGCTGGAGTTGATGTTAAACAGGCCTATGCTTTAGGCAAAGCCGCTGTTGAATTGGCTATTAAAGGAAAAAATGCGGTCATGCCTACTATTGTTAGAGGGCCAAGCAAGCGTTATCAATGGAGCATTGGAGAGGCAAAATTAGCTGCGGTTGCTAATAAGGAAAGAAAATTACCTCGTGCGTATATCACTAAAGAGGGTTTCCATATTACACAACGCTGTCGTGATTATCTGTTGCCATTAATTCAGGAGGAGGATTATCCTCCGTATCAAAAAGGTTTACCAAATTATATACAGCTGAAAAAGATAAAAGTTAAGAAAAAACTAGGTAGTTTTGTTGTTAAGTTAAAATAATTTATGCCGCTACTTATCTAAAAAGGTAATATGTATTACCATACATATTACTTTTTTTGACATTTATAGGACTTTAAACAAAGTATAAGTTTACTCTATGGGTCATAACAATAAAACTTTAATAAAGCTATGGCATGAATATAAAAGATATTAGACGGAAAAATTTACGGAAATTAGCTCGCTTAGTAGGTGGGATCACTGATTTATCTGATCATTTGGATCGTTCGCAAAGCCAAATTAGTCATTTAATAGGCAATAGCCCGATTAAAAATATAGGTGATCGATTGGCTAGCCATATTGAGAAAGTTTTTAATAAACCTCATGGATGGCTCGATCATGAGCATGCAGCTGAAGAAGCTGAAGGGGCTTATCACTATGAAAATAATCAGCCTTACTATCAGGTGCCCTTATTGACACCCCAAGAGGCAAAAGAACGTTTTCTGCATTTTATAAAAATCTCACCTAAAACCTATTCAAAGTATTTAAGCACCAATATTCCCCTTAGTTCGGATGCATTTGCACTTCGTGTAGAAAATGATTGCATGGAAACCGCTCAAGGTCCAAGTTTTCCAAAAAATTGTATTATCGTATTAGATACCGACTGTGTTGCACACAATGCGGCTTTTATCTTAGCTAAAATAAAGCAAGATCCTGGAAGTACACTACTTTTTAGACAATTAGTGATTGATGGCAATCGCCGTTATCTGAAAGCTCTCAATCAGCATTATCCTTTAACAGAAATGCAACCTGATGATACGACATGTGGTGTAGTGCGTTTTATGCTCATGGAATTTTAATAAAGAGTAATCAATATTATTTACTTTTAACGCGAGCAAACATTGTTTTGGTATATTTTTTAATAACGATAGGTTTTCTATTGCCCTTTACAGCAACAGCCGTTGCAAAATTAGGATAAAGGGATAAATTATAAAAAGTATAAAGAGAATCTATACTCTTTTTTATGTCTATTAAAGGATTTAATTGAGGATCTAAGGATAGTTTGTATCGAGAATAGGGATGAGTCTGTAAGGTTTTACCCATGGCTTTTATTAACACTTCGGTTTTTACCCATGCCTTAAAAAATGCCTTTAATTTTTTTTTACCTTCTAATAATTTTAATCGATCATATTCATCCGCAGGGAAGAAACGATAGGCGATTTTGTCGAGATTCGTTCTGTGATCTATATATTCAATATCAATACCCACAGGCGCGTCAATCGTAAAAGCATAAGCCAAGATATTTTTTGAATGAGAAAGGTTAAACTCTATGGGTTGCTCAGGATTTATTAATAAGGGCTTACCAGAAAGTGAATAGCTTAATTTCAGCTCCTGGGGGGGGTAATTAGAATAATAGGCTAATAAATCACGTAGCACCCCTCTTGAAATAATAAAGTTTTGTCGATAAGGGGTAGCTAGCTTTTCAGCCCGTATTTTTTCCTCGGAAGAAAGCCAGCTTTGAAAGAGCGTATATTTTTTTGCATGGACTTCAAGCCTAGTATGCCAAATATAAATAATAGGTGGGTTTAATCCGCCCATAAGTATGAGATCCTGGTTTTTATTGAATTAGTTTATTTTTTTAATATATCTCAGGGATTTAAAAATGTGAAATTTTAGCCAGAGTGAGGTAAAAAAAGATTCCATTCAAGCTAAAAATAACAAACCTTGCTGGATTTCCTACTTTCCTACATTATAAAACTTAGAGAATATATCAACGCAATAATATAAATTTTGCATTTAATTAATTCCTAAGCATTAGCTATAAGAAAATAAGTAAGTTCCTAAAAATAGAAATTATTATTTTTTTTAAATATTTCTATTGTTAACCTCTAGAACTTCTACCAGCAAGGTATTCATTAACTTAGTAGTATCCATATAAACATTAAAAAAATAATGTGTCAATACATTTAACCTTTAATTTGCGTTATACTAAATAAAGGTTGGATTGCATGTAGATAATAAAATGGAAAAGTTTGTCATCAATAATTTTTTAAAACATTTAATACTCGATTGTGGTTTAAAAAAAGAATTTATTGAAGAAATGATTGCTTATGCCAAGCAGCAGCAAGTTTCTTTTATAACTTATTTAATTCAAACAAAAAAGATAGATTCTTCCTGTTTAGCTCAGCTTTTAGCAAAAGAATTTTTTCTAGAATATATTGACTTAGATACTATCGATGTATTGCAAATACCCAGTTGTTTAATTGATAAAAATTTACAACAAAAATATCAAATATTACCTTTATGGCAAGATAAAAAAAAATTGGGTTTAGTTTTGGTTGATCCTACACAGCAATTAGTTTTTGATACTATTCGATTTACTACCGGCTTAATGTTGGAATATAAGATTGCAGATGAAAAAAAATTAGTAGCGCTATTAAAAAAAGTCATTTCTTTAAAAAAACAAACCATTAGTAGTGTTATAGGTGTAAATCGTGATAAAGAAGCGCAATTAAAGGAGATTAATAATCTTGACTCATCGTTTAATAATTCTAGCAGTGATGATTTAACAATTATAAATTATGTCTATAAATTTTTGATCGATGCGATTACACGCAATGCTTCCGATATTCATATAGAACCTTATCAAGAACAATTAGAAATACGTTTTCGTATCGATGGTTTATTATATTCAATAGTTGTTTTACCTAAACATTTAATACCACGAGTTATTACCCGTTTAAAAATAATGTCTCAGTTAGATATTGCTGAGCGAAGAATTCCACAAGATGGTCGTTTTCAAGTAAAAGATAGGTATGGTCGAAATGTAGATTGCCGATTAAGTACCTGCCCCACTATTCACGGAGAAAAATTAGTTATTAGAATTTTGGATAGTAATAAAATGTTGCTAGAAATAGATAAATTAGGAATGAATAGAAAACAAATAGGTGAGTTTATAACAGCCCTAAAAAGTCCTCATGGTATGATTTTAGTGACTGGACCTACTGGCAGCGGGAAAACTATTACGCTTTACACAGCATTAAGTTTTTTAAAAAAACCAACAGTTAATATCTCTACTGTTGAAAATCCTATAGAAATTATTTTGCCGGGAATCAACCAGGTTAACATAAATCCAGCCATAGGTTTAAATTTTGCTTGTGTGCTAAGAGCATTTTTACGTCAAGATCCGGATATTATCATGGTTGGCGAAATGCGTGATCAGGAAACAGCTGAAATAGGGATAAAGGCTGCACAAACAGGTCATCTCGTTTTATCAACTTTACATACTAACAGCGCGATTGAGAGTTTGATCCGTTTAGAGAATATGAATATACCTACTTACAACATTGTTGCTTCTGTCAATTTAATTATTGCACAGCGATTAGTAAGGCGCTTATGTACACAATGCAAAATTGAAGAGCAATTACCGGAAAAATTTTTGTTTAAGTTGAATTTAATACCAGATCCTAATATTAAAATTTTCACTGCAAGAGGATGTTCGCAATGCACAGACGGATATAAAGGTCGTACAGGTATTTTTGAAATTTTAACGCTTACGGGAGAAATGAAAAAAATAATTTTAGAAAAAAATAACGTATTAGAAATAAAAGAATTTGCACAAAAACAAGGAATGCAAACTTTGTATTTATCAGCTTTAGAAAAGCTTAAACAAGGTGAGATAAGTTTGTTAGAAATGAAACGAATAATAAAAGATTAAAAATACATTATGTTAAGTATTGTTAAAATATATATTTGGAAAGGGATTACTAACAAAAGAAAACCATGCAAAGGTAAAGAATTTTTGCGAAGTAAAGCTCAATTACGTTTAGAATTGCAAGAGCAAGGTATTTTTATCAGCTATATTCATACGCGTTGGACTATTCGATTTATTAGATCTGTCAAGATGCAGGAGATTTTTGTTTTTACTCATCAGATAGCACGCTTATTAAAAGCGGGAATTCCATTGTTTCAAATTTTGCAATTACTAGAAACCACAACCAGCAATACGGCACTACATGAATATTTACAAAAATTAATCGCTGACTTAGAAAACGGTTTTTCTTTAAGTGAAGCGTTGAAAGGAAATAAATTTTATTTTAGTGAATTCCATTGTAGCTTAATTGCATTAGGAGAAAAAACTGCTACTTTAGGATTAATGTTTGATCGCATCGCCGATTATCAAGAAAAAAGCATGAAACAAAAAGCAAAAATAATTAATGCCTTAGTCTATCCTCTTGTAGTTTTAATAGTGGCGATTTTTATTTTTATTGCTTTATTGGTCGGCATAGTTCCTCAGTTTGAACAATTTTTTTCAGACGTAGGGGCGCAATTACCATTAATAACGCGCATTGTTGTATATTTATCAAAACATATAGGATTTATTAGTATCTATTGCGGATTATCGTTATTGATATCAGGTAGTTTTTTCTTTTTTTTAAAGAAAAAATACTCGATTGTCGATAATAAAATAGATAGCTATTATTTAAAAATTCCTATTGTTAATAAAATTCTCTCAGAAATTATAATAGCTCGAATTACACGTGCATTATCTACTGCGCTTGCAGCGGGTTTGCCATTAATCGATGCTCTGCAACTTATTGCTGAAATATCGGGTAATTTTGTTTATAAAACGGCTATTTTAATGAGCTGTGAACATATACGTGAGGGTGAATGTTTTTATCAAGCCTTTTCACAACAAAAATTGTTTCCATTAGATCTGTTGCAACTTATTAAAATTGGAGAAATGGCTAATTGTCTAAGTGAAATATTAAATAATACGGCCGATCTATATGAAGAAAAAATAAATTTTTTCTCAGAAAACTTATCCGTATTATTGGAACCAGTATTAATTATTATTTTAGGTTTAATGGTCGCTTGTTTAGTTATAGCTATGTATTTGCCTATCTTCAAATTAGGAAGTGTTATTTAAATGGAATATTTTTTAATAGGTATTTTTGTTTTTTTTAGTGTTTTGTTAGGTAGTTTCTTTACCGTATTGATATATCGTTTGCCATTGATTTTAAAAAAACAATGGGAGAAAGACTCGCAAGCGTTCTTAAATCAAGAAAATTTGACTCATTTAAATGAAGAAGATTTTAATATATTTTTACCTTTTTCGCATTGCCCGAGTTGTCGTGAATGTTTAAGTGTGTTGCAAAAAATTCCCATACTAAGTTATTTCTTTCTAAAAAGAAGATGTGCCTACTGTCAGGTAAGAATTTCTTTTTGCTATCCGCTTATCGAGATTTTAACTTTAGTGGCCTCATTTATAGTCATTGAACGATTTGGAATAAGCTTACAAACCTTTGCGGCGTTAATTTTAACCTGGGGGTTATTAATTTTAGCGTTTATTGATTTTGAACATAAGATATTACCAGACATTATAACGTTTCCTTTATTGTGGTGTGGGTTACTTTCAAGCATAAAGCAGCTTTTTGTTTCCCCAGAAGTTGCTATTTTAGGTGCTTGTTTTGCTTATCTTTTTCTTTACCTACTCGCTAAATGCTATCAATGGCTGATTAAAATTGAGCCTATGGGGGAAGGGGATTTTAAATGTTTTGCCTTATTAGGTGCTTGGTTAGGCATAAAAGCTTTACCTTATATTCTGTTTATAGCGGCTGTTGCAGCGTCATTGGTCGGCGTTGTGCTATATCTATGCAATAAAGATAGCTTGCGAAAAGGAATAGCTTTTGGCCCTTATTTAGCTTTATCGGGTTGGCTAGTTCTATTATACCAACCCTATCTATAAAGGGGAGCATTTTGCCAGTTTGCTTGATAATATTTAATACTATTTAAACTAAATACTTGCTTTTTATCTTTCTTATTTCATCGTATTATGAAGCTATGTAGAGTAAGAATTAATATTTAAAACTTGGGAATAAATGAAAAACATATGTCTATAAAATCATCGGGTCTTTTTCCATCCATTGCTATTATTGGTGCAGGTGCTTGGGGAAGTGCTCTAGCTATACACTTAGCTCGTAAAGGTCAAGCAGTTCGTTTATGGGCTTATGAAAAACAACAAGTTGCGGAAATAAATACTAAAAAAACTAACGAGCGTTATTTGCCGGATATTATTTTTCCTTCTAATATTACTTGTTCGGATGATTACCAAACGGTTCTGTCCGAAACGCAAGATATTTTAATTGTTGTGCCAAGTGTCGCTTTTCATACAACTTTAAAGAAAATGCAGCCTTATTTGCAGACTAATCAGCGCTTGTTATGGGCAAGTAAAGGTTTAGATTCTGAAAAACATCAATTATTAAATGAAGTGGTTACAGAGGTACTGGGAGATATAGAAATGGCAGTGCTATCAGGCCCTAGCTTTGCGAAGGAAGTTGCTATGGGCTTGCCTACGGCTGTCTGCATTGCGTCGGAAAATTATGATTTTGCAAAGGACTTATTACTAAGATTTCAGACTAAAAATTTTCGTGTGGAAATGACACAAGATATTATGGGTGTAGAACTTGGTGGTGCAATGAAAAATATACTGGCTATTGCTGTCGGCATAACAGAGGGCTTAGGGTTTGGCGCTAATGCAAAAGCGGCGGTGATTACTTCCGGATTATCAGAAATGATTGAACTAGGTTTAACATTAGGTGCAAAGCAGGATACTTTCTTAGGGTTGTCGGGGCTTGGAGATCTGGTATTAACCTGCACGGATAATCAATCTCGCAATCGTCGTTTAGGTTTAGCTTTGGGACAAGGACAAAGCTTGGAGGAAATTAAAAAATTAATTGGCACTACGGAAGGTTATGATACCGCAAAAAATATTTTCTTTTTAATAAAAAAATATGGTGTTAAAGCGCCGTTTTGTGAAGGGGTGTATCATATTTTGTATGAAAAAAAATCACCGAAAACACTTTTTAAAGATTATTTCCAGTAAAACGTTTATTGTTTTATCCAATTAATGAGACCGCCGGCTAATAATACTTTTAATTCTCGTGAAGTTAAAGGGTGAGTAACTGTGTAATTTTTATTTTTAGTTTTATTATGAACGATCAGTTTCTCAGATTTCTGAATAGTTTCACGGATATCTTTAATTAATAAAACATCACCTTGGTCAATTGTGTCATAATCAACAGGGTTGCTGAAAATCAGAGGTAAGATTCCAAAGTTAACTAGATTTTGTCTATGAATGCGCGCAAACTGTTTCACTAGCACTGCTTGCACACCCAAATAACGGGGTGCAATAGCAGCATGTTCCCGACTGGAACCTTGTCCATAGTTTTCACCGCCAACAATAATTGATCCGGTCTTCTGATATTCTAAAGCTCTTTTTGGATAAGAGGGATCAATTTGATCAAAAACAAACTGACTAATTCCAGGGATATTGCTCCGAAAAGGAAGTACTTTAGCACCCGCCGGTAGAATTGTGTCGGTAGAAATATCATCACCCACTTTAATTAAAACCGGCCCTTCAATGTTATCGGCTAAAGGAGGAAGGATAGGCAACGGTTGGATATTAGGACCTTTAGTCAATTTTACTTCGTTAGGATTTTTAGAAGGCGGCACTAACATCATTGTATTAATAATAATTTTTTGCGGCTCTTTAAAACGGGGATAAGCTTTATTTTTTAAAGAACGAGGATCGGTGATAACTCCGGTTAAAGCTGACACTGCGGCAATTTCTGGACTACAGAGATAGACTTGGTCTTCTTTGGTTCCCGATCGACCCGGAAAATTTCTTGGTACGGTACGTAAACTTATTTTTCCAGAAGCAGGTGCCTGACCCATTCCGATACATCCATTACATCCTGCTTGATGAATACGGCCGCCAGCTCGAATTAATTTTTCTAAAATGCCTAGTTCAACCATATTTTCTAAAATTTGGCGCGAAGTTGGGTTTATATCAAACGAAACACCCGGTGCTATTTGTCTTCCAGCGACAATTTCTGCTGCAACAGCAAAATCTCTTAGTCCAGGATTGGCGGATGAACCGATCATTGTTTGGTAGATAGGACGTCCGACAACTTCTTGGATAGGAACTACTTTTCCTGGGCTAGAAGGTAATGCAATTAAAGGCTCAAGCTGGGAAAGATCGATTTCATCCTGTTCATCATAACTTGCATTTTTGTCGGCAATAATTTCTTGCCAATCCGATTCACGTTGTTGTAATTTCAGGAATTCCCGTGTCATTGCATCCGATGGAAATACACTAGTCGTTGCACCGAGTTCGGCGCCCATGTTGGCAATGACATGACGATCCATCGCAGATAAATGTTTCAGTCCAGGACCATAATATTCAATAATTTTCCCTATTCCACCATCTACATCATGGCGACGTAATAATTCGAGAATGATATCTTTAGCGCTGATCCAGTCCGGTAGTGAATTGGTTAATTTTACGCCCCAAACTTTCGGCATGGCGACGTGAAAGGGTTGTCCTGCAATAGCCATGGCAACTTCTAATCCACCTGCCCCAATGGCTAGCATGCCCAAAGATCCTGCCGCACAGGTATGGCTATCTGAGCCCAGTAAGGTTTTTCCTGGTTTTCCAAAACGTTCCATATGCACAGGATGGCTAACACCATTACCTGGGCCGCTGTAATAAAGACCAAATTTTTTACAAGCGCTAAGTAAAAATAAATGATCATCTGCATTTTTAAAGTCTGTTTGTAATAGGTTATGATCAATGTATTGTACTGAAATTTCTGCTTTAGTCTGATTTAATCCCATTGCTTCACATTCGAGCATCACCATCGTTCCTGTGGCATCTTGGCACAATGTTTGGTCTATTTTTAAGGCAATTTCTGTACCCGGTTGCATTTCACCTTCGACTTTATGTAAGTTAATTAATTTTTGCGTTACATTTTGTGCCATACTAGAATTCCTAATTAATGGGCCGAGTTTGATTTGGGATAGCATTCCTATCGCTCTAACAAGTTTTAAACTAAGGGAAACGATTTAACGAGTTTTTAACTGACAGGCGCATAAATAATTTCCTATAGGAAAACAAATTATAATACGATAGAAATAATAAAAGCCTCATGATGTTGAACTTTGTACAGTTTGCTAGATGAGGTATAGTAGTTTACAGCAAGCCTCAACCTAACGGTAGGGATTAGAATATGCATTTACCCGTTACTCGCTGGATCGATTTATTGACATTTTTTCTTTGCGCCTTAGTATTAGCGATTGCGGCCTATTTGCAATATAAAGTTGGGATTATTCCTTGTCCACTCTGTATTATTCAACGATTTTTAATTACGCTGTTAGGCCTTTTATTTCTAATGGGTGGATTGTTTAATTTTGAACCCGTAACGCGTTGCTTTCTACATACCTTAACTTTTTTATTTGCAGTAGCGGGTGCCGTGGTAGCAAGCCGGCAACTCTGGTTAGAACATTTTCCTTCGGACCAGTTAATCAGTTGCCAAGCGACAATTGCGCAATATAGTACCTCTATTTATTTTCACAAGATTATTGCATTGTTTTTTCAAGGGACCAGCAATTGTGGTAGCGGAACTTGGCGTTTTTTAAACTTAAGCATGCCAGGATGGACATTAATAATTTTTATTGTACTGGCGGCTATTTCATTACGTCAGGTATATATAAACCGACGCAAACATAAACAGCATTTTTTATCTTAGAATATTATCTAGGCATGTTCATATTTAAATCTGAAATAGATACATAACCGTTTGTTAGTTTGGAACAAGCAGTATTAACGTTACTACTATTTCGATTTAATAACTGCGAAATAAAAATTTCTGGCTCTCCATCAATAATAAAATCGAGTTTATCCAATATATTTTTTAATTCGTTAGAATTCGGCCTAACCTCAATAGGGGCTTGCATTAACAATGCCAAATTATTTAATATCAATTTTTTATTATTTGGATCATTGGAATGTAATTTAAGGTTTATATTTTCTTTTAACAAACTAACAATGCCTTTCTCTGAACTAAAGTTTTTCACAGAGGTAAAAATTTTAGCTACAAGTCTTTTCCATTGTTGAGAGTAAGTTTTTGCCCATTCTTGATATCTCAAAATTTTATCTAATTCAGAAAGTTTTTCTAAAGAAGGAGCCATTAATTCATTAGATAATAGGTACATCAAGCTTGCGCCGAGAGACCATATATCTGATTTATCACTATTTAGGATAACTTGTTGACAAAAGTTTTCATTCGTCCAAAGTTCGGGAGCTGAGAATAAAAATGTGGCATATTGTGGGGCTGAGGTATTTTTAAAATAAGCGCAACCAAAATCGGCTAATTCGATACTTCTAATTTTAAGAAAAATATTATCGGGCTTAATATCGTTATGGACAATACCTTGGTGAATATTGCCTTCTTCATCCTTAAAATCTGAGTTATGTAATGCATCCAGAGCTATGGTAAGTTGATGAAATACCTGAAAAATATAGCTAAAAGCTGAACTATCTTCTAATTGGAGCTTTTGTTGAATATATCCAATGTTAGTTTGAAGATCACCAAGGGCTCTGTAACATGTATAAAGAGTATTTGTTATTTGGCTTGATTCTTGATGAATAGGTAATGCAAATAAATGATAGGGAAAATTTGAAGAAGTTGTGGTTTTAATAGCATTAGTGATCTTAATTTCACGATTGACACTGGAACCTCCTTGTTTTTCAACCAACGTACGAGTTTCATTTTTTAGAGAGAGCGATAAGGTAACTGTTTTAACAATTCCATTTTGACCATTCTTTATTGGCTTTTTACTATTATAAGTTATTAGATTTTTAATGTTATCTAAACTTGATGTGGCTAGAAAAGCTTTTACTTTAGGTGTAGTGCAAGTTGATATGGTATCAGGAAGAGAAGGTGCTTCTGAGAAGTTAATAGAGGTAGATGAGTTGTTTCTGGGCGTAAGCTTTAAGTTAGGAGGGCGTTTTTTATTAAAAAAATTCGGTAAAGGAAGCGGTGTGTGGTTAGGCATAATCATCTCGTATTTAATATTCGATTGATTTATCCTTTTGACTCAGTCAATTTCTTCGCCAATTGTATCGATTAAAGATTAAAGAACTATTAAACCCACTGATAAAAACGATGAGTAATTTTTGCCAGAAATGAACTAATTTGAAGTTGTATGGGCAGGAAAAAAAGAAAGCAATTAAATTTTAATTGCTTAAATGACCTAAAGCCAAACTTGCACCAATTTGTGTCAGTGGTTGTACTAAGAGAATAGTTAATAATTTTAAGCCGATAATTAAAATTAGCGGTGAAAAATCTAATCCTGAAATACTGGGTAAGATGCCACGAACGGGCCTAATTAGAGGCTCACTGACACGTACCAAAATTTCAATGAGTGGACCATGTGCTAAAGGACTAACCCAGCTTAGAATAGTTAACGCAATAATGGCATAAAAGAAAATATTAATTAATTGATGCAGGAGTTCGGCAAACCCAAGTACAACTAATCCAATTAAATGAGGCGTGGCATTAACTTGTAGCCAGACCAGAAGTGCAATTTTAATCATTTCTAAGCCTAGTAATAATAAGATGGCTGCTAAATCGATACCATGTAGGCTTGGAATGACGCGACAAATAGGGCGTAGCGGAGGATTAGTTAATTTCGCTATTAATACAAACAAAGGGTTGTGACTATCCGTGTTAACCCATTGCAGAACAATGCGCAGCAGTAAAATAAAAATATAGAGATCAAAAATGGATTGGAGCAGGAACATGCCTGCAGTACTGAAGGAATTAAGCATAAAAAGTTAACCTGTTATTTTAATCGTGAGCTGATTTTTATTAAAGTCTAATAATGCAGGGGTTCCAAAAGGTAAACTACGATTTTTTTTCCCATGGCCAATATTGGGGCAGCATAATACGGGAAGATTTTGTTCCTTGGCGAAGCGTTCTAGCACTGCTTGAATTTTTTTTTCCTCTTCTAATTTTGTGGGAAAAGTAAAATCACCCAATAAGATAGCTTTTACATGACTTAATATTCCTGATTGTTGTAAGTGCTGTAGCATTCTGTCGATACGATAAGCAACTTCATTGACATCTTCTAAAAATAAAATTTTATCTTTAGTTTCAATTTGCCAATCGGTGGCGAGGCTTGTTTGCACCAAGCTAAGACTACCGCCCGTTATCGGAGCGGAGATAAAATCTAAGGAATTAATAGGCTTATGGTATGGGTGTAATAAATAGTCCAATTGTTGTATTTGGCCAAAAATAATTTCTTTTAACTCATTACTATTTTCTTCTTCAATTAAGTGGTGGGCCACTTGATTCAGTGAAGGGCCATGCAGCGTTTGCCAATGCCATTTTTGTTGTAGAAATAGATGTAAGGCTGTGATATCACTAAAACCAATAAACAATTTACATTTTTCAGGAGCAATTAATTCTAATAAATAGGGGATCAAGCGCGTACAACCATAGCCTCCGCGTAGACACCAAATAGCTTGGGAATCAGTGGTAAATAGAGCGTCTTTTAGTTGTTGAAACCGTTTTTCATCACTATTTGCACAAAGCAGATCAGGGCCCAATAAATCAGGAAAAATTCTTGGAATTAATTGCCAACTTTGCAATAAATTTTTTAACTTTTCTATAATTGATGTGTCTGCAATACCGCCGGCGGGGGCAATAATATCAACGATAGAATTTTTCTTTAAAGTTTGCCAAGGTTTAAAGTTATCCATTTTTTTTCTGAACTCAAAGTGCATAATGATCCACTTGGTTAGGCGATGAAACTATACTCGTCGCATTTGTTTGTTTGTGTTGCCACTCAATTCACATCTTCATTACTAATACACTCGGGTTACTTTTTTTCGCCTTGCAAAAAAAGCGAATTGCTATAAGTATAACTATCTTTTAGTTTTTGAACTTATGCTATTTCTAGCTTGACTTTATATTTTTAACAGGATTTATTTTAAATATCTAAGTTATCAACTTCTAGCGCATTCTGTTGAATAAAATCACGACGAGGTTCTACTTGGTCACCCATTAAGGTAGTAAAAATTTGATCCGTTGCGATAGCATCTTCTACTGTGACACGTAATAAACGTCGGGTATTCGGATCCATGGTTGTTTCCCATAATTGATCAGGATTCATTTCTCCTAAGCCTTTATAGCGTTGTATCGCTTGTCCTCGACGTGCCTCAGTTAATAACCATTCATAGACTTCTTTGAAATTTTTCACGGATTGTTTTTTGTTATCTCGTTGGACATAAGCGCCTAGTCCAATTAAGCCATTTAACTGCTTAGTCATATCGAATAAACACTGATATTCGAGTGTCTTAAAAAACTCGTAAGAGATTTTATAAGTTGTTTCTAAACCATGTGTACTGATCGTTATTTCCGGTAAAAATACATGTCGTTCCGTATTTTCATAAATAGTGACTTGATAGCGAATAGCTTCATTATTGGTAGTTTGTTGCAATTGAGTTTGCCAGTTTTTCGTCCATTCCAACATTTTTGAGGAATTAGTTAATTCGTCAGAAGATAAAGGAGGGAGATCAAGAATGGCTTGCAAAGCATCGATTGGATAGCGTCGTGATAAGTGTTGGATCATCATTTGTGTTTTACGGTAATCCATCACTAGTTTTTCCAAACCGATACCTTGAATAGAAAAGCCTTCGGTATGGGGATAGAGGGCTGCATCATGGAGTGCGGTTTGTGTAAGATAAGCCTGTAATGCGGCATCATCTTTTAAGTATTGCTCTTGCTTACCTTTTTTAATTTTATACAAAGGAGGTTGGGCAATATAAATAGTGCCACGTTGCAGCAATTCTGGCATTTGACGGTAGAAAAATGTCAATAATAAGGTACGAATATGCGAACCATCGACGTCTGCATCGGTCATGATGATAATTCGATGGTAACGTAATTTATCTGGATTGTATTCTTCTTTACCTATGCCACAGCCGAGTGCAGTGATTAGTGTTCCTACCGCTTCCGAAGATAACATCTTATCAAAGCGGGCTTTTTCTACATTAAGGATTTTACCTGTAAGAGGTAAAATCGCTTGATAGCGGCGATTGCGACCTTGTTTAGCAGAACCGCCCGCTGAGTCTCCTTCCACAATAAATAATTCACAAAGAGCAGGATCTGTTTCTTGGCAATCCGCTAATTTTCCAGGTAAATCAGCAATATCTAATGCAGTTTTTCGTCGGGTCATTTCACGTGCTTTACGTGCTGCTTCACGTGCTCGCGCGGCATCGATGATCTTCATCATGATGGCACGCGCATCTTGTGGTGTTTCTAATAAAAACTCCTCAAGCTTTTCCGAGGTTAAGGCTTCAACAATTCCCTTAACTTCTGAAGAAACCAATTTATCTTTGGTTTGTGATGAGAATTTAGGGTCAGGGACTTTGACCGATAAAACAGCGGTTAACCCTTCACGTGTGTCATCTCCCGTGGTAGTAATTTTTAGCTTTTTGCTAGTTGCTTCGCGATCGATGTAAGTGTTTAGTGTTCGAGTTAAAGCCGCACGAAAACCAGCCAGATGGGTTCCTCCATCACGCTGAGAAATATTATTAGTAAAACATAAGATATTTTCTTGAAAGCTATCATTCCATTGTAAGGCGACTTCAACAGTTATTTCATCGCGTTCAGCAGTAAAATAAAAAGGCTGCTTGTGAATCAAAGTTTTGTTTTGATTGAGGTACTCGACAAATGCCTTGATTCCTCCTACATATTTAAGTTGAGTTTCTTCGTTGCTCCTTTCATCGATAAGATTAATCGCTACACCGGAATTTAAAAAGGATAACTCACGCAGACGCTTTAACAGGATATCGTAATGGAATTCATTGTTATGTTGAAAAATGAGCTTGCTGGGGTAAAAGCGAATTTCAGTTCCTCTTTCTTGCGTTTCTCCAGTGGCTTGTAATGGTGCAGCGGGCTCTCCTAGCAAATAGGTTTGCTCATAGACCTTATTATTACGTCGGATAGTGAGCTGCAATTTTTCTGACAAGGCGTTAACCACGGAAACACCCACACCATGCAAGCCCCCAGAGACTTTATACGAATTACTGTCAAATTTTCCGCCAGCATGTAAGACGGTCATGATGACTTCGGCAGCTGAACGACCTTCTTCACTATGGATATCAACTGGAATACCCCGGCCATTATCTTTAACGGTGACTGAATCATCACTATGCAGGATGATATCAATCTGAGAACAATAACCCGCTAATGATTCGTCTATAGAATTGTCCACAACCTCGAAAACCATATGGTGCAGACCTGTCCCATCATCCGTATCACCGATATACATACCAGGACGTTTCCGGACAGCGTCCAGACCTTTTAAGACTTTTATGTTTGAAGAGTCATACTTCGGCATACCTAGTCTACCTTGTTGGCTACCATTGTCGTCCTTAAGGTCAATTTCTGGCTCAAGAGAGCTTTCCGTGTGAGGGACAATAGGCGCACACTCCGTTACGGATAGGGTTTTTCCCGCCAAAATCTCATTTTTAATCGACATACGTGATAAGGGTTAAAACTGAAAATTATACCATAAATTGACCTCTAAATTCGAATATTAATAAGAAAATACAAAGGCTTAAAGCAGCTAAAATGGTTTGCTGTCTTAGAGATTTGAACGTTAATAGGAATAAGAGATAAGGTTTTTAAACTGGATGAAATTAAACATAAAGCTAATCACAGAGGGATTGAATGACAAATTGCTGCTAAATTGGCTAAGTGCTTCTTAACTTATTGACACAAAAATCACTTGCCGTGATACTCTTCGCTTTTGCATTGAAGAGCCTCCGATATGAATAGCAATGCCCTACGCGAACTATTTCTTAACTATTTTAAAAGTCAGGGTCATACTATTGTTCCCTCCGCTTCCTTAATTCCAGCACATGATCCTAGTTTATTATTTACTAACGCGGGGATGGTGCCCTTTAAGGATGTTTTCTTGGGTCTAGAAAAGAGACCTTATTCTCGAGCAGCGAGTATACAGCGATGTATGCGTGCTGGCGGTAAACATAATGACCTTGAAAATGTAGGTTATACCGCTAGGCATCATACTTTTTTTGAGATGCTGGGAAATTTCAGTTTCGGTGATTATTTTAAGCGCGAGGCTATCCGCTATAGCTGGAAGTTTTTGACTGAGAAGTTAAATCTTCCTCCAGAAAAGCTATGGGTTACCGTATTTACCGAAGATGAAGAAGCTGCAGCGATTTGGTTAAATGAGATTCAAGTCGACCCTCAACGCTTTTCTCGTTGTGATAAACAAGATAATTTTTGGTCTATGGGTGATACGGGTCCTTGTGGTCCATGTTCTGAAATCTTTTATGACCATGGACCTAGCATACCTGGAGGCCCACCTGGTACATCCGCTGTAGATGGGGATAGATATGTTGAAATCTGGAATTTAGTCTTTATGCAATTTCAGCGCTCCTTAGATGGAGAGTTGACGTTTTTACCAAAACCTTCGGTAGATACAGGTATGGGTTTAGAACGGCTCGCGGCTGTTATGCAGGGAGTCACTAATAATTATGATACCGATCTGTTTCAACCTTTAATTAAAGCCGCTGCTAAAGAAGCATCAATAACTGATTTAACGAATACTTCTTTACGCGTTATTGCTGATCATATTCGTGCTTGTGCGTTCTTAATCAGCGATGAAGTTCATCCTGGTAATGAAGGACGTTCTTATGTATTGCGTCGAATCATTCGCCGTGCTATTCGACATGGTCATAAAATAGGTTTAGATCGGCCTTTTTTCTATCGACTGGTAAAGCCTTTAGCTATGCAAATGCGGCAAGCTTATCCGCAATTAGCAAAAAAACAAAAATCCATTGAGAAGATTTTGCACGATGAAGAACAGCAATTTGCTCGAACATTAAACCAAGGCCTTAAACTGTTTGAACAAGAATTAACCAAATTGAAAGGTGAAAAACAATTTCCAGGATCGGCACTTTTTCGTTTGTATGACACTTATGGATTCCCCGTGGATTTAACAGCCGATATGGCCCGGGAACGTGGCTTAACCCTAGATATAGTAGGTTTTAATAAGGAAATGGATCGTCAAAAAAATCAATCTAAGTCAGCAAGTCTTTTTGTTAGTGCACCGAGTTTACAATTGGCTGAAAAAAAACCTACTGAATTTGTGGGCTATAAGTCTTTAAAACAAGCGGCTGTGCCTATTTTGGATTTATTTGATGGTAAGCAATCTATAGAAGAATTATCTGTAGATGAAGAAGGTTTTGTTATCTTATCTAAAACCCCCTTTTATGCGGAGGGTGGAGGTCAAGTAGGCGATACAGGATATTTAGTGAATGCAACGAGTCGTTTTTTAGTGACTGAAACGTTTAAAGAAGGAGCATTAATTCTTCATAAAGGTAAGTTGACTAAAGGCCATTTAAAAAAGGGTGATAAATTGAAGGCAGAAGTCGATGCTGAAAAACGTCGTGCTGTTACCTTAAATCATTCTGCCACTCATCTATTGCATGCCGCGTTACGGGAAGTTTTAGGAGCGCAGGTGATGCAGAAAGGTTCTTTAGTAGAAGCTGAGCGTTTACGCTTTGATTTTTCACATATCAGCCCATTAAATGTAGAACAACTGAAGTTGGTTGAAGATCGCGTTAACCAACAAATTCGATCTAATTTACCTATTGTTACCGAAATGATGTCGATTGAAGAGGCAAAAAATGCAGGTGCGTTAGCGATGTTTGGGGAGAAATACGGAGATAAGGTACGCGTATTGACAATGGGTTCTTTTTCCAAGGAGTTGTGTGGAGGTACGCATGTTTCGCGTACCGGTGATATTGGCCTATTTAAAATAACTGTAGAAATAGGCATTTCGGCAGGAATACGTCGCATTCAAGCCGTGACTGGACAGTATGCATTAGATTGGATTACCGCCTTAGAGGATCGAATCAATCAACTTGCCAAGCTTTTTAAAACCTCTAAAGATAATTTACTAGAAAAAGCGCGTATGGATATGGGAGCTAAACAAGCCTTGCAAAAACAGATTGCCGCTTTACAACAATCTATTGTTGCGATGATGGGAGAAGAGCTCATTTCTCAAGCGATTGAACTACAAGGAATTAAATTATTAATCAGTGAAATTAATGGGATTGATGGGGCAGGATTACGTCATTTACTCGACCAACTGAAAAATAAGTTAAAACCAGCAGTGATTGTTTTGGCGAGTATCGAACAGCAACGGGTCCAATTAGTAGTAGGAGTGACCAAAGAGCTAACTGAAAAAATAAGAGCAGATGAACTGGCCAATAGTATAGCGCTAGCGATTGGAGGAAGTGGCGGCGGACGGTCGGATTTTGCTCAAGCAGGAGGAGGGAAGCCAGAAGCCTTAGATGCGGCCTTAAAAAATGTAAAACATTGGGTTGAGACCCGCTTAAATGGCAACTATGCTTAGAATTGAATAATTAATTAATAGATCATTACAATGGCTTTAATTGTACAAAAATTTGGCGGCAGCTCAGTTGGAAGTATCGATAAAATTCAACAAGTTGCAAATAAAATTATTGAAACCCGTGCGTATGGGCATCAATTGGTGGTCGTTGTTTCAGCGATGGAAGGTGAAACCAATCGTTTGATTTCCTTAGCTAAAATACTGAATGAAGAACCTGATTCTAGAGAGTATGATTTGTTGTTAGCCACCGGAGAGCAAGCAGCTACTGCTTTATTAGCAATGGCTTTGTTGGCACAAGGGTGTCCAGCGCGATCATATAATAGTTTTCATGTTCCCATTTATACGGACAGTCACCATAAAAAAGCGCGTATTTTAAGTATTAAAGAAGAAGTGTTACGTAATGATATCGATACGGGTAGAGTCCCTATAGTGGCTGGGTTTCAAGGAATCTCAGACTCAGGCGGCGATATGACTACTTTAGGACGCGGAGGATCCGATACCACCGCAGCGGCTTTGGCCGCCGTCTTAAAAGCCGACGAATGCCAAATTTATACCGATGTCGATGGTATATACACTGCCGATCCTCACCTTGTTCCTCAGGCTAAGCGCTTAGATCAAATTGGCTTCATCGAAATGACAGAATTTGCTCGTGCCGGAGCGAAAGTTGTACAACATCGAGCGGTTGAGCTGGCGAATAAATATCGCATTCCATTACGTGTGTTATCAAGTTCTCAAAAAGGTTCAGGGACTTTAATCCAAGCCGACAAAGAAGAATCGGCAGTAGAAGGGGCAAAGATTACCGGAGTGACTGCTAGCCATCACGAAGCAAAATTGACTATACATGGTTTAACCGCTGAAAAAGAAGCTATGTCGCAATTTTTTTCTCTGCTCAATGAGGCGCGTATTGAAATTGATATGTTAACCCAACAACAAATCTCTCCAAGACAAATGGATATAACATTTACGCTAGCAAGAGCAGATTATCATCAAGCCGAACAAATCCTCCAAACCTTAATAAAGAAGGAATATGCGGTATCCATAGTTGGTGATAATAAACTGGCAAAGCTTTCTGTGATAGGAACCGGTCTGCATTCTCACCCCGGTATCATTCATGCCTTGTTTCAAGCGCTGGAATCAGCAGGTATTAACGTTATTTTAACGTTATCTTCGGCATTAAGAGTCTCTCTGATGGTCAGCGATGCTCAAATAGTGCGAGGCGTTCAGATTTTGCATCATGTTTTTGGCTTAGGCGAAGAATAATTAGCTTTGCTAGCTTATTTTTTATGGAATTTTACGTACTTTTTATAGTATTAAGCTTTCCTTAAGGTTTTGTTAGTAGACTAATTCCGCAAAATGTCTGTATGTGAGTTTTTATATCTTTTTTTGTTAATAGATAGAAATTGATTAAGGTGTTGCATATGGTCGATTAATGAGTCAACTAAAGGAGAATCATAAAGATGCTTATTTTGACACGGCGTATTGCAGAAACACTTATTATTGGTGACGATGTTACAGTGACTGTACTGGGCATTAAAGGACATCAAGTAAGGTTAGGTATTAACGCACCTAAAGAAGTTTCTGTTCATCGAGAAGAAATTTATCAGCGAATTCAACAAGAAAAACAAAAACAGGAAGGACGCTCTGACGATGAAGAGTCAGAAGACAGTGAAGATTAATCAACTATTTTATAAAGCTTAAGGTAGTGCTATACTCGCCAACCTCAGCGTCGGAGAGGTGGCCGAGAGGCTGAAGGCGCTCCCCTGCTAAGGGAGTATGGCGTAAAAACCATCGAGGGTTCGAATCCCTCTCTCTCCGCCATGTCCTTTTTAAAATGATAAACATTTTTATGAAGGCTAGCTGGATGAAACATAAACTGTTAGAATGCCGGGCTCTTTCGAATCATGCGCCCGTAGCTCAGCTGGATAGAGTACCAGGCTACGAACTTGGTGGTCGGGAGTTCGAATCTCTCCGGGCGCACCAAAAAAATCAAACACTTACATCAATTTTCAATAAACTGCAAAAGTTCTTGCGCTGCTTTTCGCCATGTAGACTTAATTATCCAACTCTTCTAAGTAATGTAAAACAGGCCACAAACCTTATTTGCAGCTTGAATTAAATTAATTAATTCTACTTGCGAATAATGGGTTGTAATACGTCCATTTTGTTAATGTGCCAGATGTTCCCGCGTTTAACGACTTTGAGTAATTATTTATTGGTATTTTCGATTCCTATAAAAAAATCCTATCTTGCCTCTTTATACGAATATCTTGCATCTTTCAAAGAAAAATGAGCACGCTAAGCCTGGAAAATTTATTAATTCATTATGCCACTAGGAGAATTTTTTTGTGTTACCTACAAACAGAGGTCAGTACAACCTAAAGCATGAGTATTTGTTTAGCGGCCTTAATTCCAGATAAGTAAGCGCCATGCACTGTCCCAGGATCAGTTACCGATGTTGCTTCGCCCGAAAAAAATAATTTATTGTCTACAGGTCTCGCTAAAACTTCAAAAATAGTTGGATCTACCCCAAAAGGTAAATACGTAAAAGAACCGCGTTGATGACTATTTTTAATCCAACGAGTAATAAAATAAGAAATTGGAGTTAATCTTTTATAGTTATAAAGTTTTTTTAAAAGAGTGATAAGATGACTAATAATTTTTTCATTAGACCAGGTTTCTACTGTGCGTGCTAAATCTCCAGCACCAAATACACTTAAAATGGGTAATCCAGTAAATTTATAATAATTCATTATTTCAAATGATTTATTGATATTTTCATCATCGGGCATATAGGCAATCCATTCTTTATCTTTATCCCAAAACACGTTATTAAAAACTAAATAAACTTTATTGAACGCATTAAAACCCAGTTTAAAAATGGAAGATTTTTTCCAGTCAGGTAATTGAGGAATAAATTCAATTTGATTAGATTTAAGAACACCCAGTGACACTGAAATAATAACTTGCTTACTAAGAAATTCTCCTTGGTTGGTAACAATAGAAATCTTTTTTTTATGACAAACAATTTTTGTTACTTTTCTAGATAATAAAATTTTGGTTTTTTTTAACAGAGGGGTTAATATTTGAGAGTAACCTAAAGGAAATAGAACATTTTCACCCTTTACTAACGAGTTATTGTAAGGTTGTTCAACATTAACCGATATTTTGCTTATTTCATCCCCATATTCATAAGCGTAAATAGAGCGAAGCGTAAACTTTAAATCGAAGTATTCTTTTTTTGAAAGAGAATGATAGTTACAAAAAAAATTTAATGCAGCTTCCACACTTTTATTTTTATCGTGAATTATCGTCATTTTATCAAGAAAGTTTTCAAAACGTTTATTCAGCTGAAAGAGTTCCAGGGTTTGAGAAGCATTGAGTATTTTTCCTTGTGAATTAAATAATGTTTGAGAATTAAATTTATTCGTTAAACATTGAGATGAATAAACAGTCGGGCTTGTTTTTAGATTTAGTTCGTTTGCAATTTTTGCAATAGGATTATTTTTAATGCCATGGATCCATGAAGCGCCTAAATCAAGGGCATAATCATAATACGGTAAAGATAAAATTCTGCCCCCTGTTCGGTTAGTCGCTTCTAGAAGTAACACGTTTTTTCCATGAGCGATAAGATAATCAGCTGCCGCTAAACCAGAGATACCAGCACCAACAATAATAACATCATAAATAGAATGGTCATTAATCCTAAAAGTGCGTGACATAACAACGTCCATAATTATATAGTTTTTTTGAATCCTAAATTAACTTAACAAAAATTTTACGGCTTGTAAAATTGAAAACTTAGTATAACCTGCCTTTTAAAAATAACGGTTGCTAAAAACTTTTTAGTATGAAGGGTACTATCATGCCCATAGAGAACAATGTGCCGGTTAACGAATAATTGCGAAACTAAATCGAAAGTATTACACCAAGCGTGTAAAAGAGGTAACATTACGTTAACAAGGTTGTTGATAGAAGAGGGAGCCCCAACCTTAATGCAAAAGATTCTAATGGGAAGACCCTTTTGGGCGTTGCCTGTAAAAACGATAAAAAGTATTACTGGCTGTTCTATAGAGGAGCTTTTCCCTTCTAAATTTATCACTAATTTATCTTTTTGTCCGTTAACTAATAAAATTCCGTGCGCGACTGAACATGTTACAGATAGACATTATTACAGTTGTAAGGGTCGTCCGGTTTATAATAATGTCATTTTTAGTAGGCGTTAAATTCTTTTTAATCGATATAGACATTCTAAATTTTTACAAGCTCAGCGTCAGTTATTATTTAGTTAGGACAGTTATAGATGAGGGTTCAACTGATGCAGTTTTTAGTTTGGAAGAATTCTGAGAAGTTAAATAATTTGTAACTGGGCTATTAAAAAAAGGCAAAGCTTTAGCTGATGCATTAAGTAATGTATTTTTTTTAAGTCTAACTTTATCTAAAACAGTTGCGAGCATTACTTTACTTATGCCCTCATTTGAAAAGTGCCAAACTAGTTTCTCTTTTATTACTTGTTCATCCCAATAATTGGATATCTCTGAATGCGGTTGTATGCAGCTAGGTTTTTTTTCTTCTAGATTTTTCACCAGCACAGCATCAATAACTAGCTTAGCTGATTCAATATTGCATTCTCTAGATAAATCACGCCATAATTCTTCATTATCGTCAGGTGCAAAAATCTTAGCCCCATTCTTTTTTAGCAAATCTGCTATCTCAGTTCTGCCGTGAAATACTGCTAAAAGTAAGGGTAATACTTTAAAATTGTTAGGTTTATTAAGATCAGCCTTATTCTCACTCAGTAAATCCGCTATCTCAGTATAGCCTTTTTTACAAACTAAATGCAGTGGGGTCGCTCCATTACGGTCAGTTGCATTAACGTCAGCACCATGCTCTATAAGTATTTTCGCTATTTCAATCTGTCCTTTTCTACAAGCTTGATGTAATGGTGTGTATCCATATCCACAGTAATCAACGACATTAATGTTAGCATTATTTTTTATTAGTAATTTTACTATTTCAACATGTCCCTTAGCAGAGGCGAAATTCAGTGGTGGATGGTAGTTGCAATCTTCAATAACCGCATCAACATCAGCTCCCTCTTCAATTAGGAAATTAACAAGATCAAAATCCCCATTTTTAATAGCAGTATAAAGTTTTAATGGCATATTAATACACCTTATTTGTAGTAAAAAATAGTTTAGATTAAAAAATTAATAAAATATTAAATAAAAACTACCCGATAGTCTATCTTGCCTTTGTTGATAAAAGAAATTATACATTGCCTACATTAGAATTTTTCTGACACTCTTCAGCCCCTTCTTTTGAGTAAGCTTGATAGATTGGAAAGTTTTGTGCTTATCAGCTTATTTTAATGTTTAAATTAATAAAGTTTTCTGTAGGCTATTAAATTTGCAAAGAATCCAATTGTGGGGAGTATAATTCACCTTTTGCGCAGTTGAAGTCATATAAAATAGATTCCAATCTCTGTACAGCAGAGCAGGAATCGTCTGCTGAAAATAACGTAATACATTTCTCATCAAGGCAAATATTAAAGTTAAGTGCTACATCGCGACAAACGGTTTTTGAAGAAGCTAAAATGTGATTCGCTTGTTGCAGTGCCTGTGCTCCTGCATAAGTTATTTGAGCGGCATACTTTGGATAGTCTAAGATTCTTTCTTGCCATGCTGCGGTATCTTGCAAGCAAAGATACAGAACAACAGGATACTGATGGGATGCTATTACTGCCGCAAGACTAAGGTTCCAATTACTTCCGATTACATAATCAATTTGGCGACGTTCATTGATGCGATCTAATTCAGCTAATACTCGTCCCGCTGTATGACGAAATGCATCAGGTAGACCAGAAGGCATACCTTTAGGGAAGGTCGCTGCCATAGAAGTATCATTTGGTAATCGGTGAATCCAGAGACTCGTTTCAAAATTTACTGTATGTCGATTTGTTCCAGTTTGTGTAAGCACTGTAACTTCATGCCCAGCAGCAGCTAAGTCTTGTGCAAGTTGATAAATAGATAGTTCAACATTATCATCCGCATTGGGTGGGTATTCTTCTAAAATAAATGCAAGCCGTAAACATTGTGGGGCAGCGAGCAAACGAGGAAAGTCTTGCCACTGCGCCTGTTGAGTTAGATCATTTTTCATCAATTGACGACATGGAAAAGCCAATGCGTCAGTAATCCCTTGTCGAGAAAACTGATTAAGCGCTGTCAATAACCGCTTGAAATGAGCACGTTCAATCCTTTTGGTAATTAATTTATAACATAGGTCTTGCCGGAACTCTTCTTTGCGTTCTTCAATCTCCTCCAGACAACGCCTGAAATACGTAGCAGGAGATGCATTTTTGATACAAAAATAAGTTATACTGCTCATAATTTGTGAAAAGGAAAGAATATTGTCCTGATTTGATCTAATGTGGCTTGATGCAAGATAATGGTGCACTTCAGCTGTAGGAACCGTTCGAACTTCATAACCTGCATCTAGTAGACGAAGAACAACATCCGCTTCCTCAGTAAGATAAGCATATTTTTCGTCAAACCCGCCTATTTCTACCAACGCCGAACGGCGAAAAGAAGAATTTACTCCTACAACTCCAGGAAATTTTTCAGCATAGGGGTTATAGGGTTGGGTTTGCAGGCTATTTGAAACACTACTCTCATACGATGCATTTCTGCCAAATACTGTGTAATGGGTTTGAAAGCCTACGCCAGTACGGTCTCGTGTCCAACCTCCCACTGCAGCCACTTTGCTGTCCTGGTAAGCTGAGACTAACTCATTTATCCAGTCTGCTTCCGGCACAGCATCATCATCAATATAACAAACAATATCACCCGAAGCCTTCATAATCCCAATATTGCGTGACTTCGCTAAATTAGCTTCGTTACAGGTATAAATCTTTATCTTATTTGCCCAAACTGTTTGCAAATAATCGCGTGTACCATCGGTACTAGGCCCATCAACTACAATCACTTCGAGATGAGGATAACGCAAATAATTTAATGAATTTAAAGTGTTAGGTAATGTATGTAGACGATTATAGGTGTTGATTATGAGAGAAACTTTGACAGTGGAATTAGAAGTAAGGCTAGAATGCTGTAATATTGATGTGCTTTCTGATAAAGCTTCGCTGTTAACAACTTCGGTTTGTTCTTTTAAATGCTTATCGTTGACAACAAACTGTTGTAATTGATCTTGCAAATAGTTAAGTGATGTCTCATGGCGATGAAGTGCTTTCTCCAAGCCTCGAATAGCATGCCCATAATTATCCAGCATAGCCTCCTGTGACCTAGTAGTCTTTCTGCTATATAAGCGAAAAACAAACAAAATTAGCCAGCGAATATAAGTCATTTGGACAAATTTAGTTATAAACCTAACCAGTTGTTTTTTAATAAATTTCTTCATGTTTTTTTATCTCATCAAAATGTAATAAAGAATAGCCATTGGGATTAGTTTTCTGGAAACGCCAACTATCATTGCATATTTGAGTCATGTTACGCTTCGCCTGCCAGCACAGAATTTGTTGAGCAAAACTTGAATCCGCCCAACATTCCGCAATATCACCTGGTCGTCTGTCTAAAATACAGTAAGCTATTGTACATTGACTTGCTTTTGTAAAAGCGTGTAATACCCCGAGTACAGACACGCCTTTTCCTGTGCTAAGATTTACTGTCACCAACCCCTGTTTACAGTTAATATAGTTCAATGCAGCGATATGTCCTTCGGCTAGATCCATGACGTGAATATAATCACGTATTGCAGTACCATCTGTCGTTGGGTAATCGCCACCAAAAATGGTAAGCTCTTTACGTCGACCTATAGCGACTTGTGTTAAATAGGGCATAAGATTATATGGAAATATTTTAGGGTCTTCACCTATAAGTCCGCTTTCATGTGCACCTACAGGGTTGAAGTAACGTAAACAGGCAATATGCCAATCGGATTCTGCTTTATGTAAATCAGCTAATATATTTTCAATCATCAACTTGGATCGAGCATAAGGATTTTTAGGAGAGAGAGAGAAATCTTCCCGAATAGGTACATTTACAGGTTGACCATAAACAGCCGCTGATGAAGAAAAAACAAGTTTTTTCACATTAGCTTTACGCATAGCACTAATTAGCTTAAGTGTACCTTCTACATTAATATTATAATATTTCAAAGGATTTTTTATTGATTCACTGACCGCTTTCAAGCCTGCAAGATGTATGACTGCTGAAATGTTATTTTCAAAAAAAATATCATCAAGCAAGTTTGAATCAAGAATGTCACCTTCTATGAATTTTAATCGAAATTTGCAAATACATTCCAAGCGATCAACAACTTCAGAATAGCTATTGCTTAAATTATCAAGGATAACAATATCATACCCTGCATTTATAAGTGCTACACAAACGTGCGAACCAATAAATCCAGTTCCACCAGTAACTAAAATCATTTGCTGCCTAGATAAGTTATTTCTATTTTAAGTAAAATATTGCTGAACAAGCTTAATAAAATCATGCTAATCGTTTAAAATTCTATTTATAAATCAAAGGAGTTACAGGATTCATTCGGAGGAGCTCATAGCCTTTGATTTGCATCGTTGTTTCCTTTGTCACAAGGATGCGTATCTCTAATTTATCAACAGATTTGTTGAAAGTAATTTCACAAGTTGCCAGTATGCTTTTTGCATTTTTTATTTTGCGGAAAGAACATTGAGCGTCCATAATTCTATTAGCCGCTATTGAACGTATATGCACCCATGCTCCCGATATATTGCTTGCTGAACCATACAGCACAAAACGATAATGACCTTTTGTCATGGCGGTATAGGGACCTTGTAGCAAAATACCAGCCTGACCAGTTGTATATATTTGTTGATTTTTAATCAAACCTACTTCTGTCAATGCACTTCCTGGAAAACCTTGTTCTTTTAAAGCGACCGCTAAAGAAAAAGGATGTCGTTGAAGATAACGAAGTAATTTCTTTTTGTGCAAAAAGAAAATCGGTTTAAGTTTGACGACAGCGTAATATTTTCTCTTTTGCACATCGACCCAAGGTAGTTTCTCGAGGGATTCAATCACAGGTTCCACAGCGCCGCGAAAGATAAGGGAGGACCATTCCTCCGCACCCCAGAACATACTTGTATAAGGTAAAACAATGGCATCAGCTTGCCCTGTGGCTAATAACAACAAAATACGATACGTAGCAAACGGATCAACATAGTTTGAACTGAAGTGTTGCATAAGGCTAGGCCAATACTGACGTGCCTCAGCTAGATTTTTATCACCACCAATATTGTAAGCACGTATTTTTAAGGCTGCAGAGAGAGAGTTAAGTAAATAATCGTTTCGATAAGGTACAAAAGCCACTCTATCTCCTTTAGTCAGATCAAATGATAAAGGCCTTATCAATTCCTGATTGATTTGATAAAAACTTTTTTGATACTGCAAATAATGATGCCAGGTAGTACGTAGGTGCGGCAGGTTAGTTAGGATCAATGCGACCAGTATAATTACTATCCAACTGCTACGATAACGTAAGCTCTTTTGAGTTTGTGCCAAAAAAATTAACTGTAATATCCATAAACCCAATAAACTTAACGCCATCCAGCGATAAGGCTCACGCATTTCCTGAAATCCTGGAAGGTATTTGGAAAGTGAGGCATTTCCTGTTGGCATGAGGGCGTATTCATGAGGCATCTCCCTTGACATAGAATAAGGTTTTGTGGAATTGATTTTTATCGAAGGACCCATCGCCATCCACAATCCAAAAAAGCTCATCAATAATAGGCCCGTTGCCAAGACATTTTTTTTTCTAGTTTTCCACCAAGATAATCCCCCTAACAGTATAAAAGGCAAACTAAATGTTGTTGTCCATAGTATTTCGCTACCAAAAAATTGATTACTCGATCGGTTAACACTGAGATGCAAGCTATCCCAGAACCAGAAAATTCCTTGGGTTGGTCTCAGTAAAAAACTGAGATCAATTCCATAGGCTCGAAAATAATCAAATGATGAAAGAGGATAGCTAGATCTGCCAATATACAAAATATACAACAAAACAGCTAAACCAAACGCGAGAAAATGAAGAGGAAATGCAAACTTTAAAAAATAAGCGCGTTTCTCTTTAATACGAAAAAAAAGATAAGTGGCTAATATCGAAGAGCCAACAGCAAACATCATAAAGCTGTAGCCATCCATGAATACTGCAATTAAACAAGTTAAACTATATCCAAGTGCGGTGTAAAAAAGACTTTGTAATAACTTAGTTTGTGGTAGGTAAAAAAGTCGGATCGACATCCAAAAATAAAAAGGTAATAACGCAATGCCGAGTGCCAACATCGAATAAGTGTTATGCAAATAAACAATAGGTAGGCTTAACCACAGAACGGTTGTCAACAACGAGCCCATTTCGGTTAGTCCTAAGCTTAGACCTAAGCGATAAGCCCCCCAAAAAGCAAGCGCCAGCCAAACGACAAACATCATGGAATAAGCATCCCCTGCCGGAAATCCCAACGCCATTAATAAAGCACAAGGGTATGCACCGGCTAAACCAAACGCTATTGCCGCCGGATGAGGAAAACCAAAGTTGTTAGCATAAATACTCAGTAAAGACTGATTCAAAAAGGATTGAGAAAAACCTATTGTCCAAACCGCGGTTGATAAGGTAGGCATCATGAGAAAAGGGATAGCACCATAGAGTGAAAGTACTAGCGCAAAAAAAACTAACCCCCACAATCTGATTTTCCATTTGTGCCTTGATACTGCGTTTTTAGTAGGAGTTGTTTGCATAGTTTAGTGTGATGTTTGAGTTACAAAACTTTTTATTTACGCTGGCATAGCAACATAGTCCATGGAAAAGGTGTTTTGACTTCAAGAACATCAAAATATGTCGAGACTTGAGTCACAAAGCGCCGTTTACTCCAATGCTGAAGGTGTCCGGGTGTATTTCCAAAAGCTGAGCAGTATTTGCCACGTAGCATATTCAATAATCGCCAAATAGGCTCACGCGGGACACTGAGAATTAAGTACTTCTTGACAATTTTTTGTAATACACGCAGACCTTTGTTGGGATCAGCAAGATGTTCAAGTACTTCGCAACAAACAATCAAATCGGCTGGATTATTTTCATCGCATTCATAGAGATCCTTGACAGTAAAAAGTTGATTGGGCAGATGACTATCACATGCATTCGCTTGCGCTATCTTAATGACTTGTGACGATACATCGCATCCCCGTGCAGCAAGTCCGAGCTTATTCCAATGTAAAACCCAATAACCTTCACCGCATCCTATTTCATAGATGCTACTTGGATTAACTTTATTGACCAGCAGTGACAGAGAGGATGCAAAACCCTGCATGAGTCTTCGTATAATATAATTTTTTGCATCATATTTATTAAATACATTTCCTGCCACCACGCCATTTTCGCTGAGCCCGCCGGCTATTTTAAATTTCATCTATGCAACCCCTATTTCTGTTAGTTAAACTATAAAAAACTATTTTGTCACACGCCAAATCGACTAATTAAACGTTATTTTTTCTTATTAAGTTGTATATCTTTCAGATTACATCGTACATCTTCTAATAGTTTTCTATTAGCACCAATGATGTCGGCTAAAAAAGCTGTTAAGCAAGCCTGAAAGCTCATCACACACAGTGCGGAAGCTAGGATCAGTGACTGAATATGTCCTTTACCTTCACCTGCAAAATAATAATATAAAAAGCGAAAGCCAATAAAAAGACCTATGCTAGCTAACACTGCTGCAATAAAACCAAAGAATCGAAACGGACGGTAAACCACAAAAATACGTAATATCGTCATGATCGATCGTTTGATATAGGAGGGGATACTCTTTACCAAACGAGAAGGTCGCAAATCCCTATTGACACGGATGGGAACAGAAATAAGCATCATATTTTTTTGCTTAGCCTGAATAATAGTTTCTAAGGTATAGGTATACTCGCTGAATAGGATCAAGCGTTTCGCTGCTGAACGACTGATTGCACGAAAACCACTAGGGGCATCTGGAATATCCGTTCTGCTCACGACACGGACTACCCAGCTACCGAGTTTTTGCAGATTTTTCTTTATTTTTGAAAAATGCTCAATGTTGTTAATCGGGCGCGCGCCAATTACGATATCCGCTTTACCGTCAATAATAGCAGCAAGCAGTAACGGAATATCCTGAGCATTATATTGATTATCTGCATCGGTATTGACAATCACATCCGCATCTAAACTTAAACATGCATTGATCCCTGTCATAAAGGTATGTGCTAAACCCTTATTACAAGTATGCCGAATAACATGATTAACACCCAGTTTTTGTGCTACGTCTACGGTATTATCTGTACTACCATCATCGATAATGAGCCACTCGACTTGAGTGAATCCTGACACTTCACGGGGAAGTGCCGCGAGTGTAATAGGTAAAGTTGTTGCTTCGTTATAACAGGGAATTTGAATGATCAATTTCATAGCGAGCTCGATTAACCCTACCTTGCGTTAAAAGTTTTGTAATAATGTCGACAATACGTTCTGCCGCGTGACCATCACCATAACGCGATCCAGTGTAAACCACCCGAGTCGGCTAATACTAAATAGCACTTAATATAACACGGATTAATTGCTCGTATTTAATGATTTTATGAGTATTACATTCGGAATATGTACTAACTGTTTCTCTACGATAGTTTGAATGTCCCTATTCGGATGTATCAGGAACAGGAATTTAATCTTTGAATTATTCGGCATAATATGCGTGCGTAAGTAATATACAACAACTGCTTTCCAAAATTTTCTCAGCGATGGAGCTGGCTACTAAAATTATTTTTTAGTCCGTTGGTTTCTGTGCCTCTCTATTTTTTTTCTATAGTGATAATAAGGTATCAATAATGTGTTACCTGTGATAAACACATTTGTGTGAATACCTTCTTTTACCAATTGTCAGCGGATTCTGTTGGGCAGAAATGCAAATTGGCTAACATAGAGATTCTACAATCAGCTCTTCTGAAAAGGGGTGATGAATTGTAGTTGTTCTGAGATCTGCCTTGATGTATGCAAAAGTAATTTCCTGATAAAAAGTAGATAAGGCTGCCATGAAGATAGTAAATGACTGTCTCGGGGAATTAAATGACTGCTTGAAAAATAGTCAGTTTAAAATTTCCGATCATTAAATAGCTGCTAGATATATAATATAAAAGTGTTTTTAACTTGAAATAAAGGAAGACTTAAATGGCAAGGCCTATTTGGAAAGGATATATTACGTTTGGTTTAGTCAACATACCGGTTATTTTATATCCAGCTGAAAAAAAATTTGATATACAATTTAAATTAATCGATAGCCGTGATAAAGCGAGAATTCGCTATATGCGTATCAATGAACATACCGGTGAAGAAGTGCCTTGGACGGATATTGCTAAGGGATACGAATATGATGATAATAATTACTGGGTGTTAAAACAGTCTGACATTAAAGCTATTTCAGGCGAACATTCGAAGACGATTGATATTGTTACGTTTGTTAATAAAAATAGCATTAGTACGATGGATTTTGAAAAACCTTATTATTTAGTGCCGGATAAGAAAGGTGAAAAGGCTTATGTTTTATTGCGTGAAATCTTAAAAGATACTAAAAAAGTCGGAATTTCTAAAGTTATTATTCATACCCGCGAGTACTTAGCAGCACTTATCCCTTATGAGAACGCGCTTGTACTGAATCTGCTTAGATATCACCAAGAACTTAGAAAAGTAGCGGATTTTGAATTTCCCTCGGGTAATGTAAAGGCCTACAAAATTTCAGCTAAAGAAATCGAGATTGCTAAACAATTGGTGAATGGTATGACCACCAAATGGAATCCGAAAGACTATCATGATGTATTTAGAGAAACTTTATCAAAATGGGTAGAAGCTAAGATTCATCATAAAAAAGTTTCTGCAAAGAGAATAAAAACCAAGCTTAAGAAAAGCAATGTCATTGATTTTGTGGATTTATTGAAAAAAAGCTTAGAAAAAAATAAGCAGAAAACATCTAAAAAACGTGGATAGATAGCTATGTCTTTAGAAAAGTACCGCAAAAAAAGAGATTTTAAGCGTAGTTCGGAACCCTATGGCAGCATTAAAAAAAACAAACAATTAATTTATATTATTCAAAAACATGCCGCTAGTCATTTGCATTATGATCTACGTTTGGAATTAAATGGCGTTTTAAAAAGTTGGGCGATACCTAAAGGCCCTAGCTTAGATAATTCAATTAAGCGCTTAGCAGTACAGGTAGAAGATCATCCCATTGAATATGCAAAATTTGAAGGCATCATTCCCAAAGGTGAATATGGTGGGGGCACGGTGATGCTTTGGGATGTTGGTACTTGGGTATTCGAAACGGAAGATGCTAATTTTGCTTATAAAAAAGGACATTTAAGTTTTATTTTAAAAGGGAAAAAATTAAAAGGGGCTTGGCATTTAGTTCGAATTAAAAATAATCCAAAAAATTGGTTATTTATTAAGGTAAAAGATAAGTTTGCACGATCAGAAAAACAGTATGATATTACACAAGCGAAACCTAATAGTGTGATTAGCAGGCGATCTTTGGAGGGAATAGCAAAAAAATCCCATACAGATTTACCCGATAAACCTAAACGTACTAAAAAATCTAAAACTATTACGCTAAGCAAAGCCAGAAAAAAACACATGTCTCATTCGATGCAACCGGAATTAGCAACATTGGTCGAAAAACCACCTACCGAAGATGATTGGCTACATGAGGTAAAATTTGATGGTTATCGTCTACTTTGCTTTATTAAAGATAAAAAAATAAAGTTTCTGACTCGAAATCAAAAGGACTGGACAGAAAAATTTAAAGAATTACAGCTGGAAGTTCAAAAGCTAAATCTAAAATCAGCTATTCTAGATGGAGAAGTAATTGCGATAAATAATAAAAAACAATCTGATTTCCAATTGCTATCTAATTCAATTAATAAAAAAGAAAAATCAATATTAAGTTATATTGTCTTTGATTTGATTTATTATCAAGGTATGGATTTAAGTTTATGTGCTTTACAGGAGCGTAAGCAATTATTACAAAAATTAATTCCATTAAATAATAATAGGATTATTTTTAGCGCGCATATTGATGGAAGAGAGGGCGATATTTTTTTTAAAAAAGCGTGTAAAAAAGGCTTAGAAGGAATAATCTCAAAAAAGAAACTAAGTCCTTATTTACCAGGAAGAAATCGAAATTGGCTTAAAAGTAAATGTAGCAAACGACAGGAATTTTTAGTGGTAGGATTTACACTAGGAAAGGGAAATCGACATTATTTTGCTTCATTATTATTAGCGGTGCATGGTAAAAGAAAGGAATTGCTTTATTGTGGTAAAGTTGGAACTGGCTTTAATGAAAATTCTTTAAAAAAGATTAGAAAACTACTTAATAAATATAAAACGGATAAAATACCTTTTAAGGATGTCCCTGCAGCAATAGGCGATGTGTTTTGGGTTATTCCAAAAATTATCGTTGAAGTAGAATTTACTGAGTGGACGCGAGCAGGTGTGCTACGCCATCCCAGCTTTAAAGGATTACGCAGCGATAAAAGGCCGAAAGAAATTATCAAGGAGTAGTTCTAAAGAAATGCGTCAGCTCAATAGGAGAAAATTAGCTAAAAATAGCAGGGCATTAATAAACTTTCATTTATCTCACCCCGATAAATTATTATATCCCGGAGTAAACCTCACTAAATTAGATTTAGCCAATTATTATAATACCGTAGCAAATTGGATATTGCCTTATATTTTAAAACGGCCATTAACATTGTTGCGGTGTCCCAACGGTCAAAAGAAAAAATGTTTTTATCAAAGACATTTAACGACAGCAACGCAGGATCTGTATGCGGTAACTTTGCCAGATAAAACCGATAAATCGGAGCCATATCTTTATATTAAGGATAAGTCTGGTTTAATGGCTTTAATACAATTAGGGGTTTTAGAAATTCATCCTTGGGCTAGTCAAATTGATAAAATAGAAAAACCCGATTTTATTACATTCGATCTTGATCCGGGATTGCAAGTCGAATGGAAAAGCGTTATTGAAACTGCTTTTTTAGTCAAAGATCATTTACAGAAGCTTAACTTGAAAAGTTTTGTTAAAACAACCGGTAGTAAAGGACTACATGTTGTAGTGCCTATTAAACGATTGTATAGTTGGGATAAAATAAAAGTATTTTCCCATACGTTTGTAAAGTATTTGTCTATACAGAATCCACAACTTATTGTTGCGAATATGAGCAAAACAAAGCGTAGAGGAAAGATTTTTGTGGATTATCTTCGAAATCAACGCGGTGCTAGCAGCATTGCGCCTTATTCAACTCGTATTAAGGAAAATGCCACCGTAGCTACTCCTTTGGCTTGGGAGGAATTAAATGCTCGAATTAAATCGGATAGCTTCACCGTAAAAAACTTGCCTCAGCGATTAGCTCAGCTTAAACATGACCCTTGGACAGATTTTTATCAATTAAAGCAAAAATTGAGCTTGCCCATGGTATAATCATGCCGCTATTTTAGTAAAATTTGTATTATTCTCATATCTCAAGATGTATGCTAACTTTACCGCCTTTGTCGCTCTATATTCATTTTCCCTGGTGTATTCGAAAATGTCCTTATTGTGATTTTAACTCACATACTTTGTTATCAGAGTTGCCAGAAAAAAATTATATCAATGCATTGATTGCGGATTTAGAGCAAGATCTTGAAAAGTTGCCCGATCGACCCATCACCAGTATTTTTATGGGTGGAGGTACTCCTAGTTTATTTTCACCCGACACACTTAACTATTTGTTAGTAGAACTTGCTAAACGCTTAAAGTTTTCTGATGTTATCGAAATAACGTTAGAAGCAAATCCAGGAACGGTAGAATATCAGCGGTTCTATGCTTATCGTGAAGCAGGTATCAATCGACTTTCATTAGGTATTCAAAGTTTTTCAACTGAAAAACTAAAGCGCCTTGGTCGTATTCACGATGGAGATGAAGCGATTCAAGCCGTCATTGCAGCTAAAAAAGCAGGATTTACTAATATTAATCTCGATCTTATGCATGGTTTGCCGGAACAAAGTATCATGGAAGGCTTAAAAGATTTGCAGATTGCCTTTTCATTGGAACCCACACATATCTCTTGGTATCAATTGACGATTGAACCAAATACTGAGTTTTATCAAAGGCCGCCGCAATTACCATTAGAAGAAACGATGGGGGAGTTACAAGAACGAGGCGAAGAAATTTTTAGTGAAAAAGCTTATGAACACTATGAAATTTCTGCTTTTAGTAAAGAGGGATATCATTGCAATCATAATCGTAATTATTGGCAATTTGGTGATTATATAGGCATTGGTGCAGGTGCGTACAGTAAACTAACCGATAATAAAAAAATGACTATTAAGCGTGCTTGGAAACAAAAAAATCCAAAAACTTACTTATCACAGAAGAGTCATTTTTTAGCGGAAGAAAAATTTATTTTAGCCAAAGAATTGCCTTTTGAATTTATGTTAAACGCGTTAAGGCTTTTTCAAAAGATCCCAGCAGAATTATTTCAGCAACGAACAGGATTATTTTTTTCAAGTATTCAGCCTATTTTACACAAAGCGAAACAACAAGGTTTGCTTACCTATGATACATTTGCAATGGAAACGACAGAATTTGGCAAACGCTTTTATAATAATTTACTCGCTATGTTTATGAGTGATTAACATAATAAAAAAAGATTAAAGTGTAATAAAAACGAGATCCCAGATAGCATGACCTAGTTGTTGTCCTCGTTTTTCAAATTTAGTCATCGGTCTTGTAGGGGGTCTGGGTGTAAACTGATTTTTCTCAGCAGTGTTTTGCCATTGTGGTGTATTTTCCATAATTTTTAACATATGTTGAGCGTAATTTTGCCAATCCGTGGCGAGATGTAATTTTCCATTTAATTTAAGCTTTTCATGTAATAATTCAATAAATTTTGCTTGTACCAATCGTCGTTTATGGTGCCGGGTTTTTGGCCAGGGATCAGGGAAAAAAATTTGTACTACATCTAAACTATAGTTAGGGATGGAGTGAGCTAAAATTTCTGTGGCATCTGCATAAATAACTTTAATATTTTTCAGCTTAAATTTTTCGATTTGTGTTAAGAGTAATGCGATTCCCGGTCGATGAACTTCTATCCCTAGATAATTATTTTCTGGGTGTCGTAGCGCTTGCTCCAATAAACTATTACCCATCCCAAAACCAATTTCTAATATAATGCATGCTTGGCGTTCGAATAAGCGTTTAAAATCTATGGGGGTTAATAAGTTGTTTTGATCAGATAAGGCAGAAAAAGCGAGCTGTTGGCGTTGACTTAGTTTTTTTTGACGATGTACAAAACTGCGTATCGGTCTAAATCGGTTCATTGGGAAAAGAGATTATGTATTCAACAATAGAGAGAGTTCTTTTACTAAACATTCAATACCCATCGCTATTTCTTTAATTGAGCGAGCTAACATATAGGCTGGCGTGCTAACTAATTTATGAGTTTTATCCACGACACAGTCTGTGGCGGCACATGGAATAGGTTGGGCACCTAGTTTTTCTAATATCTCTGTAATGGCCTTATCATGTCCTATGGTTATTTTGATACCGGCTGGATAAAGCTTTGGCGCTAAAACCGGTGCAATACAAATAAATCCGGCAGGTTTTTTTGCTTCTACCATAGCTTTAGCAAATTTAAAAACATCCGCTTGTATGGAATAATTTTCTTTATTCAAACCAAAATTACACAAATTTAATGCGGCGCCGAAACCACCCGGAAAGATCATTGCGGTATAGTCATCGGCATTAGCTAAGGCAATGTCCTTAATTTTTCCACGTGCAATACGAGCGGATTCTTCCAGTATATTTCTTTTCTCATGCTCTTGAGTTTTACCATCAATCATATTGACTACGCGGGTTTGAGATAGATTAGGAGCTAAACATTGATAGGCTAGTTCAGCACGATCTAAAGCTAGCAAAGTCAGTACGGACTCATGAATTTCACTGCCATCTAAGGCCCCGCATCCCGATAAAACTACGGCGATGTGTTGCTTTTTCATTGCTTTTCCTCTCTAGAACCGTTATAAATTTGCCCTATTATATTCATTGTACTTCAAGATGGGAATCGGTATCTTGAAGTACTTCCTGCTTTCTCAATCCTATCCAAAATAGGCAGTGGTAAAAATGTCGATCATTCAAGCTAAACCCAGTAAAGGAAGCTGGTATTTTGATTTAATCTTACTGACAGTGGGTATTGCTTTAGCATTCAGTTTATTTTTAGGAACTAGGCCACTGAGTGTGCCGGATGAAGCGAGATACGCTGAAATTCCACGAGAAATGTTGGTTCTACATGATTTTGTCACACCACATCTGAATGGAGTTAAATATTTTGAAAAGCCTCCCTTATTTTACTGGTTACAAGCCGGTGCGATAAAAGTCTTTAATCCACTGATTATCCGAACAAAACACGCATTGAATAAGTCTAAAAGAAGTCGCTATTTGCCGGCTATTAGCGAATGGACGGTTCGTTTACCTAACGCTATTGTGGCATTATTAGGTTGCTTATTCGTTTATGCATCGGGTCGAATTCTTTTTGAAAGACGAGCCGGGTTATTAAGTGCCATTATCCTTGCTTCCAGTCTGCTCTATTTTACATTAGCGCGGATGGTAACACTCGATATGACCTTATCGACCTGTTTATCGGGAAGTTTGTTAGCTTTTTTACTTGCTGCCAATCAGCCGCCTAGCTTAAGTCGTCGATGGTTATTTTATAGCGCTTATCTATTTGCAGGCTTAGCGGTGCTCACAAAAGGACTAGTCGGCATAGTATTTCCAACTATGATTATTGGATTTTGGATATTATTCTCTAATCAATGGCATTTGTTGAAGCAATCTTATCTTCCTAGTGGAATTGTATTATTTTTATTACTAGTTTTACCTTGGCATATTTTAGTCCAGGCAAGAAATCCTGAGTTTTTTCAATTCTATTTTATTAACCAGCAATTTTTGCGTTATTCCACTTTAATTGCAGAGCGTTATCAACCCAATTGGTATTTTATTCCAATTTTTGTCGCCGGGTTTTTACCTTGGATATGTTTTTTACCTCAAGCCATACTGAGTCACTTTCCTGGAAATTGGCAACAATTTAAAGAAAAAAATAGCTATATTTTTCTTTTACTCTGGATAGGTATCATTTTTACTTTCTTTTCCTTTTCACATTCCAAATTAATACCCTATATATTACCTATTTTTCCTGCACTGGCATTATTAGTGGGTCATTATCTTTCTACTTACTGGCAACGAAGTTGGAATATTATATGGGGTTATATCGCTGTGCCTTTGATTTGGTTAGGTTTAGGAGGAATGGGTATTTTCTGTTTAATAAACGATGCTTCTATTAAGTTGTCACAAAGCACAAGACTTTTTTTGATAACAAGTTATAGTGTTTTTCTATTAGCTAGTATAGTAGCAAGCTTATTTGCTATTCGTAAAAAATCTAGCATGGCATTTACAAGCTTGGCAATAGGCAGTGTGGTTAGTTTTACGATTGTTTCTGTTAGCATTCCTCAGTTGGATACTCGCTCCATAAAGCCCTTAGTCGCAGTGCTCAAGCCTTTATTAAAGCCTAATGATAAAATAGTGGCCTACCATAATTATTATCAAGATTTGCCTTTTTATTTGAATCAACGGGTATTTACAGTCAATGTGGATGGGGAATTAGCTTTTGGGATGCAACACCAAGATACTAGCCAGTGGATGCTAAAAGATGCTAATTTCTGGCCTGCATGGAATAGTTCGCAGCGTATTTATATGATAACTAGCAAAGAAGTTTATCAACAGATTAATAAACAAAAAAAATATCGAATTTATTTGCTTGCAAAGACACCACAAAATGTTTTATTAAGCAATTATCCTATCGAAAAAAAGAAAATAAAAAATAGTATTAATGATAAAGAGGATTAGCAAAATGAATAAACCCTATATCAGTGTGGTTATACCTGTTTATAATGAGTCCGAAAACTTGGAACAACTGTATCAGCGGGTGATTGCGGCATTAGACAAGTTAGATAAACCCCACGAGATTATCCTTGTTAATGATGGAAGTGAGGATGATTCCTACAATCAATTGAATGAACTACAAAAAAGGCGCCCGGAACAAATCCGTATTATTCATTTTAATGGTAATTTTGGCCAACATATGGCCTTGATGGCAGGTTTTGAACGTGTAAGAGGAGAAATTATTATTACTTTAGATGCGGATCTACAAAATCCACCTGAGGAAATTTATCGGTTAGTTAATCTCATTGAAAAAGGTCATGATTATGTAGGGGGTATACGAAAAAATCGACAAGATACTTTTTTTCGGCGTTATGCCTCTATCATAAACAATTGGTTGCGCTATAAGATGACTAAG
This sequence comes from Rickettsiella endosymbiont of Litargus connexus, assembly GCF_964277335.1. Lineage (NCBI taxonomy): Bacteria > Pseudomonadati > Pseudomonadota > Gammaproteobacteria > Legionellales > Coxiellaceae > Rickettsiella > Rickettsiella endosymbiont of Litargus connexus. The sequence continues at coordinate 1,269,113 of NZ_OZ195516.1, read as the reverse complement.
ATTCGTTTGAGTGATCAAGGTTGTATGTTAAGAGCCTATCGACGTTCACTGATTGATTTAATGATAGCGAGTAAGGAAACTTCTTTATTCATTCCAGCACAAGCCTATAGGCTTTCGATATCTCCTGCTGAAATTGAAGTTGCGCACGATGCACGTAAATCGGGTGAGTCTAAATATAATCTTTATCGTTTGTTACGTTTGAATTTTGATTGGATGACGAGTTTTACTTTATTGCCATTACAGATTTTTACCATGCTAGGATTATTTATTTCAATGTTAAGTAGCTTTTTTGTTGTCTATTTGTTTTTACGACGGATTATTATTGGGCCCGAAGTGGAAGGTGTGTTTACGTTGTTTGCAATAGTTTTTTTCTTAATGGGAATAATGTTAATGGGTTTAGGTATTATGGGTGAATATATTGGACGTATTTACCAAGAGGTGCGTCATCGACCCCGTTATGTTATTAGAAAAATTATTGATGATACGAATGAATAGGTTTGTTAGTCAGCATCGTGCAATTGAAGACTCTCGCTCTTTTGCGTTTTTAAAAAATATAACTAAGTTTAAGTAGTAAAATATGAGTTTAAAAATATTAATTCTGGGGATCAATGGCTTTATTGGCAGTAGCCTGTTAGAGCATTGTATAGAGAAAACAGATTGGCATCTGATCGGTTTGGATTTAACCGATAACAAAATCAGAGAGTTTCTTAAGCACCCACGTCTTACCTTTAAAAAAGGCGACATGAATCATGAAGTCGCATGGATAGAACAACAGATTCAAAATTGTGATGTTGTCTTCCCTTTGGTTGCTATTGCTACTCCGGCAAGCTATGTAAAAAATCCTTTAAGTATCTTTGAGCTTGATTTTGAAGCTAATTTAAAAATAATTCGTTTGTGTGTTAAACATAAAAAACGTATTGTTTTTCCTTCTACTTCTGAAGTTTACGGAATGTGCACCGATGAAATATTTGATGAAGAGACCAGTAATTTTGTGCTAGGACCTATCAATAAACCTCGTTGGATATATTCCTGTAGTAAACAACTGCTAGATAGAGTGATTCATGCTTACGGTTTAAAAAACGAATTATGTTATACGCTTTTTAGACCATTCAATTGGTTAGGACCCAAGCTTGATGATCCGCACAATCCTAAACCAGGGAGCTCTCGAGTTGTCAGTCAATTTATCGGAAATATATTAAGGAGTGAAGCGATTCAACTGGTAAATGGAGGGCAACAAAGACGTAGCTTTATTGATATTGACGATGGTATAGCTTGTTTATTAAAAATCATTACGAATGAAAAGGGATGTGCTGATCAAGCTATTTTTAATATTGGTAATCCGAGGAACGATATTTCAATTCGCGAATTAGCCGAATTATTATTAGAGCTAATTAAAACTTACCCAAATTATGCCGGCTATGCGAAAAAAGTTCAATTACAAACAATAAATTCAGATAAGTATTATGGAGAGGGCTATCAAGATGTAGCGCGTCGTATGCCATCGATTAAACGGGCTGAACAGCAACTTGCTTGGCAGCCACATATCGATATTAAAACTAGTTTAAAGAAGATTTTAGATTTTTATCTATTGCAGTAATTCGATTCAATAGGGCATTTAGAAATTGGTTGTCTAACTCTGTTTTTGTTCTTAAGCACCAAAGCCTGGCATCAACAAAACCTACACATTTTACGGCATCTTTTTCAGTCATTATTATAATGGCATCCTTACCGTAGTTAAAATCGCGAGGCTTAAATAAGTAATGGTCCGGGAAAGGGTGTTCAATGATCTGAAGGCCTAGTTTACGTAATGAGTTAAAGAATTGACTAGGATTACCAATTCCAGCTACGGCATGTATTTTTTTATTTTGAAAATGCGCTGCGGTATAGGTATTTTTAGGTTGAATAAGCGGATAAAAATAATCGGGAATTAAGGACAGCTTAAATTCATTAACTCGAGCGGTTCCTTTGCTGACGATGAAATCGACCGAGTTCAAACGCGAAGCAGGTTCACGTAGTGGTCCTGCAGGCAAACAAAAATTATTTCCAAAACGTCTTTCACCATCGACGACAACAATTTCTATATTTCTACCTAAGCTTAAGTGTTGTAGGCCATCATCACTAATGACAATATTGCAATTTGAACGCTTTAGTAAATTTTTAGCACCGCGGCTACGATTCGGATCGATAATGGTTGGACAGGCAGTGTGTTGTGCAATCAATAAAGGTTCATCACCTACTTCACGGGCATTACTATTTTGATGTACTAAACAAGGAAAATGCTGCGTATTACCCCCATAGCCGCGACTGATAATCCCTGGCCGCCAGCCTTTTTCTTTTAAAAACCGAGCAAGTCGTATTACAACGGGTGTTTTACCTGTTCCTCCAATAGTAATATTTCCGACGACGATGACGGGGACCGAGAGATAACTTATTTTTAAAAAATGCATCTGATAAAGTTTACGGCGTAAAGAAATAAAAATGCCGTAAACAAATGATAATGGCCATAGTAAATAAGCCAAAAAGTTTTTTTTCTGCCAAATTTTTAACATTATTTTTTGGGAATTAATGACGTAATACGACGTTTTTTCTTAAATAATTTATAATACCGAATCAGGGAAGTTAACAGATTAATTAAGAGAATAGCGGCTGTCGAGAGGTAAGCTATCCATAAGTAGAAGCGATAATCTTTCATTTTAACTTCCTGTTATTTTATCTAACTGTAGCATAACATAATCTGGAGCGGGTTGTTTATAATCATTACCAATTTTTAATTCGCGATGATTTACAGCATGAGTGGCTTGAATAACGAATTGTTTGCCCACAAAATCCAAAGTTTGTAATGTAGCTGTTTTATTCAACGTAGCCATAACTTACGTAGGATTGTATCAATAGCAGTAGACCTCTTTGAGAAGCGAGTCATTTTTTATGGCCTTGCAAAAAATTGGTGCCCCAGGCCGGATTCGAACCGGCGACCTGTCCCTTAGGAGGGGACTGCGCTATCCAACTGTGCCACCGGGGCAGAAATAAGTCGCATTATACGCCTTCATTTTCCAGGAAGGGAAAAACAAAAAATATTGATTAAAATCGAAGAAATGCTTCCACATAAATTATCAACTCTAAAAGGCGGGAGCAATTCAATTTTTTTTGGATTGTCAATTGATAAGAAGTGCAAAATTTGACTAATAATGACATAATACTCCGCTAAATAAAATTTAAGGTTTAGTGCGTTATGCAGAGCGAGAAAAAACATTTTACTGCCCATCATTGGTATCCCTGGTTAGTGATTGCACTAGCAGCCGCTTTTTTATTTTATAAATATATATTGCAAGTTTCTCCTAGTATCATGACTGAAGAATTGATGCATATATTTCAAATACAAGGAACCGGATTAGGTAATTTGGCGGCTAGTTTTTTTTATTCATTTTTGTTAGCTCAACTTTTTGTAGGTGTTTTATTAGATCGTTATAGTCCACGTCTATTAACTACTCTCGCTATCCTTTTATGTGCCATAGGTATTTATATTTTTTCTAAGGCACATAGTTTAAATATAGCGATTTGCTCTAGGGTTTTAATCGGTGTCGGTGCGGCTTTTGCTACTGTTAGTTATATGAAAATGACCAGTTTATGGTTTAAGCCAAATCAATTTGCCTTTGTGGGTGGATTATTGGCTACGGCAGCTATGCTAGGTGCCATTGCAGGTGAGGTCCCTTTATCTTTTGCGGTTAATACTTTCGGTTGGCGACAAAGTTTATATTTGTGCGCCGTGAGTGGATTAATTTTAGCCGGTTTATATTATTTTATCGTTCGTGATAAGCCGGCTGGAGTACTAAGTGAAACAGGAACAGTAGAAAAATTTTCATTTCATGATGTCTGGATGGTGTTGAATAATAAACAAAATTGGCTTATCACACTCTATAGTGGATTGGCTTTTTCGCCCATTGATGCTTTTGCTGGTCTTTGGTGTATTCCTTTTTTAAAAGTAAGCTATCACGCTACGCACACGCAAGCGGCTGTATTGACTTCTTTAATTTTTTTAGGTTTGGCTTTTGGTAGCCCGTTATTAGGCTTATGGTCGGATCGATTAAATAAACGTGTTCCAGTGATGTTGATTAATGCATTTGTAGCCTTAGTGACCATTACACTGATTATTTATGTGAATTATTTGCCTCTTTGGTTATTGGGTACTTTGTTATTTATATTTGGTTTTAGTACAGGTGCATTTATGCTCGGTTTTGCGTTGGGTAGAGAATTAAATAAAATAACCGTTGCGGCGACGATAATCGCCTTAATAAATACAGGCGATATTATTTTTAGTGCGTTAACCCAACCACTGATAGGAAAATTATTAGATGCAAATTGGCATGGCAAGTTGCTAGCAGATGTACATTATTTTTCAGCGATAGATTATCGCCATGCATTAAGCATCTTACCGGTTTATATTTTATTGGCTTTAATCTTATTATTTTTTATTCGTGACTCGAATCCACAACAGTTAGAAGTTTAAACTATTTGCTTTCAGATTCTAAGGGCTGAGTTGATTGATAACCTTAGCTTTGTAGTCGGATTTCATGATGGGTAAGTTTCGAAAATCTTGTAAAACCTTCATGCAAGGGATAGTTTGGCTTTTTCTCTCAGCCATTTGCGCTTCTTGGCTAATACGTTGATAGACTAGAACAGCTGCCGCTTGATCAGCGGGGCCATTAGATAACTTATTAATCGCTTCGGTAATTCTTGCAGAAAAATCTCCTAGATTCTGGCCACAAGCCTGTGCGACACCTGCGATTGATCCTGCTTGTTTAGCAAATTCAATGGCTTTGCTTTCTGGATTGTTAAGCTTGGAAGGGAAGGTATTGTTAGAAGGAGTACCGGCCAACACATTACTCATCCCCAATAATAGAATTAAACCCAATATTTTTTTGTGCGTTGTAAGCATATTATTAGTTCTAGTTAGTAGAATAGGACAGTTCTAAAAATTTTATTACTGGACCTTCAAGAGTCTCTATTCTGATACTATGGGAAATCGCTTGAGTTTGCAAACAGACTAAGGCCTGGTAGCGATTACTCAGTTCTTTTGCACACATAATCAGAGTGCCTTTTTTGATCTTTTGATCACTATCAAATAGTGGGGTTCCTGGCAGGATGGAGCTATTGGTTTCAAAACTCACTCGATAAAGTCGACTTTTTGATTTTCCCAAATAATGAGTGCGAGCAATAATTTCCTGACCAATATAACAGCCTTTGTTAAAACTAACGCCACCTAGCTCAGGCAGGTTCAGTTGATGGGGTGTAAATTGACCACTCGTTTCAGCGTAAATAGTCGGAATTCCAGTCATAATATCTAATAAACGCCAGTGATTGACACTTTGCTGCTCAAATTGGGTATCGGTAAAGCTGAAAGGGGCAGTACTAGGAATTAGCAAAACGGTGCGGGGCACAGGCCCTGGAATAGATAAACTTAGCTTATGATCAGATTCTGCCATTCCATTTTCCTTGGCTGAGTATAACGCCTGTTCATTAAGAAAATTCTTTATAGAAGGGCCGTAAAGGCCGATTTTTTGCCAATCTTTACTGACCTCTGTTAATACTACTTTCGAAAAAATCGCATATTTTTGTAAGGAAGTTAATAAAAGTGGCAGCGTACTGCAAGGTAACAAAAAATAATAGTCATTTTGGTAAAAAAACAACCGAAAATTTGCAATGATTCGTCCCTTAATATCACAGTGTGCGCCTAATCGGCTTTGCTCTGTACTGATTTCTTCCAAATCGCAAGTCAATTGACCTTGTAAGAATGGTTTAGCATCTTTACCACTAATTCGAATGAGTCTAAGGTCGATGAGATCAACGGTGTTATTTTTACTCATTATTTCTTCAAGCATAAAACCAGCCTTATTCGTTAAATCGGCAAATATTCACTAGAATAAATTAACGATTATAAATTATTTCGCATATTTATATAAGCGACCTAAAAACAGCTGATTTAATAAAAAACTAATTATCAAACAAAGCTATAAAAAACTATAAAAGCTTTAGGTCTCATTGGGGGTATTATGCTTTCTTCTTTGATCAAGTTTGCAATCGGGTTTTTGCTTTTTTTAGTTCTTCAAGATGCGATGTGTGTAACTATTAACAATACACTAGCGGTGATGGCTACCGTAGGTGGTGGAGCGAATTGTACATTTGATTCAACAACAAACCTAAAATTCCCTAATTATTATCCACTAACTTCTAATCCAGACTATGCTACCGGTACTGTTACAGTGACATGCATACCAAATCTTGCTTATGATATAGGCATTGATAAAGGACAAAGCGCAGGTGCATCAGAATTCCATCGGTTGTTAACCAAACAAGGAGGAAGCCAGCAACTCAATTACAATCTTTTTCAAGATCCCAGTCATCAACATATGTATGGAACGGTAATTGGCCAAAATACTTTGCATCAGATAGCAACAGGATCTGCGGAAGTGATTACTATTTATGGGGAAATTCCGAGCAATCAATCAGTCGACGCAGGTACTTATTTAGATCGAGTGACTATTTTTGTAACATTTTAAATAGGTTTTGCGTACCTTACATAAAAATGATTATTAGATTACTTTATGTTCAATTATTAAGTCGATAGATTTTTTGCTTGATCAGTTTGTTAAAGCATTATATTCTTTGCTTGTGCTGCAGGATTTTTATTTGATAAGGAAATCAGTTATGTTCAAAGCACAAAACGTTTTTTTTGCACTATTAATCCCACTAGTGAGTCAGCCTGTATTCGCTGCGACAACGACTGGAAATTTACCCATCAATGCGACAGTCAACGCGGCTTGTATCTTTGGCAATATCACGTCGGTGAACTTTGGTAATTATACTGGGGTCCAAAATGATGCGACAGGTACGATCGAAGTTAACTGTACGAATGGTACGCCTTATACTGTTTCTTTAGGTCCAGGAACCGGTTCTGGCGCAACAACCACTAATCGACTGATGACCGGAGTACCTTCTGGAACCCTTGCATACGCACTTTATCGGGATGCAGGTCGTACCCTAAATTGGGGGAATGTAATAGGAACCGATACAGCTGCAGGGACCGGTTCTGGTGCAGTCCAAACACTTACAGCCTTTGGGCGAATAGTCGCAGGATTAACACCTGTTAGCGGTAGTTATAATGATACAGTATTAATCACTATTACTTATTAATGTTTGGTTATTAGCTTTTTATTTATAAAACAGGATCGCACTCAAAGTTTTTAGTTGAAATAAATACTCTTTGCAATATTCAGAAAAACGTGCTTCGATTGCAATTTTTTTATCTGGAACTGCGCGTTTTTAATATAAATAGTTCTTGTTAAATTTGTTACCGCTAGCATTCTAGCTGCGGGTGTTTATTGTATATTGGATTTAATAATCTTTAATGAATGTCGAGAAAAATAGATTGTAGAAAGGATATAAGGATAATTTTAAAAATGAATTTAATATACCGCAGTGTTTGTTTTTTCATTCTAGGGAGTCTATTCATTTCAGATGTTTTCGCGAACATTTTAGAGGTTACGCCCGTTCAACTTTTTTTATCTTCCAATCAAAGAATAGGTGTGGTTAAAGTTACTAATCGAAGCAATGAACGTAGCTTATTACAATTAAGTTTACTAGACTGGCAACAAAGTCCTAATGGTAGAAATATCTATAAGATTTCTCATGACATCTTACTGACACCGCCTTTATTCATATTACCCGCGCATAAAACTCAGGTTATCCGTTTTGCTTTAAGGCATCCTATCTATAATACAGTGCAAAAAGCCTACCGAGTGCATTTGAAAGAAGTCCAACAGCCTAGACAAAAAAAATTAGGTCAGACACTGTATTTTTTAATGGATATATCACTTCCTTTATTTGTTCAGCCACAACGTATTGTTGAGAATGGGATTTGGTCAACCAAGACTTTAGATGCACATCATATTAAATTGAATTTATACAATGATGGAAACGTTTCTTTATTTGTAAATCAATGGCAATTATTGTCTAATAAACCATACGGATCAATAATGAAAAAACATTCAACTTTTTCTTATATTTTACCGCGCTGTTCTCATTCTTGGATAGTAAAAGGCGATTCTAATATTAACTATACGGATATTAAATCAAATATTAATGGACAAACTAAACAATCGGCTTTGCATCGGCTTTAAATTAGTATTAGTTGCATGTTTTATAATTTTTTCTTTAATAAGCACAGAAAGTAGGGCAAAGCTAGAAAAGGAATTTTCAGCGAAACAAGCACTAAAAGAAAAAGCTAAAATTATTATGGTTCCATTGTTGCTTGAAATAAAGCTGAATGAAGCTTTATTGCCTGGCGTTACACAGTGTTTTAAAGATTCATCAGGTGAGATCTGGATTGAAGAAAGTGATTTACGTCAATGGGAGATACAATTTAGCTCCCATGCTCCCTTAAAATACCACAGAGAACATTTATATAAACTTGATTGGTATCCCGATGTTAACTATCAATTAGATCAATATGCGATGCAGTTAACAATCTCTGCCCCCGCAGGATTATTTGCTATTCAAACCTTTGATCCTTTAAGCAAGCGTCTCGGTGCTTTGCGTCCAAAAGATCCAGGAGCATTTCTTAATTATGATGCGGTTGCCTTAAGAAATAATAGTCCCGGAGTCAATCAAACTAATCTTTCGGCATTAATGGGCTTAGGTTTATTTAATCGTTTAGGCGTGGGAACGGCGGATGTGCTTGCATATAACAAATACGCAAATAATATTACACTATTAACTAACCAATCCAGTAAATTAGTCCGTTTAAATACAACCTGGACACTAGATAAACCAGAAAAAATTGCAAGCTGGCGCTTTGGAGATGCGATTACAGGTTCAACCTATTGGAGTGGTGCGGCACGTTTTGCTGGAATTCAATACGCCACTAATTTTAATACGCAACCTAATTTAGTTACATTTCCATTACCGGGTTATCAGGGGGAAGCATCTATTCCCAGCAAAGTGGATGTTTTTGTGAATAGTGTTTTAAACCAACAACAAATAGTGAATAACGGCCCGTATATATTTAATAATATTCCCGTTATTTCTGGAGCGGGTACGGTGAATGTGGTGACACAAGATTTGCTTGGTCGTAGTAAAGTGGTGAGCTTTTCTTACTATGCGAGTCCTCAATTGCTGAAACCTAATTTAGTTGATTTTTCCTATGAAGCGGGATTTGTACGCGATAATTATGGTGTGAATAGTAATGATTATGGACGCTTTTTAGCTGTGGGGACTTATCAACGCGGCATTACTAACAATCTGACTTTAGGTGGGCATGCAGAGGTATTATTTGATCAGCAAACAATAGGTTTTTCTGCTAATTATTTATTGAATAATTATGGAGTAGCGTCTTTAGCTGTGGCAGGAGGACATAATAATTCAGGCGGTGGGGGTTTATTCGGTTTAGGTTTTATTCGTCAAGGTCCACAGTTGAGTTATGGCTTTAATACTAGCTTAACTACTTTAAATTATATACAACTAGGCACACAACCTAATACCTCACCGCCAAGCGTTGTGAATCAATTATTTTTAGGGTACAGCTTAGAAGATTATGGGTCGCTTAGTACCAGTTTTACGATGGTTAATAGTCGAAATTTTAATACGGCTAATGGGATATCCAATACTCCAACAGCGCGATTGCTGACAGCAACGTATAGCCATAATTTATTTAAAAATATTTCTTTAAGTTTAGGTTTTGTCGGCGATTTGCGTGATTCACAAACTAATCAAGCATTTCTGACTCTCGTTTTTGCACCTGATGTTAATCATTACGTTAATAACTCTATCACTTGGCAAAATCATCAATTACAAGATCTGTTGCAATTTGCTAAACCAGTGCCATTAGGCAAAGGCTATGGTTATAACGTATTTGCTAGCAATAATAGTAATCGTTATGCAGGTGCTGATGTGACTCTGCAAAATGAAATTGGTGCTTATACAGCTCGTGTAGGCCAAGGACGTGGTCAAGCGAGTTATGAAGTGGATGCAAGTGGTAGCGCCATTTATTTTGCAGGGAATGGCTTTTTAGCACGTAAACTCACTCAAAGTTTTGCTTTGGTAAAAGTTCCCAATTTTCCTGGTGTGGATGTATTTTATGAAAATCAACTCATGGGTAAGACGGACAGAAATGGAAATTTATTAATCACTGAATTATTGCCCTATCAAGAAAATAGCGTGGAAATAGAACCGACAACATTGCCATTAGATACACAGATCGATGTCACACGTGAAAATGTCATACCTTATTTACATAGTGGTGTTTTAGCAGAGTTCTCAGTTAAGCGTATGCAGGGTGTGGAGTTACACTTAAGGACCCCTAGTGGTAATTTTATGCCTGTAGGGGCAGAGTTTATATTAAATAATGATAGCAATTGTGAAACCTTTCCTGTTGGATATGACGGTGAAGTTTACATCCCTGAAGTTAAAGATCGACTTTTAGAAGGTTCAGTTAATTGGGAAAATCATGTGTATTATTTTTCAGTCCGCTTACCTAATACCAATGATCCGATTATCGAGTTAGGAGATGTACCGTGTTACTAAAACAAATTGAACGATATTGGTTACATGTGATTATTTTATGTTTATGCAATTTTTATAGCTATTCTGTTTATGCTACTTGTTCAGGGTTAGGCTGCTCTTGTTCAGTTGCAACCACAGCCGTTACATTTGGTACTTATATTACTACATCCCCAACCGCAAAAACTGCGAATGGAAATGTGGCAGTGACTTGTTCAGCATTAGTCATCTTTACCGCTTCTTATGTAATAAGTATGGCTAAGGGAAATAGTACGACTTATACACCGCGTTTTATGAATTTGTTAGGTGTCCATTTAAATTATAATTTGTACACAACAGCAGGATTTGCTTCAATCTGGGGAGATGGTACTGCTGGCACAGTGACAATTAGTGATTCTTATACGGCAATAGTAATAGGGCCTGTGACTAGAAATTATACGGTTTTTGGCCGAATACCTGCTTTGCAACCCGTTGGAGCAGGAACTTATACCGACTCTGTTTTGGTAACCGTTACTTATTAACCCCTGTATATCCTTAACGTACTGGATAATAAGCCGTTCCTCTATTAGTCTTAATAAGAGGAAGTTGAACTATGTTTAAATAAAGCATAAGCATAGAAAGCACATTTTTTGCTATGGTTCAAGCTAATTTTCTAAAAAAGATACTTTAAGCTTCTTCCTGTCATTATAAGTCTAGTTAGTAAAAGGATTAATTTTCTGTCAATCCTGACCATTATTGGGTGGACAGAAAGGGGGAGTTAATCATGCGTTCGCTATTCAATTTGTGCATTTTCTTTTTATTTTTTTTATTGAATATAAATCCGGCGTTTTCGGCTGATGGGACATCGATGTTGGTTGGAGTCGACGTAGTAGGTGGATGTACTATTCGTGCTACGCCATTAATATTTGGCTTATACAATCCTGATTCATCTATTCCTACCAATTCAACAGCGCGACTTAAAGTACTTTGTACTTTACATACTCCTTATTACGTGACCTTAGATCAAGGATCAGGATATTCAGCAACAACAAGATTACGCAGTATGTCAGGGCCTGATCATTCAGTGATTAAATATCTTTTAACACAAAATCCAACTCATACGATTAATTGGGGCAACGTTATTGGTGTTGATGCTATGTTTGGTGTAGGAACGGGTACCAAGCAGATAATTCCTGTTTATGGACAAATACCACCTAAGCAAAATGTGGGTATTGGTTCTTATAGAGATGTAGTCAACGTCGGAATTATTTTTTAACAAAAAAGGGCAAGTTAACCAAACAATTGCTTATCGATCAAATCACATAAGCAATGGATGATCAATAGGTGTGTTTCCTGTATTCGTGCAGTCGATGTTCCTTGAACCCGTATTTCAATATCAGTGGAGCTCAATAATCCCGCTAAAGCACCTCCTTCTTTGCCGGTAAGCGCAATAATTTTTAGATCTCTACTTTGTGCGGCTTCACAGGCTTTTAATATATTCTCCGAGTTACCACTGGTTGAAATAATTAATAAAATATCACCTGCTTGACCTAAGGCTCTAATCTGTTTGGCAAAAATTTCACTATAGCTATAGTCGTTAGCAATAGAGGTAATCGTTGAAGTATCGGTGGTCAAGGCAATTGCAGGCAAACTCGGACGTTCGGTTTCAAAGCGGTTAATCATTTCTGAGGCAAAATGTTGCGAATCAGCCGCAGAGCCGCCGTTACCACAAACCAGAATTTTATTATTATTCAGGAGACATTCAACAAATAGTTCACTGGCTGCCAAAATAATTTCAGGTAACGTTTCTGCTGCATCCGATTTTGTGCGTATGCTCTCAGAAAAATGGGTTTTAATACGTGCTAATAGATTCATAGATTACCTAGAGAATGCGTTTTTTATCCATTCTACTTGAGCCGAGTCCAGTTTGGAAATATTGCCTAGCAATTTATTAGTTGGGGGTTTAACACCCACCACATCGAAACGACAAGTTATTTTCTCAGATAGATGTTGGGACAATAAATAATATTCTGCTGTTTTAATAATTTTATTTTGTTTAATTAAATTGACTGATTCTAAGCTACTGCCAAAGTGGTGACGTTGTCGATAACGAACTTCTATGAAAACCAATGTAGATTGATCAGACATAATCAAATCGATTTCGCCCAAGCGGCACTGATAATTGCGTTCAATGAATTTAAGTTTTCGTTGTCGTAAATAATCACAAACTAGAGCTTCGATTTGATGGCCTAATTTTTTTGTAGGGAGGGTCCTAGTCATTAATTGACAGGAACTAAACTTCCATGTCGAAATTGTGCACAAGGTAATTGGCGTACGACGCGATGTTGCTTATTTAATGAAAGTATTCCTGTTGTACCTTGCAATGTTTGTTGTGGCGATTGGTTTAGACGTCCCAGTTCTTGAATAATATGAAACGCATCAATACCTAAAGCATAATACTTACTGTTTCGACTGAAATGCATAGGCGAAACTGACTTCAATTGCTGATAAAGATTAGGTTCAATGTTGCAGTTAGGTAGCGACCACGGAGCTGCGCAGAAGATAACTTGATTCAAATCATTGTCAAAACGCTGGGATCCAGGTATGCCACTATAAATTGATGCGGTAGCGTAAACCGGTGTGCCACCGGCATAAAAGAATTTTAGTAAAGGTTTCACTTGGCGACCTATTTGCGGACTACTGGCTAAGAAAATCACATCAAAATCGGTGCGCCTATCATGCGGAGGTTTAAAATGGAGAAAATGACGCATTTGCTTGGTTATACCAGAAGGATTTTGCGACAATACAAGTTGACCGACAACAGTTCCCCCTAAGGTTTGCCATTGCTGTGCGAAGGCTTCGCCAATCTGCGATCCCCAATTGCCATTGGCAGTTATGATGAGTGCAGAACGGTTACCATTTTTCCAAGCATGATTTGTGGCTTGTTGTGCTTCGTCGATAGGGGATAAACCAAATTGGTATAACTCAGGGGGTGTACTAATATCAGAATTTAAATAGTTCAGTGCTAAAATAGGAACGCTGGTTTGTAAACTGGCAATACTTTGCACCTGAGGTTTGAGTAATGGACCGACAATTATTTTCGCGTTTTTTGCTATGGCTTGGGTATAAGCGGCTTGTATCGAAGATCCAACACGGGTGTCTATGAGGATAATACGCGGTGATGATCCATTTTCCTCAGCAGCGGCCAAAAAACCTTGTTTTACCGATTGACCAATATTAGCTAAGGGACCTTGTAATGGTAGAAGTAAGGCAATAGGCTGTAGATTATTGCTAGAAACTGCTGATGTGGAGATAGCAGAATTTTGATTGTTCGATAGTACAGGATTAGGTACACGGATATAATTGCTAGCACAAGCAGTAAGGCCGCCTAAACTTATCAATAATAAGCTTGCGGTTAAACCTAATCGATTCATCAATGAAAAAGACACTCTCTTTCCTAGTCAAATTTTAAACACAGTGTTAATAATAGTTTATTCTAATACTTTTACGCAATGCTTCAGAAAATTTTTCTTACCTAGGTACCTCGTGTATGAGTAAACCTGCTCCGCCTGATAAAGAGGATCTTGAGTTTTTTAAGAAAGCGATGTCAGTTGTAAAACGGTCACAGTCATTTCATACAAAAGCTAAATCAAAAAAAGTTATTTCTGTGGTTGATAAATCAAAGTTAATTAATCAAAAAGATGAGAAGCATCAAATCGCTGTACTTCTTTTTGACCCGACTGAGTTAACAGTAGGATCAGAAGATCGATTATTTTTTAGTCGGCCAGGTTTACAAAATAAACGTATTAAACAATTAACACGAGGGAATATCCGTCAGTCTGATTATCTTGATTTACATCAAATGACTGTAGAGCAGGCGCGAAGGGCTGTGCTCAATTTTTTGTTACAGAGTCGTGAACAGAGTTATATCTGTGTGCGCATCATTCATGGGAAAGGAAAGCTAAATCAATCGGGAGCTAAACTGAAAAATCATGTCTATTGTTGGTTAATGCAAATTCCGTGGGTGTTAGCTTTTTCCTCTGCTCAAGCACGAGATGGTGGCGCAGGAGCACTTTATGTCTTATTACGCCGAAATCATTGAAATCAATAGGTATTCTCACAGCAATTGGATTTTTGTCAAGGCGCCGCGAAATGAAGTAACCACAGTGTATTTAAGATACATGAGGATTGCGAATTGAGCGGCAACACAGACAAAGATTCAAGTGCGAAGAGTATATTTATTTTGCGGTTAGTTTGGCATAACTTGCGACTAACCATTTTGTACCGGCATTGTTAAATTTAACCTGTAGACGCATGTGCTCACCGCGTCCTTCGGCATCGATCAGGGTCCCTTCACCGAAGGTATTGTGCGTGACGGTTTGTCCAATGCGTAATCCGGTATCACCTATCATCGAATCACGATTAGAATTTTTTGCAGATTTTAATGCGGATGTAGGTCTAATAACAGAGGTACGCAAACGGATTTCTGCTAATAATTCTTTGGGTATTTCTGAAATAAACCGAGACGGTCGATGATGACTTTCGTTGCCATGTAAACGTCTAACTTCGGCATAGCTAAGGAATAATTTACGCATCGCACGTGTTATGCCGACATAACACAAGCGACGTTCTTCTTCTAGACGACCCGGTTCTTCATGAGACATATGATGAGGGAACAATCCTTCTTCCATTCCGCATAAAAATACCCAGGGAAATTCTAACCCCTTTGCAGAATGCAAGGTCATTAACTGCACGCATTCTTGTGTAGTGTCTCCTTGATGCTCACCCGCTTCTAATGCAACATGTGCAAGAAAGGCAGATAAAATAGAAATACTACTATCTTCAGGAACAAATTGTCTGGTCGCATTGATTAACTCTTCAAGATTTTCAATGCGTGCTTGACCACGTTCGCCTTTTTCTTTTTTGTAATGACTCAACAAACCACTACTATAAAGCACTTGTTCGGTTTGTTCTGCCAGCGTTAACGCCTGAGTCTCGTTATTTATTTTGTTGATCAATTGGATAAAAAGAGTTAATGCATTGGCTGCACGCGAAGACAAGCTTTGATTAGCTAATAAGTATTCAGCTGCTTGCCATAAAGAAATACCTTGAGAGCGCGCTTCCAACCGTAGCATTTGTAAAGTTTGATCACCAATACCACGTGTCGGAGTATTGACGATGCGTTCGAAAGCGGGATCATCATTGCGATTACCAATTAAACGTAAATAGGCTAAGGCGTCTTTGATTTCAGCACGTTCAAAAAAGCGTAATCCACCATAGATACGATAAGGAATTTGTGCTGATATTAACGCCTCTTCTAATACACGTGATTGAGCATTGGATCGATATAGAACAGCCACTTCATTAGGTCGTAGTTCTTTTTTTAAGCCTTGCTTAATTTGGTTTATAATAAATCGTGCTTCATCTAAGTCATTAAACGCACCGTAAAGTGAGATCAGATCACCTTGTCCACCATTACTCCAAAGTTTTTTACCTAAACGGCCGTCATTATGGGTTATTAAGGCATTCGAAGCGGCTAAAATAACGCCTGTTGAACGATAATTTTGTTCGAGTCGTATCACCTGATTATCTGGAAAATCACGAATAAAATCTTGAATATTTTTTACGCGCGCACCACGCCATCCATAAATCGATTGGTCATCATCACCGACTATCATTAAATAGTTTTTCCCACTACTTAATAATTTTAACCACGCGTATTGTATGGTGTTAGTGTCTTGAAACTCATCAACTAAAATATGTCGAAAACGTTCTTGATAATGGTGCAAAATATCTGGATTTTTAATAAAAAGCTCATAGCTACGTAAAATGAGTTCTGCAAAATCGATAACTCCATTCCGAGTGCAGATTTCTTCATAGGATTGGTAGATACGAACTAAGGTTTTGGTATAAGGATCATTTGCGTTAGGTACTTGATTAGGTCTTATTCCATCATCTTTTTGTTGATTAATAAACCATTGCACTTTTTTCGGTGCCCATTGTGTTTCATCAAGATTCAGGCTAACCAAAATTCGTTTAATGACGCGATATTGATCATCACTATCTAATATTTGAAAGGCTTGTGGTAATCCAGCGGCTTCCCAATGCTGACGTAATAAGCGATGAGCAAGCCCATGAAACGTACCTACCCACATCAGTCGCATCGGGATATCGAGTAAATTTTCTAAGCGTTGACGCATTTCTCCCGCCGCTTTATTAGTAAAAGTGACAGCAAGAATATTATGCGGAGAAATATTTTCCACATTGATCAGCCAGGCAATACGATGGACTAGCACGCGAGTTTTTCCGCTACCGGCTCCGGCTAATACCAACAAATGAGACTGTGCGGCAGCAACGACTTGTTGTTGTGCCTCATTTAACGATTTTAATAGGTGATGATTAGGATTGGACAACATAGTTGGCGATTGTAACGAAATTTCTATCTTCTTGCATGATTATTTTGCAAGCGACAAAAATTTATTGCAAACTTTAGTTTTTTAATCGATCAACTCCGTAGCATATTTATTAGCTGTTAAAGGTTTCGAGATGATTTGTTTTTGATATAGGAATACCATAAATTTTGCATAGGCTTTTTTATTGAAATTAGCTGGATGCCGTGCAATATAAGGTAAAGTAGTTTGCCAAATTTGGTGATTTAACGCATTGTTTAAGGCAGGATGGTTTTTTGCAAATATTTGCCAGCTTTTTTCTGGGTTATTGAGCAAGTATAGAGTTGCTTTGTCGAGTGCTGCCAAAAATTTAGTCAGACGTGGGTCAGTTAATTTATTTTTATTGGCAATGAGAATTAATTCATCATAGGTTGGAATGGCAGCTAACTCGACTGGAAAGATTTTTACCGGCTGGTGAGCAAATTGCATTTGTAAAGGTTCTACGTTGCGCATCACATTAATAACGGCGTCGATGCGATTGCTTAATAGAGCTTGCGTTAAATCATATTGCACATTAATGGTTTGTACATCGCTCATTGTTAAGTGCGCCTTTTCTAATAAGGCACTTAACATCAGCGTTCCTTCAACATGTGATGTATAAGCGATACGTTTGCCTTTTAAATCGGTAAGCTGATGAATAGGCCCATTTTTTTTTACTATCAAACAGTTTAAAGGTTGCTTTATTAAACTGGCTACGCGCATTAAAGGTAATCCTTTTGAAGCTTGTATAACTAATTGCGGTTGATAACTAACGGCCAAATCAGCATGACCTGCTGCCACCAATTTAGGGCCATCATCAGGATTACTCGGTGCAATAATATTTACTTGTATTCCTTCTCGGCTAAAAAATCCTTGTTCTTTTGCCACAAAAATAGCCGCATGATCGGGATTAACCAACCAATCTAGAATTAACGTTAATGGTTTAGCCACGACAGTGCGAGTGAATAGCAAAAAGCTCATTAGAATAATAAATTTTTTTTGTATTGGCATAAATAAAAAGTTTCTTTTTTTGATTAATTTGTCTTTTTTCAATGTGAAGGCAATAATGTCCATGGCAGAACCAGTTTGATCAAAGTATCAACAAGGTAATAAAGTAAAATTCCTAAAAAAAATATAACCAGCAAAACCGCAAACATGAGATCAATTTGCATTTGCGCGTTAGCATTTAACAATAAAAAACCTAACCCTTGATTGGATCCAACCCATTCTCCAATAATGGCTCCTAAGGGCGCCATAGCAGTTGCAAGCCGGATGCCGCAAGCAAGATTAGGTAATGCGGCGGGAATACGGATTTGATACAGAATTTGCCAGCGACTACTATTCATAATCTTAGCGATGTTTAAATAATTTTCCGGTGTTTGCTTTAAGCCATCGAGAAAATTATTAGTAACAGGAAAAAATAACATAAAAGTGGTGGTAATAATTTTAGCCGTTACACCATAACCAAACCAAAGTACTAGTAAGGGAGCAATGGCAAATACTGGCAAAGCTTGGCTGGCCAATAATAAAGGGAGTAAAAAGGTATGCAAGGTGCGAAATAAACACATACTGATTGCAATAGTGACACCTAATATAATTCCAAAAGATAAACCTAAGAGAATTTCGGCCAGTGTTGGTAACGTCTGTGATCCAATTAACGCGCCATGATTAATGAGACTTTGTAATACTTCAAATGGCGTGGGTAATATATAATTTGGAAGTTGTAAAAAGTGAATTAAACATTCCCAGATGATAATACACCCTATGGGAATGCTAATTTTATGAAAAAATAAGGGGCACACTTTTAAAAAAACCTGTTTATTAGAAGAGAATTTTGAAGTCCATGTGGACAAGAGAAAAGTGTGTAGTTGAGTCATTCGCTTAATGAATCGGTGACGTAAAAAAATTGGAACCATTATTGTAATTCCTGTAGACGATACAAGAGTTTGGCTTGCCATTGTAATAATTCAGGATTATTAAGCGATCGCGGTGGCGAATCATTAAATTTGCAATGTATATAATCTATTTTTGCTGGTTGTCCAGACATAATCGCAATATGATGTCCTAAACGCAATGCTTCTAATGGGTCATGCGTTACTAATAATACCGTACGATCTTTTAATGCTTGTGCGGTGAGTTCTTGTAGTTGATAACGAGTAATGGCATCTAAGGCAGAAAAAGGTTCATCCATTAATACAATAGGCCGATTTTCTAACAATACTCGTGCTAAAGCGACGCGTTGTTGCATTCCACCTGACAATTGTGCAGGGTATTTATTTGAAATGTCACCTAAGCCTAATTGCTTTAATAATTTACGGGCTTGGTCGTAAGGCTTGTTGCTACGTCGTAGGCGATGGCCTAAGACAACATTATTTAAAATGTTTAGCCAAGGTAATAAAGTATTAGTTTGTGACATGTAAGCTAATCGACCTAGCAAGCCTTTTTGATCGCAGGTGGTGATATGCGCCGATGGGGTGTTTAATCCGGCGATCAATTGTAGAAAACGACTTTTGCCAATACCACTGCTACCGAGTAGGCAAGTCGTTTGTCCTGCAGCCAAATGGAAATTTAGTCGATTAAAAAGAACTTTATCTTGATAGCGCAAACTTGCGTTGCTTACCAACACAGCCGGTGATTTTAACATACACTTTTCCTACGCGGGCATTATCCCGATCAGGTATATAAGGGTATTTCTCAGCTCGTCTCCTAAAAGATTTGTTTTAGGAGACGAGCACCCCTAAGCGAAAGCGGGCATGGTAGCAAGCTCATTACCAAAATGAAAGCACTATCAAAATTTAAATTTTTAATTTCGTAAAGTGATGTCAGTTTAATTGATGGTTTTATCTGCTTGCGTGAATATTGAACAGGAGGTAAATACTTGAGTTATTTCAAAAATTGAAGTTTAATGGGATTCAAAATACTCAAGTTTTAAAGCCTAATAAAATTATTAAGCGTTGCGTCACAACCTGGTTTATTGCGAGGAATAGTATGCGTAAAATATTTAAATTAGTGCTATTAACCAGCATTTTGTTAAGTGTATCTAGTCTGGCATGGGGAGCTAGTATTGTAAGAGATTTTAACTTTTCTAATTATAAAGGTAGATGGGTAGTCATTAGTTATTGGGCAACTTGGTGTGAGTATTGTATGGGCGAAATACCTGAATTAAACGCATTTTATCGAGCACATGCGGATCAGGTGGCCATGTTTGGCTTTAATTATGATGATCCAGGTAATTTGCAGCAACATATACAACAAAGCGGTGTTATATTTCCTACCTTAGTGAATGATCCGAAAGCTAGTTTTGGAATACGAGGTATATCGGGTTTGCCTACCACATTTGTTATTGGGCCTGATGGTCGATTGAGACATGTATTAGAAGGGCCGCAAACAAAACGCAGTTTAGAACGAGCGGTTGGTTTGTAATTCTCGGTTGCTTACTCTATTTAGTTCCATAGTCTAGAATAGGTTGTAAGTTACGTTTAGAAAACAGGTTCATTGCTTGGATTATTATTCTGTTTTTCTTCAATAGGAGATTCTGTTTGCGTTTGAGGTTCAGTCGTATCGGTAGGAATCTCACCAGGGTTATCAATCGCATTGAATGAAGTCGACTCTTCTTGTGTCGATATTCTTGTTAAATTATCTTTACGAAAATATTCTAAGATAGAGCCCGGTGTTCCGTTAGGTAATAGATTTCCGGTAATGGGATCGATGCTTGCTATAACAATATCAGTTGGCTGTGGCATGGTTTTTTCAGCTTGGCCTTTTAATGCGACGCGCATGAAATCAATCCACATCGGTAAAGCTGCTTTCGCGCCATATTCTTGAACAGAACTTGGTTGGTCGAAACCTATCCAAACGGTTGCCACTAAATTACTGTTAAATCCTGTAAACCAAGTATCGACATAATCACTGGTTGTACCCGTTTTCCCAGCTAGATCACTCCGATTCAACACTCTAGCTTGCGAACCTGTTCCATACCGTATGACATCTTTTAAAGCAGAAGTCATGAGAAAAGCGATATCAGCAGGAATGACTTGTGGTGCATAAGGACTATTTTTTTCATCGGTTAATGGAGGCTCCATTTCTCCGCGTAGACAAGCTTCGCATGCTATTTTAGGTTCTGCTTTATAAATGATTTGACCTTGTTCATCGGTAATATGATCAATTAAATAAGGTGTTATCCGAAAGCCGCCATTGGCAAATACAGCATAAGCTCGAGCTAATTCCAGAGGAGTGACTTCGCCGGTTCCGAGAGCAAGGGAGAGATTACGAGGTAATTTTTTTGGATTAAAACCAAAACGTTTTACATAAGTTAATGCGTAGGGGACATCGATAGCTTGTAATAACCGAACCGATATAAGATTGATAGATTTAACTAAAGCGACGCGTAAACGCGTCGGGCCACTAAAAATATGATTGTCATTTTGTGGGCGCCAAGGTTCATCGCGACCAGGTATATCAAATACTAGCGGGGCATCATTAAAAACATTGGCTAAAGTATAGCCCTTAGCTAAAGCAGCGGCATAAATAAAAGGTTTAAATCCTGATCCAGGTTGTCGTTCTGCTTGAACGACGCGATTGAATTTACTTAAATTATAATCAAAGCCACCGACTAAGGCAGTAATTGCGCCTGTCTGGGGGTTTAATGCGACTAAAGCCCCCTGTACTTTAGGAATTTGTGATAATTCCCAGGTATTATTGGTAGTTAATTGCACACGTATAACATCGCCGACATGAACTTTATTTTTCAAGACCTCAGGAGGAGGATTTAAATTAGTCACGTCAAGGTGAGGCATCGTCCACGCGACACCTTGCCAAGGGATAAAAATCATTTGATTATTGACTAAAAGAGCGGTGATAGCTTGATCAGTCACAGAAATAACAATAGCGGCTTGTAACCCGTTGATAGAAGCAACCCGATGTAATGCATTTAAAGTATGGGTTACTTTATTTGCATCTAATGGAGCGATATTTTTTTCTGGTTTTCTATATTCATGCCGTTTGTCATAAGCTAATAAGCTAGTCCGTAATGCTTTATCAGCGGCAATTTGTTGAGCCGAATTGATCGTAGTATAAACATTATAACCTTTTACATAAATATCTTCGCCAAAACTTTTGTACATCATGTCACGTACCATTTCAGCGACATAAGGTGCTTTAATCATTCCCCCTATATCAGTTTGTGCATGCGTCAACATAGGTGTTGCTATAGCTGCTTCATACGTCGTTTTAGAGATATAACCCAGCTCATACATCCGCAATAAGACATGATCGCGACGTTGTTTTGCGGCAATTGGGTTGACTATTGGGTTAATGGCAGAAGGGGCTTTTGGCAAACCAGCAATGGTTGCCATTTCTGGTAATGTGAGTTGATTAAGTGTTTTATTAAAATAAACTTGTGCCGCAGCAGCGATACCATAAGCACGATTTCCAAGAAAAATCTTATTCAAGTAAAGTTCTAAAATTTGTTCTTTAGTAAATTCACGTTCGATTTTTAACGAGAGTAAAATTTCAGTAAATTTTCTTAAAAAAGTTTTTTCTCGAGATAAGTAAAAATTACGTGCAACTTGCATTGTAATAGTACTTCCCCCTTGTACTTTGCTTCCTGTGAGTAATACTTCACTCGCGGCACGTAATAAACCATAAAAATCAACGCCATGATGTTCTAAAAAACGTTGATCTTCAGTTGCTAAAAAAGCTTTAACCATTAGATTAGGGACTTCATTCAATCTAACCAGATTTCGATGGAGTTCACCAAATTCAGCGATAGGTTGTCTATCGCTGGTGTAAATTCGCATTGGTATAGGAAGTTGTACCGATTTTAATTCCTCAACATCGGGTAATTGTTTGTCAATATAAATATAAAGCAGACTTCCCGCTACCATCAGCGTGATAAAAAGGCTTAATAGCATCAAAAAAAAATTACGGAAAAAATGATTCGATCGTTTCATAATGAAAGCAGTTGATTAGATGGGCTTTATCATATCGTATGTGGCATCCCTCTTTAAACAAGGGTTTTAATAAAAATAGTGAGTAATAAGGTCTTTGTACACTTTATTTCGATTAAAAGAAAGTAGCGTGGATTTTATATCATTGTATTTTTGAAAATAATAGCTTGTATTTATGTATTAAATAATTGACAATTTATTATTTAGATGCATAATAAAAAAGAACAATAAGTTTTGATAACCTATAAAAAAGTATAAGAAGTATGTATTTTTTCAAGGATAGATTTAAAAAAACTTACGACATTGATGCTACTATAGGCTTGGATATAGGCAGTAGCATGATTAAATGGGTAAGTTTAGGCTGTGATCAGGAGCTTCAGCACTATGCTATTCAAGCAATTTCTAAGTCAATTGGAACTCCTCAGACTAAAGACGTCACTCAAATTGCCAATAGCTTAAAGAGAACATTGCTAGAACGAGACTACATAAGAAATTGTATAGTCAATATTCCTGATATTCTCGTATGCAGTAAATGGGTGCAGATCGATCGTACGGATTGTCAGTTTATTGAAGAAACAATTGAGTTATTGTTGGAACAATTCATTCCCTGTCCGTTATATAAACTTTATTTTGATTATCAAATTTTTGAACCATCACTTGAAAGTCATGAAAAATGTAAAATTTTAATAGTAGCTTGTCGTAAAGAGCATTTAGATTTTCGTTTAGATATTATTCATGAAGCAAATTTAGTTCCAATTGCTGTAGAAGTGAGTTCATCTGCTTTAGAGAGAGCTTATTGTTTTTTTTATCCTGATAAGATGAATGAAAATATTATCCTAATAGATATCGGGGCGAGTCAGGTAGCCTTGTTATTTTTGAATAGTTCTCAAACAACGGTTTATAGTGAAAATCTATTAAATGCTCTAGAGCAAGAGTCTACTTTATTGCAAATAAAGCGCTGTATAAAAAGATATGTTCTAGCTTATCCTTATCACAGTTTAAGAGAGCTTTTTCTTATTGGGTCTAATATATCCTTATTAAGCTACTTATTAAATAAATTAGATGGGTTTTTAGAATTAAAGATTCAAATATTAAAACATCAAAATCGAATTAAATATAGTTCTAGATTAAATAGAATAAATTTAGAACAGAAATTTTTAAATTTATTCTTAAGTTACGGTTTAGCTTTAAGATAAGGAAAATATATATGAATCAAATCAATTTGTTGCCTTGGCGTGAACAAGAAAATAAATTAAAAATAAGGCAATTTATTATTGTCTGGTTTGGGATTTCATGCTCATGTCTTATCTTATTATTCACCGTAAAAATTCTGATTATTCAGCAGATGAAACACTATCAATTAGCCTATGAAGATGTTTTATTAAAGATTAAAACACTATCACCCAAAGCGAGAGAAATAAAACAACTTCAAATTGCGTCAAAAGAGCTGAATAAAATTATAAAAGTTGTTCTGACTAATCATCAGCAAGTTAAAAAAATTTTAGATTTTATAACACATCTTAAATATTTAATATCTCCCGATATCTTTGTTCGTTTAATAGAATTTCATCCGCCTTATGTGAATTTAGTAATGCATGCGGGTTCAAAAAAAGAATATTTAACATTGGTTAAATTTTTAAAACTTAAATATGATCATGAATTGCGATGGTTGATTCTTGATAAATCTCAGGACTTGCAATTAGATTTTATGATTCAAATGATGTTTGATAAAAATTAAGATTCGGATAATCGATTTAGAATACGGTAAATGATGTATATAAAAAATGGCAAAAACTAATTTAAAAAGAATTGATTTATGGTCAATTCGTTTCAAATCTATTGTAATCATAACGACCATTTTTTTTATTTGTATATTAGGATATTTTCTTTATTTACGACCAAGCCTTGAAAAAAAGCAAAAAAGCTATTTAAATTTTAAAGCTTCTGAAAAAGAATTAAATAATCAATTAGAAATAACTTCAGAGTATTCTATTTGTCAAGAAAAAATTAAAAATATAAAAAAACAATTCGATATATATTACAAAGATTCTATAGATAAAACTATTTTAAATGTTCTAAATGGGAAACTTGCGACGCCATTTTTTAAAATTAATAAGATACATATTTTAACAATTAAAAATAAAAAAGATTTTTTAAATTATTTAAAAGTAGAAAGTCATTTTTTTAGTGTTAATAATAATATTTTTAATTTTCTATATCTAATATCCAGATTAAAAAAATTAATAATAATAGAAAATTTCAAGTGGATATTTTTCAATGTGCTACAAAAAAATCAAAGACAAGAGATTATTTTTTCATTTAAAATCTATGCGCCTTATTTAAATAGCAAAAATTTAATTTTAGTATTATCAAAAATAAATAAACCAGATGCTAAGTTTACCTCTGAAAAAAATAACTTATCAAAATATTCTCTAAGTAAAATAAAAATGTTAGGTTTTTTGGCGGCCGATAAAGATCGGAAGTGGGGTTTGGTTGTATTGCCAAATAAACAAGTTTGCAAGCTTAAGTTAGGTGATTATTTAGGTTTGGAACGAGGAATTGTCATAGGAACTTACGCTCATGAAATTTTAATTCAAGATAATAGTCTAAATAAAATAATAAAGTTGATTATGGACGACAGAAAGTTTCTCTATGCTAAAAATTCTGCGTAAGAAGATAGTATTAATCTATGTTTTAATGTTAGCTTTTAATTGTAAATTATTTGCTAATGAAAATATTTCAAATAAACAAGAAGATAATACTATTTCTTTAACTTTTCATAATATAAAAATTCGTTCAGCTTTACAGTATTTGTCTGAATTGCATAATAAGAATTTAGTTATTGACGATAAAATCAAAGGAAAATTTAGTATTTATTTGCATCATATTAATTGGGATCAAGCATTAGATACTATTTTGCAAACACAAGGTCTTTCAAAGCGATCGATTGCTAATGGCTGGTTTATTACCACGTCTGAACAATTACTAAAACAAGATAGAATTAATTCAGACATACAAAAGAAAAAAAAAGATTTATCCCCAGTATTTTTTAAGATCGTTCAAATTCATTACAGAAAAGCATCCGATATTAGTAAATTATTAAAAGATAAAACCAATACTCTTTTATCAACGCACGGTAGTGTAAGTATAGATAATCCGACTAATAGCTTATGGATTAAAGATTCTGCTGAACAACTCAAGGAAATTGTCGCATCTATTAAAGAGTTAGATAAACCTATCGGCCAAATTTTGATAGAAGCACGAATTGTAAGCATTGACCAAAATAAAGAAAAAGAATTAGGAGCACAGTTTGGTTCAACACAAACGCATACAGTTAATAAACTTTTAAAATCCCAGCTTAGAAGTAAAGTAAGCAGTCATAATAATGGCTTACTACAATACTTAACTATGGATTTACCTATCACAGGTAGTCATTCTATTAATGGTGCAGCATTCTTAGGCTTGCGTTTAATGCACTTAGGCCAAAATACTTTCTTAGATCTCGAATTAGCTGCATTAGAAAGTGAAGGAGCAGCTGAAGTTATTTCTACGCCGCATTTAATAACTGCTGATCAGCAAACCGCCTTTATAGAAGCGGGAGCTGAAATACCTTATCAAGAAAAAGCCTCGAGTGGTGGGACTAATGTTATATTTAAAAAAGCCGTACTATCCTTGAAAGTAACGCCTAGAATTATGCCCGATGAGTGTATGATATTGGACTTAAAAGTCAGTCAAGATCAACCCAGTAGTATTATGACGGTTGCTGCTCCGACAATAAAAGCACGAGGAATTAAAACACAAGTTATTGTCAAAAATGGTGAAACGATTGTATTAGGTGGAATCTATGAGTATTCTCAGAGTAAAATAGAACAACGGGTTCCTTTTTTAGGTACTTTACCCATGATAGGGCGCTTATTTCGTTTAACTAGGTTAAATAACAGGCGTAGTGAGCTTTTGATATTTTTAACTCCGACGCTCTTAAAATACTAAGGGTTGAAACCTTACTTATCAGTTTATTACCCACGGCAATGGGATTTTTGGTAAGTGCCTCGACGCCATATTTGCTGTATACAATAACCCTGAGGACTGCGAGTTGAGTAGCAATGTAGACAAAAATTCAAGTACGAAGAGTATATCCATTTTATTAACGAGCTAACTATGCAATTTACTCAATGGCAACTTCAGCTTCATAAATTAAATAGTGACCGAATTATCCATAGTTTAAAAACAGCTATCGCATTATTATTTGGTTTATTGGTTTCTTATTTATTTAAACTTCCACTTCAAGGAAGATGGGTCGTTATCACTATTTTAGTGGTTATGTGCGCGCAATCTCGTGTCGGGGCAATTTTACAAAAATCCTATATGCGTTTTCTAGGAAGTGTAATAGGTGCTAGTGTCGCTAGTTTGATGCTTTGGCTAGTTTATCCAAACGTGGTATTTACTATATTAATTCTATGTATCGCGACAGCGGTATTTAGTTATATAGCGGATAGTCCAAGTACTTGGAGTGAAGCGGGTCCTTTAGGAGCTGTGACATTAATTATTATCGTTATTTCACAAAATCCAAATTTTTATACAGTGGTAAGTCGTTTTTTAGAGATCAATTTAGGTATCGTTATCGCTTTGTTAGTATCACGTTTTATTTGGCCTTTGCATTCTCGTACCAAATTACGATACATATTAATTGATACCTTGCAGAATCAAAAAAATCTCGCTCAACAATTAGAAGAATTTACGCTCTCTTATGATGATAAAAGTGAGAAACCTTATGAAGTTTTTGAGAATAAAATATTGAATAATATAGGCATTCAAAAAAAATTATTTCAAGAGGTGATGAGTGAATCATTTGGTCGATCTAATTTAAGCCAAGCCTTTAAAAATATTTTAGATGCTGAGAGAGAAAATTTACGTTGTATCACTTTAATGAGGAATGCATTAATGAATTTCTCAGATCAAAATATTTTGATCTTTAATCAGCATGCTGAAGTACAAAAAATTTATCAATTAATACAAGATTTGTTTCAAAAGAGCCTTGATATTCTCAAAAAAAAGGATGAAGAACAAGCAGTTGAAATAATAGAAGTTTTTTCGGATTGGAAAAAAGAAATAAAATTTCAACTCAAATCGCTAGAAATAAATCAATCCGATCAATTTGCTATTGATTTATTTATTTTTAGTGCCGAACAGTTATTAGTTCAGTTACGTACGCTGATTAGTTTAATAAAGAAAGTATAAAACTTATGAAAGATTCTCCACATTGTTTAATACGTGCTCTTTTAAAGCAACCTGTTGATCGCACGCCCATTTGGATTATGCGTCAGGCAGGCCGTTATTTACCCGAGTATCGTGCAGCTCGTAGCAAGGCAGGTAATTTTTTAACTTTATGTAAAACGCCTGAGCTTGCTTGTGAAGTCACGTTACAGCCGCTACATCGATTTGATTTGGATGCAGCTATTATTTTTTCAGATATTTTGACCATTCCGGATGCGATGGGTTTGGGACTTTATTTTATTGAAGGAGAAGGTCCTAAGTTTCATAAACCTTTAAAAACTTTAACTGATATTAAGGCATTACCAATCCCTGATCCGGGTACCGATTTAAATTATGTAATGCAGGCTATTGCACTTGCTCGTAGTGAATTAAAAGATAAGGTCCCGTTAATTGGATTTGCAGGAAGTCCTTGGACACTTGCTTGCTACATGCTGGAAGGTGGGGGAAGTAAAGAATTCAGACAAATTAAAACACTCTTATATCAAGAACCCAAGGCATTACATCAATTGCTAAATACCTTAACTAAAGCAACTACCTTGTATCTAAATGCGCAAATTGAAGCAGGAGCGCAAGTCATTATGATTTTTGATACTTGGGGCGGATTATTAACTTCAGCGGCTTATCAACAATTCTCATTAGAGTATATGTCACAAATTGTGACTAATGTGAAAAGAGTGACTACACGCGAAAAAGTGCCTATTGTATTATTTACCAAAGGTGGAAATTTGTGGTTAGAAAAAATAGCTAAATCTGGTTGCGATGCGATAGGATTGGACTGGACGATCGATATAGGCTTGGCTCGACAAAGACTTAACAACAAAGTTGCTTTACAAGGGAATATGGATCCTGCAGTTTTATTTGCTAATCCTGAAAATATCCGCAATGAAGTGATGAGCATACTTCAATCCTATGGTTCAGGATCGGGTCATGTTTTTAATTTAGGTCATGGTATTTCACAATTTACTTCGCCAGAAAATGTAAAAATATTTGTTGATGCGGTGCACCAATTAAGCCCTGCTTTTTATTAGAAACTATAATATAATTTTATTTTTTAACGAAGGTACTGATTTAAAGGGGCTTGTGGTGCCATGATTAAAATTAGTTGCTGAAGTTTTATCTTCTTTAAAAAGTGTAGCGACATAAACTAATCTATCAAAGTTATTAACCGTTGGATATTTTGGCAAAGGTCTCATATAGCTTGTGTAAGCTAACCGATTCGGATGTTGAAAGTTTTTTTTAGATGTATGAGAATTTTTTTCCATATATTTTTTTATTATTTAAAAGCCATTTAGAAGGTTAAGAATAAATTAACTACACTAAACAAATTTTTTTCATATTAAACTTAAATTTTCAATTTGTAAAAATATAAATAATAATTTTCAATTTTATTTATATTCTTAATATTTTATAAACTAGTAATTGATCTGAAAATCGGATTAATATAATATTATCTGTGGGAAAATTTATGACAAGGAGGATGTTTTTTCATAAAAAATGTAATCTTTTATTTACTTAATAAATAAATTCAGGCAATGGAGTATATTCAGCTATTTTTACTTTTAGCAAAAATATAAAATTATCCCTAATCAATAGAGGTTATTATGCAGGTATTAAGTCGTCACTTATATGAAGAACTTTGTGATGTAAACAAAGCTTACTTGAGAAGTCAAAATTTAATTATTGATGAAAATTGGTCTGATATAGAGCTGGGGGAAGATCAAAATCGAATTATTAACCAACTTATAAAAAATGAAAATGATATAGTAAAAGCTTACGATAAAAATTATCAAAAAGAAAAAGATAAAGTAAAAAATATTCTTTTATTTCTCGGAGCCGCTATCGCATTATTAAGCACAGTTTTTGTTTTAGTTCCACTTTTTATAGCCTCTACTGTTGTATTACCGATACTTCCAATTTTATTGCTTGGCTTTACAATTGTAGGGATTACCGAATTATTTTTTAATTTAAAAATTAATCATCTTAAAGCAAATGTAACTTATGCTAACAATACTTTGGATCAATTAAAAGAAGTTGATATCAATGTGAAGCAGGAAATGGTAAGTACGTTTAACCATAAAATCCAAGAAATAAAAGATGCCACAATGGTAGTGCATGATAAAATTGATAGATTAGAAGAGAAAAATACTCAAAATATCTCTCAGCTTTTGGCCAAATTAGGCACATTCTCAACAGCGGCAATTCCTATCCCGCATATAGATCCGGCTAATGAGTTTCATAGCAAGGAAGCTATGTCATCAAGTCCAACACATCAATAAAAATAAAGACCATTTTTGTAAAAACAAAGATGGTCTAGTTAAGAAATTTAATGCTTAATAATATTCATTTTAGCGGGTATCGACTTTTGTCGAGATAATAATAAAATACAATAACCTGCAATACCGGATAAAATTGAACCAGTAAAAACACCCAACCGAACTAAAGAGGTTAACTCACTCTCTCTGAAAGCTAATCCGGCAATAAATAAACTCATCGTAAAACCTACTCCACAAATTAAAGCGGTTCCGTAAATATGCCACCAGTTCACTTTATAAGGTAATTTTGCTAGCTTAGTTTTTACTGCTAACCAACTTGCACCAAAAATACCTACTTGTTTCCCAAAGAATAATCCGACAATAATCCCTAAGGGTAGTGGGTGGAGAAAAGTTGCTAAGTGTATATTCGAAAACGATAGGCCGGCATTGGCAAAAGCAAAAAGCGGTAAAATTCCGTAAGCAATCCATGGATGTAATTGATGGATTAAATGATGTAGCAAAGAATTAAAATTTTTATTGTCACTGTTTAATGGAATTGTGAAGCCAAATAATACGCCCGCTATAGTGGCATGGATACCTGAGTTGAGTATGAGTAACCATAAGCTTATACCTAATAAGCAATAAGGAAGAAATCGTTGAATTTTATAATAGTTTAATAAAATTAAGCCTAGGAAAGTCAGTAGCGCTAAAAATAAATAAAGCCAGCCTATTTGTTGCGTATAAAAAGTCGCAATAACGATAATTGCACCTAGATCATCAATGATAGCTAATGCCATTAAGAAAATTTTTAAAGCAACTGGAATCTGTTTGCCAAGCAGTGATAACACACCTAAGGAAAAGGCAATATCTGTTGCCATAGGGATTGCCCAGCCCGATATAAGTTGTGGATATCCATGATTGATAACTAAATAACATAGAGCGGGAACTAACATTCCTCCTATTGCCGCTAAGGCGGGTAATAAGGCTTTAGTGAGTGTGTTAAGCTCCCCTTGAACTAATTCGCGTTTAATTTCTAGACTGACTAAGAAAAAGAAAATAGTCATCAAACCGTCATTAATAAAATGTAAAAAAGAAAAATGGATACTAGGCCCTACATTTACATTGAAATTTAAGAAAGTTTGGTAATAAGTTTGCCAGCTAGAATTAGCGAGAATGAGAGCGAGTAGGGTGGCAATTCCTAAAGCAATACCGCCGGATGCTTCTAGTTGAATAAATTTATGTAGAAACTTGATACGCATTTAATTCGTTTCCCTATTTTTATTTGGCCATTTACACTGGCCGGACAGTGTACTAATGCGAGTTAAACGATGCTCATGTGCTAATAACTCGTCACTACTGGCGTAAATGATGGGCAATGTTACCTTGCCTATTATTTTTTTATGTAGGATAGTTTGACTATCTGCTGAGGTTTTTTCATCACTAAACAAATGAGTTTGACCTCCCGTCATAGCGAGATAAACTCGAGCTAACAATTCAGCATCCAATAATGCACCATGCTTATCTCGCTTCGAATTATCAATATCATAACGTTTACACAGAGCATCTAAGCTATTACGTTGTCCAGGATGTAATTGACGTGCTAATGGAAGTGTATCTAAAACTTGGCAATAGTCAGTAATTTTTTTATACTTTTTTTTAGTTAAGTTAAATTCATTATCCAAAAAGCTTAGGTCAAAGGGAGCATTGTGGATAATGAGTTGTGAATCCTTAATAAATCCTAACAATTCATCCGCAATAGTTTTAAATACAGGTTTATCCATAAGAAATTCAGTGCTCAAACCATGAACAGCGAATGCCCCGGGTTCACTATCGCGACCTGGATTAAGGAAACAATGGAAGTGTCGTTTCGTGAGACGACGATCGATCAATTCCAAGCAGCCTATTTCGATGATACGATGTCCATCATTAACCGCTCTGCCAGTAGTTTCAGTATCTAAAATAATTTGGCGCATAATTGCAGGATTAAATTCCTATTATGGTAATGTTACGTGTTGCTAGAAAAAATGGCTAGTAGTAAAATTTTAATCATTAAGCCTAACCTCTCACGACTAATTAAAGACAATTTCGATCTTAAAAATCTAGATAAACTATGAGTTCGTAATATGCCAAAAATATTAGATGTCGTTTTAGCTTCTTTGTGAAGATAGTAATTCCCAAGATCGTTTATTTAACTAGGGGGTAGTTTTTAGCTCATCGAATAGCGTCAATTTCTGGAAAATGAATTTAATTGGTTTTGTAATTTAGTATGAGTCGCAGTAAAATCAGCTAAACGTTGACGTTCTTGAGCAATAATTTCTGACGGTGCTTTTTTCACAAAAGCGGTATTAGCCAGTTTGGACTCAGCGCGTTCAATTTCCTTCTCTATTTTTAGAATTTCTTTTTTCAAGCGTTGTATTTCAGCTTCGGTATTGATTAATCCTTGCATAGGGATAAGTAGTTCTAAGTTGCCTACTACGCCCATGGCATGAGTCGTATTTTTTTCTTTTTCAACTATCCAATTTATTTCATTTATTTTAGCTAGATTCATAATATCATTTAGAAAAATGTGACTATTTTCACGATCTATTTTATTTCCTTTATAAAGTAGTAAGGGAATTTTTTTACCTGGAGCTATATTCATTTCACTGCGCAGAGTACGGATCGTATGCACAATAGTTTTTAGCCAAGTTAAGTCTTGTTCTGCATGATCATTTTTTTTAGTTTTATCAAATTGAGGGTAGGTTTGTATCATCAAACTACGCCCTGTTTTTCCGGCCAAAGGTGCGATGGTTTGCCAAATTTCTTCGGTAATAAAGGGCATTATAGGATGTAGCAAACGTAAACAAATTTCTAATACGAAAATTAAACAGCTCAAGGTTTCTTGGGATGCAGGGGAGCTTGTGTTGGTTAAAATAGGCTTAGCGAGTTCAACATACCAATCACAATACTCATTCCAAATAAACTCATAAATGGTTTGCGCCATCAAATCAAATCGATAATCTTGAAAATGCTTATGCATATTAGCAATGGTGTTTTGCAATAATGAATAAAAAGCACGGTTAATAGGTAGTGTTAAATTTTCTAAAGAATTTAACCTTTTTTGTTTTGTGTTATGCATTAAAACAAAGCGCGATGCATTCCAAAGTTTGTTACAAAAATTTCGATAACCTTCGGTTCGATTTAAATCAAAACGTATGTCACGGGTTGGTGAAGCTAAGGCACAATAAGTGAATCGTAAAGCATCGGTCCCTAATGCAGGAATACCTTGTGGAAATTGTTGTCGAGTAGCATGTTCAATTTTTTGGGCCATTTGTGCCCGCAGTAAACCTTGAGTACGTTTTGCCACTAAGTCATCTAGGTTAATGCCTAATATTACATCGAGAGGATCTAAGACATTGCCTTTTGATTTCGACATTTTTTGACCTTCATGATCACGTATCAAGCCAGTTACATACACTTCTTTAAAGGGAACCTTACCTGTAAAATGCAGTCCCAGCATTACCATGCGCGCTACCCAAAAAAAGATAATGTCAAATCCGGTGACTAAGACATTAGTTGGATAAAAAATTTTTAATTCTTTAGTCGATTGTGGCCAACCTAACGTGACAAAAGGCCAGAGTGCGGATGAAAACCAAGTATCTAGTACATCTTCATCTTGTTTAAGTGTCACTTTAGGATCGAGGGAATATTGCTCGCGAATGCTTTTTTCATTTTTACCCACATAAAATTGGCCTTGTTCATCATACCAGGCAGGAATTCGATGTCCCCACCAAAGCTGACGGCTAATGCACCAATCTTCAATATTCTCTAGCCATTGTAAACAAACCTTGCGCCAGGTTTCCGGAATAAAATCAAGCTTTCCTTGATTAATAGCTAAGAGTGCGGGTTTTGCTAAGGGTTGCATCGACATAAACCATTGATCGGTAAGATAAGGTTCTATCACAGCTCCTGAGCGATCCCCACGCGGAGTTTTTACCGGATAAGTCTCTGTTTTTTCTAATAATTCTAGTTGTTCTAAATCTTGGATGATTTTTTTTCTTGCAGCAAAGCGTTCTAAACCACGAAAGTTTTCTGGAGCCTGTTCATTAAGATGGGCATTAGGCGTAAAAATATTAATATTAGTTAAATGATGTCTTTGTGCGGTTGCATAGTCATTAAAATCATGTGCGGGAGTGATTTTTACACAACCACTCCCAAATGTGGGTTCTACGGATATGTCGGCAATTACTGGAATAACCCGTTCAGTTAATGGAAGTTTTATCTGTTTCCCAATATAGGATTGATAGCGTGGATCATCAGGATGTACCGCTACAGCGACATCACCAAATAAAGTTTCGGGTCGGGTCGTAGCAACTAGTAAAAAATCATCGCTATTAAGTAATGGATAGCGAATAGTCCATAAGTAGCCTGGTTCTTCTTGATTGATAACTTCTAGATCGGAAACTGCAGTTAAAAGCTCTGGGTCCCAATTAACCAAACGTTTACCGCGATAAATTAAATTTTTCGCATATAAGTCAATAAATACTTTTTCTACTGCTGCTGAGAAATCAGTATCGCGTGTAAATCGCTCTCGAGTCCAGTCTATGGAGGCCCCCATATAACGTAATTGTTCTGTTATCATGCCGCCGGATTTCTTTTTCCATTCCCATATGGCGTCTACAAATATTTCGCGTCCCATGTCATGTCGAGATTTTCCTTGAGCTAACAATTGACGTTCTACTACCATTTGCGTGGCTATGCCTGCATGATCAGTGCCGCCTTGCCATAAAACGTTTTTTCCACACATGCGTTGATATCGAATTAAAGCATCCATCAGAGTGACTTGAAAACCATGGCCCATATGCAGGCTTCCTGTGACATTCGGTGGTGGAAGTACGATGCAATAGGGTTTACCTTGACCACTAGGTTGGAAATAGGAATTCATTTCCCATTGTTTTCGCCAATGAGCTTCTATCTTTTTAGAGTCATAATTTTTATTTATCATGATATGCTTATATTGTGCGTGGTTAACAGACAGTTCTGGGCTTTATAAAATTTATATTTCTGACGCGATTGATTTTTATTTTCTTTCTCTGCGGATACCACTTCAATAATACGTGAGAATTCTGGAAAATAAGTTGGAACTTTATCGCTGAGGTTTAATAAAATCTCAGCACCTAGGGCGCTGGGTTTGTTAATAGCAATATTAACAGATAGCAGTGGATCAATGACTGAATTAACGCCTAAATAATTATGAGGAATGAAACTAATATCTCGAAAGGTCCATAGCAATTCATCTATGCGCTGTCCTTCCTCATGCGAGCTTACCTGTATAAAAATTTTTTTTTGCAGAAGATAGGCTTTATCAATTAACCGGCAGGTAAAACGATGTAGATCTTCTTGAGAGAGCGTACTTAATAAATAAAAATCAACGGTAGGATTTGGCATAAGTTTTATAACGTAATGCTAAGATGGATAATCTTCAGAATGATTATTTTCTGTTAGAGTTTGTTTAGAGGGTATAGGCGGCTTTTCTGTTGCAGCTAACATTCCTGGGTCACGTGCTTTTTCAGCAAGTTCATTAAAAGGATGTATTTTTGCATATTGGATGACCTGATGAGCATAAGGTAATCCATTTTGACGATTTTTGTTTTTATATAATGAAAGTACACAGGATTGAATATCCGTGTTTGGATTATTAGCCGCAATAGATTGGCATTGTAAGCGCAATTTTTCTAAAATTTGTGTGGCAATAACCAGATTTTTACAAGGTCTAAATAAATCGGAGGTATGAGCACCGATTCCTGGCAGCCATCGACTGGAAATTTGCATCAAGCCAATTTCCAAGTTTTTCCCTAAGGCGCTTTGCTTACGCGTATATTGGACGGCGGCAGGTATCGTTTTGAAAGTCTTAGTATGGCCTTCAACAGTAACAACGAGAGGATTATTTTGGGTTCCGGTTTGTATCATGGCATAGGGAATAGAGTTGTCAGCATACAGACTGCAAGCTAAAACAAGTGTTACTAAATCCATGATGAGGCCCTAATCAACGTAATAAATTATTCTCTTAACAAGAAATATACATAGGCTTACCTTCGCTTGGCAAGGGATTTCAGCCAAAAAATACCAGATTGTTCTATTGATTAGAGTAAAAATAGACAAGCTATGCTTATATTAATTTAATCGAGGTTAGTTTTTTATTAGCCAGGAGGCCAAAGTAACACGCGACCCCCTAGCAGGTGTAAATGTAAATGAAAAACCTCTTGCCCTCCATCCTTATTACAATTAAAAACAGCGCGATATCCAGATTGCGTAATCTGAGCTTTTTTAGCTAAATGACGTGCGACTTGCAGCATATTTCCTGCCAGCAGTGTATAATCCTCTGTCAGATCATTAAGCGTTGCGATATGCTTTTTGGGTACAATTAATTGATGAATAGGAGCACATGGATGCCTATCATTAAAGGCAATGATAGTTTCGTCTTGATAAACGATATCAGCAGGAAGTTCTTTTTTAATGATTTTGCAGAAAATACAATCCATAATAAGCCTTAATAACTGGACTAGCCTAAGTCGAATAGTTTGTTTATTATACGCTTCGCACTTGAATTTTTGTCTGTGTTGTTGCTGATCTTCCTCTTTGCGACACTGACCAAAAACCAATTACTATAAATATATTATGCTTTAAAAGTAAAGTTTTAGGAAATATAAAATTATGAATGCGCTTGTAAAATTAGGTCCAGGTAAAAAAGTCCCTGATGAAATCAATGTAGTGATAGAAATCCCTAGCCATAGTGATCCGATTAAATATGAGGTTGATAAAGAAACAGGTGCGCTACGTGTGGATCGTTTTTTAGGGACAGCCATGTACTATCCTTGCAATTACGGTTATGTTCCTTCTACTTTATCAGAAGATGGTGATCCCGTTGATGTATTAGTAGTAGCGCCTTTCCCCTTGTTAATTGGTTGTGTGATTTGTTGTCGACCGATTGGCCTGTTAAAAATGGAAGATGAATCAGGTATCGATGCTAAAATTTTAGCTGTGCCTATCGATAAATTATCTTCGTTGTATCACCAAATAAAAACTTGGCAAGATTTACCGGAACAACTTACACAGAGTATCCAACATTTCTTTGAGCATTATAAAGATCTGGAACCTGGAAAATGGGTCAAAGTGACCGGTTGGGTAGGGCCTGAGCAAGCAAGGATTGAAGTTAAGGCGAGTATGGATCGTTATAAACGCTAATTTTAGTGATTATTTTTTAAAAAATAAATCGAAATTTTCAATCTGTGAGTTCCGTGTTAGCAACAACTAATTAATTTTTTCAGAAAAATGCCTCTTGAAAATGCTTGCGCTAAAATGAGACACTTTAATTTGTAGATTGACAAATTAAAGTGCAGGCTCATGGATTTGACATTGAATGAAATAGGATATTGGTTAGCGCTTTATACTGTTCCGCGCTGTGGTTTAAGCACAGTTTCGATGCTCTTAAAAAAGTTTGATAACCCCAAACAAATTTTGTTAGCTTCGTACGAGGAATTGCTTCATGCAGGTGTCAGTCCAATACTTGCTAGTAACTTACAAAAACCAGATTGGAAAAGTGTAGAATTTAGCTTACGTTGGGTAGAAAACCCTCAACAGCATATTTTGCATTGGGGTGATTTACATTATCCAGTATTATTGCGTGAAATTTCTTCTCCACCGTTGGTTTTATTTATAATGGGAGAGCTGTCTCTTTTTCAGCAGCAAACTTTGGCCATAGTTGGTGCACGTAACCCCACACACACAGGTTTAGAGATTGCCTATCAGCTGGCTAACGAACTAACTGACCAAGGATTTGTTATTATCAGTGGTTTGGCAAGAGGTATTGATGGTGCAGCACATCAAGGCGCGTTAAGCAAAGGAATAACAATGGCTGTATTAGGGAGTGGGCATGAATGTATTTACCCGGTTTGTCATAAAGCTTTAGCGATGAATATAGTGGAAAAAGGAGGAACGTTGATTTCTGAATTTTTTCCATACGCATCGCCTAAGGCAGAATATTTTCCTAGGCGAAATAGGATCATTAGTGGCATGAGCCTAGGTGTTATCGTGGTAGAAGCAACGTTACGGAGCGGGTCATTAATTACTGCACGCTACGCATTGGAGCAAGGTCGAGAGGTGTTTGCTGTTCCAGGTTCTATTCGCAATCCCTTAAGTCAAGGCTGTCATGCCTTATTAAAAGAAGGGGCTACACTGGTTGAGAGCGGTATGGATATTATACAAGAGTTCTCATTTCTACCTGAACAGACGAATCGTCGGACTAATGAAGGAATATTGACTAAGCCCTCTAAAGCAGAAGATTTTATAGCAAAAAAGAAGGATAAAGCGATTCTTGATTCTAATCCGAAGACTGATCTAGGCTTGGTTTTCAATCATGAGATCCCGCAAATCAAACCTATTCTCGAAAAAAAGGATTTATCTGGACTTGATTCGCAGGATATAAAGCTTGTAGAGTGCCTTGAATTTGAAACGACAAGTATCGATATTTTGATAACGAGAACGGGCTTAACTATCGATAAATTGCTTGTTCGTTTATCAACACTGCAACTACAAGGGTATATTGACGTGGTTCCTGGGGGCTACGTGAGGAAATAAAATGGCAAAAAATCTATTGATTGTAGAATCGCCAGCTAAGGCTAAAACAATCAAGAAATATTTAGGTAAAGACTTTGAAGTTTTGGCTTCCTATGGCCATGTTCGCGATCTGATACCTAAAGAGGGCGCTGTGAATCCAGAGCAAAGTTTTGCTATGCAATATGCTCTGATTGAAAAGAATGCCAAACATATGGATATGATCATTAAGGCTTTTAAGAATGCCGATGCGTTATATCTTGCGACCGATCCGGATCGTGAAGGAGAAGCCATTGCTTGGCATATTTACGAAATTCTAAAGCAAAAAAAACTGCTAAAAAATAAGCCGACTTATCGTGTAGTCTTTCATGAAATTACCAAGTCGGCGATTAATACCGCTGTGGCAAATCCACGTCACATTGCTATGGATTTGGTGAACGCACAACAAGCACGCCGAGCATTGGATTATTTAGTGGGTTTTACACTATCCCCTTTATTATGGAAAAAAGTTCGTCGCGGTTTGTCGGCAGGACGTGTGCAAAGTCCCGCTTTACGATTAATCGTTGAGCGTGAAGAAGAAATCGAAGCATTTCAATCTCAAGAATATTGGACAATTACGGCAAATAATAAATTCGATGAAAAACCTTTTGCGGCGCGTTTAATTCAGTATCAGCAAGAAAAATTGAATCAATTTAGTATTAATAACGAAGAGCAAGCCACTGCAATCAAAGAAAATTTGCAACAATTGGCACAGGGTTATTTACAGGTTACCCATGTTGAGAAAAAACAACGTAAACGCAATCCGGCAGCTCCTTTTACGACGTCGACTTTGCAACAAGAAGCCGGACGTAAATTAGGATTTACTGCTCAGCGAACGATGCGTCTCGCACAGCAACTTTACGAAGGAATTGATGTCGGTGAAGGTTTAGTGGGATTGATTACGTATATGCGAACGGATTCTGTCCATTTATCCAATGAGGCTATCGTATCGATTCGTGAACTTATTATGCAACGTTATGGCGAGAAGGATTTACCCGAAAATCCCCGGCATTTTCGAACTAAAAGCCGTAATGCACAAGAAGCGCATGAAGCCATTCGGCCGACACATGTAGAATTTTCACCCGAACAACTTAAAAAACATTTAACGGCTGAACAGTTTAAATTATATGAGCTTGTTTGGAAGCGTGCAGTAGCATCACAGATGATGCATGCCACTATTGATACGGTGGCAGTTGATTTAAGTGCTAAAGCAGCGAAGGATCATTGTTTTCGAGCTAACGGATCGACTATTGTGCATGCAGGTTTTATGGCGGTTTATTTAGAAAGTTATGATGATAGTAAACCTAAAGCATCGGATGATAGATCGAAAGCTGAAGAAGAAAGTATGTTACCACCCCTAAAAGTAGGCGATCAAGTTAATCTTATCAACATTAGTGCCGATCAACATTTTACTGAACCGCCACCGCGTTACAGTGAAGCAAGTTTGGTCAAGGCTTTAGAAGAGCGAGATATTGGCCGGCCTTCCACCTACGTGCCTATTATTTCAACCTTGCAGCAAAGAGAGTATGTCACGCTTGATCAAAAAAGATTTAAACCGACGGATGTCGGTAGGATAGTGAATAAATTTCTTACGCGTTATTTTATGCAATATGTGGATTATGCATTTACAGCGCGATTAGAGGATGAGCTGGATCAAATTTCTAGAGGAGAGAAAGAATGGATTCCTTTGTTGCAAGATTTTTGGGTACCGTTTAAAACATTGATTGAGACTACTGAGGAAACGGTACAGCGAAAAGATGTTACTCAAGAAGCTTTGGATGAAACTTGCCCTAAATGTGGTAAAACTTTATCGATACGCTTAGGTAAGCGCGGTAGATTTATTGGTTGTTCAGGATATCCAGAGTGTGATTACACGCGAAATATGGAAGGAGAGGTCACTACGGCAAGTGAACCTGAAGTTGTACAAGGTCGTTTATGCCCTGATTGCGGACATGCTTTACATATAAAAATGGGTCGTTATGGAAAGTTTATAGGCTGTAGTAACTATCCGAAATGCAAACATATAGAGCCTTTAGAAAAACCAGCTGATACGGGAATAGAGTGTCCTGAATGTCATAAAGGCACATTTCTTAAGCGCAAATCGCGGTATGGTAAAATTTTCTTTTCTTGTTCTACGTATCCTACTTGCACGTACGCAGTGTGGAATGAACCTATCGAACAAGCCTGCCCGCGTTGTGCTTGGCCAGTGATGACGATTAAAACAACCAAACGTCGAGGAACTGAAAAAGTTTGTCCTCGTAAGGAGTGTGGGTATGCTGAGCCTATGCCAGAAGAAAAATAATTTCTATGTTTTTTTACTCACAGCCAAAAATTCAAGTGCGAAGAGTAGTATTAGAGTTTTGCTTTGACTTCACAAAGTAATTCACCTTTAGCCAGTTTGGTAATAATTTCCTGACCCGATTTTACTTCCTTGCTATTACGCAGAATTTTTTTGCTCGTTGCATCCCTTACAATTGCATAACCGCGTGCTAAGCTAGCTAAAGGACTTATGGCGTGAAGTGTGCGGGATAAACCTGAAAGTTTTTGTTCGTGGAAGTGTAATTGTCTTTTTATACTTAAATTTAGACGCTGAGTTAATTCATCACAATTCTGAAAACTATCTTGCAATCGTTGTTGTGGATGACGTAAACGCTTAGCTAGATTTTTTAGATTTTGCTGATAGCTTTTTAATAAATATAAGATAGTTTTAATCAGATGGTGATAGGTTTTATCTAGCTGTTGCTGGTATTCATTACCATCGGGGCTGGCTAATTGTGCTGCCATAGTGGGAGTGGCTGCACGTTTGTCAGCAACAAAATCAGCAATAGTAAAATCTGTTTCATGCCCAATAGCACTAATAAGGGGTAATTCACTTTTAAAAATTGCTCTAGCGACGTTTTCTTCGTTAAAAGGCCATAGATCCTCCAGTGATCCTCCTCCTCGCGCCAAAATTAAAACGTCACATTCTTTACGTTGATTCGCAGTTTTTATCTGCTGAACAATTTGCGCAGAGGCATTTTTTCCTTGAACTAAAGAGGGATATATTATGATGTTAATCGTAGGAAAACGTTCCTTAAGAACAATACAGATATCTCGCAGCGCAGCGCCTGTTTCTGAACTTATCACGCCTATCGTACCAGGAAATTTAGGTAAAAGTTTTTTATGGTGTGGTTCAAATAAACCTTCCGCTGCAAGTTGAGTTTTTAATTGTTCAAATGCTTTTCGTAATGCACCTTCACCCGCGGGTTCAAATTGATCAATGATTAATTGAAACTCTCCCCGTGCAGGATATAAGGAAATTTTGGCGCTAGCTAAAATTTGCATACCATTTTGGGGTTGATTGTCTTTATAACGCTGCCGCCCATTGAAGAGCGCACAGCGTACTTGCGCCTTTTCATCTTTTAAAGAAAAATACCAATGCCCTGAACTAGGGCTTGCGAAATTAGAAATTTCACCTTCTACCCAAATAGGTAAAAATGCATCTTCCAATAGATCTTGAACCATTTGATTAAGTTCCGAAACGCTATAGATTGATTTTTTAGACATATATATCCCAGTATCAAGTAGATATACGGCTCCAATAGAACAGGCAGTAAGGTAAGTAGCTTGCTGCCCATAGTTTAACTAATGATTTGTCTTCTCACCTCAATAACATTAGGGACTTGCTTAATCCGATCTAAGACTTTACCAAGTGAGAGTAAACTGGGTATTTCAATCGTTAATTTAATATACGCTTTGGGATCGAGCTTATCACTGGCTAGTGTTAGTGCAACCAAATTTAATTTTTCATTAGCAATGAGTGTAGATACATCCCGTAGTAAACCAGGTCGATTGTACGCTTCCACGCAAATGTCGACGGGATACACTTGACTAACGGCTAGGCCCCAATCAGCATCTACTAAGCGATTTTGCTTTTCTGGTTCAAGATTGAGTAAATGTATACAATCATCACGATGCAAAACAATGCCTCGACTTTGGGTGATAAATCCTCGGATAGGATCACCTGGTACAGGTTTGCAACAGCCGGCAGTTTGGGTTAACAAGTCGGTAACTCCGGCTATGCTAATGCCTTCTGGCAAGCTGCTACGAGGTTTGCCTAACAAAATTTCAGGTTGGACTAAGTTGGATGCTAACTGTTTTTCTTGCGATTGTATTGCATTTAAAAGTTGGGCAAGCCGTAAATCACCACTGCCTAATGCGGCAATCATTTCTTTTTTGGTCTTAAAATGCAGTTTATGCGCTAATTTCTCAGGATCGAGAGTTGTTAATCCTAGTCGTTGAATTTCTTTATTGAATAAATCTTCTCCGTGGAGTAAATGTTTTTCATAATCTTGAGTTTTAAACCAGTGATGGGCTTTTGCTTTAGCTCGAGCAGTGTATAAATAGCCTAGATTGGGATTTAGCCAATCTAGGCTTGGACTTCCTTGTTTTGCAGTAAGAATTTCGATTTGTTCACCAATTTTTAGTTGGTAAGTTAATGGAACAATAGCACCATTGATTTTTGCTCCTCGGCAACGATGTCCTACTTCACTATGAATATGATAGGCAAAATCCAAAGGGGTCGAACCTTTAGGTAAATCTAGAATATCTCCGTTTGGAGTAAACACATAGACACGATCATCTAAAACAGTGGTTAGACCAGGTACGGTTGCTTTGCCACGCTTCACTAATTCTTTTTGCCACTCTAGTACTTGACGTAGCCAAGCAATTTTAGTTTGGTAACTTTCTTTTTGTCGTTGGGCTGTTTCTTTATATTGCCAATGTGCGGCTAAACCATGCTCAGATTCTTGGTGCATTTGATGAGTGCGAATTTGAATTTCGAGTATTTTTTGGCCAGGACCTAAAACCGCGGTATGAATAGAACGGTAACCATTGGATTTTGGTGTTGAAATATAATCATCAAATTGTCCTGATACAGGTGACCATAGACTATGAATGATACTTAAAACATTGTAGCAATCTTTAACAGTATTGACCAAAATACGGATGGCATTGAGATCATACAATTCTTCAAATTTTAATTTTTTTTGTTGCATCTTTCTGTAAATACTATGGATATGTTTTACACGTCCATAGACTTCAAAATTATGTAGTTGGGCATTGTCTAAAATTTTTCGTAACTGAGTTAA
The DNA here is from genome assembly GCF_964277335.1 of Rickettsiella endosymbiont of Litargus connexus. Classification (NCBI taxonomy): domain Bacteria; kingdom Pseudomonadati; phylum Pseudomonadota; class Gammaproteobacteria; order Legionellales; family Coxiellaceae; genus Rickettsiella; species Rickettsiella endosymbiont of Litargus connexus. The sequence continues at coordinate 1,224,921 of NZ_OZ195516.1, read as the reverse complement.
AATTATTTGTACATAGGACTCACGATCGATCAATCGTTCTTGAAGTAGCTGTGCGATTTGAGCGTATATTTTTGGTTCAAGATAATGTAAAGAGAGATCCTCTAGTTCCCATTGCAATTGACCTACACCCAGACGATTAGCTAAAGGAGCGTAAATATCAAGCGTTTCCCGAGCATAGGCTTGACTGGCTTTTCGATCCAACATATCTAGAGTGCGCATAGTAGCGGTACGTTCTGCAAGTTTAATGAGAACAACTCGCATATCTTCTACCATGGCAAGTAGCATTTTTCGAATATTTTCTAACTGAGTTTGATGTAGATTAGCAGCAGTACTGGCAATACGAATGGCGTTCATTTGTTTAGCGCCCTCGATAATTTTAGCCACATTCGGCCCTAAATGCTCACAGATCGTTTCTAAGCAAAGTTCAGCATAGTTTACACAACTATAAATTAAGGAAGCGGCAATTGTTTCTTTATCAAGATGTAAATCTAACAGAATTTCGGCCATCGTGAGGCCTTGCTGTAAGCAAGAAACATGCGTAGGAGTAGTTTTTGCTTCTCCCACAATTTGACTTAAAATAGAAGCCTGTCGAATCAATTTGAAATCTTCTTGACTACGCTGCATCGCCGCATGGTGTAGCCATGTTTCTAAATTAATACTACCGTCATTATTTAAGTAGAGCGAATTTTTTATTTTAACCATTTTCAATTATCCTTATTTTTAGTTTGTTGCTCTAAAAAATTAGAAAAATCAATTAACTTATGTAAACTTGGCTTTGAGCTGAATATTTATTTTATACATAACTTCTAGCTAAAAATTCGCAAATTTGATTTTCTAATAAACGATAACCTCCTTGATTATTTTTACCAGGAACAGGATCATTAATTAAAATAGAAAAAGCTAGAACTTGATTGTTTGCGGTCCGAACATAGCCAGCTAAACTACTTATTCCATGCATGCTGCCTGTTTTAGCGTGTATTCTACCCAGTGAAAGACCGCCTAGACGATGTTTTAATGTTCCATCGATTCCCGATCGCGGTAAGGATTCAAAAAGCAAATCGCTATCAGGTAATTGGGTATAAGCGAAATTTAATAATTTAACAAAGGCATTAGGCGTGACTATATTATTACGAGATAAGCCAGAACCATCGACCATCACAAGGTGCTTGAAATCAATATCTGTTTTGCTGGCAAGAATAGCTTGAACAGCATTTCTACCGGTTTTCCAACTACCTTGAACTGAAAAATATTTTTCCCCTAGTTTTTTTAATAAACTATCCGCAATAAGATTATCGGACTTTTTTAACATATTTTTTATTAAAAAAGCAAGTTCTGGTGAACTATTTTCGGCTAATGTTTTGGCAAATGGCGGAGTCTTCCCATAGACTAAACTTGAATAGTGGATAGAGTATTTTCTTAATAATCCGGCCACAATATCATAGGTAGCCAAATTTGGATTTTGCAAAGCCACTGCGAATGATAAAGGGCCCATCTTAGGGGAAAGGTATCCTCTTAAAGTATAGTGATTTTTGCTAGCAGTTTTTGGTTTTAAATCTAAAGAATAACTTCCTTGTCTTAAACGTTTGGTCACAGCTTGATTGTCGATAACGATACCTAAATTGCTATTACTTTTTGTGACAGTAGGATGTAATAAATGTTGATTAGGTTTAACACTAAGGCTAAAGCAATTGCGATTGATAATGGTCGCTGTGACAGGGGCTGCATAGCAGAAAATTTTATCATCAATGACACGTCCTGGAGGCCAAGTACTTCGATCAATAACAGTATCATCAATAACGATATTGCCCTGGATTCTATTTATATGTTGTTCATTTAATGTTTCTAACATGTCTTTGAGATCATCTAGAGTTAAATAAGGATCGCCACTAAATTTAATATATAGATTTCCAGTTAAAACACCATTATGAATCCTTGCTCCGGGGTTGGTTAAAAAACGAGTTTTAAATTGGAAATGAGGCCCTAAATAATCTAAAGCGGCAATTCCGGTAAATAATTTTAGAGTACTAGCAGGTACAAAGCCACGGTTGGCATTATATTGGTATAACACTCTTCCAGTTGATAAAGATTGAATGGAAACACCCGTGTTAAAGCCTTTAAAATGACTTAATATGTTATTCAGACTTTGTTGTATGGATGTAAGCGATGCCTCTTGGCCATTTTCGTTATAATAGGCAAAACTTTTCATGGGGCTCATTAGCAAGATCGTACTGGAAACTATTCCTATCAAAAACCAGAAAGTTTTGAGAAATGGGCTGTTTAGTTTATTCATACTACCTATTTAGTAAATAAACAAATTGCTTCGCTATGATGAGTTTGCGGAAACATATCCATGATTCCGGCTCGTTGTAAGGTGTAACCTTGTTTTACTAATTCCCCTGCATCTCTAGCAAGACTAGCAGGATTACAGGATACATACACAATTCGCTCAGCATTCCAATGTGCAATTTGTTGAATGATTTCAAAAGCTCCAGAGCGAGGTGGGTCCAATAGAATTTTGTTGAATGTTTGTTGAATCCAGGTTTCTTTTAGTATAGAACCTGTTAAGTCAGCCGTATAAAATTGTGTATTGTTAATAGTGTTGTGCCTAGCATTGGCTTTTGCCCGCTCTACGAGTTCAGCATATCCCTCGACACCTACGACAAATTGGCATCGTGTGGCAAGAGGTAGACTAAAATTACCTAATCCGCAGAATAAATCCAATATCCGATCGCTGAAATTAGGTGAGAGCAATTCCATGGCTCGTTGGATCATTGCCTGATTGATGTTTGCATTGATCTGGACGAAATGCTTAGGTTCGAACAAAAGTTCTAAAGGGTTATAACCTTTATTTTCCAAGCGATAACTTAACAATTTAGGATCTTTTGGCCAAATACAGTGCGTGGTACTTTCATTGCCAGGTTGCAAGTAGAGTTGTAATTTATGCTGTTTCGCAAAATTTTTGAGTTGCATTTGATCCGAGTTGTCTAAAGGGGTGAGATGTCGAAAAACTAAGCCTAGCATTTCATCCCCTAGTGCGGCTTCAATTTGCGGGATAGTTTGAAAAGCATTTAATTTATGAATAAGTTGTTGTAAAGGAACTAAAAGTTGACCCACTCTAGGATCCAATGTTTTACAAGTTTGTAGTTGTGCTAGATAACGTCCATTTTTCTCACGGAAACCAACTAATACCGCTCGCTTTTTGGTTACGTATTTAACACCTAGGCGCGCTCGGCGGCGGTAGCCCCAGCTTGCCCCCTTAAGTGGAGGGAGTAATGATTTGGGTTTGATTTCAGCAAAATGGATGAGTTGCTCAGTAAGAGTTTTTTCTTTGTGCTGAAGTTGAGCTTGGTTACTGAGATGTTGTAGGCTGCATCCACCACAACTATCATAATGTAGGCATTCTGGTTGAATTCTATCAGTTGAAGCTTTTAATATTTGGGTAGATTTTGCTTCATCATAGGAACGCCGCTTTTTGTTATAAGCGATTAGGACTGTTTCTCCAGGTAAAGCATTCTCAACGAAGGTAATTTTCCCATTAATGTGCGCAATGCCCCGGCCTTCATGAGAAATCCCTGTAATAACAACAGGAGTGGTATTGATAGATGAAGTTTTTAAATTTTCCATGCGGCTATAAATTGTTTGAAATGGGGTTTATTTTCTTGAGTAATGGTTTCATAGATATAAGCACACTTTTTTTGATAAGCCTCAACAGAGAAATTTCCTCGTATCAATTCAAAACGAAGATAAATTAAGTAGGTATTTAACACGTCTGTTTCGCAATAATTTCGAATGGCGTCTAATTTTCCATTTAAAAAGTAATCCCAAACTTGGCTACCATCCATCCCAAGTTTTCCTGGCAAGCCTAACATGATGGCGATTTCCGTCAGCGGGGCATTTGCGCGGCCTTGGTAGGCGGCTAAAATGTCCATTAAATCCATATGCCGATAATGATAACGGCTCAAATAGTTATTCCAACGGAAACTAGCATCCTCATTCCCTATATTCCAATAACTAGGACTACTAATTCCGTATAATAATGCTCGGTAGTGTAAAACAGGCAGATCGAAGCCACTGCCATTCCAGGAGATCAAGATAGGTAAATATTTTTCAATACATTTGAAAAATGCTTCAATTAGGACAGGTTCATCTGAATTGATATTACCCAATGACCCTATCTTAAATTGATTTTTAGTGTGTAATGCGACAGAAATGGCGACGATACGCTGTAAATGATAAGGAAGAAAGTCAGAATTACCCGTTTTTTCTTGACGTTTAGCTTGCATTGTTTCTGCAACTTTCCGATCGCTTTTTTCACTCTCTAAGTTATAAAGGATTCGCCCATTTTTTGTATCAGGAACAGTTTCAATGTCAAAAACAAAAGTATTCATAGAATTATCAGGATAGAAATAGATAAAACCTCTTTAATGTAAACTAATTTTTGCTAAAAATTGCCAAATAATGATTACCCGTATAAATGACTTACTTTCTATCTACTAGATGTCTCGGCTATTACGCAAAAAATCAAGTTTTTTAGCGTGTTCTTACCGATGCATAGTCGATCAAGTATATTTCTGAAAATAGCCTACGTGTTCGTCTCTTTTTATAGTAGACTTCTTTCAAAACTTTTTAAATCAATCTAATTTTAGCATGGTTATTTACAGATATAATACAGGTTGGGTTTTTTACCATGGACTAGAAAAATCAAAAAAATCATAGTTAAAAGATATAACTAGAGTGATAAAAGCATATTTTTAGACTTCTGGCTAGTCTGGATCTGGTTTTTTGTGGATGCTGTTTAGATACTTACTTGAGATAATAATAGATGAGAATTATTTTATTAGGGGCACCTGGGGCAGGAAAGGGTACGCAAGCAAAATTTTTAACAGCTTACTACCATATTCCTCAAATTTCTACGGGGGATATGTTACGTTATGCTGTTAGTCAGGGTACTCCCGTCGGCCTTCAGGCCAAGGCTTTGATGGACTCAGGTCAATTAATTTCGGATAAGGTCATTATCGAATTGGTCGAAGCACGCATTCAACAACCTGATTGTATCAATGGTTTTTTATTTGATGGATTTCCACGCACGTTACCTCAGGCGGAGGCGATACGGGCTAATGGTATTTTGATAGATTTTGTTATAGAAATTAAGGTTGAAGACGATGAAATTGTAAAGCGCTTAAGTGGCCGGCGTATTCACTTGGATTCAGGACGTATTTATCATATATTGTATAATCCCCCCAAAATACCGAATAAAGATGATGTAACAGGGGAAGAGCTCATTCAACGTAAAGATGATACCGAAGCAACGGTACGTGAGCGTTTACGGATTTATCATCAACAAACCAAGCCCTTACTTTGCTATTACAAAGAATGGCAGTATCGCGGCGATCCGGGTGCGCCCTGTTATATTTCAATTAATGGATATGCTGACGTTGAAGAAGTTCGCAGGAATATTTTTGCAGCGCTAAAGGAAAACAGGAAAGAATAGAATTAGCTAATCAACAGATAAAGGGGTTAGGCATTTTAAAAGTTGGTTTAAATCTTTTGGCAATTCTGCATTTAGCGTTATAGTTTTCGCTATTGAGGGTAAAGTAAATTCAAGTTGACTGGCATGTAAGAAAAGCCGTTTACAGCCCAATTGACGCATCTTTTTATTGATTTCTTTATCGCCATATTTTTCATCTCCAATGATAGGGTGCTTGGCAAATTGGGCATGAACGCGAATTTGATGGGTGCGACCAGTGATTGGCATTACTGCGACCAGCGTAGATTCAGCATAATAATGTTGTACAGAAAATTCAGTTAAAGAACTTTTGCCTTCTGGTTGGACGCGTACAATGCGTTCTCCTGATAGCAATTGGTTCTTATATAAGGGGACGTCGACTTTTAATAACGATTTAGGCCAATGCCCTGTCACTAGAGCAATATAAGTCTTTTTAATTTTCCCTAAACGTAATAATTCATGTAGTTCTTTTAAAACACTACTTTTTTTAGCGAGTAATAAACAACCTGAAGTATCGCGATCCAAGCGATGAACTAATTCCAAGAACTTTAATTGTGGACGTAGTAAACGTAAAGCCTCTATGACTCCTAAATGTATCCCACTCCCACCGTGGACAGCAATACCACTCGGCTTGTTAAGGACTAAAAAATGCTTATCTTCAAAAATGATTGCTTTTTCAAGTAGCTCAGCTAGTTTTTCATTCAAACTATTTTTTTTCGTGGCAACGAGGGCAAGTCGTAGAGGAGGGATGCGAATAATGTCCCCTTCTTGTAAACGATAATCCGGCTTTACCCTTTTTTTATTGATACGTAATTCGCCTTTTCGTATGATTCGGTAAAGTCGACTTTTAGGTAGGCCTTTTAACCGCGACATTAAAAAATTGTCGAGTCTCTGGCCAGAATAGTCTTTTGTTACAGTTAAATGTTGAATAGTTTGCACAATATCGTTAATCTAGCATAAATCTAGCACACCTTTCTAATAATTTGCTTAAATCTTAAATAAGTTGCCGAAATTGACATCAGTATTTTATCTTTGTTATATATCACCCGCTTTTTAGGTAATTGCTAGTTTAGTTGGCGTACGAAATTAAATTTATAAATTCAGAGGCTATTATGACTCAATCTGCGGAAGTAACCACTAAAGACTTGTCTTCTTCGACGGCAATTTTGACGGTTAATAACTTATCTCCAATTAATTTGCCAATTTGGGAAGCGACCTTAGGGCCTGATGTTATTGATGTGACTCAATTAGCCAAAGTTAATCGATTTACCTATGATCCAGGGTTTCTATCTACTGCGTCCTGTTCTTCTAAAATTACTTTTATTGATGGCGATAAAGGTATCTTACTTTATCGTGGCTACTCGATTGATCAACTCGCAGAAAAATCAGACTTTATAGAAGTTGCTTATCTATTGCTTCATGGTGAATTGCCGAATCAAATTCAAAAACAGGGTTTTAATGAGGAGATTAATCAACACACGATGGTTCATGAGCAATTACGACATTTTTTTCATGGATTTCGCAGAGATGCTCACCCCATGGCAATTATGTTAGGTGTTGTTGGGGCACTATCTGCTTTTTATCATGATTTGTTAGATATTCATAATAAAGAACATCGTAAACTAGCCGCATTAAGATTAATTGCTAAAATGCCCACCCTTGCTGCCATGTCCTATAAGTATGCGACTGGGTTGCCCTTTATGTATCCTCTTAATCATTTAAATTATGCAGAAAATTTTATGCATATGATGTTTGGAGTTCCAACCGAAGAGATCCAACCTAATCCAGTGTTAGCGAGGGCTTTAGATAAGATTTTTATTTTACATGCAGACCATGAACAGAATGCTTCTACTTCTACTGTGAGACTGGCAGGTTCAACAGGCGCTAATCCTTATGCCTGCATTTCTGCCGGCATAGCCGCTTTATGGGGTCCTGCTCATGGTGGCGCTAACGAAGCTTGTTTAAATATGTTGCTTGAAATAGGAGATATCTCACGGATTGACCATTACATCGAAAAAGCAAAAGATCCTAATGATCCTTTTCGGTTAATGGGCTTTGGACATCGTGTCTATAAAAATTATGATCCACGTGCATCCGTGATGAAAAAGACATGCCATGAAGTATTGGAAGAAACTGGCCAAAAAGAAGTACCTTTATTTAAACTTGCATTAGCTTTAGAAAAAATTGCTTTAGAAGATCCTTATTTTATTGAAAGAAAATTATATCCTAATGTAGATTTTTATTCGGGTATTACTTTAAGTGCTTTAGGGGTTCCTACTAATATGTTTACTGTAATTTTTGCATTAGCTCGTACAGTAGGTTGGGTTTCACAATGGGAAGAAATGATGTCTGACCCTAAACTCCGTATTGCAAGACCTAGACAATTATATATTGGAAATACACAAAGAAATTATATACCTATTGAAAAAAGGTAATTAAATCCCCATAAAACCTATTTGTAAATTTAGTAGTTAAAAATCCTATTAGAGTATGCCAAATTTTTTAGTGATAAAATATTGCTGAATTATCTATAATTTATCGATATAATAAGATGTCTATTTAGGTTTATACTTCTTAATTTAGGGAATATTATTTAATATCACCTTAACTTTAAGAAGGTATATTGATTGTTTAATATAATATTAACTCTAAGGAACTTATATGATGAATGTTAAAGCACAAACAAAAACTAAACGAGGTAGACCACCTTTAAGTGCAGCTAAAAAAATGCAACGTAGTAAGGCTGCTCTAAATGCTCGAATGACACAAAAAGCCTTACGTGCCAAGATTGCTATGCTCAAAGCCAATTTCAAAGAAAAACTGAAAATTGCTGAGCAAGAGGCTTATCAAAAAGCGTTAGAAAAGGTTGTTAAAATTGAACATAAAAAAATGGAAGCTAATTTCAAGGCTTTAGCAGTTGCAAAGGCAAAAGGAAATAAAAAAAGAATGAAAAGAATGTTAACCACACGAGGAAGACCATCTCAGCTCAATATAGCTAAAACAGGCACTATTCGTAAACGTGGCAGACCACGGAAAGTGAAATAATTTTTAACACAATATCAATACAGGAGAATGGCGAACTTTTGATTATAACAATAAAAATAGCTAAAAAATAAAAACTAATTTTATTTAAAATATTAACTAGAAAGGATTTTAGTTTAAGCACTAAAAAATGGAGAGTTACAACGCTATTATCGGTATAGATTAGTCGGATAGAAAAGGCTAATTTTTAGAGGATAGGATTATTCTTGGATACTCCAAATTTCTTCTTTAAATTCTAGTTTAGAATTAGAGGAATTTTTGAGTCAGAGGGTTGTTCTATATAGAATAAAAACTAGGCCTTAAAAATTTGAATATTTCGGTATTTAGGGTGGGGGGGTATCTAAAGATTTCCTAGCACTTAAAAATCTAAGGCTTAGGGTTGAAAGCAAAAGATTAAGCCCCCTAAACCCCAAATTTTGTGATTATAAAGCTTACATTAGAAGTATTAAATGTAAGCCTTTTGACTAAGAAAGCCGGCTAAATACGTTCAAATATTGTACGAATTATGCTATAGTGGTCTTTCTTCTGTTGAAGCAGAGGAGGGGGTTATATAGTGATATTAAAGAAAATAACAAGTTTATTACTGCTAGCGAGCGGTCTCTTCGTGATGACCGTTAATGCTAGTCCAGTAAACCAGGGAGCTAATGTGCAAGCTGAGCTGCAGCAGTTCAGTCAGCGAGCTCCAGCTCTTAATCCTAAAGTATTACAGTTAGGCTTAGAGGCTTACAACAAGGCGAGACAGGAAGGTTTAGACAATCAACATATTCTAACGATTATTGATTATACCAAGCCATCAACAGCACGAAGATTGTGGGTATTAGACCTTAACAACGATTCGGTCCTTTTTCATGATTACGTTGCCCATGGAAAAAACAGTGGTGGCAACTACGCAACTTCTTTCTCGGATAGACCAGGAAGTTTAGAGTCAAGTTTAGGTGTGTTTTTAACTGAATCAACTTATCAGGGTAAACACGGCTATTCATTAAGAATAAAAGGTTTAGAAAAAGGATTTAACGATAGGGCGGAAGCTCGTGATATCGTAGTCCATAGAGCGGATTATGCAACGACACAATTTGCGCAGCAGCATGGTCGTCTAGGACGAAGTTGGGGTTGTTTTGCAGTGAGTCCAGTAGTTGCCGATTCATTAATCCATTCGATTAAAAACGGAACGCTAATATTTGCTTACTATCCTGACCCATCATGGTTATCAAAATCACAATTTCTTTCATAATAAAGAATACTAATGATTAACCGCAAGCAGCCTAAAGGCTGCTTTTTTTGTCTGCGTTTTACTGAGCTCTTTTTTTAAGTTCTAAGTTCATATTTTTTATATCTCAAATTAAAAAAATAGCTAATTTCTGATATTGAAATAATTTAAATAATTAATTTTTACACAAAGTATTCTTTAAAATTTCTTCATAAATTAAAACTAATTTCTCAAGATCATCAACAGAGACGCATTCATTAATTTGGTGAATAGTACTATTGCATGGACCAAACTCAACAATCTCTGCTCCTAAAGGCGCTATAAAACGGGCATCAGAGGTGCCACCTGCCGTTGAAATAGTAGGTGTAACCCCAGTAATTTTTTTTATAGCATCAAAACAGGCTAAACGTAACTGGCCTGAAGCGCTTAAAAAAGGAAGTCCTCCACGTTGCCAAGTGATTTGATAGTTTAAATGATGTTTTTTTAAAATACTTTCTACAGTATCTTCTAATTTTTTTGCAGTGGTTGCGGGGGAGTAACGAAAATTAAATTTAACTTCTAGATTATCTGGAATCACATTACCTGCACCAGTGCCACCATGAATATTAGAAAATTGTAAGCTGGTAGATTGAAAGTTAGGGTAAGCTATTCCTTCGTCCCAATTAATATCCAATAATTCGGCTAAACTAGAGCTAAAGCAATGAATAGGATTTTCGGCTAATTGAGGATATGCAATATGACCTTGTTTACCTTTAATGATCAGATGGGCTGATAAAGAACCACGGCGGCCGATTTTTAAAGTATCTCCTAATTTTTCTTCGCAAGTAGGTTCGCCCACTAAGCAATAATCTATTTTTTCGTTTCTGTTTCTAAGTACTTCCGCTATTTTTGCTGTGCCATTGATGCTAGGGCCTTCTTCATCGCTCGTAATTAACCAAGCGATAGAACCACAATGATTAGGGTATTTGTTAATAAACTTTTCACACGCTGTCAACATTGCAGCTAGGCTACCTTTCATATCAGCGCTGCCACGACCATAAAGTTGGCCATTGCAAATGGTAGGCAGAAAAGGAGGACTATCCCATTTGTCTAGGGGACCCGTAGGAACGACATCAGTATGTCCAACAAAAACAAATAAAGGTGACTCTTTCCCATGTCTAGCCCAAAAATTATTGACTTCTGCAAAGGGTAAGTGTTCAATCACAAAATCTAAGTGCTTTAAGTGCTGACATAAAACAGATTGACAGCCCTTATCATCTGGCGTAACAGAGGGTAGAGCAACAAGTTGTTGAACTAATTCAATAAGCGATAACATAAGGTTTTTGAGTATATTAACATTGTAAGATATGATTCTACCTTAAAGAGGCTATTTAAAGGAAATAAGAAATGAAATAAGAAATCGAATTTTAAGGAATAAACTATAGAATTTCAGAAGTTAATAATAACTGAAGTAAATACAATAAGTTTTTTCAACTATAGATTTTCATATGAAATATAACTCAATTAAATCCTTTTTTTATCAAACGGCATTAACTTCATCAGAGTGGCAACCCTATCAACGTCGTGTATACTTAACATCGAGTTTAAGTGATGGAAAGAATGCTGTATGACGAGCACTTTAGTATTTATTTATTTTGTTATTGTCTTAGCATTTATCTTCGACTTTATTAATGGTTTTCATGATGCGGCTAACTCTATCGCTATTATGGTTGCAACAAAGGTTTTAAAGCCTTTAACAGCAGTATTGTGGGCCGCATTTTTTAATTTTATTGCATTCTTATTTTTTCATCTAAGTGTTGCAACGACTATAGGCTCGGGATTAATAGAACCTCATATCATTACCCCGTATGTGCTTTTTTCAGCGCTAATGGGTGCTATCATTTGGAATCTTTTAACGTGGTATTTTGGTTTACCTTCAAGTTCATCTCATGGGTTGATAGGAGGGTTAGTCGGTGCTGCTTTAGTGGCTGGAGGTTGGCACGTTTTAAATTGGCATGGATTGCTACCTGTATTGATAGCAATCGTTTTGTCACCATTATTGGGATTATCAATAAGTTGGCTGTTGATAAAATTAGCACATTTTTTTTTAAAAGATATCAATTCCGATAAGACTCAATGTTGGGCTAAACGCGCCCAATTCGTTGCAGGGGCTTTATTAAGCTTAGGTCATGGTGGTAATGATGCCCAAAAAACGATGGGTATTATTGCTGTGTTATTATTTTCTACAGGTCTTTTAAATGGACATTTTTATGTTCCATTTTGGGTAATTATTTCTTGTAACTTTGTAATGGGATTAGGCACACTAATAGGAGGTTGGCGTATTGTCCATACTTTAGGAAATAAAATAACCAAATTAACACCTTTAAGTGGCGGGTGTGCTGCGACAGGTGCTGCATTTACGTTATTTGCAGCGACTGATTTAGGTATTCCTGTTTCTACCACACATACGGTGACAGGGGCGATTTTAGGAGTAGGCTCAACAAATGGTTGGCTAAATACACATTGGCCCACTATACGACGAATTATGTGGGCATGGATATTAACTATTCCAGCAGCTGGATTAGTCGCTAGCTTTTTTATGATGTTAGCAGCGCCTTTAAAACAGCTGCTACATTAAAAAACCATAAAAAGAAATTCGTAGTTTCTTGAAGATAATTACTTAGGTCTAGATTTAGGTATTACCATGACTTCGCTTTCATCGTCTACAAGAGGGCTATTTGAACATACTAACTTTTGAAAGATATAAAAGCGACTTCTTTCATTAGAGGTTGTTTTTTTAGAAGCCTTAGCTGAAGTTTCTTGAGCTATTTCTTGGGTGGTATTTTCAGAGTTAACATTACCTGAAATTCTTTTCTTAAGATGAGTAGGTTCTTGCATAAACACACTCCTTGTGTTGGTAATTCATGTCATTAATTCGAGAGAATTTTAAATCCATCCATTAAGTATACAAGATAATGCTTTAGATAAAAAATAATATTAAATATTATTTTTTATTACTTTAAGGGTGTTTTTAGATTTATTTGAAGAAAATATACAATAAGATAAGTTATCAAGATAAGTTATTGTCTGAATAAAAAATATGGCCCGCTGGACGTTAGGGTTTTTAATCGGCGTGATATGGATCACACATTTTTCGCATTTACCTTCGGTAAAACTGGCTTATTTACTAATTTTTATAAGTATCATTTTAGTTACGTTAGCTTTTTTTAAGTTATTTTTTTCTCAGAGCTGGATTTTATTTTTTGTTGCTTGTTGTTTAGGTTTTTCTTGGTCCTTGATAACCGCTCATCAACGTCTCTCTCAACAATTACCAAAAATATTAGAAGGTAAGATACTGATTGCTAGAGGACGTATACTAACTATTCCAGAAAATCACTCGGGTGTTGTGCGTTTTGACTTTCTTATTCAACACTTGGCGACTTCTATCGCTATACGCTATCCTATCCCTGTGCGTATTAAGGGATATTTTTATAAAAATTCGAATGTATTAACTCATTTTAAAAAAGGCGATATTTGGCAATTTACCTTGCGTCTCCGTCGACCACGTGCTTTTTGGAATCCTGGTAGTTTTGACTATCAAGCGGAACTATTCCAACAAAATATAGGTGCGACAGGTTATTTATTAGAAAAATTCCCTTTGCGTTTAATTGAACGTGCGAATGCCTATTATTTTATTGATAATTTACGCCAAAAAATCACTGCGAATGTAAAAAAATCTTTGCAAGATTACCCCTTATTAGGACTTATTAGTGCATTAACGACAGGAATACGCTGCGAAATTACAGATGAACAATGGCAAGTTATGCGCGGTACAGGGACTAATCATTTATTTGCTATTTCAGGTTTACATCTTGCTTTTATTGCAGGAATTATTTATTGGATAGTTCGTCTTATTTGCTGTCGACTCCCCTATGTTACTCTTTATATTCCCGCTCCTAAAATTGCTAGTGCACTTACGTTATTAATAGCGGTTTTCTATAGTGCTTTAGCGGGATTTTCTATCCCGACTCAACGTGCGCTACTGATGCTAGTGGCATTTTCAATGACGAGAATACAGCAACGCTATCTTACTAGTTGGCATTCATTTCATTTGGCATTATTGATTATTTTGATTATCGAGCCTTTTACGGTTTTATCAGCGAGTTTTTGGCTGTCCTTTATAGCGGTGATATTAATTTTTTATGCGGTTTCTAATCGCATAAAACCATTAGCAAATTGGCGTGCTTGGTGTCGGATTCAAGTAACTGTCAGCTTAGGGTTAATTCCTTTATCTTTATTATTTTTTCATCAAATTTCTTTGATTAGTTTTGCTGCTAACTTAATAGCGATTCCATCTATTGGATTTATAATTTTACCGATCAGTTTATTAGGTAGTTTAGTTAGTCTTGTTAACATGGTGTTTGGAAACACTCTCTTAATTTTCGCAGAACAATTACTTGAATTACTTTGGAAAGTACTCAATTTTTTTTCAGAAATACCTTTAGCCCAATATTACGCCTACGTATCAACTCCATGGATATTAGTTTCAAGCTTAGTGGGCATTTTATTACTTTTAGGACCTAAAGGAATGCCAACTCGCTGTTTAGGTTTCATTTGGATTTTGCCTTTATTTTTTTGGGAAAGTCAGAGACCACAATATGGCGATATTTGGATTCATCTTCTTGATGTGGGGCAAGGTTTAGCCAGTGTAGTTCGTACTCAACATCACGTCCTGATTTATGATACAGGTCCTCGTTTAAGTCCATCGTTTGATGCAGGAAAATTGGTCATACTTCCTTTTTTACAAACTATCGGCGTTCAAAAAGTAAATTTGATGGTAGTTAGTCATGGTGATAATGATCATAGTGGTGGAGCGATGATTATTTTAAAACAAATACAAGTTAACAAGGTGCTGAGTAGTATTCCAAAAAAATTTCTACCCAAAATCGTAAATTTATGTGAAGAAAAAATGCATTGGCAGTGGGATGGAATTAATTTCGAGATTTTATATCCACCCATTCATCATCTTTATCAAGGTAATAATAGTTCATGTGTACTAAAAATTAGTAATCGTTTACAAAGTATTTTATTAGTGGGGGATATAGAAAAGAGGGCAGAAAACTATTTGGTTCATGCAAAACAAAAAGATTTGCAAAGCACAGTTTTAATAGTACCACATCATGGTAGTAAAACCTCTTCAAGCATAGCGTTTTTAAATTATGTGCAACCCGTTTACGCTTTATTTTCTACAGGTTTTCATAACCGCTTTAAATTTCCACATCAAATTGTATTAAATCGTTATCAACGTTTAGGTTCTGAAATTTATAACACGGCAACTGAAGGAACTATTACGTTAAAATTAAATGTACTTACTAATACTATACAAAGAGAGACCTACTATGACAAAAGCCATCGTTTTTGGCAGGATTAATAAAGTATTGGGAGATAAAAGGTTTTATATACTGAGTTTTAATAAAAGAACCTTATGCACAGAAAAAAATTCAAATGCAAAAAGTGTAAATTAAAAAGGGCCGTAAAACGGCCCAAGGGGGTTTATCTGTGTTGTAACGTCCTTGTAGCATCCTTGCTAACACTACCTCCTTGTAGTGTAGACATCCTTATCTATTCCACATAACATAAGGATTTTCTAATTAATTTTCAAATAAATAATCACTTTAAGATCTTTATTGAAAACTAAGTCCTTGATCAGATCATTAACAACACACATTACATAGATTAACAAAGTTAGAATTTATTACAATGGGCGTTTGACGGCTTCAGTTTTAACTTACACGCTTTTGAGTAAAGACTTACAGGCGCTAAGAGATGAATTGAGCAGGCGACGCTTAAAAGAAATTAATAAATAGAATTATCTTTTAATTGAGCTAAAAAAATTTCCTTATGTTTGTATTTATTTAAAATACAATGGAATAGGATTCATGGTTTAATAACCATTTTTTTATAGATATTTCTTTTCCTTTATAGCCACCTAAGTTTTTTTGGGCAACAACTCGGTGACAAGGAATCAATATCGGAAGAGGATTCGCTCGGCAAGCATTACCAATAGCCCGCGCCCCCGTGTTTAAATTTTTGGCGAGCGTTCCATAACTAACAGTTTTTTGTATAGGGATTTTACTCAAGGTTTGCCAAACTCGTTTCTGAAAAGGGGTTCCTTGTAATTGACAGGATATATTAAATTGAAAGCTGGGATGTTTAAAATATTGATTAAGCTGATTGACGATGTCGCACAGAACTTCTTCGTTAGGTTGAATTAATGCCTTATCATCAGTTAAGAAATCAAGCTGTGTAAGTAATTGACAGGTAGTGGATATCCCTAGTTTACCAAGGGGGGTTTGGATAATAGCTTTATAAAACATTTATCTTATTATTCTCTTCGTGCTTGAATTTTTGTCTGTGTTGCCGCGTTCGCAATCCTTATGTATCTTAGTGAATAAACGAAAGCTATTTCATTATTGCGGCACTTGCCAAAAATCCCCTTGGTGTGAGTATATTTATGTAGAGATTAAAGCTTTTGGTATGCCAACAATAAAAATATAGTTGGCATAGGTTATGGGCATCTATTCTATAGAATTGTTATTACTAACTTCCTCTTTTGAAGTTTGCATAGTGGTTATTAATTTTTCTTTAATACGCGCTGCTTTACCGCGAAGGTTACGTAAGTGATATAGTTTTGCTTTTCGAACGTCACCACGTCTTTTAATTTCTATGCTAGCCGTTAAAGGACTATAAAGAGGAAAAACTCGTTCCACCCCTTCACCATGTGAGATCTTTCTTACTGTAAAGGCAGAGTTGAACCCACGATTACGTCGAGCAATAACAACTCCCTCAAAGGATTGTAATCGTTCACGTGTGCCTTCTTTGACTTTAATTTTAACTGCAACTGTATCTCCAGCACGAAAGTCGGGAATGTCCTTTTTTGATTGCATTTGTTCTTTTTCAATAGTCTGTATGAGATTGCTCATCACTAACTCCAAATTTTATTCGCTATTTTCACGGATGAATTCGGCCAATAATACCTGCTCTTGCTTGCTAAGTATATGCTTTTTTAATAAATCAGGTCGGCGTTGCCAGGTTCTTCCCAAAGCTTGTTTTAAACGCCAACGAGCAATGGCGGTGTGGTCTCCCTGTAGCAAAACATCAGGAACCTGCTGTTGTCCATCTATCTTTGCAGGGCGGGTATAGTGTGGATAATCTAATAGAGCCGAACTAAAGGAATCTTGTGAGGCGGATTCCATATGGCCTAATGCCCCTGGTTGTAGGCGGACTATCGTATCAATAAGGCACATCGCGGCGAGCTCGCCGCCACTCAAAATAAAATCCCCTAAAGACCATTCCTCGTCGACTTCACTGTTTATAAGACGTTGATCGATGCCTTCATAACGACCCGCAATTAAAATAAGTCCTTTACGTTGACTTAATTCTTGAGCCGCTACTTGATCGAATCGCTTTCCTTGAGGGGATAAATAGCTAACTAGAGGAGCCGAGTGTAAGGTCTGTTGGCGTGATTTTGCCATTTTTATTGCAGCAAGTAATGGCTCAAACTTCATCACCATGCCAGGTCCGCCTCCGTAAGGACGGTCATCGACAGTATTATGTTTATCTTCTGTAAAATCCCGGGGATTCAAATGGGATATTTTTATCAACCCTTTTTTTTGCGCGCGCCCAGGTATGCTTAAATTCAAAGGGCTAAACATTTCAGGAAATAGGCTAATAATTTGGATATCCATCAAAATTCCGCATCCCAATCGACAATCATAGTTTTATTCTCTAAATCGATAGACTTAATGGTTTGATCTAATAAAAAGGGAATTAAATGCCTTTTTTTATCAGTGATTACCAATACATCGTTAGCACCCGTAGCAAAGATAGCTGAGATTGTGCCGAGATAAATGTTTTCACAGGTATAGACTTTTAAGCCTTCTAAATCTATCCAGTAGTATTCACGCGCTGTTAAGGGAAAGAATTTTTGTCTATCAACATAGATTTTATAATTTGTATAAAGACATGCTGATTCAGGTGTTGTACAGTTGGCGAGTAGTGCTAATATCTGTTGACCATGAAGACGGCAATCTATTATTTCAATTAGAATAGCTGGGGAAGAGGATTTATTAGGTGCTTCTAAATACCAGGGTTGATAATCGATAATATTACTAACAGGTTCTGTATAAGAATTAATTTTAACCCACCCTTTGACACCGTAAGGTTTTCCTATAGTACCTACTAAGACCTTTTTTTTCGTCATTTTTACCTCTTTTACTCAATGATAGGCATTTTATTAAGCATCTAATGCAGAGAGGTAGTCTTGATTTAAGGAGATGGTAATATATTACTCACACAGCAGTGGAATTTTTGTCAAGTGCCGCGCCCATGTGGGGCCGGGTATATAACCAACCATGATTTCGAGTTGATTGGCGACACAGACAAAAATTCAAGCGCGAAGACTATATTAAGCAGCTATCGCCTGGTTGTTAGTTTGCTTAGTATTAGCTACTTTTCTAGCCTTTTTCAGAAGACTTTGGACTTGCTCTGAAGGCTGAGCCCCTTGGGATAACCAATAGTTAACCCTATCTTCTGTAATCTTTAGCTCTATTTCTTTACCTGCAGCAACAGGATTATAAAAACCTAAACGCTCAATGTAGCGTCCATCACGGGGTTTTCGGCTATCTGTTACAACAATGTGATAGAAGGGGCGCTCTGTACGGCCTCCTCGTGCTAAACGAATGGTAACCATGGAATAAATTTTCCTCTCTATTTATACTGTCTATTTAAACGCTCAATTGAGTGAGATTACGTTAATAGCAAGTATTTTAATAAGCTTGCCAGATTGAAACCTCACCGAATTCTACGCAAATTTTATTAATTTGGGAAGGCTTTTATTCGGGTTTCTGCTATCGAGGGTAATGGTTCTGTAGTCCTTGTAGAAGTTTCGTCATTGAGCCAGGCTTAGACAAACGCTTCATCATTTTTTGCATTTGGTTGAACTGCTTTAATAGTTGATTAACATCTTGAATTTGGGTTCCTGAGCCAGAGGCGATACGACGTTTTCTGGATCCCTGGATAATGTCTGGGAAAAACCTTTCTTTTTTAGTCATAGAGTATATGATTGCTTGCATTTTTGAGGTTAATTTTTTATTCAGTGTATTTTTAGCGTTAGCCAATAAAGCAGCATTATTGCCATCAGGAAGCTTTCCTAAGAGTTTCTCCATTCCTCCCATATTGTCCATTTGTATGAGCTGATTTAAAAAATCCTGCAGATCAAATTTTTTACCTTTTTGTAATTTTTGATTGAGTTTTTGTACTGCTTTCTGATCGCTATGACGTTGTACTTCTTCAACTAAGGAAAGGACATCACCCATACCGAGTATGCGCGAAGCAATTCTATCAGGGTAAAAAGGCTCTAGAGCCGTTACTTTTTCGCCTGAGCCGATAAATTTAATCGGTTTACCTAAAATAAATTTTATAGATAAAGCAGCCCCTCCGCGCGCATCACCGTCCATTTTACTCAGAATAATCCCAGAGAGGGGGATTATTTCATCAAAACCTTTTGCTGTTTTTACAGCATCTTGACCCATCATGCTATCGAGTACAAATAAGGTTTCTACGGGATTACTAATAGTATGGATAGTGTGCACTTCATCCATCATGCCGGTATCAATATGCAAACGACCGGCTGTATCGATAATAACAACATCTACCCCTTTATTACGGGCGGCTTGAATAGCAGTTTGAACGATATAAGTAGGGGTTTGTGAGGCGTTACTCGTATGAAAAAATATACCGATACTTTCGGCCAAGCTTTCAAGTTGTAAAATAGCGGCAGGGCGATGAATGTCGGTGCTAGTCACTAAAACCGATTTATTTTTTTGTTCTTTTAACCAATAAGCTAATTTTGCAACCGTTGTTGTCTTTCCCGAACCTTGTAATCCGACCACCATAATTACAACCGGTGCTTGTGTGGAAAGATTTAATTCGGATAAATCATTACCCATTATATTAGTTAAGGTATCACTGACAATTTTTATAAAGGCTTGACCAGGCGCTAAGCTTTCTGTGACTTTTTGTCCAATGGCGCCTTGGCGTACTTGTTCGATGATTGTTTTAACAACAGGGTAGGCGACATCTGCTTCTATTAAAGCTTTTTTTACTTCACGTAGACTTTCCTTAATGTTATGTTCACTTAAGCGGCCTTGGCCACGAATGTTTTTAAAAGATTGTTTTAATCGAGCTGTTAAGTTGTCAAACATGATTTTATAGTGATCCTGGATTTATCATAATTTTTAAAAAAGGCTAAGCCTACGCGAAGTAGTACAGTAGAGAGCCTGAGTAATAAGAGGCATGATGAATGACCAAAAAAATTCTGCTATTGTTATTGTACCAGTTTAGCTGAGGAGTGAGCGAGTTTCATTATGGCGCCCTATGCTGATTTAATTCATATTTTTCTTTCGACTCTTGCACTGATTGTTTTGGTTACCGCGTCACTCCAAGCATTGTTATTGGCTAGCCAAGAATGGATGCTTAAGCATAAACAAGCGGTTGGATTTATTCAATATTTCCCACCTTTAGAAGTGATGGAAACCTACCTTTTTAAGCTAATTGCTATCGCTATCATTTTACTGACTTTAGTTTTGGCAACGAGCATGATTTTATTCCATCCTGTTTTTGAGCATCGCTTGTGGCAAAAAATACTTATATCATTGCTAGCCTGGGGGGTACTTTTAATGCTATTAATCGGGAGAAGTTATTTTGGCTGGAGAGGAAAAATTGCGATTAGCTGGACACTAATTGGCGCTAGTTTGATTGGAATTGTTTATTTAGGAGCAATTTTTTTCATGCCTAATGTTTAAAGGATGAGACCTAACGCATGCATTATTCATTTGCATTTCTTGTTGGTTTATTAGTTTTTTTATTACTAGCGGCTGTATTTTTTTCATTGGCAGAAGCAGCCATGTTATCTATAAATAGGTACCGATTGCGCCATTTAGTGAGGCATCATAACCTGCTTGCTAAACGTGTACAGGACTTATTAAAAAGACCGGATCGTTTGCTTGGGGTTATCCTTTTATGCGGAACTTTTGCTGATATTCTTGCTTCTGCTGTCGTTACGTTGCTTGCATTACATTATTTTTCGACATCCGGTGTTTTTTTAGCAACCTTAGCACTTACTTTTGTGGTTTTAATTTTTTGTGAAGTAGCGCCAAAAACTTTAGCAACCTTATATCCCCAACCGATAGCGTTGTTTGCCGTTTGGCCTTTAATTATTTTATTACATATTCTATATCCTTTTGTTTGGCTAACCAATTTATTAGCGAATACTACCTTACAACTACTTGGAGTAAAAATTCCGAAATTGACGGTTGAACAATTATCTCGCGAAGAATTAGCGAGTTTATTACGCGAGGGTACTGGGCATATGCCTAATGATTATAAAAATATGTTACTCAAAGTACTTGAGTTAGGCAAAGTAACCGTAGAAGATATTATGATTCCTAGACAGGAAATTATTGGTATTGATATTAATCAGTCTTGGGAATCGATTTTAAAGCAATTAATTAAGAGTGAATATACACGGTTACCGATTTATCGAAATTCTGTTGATGAGATAATAGGTATTTTACATTTTCGAAAAGTTTTAAATAGTTTAAGTAAACAACAATTAAGTAAGGAAGTATTAATCGAGGCGGCAGAAGAAGTTCATTTTATACCTGAAGCAACGGCTTTAAATAGTCAATTGTTAAATTTTCGTCGTGAGAAGCATCGTATTGGTTTGGTTGTCAATGAATATGGTGAAATTCAGGGACTGATTACCTTAGAAGACATACTAGAAGAAATTGTTGGTGAATTTACTACTGATATGGCTTTAATGCGCCGTGCCGTTTCATTACAAGCAGATGGAAGTTATTTGATAGACGGAGGAATTGCATTACGCGATTTAAATCGTCAATTAAATTTAAATCTACCATTACGAGGCCCTAAAACTTTAAGCGGATTAATTATTGAGACACTTGAAGTGATTCCCAAAGTAGGGACTATCTTTCAGTTTGAAAATAAAACGATGGAAGTTATTTTGATTAAAGATAATATGATTAAAACTGTTAAAATATTTCCAAGTCACCCTGTTTTATCTAAAAATATTTAAAATATTTTCTATTAAATTTATTTTTTTGAAAAAAAATAAATAGTTGATATAATTACTTACGGATATTTTTATTGAATTAATTTTTTTAGAAGGCTATGAAATGATTCGAAAAGTTACAGGGATATATGCTACTTATTGTACAAGAAATTCAACTCCATTAGGGCTGGCGAAAAAAGCTTTGTATTGGCAAAAAACGAAAGAATTAGGATCAACCACATTAACTTCAACTCCTTTTGATAATAGTGAAAAGTCTTTATCAGATATGAACCAAGGCTTAACAGGAAATCAAGATAACGTAGGAAAAAATTTAAATTTTTTCTTGAAAAGTTTGTCAAAAGCAACGGTAACAGAAAACTCTATAGAAAATCCTATGTCTAAATCGCCCGTGCCTACGAAATAATTCTTTTTCGAAGAGTAAAATTAAACTAGATAACGTATAAATACCCTTTATTTTAGAGAAAGAAAAATTAACACACTTTGAGGTTAAGGTAAGTTTATCCAAATGAGGCTTAGCATACGCCCTGTTATTTGGTCTCTGCGATAAGAAAAAAAACGAAGCTTGTCGGAATAAGTACAGGAATTACCTCCATAGATGGAGGTAATTCCTAGTTTCAGCAAACGTTGTTGGGCCAATTTATATAGATTGGCTTGCCATCTTTTGTTCTTTACAGGCTGAAAAGCTGTTTCAGCAGCCTGATCTTTGTCTATGAAAGACTGAAAAACTTCTTCTCCGACTGTAAAAGCTTGAGGGCCGATA
Organism: Rickettsiella endosymbiont of Litargus connexus; assembly: GCF_964277335.1. Lineage (NCBI taxonomy): Bacteria > Pseudomonadati > Pseudomonadota > Gammaproteobacteria > Legionellales > Coxiellaceae > Rickettsiella > Rickettsiella endosymbiont of Litargus connexus. The sequence continues at coordinate 1,202,273 of NZ_OZ195516.1, read as the reverse complement.
GCAGGTCCTAACCAAACTAATATCTCTCTGGGTGGTAAATCTAATGCACGGATAGTATTTTCGATAATACCACTACTTAAGCCTTTCCAGCCTGCGTGAATGGCTGCGACACAATAACTGTTGGAACTACAAATCAATAGAGGTAAGCAGTCGGCGGTTTGTACGGCGCAAACCGTTTGTCCTGTTCTTGAATAAATAGCATCAGCTGCAAGGCTATCGATGGGATCATCAGCTGAAATAGCAGTGTTCCCATGTATTTGTTCTAACCAGATAATGGATTTTTTTAGATATAAGTACTTTTGTAGTAATTGGCGATTTTTAGTGACATCATCTAAATTGTCACCTACATGCATGGCAATATTTAAACTAATATAGGGGCTTTGGCTAACACCGCCTAGTCGAGTGGTAGTGTAGGCTTTGATCCAGCTTGGAGCGGGCCAATCAGGAATGATTAGATCAAGCATTGAATTTATCTTCTCGTAGACAGTTAATTAATTGCTTCATATCTTCAGGTAAAGGACTTTGCCATTCCATGGGTTGTAAGGTAATAGGATGTATAATACCTAAACATTGCGCATGTAAAGCTTGGCGAGGAAACTGATGTAAGCAATTTATCAGTAATTCACTGGCTTTTTTTGGTAAGTGAAAACGACCCGCATAGGTTTTATCACCTACCAAAGGATGATGAATGTGTGCCATATGCACACGAATTTGATGAGTACGGCCGGTTTCTAATTTTACTTTAATAAGTGTGTGATGATTAAAACGCTCCATGACTCGATAATGAGAGACCGCTGGTTTTCCGCTCAACAACTCAGTAACGGCCATTTTTTTTCTTAATTTTGGGTGGCGACCAATAGGTGCATTAATAGTTCCTCCAGCGATTAACAGACCTTGAATAACAGCGATATATTCACGTTTCATAGTTCGTGCTTGTAGTTGTTTGACCAATTTATCGTAGGCATTTAAAATTTTTGGAATGATTAATAGACCAGAGGTGTCTTTATCCAGGCGATGTATGATTCCTGCTCGGGGAAGTTTTTTGAGTTCAGGTAAATAATGCAATAAAGCATTAACAAGTGTTTTATGAGTATTTCCTACCGCAGGGTGGACAACTAAGCCCGCAGGCTTATTCACTACGAGTATCGCCTCATCTTCATAGATAATATCCAATGGGAGCTCTTCCGCATCCCAACTGACCTCCTCATTTAAGCTAGCCAAAATAGTAATTTTAGCACCCGCTTTTATTTTATCCCGTGGTCGTTTGAGTTCATCATCAACCCAAACTTGTTGACAACGAATCCATTGTTGTAAACGTGTACGAGAATAAGCAGGAAATAACTGACTCAAAATTTGGTCGAGACGCTTTTCTGCTAAATGTTCGGGGACAATTGCTTGGCAATTTATTACTTGAGCTGTGTTTTTCATAGAATATCGCTATAATGCTGACGGGAGCGATGCCTTTTTATTATGTCTTAATAGAGGATACTATCTATGTTCAATGTAGCAAGCAATCTTGAATCTAACGAACGCCTTTCACGTTTAGTGATTGGTATCGTTTTGCTGATTGGTGTGTTATTGGGTCTAGGCAAATTATTTGCATTTTTAGTAGGGGTTATTCTTATTATAGAAGCCATCATAGGTTGGTGTGGGATCCCTATTTTGGCAGAAAAATTTAAGCTAAATGAGATTTTCCGTAAAAAAGATAAAATGTAGAATTCTTAGTCAAATTAATAATAATAAATTAATTTGACTTTTTGGATGTTAGATAAAAGAATAGAAAGTTATTTCGCTTATTCCTTCCTTCACTTTAAAAAAGGGAATAAAGCACAGCTTTATTGAAAAGTATTGTGAAACTATTTAAATTTATTTTAGTGAGTTTTATATTGGCTATGCTGAGCGCATGCGCCAGCCACTCTAACGATCCATTTATCGCTTTTAAAGGACAAACCGTTAATCAAATCTATCAAAATGCAAAAGAATCATTACTCGATCGGAATTTTAGTCAAGCGATTAAATCTTATGAAGCATTAGATGTATTATATCCTTTTAATCGTTACGCCGAAAAAGCTCAACTAGAATTGATATATGCATATTATAAAGATGGAGATGCACCCTCAGCGAAAGCCGCAGCAGAACGTTTTATTCATTTATACCCCCATAGTCAACATATTGACTATGCATACTATATGCAAGCTATGGCGGATATGGATCAAGATAGAGGTTGGTATTTACGTTATGTGCCTATTGATCTTTCTTTGCGAGATCCAGGTACTATGCGTTTAGGATATCAAGAGTTTGCTGAGTTGATTCGTCTTTTTCCAGATAGTCGATATGTTCCTGATGCCCGTCAGCGCATGATTTACTTGCGCAATTTATTTGCAAGTTACGAATTACATATTGCTGATTATTACTTCCAAAGAAAAGCCTACGTTGCTGCAGCAAATCGTGCCAATGAGATTATACAACGTTATCAGGGGGCGCCAGAAGTTAAAAAAGCTTTAATTATTATGATTAAGTCTTATCGTATTTTGGGTTTAGAAGGATTAGCGAGCGAGAGTTTAGCGGTGTTTAGGCTCAATTACCCGGATGCAGATTATGTGAATATTTAAGTGTTTGAATATTCACATCCTTTAGCTAGATAAAAATCCTGAAGTAATCGGATAGCGACGTTCTCTACCAAAAGCTCGTGGCGTGATGCGCGGACCCAGTGCTAATTGTCGGCGTTTATATTCATTCTTGTTAACTAAATTGATAACTTTTTGTGCTACTTCTCTAGTGAATCCTGCTTTAACAATGTCATCTACACTTTTATCTTGCTCGACATAGAGTTCCAAAATAGGATCAAGTTGATCATAGGGGGGTAGAGTGTCTTCATCTTTTTGATTTTCGAAGAGCTCAGCAGAGGGTGGGCGTGTCATTAATGAGCTAGGAAAAATATGCTCACTATTACGATAAGTAGCCAGTTGATAAACGCGAGTTTTAGATACATCCTTAAGGACTGAAAATCCGCCGACCATATCTCCATATAAAGTACCATAACCGACTGCTAGCTCACTTTTATTCGTACAATTTAATAGGAGGTGTCCTTGTTGATTAGATAGAGCCATCAGTAATATAGCACGACAACGTGCTTGGATATTTTCAATGGCAAGTCCTACAGGAGGATGTTTCGGATCTAAATTTAATGTAGTTAAAAAAGCTGAAAAACTCGGTTCAATGGATAATGTATTAACATGCACGCCTAATTTATTAACAAGGGCTTGTACAATATGTTGACTTAGTTTAGATGTGTAACGAGAGGGTAAAAATACGGCGTGAACACGATCTTTTCCTAAAGCATCCACTGCAATAGCTAATACTAAAGCAGAATCGATACCACCGGAAAGACCGATTAAAACCCCCGGAAAATGATTCTTATTAACATAATCACGCACTCCAAGGATTAAGGCTTTATAGATAATTTCATTCGTTAATGGTTGGGATAAAAGAGTTTGTGGTACAAATTGAGCCAATGAATTAATTTTGAGATCGACTAACCATAAGGTTTCTTTAAAAAAACCGGCTTCGGCGACAAGATGTCCCTTAGCATCAAGTGCTTGAGAACCACCATCAAATATTAAATCGTCTTGTCCGCCTATCCCATGCACATAAAGTATAGGCAAGTTTGTTTCTTTTATACGGTCGGTGGTTACTTTTAAACGTTGCTTGGCTTTTATATAATCAAAAGGAGAAGCGTTAATGCATATTAATAATTGTGCACCATTTTCTTTGAGTATTGAAGCAGGTTGGCTATACCATAGATCTTCACAAATTAAAATACCTATATGTAAACCTTTTATTGTGAATAAACCACCTGCATTTCCAGGTATGAAATAACGATATTCATCAAAGATACCGTAGTTGGGTAAACATTGTTTGTGGTAGGTACTAACAATTTTTTTATTTTCAATTAGGCTTGCTGCATTATAAATTCCTTTAGAACTAAAATCGGGATGACCTAATAAAATAGCGATATCTATTGATTTTTTTTGAATAATTTTTAAAGCGTGTTGGATTTGATTTTTAAAATCTTCACGTAAGAGTAAATCTTCAGAAGGATAACCACTTAATGCGAGCTCAGGAAAAATCAACAGATCAGCTGAAACTTGCTTGGCTTTTTGTATACTATCTAAAATTATTTGTGTATTTCCTTTAATATCACCTACTAAGAAATTTAATTGTGCAACGGCAATGCGGAATATTGTTGACATAATCACCTCGAGCTTATTTTGCCCAACGCATTAATATAATAGCGATGAACATAAAAATGAGTATAGGAAGTAGTGCCGCTAAAAAGGGCGGCCATTGATAGACAATAGCGAATGGACCAAAAAAATTATTTAAGAGATAGAAACCAAATCCTACTGCAATTCCTGCAATAGTCCTCAAACTGGTCGCTAAAGTTCTTAAATGTTTAAAAGTAAAAGGAATAGCCAAACAAAGCATAACCCATATGGCAGCAGGCTGTAGTATACGTTGCCAAAAAGCTAAAGAATATTGACTAGTATTTAGAAGATTTTTTTTACGATAACGAATATAATCATTAAGTTGTCTTAAAGACATTTCTTGTGGTTGAATAATAGAGATATTTAAAAGTTTTGGACTAAAAGAAAATGGCCAAATTTCATGTGCAATATGTCTGGCTTTAATTTTTTTTAGGCTAATGAGACTGGTTGCAATATCATAGGCATGCCATTCATTTTTTTCATAATTAACCTGCTTGGCAAAGCTTGCTTTCAGTAGATTATTATTATCATCAAATTGGTAACGGCTCACTTTATTTAAATGAGTTGGATCCAAAATTGATTGAATATATATATAATTATGTCCATCTCGAATCCAAACAGCCCCTTGTTGGGTCATTAGGGTTTGTCCATTTGTGGTAAGAAAGGATTTATGATTTTCTGCTAGCCGAGCAGCGCGTGGCGCTAAACCTTCCCCAATCAAAACCGTTAGGAAAACCATCAGCAAAGTCGCTTTAATTAAACTCCAAGCCATTTGATAAAGAGAAACGCCACTGGAATGTAATATCATTAACTCACTATGCTTTGCTAAAACGCTTAAACCAAGAATACTACCCAGCAAAATAGCTACTGGGAAAAAGCTGTAAAATTGGGATGGTAGAGTGAGTAATACATAATAAAAAGCACTGGCTAAAGTATAGTGGCCATATCCAATATCACGTGTTTCAGCAATTAATTTAATAAGCGAAAACAGGATTAACAATATCCCAAGTACAGAAAGGGTGGTACTGATAATGGTTCTGCCTAAATAGCGATCGATGATTTTCATTGTCTTAGCTTAAATAAACGGAATAAGTGATATCTGACCCTATTCCATCCCAAAGCATAACACCAGGCAAATATTATGGTAAGAATGAGCAGACCATGTATCCACCAAAGACCCCAATCATAAGAAATATCTCCATTTTCTATCCAATTACGCCCTACCAGTAATAAATTAAGGTACATAATATAAATGACTATAGCGGGTAATATATGAAGATATTTTCCTTGTCTTGGGTTAACTCGGCTTAGTGGTATCGCTAATAAAGCGAGAAGTAAAATTGAAATAGGGGCTGAAAGTCGCCATTGTAGTTCAGAAAAATAGCTGGCTTTATGAGCTTGACTCGCATTCCATAAAGTAATACTCGACAAGGCATCATCTTGTTGTTTATTAGCTGCGGTAGTTTTTAAGTCGATACGTATTCCGTATTTTAGAAACTGCGTAATATAATATTCTGTTTGGCCAGGTATTCCTTGGTACCGTTTTCCATTTACCGCGACAAAAAAAGGTTCTTTGGTGATAGGAGTGATCATTTGATAACCGCTATTAGCACTAATTATAGTCCAAGGTGTTATCTCTGAAGATAATTTTTGTGAATTTGTTTGTGCTAGGAAAATGTTTTTTACTGATTTGTGATCAGCGGAGACACTTTCCACATAAATGATGCGATGACCTCCATTAGTTTGTTGAAAACTGCCGGGTTGCACGGTCTGTAATTCTACGGCTGTCCCAGTTTGAGTCAGCAATTTATTTCGATAACTTAATAAAAACGGGTTTAGCCAAAGATTTAAACCAGCGACCATAAAAGTTAGTAAGAAAATAAAGGGTAAGCTTAAGCGAGTTAATTGGCCCAAACTAAACCCACAGGCATTCAGCACAGTCATCTCATAATCGGCATAAAGGCGACCATAGGTGAACAGTATGGAAAGAAATAGGCTAAAAGGAAGAAGTATTGCTAAAAATCGAGGAGACTCCAAAATTATCAGCTTCCATAAGATACTTGCCGCAAATTTTCCGCCGGCTACTTGATTAAGATAATGAACAAATTCATTGCTCATTAAAATAAGGAATAAAAGGCTAGTAATGAGAGAAAGGCTAGCCAGTAACTCTCGAGTTAAATAACGAAAAAGAATCATTTTGTAGGTTAAAGGTAGAAGAATTTAAATTATTTCACAAAGAAGATATTGAATCTAGCAAATAAGTGTAATTTAGGTAAACTGGTCTATTAATAAAATAATTTGAGGTGGCTATGCAATATTCTATCAACTCAGTTGATCTCATTAAACAAAAGAGTGATTGTTTAATCGTCAATATTTTTGAAGGTAAGCGACTCTCTCGATCGGCGCAGTTATTAGATAACCATAGCCAGGGCTATATCCAAAAAATTTTAGAAAAAGGTGATTTAATAGAAGAGTGTGGTAAAAGCCTCATGCTTTATAATGTCCCTGGAATTTCTGCACCTCGAGTACTTCTGGTTTATTGTGGAAAAGAATCCGATTTGTCCTTAGCGGATTTTCGTAAAGTGATCAGTTGCATGGCATGTATACTTAAGTCTATGCAAATTGATGAAATAACAAGTTTTTTAACTGATATTTCCATTGAAGCGTGTGATCTTGATAGACAAATCCGCCAAAGTATCGAGCTTATTGAAGATTGTTTTTATTGCTTTGACGAATTAAAAACAGATAAGAAAAATAAAATCTCTCCACCTAAGCGATTTATTTTTAATCTTCCAAATTCTGCAGAACGGGTGAATGTTTCAGAAACAATAAAACAGGCTACAGCAATTACGCAAGGAATAAAATTAACTAAAGATCTAGCCAATCTACCCGCTAATTTATGTACACCCCATATTATGGCTGAGCAAGCCAAAAAATTGGCAAATGATGCAGGACTTACGATAAACATATTAGATGAAGCGGCGATAAAAAAAGAAGGTATGGGGGGGTTATTAGCCGTTGCGCAGGGTTCAGAAGAACCTGTCCAGTTTATTACTTTAGAATATCTTGGAACCTCAGAGCAAAAGCCGGTTGTATTAGTCGGTAAAGGGGTCACTTTTGATTCGGGTGGAATTTGCTTAAAGCCTGCTGTTGGTATGGAAGAAATGAAATATGATATGTCGGGTGCCGCTAGCGTCATGGGGATATTAAAAACCATTGCTCAACTTAAGTTACCTATTCATGTGGTGGGTATAATGCCATTAACTGAAAATTTACCCAGTGGTACTGCAGTGAAACCTGGAGATGTGATAAAAACATTATCAGGACTTAGCGTAGAGGTTATTAACACGGATGCAGAAGGCCGTCTAATTTTGGCGGATGCCTTAACTTATAGTGAACGTTTTAATCCAGATGTCGTTATTGATATGGCTACATTGACGGGTGCGATTATTGTCGCATTAGGTGCAGTAGCGACAGGTATGATGAGTAATAATATGGAACTTGCTCTGGAAATCGAAAAAGCAGGCCAACAAAGTCAAGATAGAGTATGGTCATTACCTTTATGGGATGACTACCAACAACAAATCGACAGCAATATAGCAGATATTTCTAATGTGGGTGTGGGTGGTGGCAAGAGTATTACTGCAGCTTGTTTTTTATCTCGATTTACTAAAAAATTACACTGGGCACATTTAGATATTGCTGGAACAGCTTGGAAAAGTGGGCCAGAAAAAACGGCGACGGGTCGACCAGTCACTTTAATAGTTCAATTTTTATTGAATCGGTGTAAAAAATAACAAGAAATAAATGTTCTTCTTAAGAGTTTTTTTAACCCATTACAGAATTAATTAGGATAGGGTGAACTATAAAATGGTGCCTTTCCTTTTTTAGATTAATGGGTTTATAAATTACTCATTGCATAATCATTTTATTATTAATATAATAATTTAAAAGGAAATGCCAAGTTAGAGTAGAAATGAAAAACTTTGTGCTATTAAGATCTCAGCAAGGATTTAGCCTAATCGAAGTAATGGTTGCTGCGACAATATTAAGTATTAGCCTAATAGGTTTTGCTCAAGCTCAATTATTGGCTTTACAGGCTGCCGAACATGCTTACTTAATCAATTTGGCTAATTTAAAGAATATAGAATTGGCTGAGGGTTTTAAAATTTGTCGATCTCGGCGATTTTGTTTCCAGCCAGTATTAACACTATGGAAAAATGAGATCCAAGAAAATTTTCCAAAAGGAATGGGACTGATTTCAAAATGTAATTTATCTAACTATCAAAGCAAAATTCAATGGTTCTCTAGTTTTTCTAAATTTCCATTGTCTCTCGATTTATTATTCAGTGCATGAATAGGATAGAGCAAGGGTATAGCTTGCTTGAATTAATGGTAGCAATAAGTTTATCTTTATTTCTTAGTATGGGAATGATAAATATTTTTATTCATAATAAAAATATTTATCATTTAACCCAGGGTTTAAATACTATCTCAACCAAAGCACGAATGGCGTTTCACTTACTTAGTCATGACATTCGTATGGCCGGTTTTATTGGTTGTGTCCGTTTAATCGATAATCTACCATTAATAAATATCCATTTAACAGCCGATACTAGCTTAGTTGTTTGGCATAAAGGATATACTACAGCAAAGTTAGTCTTACCTAACCTCGCGCGGTATCAAAAGGACAGTGATGCTATTTTAATTCAATTTCTGGATCCTAATACCTTTCCGGTAAAGGAAGCTAAATCTAGTCATATTGTTTTGGCACATAGAGTGGTTTTTCAACCTAAAGATGTTTTACTCATCAGCGATTGTCAACATGCAGAATTTACTCATTGGAGTAATATTCATCTGACGTATAGCTACCAAGTAGATAGTGAAATTGGGGTTTTTAATAAAATTATTTATTATATTGCCGATACAGGACGTAAGAGTGAAACTGGACAGAAAATTTATGCTTTATATCGGCGTAATTTAAATCAATCTTTTTACAAACCCATAGAATTAATAGAAGGGATAAAAAGAATGACAATACGATTAGGCATGCAAAATAATGATGGAACTTTGTATTACAGAAATGCAAATGAGGTAAAACATTGGGCAGATGCACGTAGTGTAGAAATTAGACTATTATTAACAAATGGTAAACAGCTCGAAAAGGAATGGAAGCAAATAATAGGCCTACGTGAACGATTAAACGATAATTAAGTTGGTTTGGATTCCAGAGAAACTAAGGGATATAAAATTTTACTATTCGATGTTAATAAAAGTACTAAGCAACAAGGATTTATATTAGTGACAGTATTATTTTTTCTTTTTATCACGTCGTTAATGACGGTATCTATATTAAGTCATTCTTATTTAGAATTAGGTATAAGTCGAAATCTGCTTATTGCTTCACAGCAGTTCCAGGCGGCAGAAGCAGGATTAAAATTGACCGAAAGTTGGCTAAAAAGTCGTTCAACACCTATTTTCGCGCTGCATAAGCGCTTTAATTATGCAGGTTTTCAAATTAGCTCAGAGCTTAGACGACATAGAACCTCCTATTGTATTAACCAAAGTCAAGCTTATATTTATGACGTTATTGTGCAGGCAAAACAAACTACCTCAGGTGCGTTGAGTTTACAAACTACGTACGCAATTAAAACAAAAAACCGTTGTCAGTCGGGAGACCTAGCATTAACAAAAACTGGACGTAGCTCTTGGCGAGAATTAAACAGTTTATCTTAAAGTTATCAAGTAAGTGGATGTTTTCAATTCTGTTAGGCTGAGACGAAAAGCGCTGTTTTTTGAGAGTAGCGTAACGGAGCATACATGCAGTATGTGAGTAACGAGACGCAGAAAAACAGGTTTTTTAGACAGCATCATGCAATTGAAGATACCCTCTAAGTTTGCTACCTAAATTAAGGGGTAACTATGTGGCTAATGATTAGCATAATTTTTTTTATCTTTGCCTTGATAATAATAGTCCTTAGCTTACGCTCATTGAGACAAGCTTTCCTAGTAAAACCTTTTCTAGCTTACTTAAACACGATTCTTCCTCCCATTAGCGCAACAGAAAAAATTGTTCTAGAAGCAGGTGATATGTGGTGGGAAAAAGATTTGTTTCGTGGGCATCCAAATTGGATAGCTTTGCATGATATTCCTTTATCCAATCTAAGCAATGATGAACAAGCTTTTATCCATAATCAAACAGAAATACTTTGTAGCATGCTTGATGATTTTAATATTTTAACAGTGGAGCATGATTTACCATTTTCTGTTTGGGAATTTTTAAAAAAACAAAAATTTTTTGGTATGGTCATTCCGAAAAAATATGGAGGATTAGGTTTTTCTGCGTTAGCACACTCTTCAGTAGTATTAAAGATAGCTACTCGATCGGTTAGTGCGGCTGTTAATACACTCGTCCCCAATTCTCTCGGACCTGCTGAATTATTACTTCATTATGGAACAGAAGATCAAAAAGATTATTACTTGCCTAGGCTTGCTAAAGGAGAAGAAATTCCTTGTTTTGCATTAACTTCGGTGGATGCGGGTAGTGATGCAGCAGCACTTAAAGATAAAGGGATAGTCTGTAAGGGAATCTATCAAGGTAAAGAAATGCTAGGTATACGGCTCAATTTTAATAAACGCTACATTACTTTATCGCCTATCGCTACGGTTATAGGTGTTGCTTTTAAACTAATGGATCCCGATCAATTGCTGGGAGAAAAAAAACAAATAGGGATTACGGTTGCTTTAGTGCCTTCCTCATTAATGGGGATAGAAATAGGTAAACGCCATTCGCCCATGGGTTTAGCCTTTATGAATGGCCCTATAGTAGGTAAAGATGTTTTTATTCCCATTAGTTTTGTTATTGGTGGCGAGAAAATGCTGGGTCAAGGTTGGCGGATGTTAATGGAATGTTTATCTATAGGTCGTGGTATTTCATTGCCGGCTGTCAGTGCTGCACAGGCCCAGTTAGCTTATCGCATGACAGGGGCTTATAGTGTATTAAGGGAACAATTTCATTTATCGATTGCTCATTTTGAGGGAGTCGCTGCGGCTTTAGCGAGAATAGCAGGGTTAACTTATTTAATTGAAGCGGCACGTCGATTTACGGTGACTGCAGTTGACGCTTCGTTAAAGCCCGCATTAGCATCATCAATAGCAAAATATCACATGACTGAATTTGCACGCATCATTATTAATGATGCAATGGATATTCATGGTGGGAGGGCTATCCAAATGGGGCCTCGTAACTATTTAGCACAAGGATATATTGCAATACCGATATCGATTACGGTGGAAGGTGCGAATATTTTAACTCGAAATCTTATTTTATTTGGACAAGGGGCAATACGTTGTCATCCTTATTTAAGAGATGAAATGCAAGCGATAGAAAAAAAAGATATTGCTAGTTTAGATAAGTTATTAATTCATCATGTTTTTTATAATATAAAAAATTTATTAAAAACATTTTTATTTGCTTTCGGCTTAGGTCGATTTTTTGTGCAGACACCTATAAAAAAACTCGGTTATTATTATCGACAAGTTTCACGTTTATCAACAGCTTTAGCGTTAGTGACTGATTTCACCTTAATAATTTTGGGTGGAAATTTAAAACGTAAAGAACGTTTATCGGCGCGCTTGGGTGATGTGTTAAGTTATCTTTATATCGCATCTAGTGTCATGCGTTATGTACAAGAATATCCACTATCAAAAGAAGACGATGTTTATGCGAGTTGGGGATTAGATTATTGTCTTTATCATGCTCAGTATTCATTTGATAAATTTTTTAATAATTTCCCTAAACCGTTTCTAGCTAAACTATTAAAGTTTATTATTTTTCCTTTAGGGCGACCTTATCAATTACCTACTGACAAACAAGATATGCAGTTAGTTTCTGTGATGACACAAACGAGTACATTTCGCGATCGTATGACTCAAGATTGTTATTTAGGAAAAAAACCAGAAGACCCAACAGGACGTATGGAAATTGCTTTTAATGAATTTAATAAGACGCAGGCAATTCGTGAAAAATTAAAAAAAGGTCGATTTAATCGAAAATTGGATAGTGACCTACAGTTAGAAAATGCTTTAAAAGAAAAAATTCTCACCCATGCGGAAGTAGAACAATTTCGAGTAGCTAAAAAATTTCAGCAAGATGCTATGCAAGTGGATGCTTTTTAATAGCTATTTTTTTGAAGGCATAAATGATTAGCTTACTTGCACATTCGATTACACTCGGTATATTAAAATAAAACTAAGCTTAACTACTTAAAAAATGCTTTAGGAAAATGTTTATGCAAGCACTAGATCGATCAAATTTTGCACGATCAGTTTATATTGTGGATGGCATGCGTACCCCCTGGTTGAAAGTACGGAGAGGTCCTGGAAATTTTTCGGCTTCTGATTTAGCGGTACAAGCAGGAAGATATTTATTAGCACGTCAAACCTTTACACCTGATCAATTGGACGAAGTAGTTACTGGTTGTGTTATACCAAGCTCGGATGAGACTAATATTAGTCGTGTCATTGCATTACGCTTGAGTTGTGGTAAAGCCGTACCTGCTTATACAGTACAGCGGAATTGTGCTTCAGGTATGCAAGCTTTAGATAGTGCAGCTTTAGATATCGCTTGTGGGAGGTACGATTTAGTATTAGCAGGTGGTACAGAGGCGATGAGTCAAGCTCCTCTACTACTAAGTCGAGAAATGACCGCTTGGTTTGCTGAATGGAATTTAGCCACATCTTTTTTAGCTCGTTTCAAGCTACTCACTCAATTTAAATTAAAATATTTAAATCCAGTTATAGCCTTATTACATGGTTTAACGGATCCTATTGTGGGTTTATCCATGGGGCAAACTGCTGAGGTTATTGCACATCGTTTTGGGATTACTCGTGAAGAAATGGATAAATTTGCTTTACAAAGTCACCAACGCTTAGCAGCGGCGCAAGATGCTGAAATTTTTAAAGATGAAATCAATCCGATTTATGATAAACAAAGTCTTTATTATTCTTTTGATAATGGTTTGCGCCGTGATACGAATCTAGAAAAATTAGCATCACTGACTCCTTTTTTTGACAAGCCTTTTGGATTAGTAACAGCTGGAAATAGTTCTCAAGTTACTGATGGTGCCGCTTTTTTAATTTTGGCGAGTGAAGAGGCAGTAAAGAAATATCAATTGCCAATTTTAGCGCGCATTGTTGATGTGGCATGGGCAGGTGTCGATCCGAGTGAAATGGGTTTAGGTCCTGTACATGCTGTAGCAACACTTTTAAAAAAACAAGCACTCACTTTTGAAAATATCGATTTTTGGGAAATTAATGAAGCATTTGCAGGTCAGGTTTTAGCTTGTTTGGCTGCCTGGCAGGATACTCAATATTGTAAAAAACAACTGGGTTTAACTGAAGCTTTAGGCAAAGTAGATCAAGCAAAACTTAATATAGACGGCGGAGCCGTTGCTATGGGTCATCCCGTGGGGGCTAGTGGTGCACGACTAGTTTTACATTTGGCACATATTTTAAAAAGAAAACAAGCACATTTTGGTGTGGCAACACTTTGTATTGGTGGTGGGCAGGGTGGTGCACTGTTACTTGAAAATATCGATAAAGCTAAAACGGGAGTATTCTAATGGAAGTAAGCTATTTAAATTGGCGATTGCAGCAAAAAGAGCATGTTCTTTGGCTGTATTTCGATAAAAAAAATAGCTCTAGCAATAACTTAGATAAAAACGTATTAACGGAATTAAGTTCGATCATTAAAGATATAACTCATAATGAATCAGTGCGAGGGTTGATCATTATATCGGCTAAACCAAATGGTTTTATTGTAGGTGCTGATATTCAAACAATTAGCCAATTAAAAACCAAAGAAGAGATTTTTGCGTTTATTCGGCAAGGACAAAAGGTGTTTGATGCATTAGCGGCACTTAATATCCCTACAGTAGCCTTAATTAATGGGTTATGTTTAGGAGGAGGCTTAGAACTTGCTTTAGCTTGCGATTATCGCATTGCTATAAATGACAATAAAACACGTTTAGGTTTGCCTGAAGTGCTGCTCGGAATTCATCCAGGTTGGGGAGGGACAGTACGTTTGCCACGCTTATTAGGGGGACCTTCTGCATTAGAATTAATTTTAACGGGAAAAACAATTTCACCTTATGTGGCAGCTAAATTAGGTTTAATCAATAATGCTGTTCCATTACGACAAGCTGAACGAGCGGCTTCCTATTACGTTTCAGTAAAAAGTAAAAAAAAGAATCATTTTTTTGCATTAAATTGGAAGAAAATAACTAATTATCATTGGATGAGAAATATTATAAGCAAAATTGTGCAACGTCGTTTAAGTATCAAAGTTAATCCTAAACATTACCCTGCGCCTTACGCTGCACTTCATCTTTGGCAGAAATACGGTGTCAATAAACAAGCATTTTTACATGAAGCAGTCTCTTTAAGTGAGTTAGCGTTGACTCCTACAGCGAATCATTTAATTAGAGTCTTTTTTTTAAAAGAGCGCTTAAAGAAATTAGGAAAAAAAGATACTACATCTTTCAAACAGGTTCATGTCATAGGCGCAGGAACAATGGGAGGAGATATTGCTGCTTGGTGTGCTTTGCAAGGATTGCAGGTAACTTTACAGGATAGAGAAGCGAAATATATTGCTCCGGCTATGGCAAGAGCTTACGCATTATTCCGAAAACGATTAAAGTCACCACGCGCTATCCAAGCTGCAATGGATAGATTAGTCCCTGATCTAGCAGGTTATGGTATACGCCGTGCGGATATTATTATTGAAGCAATATTTGAGGACTTAATAGTAAAACAAAATTTGTTTCGCCAATTAGAGAATCAAATTAAATCAGATACATTATTGGCAACCAATACATCGAGTATTATTTTAGAAGATATCCAACAAGGGTTACAACGTCCAGAACGTTTAATTGGTTTACATTTTTTTAATCCTGTAGCCAAAATGCCTTTGATAGAGGTGGTGCAATCGGCTATTAGTGCACCCGACAGCATAGAAAGGGGCTTGGCATTCGTTCACCAAATTAATCGCTTGCCTTTACCTGTTAAAAGCTCTCCGGGATTTTTAGTCAATCGTTTATTAATGCCTTATTTGATGCAATCTGTATTGTTGTTGCAAACTGGAATTCCTGCGCCAGTTATAGATAAGGCAGCTGTAGATTTTGGTATGCCGATGGGACCTTTAGAGTTAGCTGATACGGTAGGCCTAGATATTTGTTTAGTGGTGGCTAAGATTCTCAGTCAATCTTTAGGAAGCGTTGTGCCTGAAGGTTTAGAAAAAATGGTTGCTAATAAGGATCTAGGGCGAAAAACGGGTAAAGGCTTTTATCGTTATAAAAAAGGTAAACCTATTAAAGAAAAAATTCCTGAAGACTATAAAGCACCAACGAATTTAGCGGATAGTTTAATTCAGCCGATGATAGATGAAGCTAAAAAATGTTTGGAAGAAAAAGTAGTTGCAGATAGCGATTTGATCGATGCTGGAACTATATTTGGTACAGGATTTGCTCCTTTCCGCGGTGGTTTGATGCAATACGCAAGAGAGAAAGGTGATTTGTAGGCCTCTGTAATGTAAAGGCTATTTTTCTTGTTGTAAACGTTCGATGCGTAATTCCAAAGGCGGATGGCTTGAAAATAAGGCGCGAAAACCACCACTTTTATGTGATATTTTTAAAGTTGATAAAGAAGGGGCTCGAGTATCTTCAGGTACCATTGCTTTTTGTAATGCACGTAATGCTTCAATCATTTTATCACGGCCTGCTAATAAAGCGCCGCCTTTATCAGCGCGGTATTCCCGATGTCTGGAAAAAGCAGCAACTAAAATACTGCCTAAGAATGTAAATAGAATATCAAATACCATCGATAGCATAAAAAACATCGGTCCAGGTCCGCTTATCGATCCTTCATTATTATTGCGTCCAGCAGATCCTACAGAGATCACATAAGCGACAATACGTGATAAAAAAAGTGCAAAAGCATTAATTACACCTAATATGAGTGTCATGGTAACCATATCACCATTAGTAACATGAGTGATTTCATGTCCTAATACTGCTTCAATTTCATCGGAGTTCATTTTTTGTAGTAAACCACTAGAAACAGCCACTAAAGAATTATTTTTAGTGGGGCCTGTAGCAAAAGCATTGAGCTCAGGTGAATTGTAAATGCCTACTTCAGGTAAAACCTTTAAGCCAGCTTTTCGTGCTAAATTATGGATAACTTCAAGGATATTTTTTTCTTCACCAATGGCCGCATTAGGATCAATAATTTTTAAATTCATGCTTTTTTTAGCAATAAATTTTGAGGTAAAAAGTGAAATGAAAGCTCCTGCCGTACCCCACAAAGCGCAAAAAATAGCTAAAGATAGATAATTAATTCCGTGAGAGGTGAGATAACTATGTAGACCTAATAAATTGGTAACAATAGAAATAGTAGCAATAACTAAAATATTAGTGCCTAAAAATAATAAAATACGACTAAACATAAAAATAATTCCTCATGTAGGGGATCATTTTACTCATTTCATAGTGTAGCAGTTAATTCATTGAAAAAGAAAAACCCCGCAGAAGCGGGGTTTTTTATAAAACTGAACGACAGGTGAAGGGAATTTACATCATTCCGCCCATACCACCCATTCCGCCCATACCACCCATGCCACCCATATCACCACCAGGAGCACCAGCACTTTCATCCTTCTTAGGAGTTTCAGCAACCATGCATTCTGTAGTAATCATGAGGCCAGCAATAGAAGCTGCATTTTGTAATGCAGTTTGGGTTACTTTAGTAGGATCTAAAATACCCATTTTTATCATGTCACCGTATTCACCGGTTGCTGCATTGTAGCCGTAGTTCCTTTCTTCACTATGCAGTACTTTATCAATAACCACGTCAGGAAGTCCGCCAGCATTAGCAACAATTTGACGCAAAGGTGAGCGCATTGCTTCAGCAACAATACGAATACCATGTGCTTGATCAGGGTTAATACTTTTGAGATTTTTTAAAGCGTTTAACGCACGAATTAAAGCGACACCACCACCAGGGACTGTACCTGCTTCAACTGCGGCACGCGTTGCATGTAGTGCATCTTCTACACGTGCTTTCTTTTCTTTCATTTCCATTTCAGTCGCAGCACCGACTTTAATGACAGCGACACCACCGGATAGCTTAGCTGAGCGTTCCTGTAGCTTTTCTTTGTCGTAGTCAGACGTGCTTATTTTAATTTGTGCGTCAATCTCATCTATTCGAGATTGGATCATACTTTTATCACCTTGACCGTCGATGATAGTGGTATTGTCTTTGTTCACAACAACACGCTTAGCAGAGCCTAAATCGGTTATAGAAGCTTTCTCAAGCATCAAACCACATTGTTCGTCCATAACATTTGCTTTGGTTAAAAAGGCGATGTCTTTTAGCATTTCTTTACGACGGTCACCAAAACCAGGTGCTTTTACAGCGCAAACTTTGACAATACCACGAATGGTATTAACGACTAGGGTTGCTAACGCTTCACCTTCTACATCTTCTGCAATAATAAATAAAGAGCGGCCTTCTTTAGCGACGCTTTCAAGTACAGGTAACATTTCACGAATATTAGAGATTTTCTTATCCACTAATAAAATATAAGGATTATCCAATTCGCAAGCCATGCTTTGTTGGTTGTTGATGAAGTAGGGTGAGAGATAGCCTCGATCAAATTGCATGCCTTCTACTGTATCGAGTTCGTTTTGTAAGCCGGAACCATCTTCTACGGTAATGACTCCTTTTTTACCCACTTTGCTCATTGCCTTGGCGATAATTTCACCAATTGCTTTATCAGCATTTGCCGAAACAGTACCTACTTGCGTAATCGAATGGTTGTCATCACAAGGTTCCGAAATAGTTTGTAGCGCTTCTATTGCCGCAGTTACTGCGGTATCAATACCTCGTTTGAGATCCATTGGGTTCATACCAGCCGCAACAGCTTTCATTCCTTCACGTAAAATAGCCTGAGCTAGTACAGTAGCAGTGGTTGTACCATCACCTGCTTCGTCTGAAGTTTGAGAAGCCACTTCTTTGACCATTTGTGCGCCCATATTCTCAAATTTATCTTTGAGTTCAATTTCTTTTGCAACTGATACACCATCTTTTGTAATGGTAGGAGCACCGAAACTTTTGTCTAAAATAACATTTCGACCTTTAGGACCTAAAGTTACTTTGACAGCTTCTGCTAGTATATCAACACCTCGTAGGATAGAAGCACGTGCATCTACACCAAATTGTAAAACTTTTGCAGCCATTTTATTAATTCCTCTGAATAAAAATAAGGGTTAAAATTGTGATTAATCTTTGATTAATGCCAAAACATCATCTTCACGCATGATGAGATATTCTTTACCATCAAGTTTGATTTCAGTTCCACTATATTTTCCAAAATATATTTTATCGCCTACTTTAATGCTTAAAACCTGAACTTGACCTGATTTCAAGCGTTTACCATTTCCTACAGCGACTACGGTACCTCTAACTGGTTTTTCTTTTGCAGTGTCTGGAATAACAATACCACCTATGGATCTTTCTTCTTCTTCATCACGTTTGACAAGAATGCGATCGTTCATAGGGACTAAATGTTCAACTAAAGGTTTTTCTAATGCTACACTCATGCAGATTTCTCCTTAAGAATTACTGTCAAAATGAGGATATTAATCAATTAACCCCTCAGCAGCAGGGGCTAATCATAATGATGTTTGATAAAGAGTACAACTAAGTTAACTTTACCACACCAACATCACTCTATATGGGGAGCATACTAAGAAAATTCAAGTCATAGATGCCAAAATTTACAGGATTTTAACTTATTTTTGGGGTGCTTTAATGACAAACAAAATCACTGTCCAAACTAAAGATTCGCCTGTGTTAGTAAGTAGGTATTATTCTTACATAGCGTAATGAACAGATTATTTTAGTCCATCTTATCTCACTAGAAGCGCTATGGAATGGTAAGTTTTACGCTTGGGAGGCTAGATAGAAATAGAGCAATTATGGTTTTAGATTAAATTAATCTGTGTTACTACAAGCAGTTTTCTCGATCACAGTAGTAGAAGGGTTATTAAACTTGTCACGTAAGTACCATAATAAGCCTAATCCAGGCAGACAAGCGGCAAGAGATAACACAAAAAAAACTGGCCAACTGTAATAAGTAACAATAAGACCGGCTAAAGGGCCAACGAAAACTCGTCCTGCGCTTGCTAAAGCTGAAAATAAGGCGAATTGTGTAGCGGTATAACGGTGATTACATAAGCTCATCAATAAGGCGATAAAAGCAATACTCGCCATGGCATTACAAAAGCTATCTATAGAAATAGCAAAAACTAACCAATGGTAATTATGCCCTACGATAGCGAGTTGGAGTAAAGCTAAAATAGCCACCGCTTGTAAAATACCAAAATAGAGTAAGGCACGAAATAAACTAATACGTGCCATTAAGACACCGCCCGCCAGAAGGCCTAGCATGGCTGCAAAAAAACCTACACCTTTATTGACAAAAGCTACCGTACTTAAAGAAAAACCTAAGCCGCGAATGAGAAAGGGTGTAGTTAATGAAATGCTGAGTGCATCGCCAAATTTGTATAACACAATAAATAATAAGATCAGCCAGGCAGATTTTCTGCTTAAAAATTCTTTAAAAGGATCAATAATTGCTGCGCGTAGAGAGCTAGGGGGATGTTTTTCTTCTTCATCAACAGGTTCTTCACCAAACCATGCACCAAAAAGACCAATAGCTATTAAACCTGCCATCAGCAGATACGTATTACGCCAGCCAATATATTCAGCTAAAGCAAGTGCTGCTGCGCCAGAAACCAACATAGCCGCTCTATATCCCCAGCTATAGAGTGTGGTTCCTAAGCCTCGCTCGTTAGGTTTGAGAATATCTGTTCGATAGGCATCGATAGCAATATCCTGTGAAGCTGAAAGAAAAGCAACTAGAAAAGCAACTGTTATTAATAACGAAGCACTGGTTTGAGGGTTCGCTAGAGCCATGATAGAAATGGCTGCTATCAAAGCTAATTGGATAACGATGATCCAGCCTCGCCGTCGTCCTAATAGAGGAGGTATCCAACGATCAAGCAAGGGTGCCCAAAGAAATTTATAAATATAAGGTTGACCAATTAAACCTAAACTGCCAATAGCTAGCAAACTGGCACCGGTGACTGTAAACCAAGCTTGGAGTGTGCTCGAGGTTAATGCGAGTGGTAAGCCAGAGGAAAAACCTAGTAAAAAGGTAGAAAACAGATTGCGTTTACTGAGTTGATTCGGAGACATTTTTTTCCTAGTCAAAGAGAAGAAATTTAGCTTCTCTTATCTAAATCAGTATTAAATAATTTTATTGACATGCTAGTAATCAGCGTCAGCGATGATGCGTGGGCGGCCACCTGCGCCATATTGTACTAATACATGTTGTCCGCGATTAAAAGTTGGCATCGATGCTTGTACGACAGAAATTAAAGAATTATTTCTGAGTTTAACGACATATTCAACACCCGTTTGTGTTGAAAGCCCTTTTTGTATTTGGTTGCCCGCAAGACCACCTAATAGGGCGCCGCCGATACCGCTTGCTAAACTACCTCTTCCGCCACCTATTTCGGAACCTGCAATAGCACCTAGTGCACCACCTGCTATGCCTCCCACACCCAGTTCACTGTCTCCAGTTACCTTTACAACGCGACTGCTTCTCACTACGCCCCTAACAACGCGGTGGACTTGCCCGGCGCTAGTTGTGGTGTAAACGTTAGGCGATAGTGAAGATGCACAACCTGTTAAAAACGATAGGGCTAGGATAGATAGTAAGCAATGAATGTGAAACTTCATATGAACCCGTAGAGGTTGGATATTATTCTAGTGTAATGTTTAAGTAAATAGTTTGAATAGTCATTTAAACTTATTAAAAGCTGATATTATTAGATGTCACTCTGCCCGTCAATGTATATTTTAATCCCTTAAAACCAGCTTATTCTTGCCAATAATTAACAAATATCTTTGTGAGTTCGATTTAGCTATTTTATTATACTAATAACTCACGACTACGAATAGCTTTGCCTTCGAGGAGATAGTTTAGAGCAAGACGAAATAAACGTTTTGCATCTAATAAATGGGTGGGTGTATCCCATGATTCATGATGCATCGCTAAAAGAGAGGCGCCAGAAAAAATGGATTGTTTAGGTAGTGAGTTATTTAAGCAAACAACCAAACCTTGACTCGGAATAAATTGATAAGATTGATGGGGTAAAAGAGCTTGATTAGTTAAACTATCTTTATTCAAATATAAGGCATAACCCAACTCAGCTAATAATTTTTTTTCAAATAAACGTAAAGCAAGAGCGGGATTGTCAGGTAAGCTACACAGCGCTGTTTGATAAGCTTGGAATAACTGCGGATAAGGATCGTAGCGGTAAAGTAAACGGATTAATAGTTCATTGAGATAAAGACCGCATACTAAAAGCTTACCTGTTAAATGAGGAAGAAGAATAGGATTAGGTTCTGCATTGAGTAAATTCATGAGATCAGTTTTTCCGCGCCAAGAAAGTAGCAATGGCACAAAGGCTTGTAGTGATCCTTTGAAGCGTGATTTTTTCCCGCGTACTCCACGCGCGCCTTTTGCAATTAGGTTGATTCTGCCTTGCGAGACGGTGAATGCGTCTATTAATAAACTAGTGTCTCGATAAGGTCGGGTGTGTAAAATATAGGCAGCTTGCAGTGGGTCGGTGCTTAACATGGGACTAAAAGATAAAAATAATGAATAGACTCTATGTACTTGAATTTTTGTCTGTGTTGCGGCTCAATTTGCAATCCTCTAGCTTATAGACACAGATTGCTATAGGGTCTTGGTACTTGCCAAAACCCGTCTTGTATTTTTCTTACACAAAAAATAAACTTTAATCTTTTGTGTAAGAAAACTTCCACTTCTTATGGAAATCCAGTAATATTAGCCTATATAGGTGTTTTAACAGTGCGTTCATCAATATATAGGGATGACCACTTACTAAGCAATGCCAACAACCGAATCTAAAAAATAATCTTAGCTGAAAATGATCGTGACAACATTCTTTAAATTGATAATAGGAGCAACCCTTGGCTGAAATTATTGTTATTACATCGGGAAAGGGTGGTGTCGGTAAAACGACAAGTAGTGCTGCAATGGCGGCAGGCCTTGCATTTCGTGGATTTAAAACAGTCGTTATTGATTTTGATATTGGTTTGCGTAATCTCGATCTGATTATGGGCTGCGAGAGGCGTGTTGTTTTTGATTTTGTTAACGTGATTCGCGGTGAAGCAAATATTAAACAAGCCTTAATTAAAGATAAAAGACTTGAGAATCTTTATATTCTACCTGCCTCACAAACCCGTGACAAAGATGCCTTGACCAAAGAAGGCGTGGAAAAAATTTTAGAAGAACTCAAAAAAGATTTTGATTATATTCTTTGTGATTCACCCGCCGGAATAGAACGTGGCGCAACATTAGCAATGTATTTTGCTGATACCGCTATAATTGTCAGTAACCCGGAAATTTCCTCGGTCAGAGATTCTGATAGAATGCTAGGAATCTTAGATAGTAAATCTCGACGAGCTGAACTAGGTCTTGATCCGGTTAAACAACATTTACTGCTAACACGATATTCATTAACACGAGTAGAAAGAGGTGATATGCTCAGTGTGGATGATGTATTGGATATATTATCTATCCCTTTATTGAGTGTTATTCCAGAGTCGCAAGCAGTATTACGCGCTTCTAATGCAGGTGTTCCAGTGACGTTGAATGGAGAAAGCGATGCACATCAAGCTTATGCAGATGCTGTTTCTCGTTTATTAGGTGAAGAAATACCTTTTAAATTTACTAAACTAGAGAAGAAAGGTTTGTTACGTCGTCTCTTTGGTCGTGAGGAGATAGCAACATGAGCTTGTTAAATTATATTTTTAGAAATAAACCTAAAAATACGGCAACGCTTGCTAAAGAGCGTTTGCAAATTATTGTTTCTCATGAGCGTAGAACAGAGAATAACTCCGACTTTTTACCAAAATTACAACAGGAATTGATTGAAGTTATTGCTAAGTATGTTGATATCGATCAAGATCAAGTAAAAGTTGAACTGGAACGAACGGGAAACTGTTCAATATTAGAATTAAATATAACGCTACCTAATGCAGAAATAACAGTAGGCAGTGGCGCTTAGATATTTCCTTATTTATTTCACAGGAATTAAACGTTTTTCTCCGGGTTTTGATACGGCTACATACACTAGACTTGCTTCTGAAACCTTAATTTTTTTTGATGAACTCACACCCTCTTGGTAACGTTCTGCATAGACTTCCACCTCAATGGTGACTGAAGTTTTCCCTACGGCAGAAACTTTGGTATAAAAACTGGCAATATCATAGATAAACAAAGGCTGTAAGAATTTTAATTCCTTGACAGCAACAGTAACAACAGCTCCCTTTGCACGCTGTGCAGCGGCAATAGCTCCAGCAATATCGATTTGTGACATCAACCATCCTCCAAAAATATCGCCGGCTTTATTGGCATCATTAGGTCTAGTTTTTACACGTAAGGTAGGTTCTAGCAAATTAGTAGTCATCTCTATACTCGGTAGAATCAGGAGTTTAAGTATAGCAAAAAATTCTTAATTGGATTTTTTATATTAATATAGCTTTTCCATCTTTAAATAGCCCTCTGCGTTTTTCAAAGTTTTAATGATAAAATTAACAGCCTCATTTTTACTTCAAAACGTTTAAAAAATTATGACGATGGTACAAATATCACCGAAGAATTAGGTCACTCCGATGAAGAAACTATGGTTTCAGGATCGATTTAGCGAGTTACTGTTTAAACTAGAGGAAGATTTGGAAGAGTTAAAGAAGGAGGACGAAGAAGCTATTTTAGATCAAGAAACTAAAAAAGAGCATAATGAAAATTTAACAGAACCGAAAAAGAAAATAAAAAATCTGATGAAATTAGAAGATGAAGATAATGAAAAAGGGCTTTTCGGTTATCATTTTAAAGAATTGGAGAAATTTAAAAAAATTTCAACCCTCCCTTAAGTTCAAATTAAGCATATAAAATGGTTTTTTAGTACAGCGCTTTTTGTTTTAATGAATGAGATGCCAGAAAGTTTTGATATCAAACCCATCGAGATTTATAATTGTATGTTAGATCGCGTGCAAATCAAATCTAAACAAGATTTTCATAAACATTTCCAATCCATCGGCCATTCTAGCTTTATGGAATACTGATAATATGTAATGGTTACTTAATGTGACAGTAAGCACGACCGAATAAACGGGTAACTTTCACATTAAGTTTGAACCACTACACAGCTACTACCTACTTTATTTTCTTTTAAGTCTTTCGTTACTATATAAAAAAAACTATCTCTTTAAATTCTGATTGATAATTCCCTTCAAGATTACAAGAGGTAGTCTAGTTTTTTTTAAGTCCTCTCATCTTATGACCCAGCATGAGTAAAGTGAATCGAATTTTTATAAGCTTATAGATATTATTTTACTCTGTTCTTCAGTATTTGATGAAGTGAATGTTGTCACTGAATGAGGAAACAACGTAGATTTGAATGCTCCATCTAAAGTATGAATGGCTTCTTCTTCTTGCCAGCGCACTCCTATCTCCTCAGGAGTTCTATAAGGGATTAATGTTTGTATCGAAGGCGGAGCTTGTTCTAGTTGAATAGAAATAGGAACCTCATTATCGCTTTCGTTAATTGTTATGATTGTTAATTTTTCACTTTCAGCCTTAAAAGCAGAGACATAAAGCGTAGAAGCAAGCTGCGAACTATTCGTTGTAATACGACGATAGCCTTCTTTAACATATCTAGAATAATTACCCATAACATCGTAGACTTTGGTTAACTGATAGCTACCTATACCATCTGAAGAAATTAATGCTTGATTACTTTTACCTCCATACATTCCTAGCCAAAAAATATAGGCATTAACATTTTTTACCGCTAAAAATTTATGTAAATTAATTGCTGCTTGCAAACCTTCTTTCATACTAGGATCGAATTGAGGTGTGCCGCAAGATTCAGTAATCCAAGCAGATTGATACCCGGATGGTAATTGACCAACTGGATTCGTATCATAAACTACCTCTCCTTTTAAATTTGGTAATGAATAAGCATGACTCGCCAAGATATCAATATTTTTTTTATCTTTTATAAACCAAGAAACTAAATTGAGCATGATGCTATTGAATCCCCAATT
This sequence comes from Rickettsiella endosymbiont of Litargus connexus, assembly GCF_964277335.1. Taxonomy (NCBI): domain Bacteria; kingdom Pseudomonadati; phylum Pseudomonadota; class Gammaproteobacteria; order Legionellales; family Coxiellaceae; genus Rickettsiella; species Rickettsiella endosymbiont of Litargus connexus. Next base: position 1,176,741 of record NZ_OZ195516.1, on the reverse strand, counting down.
AGCTGATTCGCCTACCATGACTTTTGTCTCTAAATTGCGTTGCTTAAAAATGGGTTTCATATGTTTTTTGACAAAGGAAGCGGTATCAGAAGGAAGCCAAAGACAAACGTCCCACGGAGAGATGATGTTTTCTGGCTCATTTTGGGGAGACATGGCAAAAATGGACAGTCCTGCTTCTTCATAGGCTTCAATATAATCAGCTAAAAAATTAGCAAATTCAGTATAATAGTTTTTAGATAATTTTTTGAAAACTGTTTTCATATAATAGGGCGGACTCCAAACACTAGGCACTATTTTTATATGAGGGTTTTGTTGTTTGGCATTTTTTAACACCCAAAGTTGGGATCGACGTTCTACTTCATCTTGATCAGGATTATCAAAATAAGGGTCATTGGGAGGGATATCTAAATTAGCTTGCATATCAAAATTTCTTTCGCCGGGTTTAGTTGAAAAATTTGGGTGAACTTCTGTTCTTACAATAGACAATTGCAAGTCCTGGAATAAAGCTTTCATGATATCCTCACGTTTTTCATCTCGAAAAAAAGGGATTTCACGCCCACCAAAGCAACCAAATCCTTCGATAGTTTGATGTGTTTCTAAGTAATCAATTTTTATAGTTTGTGTCATATAAAACCTCAATTTTATAAAAAATATTAGTTTATTATACTAATAACATAAAAAATTAACGCTTATATTATCTAGTACTTATTTTTCCATGCTTATGAGAAAACGCATTTTGATCAGAATTTTCATGCTAAGCTTTGGGGGCTGAACCCAGAGTTTTACATATTCTCATGTCGGCCTTTTTTCAAAATCAGGGGTGGTTCTGCTAGCCGAAGGTATTTAATTCCTTGAACTTGGCAAATGTATAGATTTTCGAGATCTTTAATGGGTATATACCCTTTATCTAACAGGGTGTGTGAAAATTTTGTAGATTCCAGGAGTTTCGCGCCAAGTATTTAAGCTTACGCCAAAATGAGTTTTAAATTTTTAGAGATAGAATTCGTTCTCGTTTTCTTACCGAACTGTATTAAGTAACCGTTATCTAACTTTAATCTCCCCTTTTTAGACTCAAAGCCAACTTCTGGTCGTGAGAAATGACCTATATCCTAATCGATTACTACGACGTTCAATTTTTCTATAAATTGTTGAACGATGAAAGCCTAATTGTTAGCTATTCTAGCTTTATTTATTCTTCCTTTAAAAGATGGTTTATTGCATTCCATCTTTTTTTCTTATTATTAATTTTTTGTTTATTAACGAATTAAAGATGTTTTTGCACTGCCAAAAGAACAATTTGCATCTGCTAAGTCATTAGTCAGTATTGGATTAGATTGCAACTGACCTCGATAAGAACATAAATCGATAACATAAAAGAATATTTTTTTTTGTATTCCGCTTAACTTTCTAATGCTATCAGTAAGGAAAACGGTATTTTCTATGTTATCTAAAACGTTATCCGAACAGTTATCTAATTTGCTATCTTTAATGTTATCTACATGTTTTATATGTGTTATCTGAATGTTATCTGTTTTGTTATCTATAGTTTTATTCGTTACCTGTTTGTTATCTGATATGTTATCTAAATTGTTATCTGTTACGTTACCTGAATCAATGGGGACAATTGCTTTCTTTACACATGTTGATAAAGTCCTTTTTTGCTGAAATATCAGTTTTAATAATATCCGGAGAATTATCGACTTTTTTCCTGTTTTAAGTGCAGCAAAAAAGAGAAAGAGCAGTGTTTTGGGTGAAAGTTTTTCTCCAGAGGTTAAGCGGATTCAATTATCTCCTTCGCCTTTGTCATTAGAAAGTCCTTTTAAATCTTAATAATATATAATCAAAAAATAGAATTAAATAGTTGATTGGGTTTGTTTTAGATAGTTAATAATATCAAGAGGAGAAGCGATACTTGCGCTTGCATTCCAACTATTCATATCTTCTTTATCGCTGATATATCCATAAAGTGCGATAAAGCTATACATGCCGGCCGCATTAGCGGCTTCAATATCACGCTTAGCATCACCCACATAGACACAATTTTCCGGAAGGCAAGCAATGCATTTGCAGGCATGTAATAAAGGCTGAGGATGAGGTTTACTATATTGAAGCGTATCTCCGGCAATAATACATTTAGCTTTACTAAGTAGTCGAAACTTCTTTATTAAATGCTTAGTTAAAAGAGTAGATTTATTAGTAACGATGCCCCATGGCCATTTTTCTTCTTGCAAGTAATTAATTAAATTTTCTACGCCTGGAAATAAATGAGTATGCACGCAAATATGTTGGTGGTAATAATCAAGAAATTGGGTGCGCAAAACAGGAAAAGTGGGATCTTTTACTGTGACCCGTAATCCTAGATTTAGTAAACCCGCTACTCCGGAAGATATAGCAGGTCGAACTTCATCTATGGATAAAGGTTTTACGTGTTGTGATTTTAAAATTTGATTGAGAGCAGCCGCTAAGTCAGCCGCAGTATCTAGTAAGGTTCCGTCGAGGTCAAAAAGTATTCCATTTATTTTTGCATGTTTTAATGTTGAATATGGCATGACTTAAGACCGTTTCCTAAAGGCAGCAAGATAATTGACTTGGATATCTTTTCCTAAGGCATAATGTTGGCTTAGGGGATTGTAGTGGATGCCTTGGAATTTTTGCAGGATCAAATTAGCTTGCCGTGCTGCCGTAGCTAACTCAGAGGGGCGGATAAATTTTCTATAATCATGTGTTCCTCGAGGTAAGAGTTTTAATAAATACTCCGCACCGATAATTGCGAATAAATAGGCACGTGGATTACGGTTTATAGTAGAAAAAAAAATACTAGCGCCTGGCTTAGCCAGGTTGCTACAGGCCTGTATGAGCGAGCAAGGGTCAGGAACATGTTCCAATAGTTCCATGCAGCATACGACATCAAAGGACTGGCTATGAGTTTTAGCGAATGATTCTGCATCAGTAAGGAAATATTTTATCGAGAGCTGATTTTCGATAGCATGCTTTTTTGCAACGGTTATAAGGTCATTACTTTTATCAATACCGGTGACTTGAGCGCCTATTTTAGCCATTGCTTCGGACAATATTCCTCCGCCACAACCGATATCGATTATTTTTTGACCTTGTAAAGCGTGTTGTGCGTGTATAAACTCTAAGCGTAGGGGGTTGATGGCATGTAAGGGTTTGCATAGGCCTTCAGCATCCCACCATTGCTCAGCCATAAGTGTAAATTTTCTGATTTCTGCTGAATCGCTATTAATAGCTGACATAAAAATTAGATTGTTTTCATTGGTTTTTTGCAAGGAGCGTATTACAATGAGCTAGTTTACTTGACCCCTCATAATGTGTCTATTGGTTATAAACAGGAGTGTAGGAATTTAGGATAGCTTGCCAACTTGTATGGGGAATTTGTTATCACTCAATCTTTATAGCTCAATATGAACAACCTTACTAACCGTGTTTATAAATCGATCATAGATAAGATTTTAAGATTTGCACTACAAAAAATTCCAAAAGAACAATCTCAGTTATTTACTGCTTTTGCCAAGCAATATTATACCCATACTGATTTAGAAACATTAAAAAGCCGCTCCGCAGAAAATTTAGGAGCAGCGCTTGCTGCCCATTGGGGTCTGGTTTACCGACGTTTGCCTGGCGAAGCAAAGATTCATATTTATAATCCTAGTCTTGAAAAAGAGGGTTGGGAAAGCAAGTATAGTATTGTTCAAATTGTTGCTGAAGATAAGCCTTTCTTAGTCGATTCCACTCGAATGGAGATCAATCGGCAAGGGTTTAATATTTTTTTCAATATTCATTTCGGTAATATAAAATTACGCCGTGATAAACAGGGAAAAGTAATAGAGGTTTTACCTTATGACGCAATAGCAGACAAACAAACTGAAGCCTTAATTTACTTAGAAATTGATAAAGAGGCGAATACTGAAACTCTCAATAAATTAGCTAAAAAACTGGAAAAGGTATTAGAACAGGTTAGTTTAGTTGTAAACGACTGGCCAGAAATGCGATCCAGAATGCAAAGTTGCTTGAAAGAACTAGAACAAAATTCCCCTCCTTATGATCCAGAAGATGTTGCGGAGTCTAAAGATTTTTTGGCTTGGTTGTTGAATGATCATTTTACTTTTTTAGGCAGTCGCGATTACGATTTGAGCAAAGATCATAAGACACTGCGCATGGTCAAAAAATCAGGTTTAGGTGTTTTAAGAGATGAAACCAGAAGCAAAGAAGAGAAACCTTTAACTGAATTACCGCCTGAAGCACGTCGTTTAGCTTTCTCCCCCCAAGTACTTGTTATTTCTAAAACTAATAGTAAATCCAGAGTGCATCGTTCTGTTTATGCTGATTATATTGGCGTTAAACGTTTTAATGAGCAGGGAGAATTAATTGGAGAAAGACGTTTTATTGGCCTTTATACTTCAACAGTTTATCATAGCGATCCACGCAGCATCCCATTAATACGACGTAAGATACAATTAATTTTACAAAATTCAAATCTACCTTTAAAAGGCCACGCTGGAAAAGCGTTATTAGATATTCTCTCTAGTTTACCGCGAGACGACTTATTCCAAGCTTCAGTCAAAGAGTTAACCCAACTCGCTTTAGGTATTTTACATATCCAAGAGCAAAGAACAGTCCATCTATTCGTTAGACAAGATAATTATCGACGCTTTATTTCTTGTTTAGTTTATTTGCCGAAAGAGCAATTAAATACTGAACTACAACGCCAGATGGAAAAAATCTTGGTGCGTGAATTCTCGGGTATTGAAATTGGCTTTTCGACATTATTTGGAGATTCTAATCTAGCACGTATCCATTTTTTAATTCGAACTGATCCCAAGAAAGATTTAATCTATGATGTTAAAAAAATTGAGGCGCAACTGACTGAAGTCGCCCGTTCTTGGAAAGAAGAATTGCGCCAAGCTTTGATTGAATATTACGGTGAACAAGAAGGCGCGCGCCTATTGCAAAAATATATGTATGCTTTTCCTAGCGGATATCGAGATACATTTTCCGCAAATATAGCCGTACATGATATTGAACAATTAGAAAGAATCTCTTCAGAACATCCTTTGGAAATGAATTTTTATCCATCGACGAATGAAAAGGGTGTTCCGTTAAGATTTAAATTATTTCAGGCAGGCAAGCCCATCATTTTGTCTGATGCCTTGCCAGTGCTAGAAAATATGGGGCTATGCGTTATGGACGAATGGCCACAAGAAATTACCTTACCGGATGGGCATCGTATTTGGATTAATGATTTCGGTGTAAAACCCGTCCATATTGACGACGTAGATGTTTCACAGGTAAAAGAAATTTTTCAAGAAGCGTTTAGCAAGATATGGTCTGGCGAAGTCGAAAATGATGGCTTTAATCGCTTAATATTGGCTGGCCAATTAACTTGGCGTGAAGTTTCTATATTAAGAGCTTATACGAAATATCTTCGTCAAATCGGTGTGCCATTTAGTCAAGCTTATGTTGAGACGGTGGTATCGCGAAATGCAGGTATTGCTAAAATTTTAATTAAATTATTTAAATATTATTTTGATCCGAGTCGACAAGATGAATCCGGAAGTGTAACGGCTAGTCTAGAAAAAAGTTTACAGTCCGCATTGGATGCAGTCGTTAGCCTAGATGAAGATCGCATTTTGCGAAACTTATTTGAAGTCGTTCGAGCTACTTTGCGAACTAATTATTATCAAACCGATCATCAAAATAAACCTAAACCTTGGCTAGCACTTAAGTTAAATCCTAGTCAAATTATGGATTTACCATTGCCAAGACCAATGTATGAAATTTTTGTGTATTCTCCTCGTGTTGAGGCGGTTCATTTAAGGGCTGCGAAGGTGGCCCGTGGCGGCATTCGTTGGTCGGATCGAAGAGAAGATTTTCGTACAGAAATATTAGGTTTAATGAAAGCTCAGCAGGTAAAAAATGCAGTGATAGTTCCTGCAGGTGCCAAAGGGGGCTTTGTTTGTAAACAATTACCAGAAAATACGGATCGTGAAGCAGTGATGAACGAAGTAATACGCTGTTATCAAACTTTTATGCGAGGTTTATTGGATTTAACCGATAATTTACAAAATAATGTTGTCATACATCCTAAAGATGTGGTGCGATACGATGAAGAAGATCCTTATTTAGTCGTTGCTGCGGATAAAGGCACGGCAAGTTTTTCAGATATTGCTAATGCCATCGCGGCGGAATATAACTTTTGGTTAGGAGATGCATTTGCTTCGGGTGGTAGCGTTGGTTATGACCATAAAAAAATGGGGATTACCGCTCGAGGGGCATGGGAGTCTGTTAGAAGGCATTGTAGAGCATTAGGTTTAAATCCTGATAAAGATGATTTTACCGTTGTGGGCATTGGTGATATGTCAGGTGATGTTTTTGGTAATGGGATGCTGCTCTCTCATCATATTAAGCTTGTCGCAGCATTTAATCACATACATATATTTATCGATCCTAATCCAGATTCGGAAAAAAGTTTTCAAGAGCGAAAACGTTTATTTAATTTACCGCGCTCTACTTGGAAAGATTATAGCGCCAGTTTAATTTCTAAAGGTGGTGGGGTTTTTCTACGCTCCCAGAAATCTATTGTATTGTCTAGTGAAATTAAGAAACTATTAGATATCAATCAAGATTCTATTGCACCAGACGGATTAATTCGTACCATATTAAAAGCCAATGTAGATTTATTATGGAATGGAGGTATTGGTACTTACGTTAAGGCATCCAGTGAAAGAAATGCAGATGTCGGTGATAGAACTAACGATAATTTACGTATTGATGCCAAAGAATTACGCTGTCGTATTGTTGCGGAAGGAGGTAATCTGGGTTTAACACAATTAGGTCGTGTTGAGTATGCTTTGAATGGCGGATTAATTTATACCGACTTTATTGATAATTCGGCGGGTGTAGATTGTTCGGATCATGAGGTTAATTGTAAGATTTTGTTGAACGCAGTGGTGGCTGCGGGTGAAATGACTTTTGATCAGCGTAATTCGTTATTAGCAGAAATGACCGATGAGATTGCTAAACTCGTTCTTTACGATAACTATTGTCAAACACGTACCATTAGTTTAGCGGCGATGCATGCCCAGCAAGAATTAGAATTTCATCGCCGTTATATCCAAGAATTAGAGCGGCACGGTAAATTAGATCGTTCTTTAGAATTTCTACCCGATGAGAAGGCTTTATTGGAAAGGAAAGCATTGGGTAAAGGATTAACGAGTCCCGAAATTGCAGTATTACTTGCCTATACCAAAATGTGGGTAAAAGCGGAATTACTGGAAATGCATTCTTTAGAAGAAGATTATTTAAAACGTGTTTTGGAGTCTGCATTTCCAAAACTCTTGCGCGGTCGTTTTTCTAAATTTATGCAGCAACATAGTTTACGTCGCGAAATTATCGCAACCAAGATTAGTAATGCCATGGTAAATGATATGGGCATTACCTTTGTGTTTCGTTTAAAAACAGAAATTGGTGCAGATATTGCCTCTATTGCACGCGCATATGCTGTTGCACACCATGTGTTCGGTTTCTCTGAGTTGCTTGGGTTAGCAGAAAATCTAAGTGATGATGTTACACCGGCCACTCGTTACGCAATTATGCGTCAGTTTAATCGCTTAATAAGACGTGCAACACGATGGTTTATCTATAATTATAAAGATCAATTAACCGATATTTTAGGGATGGTCGATCGATTTAGGCAATCGATAGTTACACTGAGTAAAAATTTACCCAATTTACTTGTTGGAGAAGAACGAGAGTACTGGGAAAGAAATATTCAGGGATTTATCGAAGCCGGTATATCGGAAGATATAGCTAAGCGTATTGCTAATGTGGATCATGAATATGCTTTGTTAGACATTATTGATGCGGCGCAGAAAAATAATTTGGCCTTGCAAGATGTAGCGGGGCTGTATTTCATGGTGGGTGAAAGATTTGGATTTACTTGGTTGCGATCCCAGATTATGAAGATAATAATTGAAACTTTATGGGATAATTTAGCGAGAGTGATCTTATTGAATGATCTCGATACACAACAACGGCATTTGACGGTTGTTATTTTACACTGTGTTATTGATAAACAGGTTAATAATGAAATCTGCTTGGAACAATGGGAGACAGACAATCAAGGTTTTATTAAGCGCTGGGAGCAATTCTTAGCTGACTTACGTAGTACAGGTGAATTGAAATTAATGATGTTTTCAGTGGTTATTCGAGAATTGGTCAGTATGGTTGACGCCTCTAATGTCTCTAAAGTAATAAACTAGATTAGCTAATTGGTTACTTAAATATTTTTTTTCCCAACTATTTTTTAATTAAAAAATTATTATCCATTCTAAATATAAATATCAAAAATTTAAATTAAATAATAAAATTTAATAATTATTCTAAATTCAATTTCTGAAAAACTTTTTATTTTAAAATACTTTTCATATGTTTAAAATGGTAATATAATTTACCTTGTGTGAATTCTTACAACAAAAATGGAATAAAAAATGTTAATTCTTTCTACATTTAATTCGGATTCTCTTCAATCTCCTCTTCAAACTTTATTTGAAAAATTTACTTCTGAGTCTATAACTATAAAATATAGTAATAAAAATTTAATGGGAGATCTTTTAAGTTTAAATTCAAATCTAGAAAAATCCTATGCTATTTTATTGAGATTATTTGATTTTATAGAAGCAGAATCGTTTATCGACGAGACTAAACTAACAGAGCATTTAGATATTATTCTAGCGCAAATTACTAAACTCAAGCACGAGAAAGGTTCCCCTTTCATAGTTTTTTTATGTCCAAGTCAACCCAACTCACAATTAGAAAGTATAGAAAAATTATTCTTAGAAAAATTAAATAAAAATAAAATTCATACATTGACCATAGCTGATGTTGAAGAAAAATATGGAATAATTAAATTTGATAACCCTACGGGAGATGACACACACACTCCTTATAATCCTAAATTTTATAGAGCTATAGCCTGCTTATTGGCAAGAAAATTTCATGCAATTAAACAAAAACCTTGTAAAGTTATTGTGGTTGATTGTGATAATACTTTATGGACAGGGGCTGCAGTTGACGATGATGATGCTAAAAAAAATATAGTATTTGAAGAGTATAATATTTTATTACAGAAATATTTAGTTAAACAACAAGAAAAAGGAATCATTATTTGTTTGTGCAGTAGAAATGCTAAAGAAAAAACGGTTTTAGATGTTTTTAAACAACGCCAAGCAGACATGTTTTTAAAAATAGATCATATTACCGCATATAAAATAAATGAGGAACTTAAATCTAAAAATATTAAAGAGCTTGCAGTAGATTTAAATCTTTTTCCCGATGCTTTTCGTTTTATCGATGATAATCCCACAGAAATTTACGACGTAAGCCAAATTCCAGGTGTTCTATGTATTACTATGCCGCGAAATTTGGAAGAATATAAAAATCATTGGGCTTTTGATATAGATGAGCATGCCGAAATAACTGAAACAGACAAAAAACGAACTGACCTCTATAAACAAACTGAAATTAAAGCAGCGTTAGCGACAAGATTTTGCGATCCTGTGGAATTTTTAAGATCTCCGGAGCTAGGTCAAACTATCATTATTAATAAAATTAATTCTATTGACACTGAAGATGATAAGAAGGTCATTGTAAGAGTGAATGAATTATCTGGGAGAACGAATCAATTTAATTTATTCCCTGAATCTAAAGCCAAAGAAATTAATGAAATAAACTCGATAGTAAAAAATGATGAAAGAGAAATTTTTATTGGCAGTATCAAGGATAAATTCTCTACAACTGAAGATATTACGGCTATAGCAATAAGTAGTTTAGACCGAAATAGTTTAACTATTAATAGTTTTTTTGTTAGCTGCAGAGTCTTTCGTAGAGGGATGGAATATGAGATGTTGAAGTACATAGCTCAATTTTCTCAAGAAAGGGGTTTAAACAGTATCAAGCTTAATTTTAAAAAATCTGAAAAAAATAAGCCAGTTAGTAGTTTTTTAAATATTTTAAGCGAGCAAACCGATAAAGATCCAATTTTCAGATATTTATGTAATAAAGTAGAGAATTATACTTGGATACATAATAGTCTTAAATTTTTATTTAAAAAATTAAATATTTGTTTGGATTTTAATTCACTCGAATTACATGAAGAGTTTACTTTAACATTGCCTACTCTCAAGGTAATAGAATTAGATATAGATTCTTTGATTCATGCATCCTTAAATCTCTCTCCAGGATTAGAAAAAGAACAACAAAATAAAAAAATTACCTTCAATAGCAACGAAGTCAGTGAAAATTATTTATTAGAATTAAAAGAAATGACAACTTTTTTGCTGTTAAATGACTTTTATATAGATAACAACACGGAAATGCTTTTTTTATCTAAATTAGAGAATTTAGAGAATAAAGTAATACAAATATGCAATCATTATTTAGGTAAAGCAGGACAAGATAAATCTTTAGTTGCGCGTGGTTTGGATTCGCTTAAGGCTACAGAATTACGTTACTATTTGTATAAAAATGAAGGGATAAATATTACTATTCCGATATTGTTATGTGAAAAAACAACTGCTTTTAGCTTAATTGAATATATCGAAGAACAAAAAATATCCCTTGAAGTAATAGAACAAAATGATAATTTTTATAATCGGATTTTACCTGTTTCTTTTCAACAGCAAAGAATTTGGTTCGCTGAACAGCAAGAATCAACTGATAATAGCGCCAATTGTCATATGACAGCGTGTTATAAAATAAATAAAAAAAATTTAGATATTCAACGATTAGAAAGAGCTTGCCAGAAACTCATAGAGATGTACGATATATTTGGGGCCTCTTTTTCTTATCGAGAGGGTAGATTAACACAATCAATTTTACCACCTGAAGCGAGACATTTAAGCTTCCACATTAAAAAGCTAAAATTGGAGATCTCCTTAGAAGAAGCTATACAGCTTGAAATTAGTCAACCTTGGAGTATGGAGAGTAAAGATCCACTGATACGTTTTGTTATTTTTGAAGCGACTAAAAATTATTATATTTTTATTCATGTGCATCACGCGATTTTTGATGCCGTTTCGCTTAAAAATTCTCTAGATACTTTATCCAAAATATATCGGGATAGTATAATTTCTAATTCTTTCAAGTTAACGGATTATCCCCCTCAATATATAGAATTTATTTACCATCAGCAGAAAAAATTTGAAGATGAAACTTATCAAGCGAGGGCATTAACCTTTTGGAAAAATACTTTAGCAAAAATAGAAACAGTAACCACATTACCCACTGATCAATCTTTATCGACATTCAAACCAGCGACTGAACAAGCAGCTGAACGATATACATTTTCTTTAACGCTCGAAGATTTATTAGCCTTAAAAGATTTAGCTCAATCAACGGGTGTTACGTGTTTTAGTGTGGTTAATGCTTTGTTTAGCCTCTTAATTGCTTCTTATACTTATCAAAAAAATATTACATTGATAACAGCTACGAACGGGAGAGGCGAACACCCCTCTTTCGATAAAATGATTGGTTTTTTTATCAATCTAGTAATTCAGCAATTTGATTTAGAAGAAAACCTATATTTTGATAAGTATCTTAAACAGAACAATAAAAAATTCTTAGTGAGTCAAGAATTTCAAGACATTCCTTTTGGTAAAATACAGGAAATTTTATTAAAGCAAGGGATTAAAGATATCTTATTAAGTCCCGCATTTATTTATCAAAGTTATTCTATTCCGGAGTTAAAACTGAATGGAGAAATAGCAGAATTAGAATTACCTAAGCAACCCATAATTTTTGATATGAGAAAGACATGCCGCTTTGGTCATTTCACGCTTTTTGCTCAGGAAAATCAGCAGGAATTAAATTTTGTCATTGAATATGCTAATGACTTGTTTAGTCTATCTTTTATAGAAGGTTTTGCTAAGAATTTTATACATACAATTAGGAGCGTTTGTAATGATCCTAATCAAAGATTGCAAGAAATATCGGTGGTTTGTGATGAAGAACGAACCCAATTAATTAGATTGGGCAGAGGTCCGAAACTTGATTTTGCTAAAAATGATAATCTAGTAAGCAAATTTCAGCAAATTGTTGAAAAATATTCTGAGAATAATGCACTTTATTATAATGAAATCAGGCTTAGTTATCGTGAAGTTGATAATCAATCGACACACTTGAAGCATGTTTTAAGTACAAAAGGAGTAAAGCAAGGCAGTTTTGTAGGGATTTTCTTAGAAACCAATCACTTATTTTTTATCGCAGAGTTAGCGATATTAAAAATAGGCGCTGTTTTTATTCCCCTTTCTAAACACGATCCCTATGATCGCCTAAAATCAATTATTGCAAATGCAGGAATTGTTTTTTTCATCTTGGATATTACTGAAGATTTATTTAAAAAAAATGTTCAAATAGATAATTTAATTTGTATTAATATTAATGAGCGTACTTCAGAGCATAGTTTACTTCATAACTCACCTGCACTGACCACTACGATGGAAGATAATGCCTGTATACTTTATACATCGGGATCTACTGGCACTCCAAAAGGAGTAATACTATCCCAAAAAGCTTTATTTCGTGTGATAAAAACACTGTGTTATATGGTAGAGCCGGGTGATAATATTGCTCAAACAGCGAATCAGGTCTTTGACGCGGCACAACTTGAATTCTTACTGGCATTTTTAAATGGCGCTAGCTTGGTTATCATTGATAAAAATATTTTGCTTAGTGAAAATCTATTTACAAAGGAATTATCAGATAAAAATATTAATGTAATATGGTTAACAGCCGGGTTATTTAATCTCTATGCTCTTAAATCCCCTGAAATATTCAAAAAGGTAAAATATTTAATGAGTGGTGGGGATGTTGTGGATAAAAAAGCAGTTGAGCAAGTTTTGTGCTTCAATCCAAATTTGCAATTTATGAACGGTTATGGCCCTACAGAAACAGGTATTTTCGCATTAACTTATATGGTAAATAGAGAAAATTTAAGCGAATTTTCTACGGTGCCTATCGGCAATCCAACTATTGCTGGTACGCAAATCTTAATTTTGAATAGGTTTAATGGGTTAGCACCATTGGGCGCAATAGGTCAGTTGGGTATTTCAGGAGAAGGTTTGGGAGCCTATCATAATAATGAAACCTTACAAAAAAAATGTAATTTGCCTTATCCTAAAAACTCAATTAATGATGCATTCTTGGAGGGAGAAAAGTTTGTTACTCTGTATATGTCAGGAGATAAAGTTCAGTTTAAAAATAATAATATATTATTTTTAGGTAGGATAAATGATGAACAGATAAAAATCCGAGGCAATTTAGTATCCATGGCTGAAATTAAAGATGCCCTTGAAAAACATCCTGCTATAAAACAGGCTGAAATAATATATAAGAAAATAAACGATAAAAATAAAGTTCTAGTTGTTTTCTATACAAAAAATGAAGGAGATATAAACCCAAATAAACAGGAGTTACTTCAGTTTTTAAACACTAAATTATCAACAGCAATGATTCCAGTTTATTATGAAAAAATAAAGAAATTTCAACTGACAGCCAATGGAAAACTAGATAGAAGGGCTTTATCTCAGTTGCCTTTAACTATCAACGAAGAAAGTGATAGCGATAAAGAAAATATGTCGGAAAAATCAAAGAAAATTCAGAAAAAATTATTATCGATATTTAAGATGATATTACCTTTTTCTCCAACTTTGGATAGTGATTTTTTTGATATAGGTGGGAATTCTATAGAAGCTATTCAGTTATTAGCTAAAATTGAAGAAGTTTTCGGTAAAAAAATTTCTTTTAATATGTTACGACAAAATTCTAGTATACGATCGTTATCTCATGCTTTAGAGCATGCTGACTATTCAGAAAATGATTTGCTATCCCTTTTATATAAAGGAAGCGATGAAAAACTTCCCCCTATTATTTTTATACACCCTGCAGGGGGTGGTTTATTTTGTTTCAACAAATTGATAGATGCTTTGAAGAAAACTCAATTGCCTAATTATTGTTATGGTATAGAAGACCCAGTCATACTTGATCGGCAGGTTAAAAACTTAAGTATTCCGGAAATGGCAAAAAATTATCTTAAATACATTGGTGAAAAAATTAAAGGACCTTTTATTATAGCGGGTTATTCTTTCGGAGGAATGATTGCTTTAGCAATGGCATCTCAATTAGAAAAGCTTAATCAAAATTGTTTGGGTGTTATTTTGCTAGATACCTGGGTTGTATCGTGTGCAAGCAAAAAACTTCAAACTGCTTTGTTGGTGCCTGTTTTAGAATATTGTAATGAGGTCATAAAAAATGTAAGTGCTAATCCTAAAGTTAAGAATGTAGAAAATTTAATTCAACCTATGATAAAGCAATGTGAATATTATCAAGATATTGGTTTTAAATTTAGACCCGATAAACTCTCTTTAACTCCTATAAGGTTATTCAAAGCAACGGATTTGGATAAGTTTAGGGATATGGAAAAAGAAACCGAATCTAATTTTTTAAAAGATTTTGTCGGTGAAAAATTTGAAGTAAAGCCGGTTGAGGGTAATCATTTTAATCTGCTTGAGGAGAGAGCCGGATTAGCTACATTAGCTATGCAGATTGTGGAGTTTGTTGAAAAAATCTCTCGATCAACTTATAACGCTAATATCAGAAGTTTACCTTTCTTTTCAATTAGCAAACGGGATGTTAACCTAATAAATAGTATCACGAAACCTCTTAGTCTTAGCAATTAAAACAATATGCTTTCTAAACTTTTTGGAACATAATAATGAATTTTCAACTTATCTTAGATGTATTACCTTTTTCGGTTTACTGGTTAGATAGTAAAAAAAAGTTTTTTAGAGGAGGTAATCAACATTTTCTGGCATCATTAAAAATAAATTCTTTATCAGAAGTAATAGGTAAACCAGTATCTGGTTTTTTTTTGAGTGATTATCTAAGGATAGTGAATGATTTACTTAATAAAAGTATTAAAAATAAAGATAAGAGTTTTTCTGCTGTTTACTACAAATTAATTAATGATCAGGAGGAGCCTACGTTAATTCAATGTACTTCGGTTATGTCAAAAAAAGGATCGATTACTATCTTCAGTGAAACTTATCCAAGATTAAATGATTTTAATCAATATTTATGGGAGGAAAATGAAAAATTAACTGTTTATTTAAATAATATCATTGAAAATGTACCTGCAAGTATCTATTGGAAAGATATCAATAGCGTTATTTTGGGTGGGAGTAAACTACATAGCGAATTAACTGGATTTACTAATACGAGAGCTGTTATCGGTAAGACAGACTTTGATTTCCCTTGGAAAGATCAAGCAGAAAGGATACAAGAAAACGATCGTTTTGTAATGCAAAATAATCAAATGGTGAGTTTTGAAGAAAGGGCTAGATTATCCGATGATAGGATGCATGTTTTTTTGACTCAAAAATCACCGTTAAAAGGAAAATTTGATAAAACAATAGGAGTCCTAGGAGTCTCGATTGATATCACAGAGCTTAAAAATACACAGAAAAAATTGCAAAAATCGAAATTATTAGCCGATGCGGCCAATCAAGCTAAAACTGAGTTTCTTGCTAATATGAGCCACGATATTCGCACCCCTTTAACAGGAATCATCGGTTTATCGCAATTACTTCAGCAACGTTTAACAATATTGGAAAATAAAGATGATTTACGTTTGATGTACAAAGCCAGTAAGCAGTTATTAAGTTTACTTAGCAATGTACTTGATGTTGCTTCTCTAGAAAACGTTAACGAAGCTCAGCTTAAGATCGAGAGTTTTTCTTTACAAGCTTTAGCAGTATCTTTGCAAAATCTATTATTGCCATCAGTAAAAACTAAAGGACTCACCTTGCAGATAAATTTGGATGTTTCTACCAAAGAAAATATAGCGAGTGATCAAAATAAATTGGAACGTATTTTACTCAATTTAGCGACTAACGCGATTAAATTTACCGAACAAGGGAAAGTGGTTGTAACTATCAAAGAATTAGTATTATTACCACAGCAATCAGATGGGGTATATATTGAGTTTACTATCAGTGATACAGGTATAGGCATTCCCGCTAATAAATTGACGTCCGTATTTGATCCTTTTTTTCGAATAACACCTAGTTTTGAAAAAACAGATCAAACGGGTTATGGCGTTGGTCTTTATATTGTAAAAAAATTCATTAACCTGTTAGGTGGCGAGATACAAGTAAAAAGTGAAGTGGGTGTGGGAACAAGCTTCACTTTTACCTTATTTATGAATTTAGCGAAAAAAAATAAGCTTTTAAAATTTAAAAATAAGAATTCTGAGCCTTTTGTCTTTTTAGAAACATATAAATTAGCCGAAACAAAAAAAAATATAGCAGCGCAAGCACAAACCAAAAAAAAAGTAATAAAAAAAAATATTTTATTGATAGAAGATGATCTTTTAACGATTAAATTTTCTCAAGAACTGCTTACTCAAGCGGGATATAACCTAACGGTGGTATCGACTATGCAAGAAGCATTAGCTTTTGCAAAAAACCATACGTTTGATTTAATTATTGCTGATTTGGGCTTGCCTGGTCTTAGTGGTAGTGAAATTGCTGTTTTATACCGTTATTGGGAACGTATTAATCAAAAACCGATGACCCCAATTGTTACCTTAACCGCTCATGGAGAAGGTAAATTTAAGGAAGAATGTTTAGCGGCAGGTATCAATGAAGTATGGTTAAAACCCTTGACTAAAGAAAAAATAAAAAAATTAGATAAGTATTTCCAAGATAAAAAAATTAATGTCATTGAATTTAATCCTATGCCCAAACAGTCAAAACCAATTAAACATGAGTATAATGTAGAAGAAAATAATTTAATCATAGAGAAGGCTAATTTACTCGACATTATTAATTCATACCCTATCTATGATAAGAGCATTAGTCTTAAAAATCTGAGCGGCAATGTTGATCTGTTCAATGAAATTATAGAGATGTTTAAACAATCTATTCCGGATCATATCCAAGAACTTGAAAAGATCTATCAATTAAAGAATTGGGAAACTATCGAAAACATAGTGCATAAAATAAAAGGCGGGGCATGCTATGCAGGGGCAATCAGATTAAATCATCTATGTAAAAATTTTCTACGTTGCTATTTAACTGGCCAGTCACAACAGTTAGATACACTCTATGCTTATCTAGTTATTAGCTTAAAGGAAACCTATCAAGCACTCGACGCATAAGAATTAGCCTCTAAAAAGAAAAAATAACTTTTTTCTTGCAATTCCCCAATATATTTCTTAATAAGCTTTCTTTTCATATTAACTATGGCAAAATACAAAGTGGTTGCGGTTCTTTTGTCACAGCAAAAAGTTTTTTGTAAGGGCCGCGAAATGAAACAACCTTCGTGTTTATAATCGACATGAAGATTCTGGACTAAGCAGCAACACAGACAAAAATTCAAGTGCGAAGAGTATATGCCATCTTTTATCCATCTGCATCTTCATACAGAATATTCTTTGATTGATGGCTTGATTCGTATAGATAAGCTTGTAGCTAAAGCCGATGAGCTATCTATGCCTGCTATTGCAATAACGGACTTATCCAATTTATTTGCAACGATTAAATTTTACCAGACGGCGATTAAAAAAGGTATTAAACCCATAATCGGGGTTGAATGTTGTGTAAAAAATGACCTGAATTCCGATCGAGGATTCCAATTAATTTTACTTTGTCAAAATCAACAGGGTTATCGAAACTTAATTCAATTAATTTCACGTGCTTATTTAGAGAATCAACAGGAAGGTCAACCTGTTCTCAAAAAAAGTTGGTTTGCAAATTATTCTGCTGGCTTAATTGCCTTATCTGGAGCGAGAGAAGGCGATATTGCTTCCTGCTTAATGAAAAAAAACAAGCCATTAGCAGCAGAATATTTACAGTTTTGGCTAACGTTATTTCCCAATCGTTTTTATTTACAGTTGCAACGTTTAGGTCGCCCTTTAGAGGAAGAATATATCGGATTGGCTATAGAGTTAGCAACAGAGTTCAATGTTCCAGTAGTTGCTACTAATGAAGTATGTTTTATTGCAGCTGAAGATTTTGAAGCGCATGAAGCCAGGGTTTGTGTTAATAATGGCTATACCTTAAATGACCCTAAGCGACCTACGATTTATACCGATCAGCAATATCTTCGGTCTATCGAAGAAATGGTTGAATTATTTGCGGATATTCCATCAGCATTGACCAATTCAGTTGAAATAGCCAAACGGTGTAATCTAGAAATTGAACTCAATTCATCTTTCTTACCTAATTTCCCTATTCCAGAAGGAATGAGCGCAGAAAAGTTCTTAATACAAGAAGCACAACAAGGCTTGATACACTATTTAGAGAAGCGTTCTAAATCTTTTTTGCGTTTATCTCAGATTGAGAATAAAGAATCTAAGTTATCTACGCTAACTAAAACCAATGTGGCGCAGCAACAGCTTGTTAATTCCAATGAATTAGAAAACATTTATTTTGAAAGACTACAATCCGAGCTCAAAGTGATCAATTCAATGGGTTTTGCAAGTTACTTTCTCATTGTGGCTGACTTTATTCGTTGGGCAAAAAAAAATCAAATTCCCGTTGGTCCGGGTAGAGGTTCTGGAGCGGGTTCTTTAGTAGCTTATGTGCTGCAAATTACGGGGTTAGATCCTCTGCAGTATGATTTGCTTTTCGAACGTTTTTTAAACCCTGAGCGTATCTCTATGCCAGATTTTGATATTGATTTCTGCATGGAGGGGCGTGATAGGGTTATTGATTATGTAACGGAGCGTTATGGGCGTGATGCAGTTTCACAGATTATAACGTATGGAAGTATGGCCGCCCGTGCAGTCGTTAGAGATGTAGGGCGGGTTTTGGGCTATCCCTATGGTATGGTGGATAAAATTGCCAAATTAATTCCTTTTGAGCTGGGTATTACTCTCGAAAAAGCATTGGATCAAGAAGATGAACTAAAACATCGCTATGAAAATGAAGACGAAATAAAAGTATTAATTGATTTAGCAAAAAAATTAGAAGGATTGGTGCGTAACGTAGGTAAACATGCCGGCGGAGTAGTGATTGCTCCTTCTAGATTGACAGATTTTACACCACTTTACTGTGAGCCAGGAGGAATGCATTGTATTACTCAATTTGACAAAGATGATATTGAAAAAGTGGGTTTGGTAAAATTTGATTTTCTAGGTCTACGAACTTTGACCATCATAGATTGGGCAGTACAGGCGATTAATGCGAAAAAATTATCAGGAGAGTCTTTACTTGATATCACAGCCATTCCTATCGATGATGTCAGCACTTTTGCCTTATTAAAGGCTTGTAAAACTACCGCTGTATTTCAATTAGAATCGCGAGGGATGCGCGATCTCGTTAAACGATTACGTCCAGATAGTTTTGATGAGATTATTGCTTTAGTCGCTTTATTTCGTCCAGGACCTTTACAGTCTGGAATGGTGGATGATTTTATTAATCGTAAACATGGACGTGCCCAAGTTCAATATGATCATCCTTTTTTAGAACCGATATTAAGTTCAACTTATGGAATTATTTTGTATCAAGAACAAGTGATGCAAATTGCACAAGTGCTAGCAGGTTATACCTTAGGGGCTGCGGATTTATTGCGTCGAGCCATGGGAAAAAAGAAATCGGAAGAGATGGCGCAACAAAGAACTATTTTTATAAAAGGTGCAGAACAGAAAGGCATAGATTCTTATTTAGCAAACCAAATCTTTGATTTAATGGAAAAATTTGCAGATTATGGATTCAATAAATCACATTCGGCAGCCTATGCTTTAGTTTCTTATCAGACAGCTTGGTTAAAAGCGCATTATCCCGCGGAGTTTATGGCCGCTGTATTATCATCCGATATGGACCATACCGAAAAAGTAGTCACTTTTCTGGAAGAATGTCGCTTAATGAAATTGAATATATTGCCACCGAATATCAATCATAGTGACTATAAATTTACCGTAGATGATTCTAATGGTTCGATTCGGTATGGTTTAGGTGCAATTAAAGGTTTAGGTGAAGGTGCAATAGAAATGCTCATAGAACAACGTCAACAACAGGCGTTTAGTGATTTATTTGATTTATGTCACCGCGTTGATTTACACAAACTAAATCGTAGAAGTTTAGAAGCCTTAATTTTTTCAGGTAGCTTAGATAGTTTTGGTGTAAATCGAGCCAGTCTTTTAGCTAATATAGAAGCCGCTTTACAAGCGGCAGATCAGAAATCATGGGCAAAAGTTTCAGGTCAGAAGGATTTTTTTGGGCTTGATATGGTCTCTCATGCAAGTCAAATGGTGAATCAAGAGGATTGGCCAAAATTACAGCGATTACAAGCTGAAAAGGAAGTCTTAGGTTTTTATTTAAGTGGCCATCCTTTAGAAGGTTATGCTAAGGAATTATCCCATTTTATCACTCTATCTTTAAGTGAGTTAACTGCCAAAGCAGGTCATCAAATTACCATTGCCGGTTGGGTACTGACCATTCGTTCTTTATGGACCAAACGCGGTGATCGTATGGCTGTTCTTAATTTGGAGGATGCCAGTGGACGTTTAGAAGTGACTTTATTTAGTGATACTTATGCTAAATATCGTGAAAAGTTGAATAAGGATAAACTATTAATCATTGAAGGAGAAATTCAACGCGATGAATACACTGGTAATACGCGGATATTAGGGAAAAAAATTTTAGATATCAGTGAAGCACGTGAAAGCTATGCAAAAAACCTACTGATTAAGCTTTCTAAACCTATCATTAAGCCTGGGCTACTTGAGGATTTGCAAAAAATAATGAGCAATTTTTGTCCGGGTTTTTGCCCTACTCGTATTGCTTATTATCATCCTGAACTAAGGACACAAGTTTATTTGAGTTTGGGTGATAGTTGGAAGGTAAAGCCTGAAGATGATTTGTTGAAGGCGCTACGTGAAAGCTTTGGTGAAGAATCTATCAGTATTCAATATTAATTTAAATAGAGTCGTATTCTTTAGTTAAGATACGAATTTTACAATGTTTGCTGAGAGGATTCGAGTTCAGGCGGGACACTTTTTTCATAGCCTCTTAATATATCGAAAAATATTGAACTGCGTAGCTAGGCCAACGAGTAAAACTGGCAGAAACACACTATATAGATTATTATCCCCTTTGATTTCATGTATTTCTGATGGCTAAGCGATGGTTAAAAATGGGAAAGTAGTTGAAAACCAACGATTCCAACGGCAACACGATAAATCTAAATTGATCCGTTTAAATTCTCAATTGCCTTCAAAAGGGTGGTTTTTTAAATTTTCATTGAGTTTGTTACTGGTATTAAGTTTTATCTTATTATGGCAAAAATTAGCTGATCCAAGTTATTTCCCTATCAAGAACATTAAAATTAGTGGTGACTTAACGTATGTTAAGCAAAGTCATCTGCAGGAAATTATTTTGCCCTTTATAGCAAAAGGGTTTTTTCGTTTAGATAGCCGAGGATTGAAAGAACACATTTTACATGAACCGTGGATAGCTAATGTAACTATAAAACGGTTTTGGCCAGATACGTTAGCGGTAAGTTTTGTTACTAAAAAACCTATCGCTTTTATTGGAAAATATGGTTTAGTGGATGAACAAGCTAATATTTTTATTCCAGATAATGAAGATTTTAAAGGATTAGATTTGCCCACTTTTATGGCACCTGTCGGTAAACAAAAATATTTATTACAAATCTATACCGCGATGAAGCCCATGTTCGCAAAATTAAACTTAAAAATTAAATTGTTAAAACTAGTGGACCAACAATATTGGTATCTGAAATTAAATAATGGATTATCAGTTTATTTAAGTCGAAGTCAACCTTATATACAATTAGAACGGTTGATAGATGTTTATTCTGATGTTATCGCAAGTAAAGTATCTATGATAGATTATGTGGATCTTCGCTATGCTCACGGTATGGCAGTAAAATTTAAGAAACGAATTGCTTAGAAAAAATAGGTTACCTAATTCGAGTGTTATTTGATTTATAGAGAACAGTTTACAAAAAAATAGCGTAATGGTCTATATCCTAACTATGAAGTCAAAAATGAAGTTTGAAAAGATCTAGAGAATTTAATTGAAGGTGAAATAATATGGCAAAGAAACCGACTAAGAATTTAATTGTAGGTTTAGATATTGGTACATCCAAAGTTAATGCCTTGGTGGGTGAAGTAAAGCCCAATGGTATCGAAATTATTGGTATGGGAATTTATCCTTCATTAGGATTAAAGCGTGGTGTAGTAGTCAATATCGATGCAACGGTTGATTCAATTCAACAAGCAGTAGGTGAAGCTGAATCAATGGCAGGGTGTCCAGTTCGAAGTGTGTATACGGGTATTGCTGGAAATCATATACGAAGTTTGAATTCTCACGGAATTGTTGCCATTCAAAATCAAGAAGTGACACATGCGGATGTTGAACGTGTGATAGATGCTGCGAAAGCAGTCGCTATTCCAGCCGATCAAAAAATATTACATATTTTGCCACAGGAATTTATTATTGATAGCCAAGAAGGTATTCGTGAGCCAATAGGAATGTCAGGTGTGCGTTTAGAAGCTAAAGTGCATATGGTAACAGGCGCGGTTAGCGCGGCACAAAATATCATTAAATGTATTCAACGCTGTGGTTTAGAAGTTTCAGAAATAATTTTAGAGCAACTTGCTTCAAGTCAATCTGTTTTAACTGAAGATGAGAAAGAATTAGGTGTGTGTTTAATAGACATTGGTGGAGGAACAACGGATATTGCTATCTTTACTGAAGGAGCTATACGTTTTACATCAGTTATTCCTATTGCGGGTGATCAAGTCACAAATGATATTGCCGTTGCATTAAGAACGCCCACACAAAGTGCAGAGCAGATTAAAAGAAGACATGCCTGTGCTTTGCCAGAACTAGCAAGCCCAGATGAATTAGTCGAGGTATCCGGAGTGGGAGATCGACCTGGACGCACGCTGACTAAACGTGCTTTAGCTGAGGTGGTGGGGCCACGTTATGAAGAGCTTTTCCATTTAGTGAAGGCAGAATTATATCGTAGTGGTTTTGAAGAATTTCTTGCGGCAGGGGTGGTATTAACCGGTGGTGCTTCTAACGTCAACGGTAGTGTCGATTTAGCAGAAAAGATTTTTAAGTTACCCGTGAGACTCGGTCACCCACAATATATTACTGGAAATAACGAGGTAACGACGAATGGTATGTATGCGACCAGTACCGGCTTACTATTATATGGCTATCAACAACAATGCGAGCAGCGAAAACCTAATGTTTTATTTGGTAGAAAAATAGCACGTATAAAAAATTGGTTATGCGAAAATTTTTAAATAATACTGAAATCCTTAGGAGTTAACTATGAGCACCGAATTTGATTCCCCCAACACACCTGTTCAAAATGCCATTATAAAAGTGATTGGTGTCGGTGGCGGTGGTGGGAATGCACTTGAGCATATGTTGGCACAAGACATCACAGGTGTTGAGTTTATCTGTGCTAACACCGATGCCCAAGCATTGAGAAATTCTTCAGCGGAGTGTTTGTTACAATTAGGACAGCAAATTACTAAGGGTTTAGGTGCGGGGGCAGATCCTGAAGTAGGCCGACTAGCGGCAGAAGCAGATAGAGAACGTATTCGATCGGCATTAGAAGGTGCCAATATGGTTTTTATAACTGCTGGGATGGGTGGAGGAACGGGTACGGGTGCTGCACCGGTAGTAGCGGAAATTGCTAAACAAATGAAAATTTTAACCGTTGCGGTTGTTACTAAACCTTTTGAGATTGAAGGTAAGAAGCGTTTGCGCTTAGCCGAAGAGGGAATTAAACAACTGAGCCAATATGTCGACTCATTGATTACGATTCCTAATAATAAATTAATGAGTGTTTTAGACAAAGATATTAGTTTTTTAGATGCATTTAAAGCGGTAAATGATGTATTATTTGGCGCTGTCAAAGGAATTGCCGCTTTAATAACTCGCACTGGTTTAATTAATGTAGACTTTGCAGATGTTAAAACAGTGATGTCAGAGATGGGTATGGCGATGATGGGAACAGGTATAGGCACAGGTCCTGAAAGAGCACGTTTAGCAGCAGAAGCCGCTATTGGAAGCCCATTGTTAGAAGATATCGACTTAGCAGGAGCACGCGGTGTACTCGTTAATATAACAGCGGGACCGGATTTATCAATGCGAGAGTTTGGAGAAGTTGGTGAAGTTATTAAGAAATTTACTTCGGAAGAAGCTAATGTGGTTATTGGCACTGTAATAGATTCTGAAATGTGTGAAGAATTACGTGTGACCATAGTGATAACAGGTCTTCTTGGACACCTTTCTACTGGAGTATCAGGAGGAGTAGGGGATTCAAGTCTTGTTAGAGCGGCTGACGGTAGTTTAGATTATCATCAGTTAGAACGCCCTACGGTATTGCGCAAACAAGGTGTCGTTACTTCAAGTAAATCCACAGTAGATAGTAGCGCAACTGATATTGAATATTTTGATATTCCGGCTTTTTTACGTAGACAAGAAGAGGTTTCTTAAGAGTGTCCAGAAAAAACAATTCAATTCAAACTTCGCGTGCGCTAAAACAACGTACATTGAAAAACGTTATTAAAGCGGCAGGGATCACATTGCATAGCGGTGAAACAGCTATTTTAACTTTGCGACCAGCACCCATTAACACCGGAATTATTTTTCGACGGCTAGATTTTAATCCTATCGTTGAAGTGCAAGCGCGCGCTGAACATGTCGGTGAAACGACATTACAAACTACGTTATTAAAAAATGGGGTTAGAGTGGCTACCATAGAGCATCTCATGTCAGCGATGGCAGGTTTAGGTATTGATAATGCCTATGTTGATATTACGGCATCAGAAATTCCTATTATGGATGGAAGTGCAGGACCCTTTATTTTTTTGATTCAGTCGGCGGGTATTGAGGAGCAAACTGCTTCAAAACGCTTTATTCGAATCAAGCAATCTATTAAAGTGACTGAAGGAGATAAATGGGCTTCTTTTGAGCCATTTGATGGTTTCAAAGTTTCATTTGAAATTGATTTTAATCATCCACTTTTCCAAAATCGAAGCCAAAAGGCAAGTATAGATTTTTCTACGACATCATATATTAAAGAAGTAAGTCGTGCACGTACGTTTGGTTTTATGGCAGACTACGAAAAATTGCGTGAAGTTCGACTTGCTTTAGGTGGAAGTCTTGATAATGCAGTCGTTGTAGACGAATATAGAGTGCTGAATGAAGATGGCTTACGTTACGAAGATGAATTTGTACGTCATAAGATTCTTGATGCAGTTGGCGATCTCTACTTATTAGGTCATAGCCTCATCGGAGCATTTAGTGGCTATAAATCTGGTCATGCGCTGAATAATTTATTATTACGTCGTTTACTAAGTAATGCCAATGCTTGGGAATATGTTGAATTTGAAGATGAAATAAAAGCACCGCTGGCCTATCGACGTGCTTTGCTTAATGCACATTAGGATAGGATTCTTTTTCTTTATTAAGATAAATTTTAATTATTCTAGCAGTTCATCCAAGGCAGCATTAGCCAGACTGTCTACACGGTCGTTTTCGGGGTGGCCACTATGTCCTTTTACCCATTCCCAGCTGATTTGATGACGTTCAGCTTGTATAGCTAATTTCTTCCATAAATCGGAATTTTTAACCGGTTTTTTATTCGCTGTAAGCCAAGCACGTCGTTTCCATTGAGGTAACCATTCGGTAATTCCTTTTTGGACGTATTGTGAATCGGTACTGAGTGTTATGTGACAAGGTTTTTTTATTGCCATTAAAGCTTGAATAGCTGCCATTAACTCCATGCGATTATTGGTAGTCAAGATTTCAGTACCCGAAATGGTTTTTTCTTTTCCTTTGAAGCGTAAGAGAGCTGCCCAGGCCCCAGGCCCAGGATTTCCTCGACAAGCACCATCAGTAAAAATCTCTATTTTTGGTATTTTAAGCATGATGGGGTCCTCGAGCATTTGGAGCTAAAACCTTATGATTGAGTACCGGTGGAAATTGCCAAACTAAGCCTAAGCCATTGAGGCGCTTTACCCGCTTTTCAGCAATAATCAAATAAATTCCTCCCATAAAAGGGATAAGCCAAGGCGACACTCGTTCTAGCCAAACTAATTTCTTAAATAGCCACATACCGGGGGGGCTAGATAAAGGGGGGCGGAATAGAAAGCTTTCAGTATGCTGAATTTCACCCCCTAAAAAGTGTATCCATTGACAAAGCGTTTGGATCGTGTGAAAACGACCGTCCCCCCAAGTAGGCTTCTTACTCAATGAGAATAGTCGATATAGACCCCATAAACTGATAGGATTGATCCCTAATATAATCAAATGACCACTGGGGGCTAGTACTCGCCAAGCTTCTGTCAGTATGGTTTGAGCCGTACTTTTGTT
Organism: Rickettsiella endosymbiont of Litargus connexus; assembly: GCF_964277335.1. Lineage (NCBI taxonomy): Bacteria > Pseudomonadati > Pseudomonadota > Gammaproteobacteria > Legionellales > Coxiellaceae > Rickettsiella > Rickettsiella endosymbiont of Litargus connexus. The sequence continues at coordinate 1,150,294 of NZ_OZ195516.1, read as the reverse complement.
CACTTCTAAGGTATGGGGCATCAGGACTAGATTAATACTATCGTTGGCAAAGGGTAAATGAGTATAGTGACTTTCTAAGTGAGAGCTGTTTATTTTGTCAGTAATATGCTTACTTTTATAATTTGAAGAAATGATAATTTTATGAATAATAGGGCTAGTTGATAAGCTTGAAAATGAATATGGGCTCAACTGCAACAAATGTCGGCCAGCATAATGAGGGATTAGGTTAGCTAAACGATGATTTTCAATGTCTAGGTAATGCTGTTTCAAAAGAGTTATCCAGCTAACAAACTGTTAGAAGTAATTTAATCGATGAATCTTAACACCTTTTTTATTATCGCATAGGTAGGGCCTGGCTAAAAAGAGCTAAAAATGTCTGGTTTTAACCTTCACTTATACGAAAAACAATGCAAAAATGTAGGTTTTTGAGTAAGTAATTTCCGCACTATATGTAGGTTAAAAACCTACAAAAAGAGCGTTTAATTTAGCTCTTGTAAGCCCTTTGTCTTGACCTCTCTAAGGGGGCCCCGTAAGATCTTTAGTATGACTTATAAAATGCTTAAAATTTACTCGTTATTACTTACCGTACTACTCATTCTGGCAGTGGGTATCACCGCCTGTGTGCAGTTTCCTACTTCTGAAGAAGGTGTGAAGGGCCTCAGCGGTTCGGGTAACGATACAGATAGAAAAACCTACCAAACCGTTATTATGAAATCGACCGGTAGTAGTTTAGCGCCTCAAAACGCTAAAGCGATGTATAGTGCTGTAGAAAAAGGTACGCTTTGGGGGCCTATTCGAGCTCATTTTCAATTGTCAGCTCGTGAGGAAAACCAACCTCAGGTCCAAAAGCAGATCCGTTGGTTTGCTAGAAACCCGCTTTATTTAAAAGATGCGGTAAATCGAGCTGCGCCCTATATTTACTATGTATATGCGCAAGTGAGAAAGCGTGATTTACCTACAGAATTGGTTTTATTGCCTATTATTGAGAGTGGATATAATCCGTCAGCGACTAACTCGTCTTCAGGGGCGGCTGGTTTATGGCAGTTAATGGCCAATACTGCTAAGGGGTATGGTGTGCATCAAAATAGAGGTTTTGATGGTCGTCGAGATATTAGTAGCTCGACCAATGCGGCCTTAAATTACCTTACCTATTTAAGAAGCTTCTTCGGTGGCGATTGGTTGTTAGCCATAGCGGCTTATGATACGGGTGAAGGTAACGTGCAGAATGCGATCCGTCACAATACGCAGCAAGATAAGAATACTCATTTCTGGGCATTGCCATTAGCATCTGAGACACGTTCCTATATTCCGCGTTTATTGGCTTTAGCTGCGATTGTTAAAAACCCAGCTAAGTATGGTGTGAGTTTACCTCCCGTCAGTGCTAAGCCTTATTTAGAGCTAGTTGATGCCAAAAACATGAGTTTAACTCACGTAGCTAAATTAGCAGGTATGAACGTTTCGGAATTAAAGGAATTGAATCCGGGCGTGAAAAGTACTTCAGCGGCGATTAAACGTGGTCAGCTCGCTTTACCTATTGATAGGGTCGCTTTGTATAAACAACAATTAGCGACTGCTTCAAGCCCGAACTTTAAGGTTCAGGTTGGCAATAATAAGCTTGCTTTAAAACAAGCTAGATCAAAAGGCAAGCAGAGATCTGTTCAATTAGTAAACAATGGGCAGGCTAAGCCAAGATCAGCTACTTTAGTTAAGGATAAATCAAGCTCGCAGATCTATTGGGTAAAAAGCGGCGATACATTAACAGGTATTGCTAAACACTACCATATATCGGTTAAGAAGATACAGGCTTGGAATAAGCTGGATAGCGACTTCCTCAAGCCAGGTGAAAAATTAAAAATTATGCTTTCATAAAAGCATAAACTTTAAACGAAGAAGTATTCATACTTCTTCGTTTTTTTTATATACGTTTCGTACTTGAATTTTTGTCTGTGTTACCATTCAACTCGCAATCCTCATGAAAATTATTACGCAATGTCTTTAAATAATGAATAAATAAATTTTTAGTTTCTGGGTGTTTTAAGGCATGAGCAATCGTTGCTTTTAAATAGCCGAATTTACTTCCACAATCATAGCGTGTTCCTTCAAACTCCCAAGCATATATCACCTCGTCTTTTAGCTGATGAGCAATGGCATCTGTTAGTTGAATTTCCCCATTTTTTCCAATAGGTGTTTTGGAAAGATAAAAGAAGATAGTTGAAGTAAGAATATAGCGACCGACTACAGCCAAATTAGAAGGCGCTTCTTTGTGACTAGGTTTTTCTACAATGGCGTTAATCTGACTCAGTTTACCTTCTTTAGTTTTATAACCAATTATACCGTATTGTTTACTTTCTTCAGGAGTAATAGCTTGAACAGCAATGATGGTATTTTGTTTTTCTTGATAGAGATCTAACATCTGCTTTAAACAGGGGAGTGTTGAATCGATTAAATCATCGGCAAGTAAAACAGCAAATGCTTCATCATTGATAAGCGTTTGTGCACATAAAACAGCATGTCCTAAGCCTAAAGTGTCTGGTTGACGTAGATAAACACAGCTAACCCCTTTTGGTAAGATATTTTTTACAATAGCTAACAGATCCTTTTTGCCTGCTTCAGCCAGTTTGGCTTCTAATTCATAATTCGAATCAAAATGATCTTCAATCGCTCGTTTACTACTACTTGTTATAAAAATGAGCTCGGTAATTCCCGCCGCAATGGCTTCTTCGACCGCATATTGAATTAAAGGTTTATCCACAATAGGTAACATTTCCTTAGGACTCGCTTTTGTTGCAGGTAAAAAACGTGTACCTAAACCAGCAACCGGGAAAATTGCTTTAGTAATTTTTTTAATCTTTTTCATACTAGAGAGGTTCCCCGCGACCAATGGCATAGTATTTAATTCCCAATTGCTTTAAACAATCTGGATCATAAAGATTTCTTCCGTCAAAGATAGCGGGATGTTTTAAACGTTGTTTGATGAGCTGGAAATCTGGATTAAAGAAGATATTCCATTCAGTGACTATTACTAAAACATCTGCACCAACTAAGCTATCTTCCGGATTATCACAGCAACTAAAATTAACTTGATCTTTGTATAAACGAACCGCTTCGGGCATTGCGACTGGGTCATAAGCCTGAATTCTCATGCCTGCAGCTAAAGCGGCCGCAATAAATACTTTGCTCGGTGCTTCACGCATATCGTCGGTGTTTGGCTTAAAAGATAAACCCCATAAAGCGACAACTTTCCCGCGTAAATTATTTTGAAAGAATTGTGAAACCTTACTAAATAAAAGTTTTTTTTGTGCATCATTCACCTGATGTACTGCATTTAATAACTGTGGTTGGTAATGAACCGTTTTAGCCGTAGCTTCTAAAGCAATCACATCCTTAGGGAAACAAGAGCCGCCATAACCGCATCCAGGATTAATAAAATGATAACCGATACGCGGATCGGAGCCGATACCAATACGAACTTGCTCTATGTCTGCATTTAAACGTTCTGCCAAATGGCTCATTTCATTTATAAAGCTAATTTTGGTGGCTAAAAATGCATTAGCGGCATATTTGGTCAGTTCGGCTGAGCGAATATCCATTGCGATTAAACGATCGTTATTACGATTAAAGGGTCTATAGAGATGTCGTAAGTGAGATTCTGCGTCATTATTATCGGTACCAATAATAATTCGATCTGAACGCATAAAATCATTCACTGCTACGCCTTCGCGTAAAAACTCAGGATTCGAAGCGATATTAAATGGAATGTTAATGTTGCGTTGATGTAACTGGTTTTGAATAATAGCCTTTACTTTATCAGCAGTGCCAACGGGCACAGTCGATTTATTAATAATTAATTTGGGTTCAAGCAGTGTTTTACCGATATATTCTGCAACCTTTAATACATACGTTAAATCAGCTGAACCATCCTCATCTTGAGGAGTGCCTACCGTAATAAATTGATAAAAACCATGTTCAACTCCTTGTTGTGGATCCATACTAAAATTAAGCCGTCCAGCACTTAAATTTTTTTGTAATAAAGCAGGCAAATCGGGCTCATGAATAGGACATTCACCTTGTTGTAAGCGTTTTACTTTTTCTTGATCAATGTCAATACAAAGTACTTTATTTCCATGCTCGGCTAAACAAGTGGCTGTAACCAAACCTACATAACCTGCACCAAAAAGATTAATTCGCATAATTTTTAAAAAAACAAAAAAATACTAAGTGTCTATGAATTTCTAAAAGAGTTGGTATCACGTCTTTAATATCGAGCGATATAGTATCGTAGAATAGTGATTGCTTCAATTTTGGCTGGACATACGCTAGACTTTAATGTTTTAGAGAGTCTTTCTGATGCGACCCTATTTGGATTTTTTACAGCATATTCTTAATCAGGGACAAGCTAAAGCGGATAGGACGGGTACAGGTACACTGAGTATCTTCGCCTATCAAATGCGTTTTGATTTAAGTGTCGGTTTCCCTTTAGTGACTACAAAAAAATTACATTTAAAAAGTATTATTTATGAATTGTTGTGGTTTTTACGTGGTGATACCAATATTCGTTACTTAAATGAGCATCAAGTCACTATTTGGGACGAATGGGCTGATTCGGCCGGTAACTTAGGACCTATTTACGGTAAGCAATGGCGATCTTGGCTGACAACCGATCAGAAAATTATTGATCAAATCAGTCAGCTTATTGAACAAATAAAAGCTAATCCGGATTCACGCCGCCTAATTGTTAGTGCTTGGAATGTAGGTGAACTAGCAAAGATGGCTTTGCCTCCTTGTCATTTATTGTTTCAATTTTATGTGGCGAATTCACGTCTTTCTTGTCAGCTGTATCAACGCAGTGCTGATGCTTTTTTAGGAGTACCATTTAATATAGCTTCTTATGCGTTATTAACTCATATGATTGCACAACAGTGTAATTTACAGGTGGGAGAGTTTATTTGGACCGGTGGTGATTGTCATATCTATAGTAATCACCTTGAGCAAGTAAATTGCCAATTGTCCAGGCAACCTTATAAGGTTCCTCAATTAAATATTCTACGTAAACCGAAAACATTATTTGATTATGTGTTTGATGATTTTTCCTTAGTTGATTATAAGTGTCATTCGCTGATTAAAGCAGCGGTAGCGGTTTAGTAAGCACAATATCCCATAAAAAAATAATGTTTCGATATTAAGCTAAATAGTTTTTAAGTATTTAACTTAGAACATTTCCGTCCTTTCGTTAAAAATACTTGTATTTCTTAAGAAAACCTTAAGAAATACAAGTTAGCCTTATAAATCAATATTTAAGTTTATATTAATAATTTAAAGGTTTTGTATTTTATGGGCATAAAGGAAAAAATTTTCATATCAAAAAATGAAAGTAAGAATTCTAATTATGTAGATACCAATAAGTGGAAAATAGCAAACAAAGTTATTTTATTCGAAACTCAAAATGGCGGGGAATCAACTATCGATGAGATTCCTGGTGGTGGTATGGTACAACAAAGAATCGCAGCCCAGGAAAAGCAAATACAAAAACATAAAGCTGAATTAAATAGTTCATCAACAACTTGCTTCAATGATACCGTTTCTAGTCCTTCTGAAACTTCTATTTCATCACAATATTCTTCTTATGAACAAAATAATAATGTTCAACAAGCAAAACAAAAAAAAGCTTCTCAGATACCGACTAGAAGTAATAGTTCGCTATTTAGCAATAACTCAAGAAGCGAACCCTCTAAAATATTTAAATTGGATACAAACGGAAGATTAGCTATTTTATCAAAAAATCATCCTTTTTTAATAAAAATTACGCCAGAAAGAGCAAAGATTCCTCAAAGTCACCGAAACGCAATCCGTATTGATAATTTAACCGATAAAGAACTGAAAATTTTAAGTAATAATTACGTTGATAAAGTAATCACAGCCGATAAATCTAATTTTAAGCTTTAATAAGAATAAAGAGCTTTTAGATATATTCGACTTTATCAATTTCTAAATTAACCAAACCAGCAGGAGTTTGCACATCTACACTGTCGCCTTCTTCTTTTCCAATGAGTGCACGGGCAATGGGGGAGGCGACTGATATTTTTGAGTGTTTGATATCTGCTTCGTCTTCGCCAACGATTTGGTAAGTAACCTCTTCATCCGTCTTAGTATTAAGTAGATGTATGGTAGAACCAAAAATAATTTTGCCATGATTATTTATTTTGGTGACATCAATGATTTGCGCATTGGCTAATTTATTTTCGATTTCGGTGATACGACCTTCGACGAAGCCTTGCATTTCTTTCGCGGCATGATACTCGGCATTTTCCTTAAGATCACCGTGTGCACGCGCTTCTGCAATAGCCGCAATCACTTGTGGTCGTTTTGAGGTTTTTAATTGATGAAGTTCTTCCTTTAAATGTTCAGCACCGCTGATAGTCATAGGAACTTTTTTCATGATTTCTCTCTAGCTTTGCTTATTGTATCTTTCTTCAGCATTCATACTGAATCATTGATATATTCTTCGCACTTAAATTTTTTGACTGTGTTGTCACTCAATTCGCGAAATCCCCATGTAGCTTGAATACATTCCGGTTGCTTCATTCTCACGGTGCCTTGCTAAAAATCCGATTGTTGTAAGTATAAGACCGATGATACCTTTTTTAATCTAATTTTTCGAGTTTCAGTTTTGCTTACTGAAAAATTTCCTTATATTTTCAAACCACGCTTTTGCTTTAGGATAGTGATTTCCATTTTGTAACTCCTTTTCTAGCGTCATGATTAATTCTTTTTGTGTTTTGCTCAGGTTAACGGGTGTTTCTACAATAACACGACAAAGTAAATCACCGGTTACACCAGGGCGCCCAGGGACTCCTTTACCACGCAAACGTAATACCTTTCCACTTTGTGTTTCGGCTGGTATGTGTAAGTTTACCACGCCTGTTAAAGTGGGAATTTGTATATCACCACCTAATAGTGCAAGCGTTAAGTTAATAGGAACATCGCAATATAAATGATTACCTTCACGTTTAAATAAAGGATGTGGTTTCAGATGAATTTGAACATAGAGATCGCCGGGCGGTGCGCCACGACTACCTGCTTCGCCTTCACCGGCTAAACGAATTCGGTTGCCTTCGTCTATACCGGCTGGAATCTTTACTGACAAAGTCTTAGTTTCTTGAATTTGGCCTTGACCATGACAGTCTGGGCAAGGATCAGTAATAATGCGTCCTTCACCATGGCATTCAGGACAGGCTTGTTGAATAGTAAAAAAACCTTGCTGTATGCGAACTTGACCTTGGCCTTCGCAGGTTTTGCAGATAGTGGGTTTAGTGCCTTTACGCGCACCTGAGCCATGGCAGCTTTTACAGGTAACAAGACGCGGAATGCGGATTTGTATAGTGGCACCATGAATTGCAGATTCTAAATCCAATTCTAGGGTATAGCGTAAATCGGCACCGCGTTGTGTGCGTTGGCTTTGTTGGGGGCCACCACGATTACCGAAAATATTACCAAAGACATCACCAATATCACCAAAAACATCATTAAAGTTAAATCCATGTGCACTTTGTGAGCCACCCATTCCCGCAGCATCTACGCCAGCATGACCAAATTGATCATAAGCAGCCCGTTTTTTAGAATCTGATAAAACTTCGTACGCTTCACTGATTTCTTTGAATTTTTCTTCAGCATCTTTTGCTGATTTATTCTCAGTAGCATGATGTTTATCAGGGTGATATTTCATTGCCAATTTGCGATAGGCTTTTTTTAGTTCACTATCTGACGCGTTGCGTGAGACACCCAGTGTTTCATAATAATCAGCTTTTTTTGCCATAAGTAAGGACCAAAGATAAATCCCTAGCTAGTATCGCTAGGGATTTTGATATTTTTAATGGAAATATATATAGGGTTCGATCTCCTTACTGATTTTAGCCAGCAAGGAGAAGAGGTGGTTACTCTTTATCCTTATCATTATCTTTTTTATCCTTGTCTTTGTCTTTGACTTCTTCGAATACCGCATCAACAACATCATCTTTATTGTCTTTAGCGCCGTCCTGAGCAGTGTCAGTTTGACTTCCAGCATCACCTGCTTCAGCATTAGGTTGTGCATAAAGACGATCAGACATTTTTCCGGATAGCTCTGTAAACTCTTTAAGTTTAGCTTCTATGCTTTCCTTATCAGTGCCTTTTAGCGCTTCTTTCAATTCCTCTATTGCCTTCTCTAATTGAGCTTTTTCATCAGCACTAATTTTATCGCCAACGTCGGTTAGTGCTTTGCTAGTGGTATGAATTAAACTGTCTGCTTCATTACGCGTTTTGGTGAGCTCGCGGAACTTGCGATCATCGTCCGCATGGACTTCAGCATCTTTGACCATTTGTTGAATTTCCTCTTCAGATAAACCACTACCTGACTTGATAACAATTTTTTGTTCTTTCCCTGTGGTTTTATTTTTAGCAGATACGTTAATAATACCGTTTGCATCGATATCAAAGGTGACTTCGATTTGTGGTGTACCACGCGGGCCTGGTGGAATATCTGTCAGATCAAAACGCCCCAATGTTCTATTGTCCTTGGCTTGCTCACGTTCGCCTTGCAATACATGAATCGTAACTGCCGGTTGATTATTTTCTGCAGTGGAAAATACTTGGCTTTTCTTAGTAGGAATAGTGGTATTTCTTTCAATCAGTGGAGTCATTACACCACCTAAGGTTTCTATTCCTAAAGAAAGTGGAGTGACGTCTAACAATAGGACGTCTTTAACATCACCACCTAATACACCACCTTGAATAGCAGCACCAATAGCGACTGCTTCATCTGGGTTGACGTCATGACGAGCGTCTTTCTTAAAATAAGCTTTAACCACTTCTTGTACTTTAGGCATACGCGTTTGCCCACCAACCAAGATGACTTGTGATATTTCGCTGAGAGAAATTTTGGCATCTGAAATAGCTTTTTTACAAGGCTCAATAGTGCGTTCAATTAAATCTTCTACCAGTGACTCTAGTTTGGCACGCGTTAATTTAATATGTAGATGTTTAGGACCACTGCTGTCGGCGGTAATGTAAGGAAGATTGATCTCTGTTTCTTCAGTTGAAGAGAGCTCAATTTTTGCTTTTTCAGCGGCTTCTTTCAGACGCTGTAAAGCAAGTGGATCCTTATGTAAATCAATCCCTTGATCTTTTTTAAATTCATCCGCTAAATAATTGATAACGCGTAGATCGAAGTCTTCACCACCAAGAAAGGTATCGCCGTTAGTAGCCAACACTTCGAATTGATGTTCACCTTCAATTTCAGCAATCTCAATAATAGAGATATCGAAAGTACCTCCTCCTAAGTCATAAACGGCTATCTTGGAGTCACCACGATTTTTGGCTAAACCGTAGGCAAGTGCAGCGGCTGTGGGTTCATTGATAATGCGTTTAACTTCAAGTCCTGCAATGCGGCCTGCATCTTTAGTCGCTTGACGTTGTGAGTCATTGAAATAGGCGGGTACCGTAATAACGGCTTCTTTTACTTCATATCCTAAATAAGCTTCCGCATCTCTTTTTAATTTCATTAAGATTTGCGCAGAAACTTCCTGGGGCGATAGTTTTTTACCATTTACCTCTACCCAAGCATCCCCATTCTTGGCTCGAATGATTTTATAGGGGACCATCTTGATATCTTTTTGTACGGCCTCATCATCGAATTTCCGACCTATCAAACGTTTTACTGCATAAATGGTTTCTGCAGGCTTGGTGACTGATTGACGTTTTGCCACTTCGCCTACTTTAACCTCATTATGGTCAAAACTAACGGTAGAGGGAGTCGTTCGCCGCCCTTCTTTGTTCTCGATTACTTTTGCTTTGCCGCCTTCCATAATGGCCATACAAGAGTTTGTAGTACCCAAATCGATGCCGATTATGGTGTTTCTTGGTGGTTGTGCACTTGCCATAAATTTCTCCGCGTTAAGTAGCTAATTCTTTACTGGTATCAATTGAGTTGAAAATGATTTGTTGATTGAAAATTAACAACTCCTATTAAAGTTGGGTTAGGAGGTTTAATTTTCAAGATACAGGATCATGAAGTTTTTTCTTTAGCTTTTGAAACCACGACCAAAGCAGGGCGCATAAGCCTTTCATTAAGCAAATAGCCTTTTTGTAGTACCCTTATAATCGTATTCGGCTCCAGTTCATCATTTTCTTCAGCGAGCATTGCTTCATGAAAATGCGAATCGAAGGCTTGGCCAGCAGGATCTATGGATTTTACGCCGTTTTTTTCTAATAAGTTTTGTAGCTGTTTAAGTGTCAGTTGGATGCCAGATAAAGCAGCATCCTGTTCTTCAGCCTTGGCATGATCGAGAGCGGTTTCTAGACTATCTTTTATAGGTAGCAATTCTTTGATAAATTTTTCTAATGAAAATTTATAGGCGTTTTCAATGTCGCGTTTAGTACGACGTTGGATATTGTCCATTTCAGCCAATTGATAAATTTTTTGCTCTTCTAATTTGGTTAATTGACTTTTATATTCACTGAGTCGATTTTCCGCCTTAAGTAACTGTTCTTCTAAGGCATCATAAGAAGGATGGGTTAATTGTTTCTCCTGTGCTGATTTTTTCTTTTCTTCAGAGGGAGATTTTCCCTCCTTAGCAGATTTAGAGGAATCTTGCTTTGCTGTAATATTGAGTTTTTCCCAAGTGGATTTTTTAGATGGATCTTTTTCGGTCATTTCTGACAGGCTCCTATTTTTTAAAGGAAAAAAATATCTGCTCTATATTAAGATAGAGATACCTACGTAAATTATGGAGACTCGAGTGCTTGGATTCAAGAGTTTGAGCTTTAGGCAAGATAAAAATTTAACTAAAAATCTAATCAAGACTAATATAGAGGTATTCCTGTTGACTCCCCTGATAGTTTCGACCAGGATATTTCCAATTTTTAATATATGAAATAAAGCTATGAGCAAAATTTTTACAACCATCGGTTTGATCGGCAGACAAGGAATGAAGGATGTTAGTGATACACTCATCGCTGTATTGGATTATTTGCAATCTCATCAGTATGAAGTATTGGTCGAAGAAGAAACGGCACATTGTTTTAAAAATCGCCAATTCACGTCTAGTGCACGTGACCAATTGGCACAAAAAGTTGATCTGCTGATTGTGGTAGGCGGTGATGGGAGTTTTATCAACGCAGCCCATAGTGCGGTAAAGCATAATACACCTGTGTTAGGCGTTAATCGTGGCCGTCTCGGTTTTCTTACTGATATTCATCCTCAGGATTTAGAAAAGAAAATAGGTGAAGTATTAAATGGAAATTATCAAGAGGAGAAGCGCTTTCTATTAAATGCCGCGATAACCATGCAATTAGATAAGCAACAAGCAGGTATTGCTTTAAATGAAGTGGTGTTGATGCCGGGTAATGTGGCGCGTATGATCGAATTTTCTATTACGATCGACGATCAATTTGTTTGTGCTCAACAAGCAGATGGCTTAATAGTGGCGACACCGACGGGATCAACTGCTTATGCCTTATCAGGTGGAGGTCCAATTTTATACCCACAACTCGAGGCTATCGTATTAGTTCCCATGTTTCCACACACCTTAAGTGCAAGACCCATTGTTGTTTCGGCAAAAAGCCGTATTGTGATTCATATTGATACACACAGCACGGCGGCACCTTGGTTAAGTTGCGATGGCCAGGAGCGCATTTCAGTTCCTATAGGTGCTAACATTAGCATTCAAAAAAATGATAAAGCGCTCAGGTTAATCCATCCCTTAGATTATAATTATTTTGAAACCTTACGTAGCAAGTTACATTGGCATAAACATAATCATACGAAATAAAGAAAAATAGAATGGTTTATTTTTTTAAATAAATAATTTTTGTTTTAAATTTAATTATTTAAAATTATTTTTTATTGATTGATTGTTTTTATGATTTTTTGTATTCTTTCAGTAAAAAATAATAATGAAAATAAGAGTTTTTTATGTCCGACCTGAATCCTCCCAGATTTGATAGCACTGTAAATGAGCTTAGTGTTTTTCCCAATCTAAAAGCAACTAAGGACTGGTTGGAAAATAACGAACTAGATACCAGTGATACGACTATTTTAGTTCCTTTTAAAGATAAAAATAATAAAATACATTTTTTAAAACCGATCAATCCTAATTTTTTTTCAGATCCAAAAAATGAAAAAATGATCAATGAAACTAACAAAGATATTCGAATTATAGGAGCAGCGAATAGTTGCCATATACACGGATTTTTTGAAACTATTCAAGCCCTCATTACTACAAAGCGTGTTCCTCATTTGAATGAGTTAGAAGGAGAGACTATCAATCTTGCCGATCATGGCTTTATTATTATTTATAAAAAAGGAGAAAAAAAAGCCGGACGTGATTTCTTTAATTTTTTTGAGAACGAAAGGAAAAGGTTAATTGAAGAGATTAAAAAAGCACAAACAAATGAGGCAGCACATATTAATCAAGCTGAATTTTTAGAAGCTCTTTCTAAATTGGCTCTAGATTTGAAAATAAAAGGAGGGATGTGTTATTTTTTTGGAACAGATAAAAATGGTAAACAACGGGTTTATCGAGAAATTTTTAGACAAAATGCGAATAATACAAAACTTGCTAGATATTTAGAACAAGAAGCAAAATGGCATGAATCTAAAAGACTTAAAGTAAAGGAACATAAATCACAGAACCATCATATAGTGCGATTTTTAATCGATTGGTGTAAGTGGACAATTTTTGCAGTGATCACTGCAATAGGGACAGGGTTGATACTTGGGTTTTTTATTCCTCCGCCGATAGGAACTATTGCTGCAGCAGTTATAGCGGTTGTTACGTTTGTTGGAATGAGTAGTATCGGCTTTGCTAAAGCAGATAAAAACAATCCTACTACGATAGAACGGAGCGATCCAGAATTTGAAGAAGAATCTGAAATTACTTTTTCTTCTCAAATAAAGCAGAGGTTGGCTAGTTTAAAAGATTTTTTTGCTAGAAAAGCAAGCAGAATTATAGTTTCGCCTGCTGAGAATATTGGCAGTGAAATATTCACAACTACCGTTGATGTCACGACTGAGTCTAAATCATACCAATCTTGTACAACACTAGTTAAATCAAGTTTTCAATTAAGCTTACTATTTAAAGAAGAAAATAATGTTTCCATCATTGAAAATAATCACTGCGTAACACTTACACATCATTGAGAAACGAATGATATTTATTTGCAACCACAGTAAAAAAAGTAGTTTGCTCGGTTAGTATGCATTAAAGAAAATAACAAGGAAGTTTATGTTACTAAGTCAATTAAACAATCAAGAGACGCAAAAAATATTAATCGATTTACTTTTTAAAAAAGGCTATTGTTTATGTATTCCAGATACAAAACTTATTAAGTCATGCTTCGAACAGGTATCTCCAACCTGGTTACAAAAATTTTTCTTAAGTAAAAATGCGTTTGGGCTTTCAGTAATCCCGATGTTCATGCTTATTTTTGTAAAAAATAAGCATTTAACAGTGGATCAAAGTAAGCATTTACTTGAATTATTGCAGGTATTAATGTCGCAAGCAGAAATCGATACTATCGATCAAATATTCTTTGATACTAAAGTGAAGCGAGTAGCTTGGGCTTATTATATCTTAGATGAGTTATTAAAATTTACGTTAGATGATTTTGTTATATCGGATAAATATAGCAGCAGAATTATGACGATGGCGGAATGCATAGCGTTTTTTTTTGATAAGGCGAGCGTAGTGGCTATAACCAAATTAACTTTAAATACCGAAAATACCGGTTTTAATGTTATCCACAAACTCATGTATGTTATAGCTTATGAGAATTTACATCCCAACCAGGTGACTTATTTAAGCAATATTAGTAAAAAAATAATTGATAAAACGACAAATTTTGAGTTGCAAACATTAATTTTTCAGACGCAACCTAATGGCTATAGTTTCATTTGGTGTGTTTTAGGGACATGGTTGCAGCTGGTTTTTGAATGCGAAAATTTAAATCAATTTAAAGTTGGCCATTATACACAATTGATTAATTTTTTATTTGAAAAAATCGATTGTGAAAATTTACCCTCAATTTTGTTAGAAAATAAAACGAAAGGATATATAATTATTTTACGTTACCTATTTTTTAAACGATTTGAGCTGGGTACATTTCACTATGATTTAACAGAATCGTTCACTTTTTTTAAGCAATGGTGTAAAAAGATATTTTCTATACTTAACATCCAGCAAATTGAATTTATTTTAGATAATTTACCGCTATTATTAATTAATGATTTAAGTCTTTCTAATGATGATCGGCGATATTTAATACGAAATTTTTTTGCGTATTTGTTTGAGTTTTGCAAATTACAACCCCAGGAGATTGCTCTATTAAAAGATTTCCAAGAACGAATAGAAGAACGTTTTCCCTCTCGTAGTAAAATAATAAAATTCTTTCGGCAAGTAAGAGCACCTTGTCATTTTTTTAACTGCACTCATTTCCGGAATCTAATAAATAAAGAGGATGAAATTTCTCTTGATGAAAGCAGTCATCTGCTAAGTCCTTATTGTGCTAGACTAAATCCTAATTATTTGACAGTAAGTCTATAAGGGGGAATTTAATAATGCGCAAACAATATGTCATCGGCAATTGGAAGATGCATGGTAGCAAGACTTTCGTGACTGAATTGTTAAGCAACATTAAGGATTTTGTACAAAAAAATCAATCAAACGTAAACATAATTGTGTGTCCCCCTTATGTTTTCCTTGATCAAACGCAAATAATGCTAAAAAAAAGCCAGCTGCAATGGGGCGGACAAAATATGGCTGCCGAGCAAGAAGGTCCCTACACGGGTGAGATATCCACGTTGATGCTATACGAATTTGGTTGTCGATATGTTTTATTAGGTCATTCAGAACGACGTCAATTATATGGAGAAACGAATGCCCAAATCGCAAAAAAATTTAATTTAGCTATAAAATCTGGATTGACTCCTATTCTTTGTGTGGGTGAGACATTAGCGGAACGTCAAGCCAATCAAACCCACGCCATATTGCAAACCCAACTAGAAAAAATAGTGGATTATGGTAGCGATGTTTTAAAACGAGCTATTATCGCTTATGAGCCTGTTTGGGCTATTGGCACAGGATTGTCAGCCCAACCTGAGCAAGCCCAAGAAGTACACCAATTTTTACGTGAGTACATTAAATTTTTGGGCTCGGATCTTGCACAAGAATTACCTATCCTGTATGGTGGCAGCGTTAAAGTCAGCAATGCGGAAGCTTTGTTCCAGATGCCCGATATTGATGGTGGCCTGATTGGTGGAGCATCATTAGATGCGGTAGAGTTTTTGCATATTTATAGAATACTTGTTTCAATAGCAGATCGTAAAGTTTAATTATCATTATATAACTCATAAGGTTTATGTTACAGCAGTTTTTAGTTTTAATGCACGTTATTATTTCGATAGCATTGATTGCTTTGGTTTTAATACAACAAGGTAAAGGTGCCGAGTTAGGTGCAACATTTGGAAGCGCTGCTTCACAGACAGTCTTTGGCAGTCAAGGATCAGGGTCTTTTTTACTTAAATTAACCGGTTTACTGGCATTATTATTTTTTGTTACCAGTCTTAGTTTAGGTTATGTAGCGGGGCATACTAGGAAACAGGATCCCATCCAAAAATTAGCTAGTATGGCTCAACAATTGCCATCCACAATTAATAAAACTAATAATATAGCATTGACAGAAAAGAAAAATTTACCTTTAAACAAAAATTCAGGAAAATCAACTTTCGAGCATAAACAATCTTATCCCTTACCCTCTGAATTTTCTTAATATTCTTCGTTGCCGAAGTGGTGAAATTGGTAGACACGCCGTCTTGAGGGGGCGGTGGCGAAAGCTGTGCCGGTTCGAGTCCGGCCTTCGGCACCAACTACTTATATTCAACCCTTCAAGTACGAATAGATACCTTGAAGGGTTACCAAAGAATTTTTTATTTAATATCTTCTGGTAATACAGATGAATGATGAGATGAAATCAGCCATTTGTGCCCATTCCAATGATAAGTAAATGTATAACGCGAGTGAACCTTTTTTCCATCTTTTAAGGTAAAAGTATATAAACCGGTATCTATAGCTTTATTACAACCTATCTTTATGGTGCGAGAATCGATTTTTCCAACCGGATGTTTACTTAAAAAACCTTTAAAATAAGCAATCCGCTCTGTATTATTCACTCGGGGCTTATTCGATATGGTGGCCAATAATATTGCGTTTTCCATATAATTAGCATTAACTTTAATCGGGTTTCTTGTTTTGAGGGATGCGTTCCAGCGATCAAATAAAGCGGCTATTTCTTGTTCGTTAGTTTTAACACAAGCAATATGGTTAGTTGAGCTCATAGCCATAATGGTAGAGGTTGTTAATAAGCTGCTTAATAATAAAACAGTTGTAAAAATAGACTTCTTACGCATAGTAAAATCCTTAAAAAATTAAACTTAATAATAGTAGGTTAGTTATTTGATGTCTGTAATTAAATTAACTATCTCTAAGTAATTCATTAATTGCAACTTTGGCTCGGGTTCGTTCGTCAATTTGTTTGATAATAACTGCACAATTGAGATGACAATGTCCCGTTTTAGAGGGAAGGCTTCCAGCGAGCACTACCGAGCCTGCGGGGACATGACCGTAAATGATTTCATCTGTTTTGCGATTATAAATAGGCGTATTACTTCCAATAAAAACACCCATCCCAATGACACTACTTTCTTCAATCACGACACCTTCTACCACTTCAGAACGTGCGCCAATAAAACAATTATCTTCAATAATAGTTGGTTTGGCTTGTAGTGGCTCTAATACACCGCCGATTCCGGCACCGCCAGATAAATGAACATTTTTCCCAATTTGTGCGCAGGAGCCAACCGTTGCCCAGGTGTCGATCATGCTCCCTTCATCGATATAAGCGCCTATATTAACAAATGACGGCATAAGGATCGTATTTTTAGCAATATAAGCACCTTGTCGGACACACGCATTGGATACGATGCGCAAACCCTCTTGTTGAAATTGTTGTTTATCGTAATGTGCAAATTTTAATGGAATTTTATCAAAATAATGTGTATAGCCTGCATCCAGTAATTCATTCTTAGCGATTCGAAAAGATAATAAAATAGCTTCTTTTATCCAGGTATGAACTAACCATTGATGATGTTTTTTTTCAGCGACTCGCAGTTTACCTTTATCAAGTAATTCAATAACTTCTAGAACTGCTGATTTACTTGCGTTATCAATCGTTTCAGCATTAATTGCATTTATAGTTTGATAAGCTTTTTCGATAATGGTTTTTAATGGCGTCATGGGTAAGAAACTCACTTGGATTTAGATAAAATAATTACTCGTTGGCAATGATCGTTTCACTTGTTTCATTTTCTTTTTCATTAATTTTATCAGGACTTGGTTTGGAATGATAAGCCAAAGTATAGACTACCGGCAAAATAAATAAGGTGAAAAGAGTACCAAGAGTCATTCCTCCCAAAATAACCCAACCTAATTGATTGCGCGCATGACTACCGGGACCATGCGCAAGCGCCAATGGGACTGCTGCAAGTAACATGGTCGCTGTCGTCATAAAAATAGGACGTAAACGTAATGAAGCAGCTTCAATGACTGCTTCTTTTACGGAAATAGTTCGATTTTTTTGTAATTGTCTGGCGAATTCCACTATTAAAATACCATGCTTAGTAATGAGCCCAATTAAAGTAATTAAACCAATCTGCGTATAAATATTTAAACTACCATGGGTTAAATAAAGTGCTAATAAAGCGCCTGTGAGCGACAAGGGCACTGCAATAAGTATAATCAAAGGAGCACGGAAACTTTCGAATTGAGCCGCAAGGACCAGAAAAATAAATAACAAAGCAAACAAAAAGGTTTGTTCCATGTTATTTCCTGCTTGTATAAATTGACGAGTTTCTCCGGCAAAATCAATTTGTACGTTACGAGGAAGAATTTTCTGTGTCAAAGTTTTTAAATAGTTAACAGCAGCACCAATGGTATAACCTGGGGCAATATTAGCGCTAAAGGTCACAGCACGTAATTGTTGAAAATGATTGAGACTTAAGGCGGTAGAAAAATTTTCTATATGAACGAAATTAGCTAAGGGAATCAATTTGTTATTTTGTCCACGTACGCTGATGAGTTTTAACTGTTGATCAGTACGCATAAAATTTCGATATAATTGCGGAATTACTTGATAACTACGACCATTCCAGTTAACTAAACTCGCTTGTGGAGTGCCGATCAATATATTTAAACTATTAGCGATATCGCCCATCGAAATATCTGACGAATTGGCTTTGTCTCTATCAATATTAAGTTGAATTTGATTCGCATCCATTTTGAGATCCGATTGTAAACCTAAAATACGAGGGTTATTTTTGGTAATGGCTAACTGAAGTTTTTTACTGAGTTGATACAGGGTCTTATAGCTGGCGGTACTTTTAAGAACAAACATCAGAGGCGCATGACCCGTAGCACCAGGTAGAGCATGAGGATTAAATGCAAATGTTTGTAGACCAGTAACCCTAGAAAAACGCTTAAATAAAGTTTGAATAATGTCGATACTTGTTTTACTTCGTTCCTGCCAAGGTTTTAAAATTAAAAAAGAGAGTGCGTTATTGGTGATAGGCATTCCTATTAACGTAATATAAGTAGCTATCTCAGGAGTGGATTGATAGATGGCTTGAATTTTAGCCATATATTTTTCCATATAGGCTAGGTTAGCAGAGGTGGGTCCCGTTGCTGTACTTATAATAAGACCTTGATCTTCTTGTGGAGCTAATTCGCTAGGTAAGGTTTTAAATAATCCGAAACAAACAAGATAAACGACTACACCCATACCTAAAATGATATTTCGATGATTTATCGCTAAAAGTAAATATTTTTTATAAGCGGTTATTGTGATCTTAAAAAAAAGATCGATTTTTAAGCTAAAACGAGAGGCTTGCTGCTCAGGTTTTAAAAGCTTAGCACACATCATCGGTGATAAGGTTAAAGCAATGAAACCTGAAATAATGACCGCTGCAGCTAAAGTAAAAGCAAATTCACGAAATAATAAACCCGTCATATCGTTGATAAAACCAATCGGTGCATAAACGGCTGCTAAGGTTAACGTCATGGCAACGATGGCAAATCCAATTTCTTTGGTGCCAATGATGGCGGCGTTTTCCGGTGTTTTTCCTAAGTTAATATGACGATGAATATTTTCTAGCACTACAATCGCATCATCCACGACTAATCCAATTCCTAACACCCAAGCTAAAAAGGTTAATACGTTTAAGGTGTACCCTAAGGCCCACATCGCGGTACACACACCCATTAACGATAAAGGGATTGTGACCAATGGAATTAAACCTGCGCGAAAATTAGCAAGAAATAAAAAGAGGATGCAAAATACAAATAAACAGGCTTCAAAAATAGTCTTTTTAACATCATGTAAGGATGCAGCAATAAATTTTGAAGTATTCCACACTAAATGAATTTTTATATCGGCTGGAGCTGATTTTTCTAATGTAGGTAACAGTGCGATTACCACTTTGGAAACATCTAAAGGGTTAGCAGTGCTAAGAGGCACGATACCCATAATGACTGATTGTTTATTCCCATTCACATTGGCGCTGCTTTCATCGGATTCGACACCAAGAACAGCTTGACCCACATCGGACAAACGCACTAAATAGTTATTTTTTTTTTGGATAACTAAATTATTTAACTCAGCTACAGTACGTATATCCGTATTGGTATTGATATTAATGATTTGATTAGGAGTAATCAGTGATCCGGAAGCCGATTGAATATTATTTTGCTGTAACGCAGTGATAATATCACTCGCTGTTATCTGGTGAGCGGTCATTTTTATTGGATCGAGCCAGATTCGCAACGCATAATTATTATCCCCGAATATTTGTGCTTGACTGACACCAGGAATACTTTGTAGTTGCGGTTGAATAACACGTGTTAGATAATCAGTTATTGCAGGAAGACTCAACGTATCACTAGAAAATGAAATAAAAAGTGTTGGATTCGCATCCGGATCTTTGGTATTGATAACGGGATCTAAAACTGCTTTTGGCAGTTGTTTTCGTACGGAAGCAATCGAATTACTGACATTAGTCATCGCTTTAGTGAGGTCATAACCGAGTTTAAATTGTAGGGTGATTTGGCTAATACTTTCTTTGCTTGAAGAATGCATAATATCTATCCCTTCAATACCGCCTAAAGCATTTTCTAGAGGGGTAGTAACAAAACTTTCCATTAATTGGGCAGGCGCACCTGGATAAGTGGTTTGTATGTTAATGACAGAAGGAGATATAGAAGGATATAAGCGTATAGGCAAGGATAAAAATGCTTTAAAACCGACTAGCAAAATAAATAAACTTAAAACAATACTTAATATCGGTTTTCGGATAAAAAGTTCTGTGAATTGCATGGATTTATTTCTCAACTAAGACGACAGAGTTTGCTTGTACTTTAAAGCCACCCACACTAATGATCTGATCACCAGCATGAATATCACTACTTAATAAACCCATTTTTCCATCTTTGTGAAAACAGATATTGACACATGTTTTAACTGCTTTATGATTAATGACGCGATATATAAAGCTACCTTTTTCATCCGTATTAACGGCGGTTTCTGGGACGATAAATAATGTTTGTGGTTTGCCGATTTCTATTTGGATATCGACGAAAGCACCTGGAAGTAGTTTTTGTTCGGCATTTTTAAGACTTGCACGGACCGCTATACTGCGTGTGTCGTTATCGATGTGTGAATCTAACGCATAAATACTACCCACAAATGTTTTATCTGGATAAGCACTGGCGTGAATCAATACCTTACTGCCAATAGCGATTTTGTTAGCTTCTGTTCCCGGTAAATTGAAATCTACCCATAAGGGATTAATGGCTTCCAAATCGACAATAGGTTTTGTAGGATCAATCATGTCACCCAAATTGATTTGACGCAGACCTAATCGACCACTGAACGGTGCACGTATTAATGTTTGATTAAGAAGGGCTTGAGTTTGCGCTTGTTTAGCGAGATTGATTTGGTAACTTGCCGAAACTTTATCAAAATCTGCTTGTGCAAATACCTTTTTTTTAAAAAGTGTTAAACCACGTTCATAATCCGCTTTACTTAATTTGGTTGCTGCCTTGGCGCCATCTAACTGGGCTTTTAAAATATCCGGATTAAGCTGTAGTAAGGGAGTACCCACTTTAACATTTTCACCGGAACGGAAATAAATGGCAGTAATCCGACCAGTTGTTTCTGCTTTAATGACGGTGCCTTGACTGGCGGATAGGCTTCCGACAGCTTGAGTCTTTTTCTGCCACGCTTCTAAGCGTGCAGGTATCGCCTCAACTAATAACGGGGGTGTCTGGCCAACCGCTTTTTTATTATAAGAAACGACACTCACCGTACTGGCGACAATTAAAATACACAGAAGAATAGCGTAAATGAAGCGCATATTATTATCTTTATTTTGTGACGCTTTTATTTCAGTCAATACTGAGGACTAAGGACTATATAGGCCAAATAGTTTGAAATCAACTAAACTACTTTGTAAGTGCTTAATAGAGAGTAGAGAGCTACTATTAAAGACTAGATAATGCCTTGTTCTTCGCTGCGCTTGGTTAATACTTCATACCCCGTGTGGGTAACGAGTAGTGTGTGCTCCCATTGCGCCGACAAACTATGATCTTTAGTAACCACTGTCCATTGGTCAGGCATGAGTTTAATAAACTGCTTACCCGCATTGATCATCGGTTCGATAGTGAAAGTCATGCCAGGGATTAATTGAATGCCGGTACCGGCTTGACCATAGTGTAGCACTTGCAGATCTTCATGAAAGAGTCGTCCAATGCCATGACCACAATATTCACGTACCACAGAAAATCCTTCTGATTCGGCAAAGTGTTGTATGCAGGCACCAATGTCACCCAGATAAGTGCCAGGTTTGACCAAGCGTATGGACTTATATAAACTTTCTTGCGTTATTCTTGATAAACGCTGCGCTAATATCGAAGGTTTACCGACAAAAAACATTTTACTTGTATCACCATGGTAACCGTCTTTAATAACAGTGACATCAATATTAATCATATCACCGTTTTTTAGTACTCGATCGCTAGGAATGCCATGACAAACTTGATGATTGATAGAGGTACAAATTGATTTTGGAAAACCACGATAATTTAAGGGAGCAGGAATCGCCAGCTGATTATTGACTATATAATCGTGGCAGATTTTATCGAGTTGATTGGTTGTAACGCCCACTTTCACATACGCAGCAATCATTTCTAAAACTTCTGCCGCTAATCGACCCGCAATACGCATTTTATCGATTTCTAGTGGAGTTTTTATAATAATAGGTGACATATTATTTGGTTAAGATTTGCATATACTCTTCGCCCTTGAATTTTTGTCTGGTTGCCACTCAATTCGCAATCCTCATGTATGTCTAATACACTCCGGTTGCTTCATTCTCGCGGCGCCTTGCCAAAAATACCATTGCTGTGAGTATAAATTAATTGATTTTACCATGGCAATGTTTATATTTTTTTCCAGAGTCGCAAGGGCAAGGATCATTGCGTCCGGTTTTATTAGTATTTCGCGTACTAAGTGTGGAAGCAGTTTCATTAGTTAACGAAGTCTCATCGGCTGCTAGTAAATCTTGATGTTGAAAATCGAGTAATTGTGGCATTTGTTGGCGTCGTTGTTCCTCTAAGCGTTCGGCATCTTCAGGTGTTCTTATTTGCAGACAGCTCAGTAAACTAATGATTTGATATTTTAACTGTTCTAAAAGTTCAGCAAATAACAAAAAGGATTCGCGCTTGTATTCCTGTTTTGGATTTTTTTGGGCATAGCCACGCAGATGTATTCCTTGGCGTAAATGATCCATAGCTGCGAGATGATCTTTCCACAAAGTATCGAGTGTTTGTAGCATTAAGGTTTTTTCAACTTGACGTAGTGTCGGAGAACCAAATAAATTTTCTTTTTCAGCGTAAGCGTTTTGAGCGGCGAGTAATATTTTTTCGCGGAGATTTTCTTCTAAACAATTCGGATCTTCTAACCAAGTGTCTATGGGTAAATCTAGACAAAAATCTTGTTTCAACTGATTTTTTAAGTTGGATATATTCCATTGCTCTTCTAAACTTTGCGGAGGAATAGAGTGTTCAATAGCGCTATAGATAACATCAGTCCATAAATTATTAATGACAGGTGAAATATCTTCTGTAGCCAATAACTCGTTACGTTGTTCATAAATTACTTTACGTTGTTCGTTAGCCACGTTATCAAATTCTAATAATTGTTTACGTACATCAAAATTACGACCTTCAACTTTACGTTGTGCATTTTCTATAGCACGTGTTATCCAGCGATGTTCAATGGCTTCGCCCGGTTGCATGCCAATCTTTTGCATAATCATGGCAACTCGATCCGATGCAAAAATCCGCATTAAATTATCTTGTAAGGATAAATAAAAACGTGAAGAGCCTGGATCACCTTGTCTTCCCGAACGACCTCGTAATTGATTATCGATACGACGGGATTCATGTCGTTCGCTACCAATGATATGTAAACCACCTGCGGCAATTACTTCATCATGTTTTTTTTGCCAGTTGAGTTTATGCTGTGTAATTTCTTTGGCAGAGCTACCACTCGGTAAGGCAGCGAGTTCAGCTTTTAAATTACCACCTAAGACGATATCTGTTCCTCGGCCAGCCATATTGGTGGCAATGGTTACTGTGCCAGGACGACCGGCTTCAGCAATAATTTGTGCTTCTTTTTCGTGAAACTTGGCATTCAGTACTTGATGCGGAATGTTTTCTTTTTGCAGAAGTTGCGATAAATATTCTGATGTTTCTATCGATGCAGTCCCGACTAATACCGGTTGTTTACGTGCCTGACAGGCTTTAATATCATCGATAATGGCATTAAATTTTTCGTCTTTAGTCAGGAAAATTTGATCGGCTAAATCTTGGCGAGAAACCGGTAAGTGCGTGGGAATCACGACAACTTCTAAATTATAAATTTGTTGGAATTCATAGGCTTCAGTATCGGCTGTACCGGTCATTCCCGCTAATTTATGATACAGGCGAAAGTAGTTCTGAAATGTAATTGAAGCTAACGTTTGATTTTCGTTTTGAATGTTTGCTTTTTCTTTGGCTTCAACCGCTTGGTGTAAACCATCAGACCAGCGTCGACCCGACATTAAACGGCCAGTATGTTCATCGACAATGATCACTTGATTATTTTGAACGATATAATCGATGTCACGTTGGAATAAATAATGTGCACGTAGTGCCGCATAAACATGATGCATCAGGCCAATATTAGTGAGATGATATAAATTTTCACCGGGGTTTAATAAACCTTGTTTTACTAATAACTCTTCTAATTTTTGATGTCCTTCTTCTGTTAAATAGGCTTGTTTCGCTTTTTCATCGAGATAAAAATCGCCAGGGCCGTCTTCTTCTTTTCTTAAAACGAGTTTAGGTATAATTTGATTGATTTTGATATAAAGTTCAGAACTTTCTTCACTGGCTCCTGAAATAATTAATGGAGTGCGTGCTTCATCGATTAAGATAGAATCCACTTCATCGACAATGGCAAAGTTTAAAATGCGTTGTGATTTCTCTGCCAAAGAAAAAGCCATATTATCGCGTAGGTAATCAAAACCAAATTCGTTATTGGTACCATAGGTAATATCAGCCGCGTAAGCAGCTTGACGCTCAGGAAGAGGAAGATCGGATACGATAACCCCCGTACTTAACCCTAGAAAATTATAGACTGGTCTCATCCATTCCGCGTCGCGTTTGGCTAAATAGTCGTTGACAGTAACGATGTGCACGCCTAAACCACTTAACGCATTCAGATAAGCAGGTAGAGTTGCGACTAAGGTTTTACCTTCGCCGGTACGCATTTCAGCAATTTTTCCGCTATGTAAAACCATACCACCAATTAATTGTACGTCGAAATGACGCAAACCTAACACCCGAGTACTCGTTTCACGCACGACAGCAAATGCTTCTATTAGCAATTCATCTAAAGAACAACCATCTTTTAAACGCGCTTTAAATTCGAAAGTTTTAGCTTGCAGTTGCGTATCGGATAAGCTTTGCATGCTGGGTTCTAGCGCATTTATCGCAATCACAGTTTTTTCAAATTGTTTGAGTAGTCGTTGATTACGGCTAGGAATAAATTTACTTAAAAGCGTAGAAATCATAAATATAAAAAAGTCTCAGTGTGACTCAACAAAAGCCCAGAAAGTGTGCTCACTCTACTAAAAAGTAAGTGATAGTGCTAGTCGTTGTTCAATAGCGGACAAGATAGTGGCGGCATCTAAATCTACTTGTGCAAGTAATGTATTAGGGTCACCGTGCTCAATAAATCGATCAGGTAGCCCTAAGATTAATACATCACAAGGAATACCTTGTTGATGTAAAAACTCACTCACTGCTGACCCGGCACCCCCTACCTTAACATTTTCTTCTAAGCTGACCAATAAACCATGTGTTTTTGCTAGATTACGCAACAATTTTTCGTCTAAAGGTTTGACAAAGCGCATATTGACGACAGTGGCACCCAATGATTCTCCGACAGTGAGAGCGGGGCGCAACATAGAACCAAAGGCCAGCAAGGCTATCGATAGTCCTTTGTGGCAGATTTCAGCTTTACCAATAGGAATACACGACATGTCTTGTTTAACTAAAGTCCCTATCCCTGCACCGCGCGGATAGCGTACCGCACAAGGTGTTGTTAGCTGAAACCCAGTATAGAGCATTTGCCTTAATTCATTTTCATTACTCGGTGTCATGATCGTTAGATTGGGAATACAACGTAGATAGGATAGATCAAAGCAGCCATGGTGAGTAGCGCCGTCTCCACCGACAATTCCGGCTCTATCTAAAGCAAACAATACCGGTAGATTTTGTAGTGCAACATCATGTATCAGTTGATCATAAGCACGTTGCAAAAAGGTAGAATAAATGGCAACAACAGGTTTTTGACCTGCGCAGGCTAGGCCTGCTGCAAAAGTGACCGCATGTTGTTCGGCGATGCCGACGTCAAAGTAGCGATCCGGATAACGTTCTGAAAATTCAATCAGATCAGAGCCTTCACGCATTGCGGGCGTAATCGCGATCAAGCGATCATCGATGGCGGCCATATCACAAATCCAACGTCCGAAAATATTGGCGTAGGTTAAAGGTTTGGGTTTATATGCGTTAGTGGGTAATGGCGTTAAAAACGTAGGATTGACGGCGTGATAAGCAATAGGGTTTTGTTCTGCAGCAGCATAACCTTTGCCTTTGGTCGTAATGATATGAACCAGTTGAGGACCAGATAATTGACGTAAATTACTTAAAGTATTGAGTAATAAAGGTAAGTCATGCCCATCAATCGGCCCAATATAATTAAAACCTAATTCTTCAAACAAAGTACCCGGGACTAACATTCCTTTGACGTGCTCTTCGGTGCGTTTAGCGAGTTTACGTACACTCGGAATAGACTCCAAAATTCTTTTGCTACCTTCTCTAACGCTAGAATAAAGTTTACTTGATAATATTCGTGCAAAATAATTAGATAAGGCGCCTACATTGTTGGAGATCGACATGTCATTATCATTCAGTACCACTAAAAGATCTGCATGGATATCGCCTGCGTGATTTAAGGCTTCAAAAGCCATACCCGCAGTCATCGCCCCATCTCCTATGACGGCAATTGTTTTTTGAGCGGTTCTATTTTTTTTTGTTGCGACACTAAATCCTAATGCGGCGCTAATCGAGGTACTGGAATGACCGACACCAAAACTATCAAATGAACTCTCTTCACGCGAAGGAAAAGGAGCTAAACCATGAGTTTTCCGAATTGTACATAACTGTTCGCGGCGACCGGTGAGTATTTTATGTGGATAAGCTTGATGACCGACATCCCAAACGATATGATCGTAGGGCGTATTAAATACATAATGCAAAGCGATCGTTAATTCCACGGTTCCTAAGTTAGCAGCAAAGTGACCTCCGCATTGATCAAGCGTTTGAATGAGAAATGATCTGAGCTCCGTTGCTAATTGTGGTAATTGTGTAGGTGTCAATTTACGCAACTGTGCGGGAGAGTTAATCTGTTCTAATAGACTCTTCGTACTTGAGTTTTTAGCTGTGTTGTCGTTCAACTCGTAATCCTCAAGGTTGTTGGATACACTCCGGTTGTTTCACAACGCGGTCCATTCCCAAAATCCCAATTGCTGTGAGATATTAAAGAGCCTATGCTATTTTTAAGGTCCATGTAGGTTATGTTTATAAGATATAAAATTATCCTGATGTTTGATTGGCGTTATTGATGTTTTGTACTTGCTGTATGAGTTGTGATCGCCCTTGATTATTGAGCTCTAATACTAAGACTGACATAGTAGCGAGTAAACGCTCTAAAGTCATCCGTGTTTGATAGCTTTCCGCTAAATTTTCTGCTAATAGTTCGACTTGTTGGCGCTGCAAGGTAGCCGGATTTTCTTGGATCAAATCATTTTTATACCAATTTTTATCAAGAATTCGGCGCGTTGCCATAAAGTTTTCTAATTTTAGCAAACTAACGGGAGCTTGAGTTTGATTACTTAATGCGACTAATGCAGGCCTAACTGCAGGATCAGCTCTGCTAGGATCTATCGGTTGCCTTTCTGTATAGAGTTGATAAAGATTACTCATCGCGACACCTTGTATGGCTAAATAGCTGCGCAAGCTCGCGATATAGTCTCGTATGGGTTTTTCATTTAGTTTAATTCTTAGGTTATTTGCTTTATCTCCATTTAGATTAGCAACCAGTTGGTTAAGGTTGATAGTATTGATAGGCGTTAGAGAAGAATTTAAGGCGTTAATAACATTTTGAGCTTCTATGGCTTCGGTACCATTATAACTAATAGGTTGTAGCAGGCTATTGATATCTATCGATTGTAAAGGATTTTTTTCTACACTAGGATTGGTTTTTGTATTCGGGTTCCAAGTAAAAGCGACGATATTATTACTTTTATCGCTTAAGTTAGCAAATTGCGTTAGTACTTGCTGTGTCAATAAACTAACTAAAGGTGAACTGGGATATAACAAATAAGCAGCTTGGGCATTGTTAATCGCAATGGTTAAGTCATCACCTATCGGTGCAGTGTTCATCGTGTTGGCTTTGATGGCGATTTGTCCATAACCTGCGACAAGCTTATCAACACTACTATTATTACTGGAAGTATCGGCATGGCTAGAAAGACTAAAAAAGCTTAAGCTAGCTAAGCTAATACTTAAAATACTATTTTTTAACATTTTTATTTTTGATGAGTGAGACATAACAACATCCTCATGGAGTTTGAAAGTAAAGCGTCTTAGAAATTAGCATGGGGTCGCACTTGGTTTATATTAGAGTTGGGTTGTGAATGGGCAAAAATATTCGGAGGAGCAGGAGTAGTTGCATTAGCAGAAACCTTGGGCGTTGTAGGCCCAGGAATAGGTGCATTCGCATAAGGGTTTATTTTAGCGTTTTTTTCCCAAATATTAGGAGGTTGTTTTGCCCAGGGATTAGGTTGCAACCAAGGATTTTTATCCGATGAATGCGTTGAGTTTGCAGGGGTATTATCAGGGATAAAAGCTTTATCGTTATTTGAACGGGGTGTCGGTTTTGCTGTAGGAGATACCGTTTGATTTTGTTGAGTCACATTTTCTGGATCGGCATTGGCTTTTAAGGCATTCAGAACGGCTTGTGAGGCATTAGTTTCAGACTGTTTGATTTCATCTCGATAGGTTTGCAAAGGATCGCTTTTTGTTGATTTAGAATAGGCATGTGCTAGACCGATGAAGGAGTAGCTGAGAAAAATTATAGCGCATCTAGATAGCCAAGCTTTTAACATAATTATTCACCTTCTAGTGCTTTTAAAACGAAATCCAAACGTTCTTGTGAAAAAACTCTAGCCAATAGCCGTAAGCGTTCAAAACTAATATTTCTACGTAAAAATAAACCCGCTTCATCTTGTGGGCCATTACTGATTTCTTCGGCGTGCATGAGCAGTTTAGCAGCAGAACCCGGATGTGACGTGTCTAAAGCTTGGAGGAGGTGCAAGGTGCGAGACATACCTAAATGATTACCTAAGCGGATAAACAAAGCTTGTTGGGAGAGTTTATCGAGATCGACTTTATCGATATCATTAAGTTCTTTACCCAGCTCTAGAATGCCTGCTTCAAGCGCGTCATCACCATCTTTAGTCCAAGACTCTACGCTTTCCATGAAACAAAGAACTCGATAGATCAAGGGATCTTGATAGTGTTTCCAATAGAGGTGTGAACCTTTGTGAGTGAGATCGGGCATAAATAGTATCTTTTTTATTGGTCTACTTTAATAAGTATAAAGCCGAAAAGGAATCTTGATTATCCAACTTAATGCAAGCTAAATCAAATTCTAAAAAAAAATCAACTGGATTTACTAAGCTAATTTTTTATCGTAGGTTCCTGTATGGCCTCCATGTGTCGTGTCATTAAAATTTGCAAGTTGGTTTCGGTCAAGATAATATAGACGATTAAACCGCGGAGTAGCACGTGAGTTTTTTTGGTAGTATAAAAAAAATAATTAAGCCTGCTGTCGATGTCCCAAAGTGGATAGGCTATCGACAATTGGTTAAAAGCAACCGCTTGTTTTTCGGATTTATTAAAAAATTCTTCATTCCCGATCAAGCTAAGACCGAGGAATCCTTTGAAGAAGCACTATTACGTCTTAAGCTGACTCCAGCTGATTTAATTCAACGTAGCAAAGAATTTACACGTTTGATGAAGGTATGGATTTTTCTTTTCTTTCTTAGCATTAGCTATGGCATTTATCTTTTTTATAATCATGCTTTGCGAGGGTTTTTTCCTTGTCTAGGCATTAGTATTATTATTTTAACGCAAATTTTTCGCTATCATTTTTGGCTTTTTCAAATTAAACAGCGTCGTTTAGGTTGTGGTTTTCGTGATTGGTTGGGCAGTCAATTTATTATTGGAAAGAAAAAATAATGAAAAGGTTTCTATTAAGTGGCTTTCTTTACTTGTTTCCATCCTTGTTATTAGCGGATACCTTAAGCTTAACACCACCCAGTACCGATTTATCCATGTCGTATTTAGCGACTATTTTCGGCGTAGTGGATGGCGTATTACATGGAACAGGAAGTCAGATTTTAGGAACAATGTTTGGCGCATTTAATTCCATTATACTAGTCATGGCTTCCATGATATTAAGCTATGTCTTATTTGTATCTATCTTAAATACCTCACATGAAGGCGAATTTCTAGGTAAGAAATGGTCTTCGATTTGGGTGCCAGTTAGAACGGTTATGGGAGTTGGTTTATTATTACCTAAGGCAACTGGTTACTCCTTTATACAAATCATGGTGATGTGGGTGGTAGTACAAGGAATAGGTGCGGCGGATGAAGTTTGGAATGTCGCCTTAAATTATATGAATCGTAATGGAACTATTGTCGAGCCTATCCAATCCTTAGCACCTAATCCAGATTCTGGTAAAGCAAATAATACTTTTCTTATCAATAATGCAGGAAGTATTTTGAAATTAGAAACCTGCATGCTAGCGGTACAAAATGCTTTAAAACGTCAAAATACATCGTTTGTTGAAGTACCTTCTCATTCAGCAGGAGTTACTCCTTCAACGTTGTCTGTTCCCGATTTTATGAGTTCTCTGTCTGTGACAGGTAAAGGTCCTGATGGATTAAACACCGGTTTACCGATAAATTACTCAAAAGACACAGGTGGTTTTATAACATTTCCTGGAAAAGAAGGTTTGATCAATACACCTTACAATAAATATATCGGTATGTGTGGAAATGTTTCTTGGAACTTTATTGGAAAAAGTGATAATGACCAAGTTTATAACCCAGCACAATTGACAGCGAATGATAGTGCCAGTATTGCAGCGAGACAAATGACGTTAGATTTAGGCGGATTAGCTAAATCAATTGCGAATGAATTAGTACCCCCCTCTGCAGGAAAACTGGTAATTCCAGTTCATTTGAAGCCAGAAGATAGTATTTTTAACCCGGATGCCTTGGTGGATACGGGGGATGATTATCTTGGTATTGTAAAACCCGCTTTGCGATCCTTAGATGACGAGGCTAATAAAAAATATAAGGAATTCATCAAGAAGGCTAAAGATACAGGTTGGATACTGGCAGGAAGTTACTACTATAACATGGCGCGTTTAAATCAAAGTATCAAAAATAATACAGGAATGCTGGCTATTAAGGATAAATTGATACCTCTGTTTAATCCGGCCTACGATAAAGGTAGTTTTAATGATATCGTTGACGATAATGTTAAAATTAATTTAAAAAATAATTTGCCGATTAATAATGGGGTTATCGACCAATATGTTACTGCCGAGATTGCCAGGGCAGGAATGAATAACAACCCAGGGCTTAATCCAGATCCTTCTTTCCCAGCTAATTCAGGAGAACAATTTGGAGGGACTATCGTATCTGGAATAATGCATATTATATTCCCGCGCGTATATGACTTCGAAAAAACGTTTGCAGATAATATAAATAAAAAAAATATGGATCCTATTTTTGCTTTAGTCTCAGTAGGAAATGGCCTAGTCACTATGGTTGAGCAAATATGGATATCTATTTTGGCCACTGTTGCAGTATTAGGGGGAGTAGGTGGTGTGGTTTCGTTTTTCTTCCCTGGGCCTGCAATTGTAGCGGGTTTGGTTGCTATGCTCATCGTATCGTTAATAATGCCATTAATTACTATTTGGATGGGAGTTAATTTGGTTCTGGGTTCGGTATTATCTTATTACGTACCGCTTATTCCATTTTTCCTATTTACGTTTGGTGCTATTACATGGTTTGCAGTCGTATTAGAGGCAATTTTAGCTGCACCATTAGTAGCATTAGGTATTACTCACCCTGAAGGGCATGACTTTTTAGGAAAGGCAGAGCAATCGGTTATGTTGCTGGCTAGCGTTTTCTTACGGCCCATGCTAATGATATTTGGTTTAATTTTCGGGATTATTTTATCCTATGTTGCGCTGTCAGTATTTAATCGTGGTTTTGCTATTGCAGTACAATTTTTAACGGAATATAACGGCGATATATTCAGTATTGTTTATCAGTTAGCGATGATGGCTATTTATACCGCCGCAATATTAGCTATTGTTAATCGTAGCTTTGCGATGATTTATGAGGTGCCAAATAAGGTACTGCGCTGGATCGGTGGCCCACAAGAAAGTGGTCATGAGGAATCCATGTTGCAGAGTATTCGCGGTCAACATGATCGTGATATAGGTCAAGTGGGTCAATTAGCACCTAACAATCAAACGATTAGTGAGACGGCTGCAGCGGGTTCACAGATGTCAAATGCTATGTTGCCAGGCAACCAAACCTCTGCTAGCAGCTCTGGTGGCACAGAGGGTGGCGATGGATCACCTCCTACTGGTGGAGGAGGATCAGGTGGTGGCGTACCTCCTGCTGGCGGTGGTGGTGGATCAGCCGCAGGTGGTAGTGGTGCTAGTAGCGCTGCGAGAACTGCAGCTGAGGTAGCCGTCTGATAGTTTTTATATTAAAAAAAGGTTTAATGATTCATGAAAGATGCTGAATTCAATTTTAATTTAGATGAGCTATTTACCCAGCTTGCTGAAATTACACAGAATTCAGAGATTAATCCACAAGCCTATGTGTATTTGTTGCTTTTATGGGGTTATTTTGAAGTTTCTGTGGAGGACGGAAGCCAAGGAGATAGTTCAGGAAGCGGAAGCGCAATATTATCCAGGCCAAATATTATCCAAATTGAACAAGGTTATCAAATTTTTGATTATGGCACACATCTGAAAACAGCTGCTGGAAAATATTATGGCAGTTACACAACGGGAAGATTACTGATAACTGTGAGGGCGATAATTAAGTTGTTGAGTGAACGCGGAGCTAAAAAGCTACAATTTGATGGATTGGACGCAGCCAAGCGCTTTGCTTGGCTCGAATGTGAAAGGTACAAAATAAAAGTAACTAATTTTACACCCGATAATAAAACCCAAATATTAAATAATCGCTTACCGCGTCTAGACAGTTTACGCAGCAGCATTCCTTACACATCAAGTAAATAAAATCCTGTTTTTTTATTTCACGCGAATAGCCAATCGATACATGTATTTTTTCATTTAGGCATAGTTTTTGAAAAGAAACTAGGGTCCTCTTGATCTTAAGTAGGGTATTACTTCCTCTTCCTCGGTCTCTGAATTATAACCAGAATCGCTTGAAGTAGGAGTTATTGATCCCGGTTTTTTATTCGTTAATAGTTGTCGATGGTGTTCAGACAAGTCTTCATTTCTTTTATCCATAATTGACTGTAATCTTTTTATACTGTCAACATCTAAAGGACCTACTTCTTGAGTAATTTTCCCCTTTTCATCAGAAGTTGCTGGAGAAGTTGCCTTAAATCTTATTTTGCTAAGATCGATTTGATGACCTTCTTGGATGAGTTCCTCTAAGGCTTTAACAATTCTATTTTTATTGTTATAGATACCCCTAAGCAAAAATAAAATGAGTAAATAAAGCAGTGCTAAAGCCGGTGTTCTATGTTGAATACCAATATCAGATATTTTCTTGAACATTGCATAATCTTCAGCATCAATGAGCCGAAGAACTATGTCGTTTTTTCCATTGGCTATATCAATCCGAATTTGTTTTTTGATATTTTCTATGTCAACCTTGCGGCCTATTTTTGATTCTGGTTTTGTTGGAACTTTTAATTCTTCAAGCGCTGGTAACGGCTCAACTGTAAAATTTATATTTTTTTGTTGTTTATTTCTGATTGATATATTATCTGAATGAAACTGAAGTTTGGCGAAAGTAGAGGGTAGTAAGGTTTTCCATTTCTCTAAATAATCGTTCAGCTGGTTATAATTTTTATTGAGATGTTCATTGAAAGCCGCTTTAATCTTATCCTTATCATCGGTAGTAAAAACGAGTCCATTTGTGTTTAATATACCTGTTAAATCTTTTAGCAAATTTTCTTTAGTTCGATTTAACTTAGCTTGTGCATTACTAAGTGCCGGATCTAATCTAAATGTTGTTAGAAATTCTTTTCTAGTTTCAGTAAATATTTTTTCATGAGTCTCTCTAGCCGCGTTAAATTTTTCTTGTACTGGGCTAATATCAGTTTGCTTTAATATCGCAAAGGTTTCTTTTCCTGCAGCAGAAAGTTGTTTCTGAAATTCCGGTCCAAAGGCTTCTAAAAACTCGTCTCCAGTAAATTGGGATAAGTCATTTGGTGATTTATTGTTAATAACCAAAGCAGATAAGATATTATTATATATAGTGTCTATGTTTTTCAACATGGTTTTATCCTCTTGACCGTATTATTTGGTGGCTAATTGATTCAGCTTTTAGTTTTTCGGATATATCTACCAGTTCATTGGCATGCAGAGTAAATTTTTCTTTAAATACTTCTTCTAGCTTAGCGTATTCTTCTTTCCCAGGTTCATTTTTAATATGACAAAGTATTCGTGTTCCGTTTAGAAGGTTACTATTATCGAGGAGTTTGTTATAGGTCTGAGAGAAAACATAAAGTATTTTCTGCATTTTGGGTGAACAATTGCCAAAGGTGAGTGTATAAGGAGTACTCACTTCACTTACTTTAAAGCTATTAACGAGATGCATCATTTGTGCAAAGCTGACTTCCTCTAGATAGCTATCTTTGTTTCTAAAAAATTTCTTAATTGTTTTATAGGCTAAGCATTGTTCATTACTGCGTGTGACAGCCCACTTACATTCGCTTCCATTGGTTAATGCTTGTGCAAATGTAACTGTTTGACCTATCGTAAGCGCGTTTTGTTTATAAAAAGCATTTTTGTCGATTCGGACCTCATAAGACGAAGGTTCCATTACTATTAGATCGGGTTTTGATGAGTTAGCAATGATACGACACTTATAAGGGAGATACACTCCTTTTGGCGTAACCATAGTTCTTTTTTCTTCGGGGTCGTTCTTTTTAAGCATCTGCATATTTTCAAGTTTAACTATTCTAGTATTTATTTCCTTCCTAAAATGATTATTCGATCGCAGCTTTTCTGTTAAAGCATAAAGCTGGTGAATTTCGTTTTTCCATTTTTTTCTTTCTTCAAGTGTTTTTTCGAGATCATGAAATTTATATAATATCTCCAATGCATTGGTAACGAGTAATGAGATAGCTTCTTTATTAGGTCCAAATTGATTTGCATGATGAGTCAGAATATCGTTAGTAATTTCTTTAGCGATATTATTGCTAATTAACATCCATTTGCTCACATCATTTTCTAATCGATGGTTTATCTGATCTAATAAGGCTGTAATTTGTTCATCGTTAAGGTTAGATCTTTCATTGTCGTCTTTAATTGGAAAAGTAAGAGGTAAAGAGTTATTTAGATTAGCTTTGAAAACCGCATAGTCATCAACTAAATGGGGATATTTTTTTAGTTGCGTTTCAATTTTCGAAATTATCTTATAAATCGTCGCTGGGATTTCTGCATTTATTTCGTATAATCTTTTTAATTCTTTAGTTAATTCAATAAGCGATTTTTGTGTAATGGCTTCATCTACTATGTGTGGTAGTGGAAATATGTTATTAAATTCATTATTCAAATTTTTTTGTTGCTTTTGATCGAGTTCTAAATTAATAGATTTGTTTGTTACTATTCGCAATGCTTTCTCTAACCAAGCTTTTGGAGATAAACTAATTATGTCATTATCAGATGGCATAGCTTGATTAGTCTCGACTAAAGCTTTTTTGCGAAGTATTAAGCGTAACTCCTTGAAGGTATCATCATCTATTTTACTTTCATAATCAGAAGGTAAATGAGGATACTTAACCCGTAAACCTGAGACAAATTCTTGTGCTGAATCGACATATTGTAGTTCTGATGGAAACATTAGTTTTTCATCTTCTGTCAGAAGATGGTCAATGGGTAGTTTCTGTGGATCATTAGCCGGTCGAATATGATTTGTGTTAATTTTTTCTAAAATAGGATCTAAATGAACATTAGGAAAATAATGATTAAAAGTTTGATCAATTTCTTGTGAAAGTTGTTCGTACAATTTTTGTCTGCTTGCTTCTAAAAGATTCAAATTATCAGCGGCACAAGTACTTTTTGTCTGTTCTATAATACCTTTTATACTGTTTGTTTCCAGTAGCTGGGTTACTAATTCCTTAGTAGCTTTTTTTATGGTTTCCGTATGTTCCGTAGGTAGTAGTAACCCATTTCTAAAAATTTTATCTTCTAATGTTTTTTTAGCAGCTTCTTTAAGATTAGCTTTTTCCGTCGTTTGCAAATTTTCAATGCAAAGAGTTATTAGAAGATCTCTGCCTATTTCGGCTATATGATCCTTGAAATTTTTTTGATTTACCCACAAAGTTAGAAAAATATATGAAGCTAAATTTTTTACCTCATCTAAATAAGTTGAAGCCATTAAACCATTAGTATGTATTTTAGTATGTATTTTTTCTATAGTTTTAGTGAGTAGCTGTGTTTTATTAGATAATGCAAAAATTAAGTTTTTAATTTCATCTGCTGAGATTTTCTGAAGTTTATCTTTAAAGTCAGATAATTCACTTCTATCGATAGTGTCATTGAATAAATTTTTGGCAGCCGTAGAAGCTATTTGTAAAAATTCTGTAATGAAAGCTTGACTAATTTCCGGGTGATTGTCTTCATTCAATGTACCGACTATCTCTTCCGCATGTTGTATCAGACTTTCAGCCTTATCACGATTTTTTCTTAGGATGTCGTTCAATAAATTTGCACAAGCTCCATTTATAAAAGAATCAGGAAAGATTAATGGAGCTAATACGCTATTTGCTTTTTCTTGAGTTAATAAATCAGCATGCCCAGTTTGAGTATGTAATTCAGTAAGTACGGCTCTTATTTCAGCTTTAGTATCGTCATTCTTAAGTAACCTATTAATGGTATGATTAGCTAAAGTTTTACGATTTAATTCTTCACTCTCTAACTTTAATAAATTATTAAATAAATCGGAATTACTATTTAATAGGTCGTGATCCTGAAAAACCTGCGCATATTCATCATTAAGGTATTTTAGTAGTTCTACTTTAAGCTTTTCTTGAAACTCCTCATTTGAGATTATGTTTTCTATGGGGGTTTCTTGTGTTAAAGGTATGAGCGTAGCACCATTTATAGAATTTATTATCGGTGCTATAGACGCTTCTTCAATGTGTTCAACACTTTTAAAGTTTATCAAATCTTCGCTTGAAGAATGATTTTTGACAAGTATCGTACCTTGTTTATTCCTGAACTGCTTCAAATCAGGTGAACTATGTGATCGATTTAGACTCGAATTGGACGAATGAGTGGATGTTCTGAATGAATTCGGCTCAATAAATGAATTCAGCTCAATAAAAGCTTCATCTTCGCTTTCATCTGAAAAGTTGTTAAAGAATTTATTTATATTTTCATTAGAAATTTTAGAGGTCGGAGAATTCGAAGAATCAGAAGGGTGTCTTGATGAACTCTCTGAGCTAGCGCTATTTTTTTTACTCAAATTAGTATGATGGGCTCGATTAAGATAGTCTTCATGTATAATTTGGTGTTCTAAATCGATTAGATCGGTTTCGTTTTCTGGCATACTCCACTCTCCATGTTTTATGTTTTTTACTAGAATTTCTTTTAATTGTTTTTCTTCATTTTCAAATTCAATTTTATTTGATTTATTATTTTTTACAGATAACGCCCCTTCACTAAGATTAGCATAATTTGTTTGTAAATAACTGTCATCCTTTTGACTAGATTGGAGTTTAATTTTTTTTGAGTTATTTGTTTCACTATGGCCCTCTTTTCGTGCTACTTGGTTTTTTTCTAAAAGTTGATTATCAGTAAAGGTACTGTTTATAAAGAAATCATCATAGAAGAAGGATTCATCGTCTTCGTTTTCATGATGATCTTGCTTGAATGTTTCAATAACATGCTTCTCAAGCTTTTTTATTTGATACTTAAGCTTTTTTATTACATCTTCTGATTTTTGAAGTTCTTTTTGTAAGACGGTTATTGCTTTTTCTTTAATAGCGGTAAGCTGTTGTTCTTTTGCTGTAAATTGGTTTAAGGTATTTAAGTTTGAAATAATTTGCTGCGCTAACAAGTTAAGTTTTTCAATGATTAAATCGTTATTAGAAATACCATCTTTTTTATCGTCATCAAACACTATTTTTAGATAGTGCTGCATAGGTGATGATAATTGTTTTTTCACTTCCTCTGACATGGTTGATTCAGTGAAATTTTCTTTTTCTTCTCTTATCTTTTGCGTTGGATTTGATTTTTCTAAATAATTTTGTATTACTTGGACGAATTCATTGACTGCCAGATGAAGTTCTTTTGATTGTTGATCTAACTCTTCTCTTTCTGGGGGATCGGATAGTGGCATTTTTTATTCCTTGTATTGAATTATTATTCTTATTGTTAACAAAGATTTTTTACTTATTTAATTCTACGTGATGAACATTAAGAAACTCTTAAGGTTTTCTTAATGAAAGGTTACGACAGCTTAATATTAAAAAGCGAAGACAATTAATTTAGTTCTATAAGCCAAAGAAATGGGAGAAAAGCTAGAAGTTTGAATTATTTAAAAAAATTATTTCATCGGTAAATTATAAAATTGAGCGATAATTTTCCAGGCTTGTTCGGCACTTTCAACATAGTGAAATAATTTTAGATCTTTGGCATCGATCATTCCTTCGCTAAGCAAAAATTTAAAATCGATTAATTTTGACCAATATTTTTTGCCAAATAATAGTAAAGGAATAGGTTTGATTTTTTTGGTTTGTAACAGTGTTAAAGCTTCGAACAGTTCATCTAAGGTGCCGTAGCCTCCGGGAAAGCAGACTAAGGCTCTGGCACGGATCAAAAAATGCATTTTTCGGATGGCAAAATAATGGAATTGAAAACAGAGTTCTGGTGAAATATAAGGATTATGGGTTTGCTCGTGGGGTAACACGATATTTAAACCGATACTTTTTGCTTTGACATCCTGTGCACCACGGTTGGCTGCTTCCATGATACCGGGACCACCGCCGGTGACAATGACAAAATGGCGACGTCGATTTTTTTGGCAGCGTTCAGAGACTATTTGGCTAAAACGTTGTGCTTCTTGGTAATATTTACCCTTTTCGAGTTGATTTTTAAGCAATTTCTCTGTTCTTCTGGTCGCTATACGAGTGGGGTATTGCTTTAATTTTTGTTGTACTTGCTTTAATTGTTGCTTGGTTACTTCAGGATCGACCACTCGCGCGCTACCAAATACGACAATGGTGGACTCTATTTTTAATTTTTGTTGGGAAAGCTCCGGTTTCAATAACTCCAATTGTAAACGTACTGAGCGGAGTGACTTATGCAGCAAAAAATCATGATCTAAAAAAGCCAGCTCATAGGCAGGCCAGGCTACTTTTTGCCGACTACGCTTTTTAACTTCAACTTTTGCTGATGAAAAGGGTTTGGAATCTGCAGCATCCATTTACATTAACCTATTAGGTATAAATGTTAAGTATATCAGCGCTAATCCAGTGTGCCTAATGCAAATAATGATAACAATGTTATGTGAAACGATATGCATAAAGAGAGTATTGGGGTGAGAGCATCGTGAGCAGTAGATATATCCGATAGAGCGCTGGATGAATTAGCTAAAAAAATGACTTAACTTAGCTATTAATCTGTTGATAGAGTTCGATTAGCTCTTGTGTTGAAGAGTCAAAACGTTCAGTGAGTTGTTGGTTGCTAGGGTTATTTAAACTTTGATAAATCTTTTTATTTAATTGTTTGCCGAATTCAACACCCCATTGATCAAAGGGATTAATCTGCCAGATGACACTTTGCACGAATACTTTATGTTCGTAAAGCGCGATCAGTAATCCTAAACTAAAAGGATTAAGTTCATTCAACGCCAACATATTATTAGCATGATTTCCAGGCAGATTTTTGTAACTAATATTGCTGTAGTAACCTTCCATAAAAGCTTTACTTTGACTTAAAGCACTGGCGATGACGTGTTGATGATGCTGAATATTAAGTTTGGGATCACGTAGAGTGCAAATAAAATCAGCTGAAAAATGCGCAGTCCCTTGATGAAACAATTGATTAAAAGCATGTTGAGCATTTAAACCAATGTCTCCAAAAATAATCGGACAGGTGGCATAATTTACCGGCTCACCATTGATACGTGTGGATTTACCATTACTTTCCATCTCTAATTGTTGTAAATAAGCAGGAAAATATTTTAATCCACTATCGTAAGGTAATATTGCATGAGCTGAAGATTGAAAAAAATTGACTTGCCAGATACTTAATAAACCTAATAAAACCGGTATATTGGATAGCCAGGGTTGACGGAAAAAATGTTGATCCATCGCATGACCTCCATTGAGCAGTTCGCGGAAATTTGGCATGCCGATGGCTAAGGCAATCGATAACCCAACAGCCGACCATAATGAATAGCGGCCACCAACCCAATCCCAAAGTGGAAATACATGATCAGGATCGATACCAAAAGTGATAGCTTTTTCGATTTGACAAGTGACGGCTAAAAAATGTTGTTTAATCGATGCGAAAGTAAACTTTTCTTGAAATAACTTTACTAGCGTGGTTGCATTTAAAAGAGTTTCACAGGTGCTAAAAGATTTGCTGGTAATAATAAATAAACTAGTTTCGAAGTTTATTTTTTTTAATAAATTTGATAATGTGCGTTCATCGATTTGAGAAATAAAATGAAAACGTAGCGAGTTTTGTTGCAAGGGTTTCAGTGCCTGGAAGGCCATTAAGGGTCCTAAATCTGAGCCGCCTATTCCTAAATTGACGATATCGGTTATTTTTTTTCCGCTAAAGCCATGCCATTGGTGCTGATGAATTTGGTCTACGACGCGTTGCATTTTGTTTAAGGTGGCGTGAATTTGGACTAAAATATCTTCACCATTCACAATTAATCCTTTTTTTCTTGGGTCCCGTAATGCAGTATGTAAGGCTGGAAGTTGTTGTGTCGTATTGACGCAGGCTCCGGAAAATAAATTATTAATATGTTGTTTCAGATGGGCATTATTTGCCAATTGAACTAACAGAGTCAGTGTTTTTTCAACTATAGGATTTTTTGAATAATCAAAATATAAGTTTTTTTCTGTTAGGCTAAATTTTTTAACGCGTAATGGATCATTTAAAAATAATTCTGCGAGCGGTGTTTTTTTTATTTGTAAAAAATGTTGTTTTAAGTTTTTCCAGCTATCCGACTGAGTCAATCCGGATTCGATTCCATTCATATTGTTCTTCCTCGTCTGGGACGTTTGGCTCCTCGGGGTGCTTGAGTTGCGGCTTGTATTAATTGTTTTCTGGTGTCATCATCCGCTTCTAAAAAACGTGTCCACCAATGGGCTATTTCGACATCAATTTCCTTCATTTTGGCACGCAACAATAAAAAATCATAAGCGGCACGAAAGCGTGGATGGTTCATTAAACGGTGCAGCATAAAAGGGCGGCGTTGTAATAATCGATGTTGTAAATCCCAAATTTCTCGAATGGTGGTACTATAACGACGTGGGATGGTAATCAGTTTTTGCTGTTTACTCAGTGCGTAGCTTACTGCATGCTGATAGGCAATAAATGTTGGTGTATGTTGTGCAATAAGTTGTTGAGCTTTGGTTTGTACGGTGGGCCATAAAAACACAGCAAATAAAAATGCCGGTGAAACGGTTTTCCCTTGTTGGATACGTTTATCGGTATTTTTACAGGCCAGTTCTAGAAGTCTGTCGGTGGTGTCGTCAAACTCATCTTGCTCGGGTCGAGGAAATAATTCATTGATTAAGTGATATTGTTGAAGTAATTGATAGTTTTTTAAAGCTTGGCCATGATGAAAAAGTTTAAGGACTTCTTCAAATAAACGGGCTGGGGGTACATGCCGAAGTAGAGGAGCCAGTTCTTGTATCGGTTCTGCTGTGGCTGCATCTAATTGGAAATCTAATTTCCCAGCAAAGCGAATAGCCCGTAATAGCCGAACGGGATCTTCTTGATAACGCAGCCGGGGTTCGCCAATAATGCGTACTATTTTATTTTGTATATCGGCGAGTCCACCACAGTAATCGACTAAAGAAAAATCAGCGATGTTGTAGTAGAGGGCATTCATAGTAAAATCTCGCCGCCAAACATCTTCTTCGATAGTTCCGTAGACATTATCGCGTAATAACATGCCATGCGTTGCAATCTTACGATGTTTAAAGGATTTTTTTTTGCTTTGGGCTCGAAAGGTGCTGACTTCAAGGATTTCTCGGCCAAAGCGTATATGCGCGAGACGAAAACGTCTGCCAATCAATAAGCAATTGCGAAAAAGTTTTTTGATATTTTCAGGACTGGCATTGGTGACAATGTCAAAGTCCTTAGGTTTTTGATTCAGTAAAATATCACGTAAACATCCACCCACTAAATAGGCACTGTATTTATGTTGATTGAGTCGGTATAGAACCTTTAGCGCATTATGACTAATATCCTTGCGGGAAATAGTATGTTCAGCCCTAGGAATAATTTTGGCCGGTGGATGAGCTATTTTTTTTGGGAATAACCGATGAAAAAACTGCTTAATAATGATGATCTTCCTCTTAATGTGTTGTTAAAGGGTTATTTTAGGTCACTGGATTTGGGTAGGAGATTTTTTGTTCAAAGGATTATACTAAGAACGGACTTCCCCTAGGCATGCATCTTATCAAGATTATCTCATAGTCGCTTAAATTGCTTATGCTAGCATAACGCAGGCTTTTTGTACCTCAAGCAAACCGATACGCTATCTCGAGGAGAGCATGGCCATGTTTACCAGACAAGAAACTTATCTGATCTCACTAGCAAAGGGTTAAGGAAATTTTTTAGAAGCCAACAAGGGTC
The DNA here is from genome assembly GCF_964277335.1 of Rickettsiella endosymbiont of Litargus connexus. Lineage (NCBI taxonomy): Bacteria > Pseudomonadati > Pseudomonadota > Gammaproteobacteria > Legionellales > Coxiellaceae > Rickettsiella > Rickettsiella endosymbiont of Litargus connexus. The sequence continues at coordinate 1,107,357 of NZ_OZ195516.1, read as the reverse complement.
ATTTAAGTCGACGCTTTATAAACTAACACGATCAATAAATCTTCTTTATGTAGAATAATATTTTTACTGGGATTAATTTTTCTTACCCCTTTGCGTTCCATACCTAACACTATTCCGTCGATATGATTTTTTTGCATGGCTTCAGCAATGCTAAGGCCGATGAAAGGATGAGTTTTATCGAGTAAAAAAGTTTTTAACTCAAGGTAATTGTATAGTTCTAGTTCTTCTTGATAGGTAGTAATTTGTAATAACTGACTAAACGTATCGATTTGTTCGTCACTACCTAAAATAAACAGCTTATCATAAAGCCTGATTTTTTCATGGTGTGCTGGAGTAAGGATAATTTTAGGGCCACGATAAAGCGCAATGACATGTATGCCAAATTGCTGAGCAAGATTCAATTCTTGTAAAGTTTTATTGATAAAATAATAATTATTCTGAATGTTAGTGCCTTTTAAATTAATACCCCAAGCAGTTAATTCATCTTTAGAAGTTTCTTGAATGCTGGGTGTTTTGATATTGGCTAGAAATCTTTTTTCTAGCCAAGGATAAAATTTTTGCAGTGGTTTATGCAATAAACTAAATAAAGTAAACGCAATAATGATTAGCAGTAAAATAATAGACCAAGTATGAAAATAGGTAATTGCCAAAGTGGTAATGACAGTTAAAGTAAAGATCCATCCTAAGGCGATGATAGGTTTAATTGCAGTATGACGTCGATGCGGGAATGCGCGATAGGCAAAGATCATGCCCCAGATAAACGGTGAAGCTAATAATAAGGCGACGAGACAACTTAACGTATTGACCCAGTAGGTTTTTATAATCCATTCGCTGATTTTTGGAAATATCCATTTTTCACTCAAGCTAAAAATGATCGCTACCATGACACTATTAATCAATAAACGCGTGATATATTGGCTATACATAACACGTTTTTTCTTCAGTCTTAGGTAGCGATGAATGAGTATGGTGTAATGGCTTAATAGTTCTTTTGCGTGCATAGGAAGATTTTTTTCTAAAAGTTTACTTAGAGGAGCCGAAGACATGATGAGATAGGGTGTCGTAAAGGTCGTAACAGCCGATACGGCAATGATAATCGGGAAGAGAGCCGGGCGGGTTACCTGTAATGTCAGTCCTAATCCGGCGATAATAAAAGAAAACTCACCAATTTGCGCCATACTAAAACCTGTGCGTACCGAAGTGGTTAAACTTTGTCCTGCCGCTAAAGCACCGGTGCCAGTAGCAAAAATTTTAGCAATAATAGTGATGATGGAAATTAGTACGACTATCCAAATATTTTGCATGATGATACTCGGATCGATAAGCATTCCCACCGAAATGAAAAATACTGCCGCAAAAATATCACGGATAGGTCGCATATATTGTTCAATAAACTGAATTAAATCTGTTTCAGCTAAAATAGAACCCATAATAAAGGCACCTAAAGCGGTGGAATAACCAAAGTAGGCAGCAATACAAACTAATATTAAACATAAAGCGACGGAGACGATAGTTAAGGTTTCTTGATTGGCAACATCGACTAATTTTCGAATCAAAGTGGGAATTAAAAAGTAACCGATCAAAAACCAACTACCGACAACTATAAAAAGCTTAATTGCTGAGTCTGCGAGTGTGGCAGAAATAATTGCGTGTGTACCGACTACAATAGAGAGCCCGGCAAGCAATAAAATGGCTAACAGGTCCTCAACTATCAACACGCCAAATACCAATTCAGCAAAGTGTTTGTTTTTTAAACCCAATTCTTCCATGGCTTTGATGATGATAGTGGTGGATGAGATGGAAAGTGCGGCACCTAAAAAAATACAATCGTAAATAGACCAACCTAAAATTTTGCCTAATAAAAAACCAATCAATAAAACTATCAGTACTTCAAATAAACCAGTAATGATAGCCGGTGTTCCGACTCGTTTAAGTTTATGAAAACTAAAATCTAAACCCAATGAAAACATCAAAAAGATAACACCTAATTCAGATAGCGTGTGCAAACTGGGCACATCGGTAACCAGGTCATAGGGAGGAACATGAGGGCCGACAATAATGCCGGATAATAGATAGCCCAATACGACGGGTTGTCTTATTTTTTGAAATAAAAGCGTGACTAAACTAGCTACGCCTAGTATGACAGCAAGATCTTTAATAAGTGGAGCAAGGGGTTGCATAGATCTATTGTTAGTCGTCTTTTCAGATATATCAAGTTTACATTGAAAAAATAAGCTTGAAAGCTTCCAGTTTCTTTACAAAATCTATATTGCTAAAAACAATAGATTAAGTTATAAATTTTATAGATAAGGGTAATGGTAAAGTTCTTTAAATGATTGGCTTAATCTTATCGATGCTTATTTTTATTTTTGTCGAGAAATGTTTGAATCAACAATAAAAACAAGAGGTTTAAAATACTATGACAACATCACTATCCCTAATTGGGTATGCATCCGGTATGGCCGCGAATGACGTAGGTTGTGCAGAAGGTCCGTTACAACTGCAAAATCATGCCTTAGAGCAACAACTATCCGAACAACATTTACCAAGTCATTGGCAAGCTATGTTAGTGCCGCGGAGTGGCAATAAAAACAGTAGATTGCAGCGCGTAGTAGAGCTCAATACCGAATTATCTACCATAACTTTTGATTTAACCCAACAAAATAAACGTTTTGTTGTATTTGGGGGCGACCATTCCTGTGCGATAGGAACTTGGAGTGGCGTGGTAGCTGCACTGGAAAAACAACAACAAAGCAATTTGGGATTGATTTGGATTGATGCGCATATGGATAGTCATACCTTTGAAACGACTTCCACAGGTAACATTCATGGTATGCCACTAGCAGTTCTACTGGGTTATGGTGACACATCGCTAACACACATCTCAATACCTTATCCTAAAATAGATCCGAAACATTTGGTTTTAATCGGTATTCGTAGCTTTGAAGCGGAAGAAGAGAAATTATTAGAGCGTTTAGGTGTACGCATTTATAACATGGAAGTGATTGAGAAACGGGGGTTGGAGACGGTATTTGCCGAAGCGATAGCCTATGTTAAAAAAAATTGTTTAAGATTTGGTGTTAGTTTGGATTTAGATGGGATTGATCCTTTCGATGCGCCCGGTGTGGGCGTGCCAGAAGCTAACGGTATTTCAGGAAAGAATTTATGTCAAGCACTGACTCAATTACGCCAAGAATCATTACTTATTGGAGTTGAAGTAGTTGAGTACAACCCTTATCATGATCAGAATCACAAAACGGAAAGATTAATTAAAGAAATATTGCTGAGTATTTTTGGAGTTTAAACTAAATGAGTAAGCAACCCGTTTTAGCCGATCAACAGCCAACCTTTGCTAATGATCTAAGGCTTAATAATCCTATCGAGCTTGAGCAACGTTATGGCGCGGCCAATTATGACCCTTTACCCGTGGTGCTGAGTCATGGTTTAGGTGCTGAACTTTGGGATATTTCTGGTAAACGTTATATCGATATGATGAGTGCTTATTCAGCAGTGAGCCATGGGCATAGTCATCCTCGTTTAGTGAGTGTTTTAACGCAGCAGGCACAACGCTTAGCCATTTGTTCTCGCGCTTTTTATAGTGATAGGCTGGGAGCTTTTTTAAAGCGTATCTGCGATTTAACTCAAATGGAGTGTGCTTTACCCATGAACACGGGTGTTGAAGCGGTAGAAACCGCGATCAAAGCCGCTAGAAAATGGGCTTATACTATAAAAAAAGTATCAGAAAACCAAGCTGAAATTATTGTTTGCCGAGGTAACTTTCATGGCCGTACGACGACAGTGGTAGGCATGTCATCAAAGCCTCAGTATCAATTCGGTTTTGGTCCGTTTGCGCCAGGATTCAAAACCATAGAATATGGTGACGCAGCTGCTTTGTCGGCTGCAATTACCCCAAATACGGCTGCTTTTTTAGTCGAGCCTATCCAAGGTGAGCGAGGTATTGTTGTGCCTCCCCAAGGATATTTACAAGCTATTGAAAAAATTTGTCGGAAAAATAATGTTTTGCTTATTTTGGATGAAATACAAACCGGTTTAGGGAGAACCGGTCGATTTTTGGCCTATGAACATGAAAACGTTAAACCCGATGGTTTAATTCTAGGTAAAGCATTAGGCGGTGGTTTGTTGCCAGTTTCATTGTTTTTAAGTCGTCGTGATATCATGCATGTTTTTACACCGGGTGATCATGGCAGCACTTTTGGTGGTAATCCTTTAGCGGCAACAGTCGCATTAGAAGCTTTAAACATACTATTTGATGAAAGCCTAATCCAACGTTCAGCAGAGTTAGGGGATTATTTATATCAAAACCTATTGAAAATATCATCACCGTTAATCAAAGAAATTCGTGGTAAAGGTTTATTCATAGGTGTCGAACTGGATGGACGCTATGCAAAAGGGCGTGATATTGTTTTACAGTTATTAGAGCAAGGTTTATTAAGCTATGAAACCCACGATACCGTTATTCGCTTAGCGCCGCCTTTAGTCATTAGCAAACAACAGTTAGATAAAGCGCTAAGCATATTAAAAAAAGTATTGTTAGCGAATACTGTTCAGCAAAATTAAAAGCATATTAATCAAAGATACTCACAGCAATTAGATTTTTGGCAAGTGCCGCGTCCATGCAAGAATCTGGTTTATACAATAACCATGAGGATTGTGACTTGAGCGCGAACGCAGAAAAAATTCAAGTGCGAAGAGCACTGAGGTAGGTTCCTAAGCCGGTTAAAAACATCTGTACGGCAATAGTGGTTAATATCATTCCCATTAAACGTTCTAATGCAGCAATTACTTTGATACCCAATAATTTTTGTAAAGGTACAGCAATTAAAAGTAATAGTGTCGCTATCAATGAAGCGGCCGCTAAGGCCGCAAACCATTCGCCCATTTGATGAGGTGCTTGACTGGCGAACAAGATGACGGTAGTCATGGCAGAAGGCCCAGCGAGCAGCGGAATGGCCATAGGAACAATAAAAGGTTCTCCTTGAGTTTGATCAGCTAATTTATTTTGGCTCATAGGGAACAACATTTTAATGGCAATAAGAAATAAAATAATTCCGCCCGCAATCCCTAATGCTTCTTCACTAATATGTAAGCTATCTAAAATTGGTTTTCCACAAAATAAAAAAAGTGTCAGGATAGCAAATGCAATTAAACTTTCACGCAAAATAATTTTAGTGCGTCGGTTGGGATCAACTTGTTTGAGTAATGATAAGAAAACTGGAATATTTCCCAGCGGATCCATGACTAAAAAAAGTGTCACCGTAGCAGAATAAATGTTCATTTGAAAATGCATGATAAATAGATACTCACAGCAATTGGATTTTTGAGAAGATGCCGCAACCATGCAGCAATTTATGTGTATACAATATTATACCTGAGAATTCTGAGTTGAATGGTGCACAGAAAAAAATCAAGTGTGAAGAGTATACAAAAAAATATTTATGTATTGTAATGAGAATAGTGGTTGACATCCAGCCTTGACTTTCGCAAAATAGCCCCTCAATTTTGAGGAGGGGTTCCCGAGTGGCCAAAGGGAGCAGACTGTAAATCTGCCGGCTCAGCCTTCGAAGGTTCGAATCCTTCCCCCTCCACCAGTTAATTTTTAGATATTAAATTTGCGGGTGTAGTTCAACGGTTAGAATTCCAGCCTTCCAAGCTGGCTATGTGGGTTCGATTCCCATCACCCGCTCCAGAAAGCAATGCAGCATGAGTGCCAACAGATAAAAATTCAAGTGTGAAAGAGTATAATGCGTGCAGGCCCACATGGCTCAGTGGTAGAGCACTTCCTTGGTAAGGAAGAGGTCACCGGTTCGATCCCGGTTGTGGGCTCCATGATGGTTTAGATTTTTTTATAGTAAATTAATTACAGAAGCATAGAATCGAGTATTTTGTTTGATTTCTAGGCGATTGTTTTTGAGAAGCGGAGTGTACACGCAGTACATGAGCATCGGAAAAGACAATTCAACAACGAAGTCAAACAAAAGACGAAGATTTGTTAAGATGAGTAGAATTAGGCCAGTAGCTCAATAGGCAGAGCGGCGGTCTCCAAAACCGCAGGTTGGGGGTTCGATTCCCTCCTGGCCTGCCATAAACCTAGGTTTGCTAAGGTTTAACTAGTGTATTTGACGTCGAGGGGTGCATAAACTGGGCGTGAGAACAAAATCAAATGACTCAGTTTTGTAGAAAATATAGAAATAGGTGAAATGAAGAACGCAAAGGTTGAAAGCAAGGTAACTAGAAGAGAGTGGATACTCTGGATAATAATGGGAATTATTATCCTATTAGCTGTTTATGCCAATAATTATTTTTCTCATCAGGCCATTGCTATTCGCTTGATAGGGTGGATAATAGCTGCTCTTATACTGACATCATTATTTTTTTATACCGCACTAGGGCGGCGATTTTGGGCGTTTGCGCAAGCTTCACGTGCTGAGTTACGCAAAGTAGTTTGGCCAACACGAGAAGAAACGGTCCGTACTACTTTGATCGTTATGGCGATGGTTATAGTAGCGGGTTTGTTTTTATGGGGCATAGATACACTCTTATTATGGGCAGTTTCTTTTTTAACAGCGTAAATGAAGAGGATAGTTAACGAATATGGCAGAAAAAAAATCAGAACTTCATTCCGGTGTTTCAGAACAATCATCGAACGATCCTGTTTCAACTAATGAAAAGTCATCTGCAACAGAACAAAAGACTCTACATGGATCTATGCAATGGTATGTCGTCCAAGCACGTTCAGGTTATGAACGCAAGGTTTTAGATGCGTTAAATGAACGAATTAAGCAACAAGGTTTGGCTGGTAAATTTGGTCAAATTATTGTTCCGACGGAAGAAGTCGTCGAAATACGCCAAGGCCGTAAGCGTAAAACGGCACGTAAGTTTTACCCAGGCTACGTTTTAGTTGAAATGGATATGGACGAAGATAGCTGGTATCTGGTTCAGAAAACACCGGGTGTAATTAAATTTATTGGTGGAACAAGTGATAAACCAGTGCCTCTAAGCAGTCGAGAAGTTGATAAGATTTTACAGCGTATGCAGGAAGGTGTAGACAAACCCCGGCCTAAAGTCTTATTTGAAGTAGGTGAAGTGGTGCGTGTTGTGGATGGACCTTTCGCTGACTTTAATGGTGAGGTCGAAGAAGTAAATTATGAGAAAAACCGCATGCGTGTTTCAGTCATTATTTTTGGCCGTTCCACGCCGGTTGAATTAGAGTTTGGTCAAGTTAAAAAAGCTTGATACATTGTAGAGCCCTTTACTAAAAGTAAAGAAAGAAAAATTAAATCATATGGACTGATGTTAAAAAAAGAGGATTTTGGATGGAGAGCGAGGCGTTAGCTTTTCTAGGAACGGAGTTGACCATTGATGTCAATGAGTATCACAGATAAAGCTAGCAACAAAGCACCGCCAAAAAAGCGATATTTAACGTCAATCCATCAATGGGAAGCTTAGTCATAGCTAAGCGTTAGAACCCGGAGGTAAAAAATGGCAAAGAAAATACAAGCTTATGTGAGGTTACAGGTAAAAGCCGGCGAGGCTAATCCTGCGCCACCTATTGGTCCTGCTTTGGGACAACAAGGGGTGAATATTATGGAATTCTGTAAGGCCTTTAATGCGCGTACCCAAAGTGTAGAAAAAGGGATGCCGATGCCGGTAGTGATTACGGTGCACACGGATCGTAGCTTTACCTTTATTATAAAAACCCCTCCTGCTTCCTATTTAATAATGAAGGCAGCGGGCATCAGCAAAGGGAGTAGTATTCCCAATAAAAATAAAGTCGGTAAAATTACTCGTAAACAACTCGCTGAGATTGCAACGGTTAAAATGCCTGATCTAACCGCAGGTGATTTAGCAGGTGCTATGCGTACAATAGCTGGCACAGCGCGTAATATGGGCATTGAAGTTGAAGGGGAAGTATAAAATGGCTAAATTAAGTAAACGTTTTCGTTTGATTAAAGAAAAGCTGCTACCTGGGAAGGTATATACAGTGGTAGAAGCCGTCACCTTACTTAAAGAATTTCCAGTTAAGTTCAATCAAAGTGTTGATGTCAGCATCAATCTAGGTGTTGATCCACGTAAATCGGATCAGACCGTTCGTGGTGCGGTTGTATTGCCACACGGAATAGGTAAAACGTTGCGTGTTGCTGTGTTTGCCCAGGCAGCCAATGCCGAAGCAGCGAAGGCAGCAGGCGCTGATATCGTCGGTTTTGAGGATTTAGCTGAAACCATTAAAGCCGGTAACTTAGACTTTGATGTGCTTATTGCAACACCGGATGCTATGCGCTTAGTGGGTCAACTTGGCCAGATATTAGGACCTAGAGGCTTGATGCCTAATCCTAAATTAGGCACAGTAACGATGGATGTCAATACAGCAGTCGCCAACGCAAAATCGGGTCAAGTGCGTTATCGTGCTGATAAAGGCGGAATAATTCACTGTACGATTGGTAAGTTAAGTTTTGAGCCTCAGCAATTATTGCAGAATTTAGAGGTACTGGTAGGGGCGGTTAAAAAAGCCAAACCTGCTACTGCTAAAGGGATTTATCTAAAGAAGTTAAGTCTATCTAGTACCATGGGGCCTGGTTTATTAATTAATTTAGCATCGCTAGAAGCAAGTTAATGAGGCACGTTGCTCTATTTGTGTAGATACGGAATAACCTAAATAAGTGGTTTATATCTTGACTATTTAGCGTATTTAGGATAGAAGAGCTACCCCCGCTTGATATAAGTAGCGGGAATGAATTCGCAGTTAAAGGGCTTTCCCTCTAACTGTCGGAGACCGTAGGCGCATCATCATTAACCAAAGATAGATTTATTTCTTCTTATTAATTTGATGCTTAATTTTTTTACCTACGCAGACGGTGAACCTTTATGGCCACCGAGCCTTCAACCATCACCCAGTAATACTCGATGGTTGAAATAATATATGAGGAGAAAACCAACGTGACATTAAGACTTGAAGATAAACAGGCCATTGTTGCGGAAGTTGGAGAGGTTGCAAAAAATGCGTTATCAGCAGTCACTGCTGAATATCGTGGTTTAAGCGTCGGGGAAATGAGTCAATTACGATTGCAAGCGCGCAGCTCTGGAGTGTATTTACGTGTCGTGCGTAATACCTTGGCGCGACGTGCTTTAGAGGGTACAGGCTTTGCGTGTTTACAAGATACGCTGGTAGGGCCTTTGCTTTTAGCATTTTCCCAACAAGAGCCCGGTGCGGCAGCGCGGCTTATTCGAGCATTTATCAAGCAAAATAAAAAATTGATCGTTAAGGCAGTCGCCTTCGATGGTCAATTATTAGCGGTGAATGAGCTCGAAAAACTCGCGAACCTTCCAACCCGTGACGAAGCCATTGCGACATTGATGGCAGTTATGAAAGCACCAATGACTAAGTTAGTGCGTACACTCGCTGAGCCACAGGCTAAATTAGTACGTACGTTGGCTGCTATACGTGACAAGCAGCAAGCCGCCGCGTAATGGTGTTTTAATTAAAGTTATTTTTTTGGAGTGATTAATATGAATGCTAAAGCAAAAGAAAATGTATTAGATGCAATTTCTAACATGAGCGTCATGGAAGTTGTTGATCTGATTAAGAATATGGAAGAAAAATTTGGTGTTTCTGCAGCCGCAGCGACAGTCGCCGTATCAGCAACACCAGGTGCCGCTGCCGCAGTGGTTGAAGAAAAAACCGAATTCAATGTGGAATTGAAAGAAGTGGGTGCTAATAAAATTAATGTGATTAAAACAGTGCGCGAAGCGACGGGTCTTGGCTTAAAAGAAGCTAAAGATTTAGTTGAATCAGCACCTAAAGCGGTCATTAAAGAAGGTTTATCGAAAGCAGATGCTGAAGCGCTTATTGCTAAGCTTAAAGAAGCAGGTGCTACAGGCGAAATGAAATAAGTCTTATAACAGTAAAGAATGCTCAGATTTATACTGGGCATTCTTTGTGTTATGAAACTAGTTTTTAAGTACGCTGTCGGTTTAATTTTTGAATACACAGCACAATTTATAAAATTCAGGTTTAAAACGATGTTAATCGTAAGGACGTAGGCTAAAAAGGGACTTAGAACGAGATTGAAGTTTTATGCTCACAGCAATGGGGTTTTTGGCAAGGCGCCTCGAAAACGAAGCAGTCGGAATGTATTGTGGTATACATGAGGATTGCGAGTTGAGCGGCAACGCAGAAAAAAATTCAAGTGCGAAGAGTAGTTAAAAAATAGGCTTTAAAGCGTTACTGATAGCCAACACTAACATAAGCCCAGCTATAATGGGCACGATTTTTCTTTATTTATTCTGTTCTCTAACTAGGTGAACTTTAGATGGTAATTCGGACATCCCCAGCAACTGAGCAAACAAAAACCCCTTATTCGTTTACTGAAAAAAAACGTATTCGCAAAAATTTTGGTAAACAAGCAACCATAATGGAAGCGCCCTATTTATTAGCGACGCAAATTGAGTCTTATCAACGATTTTTACAAGTAGATACCTCACCAGATGCGCTGGAAGATGTAGGGCTTAATGCGGCTTTTAAATCTATATTTCCTATTTCTTCTTATTCGGGTGGTGAAGCCACACTGGAATATATTACTTACCGAATAGGGCAACCTCCTTTTGATGTTAAAGAATGTCAAGCACGTGGTTTAACGTATGGTGCTCCTTTACGTGTTAAAATGCGTCTGATCATTTATGATAAAGAGGCAGCGCCAGGCTCAACCAAGATCAAGTATATTAAAGAGCAAGAAGTGTACATGGGTGAGTTACCATTGATGACAGACACAGGAAGTTTTGTAATTAATGGAACCGATCGAGTAGTTGTTTCGCAGTTACATCGTTCACCCGGTGTATTTTTCGAGCACGATAAAGGCAAAACCCATTCTTCGGGTAAATTGTTGTATGCAGCGCGAATTATTCCTTATCGTGGTTCGTGGTTAGATTTTGAATTTGATCCTAAAGATAATTTATTTGTTCGTATTGATAGACGACGTAAATTAGCGGCTACCATACTTTTACGCGCCTTAGGATATACCTCAGAAGAAATATTAGAGTTATTTTTTAGTAATAATGTTTTTCATTTAAAAGGTGAAAATGCAGTTTTAGATTTAGTGCCTGAACGTTTGCGTGGTGAAATTGCGAGCTTTGATATTAAAGACGAAGCAGGCAAAATCATTATTGAGCAAGGTCGGCGTATTGCAGTTAGACAGATCCGTGAAATTGAAAAAGCTAAGATTAAACAATTAGAGTTACCGATTGGTTATTTGATAGGAAAAACACTGGCTAAGCCTATTATTAATGCAGAAACGGGTGAGATTCTATTTGAGGCAAATACAGAATTAACTGCAGACATAGTCAAAAAATTGATAGAAGCACAAGTAGAAAAAGTAGAAACCTTATATACCAACGACTTGGATTCAGGTGCTTATATTTCGACAACTTTACGTATTGATCCAAGTCATAGTCAGCAAGAAGCATTAGTTGAAATTTACCGCATGATGCGTCCAGGGGAGCCACCAACTAAAGAGGCGGCGGAAGCCTTGTTTAAAAATTTGTTTTTTGTTTTGGATCGTTACGATTTATCTGCCGTAGGACGGATGAAATTTAATCGACGTTTAGGTCGAGAAGAAATTACCGGGCCAGGCACCTTGACCAAAGATGATATTGTGGCTGTATTGCGTGCATTGATCGAAATACGCAATGGTAAAGGTGATGTGGATGATATCGATCATTTAGGCAATCGTCGTGTACGTAGTGTCGGTGAAATGGCCGAGAATCAATTCCGTATTGGTTTAGTGCGTGTTGAACGAGCAGTCAGAGATCGCTTAAGTGTGGCTGAGTCTGAAAACTTAATGCCACAAGATTTGATTAACGCTAAACCTATTTCAGCGGCTATCAAAGAATTTTTTGGATCCAGTCAGCTATCGCAGTTCATGGATCAAGTGAATCCTCTTTCCGAAATTACGCATAAGCGTCGGGTTTCTGCCTTAGGGCCCGGTGGTCTAACACGTGAGCGAGCTGGTTTTGAAGTTCGAGACGTGCATCCAACCCATTATGGCCGTGTTTGCCCGATTGAAACGCCTGAAGGTCCTAATATTGGTTTGATCAATTCCTTGGCGGTGTATGCTCGAACTAACCATTATGGATTTCTCGAGACACCATACCGTAAAGTTGAAAATGGCAAAGTAACCAAAGAGATTCAATATTTATCTGCCATTGAAGAAGGTAAATATGTTATTGCGCAGGCTAACACACGACTTGATGGTCATGGTAAGTTGATCGATGACTTAATTCCTTGCCGGCATCGTAATGAGTCGATGCTGACGACAGCGGATAAAGTCAATTACATGGATATTTCGCCTGCTCAAGTTGTTTCGGTGGCGGCCTCTTTGATTCCTTTCTTAGAGCATGACGATGCAAACCGTGCGTTGATGGGCTCGAACATGCAACGCCAAGCGGTACCTACCTTGCGCACAGAAAAACCTTTAGTGGGTACGGGTATGGAGCGCAAAGTAGCGGTTGACTCGGGTGTGGTAGTGGTGGCTAAACGGGGCGGTTTTATTGATTCAGTTGATGCAGGTCGTATTGTCGTGCGTGTTGACGATGAAGAAGCGACGGCTGGTACAGCAGGTGTTGATATTTACAATCTAACAAAATATACCCGCTCTAATCAAAATACTTGTATTAATCAACGACCTTTAGTAAAGAAAGGCGATCAGATTAAAAAAGGGGATGTGATGGCGGATGGCCCATCTACTGACTTAGGTGAATTAGCTTTAGGACGTAATTTGCTTGTCGCCTTTATGCCATGGAATGGTTATAACTTTGAAGATTCTATTTTAATTTCAGAGCGTGTTGTTTCTGAAGATCGTTTTACTACGATACATATCGAAGAATTAACCTGTATTGCACGAGACACTAAGTTAGGAACCGAAGAAGTGTCATCCGACATTCCCAATGTCGGGGAAAGTGCACTTTCTAAGTTAGATGAGTCGGGTATTGTCCATTTAGGTGCTTGGGTAGAGGCGGGTGACATATTGGTTGGAAAAGTGACGCCGAAAGGTGAAACACAATTAACGCCCGAAGAAAAACTATTACGCGCTATTTTTGGCGAAAAAGCGTCGGATGTAAAAGACAGTTCGCTACGTGTTCCTTCAGGAATGCGTGGTACGGTCATTGATGTTCAAGTATTTACGCGAGATGGTTTAGAAAAAGATAAACGCGCGTTAAGTATTGAAGAAACAGCTTTAGATAAAATTAAAAAAGATTTATATGACGAATTTAGAATTTTAGAAAATGATTGTTATCAGCGATTAGAAACTTTATTGGTGGGTGCGACAGCTAGCAGTGGGCCGAATAAATTAAAATCAGGCAGTAAAATTTCATTAGAATATTTGCAAAATCTGTCAAAAGATCAATGGTTTTCTGTCAGCTTACGTGATGAAGCGGCTAATCAGCAATTGGAAGCCGTTGCTAAACAGTTAGAAGCAGCACGTCTTGCCTTAGATGAAAAGTTTGAAAATAAACGAAAAAAGCTAACCCAAGGTGATGATTTGGCACCCGGCATACTCAAAATTGTTAAAGTGCATTTAGCCATCAAGCGTTGTATTCAGCCAGGTGACAAGATGGCCGGTCGGCATGGTAATAAAGGAGTTATTTCTACCATTATTCCTGTCGAAGATATGCCTTACATGGAAGATGGTACGCCGGTTGATATTGTTCTTAATCCTTTAGGTGTGCCATCACGTATGAACGTGGGTCAGGTGCTCGAAACGCATTTAGGTTGGGCAGCAAAAGGTTTAGGTATTAAAATTGCTAGCATGCTGGATGCACGAAAGAATATTAAAGAAATTAAACACTTTTTAGGATCTATTTACAACGATACTAAGGAAACAGCACAAAAAGTAGATTTAGACAAATTATCGGATGAGTCTGTTGTGGAGCTGGCGCAAAATTTACGTAATGGTGTGCCTATGGCGACCCCTGTTTTTGATGGTGTGATCGAAGCCGAAATTAAACGCATGTTACGTTTAGCCGATTTACCAGAATCAGGACAAACTACGCTCTATGATGGTAGAACCGGCGAACGTTTTGAACGGCCTGTTACGATTGGTTATATGTACATGCTTAAATTGAATCATTTAGTTGACGATAAGATGCATGCACGTTCTACCGGTTCTTATAGTTTAGTCACTCAACAACCGTTAGGTGGTAAAGCGCAATTTGGTGGTCAGCGATTTGGTGAAATGGAGGTTTGGGCATTGGAAGCTTATGGAGCAGCTTATACTTTACAAGAGATGTTAACCGTCAAATCGGATGATGTTGCCGGCCGAACGAAGATGTACAAAAACATTGTTGATGGCGACCATCAAATGGAAGCGGGTATGCCTGAATCATTTAACGTATTAGTCAAGGAAATACGCTCCTTGGCAATTAATGCAGAATTAGAAACCAAAGATTAATCTGAAGTGGAGAGTAACACCTTGGCTACTAAACCAAAAGCAGACACTATAAAGTCAGAGCTAGAGCATGCGACGACGACTGCATCCGAAAGGGCTAAAGCAGCCACGCCAGCACCTTCCGATCAAGTGAAGTCGGAGCCCGCTCAAGAAAGCTTGGCAAGCATGGCGGAAGCAATCGAGTCGAACTCAAACAACGAAAGAATTAAGGCACTTACGGATAAACCGTTGATGTCAGATTTATTAGGGATACTAAAGCAAGAAGATTATTTAGATGAGTTTGATAATATTCGTATTTCGTTAGCATCGCCGGAAATGATTCGCACCTGGTCTTATGGAGAAGTCAAAAAACCAGAGACCATTAATTACCGTACTTTCAAACCGGAAAGAGACGGATTGTTTTGTGCAAAAATCTTTGGACCGATTAAAGATTATGAGTGTTTATGTGGTAAGTACAAGCGGCTTAAACATCGCGGCGTGATTTGTGAAAAATGTGGTGTCGAAGTGGCATTGACGAAAGTACGACGTGAGCGTATGGGTCATGTCGAATTAGCCAGTCCAGTCGCCCATATTTGGTTTTTAAAGTCTTTACCTTCACGTATTGGCTTATTACTCGATATGACCTTACGCGATATAGAACGCGTTCTGTATTTTGAAGCATTTGTGGTCATAGAGCCCGGTATGACGACATTGGAACGGGGTCAACTTTTAACGGATGAGCAATACTTAGAGGCTATCGAGGAACATGGTGACGAATTTGATGCACGTATGGGTGCCGAAGCCATACAGCAATTATTGATTACTTTGGATTTGAAAGAAGAAATTAATACTTTGCGTGAAGAAATTCCTAATACCAGTTCAGAAACCAAATTAAAAAAATTTTCTAAACGTTTAAAGTTGCTGGAAGGATTTGATCAATCGGGCAATAAACCGGAATGGATGGTTTTAACCGTATTACCGGTATTACCACCTGATTTACGCCCTCTAGTCCCTTTAGATGGAGGACGCTTTGCAACGTCGGATCTCAATGATCTTTATCGTCGTGTGATCAATCGTAATAACCGTCTAAAGCGTTTATTAGATCTGAACGCACCGGATATTATTGTGCGTAACGAAAAACGTATGCTGCAAGAATCAGTTGATGCCTTATTAGATAATGGTCGACGTGGCCGTGCGATTACCGGTAGTAATAAACGACCATTAAAATCTTTGGCGGATATGATCAAGGGTAAGCAAGGTCGATTTAGACAAAACTTACTGGGTAAACGTGTCGATTATTCAGGTCGTTCGGTTATCGTCGTAGGTCCTACTTTAAAATTACATCAATGTGGTTTACCGAAAAAAATGGCTTTAGAGTTATTTAAGCCTTTTATTTTAAGTAAATTACAATTCCGTGGTTTAGCATCTACGATTAAAGCCGCTAAGAAAATGGTAGAAAATGAGTCACCAGAAGTTTGGGATATACTCGAAGATGTGATCCGTGAACACCCCGTCTTATTAAACCGAGCACCGACACTGCATCGTTTAGGTATTCAGGCATTTGAACCTATTTTAGTTGAAGGGAAAGCCATCCAATTACATCCTTTAGTCTGTACGGCTTATAACGCAGACTTTGATGGTGATCAAATGGCAGTGCATGTTCCGCTTACTATCGAAGCACAGTTAGAAGCGCGAACGTTGATGATGTCAACTAACAACATTTTATCCCCAGCGAACGGTGAGCCCATTATCCTTCCGACTCAGGATGTGGTTTTAGGACTTTATTATTTAACACGCGACAAAATTAATGCCAAAGGAGAAGGTTTAGTTTGTGCCGATATTAACGATGTACGTCAGTTGTATGATGCAGGTTATGCAGATTTACACGCCAAGATTAAAGTTAGAATAACGGAAGTACTATTCGATGCGAAAGGTGAACGTAACGAATCGGTTAAGCGGGTCGATACGACTGTTGGTAGAGCTTTGTTACGTGAAACACTACCTGATGGTTTACCTTTTGCTTTAATTAATAAAACGCTGAATAAAAAAGCGATATTAAGTCTTATCAACGAATGTTATCGACGTTTAGGATTGAAAGCGACGGTTATTTTCGCTGATAAATTGATGTATACCGGCTTTGGTTATGCCACACGTGCCGGTATTTCTGTTGGGATAGAAGATTTGATTATTCCTGAAAGTAAAGCCGCTATTATTTCAAGTGCTGAAACCGAAGTAAAAGAAATCGAAGCTCAATACGCATCGGGTTTAGTGACACAAGGCGAGCGTTACAACAAGGTGGTTGATATTTGGTCGCGTACGAATGACCAAGTGGCTAAAGCGATGATGGAAAAATTAGCCACTGAGAATGTAAAAGCGGCTGATGGCACGATCGTATCGCAAGAGTCATTTAATCCGGTGTATATGATGGCAGACTCAGGCGCTCGGGGTTCACCCGCACAGATGCGTCAGTTAGCCGGTATGCGAGGTTTGATGACTAAACCGGACGGCACCATTATTGAGACACCGATTACGGCTAACTTCCGTGAAGGTTTAGACGTATTACAATACTTTATTTCTACGCACGGTGCGCGTAAAGGTTTGGCCGATACCGCGCTTAAGACCGCTAATTCCGGTTATCTGACGCGTCGCTTGGTGGACGTAGCACAAGATATGGTCGTCACTGAAGATGATTGTGGAGCGACCTTGGGTATTGCTATTACTCCTCACGTTGAAGGGGGAGAAATTATGGTCCCGTTACGTGAGCGTGTATTAGGTCGTGTATTAGCTGAAGATGTCAGTTTACCAGGCAGTGACGATATTGTGGTGAGTAAAGGCACCTTATTAGATGAAGATTGGGTCAATATCTTAGAAGAACGTGCCGTGGATCAAGTGAATGTGCGTTCACCGATTACTTGTGAAGCTAAATATGGAATTTGCGCTGCCTGTTATGGTCGTGACTTGGCGCGTGGTCATTTAGTGGGTATTGGCGAATCAGTTGGTGTTATCGCTGCTCAATCGATAGGGGAGCCTGGTACACAGTTAACCATGCGTACCTTCCATATCGGTGGTGCAGCCTCACAGATTGCTTTAGCGAATCATATCCAAGTGAAGTCTAAAGGTCGTATTAAATTACATAATATCAAGCTCGTTAAACACAATGATGGTCACTATGTGACCGTCTCGCGTTCAGGTGAGTTAACGTTATTGGATCCTCAAGGTCGTGAAAGAGAGCGCTATAAATTGCCTTATGGTGCCACTATTAAAGTTTCTGACGGGACCGAAGTGGTTCCAGGCCAGTTAATTGCTCAATGGGATCCACATACGCATCCCGTGGTAACGGAAGTAGCCGGTTATGTTAAGTTTATTGACTTAATTGATGGTATTACGATGAATCGACAAACCGATGAGCTCACTGGTTTAACCAGTATTGTGGTCATGGATTCCAAGCAACGTGGATCAGGTGGTAAGGAATTGCGTCCTATGGTCCGACTGACCGATAAAGAAGGTAATGACCTGTTCTTACCGGGTACGCGTTTGCCTGCGCATTATTTCTTACCGATTAATGCTATTTTGAGCTTGGAAGATGGTGCGGCTGTGGGTGTGGGTGACATCGTGGCACGTATCCCACAAGAAACCTCAAAAACGCGTGATATTACGGGTGGTTTACCGCGAGTTGCAGACCTTTTTGAAGCACGTAAGCCTAAGGAGCCTGCTATTTTAGCGGAAATTTCCGGTATCATCAGTTTTGGTAAGGAAACGAAAGGTAAACGACGCTTAGTGATTACCGGCAATGACGGCGAAGCGTTTGAGGCGTTAATTCCTAAGTGGCGTCACGTAACGGTTTTTGAAGGTGAGCACGTAGAATGTGGTGAAATTGTTGCCGATGGACCTTTAAATCCACATGATATCTTACGTTTGCTAGGTATTAACGCACTGACTAATTATATCGTCAGTGAAGTGCAAGAAGTTTATCGCCTACAAGGTGTGAAAATCAATGATAAACATATTGAAGTCATCGTTCGTCAAATGTTGCGTAAAGTAAATATTCTTGATTCGGGTGAAAGCAGATTCTTAAAAGGTGAGCAATTGGAAGAATCCCGTCTCAAAGAAGAAAATAGAAAATTGGTTGCCGAAGATAAATTACCTGCACGCTTTGAAGCGGTTTTGTTAGGTATTACTAAAGCTTCTTTAGCGACAGACTCCTTTATCTCAGCGGCATCATTCCAAGAAACGACACGGGTATTAACCGAAGCAGCCGTTACTGGAAAACGCGATGAACTGAAAGGATTAAAAGAAAATGTGATTGTAGGTCGTTTAATACCCGCAGGGACAGGGTTTGCTTATCATGCCGAAGCGCGTCGTCAGCGAGCTGCTAATACATTGGCAAGACAGCAACGTTTAAATGCCACAGCAGCACCACAAATGACAGCGAGTGATGTAGAGCAAGCACTTAGCCAGGCGTTATCTGAACCTAAAGAGGATAAAAAATCATAACATCGAGACTGAAGATTTTAAGTGAAAGTGTTTAGTCCTTTTACGCTTTAAGAAAAGAATGCACTTAGGGTGCATTCTTTTGTATATTTTATCTTTACTTTTCTAGCACTTGCTCAACTATTCTAATTTTTTGAAATCAAGAATCTGTGTCTATTTTCATTTTTTTTTAATAATGCTATGTTTTAATTAAGTACTATTGATCAGAACATTGGTGTATTTATAAAAAGAAGCAAAGGTTCTTGTATGGCAACTGAAAAACCTAGTTTATATGATAATTTTACTCTCCGAGGAGAGTCATATAAAGCAGGGATGTTGTTGTTGATAAAATATTTAACTGAACAAGAATGGAAGCTAGGCAATAAATTTCCAGCTAGATTAGATTTTATTAGTGAACAAATTGAAAGACTTTATAAAAACTATGCGGATGATTTTAAAAAGGAAAAAATATTCTCTTTTAAAGCAGCAAATGAGAGTTTGAATAATAGATTACTTAAATCTTATATTTCAATACTGGATTTTCACACAACACTAGAAAACCCTTTTCAATCGTTGCTTCTTGCTGAACGTTATTCAGTGTGGTTAAAAGGACGTAGGCCTTTCGAGACGCAAGTGATTTTTCCAGTAAGAGAAAACGATACTAATCCAAAAAACTTAAACATAGTTTTGAGCGAAAAACCTCTTGTCGATCAGGAGTTATTGTTTCCAGAATATTCAGATAACGATACTCTCTGGTTTAAATCCTTGGCCACATGGCAGCAGAATTTTATTATAGGAAATCAAAAAAAACTAGTGGCTTGTTCTATTCCTTCTTCACTACGTAATGTGCCCGGTCTTGCTAATTTATCGTATCATGAATGTAAGATTAATAATGCGGTGGCTTTATCTTATTTTCGACATGCCGCTCAACTGCCTATTGATTTGCTTGAAAATAAAAATACTGACGATGAGCAATTTCGTTTAACGTGCTTAAATTTAGCTTCTCAGATTAGATTAAGCTTAAAAGAGAAATCTGATGTCCTTACCTCTACCTCTGAACTGGTTATTTTAAGTCAATCTATTTTGTCACCTGGAAAAATAGCCAGTGCTAAAGCTAAGTTTTTTAATAGAGCTAGCGATAATGACACACAAATATATGCACTCAAAGAAAGAGCAGTTAAACTTTTTCAATACGCTTTAGCAAATCCTGAAACGTCAATTGAGGATCTCAAAGTCAAAGCGCTTTTTTTTACTCAAAATGAGCAAAGTGAAAATCTATTCTATAAAGATTTTTTAAAAAAATGGGGATTGTTTGCCGAGGATAATAAGGCTTATCAATATAAGCCCATTAGGTTCACGTTATTATCAACCAATAATCCATTTAATGTATTACGTCATTTTGGAGCCTATCCTCTTCAGAATAAGCATAATGAATTCAATACAGCACTATTGCTAGGCGCTGTTGCACGTTATTTAAATCATTTATTTCGGCTAAAGCCTAAAATTAATCAACAAGACGAAAGAGTGGAAAGATGGCCTCAATTGATAGAATACATGAATCAATTCAATAAAGTTGAAAGTTTTAATTTTCAGTTAAGTCAATTGATAAAAGAGCTGAGTTTCTGCGAAAAAGTAGGAAAAATATCTGCTAATAGCAGAAAATCTTTAGTTAAGCTGCTTGAGAGTTTTTTTAATGAAGAGATTAAAAAAAATTTGGATGAAAATGTGTTCCAATTATTGCATGCTTTACACGCCCTATTATCCATTCCATGTGGGCAAGGTGTCTTAGCCAGTGATGAAAGGCATAAGCCACAGCTTAGAAGTTTTGCTGAGACAATGATTGTTAATTGCTTGGGAGGTGTTTCTTGGGTAGCTTGTAAGAGTGGGAAAGATCGTACGGGTGGCGCATCCATAGCAGTGGATGCGGCGGCGGTTTATTATCATCAGAATAAAAAATTTCCTCATTATCAGGATAATAAATCGGATAGAGGCAATTATTTAATCCTATTAGAAGAACTATTCAGGTCTAAACATCAGCAACACGTTGCGGCAGAAAATGCGCCCGGGGCTGAAGGCTTAGTTAAATCAACTTACTTTTTTCCTAGCGATTTAAAGCTAGATGTAGAAACAGTTCAATTAGAAACCAAACTAGCTCGCTTAAATAAGCCTAAAACAGTAAAAAATACACCTACGGAATTTTTTAATCTTCAAATTTTAAATGAAGATTTACAGGATGTAAAAGATAAGACAATCAATATGACATTGGGTACCAATGTCACAGAAGGTGATTGGGAGAGAAATTGGGACGTTTATTTTATCAATGGAAGAAGTGTTAGGGAGCTACGAAAGAATAAGAGGTTTGAAAGCAAACAGGATCTATCCCAATTTATTGAAACTCATCTGCTTGAGCAAATAGAAGACAAAGAGTTAAAAAAATATTATATCGCGCTGGTTCTCTACTCTTTTCATCAGGGAGGTTTTCCACATACTTTCTCTAAGTTAAGCATGCAATTAATTAATGAATGTTATCAGCAGCATAATCAGAATGCTATTATTGGACAACCGGATATGAGGATAAACTTTTCTTGGTCAAAGGATGGTAAAGGTATCCAAATTGAAGAGATTAATACCTATAAAGAAAAAAAATCTTTTGATACTTCGGATAACGAGGTCGTATTAGTCGAAAAAGGAGACTACTATTGTCAAACTTCTTCTTGCATTTCACTGAATCTTAGTAAAGTTAAAAACAATGGCTATAAATTAGCGGCCAGTATTCAAAGTGCCAATGTAAACTGTACAGAAGAGCTACTTAAACCCGTATTTTTTTTAAAAAAATCAAATTTATCAGAAGCTTTTATGCACTTATTGCAGTTATTCTTAGCAGCTATTAAACGCTATTTTGACAAGCTAGTTAAACTTGATCCTGTCCTAAATGAGCGCTGGTTATCTAAAGCTAATTCAGCATTTTTCCAAAAATCAACGGTCACTGCAGAGAGTGAGAAGAGAGAGCAGCAGTTTCATCTGCTGGACATGATTTCGCCTGATTTTTTTATAATAAATGACAGGATGAGGGTAGCATCAACGTAGGTTTTTTTGAGGAGTAGGACATCAGGTATGAGGCTCTGCGTGCAGCTAAGTACTTTGTGCGTAAGATGAGTTATAGGGGCAAACGATATGCTTTTATCACTTTTGTTTTTTATCCCTATTTGTAAAGATAAAAAGACTAGAAAAATACAAAAGTTTGTAGGAAAAATAAGCAGAGAAAGCGATGTCGACACTTGACATCTTAGAGCGGTCTCTTTACAATCTCGCCCCTCTTCGTTCGATGAAGAAAGATTTTTTTGAGCTTACTGTAACACCTAAAAAATTTAGTGTAAGAGCAAATAAAAGTTTGATTTGCACTAAAAAAGAAAGTATTCAGAGTAAATTTAAGCCACATTTTTGAGTAAAGAGATTACATGGCCACAATTAACCAGTTAGTACGAAAACCACGTGTCCAAAGACGCACTAAATCAATGGTGCCTGCGTTGGGTGAATGTCCCCAAAAACGCGGTGTTTGCACACGTGTTTATACGGTGACCCCTAAGAAGCCAAACTCGGCTTTGCGTAAGGTAGCGCGGGTTCGTTTAACCAACGGTATGGAGGTAACGACTTATATCGGTGGTGAAGGCCATAATCTTCAGGAGCACTCGGTTATTCTGATGCGCGGCGGGCGAGTAAAAGACTTGCCTGGTGTTCGGTATCACGTAGTGCGGGGTGCTTTAGACACTTCCGGTGTATCGGGCCGAAAGCAAGGGCGTTCTAAATATGGGGCTAAAAGGCCTAAAGATAAATAAATTAAATAGCTAGGAATTTGAGTTATGCCAAGAAGACGTGTTGCTGCTAAAAGGGTTATTCTCCCTGATCCTAAATTTAAAAGTGAGTTATTGAGTAAGTTTATTAACTCAGTGATGAAAAATGGGAAAAAAGCGGTTTCAGAAAAAATCGTTTATGGTGCTTTAGAGCGACTGGATGCTCGGTTAAAAGATAAATCTAAAAAAGTAGAGAGAGATGAACAAGAGGGTGTAGAAGGTAGTGCTGGTAAACAAGGTTTTGATGCCGGTGCGTTACTTGATATATTTGATCAGGCTTTAGATAATATCCGACCGAATGTAGAAGTGAGAGCAAGGCGTGTGGGTGGCTCAACCTATCAGATTCCAGTAGAAGTCCGCCCTTCTCGACGTACAGCCTTAGCGATGCGCTGGCTTAAGGTAGCAGCGAGCCAACGTAGTGAAAAAACCATGGCACAACGCTTGTCCGCTGAAATTTTGGATGCTTATGACAATAAAGGCATCGCAGTGAAAAAAAGAGAAGATACGCACCGTATGGCGAAAGCTAACCAAGCTTTCGCTCATTTTAGGTTCGGTTGATTTTAAAAAATTTATAAAGGTACTGAGTGTGGATCGACAAACGCCCATAGAACGCTATCGAAATATCGGTATTATTGCCCATATTGATGCGGGGAAGACAACAACAACAGAGCGTATTTTGTTTTATACTGGCGTATCCCATAAACTGGGTGAGGTCCATGAAGGGACTGCCATTATGGATTGGATGGCTCAAGAACAAGAACGTGGTATTACGATTACCTCAGCAGCCACCACCTGTTTTTGGGATGGTATGGCACATCAATTTCCTCAGCATCGTATCAATATCATTGATACGCCTGGGCACGTCGATTTTACTATTGAAGTGGAACGTTCGCTGCGCGTGCTGGATGGGGCTTGTGTCGTCTTTTGTGCTGTGAGTGGTGTGGAACCACAATCTGAAACGGTATGGCGCCAAGCAAATAAATATCAAGTACCACGCCTTGCTTTTGTGAATAAGATGGATAGGGCGGGTGCTAATTTTTTGCGTGTAGTCGATCAAATAGCCAAACGTTTAGGTGGACGTCCGATTCCTATTCATATTCCAATAGGTGCGGAAGAGAATTTTGAAGGCGTCGTCGATTTGGTGCAAATGAAAGCTATTTACTGGGACGAGAGTACGCAAGGTATGCGTTTTGAATATCGAGATATTCCTGAGGCTTTAAAAGCTGAATGTGAAGCTTGGCATGAAAAGCTAATTGAAGCGGTGGCTGAAGCTTCTGAAGAGATGACAGAGCGTTATCTCAATGGCGAAAAATTTAGTATCGACGAAATCAAGCAGGCTATCCGTATATTGACTTTAGATAACAAGATTGTACCGGTATTGTGTGGGTCTGCCTTTAAGAATAAGGGCGTACAGGCGATGTTGGATGCTGTTATTGAATATCTGCCGGCGCCTAATGATGTTGCCGCTATTAAAGGGGTGCTCGATGATGCGGGCCAAACGGTTGCTGAAAGGCCGCCTGTTGATGATGCGCCTTTTGCTGCGCTTGCTTTTAAAATCGCTACTGATCCTTTTGTAGGATCATTGGTGTATTTTCGAGTTTATTCCGGTGTTGTCAAGAGTGGCGATAGTGTTTATAACCCCGTTAAAAGCAAAAAAGAGCGTATAGGGCGTATTGTGCAAATGCACGCTAATACTCGTGAAGAAATAAAAGAAGTCAGGGCAGGTGATATTGCTGCCGCGGTGGGCCTGAAGTATACCACCACCGGTGATACGCTTTCAGATCCGAACAATATTATTACGTTAGAGCGCATGGAGTTTCCTGAGCCCGTGATCTCGGTTGCGGTAGAGCCTAAAACCAAGGCTGATCAAGAGAAAATGTCAATAGCGTTGAGCAAGTTAGCCCAGGAAGATCCTTCTTTTCGTGTACGAGTTGATGAAGAATCAGGTCAGACCATTATTTCTGGTATGGGTGAGCTGCATTTAGAGATTATTGTTGATCGAATGAAGCGAGAATTTAGTGTCGAAGCCAATGTGGGTAAACCACAAGTCGCTTATCGAGAAACGATACGTAAAGCCGTCGAGCAAGAAGGAAAGTTTGTCCGTCAAAGTGGTGGTCGTGGTCAATATGGTCATGTATGGATAAAGTTAGAGCCATTAGAAGCCGGTAAAGGTTATGAATTCAAAAATGCTATAGTCGGTGGCGTTATTCCTAGAGAATATATTCCAGCTGTTGATAAAGGAATAAAAGAACAATTAGAAAATGGTGTGATAGCGGGTTATCCCGTTGTCGATGTGAAAGTAACGCTTTTCGATGGGACTTATCATGATGTTGATTCCAGTGAAATGGCTTTCAAAATTGCGGGCTCCATGGCTTTTAAAGAAGGTGCCCGGAAAGCAGCGCCCGTATTATTAGAGCCGATTATGAAAGTTGAAGTAGTAACACCCGAAGACTACATGGGTGATGTCATGGGTGATCTGAATCGTCGTCGTGGTATTTTGCAAGGTATGGAAGATTTGCCTGCCGGCGGTGGAAAAATGATACGTGCTGAGGTGCCACTTTCAGAAATGTTTGGTTATGCCACAGATCTACGTTCAGCAACTCAAGGACGTGCTACTTATACGATGGAGTTTGGTAAATATAACGAGGCTCCCGCAAATGTTGCGGATGGTATTATTCGTAAAAAAGATGATAGTAATTAATAGATATTGAGGTAAAAATTATGGCCATTGGAAAATTTGAACGAAATAAGCCCCACTTAAACGTGGGAACTATAGGCCACGTTGATCATGGTAAGACAACATTGACGGCAGCGATTACCAAATGTATGGCAGATAAGTTTGGCGGTGAAGCAGTTGCGTTTGATAAAATTGATAAAGCGCCAGAAGAAAAAGCCCGTGGTATCACTATTTCGACCTCACATGTCGAGTATGAAAGCGATAAGCGCCACTATGCACATGTTGATTGTCCCGGTCACGCCGATTATGTCAAAAACATGATTACCGGTGCGGCACAAATGGACGGTGCGATACTTGTGGTGAGTGCAGCCGATGGCCCTATGCCACAGACACGTGAACACATACTGTTAGCGCGCCAAGTAGGTGTACCTAATATCGTTGTGTTTATGAATAAATGCGACATGGTAGATGATGCAGAATTATTAGATTTAGTGGAAATGGAAATCAGAGAATTACTTTCTAAATATGAATTTCCTGGTGATGATATTCCAGTTATTCGTGGATCGGCTAAAAAAGCCATAGAAGGTGATTGTGAAGGGGGTGGTGTTTATGCCTTGGTTAAGGCAATGGATGACTATTTCCCTGAACCTGTTCGTGATACCGAAAAACCTTTCTTAATGCCTATCGAAGATGTCTTTACTATTTCAGGTCGTGGTACGGTAGTAACTGGCCGTGTAGAACGCGGAATTGTTAAAGTGGGTGATGCGGTGCAAGTGGTTGGTTTAAGAGCGGTACAAGATACAGCAGTAACGGGTGTGGAAATGTTCCGTAAGTTGCTTGATCAAGGTGAAGCAGGCGACAACATAGGTGCGTTGATCCGAGGATTAAAACGTGAAGATGTGGAACGCGGACAAGTATTGGCTAAGCCAGGTACAGTAGAAGCTTGGACTGAATTTGAAGCGGAAATTTATGTGCTGACGAAGGAAGAGGGTGGTCGTCACACGGCATTCATGAATAATTATAAACCACAATTTTATTTCAGAACGACTGATGTTACTGGAACGATTAAGCTTCCCGAAGGATCTGAAATGGTTATGCCGGGTGATAACGTTAAGATAACAGTGACGCTGATGAATGAATATGGTGTTGCCATGGAAAAAGGCTTACGTTTCGCCATTCGTGAAGGTGGTAAAACCGTAGGGTCGGGTGTTGTTTCTAATCTCCTTAAAAAAGGTAAAAAGGCCTAAAGGTCAGTAGGTAGTGTTATGTCTTTACAAAGTCAAGATTTTCGTATTGTGTTACATGCGTTTGATCATCGTTTAATTGATAAGGCAACAGAGAAGATTGTAAGTTCATTAAAACGTACCGGTGCAATCATTTGTCCTATCCCTTTACCGACAAAGATTAAGAAGTTAACGATTAATACTTCGCCGCATGTTGATAAAGACGCTCGTGATCAATATGAAATACGTACACATAAACGTTTAATAGATGTTTACGCTTCAACTGATAAAACAGCAGATGCGCTTAAGCGTCTGGATGATTTACCTTCTGAGGTTAGTATCGAACTACGAACCATGAGTGATAAAAAAGAAAAGAGCGACAAAAAAGATAAGTAATTTGATTAAAAATGCTAATTCAGTGAAGGTATTTAGTTATGACAATGGGTTTAATAGGTCGAAAATGTGGTATGACGCAGATATATGCTGAAAATGGCGCAGCGATACCTGTCACACTCATTGAAATACTACCTAATCGTGTGGTTCAAATTAAAACTAAAGAACGCGATGGATATGAATCTGTTCAAGTAACCACCGATAAAAAATCTTCTTCGCGTCTCAATAAGCCTGAAGCAGGTCATTTTGCTAAGGCAAATGTTGAGCCTGGAAAAGGTCTTTGGGAGTTTCAATTAAATGATGAGGATAGTGAATTTATTAAAGATTTATCATTAGGAAAAGAAATTACCGTTGATAAATTATTTAAATTAGGTGCGTGGGTAGATGTAACAGGGACTAATAAAGGTAAAGGATTTGCCGGCGTTGTTAAGCGGCATCACTTTGCTACGCAAGATGCTACGCATGGTAACTCGCTTTCACATCGTGCGCCCGGTTCTATAGGTCAACGTCAATCACCGGGTCGAGTATTTAAAGGAAAAAAAATGTGCGGGCAGTTAGGGAATCATCGCTGTACGATTCAATCTTTAGAAGTGGTTAAGGTCGATTCTGAAAGGCATTTGCTGCATATAAAAGGAGCGGTACCAGGTGCACCTGGTGGACAGGTTATTGTTAAACCTGCGGTAAGAAAAAAGAATAAACGAAACAAAGGTTGATCTCATAGTAGAGATTACTGAAATATAAATTTTTGGAATGGTGTTATGCAAGTGGCTTTAGTAACAAAAAATGGCTCAAATCAAGAACTGCAGTTGTCAGAAGCTGTTTTTGGATGTCGTTTTAACGAACCTTTAATTCATCAAGTGGTCACTGCTTATTTAGCAGGAGGACGGCAAGGTACACGTGCGCAGAAAAATCGCGCTGCAGTGAGTGGTGGCGGAAAGAAACCTTGGAAACAAAAAGGTATGGGGCGCGCAAGAGCAGGTACTATTCGCAGCCCATTGTGGCGTAGTGGTGGAGTTACTTTCGCAGCAAGTACGCAAGACTTTTCGCAAAAAGTAAATAAAAAAATGTATCGTGCTGCGATGCGATCGATTTGTTCAGAATTATTACGCCAAGACCGGTTTGTCGTTTTGGAATCCTTTGAACTTGAAAAAGCTAAAACACGTGATTTACTGGCTAAACTCCAAGAACTCAAAATTAACCAAAAAGTGCTGATTGTTCTTGAAGAAATTAATGAAAATATTTATTTAGCGGCAAGAAATTTACATAAGATTGAATTAACCGATGTAGAAGCTATCCATCCTGTTAACTTAATTCATTATGAAAAGATATTAATTACTGCGCCTGCTTTAAAACAAATTGAGGAGCTATTAGCATGATGAATATTGCCTTAACTCAGCAGTTGCGCCGGTTTAAAATTATTGAAAGACCACATTTGTCGGAAAAGTCTACCATGCTAGCGGATAAGCATCGTCAATTTGTATTTAAAGTATTAAAAAATGCGAATAAATCAGAAATCAAACAAGCAGTAGAATCTCTGTTTAATGTTAAAGTAAATGCTATTCAACTCTTGAATGTAAAGCCTAAAGATCGGCGCTTTAAGCAAGTTGAAGGTCAATTAAAAGGTTGGAAAAAAGCGTATGTAAGCTTGAAAGCGGGTTACGACATTGATTTTACCGGAACAAAATAGAGAGAAATAAGTATTATGCCTAGTAAAAAAGCAAATCCTACCTCGCCAGGTCGACGTTTTGTCGTTGAGGTCTCCAAAGTAGGTCTACATAAAGGTAAACCGCATAGTCGTTTATTGGCTCCAAAACCTAAAAAAGGTGGGCGTAATAATCAAGGGAGAATTACAACACGTCATCAAGGTGGAGGTCATAAGCAGCAGTATCGTTTGGTTGACTTCAAACGTGACAAAGAAGGAATCACTGGCCGCGCTGAAAGGATAGAGTACGACCCAAACCGTACCGCTCACATCGCTTTAATAGTGTATCCGGATGGTGAACGACGTTATATTTTGGCACCGAATGATTTTAAAGTGGGCATGGAAGTGACAGCGGGTCCAGAAGCCTTGATACGTTCTGGCAATTCTCTTCCTTTGCGTAATATTCCTGTTGGAACAGTATTACATGCCATTGAACTGAAGCCTGGTAAAGGAGCTCAGTTAGCACGCAGTGCGGGCGCGTATGTACAGCTGATTGCACGAGAAGGAGATTATGCTACTATACGGCTGCGATCAGGTGAGCTGAGAAAAATACCGGTTGAATGTAAAGCGAGCATAGGTGTTGTTAGTAATAATGATCATAATCTGCGTTCTTTAGGAAAGGCAGGGGCATCCCGTTGGCGTGGAATTCGTCCTACCGTCAGAGGTGTGGCGATGAACCCTGTCGATCATCCACATGGTGGTGGTGAAGGTAAAACTTCAGGTGGACGACATCCTGTCAGTCCTTGGGGGCTTCCAACCAAGGGTTATAAGACTCGTCGAAATAAACGCAATGCAAAAATGATCGTACAACGACGCAAAAAGAAATAATTTAATTTAATGAGGTGATACGAGTGCCACGCTCAGTAAAAAAAGGTCCCTATATACAGGGACATTTAACGAAAAAGGTACAAGCAGCCCAAGTGGCTAGTGTTAAACGACCTATTAAAACTTGGTCGCGTAGCTCTATGATTTTGCCTGAAATGATAGGTTTGACGATAGCCGTTCATAATGGTCGGGATTTTGTTCCTATCTACATTACAGAAAATATGATAGGTCATAAATTGGGAGAGTTTTCAATTACACGTACTTTCCGTAGCCATAGAGCAGCCGATAAGAAAGCCAAAGGCACAGATGAAAAAAAGTAGTTAAAGAGGTATAGAAAGTGGAAGTTGCAGCACATTTAAAATACGCACGATTATCACCGCAAAAGTGTCGATTAGTAGCGGATCAAGTACGCGGATTGACCGTGGAAAAAGCACTGCAAATATTGGACAATAGTGTCAAGAAAAATGCTAAGGCGATAAGAAAAGTTTTAGAATCAGCCGTAGCGAATGCAGAACATAATGCGGGCGCTGATATCGACACACTGAAGGTATCAACTATTTTTGTTGATGAAGGCTCTACTTTAAAGCGTATGCATGCCAGAGCTAAAGGTCGGAGTAATCGCATACTAAAACCAACTTGTCACATAACAGTAAAAGTGTCAGATGATAATGGGGAGAAAAACTAATTATGGGCCATAAGGTAAATCCTGTTGGAATTCGTTTAGGTATTACCCGAACATCGACAGCAAGATGGTATGCAAAAAAATCCCGTGAGTATGCGGATAATCTTTACAAAGACTTATGTGCTCGCAAACTGATAGAAAAAGCATTATATCAAGCGGGAGTATCTTCCATACAAATAGAACGCGCCGCTAGAAAATCGAAAATAACTATCTCTGTTGCAAAACCAGGCGTAGTGATAGGTAAGAAGGGTGAATATATCGATCGACTAAGAGAAAAGTTAGAAAAAATTATGCTGGTACCCGTACGGCTTTCCGTAGTGGAAGTAAAAAAACCGGAATTAGACGCTAAATTAGTTGCCGAAAATATTGCGCAACAATTAGAACGTCGTGTTATGTTCCGTCGAGCGATGAAGCGTGCTGTACAAACAGCCTTACGATTAGGTGCGCTCGGAATTAAAATTAATGTGGCGGGACGTTTAGGTGGTGCAGAAATAGCACGTAGTGAACGTTATCAAGAAGGAAGCGTTCCATTACATACTTTCCGTGCAGATATTGATTATAGTTTAGCGGAAGCGCAAACAACCTATGGAAAATTAGGTGTAAAGGTTTGGATTTATAAAGGTGAAATTTTTGATCGTTCAAAAATTTCGAATTTAGAAACTACAGAGGCCAAGACACAATTTCTTGATGATCGAAATCAAAAGCATTATAGTCGCAGACGTCAACCCGCTACGGCTAAGCATCATCCTGTGAATAAAGAAATTGTAGATGAAGCTACGCGTTAAAATAATATTGAAGAATAGATAATTTGGGAAAAGATTATGTTGCAACCCAAGCGGACAAAATATCGTAAGCAATTTAAAGGGCGTAACCGCGGTATTGCTACACGAGGTACAGAAATTAGTTTTGGACAATATGGCTTGAAAGCAACCGCTGCCGGCTTTATTACTTCAAGACAAATTGAAGCGGCGCGTCGTGCTTTAACGCGACACATAAAACGAGGTGGAAAAGTTTGGATTAGGATATTTCCTGACAAGCCGATCACCAAAAAACCTTTAGAAGTACGTCAGGGTAAAGGTAAGGGGAGTGTTGAATATTGGGTGGCGGTCATTCAACCGGGTCGTGTTTTATTTGAAATGGAAGGTATCTCTGCTGATACCGCTAGAGTTGCTTTAAAATTGGCAGCTGCAAAATTACCTATGACCACTAACTTTGTTACGCGGACGGTGCTTTAATGAATAAAAAAGAATTACGAAATTTATCTGTTGAGTTACTTAAAGAAGAAACCTTTAAGTTAGGACAGGAAAAATTTAAATTAGAAGCACAGCATGCAACGCATCAATTGACTGCGACACATCGATTGAGAGCAGTGAGACGGCTGTTAGCGAGATCATTAACTATTTTACATGAAAATATGGGCCAAAAAATATGAGCCAAACTAAAGTCAACCGAACCTTAATGGGACGAGTTATCAGCAATAAGATGGATAAAACCATCAATGTTTCTATAGAGCGTAAGGTAAAGCACCCTAAGTACGGAAAATATTTAAAGCGAAGTAGTAAAATTCTTGCGCATGATCCTGAAAATCAGTGTCAGGAAGGTGATACGGTTATTATTCAAGAAGGACGTCCTATTTCAAAACACAAAGCCTGGTCGCTCGTGCAAGTGGTAGTAAAGTCAATAAATCAGCAACCCGTTCCTGAAGAAACGGTGGAATAGGGGAAGTTTTTTATGATACAAATGCAAACAGAATTAGCTGTAGCAGATAATAGCGGTGCACGTAGCGTGATGTGTATTAAAGTATTAGGCGGATCAAAGCGACGCTATGCCGGAGTGGGAGATGTCATTAGAGTTAGCGTTAAAGAAGCTGTTCCGCGCGGTAAAGTGAAAAAAGGAGAGGTTTGGCATGCTGTCGTTGTGCGTACTAAAAAAAGAGTACGTCGAAGTGATGGTAGCGTGATACGTTTTGATAGCAATGCGGTTATTTTGTTGACTGCACAATTACAACCACTAGGTACACGGGTATTTGGTCCTGTTCCGAGAGAATTACGTACCGAACGCTTTATGAAAATTATCTCATTAGCATCTGAAGTATTATAAGGGTAGAGTACACCATGCGTAAAATTAGAAAGGGTGATACCGTCATTGCCTTAACCGGTAAAGACAAAGGTAAGCAGGGTAAAATATTGAATGTTAGCGTTGCTAAGAACCGTGCCCGTGTAGAAGGGATTAACTTAGTAAAAAAACATGTGAAACCCAACCCACAAAAAAATATTGCAGGGGGGATCGTCACGCAAGAATCGCCTATCAATTTAACGAATTTGGCTTTGTATAATCCAGTAAGCAAAAAAGGCGATAAAGTGGGGATCAAAAAGCTAGAGGATGGAAAGAGGGTGCGTATTTTTAAATCCAACGGCGAACTGGTTGATATCTAATAATTAGGTGAGATTTGATGGCAAGGTTAAAAGAGCATTATTTAAATACGGTTACGAAACGGCTTAAGCAAGAATTTGCTTATGAAAGCGTTATGGAAGTTCCCCGTATTACTAAAATTACACTTAATATGGGTGTAGGAGAAGCCGCAGCAAATAAGAAAATTATTGATGCAGCTGCGTCGGATATGACGTTAATTGCTGCGCAAAAACCGATTATTACCAAGGCGAAAAAATCTAACGCAGGTTTTAAAATTCGTGAAGAGTGGCCTATTGGTTGTAAAGTAACACTGCGAAAAAACCGCATGTACGAGTTTTTGGATCGTTTAATCAGTGTCGCAATTCCGCGAATTCGAGATTTTCGTGGATTTAGTCCTCGATCATTTGATGGTCGTGGAAATTATAGTTTAGGAATTCGTGAGCAAATCGTTTTTCCTGAAATTAAATACGATACGATTGATGCGTTACGAGGGTTGGATATTACGATTACAACTACGGCAAAAACTGATCGGGAAGGCCGGGCTTTATTAGCAGCATTTGAGTTTCCGTTTAAAGAGAATTAATATTTATGGCAAAAAAAAGTGTAATTATGCGTCAAAAAAAGCGCGAACTCATCGTAAAAAAATATGCGGTAAAGCGTGCTGAGTTAAAAGAAATTATTTACAGTACGAACGCATCAGATGAAGATAAATGGTTGGCGCAACAGAAGATTCAACTATTACCACGTGATTCTTCTTCAGTGCGATTACGTAATCGTTGCCGTTTAACTGGGCGACCTCGTGGGGTCTATCGGCACTTTGGATTGTCTCGAAATATGCTGCGGATTTATGCTATGAAAGGTGAGCTCCCAGGATTAGTTAAATCAAGTTGGTAAGGTAAAAAATATGAGTATGCAAGATCCTATCGCAGATATGCTCTGCCGAATGAAAAATGCCCAAGCTATTGATAAGCCAACGGTATCAATGCCTTCATCAAAAATAAAGCTAGCTATTGCTAAATTATTAAAAGAAGAAGGTTATATCACTGATTTTCAATGCGAGGAAAAAGAGTTTAGATCCTCACTGACAATTTTTTTAAAATATTACTTAGACAAGCCTGTTATCGCGTCATTAAAACGGGTAAGTCGTCCCGGGTTGCGAATTTACCGTTCGGCAACTGAGCTCCCTAAAGTGGTAGCAGGGTTAGGAGTCGCTATTATTTCTACTCCGAAAGGGTTAATGACAGATAGAGCGGCTAGAGCTTTAGGTCAAGGCGGCGAAGTTATTGCTATCGTTGAATAAACGTTAAGATAAAGGTTGGTATGTCAAGAGTTGCAAAAAATCCAATAAATTTCGGCGATGCGCAAGTCACGCTGGATGGCGAAATATTAGTTGTTAAAGGCAGTAAAGGAGTATTAAATTTAAAACTGACTAAACAAGTGAGTATTGAAATTAAAGATAAATCTTTACAAGTTACTCCTAGAGACAATAGTACAGCGGCGGATGCTTTAGCAGGAACAACCCGTGCTAATATTGCTAATGCGATTGTAGGGGTAGTTGATGGATTTAAGAAAGTGCTGCAATTGGTAGGCGTTGGTTATCGTGCTAATGTACAAGGAAAAAAAATTAACTTAACATTAGGCTTTTCACACCCTAGAGATTATGAAATTCCAGAGGGAATTATTATAACAACACCGACGCCGACCGAAATTGTGATACAAGGGTTTAACAAGCAATTAGTTGGACAAGTTGCGGCGGAAATACGCCAGTATCGTCCGCCTGAATCTTATAAAGGTAAAGGTGTGCGTTATGCGAATGAACGCATTAAATTGAAAGAAACTAAGAAAAAATAGTCACTCGAGGTAGGCATGTTAGACAAGAAGTTAAAACGAAAACGCAGGGCAACTAAGACACGTGCTAAAATACGTCAGTTAGGTGTACCACGTTTATGTGTTGCACGTACTTCTAAACATATTTATGCGCAAATTATTATATCTGCCGATCGCGGTGATAAAGTATTAGCAAGTGCGTCTACACTAGATAAAGAAATCAAAACCTTAGGTACTACAGGAAATAGTATTAAGTCAGCGACAATGGTTGGTGACTTTATTGCAAAGCGAGCATTAGCGGCTGGAATTAATCAAGTGGCTTTTGATCGTTCAGGCTTTAAGTATCATGGTTGTATTAAGGCATTGGCAGAGGCAGCCCGGGAAGCCGGCTTGCCCTTTTAATTAAAAGGTTATTCATCGATGAGTTTTGATCAATCAACGAAAAGTGATGGCTTGCAAGAAAAGTTAATTGCAGTCAATCGTCATGCTAAAGTTGTCAAAGGCGGGCGAATTTTTAGCTTTGCAGCGGGAGTTGTCGTGGGCGATGGCAAAGGCCGTATTGGATTTAGCAAACGTCCAGCAAGAGAAGTGTCTGTTGCTATGCAAAAAGCACTGGAAAAGGCACGACGTAACATGCTTTATGTAGAACTGAACAATCATACGATATACCACCCATTGATAGGGCGGCATGGGGCGACTAAAGTAATTATACTTCCAGCTGTTGAAGGAACAGGGATTATTGCCGGTGGTCCTATGCGTGCCATTTTTGAAGTGCTGGGTATTAAAAATGTCATTGCAAAGATTATTGGATCCTCAAATCGAATCAATGTCGTGCGCGCCACTTTAAAAGCGTTGTCGAGCATGTCTACACCTGAAATGATTGCGGATAAACGTGGAAAATCGATTAAAGAAATTTACGAATAATTAGGTAAGTAGATATGTCAGAAAAAAAATTGCGCTTGACTCTCATACGTAGTATCTCAGGGCGTTTACCTCATCATACCGCGACGGTCCTGTCATTGGGCTTAAAGCGATTAAATCAGGTCGTTGAAGTGAAAGATAATTTACCTATGCGTGGGATGATCGATCAAGTATCTTACTTAATAAAAGTTGAGGAAATTTAACCTATGTATCTTAATACATTGAAGCCTGCTCCTGGCTCAAAACCTGTTGGAAAGCGTGTAGGGAGAGGAATAGGTTCCGGCTTAGGGAAAACTTGTGGACGAGGTCATAAAGGGCAGCGCGCACGAGCCGGCGGCTTTCATAAACTAGGTTTTGAAGGTGGACAGACACCTTTACAGCGTCGTTTACCTAAATTTGGCTTTACCGCACTGAAATCATTGCCATTACAAGTGTTACGAATTGACGTTTTAAATAAAATTAAAGTAGATGTTGTTGATATCCAAGTGTTGAAAGAATGTCGATTAGTTCCTGCATGCACAAAAGAGGTTAAATTGATAGCAACAGGTAAACTTGGAAAGTCGGTGACTATAAAAGGTTTAAAGTTAACTAAAGGAGCAGAGGCATTAATTAAAGCAGCTGGTGGCAGTGTTGAGGTTTAAATAGATGGATAAAATTAGCCATCTAACGGCATCTTCAGCTTCGCCAAAGGGACGTACACCCAACAGCGGATTTAGCGAGCTTAAAAGACGTTTACTCTTTGTTTTACTGGCGTTGGTTATTTATCGTATCGGTGCGCATATTCCTGTTCCGGGTTTAGACCCGCATCGTTTAGCTGATTTATTTAGTCATCAGAGTAATAGTATCTTAGGGCTTTTTAACATGTTTTCCGGAGGTGCTCTGTCCCGGTTCACTGTCTTTGCTTTAGGTCTTTTACCTTATATTTCAGTTTCTATTATTGTTCAGCTTTTAACAGCGGTAACGCCTGCATTAGAAGAGCTTAAGAAAGAAGGAGAAGCAGGGCGTCGTAAACTTAATCAGTACACACGTTATGGAACAGCACTCCTGGCGTTAGTTCAAGCAGTAGGTATGGCAAAGTGGTTAGTGGGTAATCACGTTGTTTTAAATCCAGGTTTTTTCTTTTATTTTGTTGCTACAATCACGCTGGTTACCGGTACGATGTTTTTGATGTGGCTAGGTGAGCAAATCACCGAGCACGGTATCGGTAACGGTATTTCCCTGATAATTTTTTCAGGAATTGTATCAGGGCTACCAGTCGCTGTGGCTAAGTCCTTAGAGCAATTTAGACAGGGACAAGTGCAGTTTTTAACACTACTTTCTATTTTGACCGTTATTGTGTTGGTAACCGCTTTTGTCGTATTTATGGAGCGAGGACAGCGTCGTATTACCGTTAATTACCCGCAGCGTCAACAAGGTCGAAAAATTTATAGTGCGCAAACGAGTCATTTGCCTTTAAAAATCAACATGGCCGGTGTTATTCCACCCATATTTGCTTCAAGTATTATGTTGTTGCCTGGCACCTTTGCGAACTGGTTTTCCAATGTGAAAGGCTTGGGATGGCTGGGAAAACTTAGTTTTTGGTTAGCGCCGGGGCAACCTCTTTATATCTTGTTATTTGCTGCGGCAATCATATTCTTTTCTTTTTTTTATACGGCGCTAGTTTTTAATCCTAAAGAAACAGCGGACAATTTGAAAAAATCAGGTGCATTTATTCCCGGCATAAGACCTGGTGAACAAAGTGCGCGATACATTGATACGACGATGACCAGATTGACCTTAATAGGTTGTATTTATCTGGTTTTGGTTGCTTTATTACCGGAGTTTATGATATTTACTTGGCATGTCCCTTTTTATTTTGGGGGCACATCCCTATTAATTATTGTAGTGGTCATCATGGACTTTATGGTCCAGGTTCAATCTTTATTGATGTCCCATCAATATGAATCACTACTTAAAAAAGCTAATTTGAAGGGTTTAGGTGGGCAGGGTAATGCCTATTAGTTGGTTTAGAGCGCTGCTAATAAGCTTTTCTTCATCCTCCTTTTATATAAAGTAGAACGTAGCTAAGGCTAGCTATTCGTGCGTAAGGATTAAAATTTAGAGGTTATTATGAAAGTTAGAGCATCGATTAAAAAAATTTGCCGAAATTGTAAGGTTATTAAGCGTAAGGGAAAATTAATAGTTATTTGCTCTGCTGAAGCTCGTCATAAACAACGCCAAGGTTAGCTGCTCTGCTTGAATAGGGAGAGGCTGTATTTTCTGCGAGTGTTATTGATTTTTTGTCAGGAGTGAGATACCCTACTGCGCCTTCTGAAATATCTTAAATTTAAAGGTTTGGAGTGAAAAAATGGCTAGAATAGCCGGTGTCAATATACCAATAAATAAACATGTCGTTATAGGCTTAACTGCCATTTATGGGGTGGGGCGATCGCGTGCTAGGGAAATATGCAAAGATCTGAATATTTCGCCTGAAACCAAAATTAAGGAACTTTTAGATGCACAGTTAGATGCGATACGACAGAAGATTCTTACTTATAAAGTAGAAGGTGATTTACGGCGAGAAGTTTCTATTAGTATCAAGCGTTTGATGGATCTAGGCTGTTATAGAGGCATTCGGCATCGTCGAGGCTTACCAGTCCGTGGTCAACGCACTCGTACTAATGCACGCACGCGTAAGGGTCCTCGTAAAATGATCCGTAAAGATTAATGACCGTGTCATTAATCAATAAAATGTAATATATAAGCTTAGGTATTTACTAATATGACAGATTACAATTCACATGCTTCTCAGCCGCCTTTGACTATGGCCGATAAGGCTTTAGCAGGAGCGCACCGTAAGCGTAAAGAGGTTGTTCCGGATGCCATCGTTCATTTGAGCACCTCGTTTAATAATACGATTATTTGTATACGCAAGGGTGGAGATACCTTAGGCATCTCTTCTGCTGGAGCTTGTGACTTTAAAGGGACAAAAAAGGGGACAGCTTTTGCTGCCCGGGTTGCATTCGAAAAGGCCATAGAAAAAGCTTATGATAAATACAGAACTAAATATAAACATAATTTAGGACGTGTTGAAGTGAGAATTAAAGGACCTGGACAAGGATCCGAGCAAGCAATTATGGCACTGAAGAACAAAGATATTGAGGTGACACAAATTTTGAATATTACGGGTGTGCCGCATAATGGTTGTCGACCTCCGAAGCGGCGTCGAGTTTAGAATATATTAATAATTTTTGGAGTAAATAATTTAATGGCTAGATACCGAGGTCCTACTTGTAAATTAGCACGCAGACTGGGGACTGATTTACAGTTAAAAAGTGGTATACGTGCGCTTGATAGCAAATGTAAATTAGCTACGCCTCCAGGTATGCATGGCGCTAAACGCGGAAGATTATCTGAATTTGGCGTATTGTTTCGTCAAAAACAATTAATTCGTCGTACTTATGGTATATTAGAAAAACAATTTCGGCTTTATTATGCTAAGGCTTCTAAGCGAAAAGGTATTACCGGCGAAAATCTCCTTAAATTGCTAGAATGTCGCTTAGACAATGTTGTCTATCGTATGGGATTTGCTTCGACACGTGCCGAAGCAAGACAGTTAGTCTCACATCGCTCTGTAAAAGTGAATGGAAATATTGTTAATATCCCTTCATACCAAGTTGAAGCGGGTGATGTTATTGAATTAAAGGAAAAAAGTAAGGCCCAAACTCGTATTCAAGCCGCACTAGAACTCGCGAAGCAAAAACCTCAGCCTGCTTGGATAGATGTGGATTCCACTAAATTACAAGGAATCGTTAAGTTAATTCCTGAGCGTAGCGAATTGCCCTTAGAATTTAATGAGAATCTAGTCGTTGAGTATTACTCTAAGTAAGAAGGTAGCCCATGTCGACGAATGTTAAGAAGTTTTTAACCCCACAGACCATCGAAGTGCAAAATATTGCGCCTAATAGAGCGCTAATTACTTTGCAACCTTTTGAAGCTGGTTTCGGCCATACCTTAGGAAATGCCCTGCGTCGTATTTTGTTATCGTCTATGCCAGGTTGCGCCGTTGTAGAAGCAAAAATTGAAGGTGTACTACATGAGTATAGTAGTTTAGACGGTGTTCAAGAGGATATTATTGATATTTTGCTTAACTTAAAAGGCGTTGCTTTTCAGATGCATGGCAAAGAAGAAGCTATGCTGGAATTAACAAAGAATACGGTAGGACCCGTACGCGCGGGTGACATCACTTTACCACATGATGTTGAAGTTAAAAATCCTGATTTTGTTATTGCGCATTTAACTAAGCCGAAAGAATTTAAAATGACACTTAAAATAGTCAGAGGCCGAGGATACGAGCCTGCGTCTCTACGTAAAGCAGATGAGCAATTCGTGAGTGAAGTTGGCTCATTACAATTAGATGCACGTTTTAATCCTATTTTACGTGCAACCTATTCAGTTGAAAATGCACGTGTCGAGCAACGTACAGACCTAGATAAATTAGTGATTGATTTAGAAACTAACGGTACGATTGAACCAGAAGAAGCAATACGTCGTGCAGCTACGATCATACAAGAGCAATTACATACTTTTGTTGAGTTACAACATGAAACGGAAGATGAAGTGGTTGAAGACTTGATTGATATTAACCCGATGCTATTACTTCCTGTGGATGAGTTAGAATTAACGGTACGTGCGGCTAATTGTTTAAAAGCCGAACATATTTATCGGATTGCCGACTTAGTCACTAAAACAGAATCGGAACTTTTATCAACCCCGAATTTAGGTAAAGTGTCTTTATGGGAAATTAAAACCGCTCTACAAAAACGAGGATTGTCCTTAGGAATGGATGTCCCTATTCAGCAATTGACCTCTCTAAAAAAATCATTAGAAGGTGCAGAAGAAGCGGAAAAATTAGAAAAAACTGAAGATATTAATAAAGATTAATTTAAAAGGCTAAGTGTTATGCGTCATCTTAATTCCGGTCGTCGATTAGGCCGAACCTCCAGTCATCGGATCGCGATGTTTCGAAATATGGTGAGTTCTTTGTTAACCAAAGAAATCATTTGTACCACCTTAGCTAAAGCTAAAGAACTTCGTCGAGTTGCTGAACCACTCATTACTTTAGCAAAGGTAGATAGTGTCGCTCAGCGACGTTTGGCGTTTGACCGTTTACGAAACAAAGAAGCCGTTGCTACGCTATTTAATACCGTTGCTCCTCGTTTTAAAAAAAGACCCGGTGGCTACTTACGAATTTTGAAATGTGGATATCGTGCGGGTGATTGTGCGCCTATGGCTATGGTGGAACTTGTCGAACGTACTGAGAATGACACTAACTGATTTAGTATATAATCGGTAAAAACCAGCAACGAGACTGTTAAAAATTCAACTACGGAACGCAGAGTGTAATTTATTTACATTCGAGTTATTTCTTTAGCCTTATCCAAGGCCATATCTAATTCTAGATTAAATTGCGCTAATAATTTTTTAGAATAGTTATGTTTTGCCGTGGTATTTTCCAGCGCAACAATGCTGGCTTTAAGCCGTAGCCAGCCGCAATAAGAACAAGAACCTTGTAATTTGTGTAAAAGCTCTTCTAGTTTTTGCTGTTGTTTTTCTCGAAAGGCTAGATTGATTTCGGTTTGTAGTTTAGGGGTTTCTTGTATAAATAGACCAAGTAATTCTTTTAATACTTTGTTCGAATCTTTAGTGAATATTTTATCTATATTTTTATCAATGATCGGCAGATCAGATGGTTTTTTTTCCATATTCATTATCCTCTAGTTGCCACATGCCTTTAAGTAGTTTAATCAATTGGCTTAGTCTAGGCGAGAGGTATTCATTGTATCTACCTATGAGTGTAATCTGTTGATTGTTTCTCAAGTAGGGCTATGTTTAAATGTGGAATATTTTAATCAATTTTTAAAAACTCTGTGGCTAAATTATCTTATTGTATATCTGATGAAGAGCTTAAGGCAGCATTATTAGAATTTAGACATTTACAAGATATATTACGCTGGGGTTACACTCAATTTAATAAAGCGAATCTCTATTATGGTCATGGTACTGATAATGTATGGGATGAAATAGTTTATTTAGTGTTATCTACATTAAAATTAGGGCCACATTTAAATCCTTGTTTTTTAGGGGCAAGTTTAAGCTTAGCTGAGCGTCGTTTGCTTATAGAAAATATTCGCCAGCGCGTTGAAGAACGTATTCCTACTGCTTATTTGGTGAATGAAGCACGCTTTGCCGGTTTAACTTTTTATGTCGATGCGCGCGTATTGATACCGCGTTCACCCATAGCAGAACTTATTCAACGTGCATTTACTCCTTGGGTTGAAGATACTAAAAGAATCAATACCCTACTTGATATTGGAACAGGCAGTGGTTGTATTGCTATTGCTTGTGCTTATGCTTTCCCTGAAGCACGTGTTGATGCCATCGATAATTCTAAGGATGCACTCACAGTGGCAGCTGTTAACGTAGCGGCTCATAAATTGCAAGGTCAAATCAATTTAATCCACTCTGATCTTTTCGAAAACCTAGACAGTCGACTTTACGATATTATTATTAGTAATCCTCCGTATGTTGATGCTGAAGACTTTGCGAGTTTGCCAATAGAATATCAACATGAACCGGCTATGGCTCTGGCAGCAGGGAAGGAGGGTTTAGATTTTGTTATTCAAATTCTTAGACACGCCAACAAATATTTAAAAAAGAAAGGTATTTTGATCGTAGAAGTGGGTAATAGTAAAAGTGCTTTGGTCAAACGTTATCCACAAATTCCTTTTTTATGGTTAGAATTTGAACAGGGTGAGGCGGAAATATTTTTATTAACTCAAGAGCAGTTAACTCGTTATGAGCAAGAAATTTAATTTAGCTATCATTGGCGCAACAGGTTTTGTTGGTCAAGCGGTATTAACTATTTTACAGCAACGAAAATTTCCGATTAACCATCTTTATCTACTGGCTAGTGAACGTTCTTCTGGCGAGATTATGGAATTTAATAAACAGCAACTGATCGTATCTGATTTAGTTGAATTTGATTTTAAGCAAGCTGACATCGCGATATTTACAGCGGGTTCGGACGTTTCTGCTCAGTATGTTCCTAAGGCTACGCAAAATGCTTGTTTAGTTATTGATAATACACCTCAGTTTCGTTACGACGACGATGTGCCTTTAATAATTCCGGAAGTGAATCCCGAAGCATTAGCCGGCTATAAAAAGCGTCGTATTATTGCTAATCCAAATTGCTCTACAATACAAATGCTAGTTGCTTTGAAGCCGATCTATGACGCTGTTGGCATAATGCGTATTAATGTGGTTACTTTTCAATCTGTTTCTGGCGCAGGGAAAGCCGCTTTTTATGAACTGATTCAGCAAGCAGGCCAATTATTAAATGGGTTACCTATTAAGCAGCCGAAAGCTTTTACTCAGCAAATTGCCTTTAATGTCATTCCGCACATTGATGAGTTTGTAGAAAATGGGTATACCCGTGAAGAAATGAAAATGGTCTGGGAAACAAAAAAGATTTTTGCCGATCCGGAAATTCAAGTGAATCCTACTGCGGTACGAGTACCTGTGTTTCATGGACACTCTGAAGCGGTACATATAGAAACTAAGAAAAAAATCAGTGTTGACCAGGTCAAGCAGTTATTAAAAAAAGCGCCTGGCGTATTAGTTATCGATAAACTTGCCAATAATGGCTATCCGACACCTATTTCTCATCCTGGTAGTGATAAAGTATTGGTAGGCCGACTTCGAGAAGATATATCTCATCCTCTAGGCTTGGACCTGTGGATAGTAGCAGATAATATTCGTAAGGGTGCCGCTTTAAATGCCGTACAAATTGCTGAACTGATGATTAAGCACATTATCTAGCATACTATTAAGAGTAAGAATTCGCTGCTTCAAATTCCTTCAGTATATCCCTTTAGAGTAAGGTGGGTTAAAATAGTTGCATTGAGGAGTTTTTGACCAGGTGTCGTAATATGACTGATAATCCAAGTAAAAAAAATCTTCTTTTAGAACATGACGAACTGTGCTTTTCCCCTGAAATGTCAGCTTCCTTTTATTTAAATAGTGATTCAGTAGTGGATGGTGAAGACGATGAAGAGAGTGGCAGCGGCGCGGGTACTGGTACTGTTACGCTGAGTGTTGAACAACTATCGGCTTATCTGCAAGCCCTATTTAATAAGGAGCGTCGGCAGCGTATAGACGGACAGAGAAAATTTGCAGTCTGTCCTCTATCAGAAGATCCTAATAATTTACTAGGTAAGAGAAAATCGCAATCAGGCGGTTTTGGTGAATCACCGCAAATACATCCTTTATTAGCGCATAGTCAGCAGTTTAGTGGTGATGATCCTTCAATAAGCGCAAACCCTGTAGAAAACTCTGAGGCTAAAGAACGGTTTCCTGAAAAACGGCTAGAAAATCAATTGCGTTTACAAAAAAATCTTGGTTTAGGTGCAAGCAAAAGTGTAACGCTTGTTAGATAATCATGGTAAAACATACTTTTGCTCATGAAATTTTGTTTGGTACACTCAGTGGCGTAGAGCAGTTTATACGAGCAGGTGCGGATATAGAAGAAACCGATGAATATGGTTTTTCACCGTTAATCGAAGCGACGATTGCTAATAAGCTAGAGATTGTTGCTCTGTTACTAGAATATGGAACGGATATCAATAATGCCGATACCACGGGTCGTACGGCATTACATTGGGCAGTTGATAATCATAATTTAGCTTTATGTGAGTTATTACTTGCAAATAAAGCGGATGCGAATGCTTATA
This sequence comes from Rickettsiella endosymbiont of Litargus connexus, assembly GCF_964277335.1. Classification (NCBI taxonomy): domain Bacteria; kingdom Pseudomonadati; phylum Pseudomonadota; class Gammaproteobacteria; order Legionellales; family Coxiellaceae; genus Rickettsiella; species Rickettsiella endosymbiont of Litargus connexus. The sequence continues at coordinate 1,063,165 of NZ_OZ195516.1, read as the reverse complement.
CTACCTCGGGACAACCTGTTTTAGTTTATCCCTTATTGAGACAGCAAGTTGAATTAAAAAAATTACTCTATCGATATGGCGCTAAACTAGGTTTCGCTCAAGACTTTATTCAAGCTAAGTTACTCGGCCATCGTTACGAATTGATAGGTCAACTAGATATTATTAATGGCACAGGGAAGTTTATAGAAATAAACTATGAAGGATTTTTTTTAGAGTTTACATTGGATGTCATGCTCAATTCTTTACGCCGCTATCAGAATAATTTTTCTTCGCGTCATTTGCGGTCTTATTTTGACAATTTAGAAAAATTGATTGCCGCATTTTCTAACGCGCAGGCATTACTCAAATATCAACGTTATACAATTAATATTAGAGATTATACGCATAGTATCGATGCCTTATTAGATCAAGAGTTACTATTATTACCCGTTGCTTATGAGGGCCATGTCATTGCATTGATTAAATATAAAAATTGGCTGGTTCGCTGTGATCGAGGTGAAAACAGTCATCGTGAAGGCAGCATTGTTATCTATGAATGTCAACATCCTTATGCTTGGGATAATGAGTTTTGTAAACAATTAATCTACATGCGTCAATCTCGTGAGTTTCTGACACGAGGAATACACCGCCATTTAGGTTTAGTTCCCATCGTGAACTTACCCATACAGGGACAAATTATCGGTAATTGCTCCTGGGCGAATATAGAAGCGAGTATTCCGGCGATATTGTTTTTGTTATCTGCGGTGACTGCTGAAGGTCAATTAGTTTCTTGTTTTGAAAAAAACCAACAGCAAGCATTACGTTTTTTTCAGAATTGGCAAACCTGGGATAAAGATCGTGCTCTAGAAGAATGTATCCAAGGATTTTATTATTGTAATAAAGCGCGAGGGGCCACTAAAGCGACAATTCTAGCCGCCATTTTATTCCAACAGTCGACGCAGGATCTTCATGATCTAAAGCAAGCGGAAGCCATGTTAAAAATTTTAACGTTAGCAGAGTATAATTATTTGCTAAAAAGTTACTTGAAAGTATATTGGCAATTAAATAAAACAGCCCAAGGGAAAAACTTAATAGGCTTGTTGGACGCTTGTGGCGCAAGTCGCGAATTTTTATAATATACTGCTTCGTACAGGAAGAGGCGGAATTTTCCAATTCATACAGTTATTCTTTGATATTTATAAGTCCTTTAGGGATTAGCTAAGCCCTAAATCCTTCCTTTAACTATGCCGCATCTATAGTTTTTCGATGAATCGAAATAGAGGCATAAACCTAGATTAAAAAGCTTATTTTTCAACTAAAGCAGATTAATTGTTTAAAGCAGTAAAGACTTAATTAGAATGTTTTATCCCATTGTAATTACTGTGCTGAATGGAGTATACTCTGTGCCGCTATCGCGGGGTGGAGCAGTCTGGTAGCTCGTCGGGCTCATAACCCGAAGGCCGTAGGTTCAAATCCTACCCCCGCTACCAATTTTATTGCGTGAGAGGCCCCATTATGGGGCTTTTTATTTTGACTAGACTAGCGCTAAATGTCAGCTTTTGGTGCAGCGCTTTGTTGCCGGCTTTGTCTGCGGTGCTTATTTATCTGAGTAAGTTCCGCTCCTTGAAAAGCCGGTGTCGCGCGCTGCATCCAAAATCTTTTTTAGTGTTAGCTAGTTGAGAATGGGTAATTTTATAATTCAAAGCCCTTTGTTGTATGCTCACAGCAATGGGGTTTTTGGCAAGGCGACGCGAGAACGAAGCAGCCGGAATATATTCAAGATACATGAGGATTGAAAGTTGAGCGGCAACACAGACAAAAATTCAAGTGCGAAGAGCATAGACGATGAAAAACAATTCAGCGATAGAAGCAAAAATATTACCAACGGTTGAGGCCTTAGGTTATGAGCTATGGGCTTGCATCTATCTGACTCAAGGCCAACACAGTATATTACGCATCTATATTGATAGTCAGAAGGGTATTACGCTGGCTGACTGTGAACGAGTAAGCCGCCAGATTAGTGCATTATTGGATGTAGAAGATCCTTTGCTAGGCCGTTATAACTTAGAAGTTTCTTCTCCGGGGCTAGATAGACCCCTTATTAAAGAGAAGCATTTTCAGCGTTATGTTGGTTACACTGTGCGTATTTCTACGCATACACCTATCGAGAATCAACGCAAATTTAAAGGCCTTTTGCAATCAACAGGAGTAGCTGGGATAGTGTTGAACCAAGATGGGAAAGAATTAGTATTAACATGGGACAATATTTTGCGTGCGAATGTATTGCCTGAGATGAATAAATAACCGGAGGCAGGCGGCTATGAAAAAAGAAATTTTATTAGTGGCAGAGACGGTATCTAATGAAAAAGATGTTGATAAAGAGTTAATCTTTAAAGCGATAGAGGCCGCTTTAGCGATGGCTACTAAGAAAAAAGCAGGTGAAGATATTGATGTCCGTGTTGCGATTGATCGCCGCACGGGTGACTATGATACTTTTCGCTATTGGACAGTGGTTGCAGATGAAGTGGAGACTAATCATCTTGAAGAGGCTCATATCGCTTTCGAACCGTTAAAACAAATACTATTAAGCGAGGCTAAAAAACGTAATCCGAATAGCCAAATAGGAGATGTGATAGAAGAACATATGCCTTCTGTGGAGTTTGGTCGTATTGCAGCGCAAACGGCTAAGCAAGTCATCATCCAAAAAGTCAGAGAAGCTGAACGTGCCAAGATAGCAGAGGCTTATGCCAGTCGAATTGGCGAGCTGTTATCAGGCATAGTCAAACGAATTACCCGAGAAGGTTTGATTGTGGATTTAGGTGCAAGCATAGAAGCGTTTGTCCCACGCGAAGAAATGATACCCCGTGAAGAAGTCCGATCCGAAGATCGTTTGCGCGGTTATTTATATGCAGTGAATCCACAAGTGCGAGGTCCCCAGTTATTGATGAGCCGTACTCGCCCAGAAATGTTAATCGAGCTCTTTAAGATAGAAGTACCAGAGATTGGTGAAGAGTTGATTGAAATTAAAAGTGCAGCGCGTGATCCCGGTTCACGTGCAAAAATTGCGGTTAAAACGAATGATGGTCGCATTGATCCGATAGGTGCTTGCGTTGGAATGCGTGGGGCGCGAGTACAAGCGGTCTCCAGTGAACTAGCGGGTGAGCGAATTGATATTGTGTTATGGGATGATAATCCAGTGCAGTTAGTTATCAATGCCATGGCACCCGCTGAAGTTGCTTCTATCGTAGTGGATGAAGATACCAAAGTGATGGATGTGGCTGTACAAGAAGAACAATTATCACAAGCTATCGGTCGAAATGGTCAGAATGTACGTTTAGCCAGTGAACTAACAGGCTGGATTATTAATGTTATTACCGTAGAAGAAGCGGCAAAAAAAATAGTGAAAGAATCGGAAGGTTTACAAAATTTTTTCATGGAACAGCTTGCTATTGATGAAGAGCTTGCCGAAATGTTAGCCCGAGAAGGATTTACGAGTTTAGAAGAAATTGCTTATGTATCAGCGCAAGAGTTGCTAGATATTGAAGAATTTGACCCGGAATTAGTAGAGACTTTGCAGAATCGTGCCAAGGAAGTGTTATTGACACAATCTGCAGTGACTAAGAAGCAAAAATTGGCGACATCTGAACATGAAAAATTTTTAGAACCGCATCAAGATTTACTTTCCTTAGAAGGTATTACTGAAGAGATAGCAACCACTTTAGCTAAAAAAGGGGTTTCCTCACGCGAAGCATTAGCTGAGTTGGCAGTCGATGATTTATTAGATATTATCGAATTAGATCGCGAAAAAGCCGGTAAATTGATTATGGCAGCGCGAGCTCCTTGGTTTGCTGAAGAAAAAAAATAAGTATCTAAAAATTGATTGATTATTTTTTACTTGAAAAATTAGAGTAAAATAAATGGTAATGTAAGCTTATAAAGTTTGATAGATAAGCAGTAAATAATAGGTATTGTATTTCAAGATGCAAATGAACGGTATATACATTCAGAAAAACTTAGTCGGTTTTCGAAGCTGTCAGATATTGGCAGGAGAAGCATAGATATGACAGAAAGTATTAAAGATAAAACTGCAAATAAGGTTTCTAATGAACTTGAAAAAGAAACCTCTGTGGATAATAACCCTAAAAAAGTGATTACCTTGACGCGTACGCGTAAAAGTACGAGTTTACTTAAAGTGAAAGATACGTCGGGTAAAGCCAAGACCATTAAAGTCCAAGTTCGCAAAAAAAGAACTTATGTGAAAAGTAATGAAGGCTTAATCGATGAAGAAACTAATCGCGCTAACGAAGCGAAAGAAAAAGAAGCGGAAGAATTAGCCTATCAAGCAGAAAAAGCCGCTGCAGAAAAATTGAATACACCCGAAGAAACTCCCGCTGAAAAAACTTCTGAAAGTAAGATACCTGCTGAAGAGCTTGCTAATGAGATTGTGGAAAAAGAACAAATTTCTACCCCCGAAAAAAAATCCGTAGAGCCTTTACCCATTCCAGAAAAAAAAGCTAAGCCAATTAATGAAAAAGTGATTATTGCATTACCCACCAATACAGAAAGATTGGAACGCGATAAGAAACATAAAAATCGCAATTTAAAAGAAAAAGAAATGGCGAAGTACCGACACAAAGCGATTTATCAACTTGAAGATGAATCCGATGAACAATTCCGTCATCGTAAGAAAACCGGTAAACACAAGCGACCGGATCAATTTTTACAACAGCAATTTGAGAAACCGACTGTGGCGGTTGTTCATGAAGTTGGAATTCCTGAAACGATTACTGTTGGTGATTTAGCGCAAAAAATGTCAATCAAAGCAGCGGAAGTCATTAAGTCATTAATGAAGCTGGGCGTGATTGCAACCATTAATCAAGCGATTGATCAAGATACTGCGACACTCGTGGTTGAAGAGATGGGACATATTGCTAAGCTTGTTAGTGCCAATGCATTAGAAGAAGGTTTAGTGAATACAACCCAACAGCAAATGGGTGAATTATTGGCTCGCCCACCGGTAGTAACTATTATGGGTCACGTAGACCACGGAAAAACATCTCTTTTAGATTATATTCGACGTACTAAAGTGACACAGGGAGAAGCGGGCGGTATTACACAGCATATCGGTGCTTATCATGTAGAAATACCCAAAGGAATGATTACTTTTTTAGACACACCCGGTCATTCGGCTTTTACCGCGATGCGTGCACGCGGTACACGAGTAACGGATATTGTTGTTTTGGTTGTTGCGGCGGATGATGGTGTCATGCCGCAAACAATAGAAGCTATTCAACATGCTAAAGCAGCAAATGTTCCCATCGTGGTTGCCGTGAACAAAATTGACAAGCCTGAAGCCGATCTCGATAGAATAAAAAATGAATTAGCTAAACAGGGTCTCAATCCTGAGGAATGGGGCGGTGATACCATGTTGATTCCTGTTTCCGCCAAAACAGGACTAGGCATTGATGATTTATTAGATTCCCTTTTGGTGCAAGCAGAAGTGCTAGAACTGAAAGCACCGCAAGAAGGTCCAGGACAAGGAATAGTGATAGAGTCGCGTTTAGATAGAGGAAAAGGGCCCGTTGTGACGATATTAGTGCAACAAGGAAAACTACATAAAGGCGATCTGCTATTAGCAGGTACGGCTTATGGTCGTGTCAGAGCATTGCTCGATGAGCGAGGTAAATTAGTCGAAGCCGCCGGACCTTCTATGCCCGTTGAAGTATTAGGTCTGTCGAGTGCTCCAGTGGCGGGTGACGAAGCAGTGGTTGTTGCTGACGAACGAAAGGCGCGAGAAATTGCTTTATTCCGTGAAGGAAAATTACGCGAAGCTAAATTAGCGCAACAACGTATGATTAAGACTGACGATATTTTTGGTCAATTGGATGAAAACCAAATTAAGACTTTAAATATTATTTTAAAAGCGGATATGCAAGGATCAGCTGAGGCTTTACAGGAAGCCTTGAATAAACTTTCTACTTCTGAAGTTAAAATAAAACTGGTCTATGTGGGTGTAGGTGCGATTACCGAATCGGATGCTAATCTGGCTTTAGCTTCAAAGGCATTAATTTTAGGATTTAATGTTAGAGCGGATGTGACTGCAAAAAGAACGGTAGAAAAAGAAGGCTTAATAATGAATTATTATAGCGTTATTTATGATTTGATAGACCAAGTTAAAAACATTATGAATGGGTTGTTAGCACCAGAAATAAAAGAAAACATTTTAGGTTTAGCAGCGGTTCGCGAAGTGTTTCGTTCTGCTAAGCTCGGTGTTATTGCCGGTTGTATGGTGACAGAAGGATTAGTACGGCGTAATGCGCCTATTCGAGTATTGCGTGATAATGTGGTGATTCATGAAGGTGAATTACATTCATTACGCCGTTTTAAAGATGACGCAGCTGAGGTTCGTCATGGTATGGAATGTGGAATCGGCATTAAAAATTTTACTGATGTTCGGGTTGGCGATATGATCGAAGTGTATGAGCGTGTTTCTATATCAAGAACTATCTAATGCCAAAGGAATTTAGTCGTGTCGCGCGCATTGCCGATCTGATCCAGAAAGAATTAAGTAATCATATTTTGAATAAAGAAATAGCGGATACCCGCTTGAAATTTATTACAATAACTGCAGTAAAAGTTTCACGTGATCTATCTTATGCCGATATATTATTTACACAATTAGATGTGGAAAATTCAAATGATAAACAACAAAATAAGGAAATAGCCGTTAAATTATTAAGAAAAGCAGCGCCTCGTTTACGTTATGCCTTAGCACAGCGATTACAATTATATAAAGTTCCTAGCTTGAGATTTTTTTATGATGATTTCATGGAGGAAAGTGATCGTATTCATAATTTAATCGATCGTGTTATTGCTAAAGATAAGGCCAAGCGTTCTGAATAATATTCACAAAAAAGAATAAGTTATGCACCCCTTAACCTCCAAAAAGCGTTCCATCAATGGTATTTTATTGCTTGATAAACCAAAAGGGATAACCTCAAATCAAGCATTACAAACAGTAAAACAATTATTTTCGGCAAGTAAAGTGGGGCATACAGGAAGCTTAGATCCTTTAGCAACCGGTTTGCTGCCATTATGTTTCGGAGAAGCGACAAAGTTTTCTCAGTTTTTACTCAATGCTGATAAAATTTATTCTGTCAGTGCCTGCTTAGGAATTAAGACCAATACCGGTGATGCTGAGGGAGAAGTAATAGAATCACGCCCCGTCGCTAATTATTCGCTCGATCAACTTGAAAGTGTCTTATCGACTTTTCGTGGATCGATTTCACAGATTCCACCGATGTTTTCTGCATTAAAATATAAAGGTCGACCTTTATATAAATTAGCTCGGCAAGGTATCGTGGTAGAACGTAGTCCACGAAGCGTTACCATACATAGCTTACGCCTGATTGATAGTAACGATGCAGGTATAGACTCACAGCAATTGAGTGTTTGGCAAGGCGTCGGGAAAATGAAGCAGCCGGAGTGTATTAACCTACATGAGGATTGCAAGTTGAGCGACAGTCTAGATAAAAGCCAAAGTGCGAAGACTATGCTCAATTTAGAAATTAAATGCAGTAAAGGGACTTATATTCGTACCTTAATTGAAGATATCGGTGAAGCCTTGGGTTGTGGTGCTTACGTACAGGACTTACGTCGTTTAGGTGTGGCTCATTATCTTGCGGAACAAATGGTGAGTTTGGCAGAATTACAAAGATCGAGCCAGGCCGAGTGTGATCAAAAATTATTGCGTCTGGATAGTTTATTAGAAGAATGGCCGGTTTTGAAAGTTTCTCAAGCAGCCGCTTACTATCTTTATCGTGGACAAGCGGTGTTGTTACCTAATTTGCCGAAGCAAGGTTTGCTGCGTTTACTACTACAAGAAAGTGGGCGCTTTATGGGTGTTGGAGAAATTTTGGAAGATGGTCGTCTGGCTCCGCGCCGTTTAGTGGATTTAAATAAATTAACTATTTAAACGGGCAATCGCTGTTAACTTTCTCTGATCGAGTCTAATTATTTTCCATGAAGTATTCAATAATTATTCTAAATAATTAAGCTGCTTTTTTAGATTTTACTCTTTTGCCTAGTTATAGGCATAAATTGATCATATTTTAACCAATTAATAGCAATCTTATGGTAATTAACAGGGTCTTTGCTAGGCTTAAAGGAGAGACGTACTTAATATGTTTTAATTAGGAGCTCATATGAACAAAGGTAAATTTCCTCATAAGAAACAACAAAATCCTTTCCAAAGCCAAGGTAACAAACCGCAATGGCCAGGTCATAACCCAAACCAAGAACCAAACAAGCACAATCCTGGACATAACCCTGGACACAACCCACAAGGTAATCCAAACAAACCACAATGGCCAGGTCATAAAGACAAACGCTAAAATGTCTGTTAATGCTTTTGGATAAGCGGGCTAAGTTTTTTAGCAGTTGATTGGGGCAGGAGCGCAACTAGATGGATGATCCTTACCGATCATCCATCTTTTTTTATATTATACTTTTCACACTTGAATCAGTGGCGGCTCATGGGTCGTTCTTTTCGCGGCCTTGTCAAAAATCCCATTGAGGTGAGTTTACATAGAATCTTTATGCTTTTACGCGGGAAAGATATTCGCCGGTACGCGTATCAATTTTAATTGACTCACCAATTTGGATAAACAGTGGGACTCGTACAATAGCACCTGTTTCTAAAGTAGCTGGCTTTCCACCTCCACCTGACGTGTCGCCTCGTACTCCAGGATCTGTTTCCACTATTTTTAAAATAACAAAATTAGCCGGTATTATACACAAAGGCGAACCGTTAAATAAGGTCAGTGTGCACGAGTCTTGCTCTTTTAACCATAGTTTCGCTTCAGTTACGGCGGATGCGTCGGCGGCATATTGTTCATAGGTCTCGGCGTCCATAAAATGCCAAACATGTCCATCGTTGTAGAGGTATTGAACTTCAATGTCAAAGACATCAGCAGCTTGTAAGGTATCCCCAGATTTTAAAGTACGTTCAATGACACGATTGTTTTTCAAATTACGTAATTTAATACGATTAAAAGCCTGTCCTTTTCCTGGTTTTACGTAATTATTTTCTAATATCATGTAAGGGTCATTATCTAACATGACTTTCATACCGTTTCTTAATTCATTGGTCGTGTAATAAGGCATAATTCGAAAGTTAAAGTTTAAATAAACGTTCGCGATAATAACGTAATTCGTTAATAGAGTCTCGTACATCTTCTAGGGCGAGATGCTTTGATTTTTTTTTATAGTCCTCTAAAATGCTAGGTTTCCAGCGATAAGCGAGCTCTTTTAAAGTGCTGACATCTAAATTCCTATAATGGAAATATTTCTCCAATACCGGCATGCAACGGGCCAAAAAGCGACGATCTTGGCAAATACTATTGCCACACATAGGTGATTTATTCGGAGGAACATGTGTCATAATAAATTCTAAGGTTTGTTTTTCCGCTTCTTCTTCAGTAGTTTTGCTCACTCTCACTCTATCGAGTAAACGCGAACCCTTATGCTGGCGTTTGTTCCAATCGTCCATACCAGTTAAGATATGTTCGGATTGGAAAATAGCAAACACAGGGCCTTCTTCTATAATCTCTAATTGAGAATCAGTGATAATGGTTGCAATCTCGATAATTTTATCTTGATTGGTATCAAGTCCTGTCATCTCGAGATCGATCCAAATTAAATTATCTGCTTTAGGCGTCATGTAAGGCCCTTTAATAATTATTACTATAAAAACGCTCAGTTGAGAATGCGAATTTCTTAAAATCAGACAAGCGTTAGATCCGATTTCATGATGGACAGGCTAAGTGCTCACCATTTAAGAAGAGTAAGGCCCTTCTTAAAAAACTCTCATCGTGAGAAGCGGTGATTGAATAGGATTACATCGCAATTTTCAATCACAAAAAATTATTTATCGTTACTATTATACCGCGGCTCATTAAAGATGCGAATATTTTAAAGTAACTCGAATCGTATCGTTAATGATGCCATAATTAATGAGTCTACATAGGAAAATTTATGTTATTGCTATTTATTTTTAGCTTAGTTGCTTATTTACTCGGTTCTTTGTCGAGTGCAATTATTGTAAGTCAATGTGCGGGTCTAGCGGATCCTCGTACGCAAGGTTCTGGAAATCCAGGGGCGAGTAATATCCTAAGGATAGGCGGGAAAAAATTAGCAGGCATCGTTTTATTAGGCGACCTACTTAAAGGTTGGATCCCAGTTATGTTAGCTAAATTAGTTGGATTGCCTTTAGCGTCCTTAGCCTGGGTCGCCTTTTTTGCTTTTATAGGTCATTTATATCCCGTTTTTTTTAGTTTTCGCGGCGGTAAAGGTGTCGCTACCGCGTTGGGTGGATTACTCGCCTTAGCTTGGCCTGTCGGTTTGATAGGAGTATTGAGTTGGGGCTTGGCGTTGTTTTTATTTCGTTATATTTCTATTGCTTCCATGCTAGCGGCAGTGGTGACATTTTTTTATGTTTTTTACGTTTATTCCTTCCCGGTTTATTTGCCTATCTTTTTAATGACAGTATTACTCATAGCGCGTCATTTCTCAAATATCCAACGTTTATTTCAAGGGACAGAACCACGATTAACTAAAACTAAATTAAATCAGAAAAAATAATTTTTTAGATAGTGTAAAAATTTCTACTAAATCAAAAACAATTTAATCCAATTGATCTAAAGGATAACGTGCAATAGTTTTTATCCCTAGATGATCACTTTGACCTAAATTTAAACGTCGATAACCTAAATAAGCAATCATTGCACCATTATCCGTACAAAAACTGGGTCGTGGGTAGTAGAGTGTGACGTCATGCTTTGCTGCCATCTTAGCCAGTTCTTTTCGTAGCCAGGTATTAGCAGCTACACCACCGGCGACCACTAAACGGCGTAGACCAGTTTGATTTAAAGCGCGCACTGCTTTGATGACTAAAGTATCGGCTACAGCCGATTGAAATTCATGGGCAATATTGGCTTTAGTTTGTTTCGTTTTATCACTATTTTTTAATGTGGTACTCACAAAGGTTTTGAGGCCACTAAAACTAAAATTACAGTCCGGTCTATTCACCATAGGCCGTGGAAAAGAATAGTGATTAGCTTGACCTTGAGCAGCTAATGCCGCGATAGCAGGACCACCCGGATAGTTTAACCCTAATAATTTGGCTGTTTTATCAAAAGCTTCACCGACTGCATCATCTAAGCTGATGCCGAGTATTTTATAGTCGCCAATGCCGTTTACTTGGGCTAGTAGGGTGTGACCACCAGAGACGAGTAGGGCAATAAAGGGGAATTCGGGGACCTGATCTTCTAACATAGGCGCAAGCAAATGGGCTTCCATGTGGTGTACGCCTAAGGTAGGAATCTCCAGTGCCCAACCTAAACTACGTGCAAAAGCCGCACCAACTAATAGAGCTCCGGCTAAGCCGGGGCCGGCACAATAAGCGATTCCATCAATAGCCGAAAGCGTGAGATTAGCGGCAGCTAAGGATTCTTGAAGTAAGGGTAATATTTTAAGAATATGGTCACGTGAGGCGAGTTCTGGAACGACACCACCATACTGATTATGTAGCTCAATTTGACTATAGAGAGTATGGGCAATAAGCCCTTTTTGGCCATGGTAAAGGGCGATGCCGGTTTCATCACAGGAAGTTTCAATCCCTAATACACAATGTATGTTTTTTGGGTGGAAATCGGTTTGTTTTGAATAGAAACTTTGCATTTTTATGGATTGCTGGTTAGAATTGGCACCTATTTTAACTTTAATTGAGGAAGTGTACTACATGCCCGGCGTAATACTTAAAACCAGCGAAACACTCGAGTCGGCAATCCGCCGTTATAAGCGTGCCTGTGAAAAGTCAGGTATTTTCGCTGAAGTGCGTCGTCGTGAATACTACGAGAAACCAACTGAGGCACGCAAGCGTCGCTTTGCTGCAGCAGTTAAACGTTGTCGCAAGCGTTTGATGCGCGATAATCCTTGCTTTATAGCTAAAACGAAACGTAAGCACTAAAATCATGGCTACCTCTCTCAAACAGCGAATTCAGGAAGATATGAAAGCGGCCCTTCGAGCACACGATAAGCAGCGTTTGGGTGTGGTGCGACTCATCTTGGCAGCGATTAAGCAGGTTGAAGTGGATGATCGCGTTGATGTAGACGACCAGCGTGTTACGCAGATATTGAATAAAATGATTAAGCAGCGCCGCGATTCTATTGCTCAATATGACGAAGCTAAACGTGATGATTTAGCCGATCAAGAACGTTTAGAAGTAGGTATTATTCAAACCTATTTACCCGAACCTTTAAGTGAAGCAGATATTGATCAGTTGCTGTCTGAAGTCCTAACAAAAGTAGGCGCAACTTCGATTAAAGATATGGGAAAGGTCATGGCAGAACTGAAAGAAAAATTGCAAGGTCGTGCGGATATGACACGGATTAGCGCAAAAATTAAAGAACGCTTGACTTAAACCCTCGTTTATTTCTTAAGTAGCACCAGACAAAAATTCAAGTGCAAAAAATAGTATTCACAGCAATTGGATTTTTGACAAGGCGCCACGCGAATGAGCAACCGGAGTGTATATATACATGAGGATTGCGAATTGAGTGGCAACGCAGACAAAAATTCAAGTGCGAAGAGTACCAGCAATATATGTCACTAGCGCCTATCCCACAGGAATTTATTAATGAGCTCTTAGCGCGTGTTGATATTGTGCCGCTTATTGATGCACGTGTACCACTACGAAAAAAAGGCAAAAATTATATTGCCTGCTGTCCTTTCCATTCCGAAAAAACACCTTCCTTTACGGTGACACCTGAGAAGCAATTTTACTATTGTTTTGGTTGCTCTGTGGGTGGAAATGTGATCAGTTTTTTAATGGAATATGAAAAATTAAGTTTTTTAGAAACAGTGAGCTTATTAGCGGAACAAATGGGTATGGAAATTCCGCAACAGGCAAAGCATCAAGAAGTTTATAAAGGATCTGCTAATCTTTATGGTTTGTTAGAGGAAGTAGCGCAGTTCTATGCTAAAGAATTACGACATAATACGTTCGCTATTAATTATCTTAAACAACGTGGACTATCCGGCGAGATAGCTAAGAAATTTAACTTAGGTTATGCACCAGCTGCTTGGGATATATTACTCAAAACATTTAAGGATACAGAAAATTTATTTGCAGCGGGCTTGTTAGTCAAAAAATCTGAAGGCCAAGGTTATTATGATCGTTTCCGAGACAGAATAGTGTTTCCTATTCGAGATAGAAGAGGGCGTGTTATCGGATTTGGTGGTCGCGTCTTAGCGCAACAGGAACCTAAATATTTGAATTCTCCAGAAACACTACTTTTTCATAAAGGTAAAGAATTGTATGGTCTTTATGAAGTCTTTCAGGTCAATCGTCAGCTTGAACGCATCCTAGTGGTTGAAGGTTATATGGATGTTTTAGGCTTATTTCAAGCTGATCTTCCTTTTACCGTTGCAACGTTAGGGACAGCCACCAGCCGCGATCAAATTAGTCGACTCATGAGCTATACGCAGGAAATAATTTTTTGTTTTGATGGCGATCTTGCCGGTAAAAAAGCAGCATGGCGCGTACTCGAGCAGAGTTTAGATTTATTAACCGATGGATACATACTGCGTTTTTTGTTATTACCCAATGGCGAAGATCCCGATTCTTTTATACAGAAAAAAGGCCGAACTGAATTTATTGCCTGTTTGCAACAAGCTCAATCCTTAGCACAGTTTTTATTTGGCTATTTGCTAACACAAGTCGATATCAATCAATTAGAAGGTAAAGCACGCTTAGCTAGGTTAGCCGTTCCGTTGATTGAAAAAGTTGCGGTAGGTATTATGCAGCATAAATTATTTGAACAACTGGCTGCTTTAGTGAATATGGATGTGGTGACTTTAAAAAAAGTGACAATCAATGATACTAGTCACTCAATAAAAGCGACGCAAAAAAAAATAAACCCAGTAAATAGAGTGAATCGCTCATCGCCCATGCGTTTGGCCATTGCTTTATTAATACAATTCCCACAAATTATTAAATCACTTTCTGACAAGCAATGCCATACGTTGAGTACATTAGAGTTACCAGGAAGTAATTTATTAGTTAAATTATTTTTATTGCTAAAACAATATCCTGAATTAACGAGTGCGATGTTACTTGAATATTGGCGAGAAGATGAAGTTCACTATAAAATTCTCAAACAATTAATCAGTTACCCCCTAACTATTCCTGAGTCAGGTGTACAAGCGGAATTTCACGACTTACTTAAACATTTAAAAAAAGCGGTGGCAGACACCCAAATTGATAAGTTATTACAACATGGAAAACAATGCGGTTTAAACGAACAGGAAAAAAAACATTTATATCATTTAATGTTAAACAATATTAATGATAACTAATTGATTTCATTTTAATCAGAAGGTTTTCTGACAGATAGAAGTTTTCTATTTTAGATCAAAAGCGCACAAACAACTAATGGACTTTTTGTAAAACCTGTGTATTTTGTGTGATGTCCAAGTGTAGTCCTAGTGAAGTTAAACGCTTAAAAATAGTTACACAAGGAAGTAATACAACCCTGACAACAGCCTTAAACGTGGAGTTAATATGTATATTGGCGTTCCGAAAGAAATTAAAAACCATGAGTATCGAGTGGCTATCGTTCCTTCTATCGTTCGCGAGTTGAATGAGCATGGTCATCAAGTATTTATTGAAACGAATGCAGGGAGCGGCGTTGATATTTCTGATAGTGACTATCAAGAGGCAGGCGCTATTATTCTGAATACCGCTCAAGAGGTTTTTGAACAAGGAAATCTCATTCTTAAAGTGAAAGAACCTCAACCACAAGAATGTGCTTATTTAAATGAAGAAAAAACTTTATTTACTTTTCTGCACTTAGCCGCCGATAGAAAGCAAACTGAATTGTTATTAGCGTCGAACTGTACCGCTATTGCTTATGAAACAGTGACCGATGCACGGGGAGGCTTACCTCTATTAGCACCTATGAGTGAAGTGGCAGGACGTATGTCAATCCAAGCGGGTGCACATTGTTTAGAGAAGGCACAAGGTGGAAGAGGTATTTTATTATCGGGTTTACCCGGTGTTGCATCGGCGAGTGCCGTTGTTTTAGGTGGAGGAGTCGTCGGTAGTAATGCCATCCGTATGGCCTTAGGTCTAGAAGCTCAAGTGACCGTATTAGATAAATCTGCCGCTAAATTAAAAGAACTCGATCTGCAATTTGGGGGACAGCTGAATACTATTTTTTCCACACAAGATGCGGTAGAAAAATATGTAGCGCTGGCAGATTTATTAATAGGTGCGGTATTAGTCCCAGGTGCTGAAGCGCCGAAAATTGTAACACGGGAGTTATTAAAAAAAATGCGTCCCGGTTCGGTTGTTGTGGATGTGTCTATCGACCAAGGCGGATGTTTTGCGACAAGTCGGCCGACAACCCATACGGATCCTACCTATATTGTCGATGATATTGTTCATTATTGTGTGAGTAATATGCCGGGAGCTGTGCCACGTACCTCTACGTTTGCTTTGACACATGCCACACTTCCTTACATTTTGGCCCTAGCTAATAAAGGGATTTATAGAGCTTTGGCTGAAGATGTTCATTTAAGAAATGGTTTAAATATTTCACGTGGTCGGATCACACATCAAGCGGTGGCGAATGTGTTTGATAAGCCTTATGTTTCTGCAGGGGAAGTCTTAAATGCTTAATTGTTTTATACATGAATCTTCGCAATCGATTCCTCTTACGGCCATTTTACCTGAACAATGGTCAGATTGGTTGGCGGATCAGACAAAATCAACACAACATTGGTTACAGACCATAAATTTTATTGCAAAGCCAGGAAGCTATAGTTTTATTCCTGGGACAACAGGAAAGCTACAGCAAGTTTTATTGGTACGTAATGATGAAGCAGACTTTTGGACATTTGGTTTGTTACCTAGTGTACTGCCTGAAGGACATTATCATGTAGCAGAAATTGATAAACCCAAATTAAGGGAACAGATTGCTTTAGCATGGGGTTTGGGGGCGTATGAATTTATCCGTTATAAATCTTCAACTCGGCCTTTAGCACAATTGCTTATTTCGAGTAAAAATCATGATGAATTCATGATAAAACTTGAGGCGATTTATCGCGTCCGTAATATGATCAATACACCGGCGGATGACATGGATCCAGCCGAACTCGCAGAAAATGTATTTCAGATCGGCAAAAAATATCATGCGACGGTTACACAAATAGTCGGTGACGAACTGTTAACGGCTAATTATCCAGCTATTTATACTGTGGGTAAAGCCAGCTGTCATGAGCCGCGTTTAGTTGATTTAAAATGGGGAGATAGCAAACATCCAAAAATTACCTTAGTGGGGAAAGGCGTGTGTTTTGATTCCGGTGGATATAATTTAAAATCCAGCGGCAATATGTTAGCGATGAAAAAGGATATGGGTGGAGCAGCTAATGCCATAGGCTTAGCCGAAATGATTATGGCGTACCAATTACCCGTACGTTTACGCTTATTAATTCCAGCCGTCGAAAACATGATTGCGGGTAACGCTTATAAACCCGGCGATATTATCCAAACTCGACATGGCTTAACCGTAGAGATTGGAAATACAGACGCCGAAGGTCGCTTGATTTTAGCAGATGCTTTGTGTGAAGCCGATAGTGAAAATCCAGAATTGTTAATCGATTTTGCTACATTAACAGGTGCCGCACGAGGTGCTGTTGGAACAGAAATAAGTGCGTTTTTTACCGATCATGAGCAATTAGCGCAGCATATTATCCAACATAGTCAACAACAACAGGATCCAGTATGGCGCTTACCTTTATATAAACCTTATCAAAAGCTACTCGATAGTAAATTTGCTAATATGAGTAATTGTGGTTCTTCTCCTTTTGCCGGGGCTATAACCGCGGCTTTATTTTTGCGTAGTTTTATTAGTGAAGAGACAACGTGGTTACATTTTGATTTTAATGCTTACAATGTTAATACCAGACCAGGCCGACCGGAAGGCGGAGAAGCCATGGCGATATTAGCCGTATTTAGTTATTTATTAGAAAGATATCCTTTTCAAACGAAACAACTGCCTCATAAAAACAAAGTTATTTAATGACTATTGAATTATTAGAAGCAAAGCTAAATATTTTTGCTTTTTCTACATTTGATTCAGAATATAGATCAGTAATACCTAAATTGACCATTGGTTTATGCAGAGGCATGATGACCGCTCTAGCACATAACGCTTAAATTTTTTATACTAAAAAATTATTATTAATGTGGTTACTTAGTATTAAAAAATTAAATTAAAGCTTAGAGTAGGTAGTAGAGGTTTAAAAAATGAATTAAAATGTTAGATATAAAATAAATTGAAAAATTTATATTAAAAAAATATAAAATAAAATCATATGAATAAAAATATAGGGATTAATAGAAAAATTCAACAATTGCAAACTACGAGTAGTTTGTTTGAGCTTTTTTACGAGGAGGAAGCTCAGTTTAATGCAGTTAACTTATCCACACTGCTTAATAAACTCAGCAAAATCATTTTCCGGAAATATTTCTTTTCTTGTGAAAAAAATATTTTAAAAATAGTTTCTTTAATTCCACTCTATGATTTTGAGCCTCGGGGGATAGCTAATATATTAAATGTTTTTTCTAAATGGCCAATTTCCATACACAAAACCTCCTATGCAGAAGCGATTAAGCATTTAATACAAAAAATTCCTTATCGAGCTCATGAGTTTAACCCACAGGAGATTGCAAATACACTCAACGCATTGAGTAAGTGGCCTCAATGCATGCAGCAAGCTTCTTACCAAAAAGCGATAGATGCGCTTGTTAATTGCATTCCTGAAAAAGCCCATAGTTTTAATACACAAGATATTTCTAATACACTCAATGCATTGAGCAAGTGGCCTCAATGTATGAAGCGATCTTACCAAAAAGCGATAGATGCACTTGTTAATTGCATTCCTGAAAAAGCCCATGGTTTTAATACGCAGGAGATTGCAAATACACTCAACGCATTGAGTAAGTGGTCTCAATGTATGCAGCAAGCTTCTTACCAAAAAGCGATGGATGCACTTGTTGATTGCATTCCCGAAAGAGCGCATGACTTTAATCCACAGGGTATTGCGAATACGCTTAATGCATTAAGTAAGTGGCCTCAATCAATGAAGCGAATCTCTTACTCACAAGCGATCGATACACTAATCGATTGCATTCCCGAAAGAGCCCATGACTTTAATGCACAGTATATTGCGAATACACTCAATGCACTGAGTAAATGGCCTGAGTGCCTGAAGAAATCCGCTTGTTCAGAAGCAATAGAGATACTAGTCGACTACATTCCCGAAAAAGCCCATGGCTTTAATGCACAGGGTATTGCGAATACACTTAATGCATTAAGCAAATGGCCTCAATCAATGAAGCGAGTCTCTTACTCAAAAGCGATAGAGATACTAGTCGACTACATTCCCGAAAAAGCCCATGGCTTTAATGCACAGGGTATTGCGAATACACTCAATGCATTAAGCAAATGGTCTGAGCACATGAAGGTAGTCTCTTACTCAAAAGCAATCGATACATTAGTTGACTGTATTCCCGAGAAAATCCATGGTTTTAATACTCAGGGTATTGCGAGTACGCTTAATGCATTAAGCAAGTGGTCTGAGCGCATGACGGAGAGAGTCTTTTACATAAAAGCGAGGGATGTACTCGTTAGCCGCATTTCTCAAAAAGCTCATACCTTTAAGGCGCAGGAGATTGCGAATATATTTAATACACTGATTAAATGGCCTGAATGTATGAAGGAGGCTTCTTACGCAATAGCAATGGATACGCTAGCAAGCGGTATCCCTGAAAGAGTGTATGACTTTAATGCACAGGAGATTGCAAATACACTCAACTCCCTAAGCAAATGGCCTGAGTGGATGAAGAAATCCGTTTACTCAAAAGCGATAGACATGCTCGTTGAGTGCATTCCCGAAAGAGCGCGTGACTTTAATGCACAGGATATTTCGAATACACTCAATGCATTGAGCAAATGGCCCCAGTGTATTAAAAAAGCCTCTTATCTGAAAGTGATGGATGTGCTTGTTAGCTGTATTCCCGAGAAAGCGCATGATTTTAATACACAGGAGATTGCGAATACATTCAATGCACTAAGCAAGTGGCCTGAACGCACGAGGGGAGTTTTTTACCTTAATGCGATTGATGCGCTTATTGACTGTATTCCTGAAAAAAACCATGATTTTAATGCACAGGAGATTGCAAATACACTCAATGCACTCAGTAAGTGGCCTAGGTCCATGAAGCGAATTTCTTACTCAAAAGCGATAAAGATACTAATCGACTGCATTCCCGAAAAGGTTCATGCCTTTAAGACACAGCATATTGCGAGCATACTCAACGCATTAAGCAAATGGCCTAGTCGGATAAATGAAGTGTCTTACTTAAAAGCGATAAACGCGCTCGTTGACTGTATTCCTGAAAGAGCGAATACGTTTGATTTGCAAAATATTGCGAACATACTCAACGCATTCACCAAGTGGCCTGAGTGCATGAAGAAATCCGTTTACTCAAGAGCGATAGACATCCTCGTTGAGGGCATTCCCGAAAGAGCCGATGACTTTAATGCACAGATTATTGTTAGTCTAGCCTTAACAGGTTGTCTATTCCAACTCGCGGATTCTTCAAATTTTTTATTAATTAAGATGAGAGAAATAATTAAAAATAATGAAAAAATTATTCTAAAAGAATTAGATCCCATAATCGCTAAACAATTTTGTCAAATTCATCGATATCAACCTGATCTCATGACAGACGAACTTGAAACAGTTATTAAAAGCGATCGATTTAAGCTCAAATTTAAATCAGAAAAAACAATTCAGTCTAAGCTACAGCAAAGCATATTTCAGCAGCTAACTGTTTCTTTCCCAAAAACTGAATTTATAAATGAGTATTTTATAGATTTTACACGGGTAGATATTGCTTGTCCCAAAGAAAAAATTCTCATACAAGTCAATGGTCCGGATCATTATGTAGGTAAGATCCTGAATCTATCGAGTCAATTTAATAAGCACCTTTTTGAAAAACTAGGTTGGTCTGTAGTTATTATTCCGTATTTTGATTGGGATGAACTTTCTCATAACAAGGATAAACAAATATACCTCGAGAAAAAGGTCCCCTCATTATTAAAATGGCCGCTTGAAGAAAATCATAGAGGAGTTATTTCGTGTGAAAATGTTAATGTTTCCGATTTGTCATCCGTTCATTATGAAAACAACAAAGAAAAAGCTTTAGGTTTATTTAAAAGGAAAAAACAAGTAAGACTTCAAAAAAAGATAGGAAATACAGATAATTATAAACCTCTGGTTTCACAAGTATGGGAAAATATACTCCAAAATAAACCTCTATTAAAACAAGTTAGACCCGATGAACTTGAAACAGCTTATGATGTTTTCAAAGGATTCTATCAAGATTTCTCTAGACAAATAAGTTTAAAGATTCTTAAAAAAATAACGCGTAAAGGATTGGATGAAGCCATCTACTTAAAAAAAGTTGAATTAGTTTCATCCAAAACACTCTTTTATTTTTTTCAATGCAAACCCTTCCGTTATGGAATACGTCTTAATGCAGAAATTTATCCAGAGTTAGCCTTTACAGAAAGTAAACTGAAAGAAACATTATACCAAGCTTGCGCGTTAGCCAAAAAAGCGCAATAGATTTTTAATGATAAAAAAGCTTTTTTGTTACAGAATATTTTTTGATCCTATAAACTTTATCCCATAACCAATTTGATAGTTAATGATTACTCGATATCCTGACACTCAGCAGCAAATAAAGTATTTTCTAATAACATAGCCACCGTCATAGGGCCCACGCCGCCCGGTACAGGAGTAATATAACCCGCAATTTCTTTAGCACTGGAAAATTCGATATCCCCATGCAGTTTTCCACTGGGTGTGCGTGTGATTCCGATATCAATCACAATAGCACCGGGTTTGATCCAAGGGCTTTGAATAATGCCTGCTTTACCTATAGCACTAACTAACACATCGGCTTGTCGGATATGAGTGTGTAAATTACGAGTGGCACTGTGACATAGTGTGATGGTACAACCTGCATTTAAGAGCTCTAAGGCCAAGGGTTTACCTACGATATTTGAAGTGCCGACAATAACAGCATTTAAACCTTTTAGTTGAATTTTTTCATAAGCCAATAAACGCATTACGCCATAAGGAGTACAAGGCCGTAAAAAAGGGCGGCCTTGTGCTAAAAGACCTAAGTTGGTTGGATGAAAACCATCCACATCTTTTTTCGGATCGATACTATCAAGAATACGCCCGGTATTAATAGAAGCAGGAAGAGGCAGTTGAATGAGTATACCGTGCACTTTCTGATCAGCATTCAAGGTTGTAATTAAATGAAGCAATTCGAGTTCAGTGGTGTGCTGGACTAAATCATAGGCCATCGAGTGGATACCTATATCTCGACAAGCATCTCGTTTGTTACGGACATAAATTTTCGAAGCCGCGTCTTCACCGACCAAAACGACCGCTAAACCAGGTGTGATAAGGTTTTGTTTGCGCCGTTGGTTCAGTCGACGTTTGAGAGCGAGGCGTGTTTGTTGAGCAATCGCTTTGCCATCAATGATAATTGCAGTCATAATTACTTTTTAGCTTACCGTTTTAAAAAAGAGCAATCTAGGCATTATATGTTAGATCCCAAGTATTTACGTAACGATATTCAAATTGAAGAAATTTCTAAACAACTAGCTAATCGTGGCTATCAACTCGATACACGTTTGGTATCGCGTTTAGAATCACGTCGCAAAGAGCTACAATCTGAAACAGAAACTTTGCAGAACAAGAGTAATCGCAGCGCAAAAGCGATAGGCTTAGCAAAGTCCAAAGGAGAATCAATCACGGCCTTACTCGAAGAAGTTGCAGGCATAAAAAAACAACGTGAAGTGTGTGAAGGTCAACTCAAGGAGGTACTCGAGGAATTATCAGCTATTTATTTAACTATTCCCAACGTACCGCACGAATCAGTACCTGTTGGACAGAATGAATCTCAGAATAAAGTGTTGCGTCATTGGGGAAAAGTACCTCATTTTGATTTTTCTGTAAAAGATCATGTGGCATTAGGTGAAGTAAACGGCTTGATGGATTTTTCCAGTGCAAGCAAAATTGCCGGATCCCGATTCGTCGTGTTGATTGGCAAGCTGGCGAAGTTACAACGGGCGTTGATTCAATTTATGTTAGAGGTGCATACTAAACAACATGCTTATCAAGAAGTCTATGTGCCGTATATTGCCAATAGCGAAAGTCTACTCGGTACAGGCCAATTACCTAATTTGGTGGATGAATTATTTAGTTTAAAAGGTGA
The DNA here is from genome assembly GCF_964277335.1 of Rickettsiella endosymbiont of Litargus connexus. Lineage (NCBI taxonomy): Bacteria > Pseudomonadati > Pseudomonadota > Gammaproteobacteria > Legionellales > Coxiellaceae > Rickettsiella > Rickettsiella endosymbiont of Litargus connexus. The sequence goes on along the minus strand of NZ_OZ195516.1, from coordinate 1,040,759 downwards.
GCAAGGTTTTTATCTCATTCCTACCGCTGAAGTATCCGTGACCAATCTCGCTCGCGATACTATTTACACGGCGACGGATCTCCCTAAAAAATACGTTGCTCATACGCCGTGTTTTCGTAGCGAAGCGGGCTCTTATGGTAAAGATACCCGTGGGATGATCCGTCAACATCAATTTGAAAAGGTAGAATTGATTCGTTTTGTAGAACCCAAAAATTCCTATCAAGCTTTAGAAGAATTAACCCAGGAAGCCGAGACGATACTACAAAAATTAGAATTACCTTACCGTGTGGTTGCTTTGTGTACCGGCGATTTGGGTTTTAGTTCGGCAAAAACTTATGACCTCGAAGTATGGTTGCCTAGTCAAAATACTTATCGTGAAATTTCATCGTGTAGTAATTTTGAATCGTTTCAAGCACGGCGTTTAGCGGCTCGTTGGCGTAATCCGGAAACCGGTAAAATTGAATTGATACATACCCTTAATGGTTCAGGTTTAGCAGTGGGTCGTACCTTAGTGGCATTGATGGAAAACTATCAAACTAAAGAGGGAAAAATACGTATTCCAAGTGTCCTAAAAGATTATATTCAAGCGGATTTCATTTAAATTATATCGTTATGCAAGATGACAACAGATCGCAGACCGGGATTATTACTTTAAGAGTGGTTGTCTTAGGAATCTTTTTAGCCCTATTGTTGGCGGCATCAAGTACTTACTTAGCTTTAAAAGTAGGTATCTTACCTTCAGCATCTATTCCTGCCGCCATATTAGCGATGGCAATCCTGCGTTTATTTCACAATGGAAATATTTTTGAAGCGAATTTGATTCAAACCGCTGCCTCAGCGGGGGAAGCGGTTGCAGGAGGTATCGTATTTACGATTCCCGCGCTGATCATTATCGGTTATTGGAATCATTTTCCTTATTTTGCAAATTTTGCAATTGCTTGTTTAGGAGGATTATTAGGTATTTTATTTTCGATTCCGTTACGTAAAATTTTAATCAATACGCCACAACTTTATTTTCCAGAAGCGCGTGCCATATCCGAAGTTTTAAAGTTAAGTCAAAAACAAAGTTTTCCTATTAATAAAATGTTAGTTGGCACTAGTTTGGGAGCGGGTTTGGAATTTGCACAAACAGGTTTAAAAATTATTGCCGCGTCCACTGAAAAATGGGTGGTATTCGGACAATCGAAAATTATCGGTTTTGGCTTAGGTTTCGCACCGGCGTTAATCGGCGTCGGTTATTTAATTGGTTGGAATGTAGGACTTAGCTTGTTGTTAGGCGCGTTTATTGCTTGGGGGATTAGTTTACCCTTACTAAGTTATTTGATGCCAGTAGGTAACACTTTTATTTTAGCAAAAAGCTTAGCTGTTTATTCTAGTGACATACATTATATTGGTTTGGGTGCAATGTTAGCAGCCGGATTCTGGACGTTATTAAATTTATTACGTCCTTTTTATCTCAGCTTGCGTTTATTACTACGAGGTCTATTTCATCCATTAAAAAATCAGCTATCACCTACCGAGCAAGATATCCCGCTGAATTATTTACTTTCGAGTTTAGTTTTAGTTATTTTCAGTATTTATTTCTTATTCAATTATCTATTACCTATTCAAAGTTTACTGTTTACGTTTCCGCAATTATTTCTTGTCGTTGCGGTGCTTTATGTGCTTGTGATAGGTTTTGTATTTGCAGCGCTTTGCGGTTATTTTTCCGGTTTGGTGGGTGTAACAGCGAGTCCTGGTTCTGCTATTGTCATTTCAGGCTTGCTATTCATGGCATTAATTTTACGTGGTGTGCTGTTTTTTAAAGGGCAAGACTTGCTAAGTCCACAACTACTCAATGCAGCGGCGATAACGATCATTATTGGTGCCGTCGTAGCGGGTGCAGCGTGCATAGCGAACGATAATATTCAAGATTTAAAAGTAGGGCATTTAATTGGTGCGACACCTTGGCGGCAACAGCTTATGTTGATACTCGGTGTTGTCATCGCATCTTTAGTTATTCCCTACGTGATGCAGTTGCTTTTTAATGTTTATGGATTAACCACCGTATTACCTCATGCGAATATGGATCCCCAACAAACTTTACCGGCGCCACCTGCTGCCATGATGGCCGGTTTAACGCAAGGTGTATTTAATCATGATCTACCTTGGAACATGTTAGCGATGGGTGGGGCTATCATGCTGGTATTAATCATAGTGAACACAGTAGGAAAAATTAATCTTTCTTTGTTGGGTGTCGGCATGGGAATTTATTTACCCTTAAGCTCTTCTACGCCCTTGTTTATAGGAAGTTTGTTTGCTTATGGGATTAAGTTTTTTTTACAGAAAAAAATCAATCGCCAAACAGCACCATCGGATTTTCAACAGCACAATGCCATTTTGTTAAGTTGTGGTTTAGTAGCGGGCGCCGCTTTAATGGATGTATTTCTTGCTATTCCTTTATCTATTACAGGAAATCCGCGCCTATTTGCTGTTTTACCTATAAGTTGGCAAGCACTTGCCAGCGGGTTTGGGTTTTTAAGTGTGTTGGGTTTAGCCGTCTGTTTCTATCGGACTATTTTGAAAAAACCCCCCTCATCCCTAACGTAAAGGCTTGCCTCAGTAGGCCGAATCGCAGTCTGTATAATTGATAATGATTATCATTACTATTGAACTCCTCTATAATAGTTGATAAACTCTGAGCCAGAATAATTACAAAAATGACTGATAAGTATGTCTGTTTCAACTGTTTTAAGTAAGCAACGACCTCTAAAAAAACCCTTATTTTGGCTGAGTCTATTAGGGCCAGGTTTAGTGGTCATGTTGGCTGATACCGATGCCGGTAGTTTAATTACCGCCGCTCAAAGTGGTGCTGTTTGGGGCTATAGATTATTAGCATTACAGTTTATTTTAATGCCTATCCTATATATCGCCCAGGAATTAACGATACGGTTAGGTATTGCCACAGGGATGGGTCATGGCGAGTTAATTAAACATTATTTTGGTAAAACGTGGGCATGGTTGTCAGTATCAACCTTAGTGATTTCGTGTATTGGCGCCATACTCAGTGAGTTTAGTGGTTTGGCAGGCGTGGGAGCACTCTTTAATATTCCGGCCTGGGAAACCTTATCCTTAGTGGTGGCTTTTTTGACCTTAGTCGCTTGGACTGGTTCTTATCGTTCGGTTGAACGGATCGCTATTCTATTAGGATTATTCGAATTGGTTTTCTTATGGGTTGCTTGGGATGCTAGGCCGGTAGGGCATGAAATACTGAGCGGCTTTACGCATATTCCCTGGCAGAATAAATCTTACCTCTATTTACTGGCCGGAAATATTGGTGCTGTAATTATGCCCTGGATGATTTTTTATCAGCAATCAGCGGTATTAGATAAGGGACTTAATGCCAGTCATTTACGAATAGCACGCTGGGATACAGCGATAGGGGCGATCATTACGCAATTAATTATGGCCGCGTTATTGATTGCTACTGCAGCCACTATCGGAAAAATAAATCCATTAGCGCCGCTTAATACCGTCCAACAAATTAGTCAGGCGATTACGCCCAGCTTAGGTTTTACAACGGGTCGAGTTTTATTTGCTCTCGGTATGACGGGTGCGGCACTGGTTGCGAGTATTGTAGTTTCTCTAACCGCGGCTTGGGGTTTAGGTGAAGTGATGGGGTTTCGTCGGTCTTTAGAGCATCATCCTAAAGAAGCACCCTGGTTTTACGGAGTTTATACCTTAATTTTAATTCTAGGTGGCATACTGGTAGCTTCCGGCAGTGTGAATTTAGTGAATCTAAGTGTGGGTGTCGAAGTAATGAACGCCTTATTATTACCCATTGTCTTGGGCTTTCTGTATCTTTTAGCGTTGCGTACTTTACCTAAAGCGTTTCGTTTAAAACCTGCTTATGCTTTATTAGTGGGCGTGATTTTATTAGTGACTTCTTCGTTTGGTTTGTTTGGGGGAATTTCAGGAATTTTATAGACCTTCAGAAAATTAAATGGTTACCGAATTATCTAAGAGTAAAAATCAATAGATTGAAGGGCTGGGTTAAGCAATGATTGCACTAATCGAAAAAAAATGTGTATTAGGATTGCTATTCACTACCAAATTGTCTACAATCTCGGCTTCCGTTTTCATGGGGCCGTTAGCTCAGTTGGTAGAGCAGTAGACTTTTAATCTATTGGTCGATGGTTCGATTCCATCACGGCCCACCAGTCAAATCTACGCGGTTATTAAGAAATTGTTTGCAATACATTATCAATAGTTATTTACCTAATAACCTAACCAATCAATTACCTGTTCTCACCACCCAAGACAATCAAGTCTGGGTCAGTCAGGGTGGACGTATTATTGCGGCTCAAATAGAAAAGACCGATACCAGTACTTTGCGTTCTGAACTCAGCAGCCAAGCATCGCATGGCGGTGATGGAACCCATCTGCTAGGTTATTACAATGTTTTGAATAAACAGGGAGAAACTTTACAAAAATTCTTAAATAATTTACAAGCCAGCGATAAAAATAATGGTGGCGCTGATTGTGTCGGATTCATTCATAATAATATTAAAACTACCGTCGGAAATCTATTAAAAGATTTATTAACCCATAGCGTTTACCAAACGGGGGATCTCTTAATCACAGGACGTCAAGAAACTGAACGGCCTGGTTTTTTACTCTGTGATGGACAAGCCATTAATCGAATGGAGTATGCTGATCTCTTTCATTGTATTGGTACACAGTTTGGTTCGGGCGATGGAAGCAGCACATTTAATATTCCCAATATGGCAAGACGTGTTCCTGTCGGTTCTGGCGGTCAAGCGACATCGGTTTTAGGTAATGCCGTTGGAAATGAAGGGGGTGAAGAAGTACATACCATGACCATCGATGAATTAGTTTCTCATGCCCATCAATTTGAAGCCGGTGTTCCCTATGTTATCGGGGGTGCGGCAGGTAGGGATGTCACAGGAGGTAAAGCAACGTTTACTACTCAAGCAACAGGAAGCAGTCAACCTTTTAATGTCATACAGCCCTGTTTAGTGTTTCATTATTTTATTAAATATTAAGCATGCCATTAGTTAGTTTACTCCCTAAAAAGTTAGTTCGTAAAAAAATTAGAGAGTTAGAGCTAAAAGTGGATAAGTCTTTGCAAGATCTATTGACTTGTAGGCGTAATGAACAGGGCAATTTAACTCTACACTTTGGAAAAGACGAAACCATCACGCTACCGCTGGTTAGCTTACGCCCTTATCAAAAAGAGATTCAAGATAAATTATTTCAAGAAGGATATAAACGTTTCTTTTTAGTTCGTCCGCGTCGTGCAGGCAAGGAAATGGAATCTTGGAATTTATTGATTCAAGGTGCATTAACATAGCCTGGATTGTATTTAATGATCTATCCCACGAATGTGAGAGCACGCTTAGTGCTCTGGGAAGGTGCCGTCTTATTAAATGATCAACAAGAAGGAAAAAGTCTACGTTTTCTCGATATGATTCCGAAACGTTGTATCAAGCATCTCAATCAGCAAGATATGACCATACAACTCATGAATGGATCAGTCATTCGTATACTGGGCTCTGATATTGATCCAGATAAGCTTCGAGGTGTGAATGTTTTGGGTGCCGTATTTTCTGAATATGCGTTTTCTGATCCGAGAGTATTGCACATCCTCATGCCCGTCTTTCGGCAAAATCAGGGGTGGTTTATTTTACAAACCACCTTCAATGGCATGAATCATGCGTATCGTTATTTACAGTCCATTAAAACTAATCCGGCTTGGGTTTGGCGAATTGATAGTGTTGACAGTTTAAAAGACGAACAAGGTCAGCGGTATATCACTGATGAGATGATCGAAGAAGATCGTAAAGCCGGTATGCCTGAGTTTTTAATCCAGCAAGAATATTACTCGGTCATTACCGTACAGCATGAACGATTGTATTTTTCTAGAGAAATACAAAATCTCGAAGAAAATAAACGAATTATCTCTGAACTTATTTTACCCAATACCTTGGTTTATGCGTTTTATGATCTGGGTGTTAATGATTCAACTGCGATTATTTTGGTTCAGTTTGATCATAACCATAACCCGAATATTATTTATTATCTCGAAGCCAATAACCATCCTATACAATACTATATCGATGAAGCATATCGCTTTTGTCATCAACATTATCTGCGCTTACACAGTCACTATTTACCTCATGATGGTAAGAATCGAGATAAAGCTACCACTAAAAGTACACAAGATATTTTTAGAGAATTAGGTGAGGCGGCATCTTGTGTTCCTAAACCTCAGCGTAAGATAGATACGATTAATCTGATGCGACGAATGCTTTATCGTACAAAATTCAATAAAGAACACACAGAAAGATTAATTAATTGCCTTGCTAATTATTCGAAAATCTTTGATGAGAAAAATAATATTTATAAAGATCATCCATTACATGATTGGACATCACATGCTGTCGATGCCTATCAGACCATGACTTTAGCGATTGAACATCATCTTATTAATGAACGAAATGAAATTATTTACTACAGTTAAAAATTAGGAATCTAGATGATAAAAAAAATATTACTACTCTTATTCTTAGGAAGTCTAATCGGCTGGATAGCTAGTTGTGCCTGGAGGGCGCCTTTACAAGTGAATGTACCGGTTTCTTGGCATGGTTCACATTTTCAAGCTGAACAATTGGATACAGAAAAATAATTGAAAAATCTATAATCAATTCGATAGGAATCCGTCATGGTCGAGGTGAAGAATAATTTAAAGTTTGCCAAGTTTGCCCTTGCTCTTTCGCTTCTGAATAAAACATATGAATATTCATTTTTTTCGTTAAGACACTAATCTCTGTTTCCATAGCATTAATTTCTGTTTGCATCCGCGCTTGGTTTTTTCTCGTTTCGGCATTTTCTGCCTCTAATTCTGAAAATTTTTGATCCATCCACTCTCTAAACTCTTTTCTATCGCGTTCTGCTTCCTCTAGTAGTTTATCTAAATTTAACTTCCATTTAGGAATATATCGCTTTAATTTCGTTAAGCCTTTACTCAGTCTTTCAAGCGAGTTTTCAGCAAAGTATTGAAACGCTTTAAATAACTCAGTTTGGATTAACTTTAAACGCTCATCACCATGAGATTTATCTGGATGAAATAATAAACTACAATGTCGAAAAAAATAGGTTAATCGATGCTGTAAAAACTCAGACCGGTCTAAAGCATCCTTATAGTTAACTCGCCTATACCTCACTTCATTGATTTTATTTTCATGATTTTTCAACTGCGTATCAATAAGTAATTGTAATCTGTTCAAATTTTTTTCTAATAAGGATTGGATTACGTCGTAAGACGGAAGCTCCTCTTTTAGCATTTTTTTTAGGGTTTGTCGTTGTAGGGTTAGCCATTCATTTAAATCAAGCCATTCATTGGCATCCATCGAACAGGCATTACTATCGACATAAGATTCCTCATTTTTATGCATTACTGTCACAGGACCTACATACATCAACTCTTGATTTGAATTTTCTTCAATAGGCAAGCTTGATTCTTGTTGAATACTATTTTCTTGACATGAATTTTTTATATAATTTTTGAGCATTTTTTCCATCCTTTGATATTCTTCTTCTAATTTTTTTCGTAAAGATTTACGATCATACCCGTTAGACAGCTCTTTTAAATATTTATTTAATAATTTTGCAAAAACCTTTTGTCTTTTCTTTTCAAATTTTGTTAATAATAAATCCAAGTTTTTCTCGATCCATTGAGTATTTCCTGCGTATTTTTCTAAATAGTTTTCTAATACAGTGGTATCCTGTTTTACTTTATTAATAAGTGAGTTTATCAGTCGTTGTTCTGGTTCAGAAAGTATTATACGTTTCTCTAACACAGGATAATCCTTACGAATAATCCTAAAAGACAAACAACGCTTATAATAAGCTAAAATAACGATCTTGTTATCAATATCCGTGAAAAAACTTAATAGCCAACGGCGCCAAAAAGGCTTTTCCCAATAAGCTGCAATTTCCTTTTGTAGTTCAGCAGGAGAAAGACCGCATAGCTTAAGATTTTTCAAATGACTATCTTCGCGTTTCCATAGAGAATACCTTACACTGATCTGAGGGGAAACTTCAATAAAATCTCCCCATTTTATTCTCCACCACCAGGACATCCATTCAAAGGGTTTATAAGAAAGTCTCAGACCAATATCTGCAATTAACATAGTTATTATCATCTCATTTAATAAATCCTTTGATGATTAGGGCTGAAAAGCTCCTTGTGCTTCATTGTTAGCTTGATTGGGCAAGTTAAAAAGCGGAGATTTCGCTTCTGGAAAAAACCCATGGGCACCCATTTGCTTACTTAATTTATGAATCTGTGCTTCCATTTGTGCTTGCGTTTTTCTCATTTCAGCATTCTCTGTTTTCATCATTTCAATTTGTTCATTAAATACCAATCTATCTTGTTCACGCGCTTCTTTGATTTGATTTATGCTTTTATCAAAGACTGATTTTTTAGAATCCAGCAATTCATATTCAAATTTAGTGATTAATTTTAAACTTTTTTCATGTAAAAATGATGAGTTAAAGAAACCACGTATAGCCTCCGTCGAGTTTTCTTTCATTTTGATTATTATCTTATGCATCTTATCAAAAAAATTATACAGAGTGAGTTCTTGTTCAGAAACTTGCAGACATTCATTTAAATTTAGATACATCTCTGCACACTCTTGGCCCCTTTTATCTGAAGGATTTTCAAAGTAGACTATTTGTCTCCAAGTCATTAATATTTTTTTAGCTATCGATACTAAAAGAGAAGGATTATCTCTTTTCACCAGTTGGGCGCCATAATTATCTAAGTGATCTTTAAATTCTCCAAATAGGTTTTTTAATTTAGAACTAGGACCAAAAAATTCTATAGCAAGATTCATGATCTGCTGATCCTGTTGAATATATTCCACAACCATTCTTTTTAAAATTCCTTTACTTTGCAGGACTTTAACTAAAAAGGGTTCTTCATTATTGTCAGGATATTCAAATAAATTGACATGGATATTAAGTAAAGCTTTTAGCGCTGACGGATTTTGAGTTTTTAAAGCTTTTTCCAGCAAAACATAACCGATTGTTTTACTTCCATCTGCAATTTGTAGTTGAAACAGATCAGATTCTTCAAATTGTGAATGTTGCCGAATATGATCTAACACAAGTTCTTTTATAGTTCCTGAAGTTTGCAGAACTTTAACTAAAAAAGGTTCATCCTCATGAGGATGAAATTCAAACAAATTAGCATTCGCATTTAATAAGGTCTGTATAGCTCTTTGATTATTAGTTTCTAAAGCCTTTTCCAGCAAAATAGAGCCCATCGTTTTAGTTTTATTGGCGGGTAATGTATTCAGGTGCAATTGAACAAGATAAGGGGATTCCTCGTCAATCAGATGGTGATGTTCCTGATAAATACGATGCAGAACGTCAGTATAGTTTCCATCAGTAAAAGCCAAAGCGGCTTGACCTTTTAATAAAAACTCAAATTGTTTTTCTAATTGTGCTTGTTGTGTCGCTTGATAGTTATTGAGTTTAAGTTTTTTCAGTAATTCTAACGATTTAATGGCAATTTGAAATAACCTATCTTGCGTTAAATATTTTTCTTTGAATCGCTCTAAGCCTGGCTTTGATAAACGCTTTTTTAAAGGTTGATAGGCACTTAGTAACTCTGCATCAGTGGGTTCTGGTAGCGTGATTTTAATTTTATAATTCTTATCTAATAGATTAGCCAAGGCCTTATAAGAAAAGCTATCAAGAGCACTGTTACCTAAATTTAATGATTCAAGCGAAGAATGTCGCTCCAAAACTTGACAAAATGCTTCCCAAGACGATGGATCGGCTTCGGTAATATCGAGATGCAAATGTTCTAATTTCGCAGTAGCTAAAAAAGAAATTAAATTGTTTCGATATTTAGAAAGCGAGAAAGGAGTTATACTTAATTGTTTCAAGGAAGAATTTCTGCTTAATGATTTTAATAATTCATTATAAAAATCCTGAGTTGCCTTCGCATCAACCTGATGATAGGGACAAAAGAAAAGTTGATCGAGTTCGATTGTTCTCCAGGGTTGAGTTAATAAAGAAAGCAAGGTTTCTTGCAATATTTCTAATGGAGTCTTTTCTTCTTCTGGATGCCAAACTATTTCCTCGGCATCTCCGTAATTCATAGGCAAATTAAAACCCTGGAAAGATCCCATTTGACTAATAGCAAGATCACTGTAACTATCCGTCCAACGACGCGGAACGTGCTGAATGACTAGCCCTGAACCATGTTTTCTCCGGGGCACATCGGGAATCATTTGAATGCCTTTTAAGCAAATGCGCAAGGGAGTGCTAAATTGACTCTGTTTGAGTTGTTCGATAGCTTTTTCAAGATCTCGAATATTTTCAGAAGAAAATTCAGAATTTTTTAATTCAAAAAAACCTTTCTCAGAAAAATTTTCTAATGCAAAGAGGAACGGCATAAATTAACTCCTTTTGTTGTTGTTTCCTATTATTAATAGTAAGTTTAAGCGATATTTTTTAACTTGACTAGATCAAATTAGTTATTATGTTTTTTTGATAAAAATAAATTTATGTTTAATTTTTATTTTTCATGAATAGATTCATAATCTGAACATCTTTTTCAGTAAACGGTTTACTAAGAATATAGTCAAAACCAACTTGTTCGCATTCTTCTTTAATTTTATCTATCGCATGAGTGGTTAGCACAAAGAGTGGAAGCCGAGGTTTATTATGTTCTTTCTCCCATTGACGATAAAGCCTTGCGACTTCTGTTCCTTCTAAATCAGGTAAACCTATATCAAGTAATATCCAAGCAAATTATTGACTTTGTAAAATTTTTAAAGCTACTTTACCTTCAGTAAGCAGTAACTGCAGTAACTTCATAACCTAAATTAACAAGTATATTTTTTACTGCATGAAGTACTAAAGTATTATCTTCAACAACTAGTACAGATTCTATTCCCTTATTTTCTTCTGGCTGAAGCATAGATTGCTCTGATGTTTCATCTGATGGTTCTATAGGCTTCTCAGCTAAAGGAAAATTAAATACCAAAGTAAAGCAACTTCCTTTCTCTTCTTGGCTAGTCACTTTTATGATTCCATTTAAAAGCTCTACCGCTTTCTTGACTAAAAATAAACCAATACCATAACCTGAATATACTGCTTGATAAGAGGGATGTGCCCGATAAAAACGATCAAATATTTTATCGAGTTCATCCTTAGCGATCCCAATTCCGGTATCGCTAATATACATTTCTATTTTTGCCTGACTATTTTTAATAGCTAAAAGATTGATCTCTAAACTAATTTTCCCTTCGTTAGTAAATTTTATGGCGTTTGACAAAAGATTAAGTAAAATTCTTTTTAGCTTAATGCGATCACTAATAATGAAAGGTAAATTAGAATCCAATATCCATTCAAATTTTAAATTTTTAGCAATGACAGCGGGTCCATGGCGATCTTTATTTGAACGCGAGCAAAATAATTTGTAGGATTCATTTAGTTAATAGATTTTTTGTGTATAATTAAGTTAGTATTACAGATAATTTAACCATAAAATATGCTGTAGTTAAATCTATGAAAAAAAATATCACAATTAATGAAAAAATTTTATTAATTGATGCTCGCGGTTTATTTAAACTTTTTTCTGAAGAAAAGAATGACTTTGATAATATTAATTTAACAACCTTACTTAATAGACTCAGTAAAATTATCACGCAAAAACATTTTTTTTCTTATAAGAAAAATATTTCAGAAATAGTTTATTTAATTCCGTACTATAATTTTAGACCTAAAGGTATCAGTATCCTATTAAATGCTTTTTCTAAATGGCCTATTTCAATACATGAAGCCCCTTATTCAAAAGCTATTAAGCATTTACTACAAAAAATTCTGCATCAAACGCGGAATTTTAATACACAGGATATTTCAAATACACTCAACGCGCTGAGTAAATGGCCTGAGTGCATTAATAAGGTCGTTTATTCAGATGCGATTGCTGCACTCGTTCAGTGTATTCCTCAAACCGCTCCTAATTTTAATGCACAGGATATTTCAAATACACTCAACGCGCTGAGTAAATGGCCTGAGTGCATTAACAAAGTCGTTTATTCAGATGCGATCACTGCACTTGTTGAATGCATCCCACAAAAAAATCGTAATTTTAATCCACAGGAAATTTCAAATATACTCAACGCGCTGAGTAAATGGCCTGAATTATGTCTTTGGAAATGCCTCGGTTATTTAAAAGCAATCAATGTTTTGATTAGTTGTATCCCTGAAAAAATGGATACCTTTACTACACAGATACACCAGATTTCTGTTTTAACATTAGATTGGTGTAAATTTCAATTTTTAAATTGTTCAAATGCTCAATGGATTAATAAAGAAGAAATAATCAAAAAACTAATAAAAAATAATGAAACATCCATTATAAAAGAATTAAATCCCATAACAACGAAACAGTTTTATCAAGTTTATTTATATCAACCTGATCTTATTCCTTGTAGACTTAGAGAAACAATTAAGCATCATGAATTTGAATCAGAAGAAATTAAAACTTCTCGATTACAGAACGATGTATTCCAATATCTTTTGGCTTTTTTCCCAGAATTTAAATTTGTAGCAGAATATTTTTTAGAATTTACCTACGTCGACATCGCGTGCCCAGAAAAAAAAATTCTTATCCAAGTCAACGGTCCAAGCCATTATGCAGAAAAAAAATTGAATTTATCAAGTCAATTTAATAATCATCTATTCGAAAAACTAGGCTGGTCCGTCGTTATTATTCCGTATTTCGATTGGGAAGAGCTTATAAAAGATAGCGCTCGAAAAAAATATCTTAAAAGAAAGTTAGGGCTTTTAACAAAACAATTATCTGAAGAAAACGCAAGCAAAGCAGCTACTCTCTATAAAAATAATGAAAAATCCGATATAAATATACCCTCAATCGATGATGAAAGAAAACTTGTAAAGCTATTTAACAAAAAGAGACCGAAAACATCGTTAACTTTAAACGATAAAGAGGATAATCAATACCATAAATCTTCACATCAAATGACTACAGCAAGGCCGTGAAGAAGGTGAATACCTTAAAGCTACTACTATAGCTAAAAAGCTTATAGCTCAAGGTAGATCAATTCAATACATTCAAGATCTTACCAATTTACCTGAAAATGAAATAATCAACTTAGTTGAATTAGAAAAAGCCTGACCTCTAAAAGAGCTAGAATGAGAGTTTATGAGCTACCTAACTAGTATGGAAAGATTAGGCATAGAGGAAGACGGCCTTCAGCGAGGAAGCCAATTATGACCCTAACAACAGAACAACAACAATTTGAAGAAAATTTTAAGCGCGGCATAGAAGAAGGCCGGCGCAATTGCGCTTTAAAGATTGCCAAAAGAATGCTTGCTATGAGAAATGACCAGAGTTTATTACTTTTGTTTTACATAGTTTTATTAAGAAAATTACTGGTCTTTCTAGGCAAGACTTACTTGAGCTAGAAGAATCTTAAAGATCTATATCTGATTTGGTTTTAATTCAACTTGAAAATGTCTAATTTTCCATAAATCAACAGCTTAATTCTATGGCGCTTTTTTTCTAAATCACCATCTAAATAGAAAATATTCATATTAATTCAAAGAATGTTTCGTGTACCAGAATTGTACCAGACTGAAATTTAATACACTTAAACTACTGTAGTTTTCAGTAGCTTATTAAGTTTGCAAAGTATCGCAAGTGTTTGATTATTAATGATTATTTAAGTCATAGTTCAGTCTTTTAATCTATTGGTCGATGGTTCGATTCCATCACGGCCCACCAGTCAAATCAAACACTTAGCTAACTTGCCTTCCTTAAATTATGCTTCTCTACGAAAAGTCTCGCGCACTTATTATGCGGATGTGTTACTTAAATTTCACCTCGAAAAAAACAAACCACCGTGTAGTTATTAAGCTTAAAAATTAAATTTATAAAATTCTACAATAATTTAATGATAGTATTGCTGATCCCAATAGGCTTAAGGTAATAATTCAGTATTATGCTTTCATTATTTAAACTAGTTAATCGTTTTTCATTTGCTAATATAAAATCTGATCGAAGATTTTTTTCTGAAATATCTAAAAATATAGTTTTAACAAAATCAAATTTTTCTATGCGATCGTTAAAAATTTTTGAATTTAAAGAAATATTAAGTAACTGGGCAGTTAAAGAAGGATGGAACCCTGGAAAACATGAGTATTTGCCTTTTTATTTGGCCAGCCTAAATGGACATAAAGGATTATTTCTTAATGACAGACTAATTGCTTCTTTATCTGCTGTTCGCTATTCCAAAGATTTAGCCTATTTAGGAATCTATATCGTTGATCCGAATTTTAGAGAGCAGGGTTTAGGCCAAATTTTGGCGAAAGCCACCTTAGAAGAATTGACAGACTGTTCTCTCATAGTTATTAATGCAGTTCAACAACAAGTGAGTAGCTATCAAAGAAAATATGGTTTTACCTCTTTTCATATTAATTCAAGATGGACGGGTGAATGTAGAATTCAAACTAATTTTGCATTAAGCCGTTCTGAAATGGATATTAAAATAGTAGGAAGAGAAAGCTTAGATATTAATGAGTTAATCGATTATGATGCGAGTATATTTTCAGTCCCTCGGGCGAAATTCTTGCGAAAATGGATCGAAATGCCAGAATCTTATTTATTGGCCGCAATAAAAAACGAAAAAATTTGTGGATATGGCGTCATAAGTAAATGTAGGCAGGGTTACAAAATTGCACCCCTATTTGCAAATGATAAAGAAATAGCGCAGAAATTATATGCTTCTTTTGCTTATTTTCTCCAAGAGAAACAAGCTATCGTGCAACTCGATGTGCCAGAAAACAATCAAACGGCTGTGAAGTTAGCGACGCAATTGGGTTTCTATAAAACGTTTGAAACGACACGAATGTATAAAAGCGAAGAACCCTTAATTGAGAAACCAAGTAATAGCAATGTTTATGCTATCACTACTTTAGAAATAGGTTAAACTTTGAAGTAAAAAAAATAAAAAATTGAAATAGTATGTTTCTCTCCTTGATTTCTCTTATTAAAAAAAATTGTTTATTGAATCCGAAAAATCCAGCTTTAAGTTTTGAAGGGCAAGTTTATTCTTATCATGAGTTAACTCAACGCGCTAACCAGCTTGCTTATTACTTAAAAAGTAAAGGCGTGAAAAAAAATACAATGGTGGCCATTATTTCTAATAATTACTTAGAGAGAATTATCAGTATTATTGCGCTTTGGAAATTAGGTGTCGCCTATTTACCTATTGAACCAAGTTATCCATTAACAAGGATTAATTTTATACTGGATGATTCCAATGTAAGCTTTGCTATTATAGATAAAAAAAATGAAGAGAGTATTTTTTTTAATGCTAAGCATATAGTTTCTATTCTCCTAGAAGAGGATAGAAATAAAATAGCTTCATTTCCAACGAATGATTTTCTAGACTATAGTGAACTGACCGACATTGCCTATATTGCTTATACATCGGGATCGACAGGTAATCCGAAGGGCGCTATAGTCACGCAGAGTAATATTGCAAGTATCTATCATGCTTGGGAAGAGGTTTATAAGTTAAGTTGCACCGATCGACACTTGCAAATAGCTAATTTTGGTTTTGATGTTTGTACAGGCGATATAATAAGAGCATTGGGATCGGGGTCACAATTAGTTATATGTCCCCCTGAAATTGTATTACAACCTGAAAAACTTTATGAGTTATTAATTAGCAATGCGATTAACGTGGCTGAATTTACACCAACGGTCTTGAGGAAACTAATTACCTACCTTGATCAAAAAGGCTTAAATTTACATTTCATGCGTCTTCTTATTTGTGGCTCTGATAGCTGGTCATTGAAAGAATATAAATACTTTAAATCTTTTTTAAGTTCAAAGGCACGTTTAATTAATTCATATGGCACTACAGAAACTACGATAGATAGTGCTTATTTTGAATTAAACAATCAAGCAGAAGCATTTGATGACAGGTTGTCAGTACCGATTGGACGACCTTTCCCAAACTCGATGGTTAAAATTCTTAATGAAAAATTTGAATATTGTCCTCCTGGTGTACAAGGAGAAATTTATATTGGAGGGCATGGCGTTTCTCGGGGATATTTGAACAGACCTGATTTGACTAAGGAAAAGTTCATTGAACTGACTTTGAAAGACAATGAGAAAACTATTTTTTATAAAACTGGCGATTTAGGATATTTTTTTCCGGATGGGAATATATATTTTTCAGGAAGAATAGATGATCAAATCAAAGTCATGGGTTATAGAATAGGACTTTTTGAAATAGAAAACATAATCAATAGTTATCCATCCATTCAAAAAATTGTAGTCACTACACACCCTATTTTAAAATCAGAAGAGAAATTTTTAATCGCTTTTATTATTTATAATAGTCATTTTAGAGTAAATGATTTTATGTTTTTTTTAAAGGAAAACCTTCCTTCTTATTGCATTCCAAATTTTTACTTACCTGTTTCTTCCTTTCCTATTTCTCAGCATGGAAAATTAGATAGGAAAAAATTGTGCTCAGAATTAATTGATAAAAAGAATGACATTACGTATTTTCAGGATGAATGTAAGAAAAAATCAAGCATTATAAAAAATGTAGAAGAAAAATTAATAAAAATTTTGCAAAGTATATTTAATGTTTATAATTTAAAAGCGATAGAACATTATTTCTTCAACTTAAATAATAATTATTTATTGCAGGTTCGATTTTTAAAAGAAATAGAACTTCACTGTAACTTGAAATTGGATCAGAATGACCTCATAGCCATTCATACGGCGGACGATCTGAAAAAATTCGTAGAAAGAATTGCTAATAAATAACTCTATTTATAGTTGTTTTTCAAAAGAATGCTAGTTACACAGGATTTGGTCGGTAGAAATAGGTACCAATAATCAATATTTCGTCATAGGGGATAAGGTAGCATGCCAGAAAAAAATTATCTTGAATATTTAAGGAAAGTGACTTTACAAATTACTGGGGATACATTCTCGGAAACAGCTTCAGTTCAAGATTATATAGATAATTTAATAAACTATTTTACTAATATTATTTACTCTATGCCTAATAATGTGTACTGGTTAGATAAAAATTGTGTATTGCGTGGAGGCAATGATAATTTAGCTAAACAACTCAATTTAAAATCGGGAGCAGAGCTAGTCGGTTTAACTTATGAACAAATGGCGCAAGCAGCTAATTTACCAACACAAGCATTTGAACCCTTTCGAACAACCGAAGTAGAAGTGATGAAAACCGGCGTTCCAAGCATTGATAAAGAGGAACCTCCCATCGAAGCAGATGGAAAAATTTTTTACTATCTGTCGAATAAAACGCCTCTACGAAATAGAAAGGGTGAAATCATAGGCGTTGTTGGGATTTCAACAGATATTACTAAACTTAAAGAAACCGAATCGGCTCTCCAGATTGCCCTAGGTAAAGCGGAAGCAGCCAGTAAAGCGAAAATTGAATTTATTATGAATATGAGTCATGATCTACGCACACCTTTAGCAGGAATTATAAGTCTTTCCAGTTTACAAGCGGAGGATGCAAGCAGTGCTCGAGATCAACAATATGGTGAATGGATCCAAAGTGCAGGTGAGCAACTTTTAGAATTACTCAACTCAGTGATAGAGGTCACTGCCGCTGAGCATCAAATTGAAAGTGTAAAAAAAGAAAATATTAATTTACAGCAATTTGCAGACGAACTACAGGCGCTGATGCAACCTGCCGTAGTAGCGAAGGGGTTAGAGTTTCAAATAAATCTGGGTTCTCTTTTACCCATAGTGGTCACTGATCGAATTAAGTTGAAAAGAATTATCCTTAATATTCTATCCAATGCCGTAAAATTTACTAAACAAGGTAAGATTAGTTTAGAAATAAATGCGTTAATGACAAAAAAGGATAAAGCAAAAATAGAAATACTGATTGCCGATACAGGCATTGGCATCGCTAAAGATAAAATCGATAAAATATTTGACCGATTTTATCGCGCTCATCCTTCTTATAAAGCTGAATATGCGGGTTATGGTATAGGTTTATTCTTAGTAAAAAAAGCGACGAAATTATTAGGTGGAAAAATAAAGGTTTCTAGTGAAGAAGGAAAAGGGAGTTGTTTTTCTTTAGAATTTGTTTTTCCTATATTTCATGGAACGATAGATAAAAAGAGTGATTCTGAGATAGAGCACCCTAGACAGCCACTTGGACTAGAAATCAAAGGAGCGGTGCTAGTGGCTGAGGATAATGCTTTAGTACTCTATGCCGTAAAAAATATACTGACTAAATTAGGTTATGAAGTGATCGCAGTGACAGAAGGAAAAGCCGCGTTACATGCATTGCAGACCCAATCTTTTATTTGGGCGTTACTCGATATTGGTTTGCCTGGTCTGGATGGAACAGAAGTCGCGCAGCGTTATCGTCAATGGGAACAAGTCAACAAAAAAAATCATCTTCCCATTTTTGCTTTAACTGCGCATGCAGAAAAAAATATTAAGGATAAATGTAACGAGGTTGATTTTGATGAGGTGCTTAAAAAACCTTTTACCGAAAAAGATATGCAAACTATCAAAAAATTTTTAACTAAATAAAAAATTTTATTATAAATTAAAAAGATCTTAAAAAAATGAAAAGATCTCTAATCTATCACTAATAGATAGTATTTAATTTTATTCTTGATGAGAGAATAATTTATCTTGCTAATGTTAAATTTATTTTTTATTATAAATTAAACAACATTAACAAATAGCTACATTCAAAAAAATAAAAAGGAAAAAAATGATAACAAGGTCGTTTTTGCAATCCCATGAAGATCAAGAACCGTTTATTTTTTCTGAGGATCTTGATGAACAAAATGATGGGTTTCAAGAATTATCACAAGAAGATGAACCCCTTGAGTCAAGAAGTGATTTAATAAGCATTCAAAAAAAATCTTTTCTATCTTATTTAGTG
Source organism: Rickettsiella endosymbiont of Litargus connexus (assembly GCF_964277335.1). Taxonomy (NCBI): domain Bacteria; kingdom Pseudomonadati; phylum Pseudomonadota; class Gammaproteobacteria; order Legionellales; family Coxiellaceae; genus Rickettsiella; species Rickettsiella endosymbiont of Litargus connexus. The sequence goes on along the minus strand of NZ_OZ195516.1, from coordinate 1,021,737 downwards.
CGAGGTTGGCACTCTGCTCATCTTATCACTCGCTTAGCTTGGTGGGGGATAAAACATAAGTCTGAAGTCATTAGTGATTCATTAGAAGACAAAACGTCAACTCGATTATTTTGGTTGGCGGGTGAAGGCATTCCTCTCGAATCTTGGTCCAGGGCTCGCTGGGCTTATCGTATAAAAAATTTTATTGATTCAGCAGATTTTATACTATCGGAGATGGGAGCGATATTGCTGGCTTCCTTATTACTTCATGATTTGATGAGTTATAGTTTATTTCCAGAAGAACGTTGTAGCACTTCATTGCCAGATATTTTAGATGGAACAGCCAAGAATCAAATAAGTTGGACTTATCATTTTGGCAGTGATGTGATTCATGAAGCAGCCTACTGGACTTGGTTAGGAGCGATCTTGATTCCATCTATGTTGGGTTTAAGTTCCGTTTTCTTACGTAACAAACAACTGCGCATTCTTGAAACACAAGATGCCATTCGTAGCATAGAAGCTGCTTTAATTAACCTGGATAAAGAATCACTTACTTTTAAAGATGCCTGCCTATCATTGCTTCCAATGAGCCGCTTGAGTAGAACATTGAATCAGGTTAAATTCATACTGTTGTGGGATGGTAGAAAGGATAATGATCAAAGTTTATTAATCTCATTGCATCTAAAAGCCGCTTTAGTTAATAATTTGATTGAGCTTACGGAATCTAATTATTTTCTTATACGTTATCGAGCGATGCAACTACTCGCCCAAGTAGCGGCCAGTTTCCACTCAGAAAACTTGGATCGGTTTATTGAAGATTCCGTTCATAAAGCAGGTTTAGCACAGTTAAGAGAAACTATTTTAGCTAAACTGAGAAAAGAACCGATAAACGAAGCGAGTACTCGCCAAACCTTGGCCGAACTTGAAGCAGCTTGCGCTCAACCGATATCATTCGAAGAAATGGAGGGTGGTGCTCTTTTAGAAGATCGTCAACGACGAGGTATGGCACGTTATTTTCGTTGGACCTTAGGCGACGATACACGCGCAACAACCCAATTATTTTGGATCCCCTCTTTATTAATTTCGGCTGTTACATTTTATTCTGTCAGTCGTTATCTTGAATTAATTGTAAAAAAACTGATTGATATCGCTTATTATTTTCATGATAAATCAGTTTGTGAAAATAAGGGGAGTTATTTCAAATTCCTTATTCAAAGTGAACGTTATGAATGTGTGGCTTGTGATTGGCCATTTGTAAACTATCAAAATAGTTTGACGGCTCAAACGTGTTTAGAAGGCTTATTACAGCGAAAGATGGCCCCTAGAGAAATGGGATATTATCTGAGTCAGCTACCATCGGTGCCTGGAATTAATCGTGTCGATCTTTCACAACAGGATTGGTCAAATTGGCCCGTTTCTGAGTGGGAGAAATTTCTGCTTGCCTTAGAGCCTATGCTGAGCGTTCCACTGGAATTATTTAATGCCTCAGGGATCGTGACGGAGGATAATAATGAGAATCCAACCCCCACTGTGCAACACATACACGCATTAACGCAGTTATTGACGCAGATCAATGTGACACAGTTTGATATAAGTCATCAACGCTTAACCCAGGAATCGTTTTCGCTCTTGCTGGAGTCATTCGCTTATCAGCCATTGAGTGCACTTTACTTGATGGATGCCAATATGACAGATATCAGTGTGAGTTATTTAAGTGAATTAATTGCTAACAGTGGATTTAACTTAAGCGATTTGCACTTAGCAAAGAACCAGATAGGAGATAGTGGTATAACACAGATCAGCCAAGTATTGCCTAATAGTTCACTGCGAGTATTGAATGTTGCGCATAATTTATTTTCTGATTTAGGTTTACAAAAACTGGGTCTAGGAATTCAGCAAAGTTTTCTTCAAAGCTTAGATTTATCTTCTCAATTACTTTCCGCTAATGGGTTGAGATTGTTTAGTGATGCCTTAGAAGGAAATTCCTCTTTAAGTAGACTGCGCTTAAGTCATACCGGTTTAGCGGACGAGCATCTTAGTGCCTTGCAAAATTGCTTAGAAAATTTAGAATTTTTAGATGTTTCAGATAATTCACTGAATAGCAAAGCGATACAATTTATCTTAAGTGTAAGCCAACAGAATTTAAAGACGCTCATAGTTAATAACAATGATCTTGATGAAGAAGCGAGCCTGCTTATTGCTCAGGAATTACCAATGACTTCTTTAGAGCATTTGGATCTTTCAAAGAATTATTTAAGAGAAGGATTTAAAAATATCATCAGAGTACTACCAAATTCCCATTTGTTAAGTTTGGTTTGCGAGGATTGCGACTTGGATGATAAAGCTATTGCTGAATTAACTCAGGTTTTTTCTAATGATACCTTGTTATTACAGTCATTAAATTTAAACAAAAATAAAATTACGAATCAAACATTACTCAATTGGTTAGAGGTGCTGCCGAACACTTCTTTGCGTCAATTGCATTTTAATAATAATCAGATTAGTAATTCGTATGAGAGTGCGCCTCTTTTAGCACAAGGCTTAACTAAAACCAATCTGACGGTTCTTGATTTAAGTAGTAATCGATTAGATAGAAATTTCTTTAATGAATTAGCCCCCTTATTAAATCAATCTTCTTTGCAGCAGCTTAGTTTGAGTGATAATAAACTTGAAACAGGCTCATTAAAACATTTTTCTGAAGCACTCGTTCAACTCCATTGCCATCGTCAAGATCTCAATGCACCTCACTTATCGCGTCAAGAAAAACGTGTATTTTATCCTATGAAACGGAATACCGACTTAAATCAGCTCGGTATTGTTAATACCGATACGGATAGTTCAACACTAAGAGGTTTTTGTCGTGTGGCGGCATCGTTACCGGATGTTCATTTTCTTGAGCCGAATCATATGACGCAATTGGATTGGCGAACCTGTCAGCTATTACCAGCTAACAGTAAACTCGTGACTCCTTTAGAACAAGCGCAAGGATCGTTATCTAATCAAACTCAATCGATACGGTCTAAGGCTTTGGTGTTGGGAAGTCCTTTTTTAATGAGCTTATTGTGTGCGGGCGGCATCTTATGTGCCCTTGTTTTATTTTATGGCGCTTATCGTGTAAGTCGATCAACCTATCGATTCTTTCGTCCAGCGCCCAGCATAGGTAGGTCAGAGTCTGAGGAAAACAGTGTTCATCCTAATCTAAGACGTTCTTCTCTTTAGATGAGCGTTTTAATTTAAAAAATTAAAAAAAAATAAAGGAGTATTCCTATGAATCTAGCTTATCCTTTTAGTCTTATTTCCGGCAATGGTCTGGGTGTTTCTTATTCATCATTGACTCAGATTGGACCTGCAATTCCTAGCCGTGATTTCGGTGTTTTAAAAATGCAGAGCTTTATTAATGTCAGCACCGGAAATCTTATTATTTTTGATCATAAGTTAATTGTCCAAGAACAAAATTTCCCATTAGAATTTTATTATGTTTATAACAGTCATGCAGAAACGATGGCAGATATTTGGCGTTTTGCACATAAACGTTTCAAACTTCTTCCTAAACCTGATCAAACTTCGTCCGCGATATTAATTGAAAAAGATGGCCATGAAACGGACTATCAATTTGATAGTAAAACAAATCGATGGCTTGCTCCTTATTGGTCAGATAGTCGCCCTTATCTTCATTATGATAAACCAGAAAACCAATGGGTATGGTTTGATCCGAAAACTCAGATCACGGAGATTTACAATGACCAGGGTTATTTGCAGGAACGCTTGGATAGCAGAAATGAGCGAACAAGATATCGTTATGATGATTTGCAAACACCGTGGAAACTGACAAAGATACTCGCGCCTGAATCGAACTATGAATTTCATCAACACTGGGTCAATAATGAACGGATTGAATCTATTTATGAAGTTAATGCAGGGAGCCCAACGTTACTCAGAACGTCAGTGTTTGATCGGAATGCTCGTTTAATTCGGACCCTACTTCCAGCAGAAAGAACCGAATATGCCAAGCGACCTCAAATTAATTTTGTCTATCGAGCACCCAGTAAGGATCCTGCCGAGCTTAGTGATGAAGATGTTTATAATTTAGCTTATCTTGATTACATTAAACAAACGGATGCCGATACTAGCAATCTGTCTTTAATGTATGACGTGCCTCCGAATCTTGCGCCAAGAAGAATTTCAAGTGTGTATCTGGCGCATCCTCCTTTACATACCAGCGGTTATTTGGTTCGTTTTTATTATCATCAAAGCTATGCGATTGTCGAAAGTTATGCCAAGGTGGCTACCAAATTATATTTTAATAAACACGGATCCATCACTCAAATTGATCGAGAAAGAGGTTATCCCAATACGACTTATAGTCCCATCGATAGCTGCTTTTATACCTATAACGTTCAAGGTCAGTTGGCGAGCATTACCTCTGCAGGTCAAGGTAAACATAGTTTTCAATACGAAGCGCAGGATGGCTTATTAATTAAACAGCAAAAAGCCAATGGTCAGATAACGGAATATGTTTATGATGAAGTGAGTAAGCGACATAATTTGATTGCGAAAATTCATTTTGCGACGGGTAAAGCGCAGGTAACACGTAAAGTTTATGATCATGAGTTTAGTTTATATCGAGGTTTATATTTACGCTTTGAAATAAGTCCCGAAGGTCGCGTCACTGAATACCGTTATGAAGATTTTGGTCATCTTAAATACACGATTATTTATTTAGAAGGACGTTTTCCGGTTGATACGTATGCGAAAAATGCGGTTCCTAATTTAGCTGAAATGACACGTTGGGTTGCACAGCAAGATTTACAGAAGATAAGTTTAACGGAATGTCGCTACTATGACGGCTGTCAACGCCGACAAACCTATTACTATGGAACGATTAACGAAAAAGGTGAGGGCGTTCATGATGAACACATGAGCCAGGTGACTACGCATTATACTCTTTTTGGCGCGTTGTGTTTTAAGCGGGAATATCGTAAAAAAGCAGACAATCCATTGTATACCTTTTTAGAATACGATAGTGCACGTCGTCTTTTATCGCATAAAAATGCCGCGAACGAAGTAACCAATTATCGCTACGATAATAGTCATACCGAAATTACACGCCCGAATAATCGAAAAGAAATGACGGAATGGGATGCCTGCGAAAGGCTTAGTAAAGAAAAACAAACGATACCATTTAATGATCAGCTTATCACTCGTGAAACTACTTACAGTAGAAATATTGTGGGTAGTTGTACGGAAAAATGCACGACAGCGGATGGACAATTGAGTTATCGATTTTATGATAAACAAAATCGTTTAGGTTTTAGCGTGCATCCAAATGGACGTCTGACGCAATATCGTTATGATGCACAAAATCGTAACAAAATAACGATTGCTTATGCCAAAGCCATCGATATAAAAAAACTTGAATCACTGGGATGGCATGGAGCAGAACCGGATGTCATGGATTTATTAAAATTAATGAAAGAAATGGCCATCGCCGATCCTAAGCAGGATCGTTTCAGCTATGAATTTTATGACTACTCCAATCGATTAAGTGAGCAGGTCGATGCAGAAAATTTTTTTTGCCAAACGCTTTATAACGACCATGATGCCGTGATTGCAGAGATACGCTATGCATCACCGCTTAAACCAGAACAGTTAGCAGCGCTATTGCAAGGCAAAAGTCTTGATTGTCAGGCCGATCCAAAATGCGATCGTATTCAACGAAAATTTTACGATGCCGATCAATTACTGATTGGCACACAAGATGCGGCAGGCTATGTCATCGAATATAAACACAATGGAGCGGCTTGGATTACTGAAATAATTCGCTATGCACAACCGCAAATCATTAGTATTAATACGCAGCGCTTTGACAAAATTCGGCCGGTTGCAAGTTCTAAGGATGCGCATGAATATTTCTTTTATAATCCACGTGGCTGGGTAGTTTTAAGCGTCGATGCAGAAGCGTATGTGACAACTAAAGACTATTTGTTAAATGGTTTAGTGAGTTGTGAAAAGCGTTACGCCAATCCGGTTGATGCCACTTGGTATAAGGACACGCAGCGTATTCCTTCTTTACCAGTGGCATCGGTGGATGATCAGACTATCGATTACGAATACGATGAATTAAATCGTGAAATTTCAAGTCATCGATCCGACGGAAAAGTGATCTTCACGCGTTACGATACTATGGGAGAAATTATCGCCAAAGGAGAACAAGATGCAACAACCATGGAGATTACTGGCGATACCTATCGTGCCAATGAATTTCGGTTTGATGCTTGGGGTCAAACGTTAGCGGAAGCTTCTAAAGTGAATAGTGAGTCACTGGCGCGTATCGAGGCCGATAGCACGTTAAAACCTGAAGAAAAACAGAAACAAAAAGAAAAGATATGGCAAGAAACAACGCGACGACATGCCTATGATGCGAGCGGTTTAAAATTATCGACGGCAATTCGTTCGAGTCAGGATGCCAGCGATCAACTCACTTACTTTTATTATAATGCTGAACGACAGAGGGTGCTGACAATACAAATTATTGCGGATAAACAAGTTCAAATTCGCGAATACGCACGAGATGTTTTTAACAATATTGTTCAGATACGTGATTACAGTCAAGCACAATTAACCTTAGCGGATAGATTGAATCAACCACTTACCGGTGGTTTTATGTCCGATACCTTGCGTAAAGCCTTAGATGCCATACAAAATACACAGGATGTAGTGACTCAAAAAATCTACAACAAACGTGACGAAGTAGTAAAGCTTATTGATGGCGAAGCCTATGAAACACAACATCTCCCGAATGCTTTTTCTGAAGTCAGTCAAAGTAAATTACCTGTCCAAACGAAACAGCCCAGTTTAGTTATTCAACATCAATACGACGGACGCGGCTTAGAAATCAGTACACAGCGTCAGGCAGATACGTTAAATACCAAAGTAAAACGTGATTATAGTAATCCTTATGGCAAATTGACACATATCCGAGATGAGCTTAAAGGTGATTATCAACGGGATTATGATCGTAAAGGACGGTTGATCGGGATGCAAAATCCATTACAACAACAGCGTAGTGACATCGCGTATGATGCTTGGGATCAACCCACTAAAATGACCAATGCCTTAGGCCAAACAACACAGCACCTTTATCATCTTAATAAACGCAGAGAGATTATTATTGATCCTTTAGGTAATCAACGAATTCGCATACGCAATATTTTTTCAGAAACGATCAAAGAAATCGATGCCAAACAACAAACACAAACATGGCAACACACGGCCGATGGACAGATTAGTCATTTCTGCGATGCATTGGGTAGAGGCTATGAGATTATTTATAATCTATTGGGTGATATCACTGAAAAGCAGATCTTAAACGGCATTAAAACGCAGTATAGGTATGATGCACGGAGACATTTAATTGCAAAAATAGAAGATACGGAAGGTCTTAAACGACAAACACGTTATGAATATAATCTTCTAGGACAACGTATCAAAACAGTAGATGCCCAAGGAACCATTCAACTCAATCAATATGATCGACGCGGACTGGTTGTCGAACAGTGTTTCGATACGAAAAAAACAGGCTTAAATCTAACGACAACACGCCAGTATAACGGACAAAAACAATTGTTGAGTGAAACGCAGGGTGACATAAAAAATAAGGATCAATATATACGTCATCTTGATTACGATGGCTTAAATCGACATTGTACAACGATCATCGATCCGGTCACTGAAACGCGTAAAGAGGCATTAAACATCCAAACGCAACAACATAAAAATGGCCAAGATAGCGTTTTGGCTGAGATTGATGCGAATGGTCATGTGACGCGATTTATTATGGACTCCGCAGGACGACGTTGCTTCAAGATCAATGCGCTGCGTGGTGTGACAGAATGGAACTATAATCCCGCTGATCAAATTATTTTGGAGCGGCACTACCAACGTGTCATTTCAGAAAATGAAGTAGCGCAGATTAACGATGAAACGACGCCTGAACAATTACGCGCTTTATTGCAAACCAGTGTTGAAGATACACTGATTTATCCGTTCTATGATGCCAATGCTAATACACGTTTTTCTGTAAGCGGTAACGATCAACAAGGTTATGTCAAAGAAAAACGTTATGATGCAAAACAACAGGAAATTCAAACAATACAATATGCGACGGCCATCAGCATTAAAAGTATAGAAAAATTGAGCATCGCGCAACTCGCGAAACAAATTGCTAAAATTGCTGATTCTTCACGCGATCGCATCCATTATTTTTTACGTGATGAAGTTGGTCAATTACGATTTTCCATCGATCCAGAACATTATGTATCTGAACAACGTTTTGATGAACAAGGACGTGTGATTGGCCAAATTAGTTATGCGAATCCGGTTGAGGATCCGACTCAATTAATCAAATTACCGATCGCAGAAGTATTATCCCATCTTAACAAAGAGGATAGTCAGGATCGTTATCAGTTTTTCTTTTTTGACAGCTTAGGTCAACCACTTTATACGGTGAAATCGGAAGGACAAGTGGTGAGTTATCAACATGATGCGAAGGGTAATTTGATCGAAGAAGTTCATTTTAATCAACGTCTCAAGGTTCCTCAAACCTATGCATTGTTGCTACCACAACTGCAAGCATTAGCACCGGATGCCACACAAGATCGCATTACACAAAAAGTTTATGATGCAGCCAATCGTTTGGTACAACACACGGATGCCTTAGGCTATGTCGAAACCTATCAGTATGATGCATTAGGAAACCGAACCACTTATACCGATCGACAACAATCGATTTGGAAAACCATTTTTGATCGAGCGAAACGACCGGCTATTGAAATAACACCACCGGTAACGATCACTGAAATATCTCAAGATGCAACGGGTTTATTAGTATCAAACCATAAAACGATTGCTATTGAAAAACATAAAACCTATGACAAAGTGGGTAATGTTACACGTATCATTACCGCGGCTAATACTACAGAACCTCGCATTTTTGAAGCTGAATACGATGGCTTAAATCAATGGCAAAAGACCTCTTTACCCGACATAGCGGTGGATGATTCGAAGGCATTAAAACCGGATGGCTGGCGCTATCGCCCTGAAACCAAACAAACACTGACGACAACCCGTATTACCAATGCAAAAGGACTTAAAGTAGCTGAACAAGATGCTGCAGGTCATTGGCAATTTTGGGTGTACGATCAACAAAAACGCTTGGTTTACCATGTCAATCCACTCGGCGCGACGATTAAAAAAGAACGCGATGCTTTTGGTAAAACGCATCGAAAAATAATCAATGCAACACCTTGTACACTGGATCTCAGTGTGTATACAAAAACAGGGATTCCCCCATCGGTATTGGATGCCTATTATCGAACACGACATAGCGATGCCGATCGCATTATTGATTACCAACGGGATCGATGCGGACGGGTTATTTCACAACGGCAAGGTCCTGTCTATTGTTATACAGCGAATCTAAAATCTGTCTCGCACACCGGAACATTGAGTCAAGAAATAGCAGAAATTAAAAAGTCGTATAACGCTTGGGGTGAATTGGTTGCCCAATCTGAAAAGATGGATGCCATCCGTAGTAAAGAAAATTTTTATTGGTTTGATCGAAATGGTCAGCCTCTTGCAGAAGTAGATACCGTTGGTTTAGATAATCAAGCCGCACAGTATCGTTGTAAACGTTTTGAGAACGATAGTTTTGGCCAAAGGTTAAAGCGTGTGGCTTATGCTAAAATTCTGGATATCCCCATCAACGTGCATCTGTCTTTTGCTGAACTCAAAACTGCACTCGATAAAATGGCTACACCAGAGGATCGAAGCGAGCAATTTTATTATGATAAAGCGAATCGTTTAGTAAAAAAAGTTCGTCTGCAAGCCATTCGTCAAACATTGGTATTAACTCATGGATTACCCGCGTTTAGTGATGCACCACCTCAAGATCTCAGCATCGGCTATCAATATAATGCGAATGGGCAACAGATTGCTAAAACCTTAGAAGATAGCAGTACCGAATGGCGCTATTATGATCAACGTGGTTGTCGAGTTGCGCAAACCGAAGTGGCACGCGACAACGCAGGCCACTCAAACATCCTTATTCCATTAAGTTATTTTAGTCATAATGCGCACGGTCAAATAGTGTTGACGAGACATTTTAAACAGGGAGCCCAACCGATTACACCGGGTGAGATTCCCGAACCGATGGCCAGCGATCCCGAGGATCAACAAGAACTACGACTGTATGATGCACGCGGAAAATTACAGTGGAAACAAACGAATCAGCAAATACCTCAAGGCTTTAGTTATACCGCGCACGGTAAACCGGCGCGTCAATGGTGGACTTTAAGCCACTGGCAACAAACAGAAGCAAATCAGTATGAAACAAAAGTTCATCTGGATGAAAAATTTTTTCAATATGATGCGCATAATAGACCGATCCAGGTTGAACTTCGTCGTGATGCACAAACGGTAGAAACGACTGTGACTCAATATGATGCGTTTGATCAAGTCATTAGAGAAGGTGAGACAGCCGAAAGTTTTTCTATTTATCGACGTTTTGATACATTAGGTCGGCTTTGGTGTAGCAATACCGAAAAAGGTATTCCGGTCGTGAATGTACATGACTTAACAGGTCAATGTAGTTTACGTATGCAATCACCGAGCAAAGATTTAGGGGTTATTTCTTATCAGGAAATACCGAGTCTACTGAACTGGGATATTAATGATCTTGAGCGAACAGAAAATCAGCGCGATTTAGCGGGACGCATTATCACTCGCAGCTTGCCGGCCAATTATCAAGAGGACACCACACAACCTCAGATTATTCCGTTAAGTATTTTGGCCAGTAACCTTTATCCTAAGCTAGGTCAGGTCCAAAGTTTGAGTTGGCCGATTCCCCAAGAAAAGAATGTCCAAGCTGAATTTTCGTTATGGCCTAAAGAGGTTCCAGAAAAAAAACAAACCTTGCCTATCCTGATACAAGAAGGGCGTTGCGGTGTGGATGTATCCACGTTAGCGACAGATGTGTATGACTATCAAGTGGATTACACGTTTAGTGATCCTGAAAAAACGAATGAAAAAATCTTGATGTATAAGAGTTCAGGTAGCGTGCAGTTTGATACGCGTAACTCAACCAACAGTGCGCACTTAGTGGCCATTACCGAAACGAAACAAACCAGTTTGGTACGTTTAACAGGCAACACACGTGATATTTCAGCGGTTGAGTTATGGAATGAGTTTGGAAAACGCGAAACATTAGAATTACAAATCGATCCAGTATCACATAATTACTATGTTGATCTAAGTCATCATTCTTCCGGTGTTTATCAATTAAAACCACTGACACATGATAAAAAACCACATGGCTTAAGTTTACCTTTTACAATTTATACGCATAAAACGGCACACAAACCTTTATCTCGCGAACTGACGAGTGCATTGAAATTTCGTTACTTAGAAAATCATGTCGAAGTCAATTGGCAGGTGCCGACTTTTTTACAATCCCAAGTCGTGAAGTTGCAATGTCACTATCTTGATAGACAGTCTAAGCCACAATTACAAACATTAGAAATTGTTCCCGATCAAAAACGCACGACGTATTCCGATAAAAAAGGCACTAAAATTCAGAGTAATGTGGATTTTTCTGTGCCTATTCAGACTATCGAAAAACTTTCACTGGCAGTGAAATGGCCACAACTGAGCAAATCCAGTGCTTCAACGCGTTTGCAACACCATTGGCTCATGCTGACGGCAGAAAATTCCGATAGTAGTGATGAAGAAGAATGGGAAATGATCCCACATCACGAAGCAACGCGGTTAGAAACAGAACCGGAAGACTGGATACCCCTTTACAGTAATGAAACACCCAGCGCACCTGCGTTTGACCCTGAACTGATTACTGACCTTAATTTTGCCGATAAAAATCTGCTCGTAGTAAGCCCTCTACCTGATGTAACGCCCGACAAACAAACACCTATTTTAGAATACTTAGATGTCAGTCTTGATAGAATGCGCTGCTGGACACAATTTGCAATGATCAATGTGATTACATCCGGATTGGTGGTGGATGTAACAGGTTTTTCAGCAGGAGTCTATCCCTTTCGATGTCAGAGTAGCATTGGAAATTTAGTGCTAAGCTTAGGTGGCGAAGTCTTTCCCACACAAAGTATGGATGAACCGGATCGACAACATTTGGTGCAACCGGCACGTCGTTACCGTTATGACGTATGGAATAATAAATTAACTGAAATTGATACGTTAGGTCACGTCACATACTTTCGTTATAATGATGCTGATCAATTGATTCAAAAACAAGAACCTTTAGTGGATGTGGTTGACGAACAAGGCAACACCAAAGCACTTTCTCCTATTACCGATTTTGCATACAATACGCGCGGTTTGCAAATTGCAAAACGCGATGCGAATGGCAATACGCGCGGATATATTTTTGATGCGGCAGGTCATCGTATCACTGAAGTATTATCCGATGGCACATTAAGAAAGACACAAATCTATGACGCATTCAATCATGTCATTGAATCGCACAATGCCTGCAGTCAAATCACCCAATATTTTTATGATCAACAAAACAATCTGCTTGCTTTTCAAAAACCTTCCGGTAGTCGACGTAGTTATACGTATAACGAACTAAAGCAACGCAATAGCGATGCTGATCCCGCTAATAATACACGACGTTATAATTTCGATGTCTTAGGTAATCTCATTGAACGTTATGAGCCATTGGGCCAATGTACCCGTATGATTTATGGGCGAAACCATCAGTTGATCAAATTAGAAAATCCGGATAATAGTTTCTTAACGTGGCAACGTGATGCCTTTGGTAAAGCGGTTCAACACACCGATCTGAGTGGTGCTGTTTATCGTTATACCTATGATTACAAAAGACAATTAGTTGATGTCCGATCAGAGGATGGAAAGCATGGAGATTATTTTGAATTACAGCCGATTATGTATAACGGAAATGTTTTTGGTTATGCTCAGGTCATAAAACCGCTCAGTGGACAACATCTACATTATCAATATGTTTCAGGACAAGTAACTGAATTAAATGATTTGGCTACCGGTAAAAAAACCTCTTATCGTTATGATTCAGAAGGTCGACGCATTGCTGCCAGTGTCATCAGTGATAAAGGTGAAATTTTCCGTGAAACCAGTAGTCAAATCGATGCCTTAGGCCGAGAAATTTTAACACGAGATAATCAAGCTATTTTCACTACCGCTTATGATGCTGTGAGTAATCGGCGTTTTATAAAAGGTGTTGTTGATGTGGGTGGGAGTCATCTTGCGCAAGAAGTTTGGTGGAAATACGATACAGAAGATCGCGTGATCATCTCAGAAGGTGTACTTCAAAATGGAGAGATCACAATCCTACCAGATAGAGGGATGGAGCTTGTTTATCAAAATGATCGTCGAGTGACAGAAATTAATATAAGTTCCGTGCACAATGAAAAAATGATTGCGGATCTTCTCTATGACATCGACGGACGTTTGGTGGGTTCGAAAGTCAACGGCAACTACACAAACAAAAGTACCGAGAGACAATACGATAGTGCCGGCAGACAAACACTTTATAGAACGACTTCCCCCTTTGATTGGCTTACCAATCGCGTCACTGAGAATGAACGAATTTATAATGAAAATGGCTGGATAAACACCAATATTCAGCGTCAAGGTAGGACAACAGATTTTAATCAAAGCATTACGCGCACAGATTATCAACAATTAACGGCGATGGGTTTACCCCAACAGCAAACGATTAACTATAACGACGCAGCACACAATGTTGATCATCTCAATTGTAATTATGTGGGTTGGGATCAATGGCGCATTGCAAGTATTCAAGGTTATCGAACGAATAAGGATGGGACGAGCGATTATTCCTCAGTTAAAAATTACTTAGGTCCTAATGGCGAGCCGAATGCGATATCCGGTGCAGAAGATCCCGATGGGCGAGATAAATATTTTATCGCGACACCTGACGGTTTGATTCTACGTCGCATGCACTTAGTGGAACGGAATAGATATTATAGAGATGTTTTTGTTTGTAGTCTTGAAACTTATTATTTTTACCGCGTTAATGGTCAATACTTAGCCAGTTTTAAAAATAAAGGCTATGATTTCTTTGATTTAGCACTGAATTGGGTGAGTCCACAAGGCGATGCAGGTAAAGAAATTGGTCTAAGTTTAACTCAGGATTTTTCGAGTTTACCGCAAACCTACACCTGTGCCGCGGGAGATAGTTATGAATCGATTGCCAGCAATCTGTATGGTGATGCCAGTTTAGCCAGTTATATTGATGCGGCGAATGGCGGCGGAACACTCATTGCTGGCCAAACCATCGTCATACCGCAACTCGTTTCGGTACATAACAAAGCTGGAATGGCCCGACCGTATTATCAATTTCTGCAAATCATCCAAGGTTCACTCACTCCGCACCTAGATACACCACAACCTCCACAAGACGATGAGGGGTTTTTTGCCCTATTGATCTGTGCCATTGCAGTGGTCGTTGTGTGTGTGTATCCGCCCGCAATTGCTGTTATCACAGAAATTGCCGGTAGTTTGGGAGTATCTGTACCCATAATGACTGGTGTGGCCGCCGGATTGGCGGATGCCGCTGCACAAGAATTGTGTGTTGGCATGGGAATAAAAGATCATTTTTCTTTAGCAGAAAGTATAACCACTGGAATTACTGCAGGTTTTGCTTCAGGTTTTGGAGGACCCGTGATAGGAGAAAAAACTATCATGACGATGGTACGCATGGGTATGGTTAATGTGTCAGAACAATTAACTGAAATGGCGATAGGTATTCGCCAACAATTTGACATAGCCGGTGTTGCCTTAGCCATGGGATCAGCGGGATTAAGTAGTCAAATAAAAATAGCGGATCCTTTAGAACGACGTTTGGTAGCGGATGTGGAAGTTGCAGCGATGAGTAGTATAGTTCGCGGACGATTCGATGTTGAAAACTTAGCGACACAACTGATTACGGATGCCGCTGCAGTAGGGATGCAACAGCAAACCAAACCGATATCTGATGACTATCATCAAAGTCAGAAGGCAAGCGGTGGTGTAGGACAGATCACACAAACCACAATAGATCAACAATGGGATGCCCACTTAATTAACGATGCAGAATTCACTGCGACTACGTCGTTACCGTCGGTTACTTTTGATGTCAATAATTCTTACGTAGCCGAACAACTTGGCCAACGAGTGGGCGAAGAAGTGAGTCATTTTTATCATCCCACACCAGCACCAAGAAATCCCAATGGATTTTGGCAGCGCTTCGAACAACGTTACGAAAGTGTTTTCGAACATCGTGCGTTAATAGCCGAAGGTCGAGCGGCAGCTAATAGTGAAGTGATGAATGAAAGTTTAGGACATGCAGCAGCTAATCAACAAAACTACTTGGATTTAGGTTATGCCGACAGTAATGCTCAGTATGGAGCAGGCTTGATAGCAATGTCAGAAATACCTGCTACTAAACTTATTCGAACGGGAATTCAGACAACAAGGTTTCTGGCTGAAAATAAATGGGGATTTTTTGGGCATAATGGGGCAGAGAGTTCGGTATTACGACAAACTGGTGCAGGAAATTCCACAAGATCAGCGGATGAGGCTTATAATGCAATAAGGGCAAGCAAAATTGACATTACAAAGATTGCTAAAAATACTGGCATAAAGCCACAAAATATTGCAAAGGTAAAAAATCATCTATTTTTCAATAAACATTTATTGGATAAGTATGTTGATTTCGGTATACCGGCTGAGTTTAAAGTTTTTGATAGCGATATAGAAATCGCAAATTCATGGGCTCGTTTGGAATCGGGCAATTTTACTGAAACTGACATACAGTTGCTGAGGCATGAAATAGCAGAGGCTTGGTATATGCGGAGGAATGGACCCGGTTACACTGCCGCACATAATGCCGCTGATGCAAGATATCCAGCCCCAGATTTGGAGAATATGCTAGAAAATTTAAACGAGCTAAATCCATAAGGAGAACAAGATGCAATATATAATTGATGGTGAATTTTATAAAATAACTAGAGTGACTGGGCCTAAGCACAATATGCTTGGTGTGAGGTTTTCAGATACTGACAAGGAAATGGAAGTAGTTGATTTGGATTTTTCTGCTAAGCAGGTAAATTTTTCAGCGAGTGAAGTTAAAAGTCAAGTTCAATTGGGATTGGCAGATGTTAATCGTGAGCTTGGTACAAAATATAAAATTTCTGCCATACAATTTGTTGGTAGTGATACTAAGTCTGATTCTATTTATGCTGAACTGGTAAAGATAATTGTTAGAAGACTTGAATCAGGTTGCAAATTTATGCAAGCTTGAATCTTAAAACGATGCAGAATTCACTGCGGATACGTCGTTACCGTCGGTTATAAATTTTTATTTTCTTATCTGTAAAAAAGACTAAGAACAACGGAATTTATTATTGAGATGTAATTTATTTATCTTTATTTTTGTAAATTAAATAAGCTTCTAGTTGGCGAAAATTTTTTCAAAGTAATGCTTTAATTTAAATTAAATTAATAGTATTATCTGCCCCCCTTAGTATTTAAACAACAATAAAAAAGGAACGTTAAACCATGAAGAAAAAGCTAATCTGTTTATTGGCTAGTGTTATATTACTTTCTGCTTGCGCGGGAAGAACTCCAAATCCCATTCCTCTGCACCAACCCGGCGATGAAAGCCTTACCTGTAATGCTTTGAAACTGGAATTAATGAATAACCAATCTAAAATTACAAATCTCATTCCACAGCAAAACAAAATAGGGAAAAATATTGCGCTAGGTGTTGCCGGTGCGTTTATTATTGTGCCTTGGTTTTTCATGGATTTCTCTGATGCTGAACGCATCGAAATCCAATCCTATCAACTGCGTGATAATTGGTTACGAACTCTTTATATCAAGAAAAAATGCGGTGATTTACCTCCAGCCATTAAATTTCAAGATCAATAAATTTCGTAATCGTTCGAATATTTTATCTTTCAATCACTTGGGATGTTAATACATCCCAAGCTTTCAAAAATAATAATAAAGTAATCAATGTTTAATAATAATCGAGTTTTAAAAATATTTAACAGTCTAATAGCGATGTATATAGGTTTCTTCTTGGCTGGTTGCGTATCAACTATCCAAATGACACCTGGAGAAGCAAACTCTATTAAAACGATAGAAGTGAGTCAAAAAGTTATTCCTGCCAAAAGAATGTATTATTTAGATCAAAAACAAATATGGGCAAGAGCTTGTATAGGCGTGTTAGCTTGTGCAATCCCTTGTTATGATGAACAACAGATCAAAGAAGCAGCGCTTAAAGAAAAAATTCAAATTACAGAAATCGTCAGAAATGAATTTATAAACGAATTAAAGCAAACTACTCGCTTTAAAATTGCAAATAAAGACTATTCAGATGCTATTTTATCTCTTGAGATTCGCATATATGGTTTGACTATTCCAACAGGATTCACAAATAAATTAAAGCCAGTTTTAATGGTTGTGGGTAGACTCATTAATCATGATGGTAAGGTCTTATGGCAAGACAGTGAGAGTATTCGATCTTTCAAAAATTTGCCTGACTTTGAAGCGTCAAAATTGTTACAAGATCCACATAACCTATTTGTAGCTTGGAATGCTGCAGCAAAAGTAGTGTCCAAAAAATTAGTTAAGTCATTAACTTCGCTTCGTAGATGAATATTAAAATTAAGAAAAGTAAAAAAACTTTATAATTTTTAACTTTATTATATTTCAGCTTATATCGACTCTGGCATTTGCACAGTCTATTCCAAATTGACAGTTATCATTATGTAACCTCTAATGATTTATGGCATCATCTAATCCTATGAATCGGGGGGTTACATTGCCCTTTTTATTTTGCGTAATATTTTTTATATCTAAAAAATATATTTTTATTAAAAATCAATATTTAATAAATTGATAATAAAAAGTGCTTATAATCATTGCTCTTATTATCCTGACGGAAGATTTTCCTATGTTAGTTAATTACGAAATTTTAACAGTGCGATTAAACCGTTACTTAAGTGAGCAATATCCTGATGTTACTACGCATACCGATATTTTTGAGCATGCTTTTCTGCGTTTTTTAGGTTATCAGTCTGTGCCGGAAAAATGTCTATTTGAAGATAATCAGCCTAACCATAGTTTATCTATTTATTTGAAAGCACCCTATAACATAGCGAATAGCGAATTTATCGATGCTTTACGAATCTGTGCTACAGGGGGCTTTTCAGCTATTGGCATTGAAGAAATTAATTCTAATTCAGACCAGGGAATATTTTGCGCTCGATTAATAGTGCCTTATCGATGGATTGATACGCATTTATCAGGGATATTTCAAAGTATTGATAAGATATTGGCCGATCCATTAAAAATGAATTTTTATCGCTATTGGAATATCCATGCTAGAGAATTTAGATTTGATTTAACTATGATGCGCATTGAAGAATTAGCCCGTGAAAAATTATTACACTATCCTCAGATGACCTTCGATGAGGTATGGAGCGCTATCATCCAAAAGAGAACGAGAAAATTCAAAGTAAAATTTTTAGAAAAAAAAGTATCCGTCGATGTGAATAATTTTCCAAAAATCACATTGATCTATGAGGAAAATGGAGAAAAAAACGAAATAGCGATGACTCGTGATCAAATAGTGACAACACTAGCGGGGGAGACTCTCGATAAATTTTTTATCCACGATATCACTTTACAAGAATTCATTACTCCAGTCGAGATAAGCCAATTTATTAGAAAAAAATATCATCGCTTTTTTTCTATTAATACAGAATGTCATTATGAAATTGATCTCGGTTATCACTATGCAGAAAGAAAGATTTTAGAAGACTACGGTATAAAAGAATTATCGCACTATCGGCCTAATGGGGATGCACCAGAGAGAACTCAGATTTATGTTTATGATAAGGACAATTATCAGAAATTGTTACTTGCGCTTAAAGAAATAAAAGGCGAGAAGTGTTTTAATGAAAGGTGGCATCAATTAACTTATTATATTCATCATCAAATGTGGGGAAAACTATATAAAGAATTAAAGTTTTTACTTAATTTGAAAGTAAAAACGGGAGTGGAGATAGATTATACGGAGTTGCTGATACGCTTGTACTACCATGCCAGAGATAATTTACAAGAAGAAGCGCAGGAAAATGCGATTGCAACGATAGAAAAAGTTTGTAAGTCTTTAGTTAGCACGATGCCATTGAAAAGTGAGGTGCAAAAAGAAATAGATAAGATTTTATTTGAATTAACGCTACTACGTATGAATCAGCTAAAACCTAGTGATGAAACGAAACGTTTAGGTTTGAAAAAAGAATTATTTATTTATACACAGAGAATAGGTTTAGAAGAAAGTAATCATTATTTAGCAGAAATTGCTGGCTTAGGATTTGGAAATACTTTTTCTGAGAACGTTAATGAAAATCCCATTGCAGTACTTCTAGAGATTGCTGAGAAGTACAAAGTTGCTATCGAAGAGAATGCTCGTCTTAAAAGTGAAGGAGACAAGCCATCTTCACAAGAAGCTATAGCGAGTTCAAACATTAATAAAGTATCTTATTTCTCACGAAAATAAAATAGTTCTATTATCTCTAGACTCGCTGATTTTATATATTCAGCGAGTTTTTACTTCCCCTTTTTATTTTTGTATAAATTAAAATATTATGTTTTAATAAGTAATTCATTATTTTATTAAATAATGGACTTACGTTTTTTAAAAGGGAGTTAATAATAATGAAATCTGCTCAATCAGCCTCCAATAATTTTCTTGAGTCAGTAGCGAATAAAAATCAGTATGGGGGGGATAAATTAAAAAAAAATAGTTCCCTCCATGCATCCTATTTTTCAAACGTTAGGGTTAGGGTTCATCGCTCAGATGAAGCTAATTTTGTCGAAGCAACTCGCCAAGGTTTTTATAATTATTGGTTGACTTTGGAAGAGGTGACTGATATTGCTCATTTGGAATACAATAATTTTAAAGATTTAAGTCAAAGACCTCATTCAGATTTTCAATCGTCTAATTCATTAGCCCATTTAATTGGTAAAATAACGAGTTTTCAAATACGTGCTAAACAAACCAATATAGCACGTGAAACGTTGATTCTTAATATTGGTTATGCGCACTGGATTACGATGGTTCTTTCTTATCAGCAAGAAAGGTTTACACTCTATTATGTCAATTCATTAAATTATCGATTACCAGCAGAAATCCAACAATTTTTAGAAGCGCAGCATATTTTATTGAATAATTTAAGCGAGTATTTATTTCAGTACATGAATAATAGTAATGTCGGGTTGTGGACTTTAGAAATTGCTGAAAATCTAAATACCATGTTAGATAAAAATCTCACCTTAGATACGATGAAAGTAATCTTTTCTTATCTGCCTCATCAATATGATGCTAATTATTTTAACGAAAGAAGAAAAGTGTTAGCAGGAAAACTCGACCAGTATACTCACTATTTAAAGTTAGCGGGATCGTCGGCCTCAGATCTTAGTCCGATCACTGAGCCCTTTTCGTTTGCAAGCGTAGAGGAGCCGATGTTAAAAAAAGCGAGAATTGAATGGGAAGGTGAAGCCGTTAAACTTCGTTTAAGCTTATTTGTTGAAACCTATATAAGCTATACCTGTAAGATGTTAGGTGTTTATCATATCATCGCTAAAGGCGATAGATTAAGTTTAGAAAGCTTAAAAACCGAATTAAAGATAGGGGCAACCGCTGCGTTGTTAGGAATGACGGTAACTCAAGGAGTAGCAGGATCTATCCCTTCTTTGGTAGCCACAGTGAGATCAATGAGCGCGCATTATTATTTATTATCCAAAGATAAAGCGTGTAAAATTACAAAGGCTTTTGAAAATGTACTGTCGGGTGAGTTAAGTGGTTTATTAGCAGTAGTTGCAGTAGAGATTTTTCATAGCTTTGAAAGTCAATTTATGTCTGTAAGGGATAAAGCGGGATATAAAATAGCGATAGAAAAGTTAGCAGAAGATGCGGCGGCTCGATCACTCAATTATATTATTGCAACTACTTCGCAAAATATTCCCCCTTACGTTACTCGAGAATTACTCAGTATAGGCGTTATTTTAGGTCATTCAGACAACTTTTTTGACCCAAGCATTAAAAAAATGCGTTTTCGTGTAGCAGGTGCCAGTGTATTAGACACGCATGGAAAAATACTGAGTACTGCTAATTTATATGAACAAACTGGTGTCCGTGTTTTTAATATCAAAACTCAACAGACACGCTTTTATAAGTTAAAAAAATTTCTTAATAGTTTTTATGGTTATCGCTTACTGCTGTCTTGGGAAAAACAAACAAATGGCGAGCTTAAAGAAATTTTTATAAAGGATTATCAGCAACAAGAATTGCCACTACCCCAATTAAAAAATCAATTTGAATATACGTTATGGAATTATCATTATGTTTTAAAAGATAATAGGGTTGATCAAGAAGCAAATGATATTTTAGATAAACTAAAAAAAACTGATCAAATTCAACTTCTTTCTCATGTCACTCTAAAAAATACACTGCAACCACAGGAGTCTATACTTTTTAACTTGAGAAAACCGATAAGTAATTTTAGTGGCAGGAAAGAGGTTTTACATAAGTTACACCAGTTATTAATATCAAACGATAATCTGGCTGTCATTTCGCAGGGTTTGTCTGATTTAACATTGGATGAACCGGATGAACCTGTTAGCTCAAGTACCACGGCAGCTCAAACTGCTTTAAGCGGTTTAGGGGGGATAGGGAAAACACAGCTCGCTTTGCGTTACGCCGAATTATATGCACCTTATTATGATAATAATGTGATCTGGATCAATGCGGATACAAAAGGTGACGTTATAAACTCTTTAAAGAACTTAGCTGTTAAATTAAACTTATCCGAAAAAAATACATTGGGTACTAATAAAGAATTTGCTGAATTATTATCTGAAATTTATCAGTATTTTTCTAATAGAAAAAGCCTATTTATTTTTGATAATGTGGAAAACTATCAAGAATTTGAGGAATTTTTACCAAAAAGTTTAATTGGAAATACACCGGTTATATTAATCACTTCACGTTTTAATCATTGGAAGAATATATTTCAAGTCTTATTACTCAATGTATTTAATGATCAAGAAGCACTAGAATTTATAAAAAAAGAATTAAATATAAATACATCTCAGCAAGATGCCAAAATTAAAGAACTCACTAGATTAGTACAAGGTTTACCTTTGGCACTGCAGCAAGCCGTAGCTTATATTACGATGCAACAAAACGTTGATAGCACCTTTGAAGTGGATAATTATATTGAATATTTTAAAACTAATGCGGAAAAAATACTTAATTTCAAATTTTCAGAATATAGTAATGATCCTTATTTTAAAGCAGTGTTTATTACCTGGGAAATTACTTTGGGTACAATAAAAAACGTTAAAACTATTGGGAAAACAGCTTTAAATATTTTAAATATCATAGCCTATTTATATCCTGATAATATTAAAAATGATTTATTTTTAAATTTATATCCTCTTGAAGAGGTCAGCCGTGCCATTCATCTACTTAAAAGTTATTCCATGATTAATACAGGGAGTCAAACAGATATTTCTATTGTTCATCGTTTGGTACAAAAAGTGGTTCGTATCAATCTAGAAAAGCATTTTGTCGCGTTAGAAAAAAATGCTGAAAACATAATTTTTATCACACAAGACTATTATATAAATCATGATATAGGGTTGCACTATATTTACTTTTTATTACACATGGTTAAGCACGATCAGTTAGTTTCTCGTCTTAAATTAGGTAGTACTAGAAGCTCTGCCATCGATGTCTTTATTTTATCCAATTATAATATTGATTTAGTTTATTTTTACGATGCCGCGTACTTAATATTAACTAAAAAAGATTATGCTCAATTTATAGGAGAGGCTTTATTTTTATATATTAAAAATGGATTATTATTTTTTCTGTCTGAAACAATCTTTTATTTGGAAAAACAGTTAGAGGAAGGGTTGCTCACTGCAACGAATACATGGGCCATACTTGATTATCGTTACCGAACAGCTATTAACTATCCTGGCTGGTTAGCCTCATCAGATGATGATTTACAAGAAAGACAAATAGTCAGTATACATTTAACATTAGCGTTTCAAAAAAGATTTACTGAAAAATTCTCGATTTGTGAGCTTGGAAAACGTCAGTCTAGAGAGGTGAGTTGTCGATCCAGAGAATCCGATAATCAAGCGAATAAAATAGGCTTAATTCAACATCACTTACACTTGTTAAGACAAGCTATACATTTAACATCAGAAAAATTCTTAAATAAAATTAATTTACCTGATTTTTTACAAGAAGAGTGGAGTGAGGTTGCGTTAAACCTTGGAAAAGGTATAGAAAATAGTTTATTGGCAGACGCGTTTAATAGCACGTGGGTATCTGAAGAACTATCTGCTATAGCTGGAAAAGGATTACTGGAAAAAAATTTATTATTTAATAGAACACAAGTGCCTACAACGTTTCAAACTAAAAAAATGACTCTAAATAAAGCTAAATCTTTTTTAACTCATGTTATGAAAATAACGAGGCCTTTTAGAAAGCGCGGTCCTTCTTCAATAGGTAATGGCTATACCGTTGCAAAGGAATTAAAAGATTTTAAAAAATTAAAAGCGCTCCAAGGCAATGACGCGAGTTCATCGTTGAGTGATTTAACTGGTCTTGCTCTATCGGAAACAGATAGACGTCAATCGAATCTTGATATAGAAACATTTTTAAATCTTATGGAGGACATTTCACTGCTCAGTGAAGATGATCCAATGATCACTATCGATATTTGGAGTTGGGCAAAAAACAATATTAATCAGACTATTCGTCAAGTTAAGCAGATTGAGCGCTATGTACATCTTAATAAAGAAGAAAAGTTAACAGAAAGTTTGCGTGCTTTAATGCACCTTACCCCTTCTGATTATTTGGAAGCTAAGGCCATTAATAACCAGCTAGTTAAAAATGCGCTAACTTTTTTAAAAAATATAGACTCTATTCAGAATTATGTTTTTCCATCCGCTTATTCATCGTCACAATTAGTTAAAGATAATCAGATTTTTTTACAAGAAAAGCAGTCAATTAAACTCGATTCGACAATGCCAGACAAGCTAACCCATGAAGAAGGCTATCTTTTTTGTTTATCGGGTATATTAGGGAATGAATCCTATGTAAAATCTTCACAATGGGTTTATATAGAACCGTATCCTCCTTTTATGCACCCTAATTTAGTGACGACATACCTTTGTGAGGGTGCATTAGGGGTTGAATTGACTAAAAATAGAACGGGAAATGCGACGTTAATTGCCTTAGGTACAGGAACTGATATCGCTATGGGTGTTCCTGATCGGCTCAATATTTTTCTGGTTAATAATGGTGACAAAAATTATACTGGTGGACATGCGGGGAATTTATTTTTTATACAAGGAGATAAAATAAACGGTACTTTAGCGGGAGGAAACAGGGAGAATATTATCCTATTGGAAAATTTTTCACCCCATGCCGCTTTTATTTTATTTGATAAACAGCGTTTGCTCTGTAAACAAAATGAAGCGACCAACCTCCATTGTGAAGAAGGTCTGCAATTGAAGCACATTCAATATATCTATGGTAGAAAGCAATTAAAAGATATTATTTTTGTCAGTGAAGGTATCGAGTATGTCGATGGGTTTTCTGGAAAAAATGGGGACGAATGCGATTATATTTATTTGACTCGTTATGTAACGTCTTATTTGGAGCTAGTATTAAGACCGGATACCGTTATTTATGCTTTCGACTATAATTTTTTATTAAAAATATCCTTAATAAATTATCGATTGAGTCAGCAAGTTGGTAATGTGTCCGTACTCATCCGTTCCAATGAAGCCATTGAACATCGATTTACTGTTGAATTTTCTTTAAACGAACTCGATAAAATAGTTTTTTCAGAGGATGAAATATATTTCATTTTTTTACATAAAAAAAATTTTTTTAATTTGCGCATTTCTGATCCCTTTTCTAGGTTACTATTACGTACGATTCAATTTTCTTTTGCCTCTCAACAAGAGTTTAGATTAGCAAAGCCAAACTATCTTTATATTCGAGAGTTAAATACTTATACGGTTAATAAATTAGTAAACTACTATAGTACTTTTTCTCAGCGTTTACAGATGGTATTACGAATCTTTGTGGTGCCTAGCAAAATAATGCTGCAGGTGGGTTATGCTGGCCAACCGATCATACTTTATAATGAACTCTCGATAAAAAATTATTTAATCAGTCAAGGCGATAAAACGATCTACTTAATTAAGCCTCCTTTGCAAGCAATAGAATTTCCTATGCCTGAAATAGTGATTGTTTCTTTAGGTGAAAAAAATGCGTTAAATACCTTAGATCTAAGTGAAGTATGGAAGCAAGCTCGACGTATTTGCCCTAGGCAGACCATAACAACTGAAATAGTTGAGCAGAATCAGAGTTTAATACTCAGTTTAAAGGCTGATCATTATTGGTTGTCAATGACTGAATGTACACTATTAGAAAGCGTTTGGCCTATTGTTACAATAAAATTACACAATGTGTTAGTGGATAATAGTTATCAGAATTTAGAGGTTATTTTAGATAATAGTCCGCTTGTCATTGCTTTTGATGAGCAAATCAATTGGCACTTACAAGCTTATCCTTTAATTTTCGGTCATGAGAAAGCCATTATTATTCTCACTCAAAACGATCTCATATCAGAAGCTAATATTCTTGTGCTTAAAGACATGAACCATAGGAAATATAGTTTTTTTTGTCATAATCAAACAGATTTAATTTTAACCAATGTATTTGATCCGCTGACTCCAGTCGATGAATTTTGTACCGTCGTATACAGTCAATTTTATCAAGTAACTGAAATGCGCGAAAGAGTTTTAACGACAAAACTGACTTTCCTTGATCAGCAAGTTATTCTCAAAAAAGAAGAAGAAAACATTATTAATGCAGCTTCGTTTGATTTTAATCAAATTAATTTCACTCAAAATAGACAAAAACTATTCAATAAAGAGAGGGCAGATGATCAGATACGGATTAGACGACAAGTAAAAACAACACAAAAGCTTATGGAAGCTAAAAACGTCCGATCAAAAAAGCAGGTTAATCGTAAACTTTATTTCAATAGATTGGGGAAATCAAATGTGAGCTTCTTTGATACAATTACTTCAGACACGCAACCGTCTTTTCCACTCGCTAAGCCCTCGCTTTCTTATAATGAGAGTTATTCGCATTCCAATGTTACTCCTTTTCTAACGAATAATACCGACATTAATAGTCAGTCAGTATTTTTAACTTGGATATATCATAGGCTATGGGGAAAAAACCCAAAATTATTAAACTTCAGACCTTCTGTCGAAATGGAAAATGAAAATCAGGTATACAAAGCGATTGATTATTATGAAAGATTACAGAATGATAGTAGCTATACTCATTTGAGACACTGAAATTTTCAATCATTAAAAAATGGGCCTCTAGTCAAATTTCCGTATATCGTTGCGCACTATTATCTATTTTTATGAAGTCATAGGACACTTCACTCTGTATTACTTTCTTAACTGAGTAGCCTGTGGCTTTTCTTCTTCTAAGTTCTGTTCCTTTTTTTCAGGTGAATGTGACCAAAAAGAAATATTTTTTGGTAAGTACTTAGAAAAATTTAATCCATGCGGCTGCTTGGATTTTATCGAGTCGGATTGAGAAGTATCATTAGGTTGATCTCCCCATTCAATGGTGCTATCAGAATTCCTATGAGCAATTAGGGGTTCTTTTTTTTCTTCTAAGGGGAATAATGATTCGGGTTGATTTTTTTTAAACTGTCTAAGTTTCTTGTTAGAAAATGAATCCAGTGTGGATTTTTCAGGTTCAGCAAAATTTACACACAATTTTTTTTTTGCGCGAGGTAATGTTTCACTTTTACTGAGTAGCTTCTGAGAGATGAGTGTATTGTCGGCACCCAAAGAGAAATATTCTGTGGGGGACTCTCCAGTCTTCCGCAAAAAATCTACATATAGTGTGTTATGTAGAAGTAATTCAGCATAGTCTACAGAGGAATTAGGCTCATTTTGAGTTAGCGGTTTCTGAGGGCTTAGCGTATTGTCGGCACCCAAGGAAAAATATTCTGTGGGTGATTCTCCAATCCTTCGCAAAAAATCTATATACAAATTGTTTTGTAGAACAAATTCAGCATAGTCTTCAGGCAAATTAGGCTCATTTTGATGCAAGATCGTTTCAGAAGGGGTGGTATCTGAGAGAAAATATCCTGTGGGTTCTATGGCTCCAGGCTGAATAGTTTCAGGCTCTCGATTAGATAAACCAAGTTGAGAAAAATTTTCACATAAATTTTCATTAATCCTAGGCAATAATTCACACGGCCTAGCTCTTGATTTTTTAGGTTTTTTTTTTCGAGTTGATCTATCTAAATGGGAATATTTGAGTGGCTTTTCGTTTCCACAGCCAATATTTACATATTCTGGGCTAGGTACAGATAAACTTTTACGTGGCAGAGGCCGTGGTGGTTTTAATGGTTTTTGCGAAGCAAAACTATTTGCATGATCGAGTACATATTGGGTGGGTTCTCTTTCTGTATCAGTTAAGGTTAAATTAAATTTGGTGCTATTTTTAGCTAAAGCCTCAAATCCTTCTTCGAATTTATTTATTGTGTCATTAAAGTTTTCCATAACTAGCTTTCCTCTAATTTTAATTTTTTCTATAGCTGGGTTTAATTATAATACTTTTTTTAAAAGAATACTAAAAATTTAATTAAATCAATTTAAAAAATTTTTAATTAGTTTTTGGTTTTATTTATAACTTCATAAATCCAGGCTTCCTAATAAACTGTAGATAGAAAACTTTAAAGCAAGACAATTTTAGTGTGCACATCGCTTCATTAAAGAACCTTATTAATTAGCTAAAATTTAAATTAGCTGAGGTAATAAGTTGCGAAAATGAAACGCACCAAACTACAACGGAATGCATTTCTGACATATTAACTTGACTTGGAACAGGATAAACTTGGCTTCCTTGAAAGCTTTTTAATATCCCTATATCAATTTTTTTTGAATTTTTAAAAGCAGCATTGGTTGTAATGTTTCTAGCATCCGACAAGAAAACATGAAAAGCAGGTCCTGGACCCACTTTGAAATCCTTACCCAGAAGAACCTCGTATTGATTTTTTGATTTATAAACACTCACTGAGCCCTTGCCATAATGAGCCCGATCTTTAGGATTGGGATGGATAAACATGCCGGTTGCGACTTTGGTTTTAGTCTCGATATTGGTAATTTTTTCGTTTACCGTAGGCGGAGGGAAAATGAACGGATAGACAATAAGCATAGCGGTTAGTCCCACCAGAAAACCTATTACGCCGACAATTAGGCTTCGAATACTGCTTCTCATAAATTTCTCCTAGTACATTTAATTTCGATTCATAAAATTACCGTACTTTATTTTGCCACGCATAGCTTAGCAAAATTCACAGGGGTTACTTATACTTACAAGAAAGTAAAGTAGCGTATTAT
The DNA here is from genome assembly GCF_964277335.1 of Rickettsiella endosymbiont of Litargus connexus. Lineage (NCBI taxonomy): Bacteria > Pseudomonadati > Pseudomonadota > Gammaproteobacteria > Legionellales > Coxiellaceae > Rickettsiella > Rickettsiella endosymbiont of Litargus connexus. The sequence goes on along the minus strand of NZ_OZ195516.1, from coordinate 993,141 downwards.
TTGTTCGAATATCAGTGGAAGTGAAGGGTGACAATCGTTTAAACCTTAGCTTCTAGAATTAAATAAGCGTTTACATTATAGTATTTATCAATCATTCGTCTAGGACGTTTTGTGAAAATCTAACTATTAGCTGCCAAACGGCTATAGTCACGAATTATTACAAAATGGCGAGTAATTTTTCCCAATTTTATCGATAAATCGAGTACTGAATTGTCCACTGTAAATATTTTCCTTAAGAATTCTGCGATAGGATGGGTACTTGCAAACTAACTTTTAAGCTTTAGTTATTTCAACGATAAATAAAATTAAAGGAACTTTATGTTATGCATCATCCTCAAAAAAATAATCCTAATGACCCAGAACATTGCTCGCAATGTCGTATTTTAAACGATTTTATTCACTTTATTTTAGAGTTAGATATCAATCTATCGAAGTCTAAATCTAATTTTAAACAAAATGCTATCAAAGTGGTTGAATGTTTAAAATTCATTAAACTTAATCCGGTATTTATAGCTTATGCCGTTGAGCATCGAGCGGATCCTAAGATTTATCGATATAAAAGAGATCAACGTAAAGGCGTTATTCGCGATTTTAATGATACGGCACTGCATTTTAATAGTTATTCTTCCAAAGAGCGAGTCAAAACAGGATTAGAAAATCTAGTTCAACAATTTGAGCAGGCTATACTGGCAATGAGCGATTTAGGAAAATTAGATACGTTTGCTTATCAACTTGAGTATGACGAAGAAATCGGTTGTATCGAACGACGTACTGCCAAAGCACTTGCTTACGCAGCCGAATATTTAAGTAGCCACTTAAATAATTTAGATGATCTGATGGGACAATGTGAATTTTTAGAAAATAGTAGTGAAAGCGCATTTGTTACAGCTCATGATTTTTTAAAGCCTTATCTAGGAGGGAAGTGTATTTGGCAGGATAAAGAATACGTCCTTGATGAGGCATTAATTAAACAATATTTAACTGAGATATTTTATTTTGATTATGAAACTTCTGTTGGAGAAAGTATTCAGGAAGAACCACTGAGTTGGAATGGTTTACTGAATGTTTTCAAAAATGGACTAGTTAAAGATTGTTTAGATTTAATTGGAAAAATAAGCTCTTCACAATGGGATGATATTCTTCTTAAATACACTCAAGGCCACCTTTTTTTATACAGTGTTATTAAATATCAACCGACACAAGTAAGTTTAGCATTAATTAACAGAGTGGGTTCATCGGTACTAGAACAAGTATTAGCTAAACTATCTGCGGATCAATTCAGTGCGGTCTTAAAAACCAAGTCTTCAGTGATTTGTAAAGCATTGTTAAAGCAACTTGACCATATTCCTCATGTTCCTTTGAGAGCAAAAGCTAAACTAGCTATCTACGCAAAAGAATTTGGATTTCGTCCATTTAATCTAACTAAATTCATGGCTACCGTATTAAATCCATTGGAAGTCATTAAAAAAGGAATAAATAACTCAACATTAGAAATAAAAGAATGTAGTTTGACAGGGGTTTTGAAGAAAATATGCTTATATCAATCACCGGAGGTGTTTATTGAATTTATAATCAAACTTTCTAAAAAACAGCTTAAGGAAATTGTTTTACCTTTAGATTTGCCGGAACTAGAAAAAAGTTTACCTTATTTTTTTTTATCTAAAAACTTACATGTACCACCACGTTCTAATACTTTTTTTAATTATTTAAAAGGGTATCAACCGTTAAAAGATAAATTAATGTCTCATGATGACCCGCTTTTAGCCAACTGTATCGATTTTTATTTTGAAGGAAAAGGTGATATACCACCGGAATTAAGGGGAGTATTTATTGCAGGATTGCAGGCGAAAGTTAGCTTATCTAAAAAGGGAATGGCTTTTTTAGAGGTTTTACACGACGATATTCCGACTACTTCGATGTACGCTGTTTCGGATAATGAAACCCCTTCTACATCAAAGTCTGTCGATTTGAATCCCGACCCACAACACATCGGCAGATATGGCGTTTTATCCTGGCATCATTACCGACAACTTCGTATGCAATTCAAGCATAGGCGATTACAATCGGTATTGGATCAGCTATTCAGGGCTGATTTACTATTTAATGGTAGCGATGCCGTTTTTACTGGTTTTCTTAGTAATAACCTGGAATCGGCCACTCGTAATGATTTTGATGCAGTCCAACGAGCGTCAGTTTGTATTCAGGAATTCAAAGGCCTCCTAAAAATAATCAAACCAGAGGCGTGGCCGTTTTTTGTTGATCAATTAGAAAATTTAAACGAACGTCCTAAGTTGCGTAGAGAAGTTGATTCGCCTACTCATAAATTGGTTCATTTGACGGGCAATATCGTTCCTTATCAAAAAAAACGACGACAAAAAACCAACTATACTCATACCAAAAAAACTTCAACCACGTTGCTTTCTCCGCAAATGGCTACAGGTGTATTTGGAGAAAACCTGTCTAAAACTTGTGTGCTCGTGGGATTATTGTTTGATCTCGATCAATGCCATATAAAAGCCATGCTGCTTACAGATGCCTCAACCCTAAACCATGATTGGTTGGGTAATAAAAGAAATGTCAATAATTTTAAGCTTCAAATGGCGAATATTAATCAGACTGATTGGGGTTTGTTTTTGGAAGAGCTTAGAGAAAGGGCTCACCATAATGAAGTGTTAGCCAAAGTGAGTAAGGAAGCGATGCGTGCTATTGTGATTGCTCGAGATACACCGAAGGCTCGACGTATCGCTATCGAACGTCACGCGGAAGTGGTGGAAAAATTTGCTATCGATTTACCGATTATCTTTTATACTTCATCACTCCAGTCTTTGCGACATTATAGCTTGAGCGAGCAGCAAGATGATCGGCGTGCTTGGGCAGAGAACTTAAAGGTGTGTTCGCTTCGCGAGCAAGTGAGTAAATCAAATGTTTTAACTATTTTAAATAAATCACTCAACAAAAATGATTGGCAACTGGGACCGTTGGGTAGTGGCACTCGGATAAAAAATAAGCCGGTACCTCGTACCGTTGTTTTTTTTGCAGCAGAGGTTGCTAAAGCCTATAAATCAGAGCAATCAGAAAATTCTAGTTACACATGGGTAGAAGCAGAACAAAAGATAAGCAACCTATTAATAGAAAAAACCACACAAAGCAGATTTTTTCAGGCAGTGAATGGTCGTTCTAATGATACGGTAAATTTTTTCAAAGATTTACTTAAGGTAATTTCAAGAAATAGGTAGACTATGTTAATCAAAAAATTTAAAAAAATTTTTTATCCGTAGTCGATAGTTTTAAATCTATACAGCCCAAGGATACGATGATTAAGTTAAATAAAGAGGAAAGAAAATTTTTGGATCTCGCCTATCAGGAAGCAGAAATAGGTTTGAAAGAAGGAGGTATTCCAGTGGGGGCTGTTTTAGTAGTAGGAGATAAAGTGGTTGCAAAAGGACGCAATAAGCGTATCCAAGAGCAAAGTATGATCAAACATGGCGAAACAGATTGTATAGAAAATACTCATCGTAAAGTTTCTTCGACAGATTTACAACGCGCAACCCTCTATACCACCTTATCTCCTTGCTATATGTGTGCCGGCGCCATTCTATTAAACAAAATACCCAGAGTGATTATCGGAGAAAATAAAACCTTCGAACAATCTGAGGAGTGGCTAAAACAAAATCAAACAGAAATTATCGTCGTTAACTATGCAAAATGTGTCACAATGATGTTAACCTTCATCAAAAAAAATCTTAAGCTTTGGGGTGAAGATATTGGTTTAACAGAACGACAAGTTTTAAATAAATATAAAGATCGGTTTCATCGGATATGAATTTTATTTTCCTTTAGGGATGTAGGTAGAGTTTAGATTTTGGATAATGCGATGCGTTGGTTCTGTGCGATTTAAGGTGTAAAAATGAAATTCCTTAACACCGTTTTGCAATAAACTATGGCAAAGTTTAGTGACAAATTCAATGCCGATTTCTTGTAAGGAAATCGGATCATCGGAATAGGTTTTAAGATGTTTATGTAACCATAAAGGAATTTCTGCCCCACAAGCAGTCGAAAACTGCATGAGTTTCTGATAATTCATAATCGGTGTAATGCCCGGAATGATCGGGATACGAATAGAAGATTTTTCACAAGCTTCTATAAAACGAAAATACGCATCACTATTAAAAAAAAATTGTGTAATCGCACTATTAGCACCGGCTTCAATTTTACGTTTAAAATTTTCGATATCCATAGCCGGGCTAGTAGCGCGCGGATGAAATTCCGGATAGGCGGCCACAATGATATGAAAATAATGACCGGTCATTTTACGAATGGTAGTAATTAATTCACTTGCATAATTGAATTCAATATTTATTGGCGTATTATCGCTAGGTAAGTCGCCTTGAATCACCAACAATTGTTTAATGCCTAATTGTTTATATTCAGTGAGTAAATCGTGTAAGCGCTGATGAGTCATATTGACGCAGGAAATATGTGGTGTTGCAGGCATTCCATCGTTGACGAATTGCCGCACCACATCCAATGATTTTTGTTGTAGCGATCCACCGGCACCAAACGTGACAGAAAAATAGTTTGGTTTGAGTTGAGATAATTCCTGTCGTGTCTGATTCAAATCCTGGGAGCCTTTTTTTGTCTTAGGCGGAAAAACCTCAAAACTAAAACTAAATTTTTGACGTAATGGCATGTGAGATCTCCTTGTTAGCGGAGGGTGGGATAACAAGAAGAGCACTCTCCTCACGGAGGAATTTAGCAGCGCCGACCATGTTGCGTAATGCTTCAGTTACTTCAGGCAAATGGCGAGTTTTTAGGCCACAATCAGGATTTACCCAGAGACGTTCAATGGGAATATAATGTAATGCCTGTTGTAGTTGCTGGATCATTTCCTCTTTTGAGGGAATGCGTGGTGAATGAATGTCATAAATACCCGGACCGATTTCATTCGGATAGGAAAAATTTTCAAATGCTTGTAAGAGTTCCATTTTGGAACGGGAACTTTCCAGCGTGATGACATCCGCATCCAGTGCAGCAATCGCTTCGATGACATCATTAAACTCGGAATAACACATATGTGTATGAATCTGTGTGCTATCTTGGACAACGCAGGAAGCAATGCGGAATGAAAATACGGCCCAATCTAAATAATTTTGCCAATCTTTATGACGTAAGGGCAAGGTTTCACGAAAAGCGGGTTCATCAATTTGAATAATCTGGATACCCGCTTTTTCTAAATCGACGACTTCATCACGTAAGGCCAAAGCAATTTGCAAAGCCGTCGCTTGATGTGGTTGATCATCTCGAACAAAAGACCAAGCTAATAGAGTAACAGGACCCGTTAACATCCCTTTGACCGGACGTTTGCTTAAGGTTTGGCTATAAGCGGCCCATTCAACGGTCATTGCTTGCGGGCGACTAACGTCTCCATAAATAATAGGGGGCTTAACACAACGTGATCCATAGCTTTGTACCCAGCCGTTTTTAGTAAAAGCAAAACCATTTAATAACTCACCAAAATACTCGACCATGTCATTACGTTCCGCTTCACCATGGACTAAAACATCTAAATCCAAAGCTTCTTGTTGGACTATCACGTCGGCGATTTGTTGTTTTATTTCTTGTTGATAGGTTTCATACGATATTTTTCCTGATTTATATTCTTGACGAATTTTTCGGATATCCGTTGTTTGTGGGAAAGAACCGATAGTCGTAGTGGGTAATAAAGGTAATTGTAACGCTAATTTTTGTTGTTTGGCACGCGAACTATAATCCGTGTTGCGTTTGGCAAGATCGTTGCTGACGGATTTAATCCTATTTTGTACCCAGTGATTATGGATACGCGGTGATGTTTTTCGGTTTTGTAAAGCGATTTGATTTTCCTGCAACAAATCCGTAATAGCGGGTTCATTTGCATTTAAAGCACGAGATAATAAAGCTATTTCAGCTAATTTTTGTTTAGCAAAAGCAAGCCATGTTTTTATTTCGGGATCTAATTTAGTTTCGTTATCTAAATCAACCGGTGTATGCAGTAAGGAACAACTACTCCCTATCCATAATTTATCACCATAAACTTTATGAATAGGACGTAGTTGAGTTAATATTTCATTTAAATCGGCGCGCCAAATATTACGACCATTGATCAATCCTAAAGAAATAATTTTATCTTTTGAAAATTGTTCTAAGCAGTGAGATAGTTGTTCAGGCGCTGTGCAACAATCGATATGCAAACCCTCAATGGGTAATTGTTTGATAAGGGATAATTGATCACTGATGGAACCAAAATAAGTACCTAATAAACAATTGACTTGATTGAAATTTAATGCTTGATACGTTTTAACATAGGCTTGTTGCCAATTCTGCGTTAAATCTAATACTAAAATAGGTTCATCGATTTGCATCCATTCAATCTTTCTGGAACGAAATTCAGCAAAAATTTGATTGTAAACAGGCAATAAATTTTCTAATAAGCTTAATTTATCAAATTCTGCGGGTTTAGTTTTGCCTAACCAAATATAGGTTAAGGGTCCGAGTAAAACCGGTTTTACTCGATAACCTTTGGCGATGGCTCTATCGATAGCTGAAAAAAAATAATCGGTGCTTAATTGAAAAGCTTGGTTTGAATTAAATTCAGGGACGATGTAGTGATAATTGGTATTAAACCATTTTGTCATTTCACATGCCGTCGTTTCTTTTACCTCAGGAGCTTGGCCACGTGCCATGCAAAATATCGTATTGAGATCAATTTTTTTATTCTCATCTTTAAAACGTTCTGGAATGACGCCTAACAGTGCACTATGATCTAATACATGGTCATACCAAGAAAAATCACCCACCGTAATAAAATCAAGTCCAGCCTTAGCTTGCATGTGCCAATTTTTTTCTTCAATTTGTTGACCTATCTGTTGTAATTCATCGATAGTTATTTCCTTACGCCAATAGCTTTCAACTGCTTTTTTCATTTCTCGGTGTGCGCCAACGCGTGGTAAACCAAGTACATGGGATAGATTTGAAGAAATAGACATGACATTTTCCCTAAAAAGTTAAAAAATTCTTCTTTAAACAATAAGAATGTTAAATAATCTGGAAAGCCTGTTTTAATGTTAGAGAACCTCTAATGCATTAAAACAGGCTAATTATAGGCGGCAAAAATAAGTAGAATAAAAACAGCGCTTGTGAGGCGTGCTGAATAGATATGAAATCTTTAAAGCCACAACAATAGTCATCCATGACAATTCACTCTTAGTTGGTCTAACGACTAAAAATAAGTAGCGAAAAAAAACCACCGGCTAAAGCTTCGGTGGTTTTTATGACGCTTTAGCTAAACTTAATATAGCGCCAGCAAGCTGTAGCTCAAATCGGCGCTTATCAAACAAAGAAATTATAAATGAAAAATAAAAAGAATGCAAGATAATCTAGTTGGATAAACTATTTTTTATTGAAAATAATCAGGATGATTTTTTAAATTTAATTCTTTTCAATGATCGGATAGTTTTAAGATTTTTATGGGATATTTTTTGTAGTTTGTAATAATGTCATGCTTTTTAATAAATTTAATGCTTCAAATAATTGATAATCATTTTTCACTAAATTATTGTTGTCAGTTGTGGATGAAAAAATAGTTTTGTCATTACCATTGCCATTTTTTAAATGCCCTTTTAACTCGGATTCATGGAGATAGATAGGTTCAGCAGGATTTTCTGCTAAGGAATTTATCTTTAACTCATCCAATGTGATATCAGGAGAAATACCTGACGCTTGAATCGAACGACCCGAAGGGGTGTAATATAATGCAGTGGTTAATTTAAGTGCAGTGGTCTCATCCAACGGAATAACTGTTTGTACAGATCCTTTCCCAAAGCTTTTTGTTCCTAAAATAACGGCGCGTTTGTTATCTTGTAATGCTCCAGCAACGATTTCGGCTCCGGATGCGCTCCCTTGATTGATTAAAACAATTAATCTACCGGCGTAGATTTGATCATTCGGTTTGGCAGTAATTTTCATATTGGCTTCGGATGATTGGCCTTGCGTGTAGACGATTACTTGGTTGTAGAGCATTTGCTTAGCATCAAGAAAAGCATTGGTGACATCTGCAGCAGAGGTTAATAATCCTCCGGGATTATTTCTTAAATCCAGTACTAAACCCTTGAGCGGTGTTTTTTGTTGACGTTGTAATTTTGTGATCATCTGATCTAAATCATGACGTGTGCTTGCCTGAAAACTATTAATCCGAATATAAGCATAATCAGGCTCTAACAAGCGTCCCTTGATACTTTGGATATGGATAATACTCCGTTTTAAATTAACTAAGAGCGGTTTATGTAGACCGCGTCGGACTAACATCAATTGTATGGAGCTGCCTTTTTGACCACGCATTTTTCTTACCGCTTCGCGTAAACTCAGGCCTTGAATAGGGGTGTTATTAATACGTATTATCCAATCTCCTGGTTTAATACCCGCTTTTTGTGCAGGCCCATCATCAATCGGTGTTATTACACGTAATAAGCCTTCTTCCATACCTACCTCAAGGCCTAAACCACTGAATTCACCGGTTGTAGCGGTGTGTAAATCTTTTAAATCGTCGGCATCTAAAAAACTAGAATGTGGATCGAGTCCACTCACCATGCCTTGCATCGCATTTTGTAGAAGCTCATGTTCTGAAGTCTTTTGGACATATTCATTTTTGATAATTTCTAATTCACGATTAAAACGTAACACATCTTGAGAAAGTTTATCTTCCGGAAAAGGGGGTGTTTTGGGTTGACTTGAAAAAAGTGAGATACTAAAACCTAATAAGGAACAGGTGAGGAAGAAAAAAAATAACGGTTTTAATTTCATACGAGCTTATCCTTTTATTTAGTATTTGTACAAAAAATTTACTCTTCCGAAAATCTGCGTAGTACGTGCCTCAATTGGCCCATTTTCTTGTCTATTCTATTTATAGTGTAATTCACTTTGATGAATTTGCGAGAAGAGAGGCAAAGAAATAGCTATTTTATTGACCAATGAACGAAGTAGTGAAACCTAAATTATTGCAGTGTGAGTAAGCTTTGGCCGGTCATTTCTTTTGGTTTGTGTAAATTGAGTAAGGTTAAAAGAGTAGGGGCGATATCCGCCAAGCTCGGATGTTTGACTGGATTTATTTTCGCAGGTCGACCGATATAGATAAATGGGACGGGTTCATTCGTGTGAGCGGTATGAGCTTGTTGAGTCTTTTCATCAAACATGCATTCAGCATTACCATGATCAGCGGTAATAATGGCTTCGCCACCATATTCTTGCAAGTACATGCTAATTTTTCCAATACAGTCATCAATACAGCGTATCCCTTGTAAAGTCGCCGATAAATTTCCAGTATGTCCTAGCATATCAGGATTCGCAAAATTACAGATAATAACATCATATTTTTTTTCTTTAATAGCCTCTAGCAGATGTTGCGTAATTTCGATAGCGCTCATATCCGGAGTGAGATCGTAAGTACTTACTTTTTTTGAAGGAATTAAAATGCGGGTTTCATTTTTTGCAGGAACTTCATTCCCGCCATTAAAAAAGAAGGTGACATGCGCATATTTTTCAGTTTCTGCAATGCGTAATTGCGTCAAATGATGTTGAGCGAGATATTCTCCTAAACCATGACGTAAAGTTTGTTGTGGAAAAGCAATTTGACTGGGAATATCGCTTGCATATTCCGTTAAAGAAATAAATCCCGCTAAATGGGGTTGTGTGTGTCGATCAAAACCTGAAAACTGCGTATCAAGAAAAGCATGGCTCAATTGACGTGCGCGATCCGCGCGAAAATTCATAAAAATAACCAGATCGCCATCTTGAATTTTTACCGGGGGTTTATCTGCATCGTGTATCATAGTGGGTGAAACGAATTCATCACTTTCACCTCGATCATAGGCCAGTTGCAAACCTTGTAAAGCGGTAGTGGCATTGTAACGTGCCTTACCTAAAGTTAAACAATCATAAGCTACTTGCGTACGTTCCCAGCGTTTATCTCTATCCATCGCGTAATAACGACCCATTAGACTGGCAATTTTACCCCTATCCGGCGCACATTTTTTTTCGAGATGTTTTAGGAATGTGGCAGCACTTTTTGGCGATGTATCACGGCCATCGAGAAAAGGATGCAGATAACACGATTTAATCCCTTGTTTAGCCGCGAATTCAAGTAAGGCATACCAATGTTGTTCATGACTATGGATACCCCCTGGTGATAAAAGTCCTATGATATGTACTGATTTTTGACTGGCTTGGATTTTTTTAAATCCAGCTAGCAAACAAGGATTTTTAAAAAATTCTCCTGTTTCTATGTTTTTATTAATGCGGCTTAAATCTTGATAGAGTACTCGGCCGGCACCCATAGTGAGATGACCCACTTCTGAATTACCCATTTGACCGGCCGGTAAGCCTACAGCTAAACCGGATGCATCTAACAGTGTGTGTGGACAGGTTTGCATCAGTTGGTCCCAATGCGGTGTATTCGCCATGGCAATGGCATTATGTTCTTTTTTTGTCCGATAACCCCAGCCATCCAATATGAGTAATAAGATAGGACGCGGATTGAGTTGAGACATAATGTTAACCTGTGGCTTTTTTAATGTAACGGATCGGATGGTTGGGTTCAAAAAGGTATTCTTTTACTTTACGACGGTATTGCCATACCAATAAAAATATACCGATGATTTCAGCTAAGAGGGTTGCCCACCAAATACCATAGCCAGCAAAACCATAAGATAACGCGATAACCCCTAAGGGTAAAGCAATGATCCAAAATACTAAAATAGAAGTCAACAAAGTAAATCGTGTATCTTTCAAACCACGCAGTGCGCCAAATAGAGCAAAGCGAGGGGCTTCAAAGAGTTGTACCAAAGCGGCTAAGGCTAAAAATTCTTTTGCTAAACGCAAAATTACCGCATTATTCGGATCATGTAAATTAAAATCAATGGCTATCAGTTTTTCTGGAAAAACCCAATAAATTATTGCAACCAAAAACATAAAAGCACTGGCATAAAAAATACCGACATACGTCGAGTTATTCACTGCTTTTTTATCATTTTGACCCACACTATGACCGACGCGAATAGTAATACCCTGAGCCAATGCAAACGTCACTATCGAAAATAGCCAAAAAAATTGTAGCGTAATCTGATTGGCACTCAGTGTATCTGCACTAATGCGGCCCATCAATAAACTCATGGCTAGAAAAAAACCGACTTCGAAAAAATAGGTTAAACCCATCGGTAAGCCGACTTGAAAAATTTCATAGAGTCGCGGAACTATTTTTTTCCAGCGAGGAATTTTAAAATAAATGCGATAACTTTTATTTAAGCAAAAATAGACACTAAATCCTAGCGTGATGATCCAAAAAGTCATTGCAGCCCCCCAACCAATTCCAGCAATACCTAAATCAGGAAAACCAAATTTTCCGAACATCAAACTATAGTTGAAAAAGATACTGAGTGGAACAAATAGCAAACTAAAGGTTAAATTAGTTTTGGTTCGGCCTAAACCGGCAACAAATTGTAACAATACAGTAATAATAAAATCAGGAATGATTGCCCAAGTAAGACCATGGAGATAAAATTGGGCCAATTTAACCGTTTCAGGTGCTTGGCCAAAAAATAAAAATAGCGGAGAAAGATTCCATAATAATAGCATTGCCGGCAACATTAAAACGATAGCAAGTAATAGGCCAGCGTAAAATACATAGGATATCTCAGCATTTTTTTTTGCACCATAATACCGAGCAACTAACGTGGTGATCGCTGACAGTGTGCCCCAAATAATTACCATTAATGTCGTGAATACCCAGTTCACTAAGGCCCCAGCCGCTAGACTTGTTGCACCAAGATGAGCCAGAAATATATTTGAAAAAAAACCGACTGATGTTTCGATAATACCGCTCATAATCAGCGGAATAGATAAAACTAGTAGAATTTTGCTTTCTGAAAAAAAAGCTTTGGAATAATGAACTACGAGCATGACATGAAAAATTACATTTTGATGAAGGCTTCTAGCATTTTGGCTAGATTTAAACCTAAAGTCTAGGAAATTATCGAAAAATAACGCTTTTACCGCGTTAATTTTCAAATTTTTCGACACTTTAATTTTTACTTAAGTTTTACTTGCTATTATTTAAGTGGGATTAATTGATTCGCTGTTCCGAAAGAGTTAATAATACATGAGGTGTTTATGTCCAAGATTACCAGCCTTCATCCTCAAGCTAGCCGTATTTTAGATGTATTTTTCATTGAAATTGACAAGCTTACCCTAAGCAACTTTAGCCAACGCCATCAACTTCTAAAACAAACTAAACAATTATTTAGGGATCTCAGTAAAATAGGTGAAGAAGAGTTTGCGGAGATTTTTAAATATAATTATTTTAATAGTAGTGATGAGAAAGATAATGAAAAATACCAAGAAGTCTTATCTTTTATAGCCACTTGTATTATCGAAAAGTATTCAGAAAGTGATTTATTACGCTATTTTTTAACACAAAATTTATCTCAAAAGGAAAATAGGCCTGAATATTTTGATCATGCTTCGAGAATCGCTCATTGGTGCCAGCTAATAGGTTACTGGTTTCGTCAATTATCCAATAAATCCATCTATAAATTTAATCCCGAAAGCAGTTCATTGGCTGATTCAGTGAAACATATTAAAACTTCATTAAACAAGAAGTCTTATGTTGAAAATAGTGTGGATATCGATTTTAGAACGTCTTTGAGTAAGGTGCTTGTAGAATTTGAAAAGAAGCTGATCAATTCGCAATTAGAAGGTCTTGCAAATGAAGGGATTATTGAACGAGAAAAAAGCGTTGCAAGAAGGGAAAAAATACTATCCCAAAAAGAAGAATTACTCTCTGAAAAAATAGAGGGATTAGCGAGGTCTGAAGAAAATTTACAACAAAAAACAGAGTTATTGAATGATGAGAGAAAGGATTTAGAAGAAAAAAACAAAAATTTGGAAAAGGTAATAGATGAATTAAAAGAAAAAATTTTAGCTTTGAAAGAAGTTAAATTAAGCGATAGAAACTATCTACACTTTCTTGAAGAGCAGAGTGTTCAATTGCAAGAAGAATTGGAAAAGCTCGTAAAAGAATTGGGTGTTTTTCCTCAAGCTTCACAGAGTACCAAAGCCAAAAATGAAGAGTCTTTTTTAGCAAAACCTAAGCTTTGTAGAAGTCAAAGCTTTGCATCTTTTTTCCCTAAGCACCAATCGAAAGATGATAATCAGTCAAATTTAGGAACGGCAAAATCATTCGATTGTGTGTCAATGAAATAACCAGCAATACATCTAATAATTCTTTTTTATTGGGTGTATTTCTCCTCGAAATTAAATTTTAATTACGCTCTCATTGGGTTGCTATGTATTTTGTATAACAAAAATAAACCGAACAGGATCATTGGAATAGAAAGCAGTTGGCCCATGGTTAACCAATTGTCAGCAAGGAAACCTAATTGTGGATCCGGTTGGCGGAAAAATTCCAGTCCAAAACGGAAAATACCATATAGAAGGGAAAACCAGGCTGAAACGGCCATGCGCGGTCTTTTTTTACTCGAATAAACCCAGAGGATAACGAATAATACGACGCCCTCAAAAAAGAACTCATAAAGTTGTGAGGGATGTCTCGGTAGGCCGCCAGCACGTGGGAAAACCATCCCCCAAGGCACATTAGTGACTCGGCCCCATAATTCACCATTGATAAAATTACCAATCCGACCCGCACCTAATCCTATTGGGACGAGAGGAGCGGCAAAATCGGTAATATCAAAAAAATGTTTTCCTGTTTTTCGACTAAATAAATAAAAAGCGAATAAAACACCTAAAAGACCGCCATGAAATGACATACCGCCTTGCCAAACTTGAAAAACAATCCAAGGATGACTTAGAAAATTAGGTAAATCATAAAACAACATATAGCCGACGCGGCCACCTAAAATAGCACCCAACGCGGTGTAAAAAAGCAGATCACTGACTTGATCCATAGTCCAACCGCTATTCGGTTTTTTAATGCGATAAATGGCCAGTAACCAAGCTCCTATAAATCCAACGGCATACATAAGGCCATACCAATGAACCTTGAGTGGTCCTAGGCTAAAGGCAATCGGATTTATCGAAGGGTAGATCAACATAATTTAATCCTGATGATGAGCAATGGTTGAGTATTGCTGGCTATAGTGTGTACTGTGAAGTATCCAATCAACAGTGGCTTTTCCTATCCCTCGGTAAGAGGGTAAAAAAACCACGATACCGATTAATAATAACAGGGCTGGGGGTATTCTTTCAAAATGTATACTCTTTTGTTGTGAGTATAATTCAAAATTCCTTGTTAAACGATAACGCAGCCAAAATATTAAGCCAGTTAAACTAATCAAAACTAAAAAGTAAAGTGAGGATACTAAAAATATGCGCAGCACATTGGTCGTATTGATTTGAGCACTATCAAATAAACTAATTGGGATATTACTAAAAAAAATACAGGCCATTAAAAATAGAGGCAAAGCGATAGGATAAACCCCTTTTTTTGCTAATTGCCATAAAATTAACATCGGAATACTCAATAAAGGAAAATAATATATCCAACCCAAGGGGGAGAGCAATAACATGCCGACAATGAGGACTGAGAAATCAAGATCCACTTTTAGTTTAGTAGGTATATCAACCGATGGCCGTAAAAATCGAATGATGGCAAGAAAAAATAATCCAGTAACGAAAGGATAAAGATAGATAACGAGTCCAGGGACAGCGAACAGAGCAACATTACTTTCTATGCCACCCACTAAGCGCAATAAAAAACCATAAAATGAGACATTCCAACTGGAAGCGGCCCATTTTATTTGTTGACAGGCATTGTAATAAGCGACATAACTCTCTAACCCCAAAAAAAATGCTGCAATTAAGCCACAACTGAGTAATGTGACCAAAAATGCACATAAGCCACGCCATTCTTTACGCATCAGAAAATAAAATAAAAATAAACCAATAAAAGGTTTTAAACTGCTTGCTAAACCTAAAAGAATAGCAGCGCGGATAATTTTTTTATCACGCGCGGCACACCACCCTAATACTAATAGCGGAAGCAACAATAAACTGACTTGACCAAATTGTAAGCTCACAAAACTAGGAAAATAACTAAATAAGGCGATTAACAACAATAAACCAGAGGATGCCGAAAAAGTCTGTCGATCAAGTTTTTGTTGCAATAATAAAATTCCTAACGCGCCAGCGATTATCGAGAGTGAGGTCCACAACACTAAAGCATGGGGGTAGCTAAGGTAGGCTAACGGAAAGCTCATGAGTGTAAAAAAAGGTGGATTTAAATTGCCACCTAATTTAATGAGTTTGGAGTGTGTCGGTTTAGTTTGGATAGTAGGTGAATCGCTATTTAGTTTATTTTTTACAAAATAAATCGGTGTGTAGATATTTTTTCCTTGGATAAAAAGTTGCTGAGAATGATAGAATTTTCCAAAGTCACTATAGAGAATATTAGTTTTTCCCAGTGTTAACGGATAAATAAAGTTAAGTATCAATAGGATCCCAAGTAGAATGACTCCACTGAAAAAAAGTAGAAAATGATAAGTTTTTTTAAATGGCATACATTCAAGTGTGAAGCGTAGATTGTCAGGGCTTAAACGCTTTGTAACGATGACTCAATCCAGCAAGTTGCAGTTTATGCGTGAGTTGTTGTGAACTCTTGCTATTACGTAAAGGTCCAATGACGACTTGGTAATAATGGCGTTTATGTATAAAAGTGGTTTTTACATTGACCGGAGAACGAGTCCATTGTTTAACTAACAAGGCAAGTTTTTGTGCCGATGCGCGTTGTTTAAACAATCCTAATTGAATATAAGGGGCCTGTTTTTTTTCTGGGTAATGACCAGGATACTTTTTTTTGTGTAGGGATTTAGTATTCGCCGCTAAACGTGTAATACCCGGTGTAATGGCAACGATGGAAACCGGTGCGGTGCCTCTGCCGATCATATCCAATTTTTTTGCCGCCGCATAAGAAAGATCGAGCAAACGATTATTAACAAATGGACCTCTGTCATTGACTTTTACAATGATTTTTTTTCCATTACGGAGATTAGTGACTTGTAAATAGGTGGGTAATGGCAGCGTTTTGTGGGCTGCGGTCATGCCGGCTACATTATAAACTTCGCCATTTGAGGTTTTAAAATCATGAAACTTCATACCATACCAAGAGGCAATCCCTCGTGCATGATATCCTTTAGCGTTTTTCATGACGTAGTAACGACGTCCGAAAACCACATAGGATTTTGGGTTACCCTGTTTACTTAAGGGTTCTGCTTTAGGTATCGCATTAGGAATCCGATGAGTGTTGATTCTAAAACAGGGTGCTTTATCTTGTCTTAGATGGTAACGATAATTAGTGCTACTGGAGGTGGAGGAACAAGCCCCTAGAGACAGTGTCAGTAAGCAGAAAGTAAGTCCAGAAATAATTCTAAAAAATAAGCGTCCTTGCTTAGCATTATTTTTTATTAACATGGCGTGAGTGCTCTTGTTGATGGAGATGATGGATTAATTCGCTTAATTGAAAAACCGCCATTGCATAAAGTGAGCTGGAATTATAGTGTTTAATGGTTTGAAAGTCATTAAATCCCAACCAGTACTCATTACCCTGCTTGAGTGGTAGTACAATCAAAAAGGTCTTAAGGTATGAAGGTATCTTTTTTTTAGCGTAAATGTGATACTTTTCAAAATCTTTTACGGTGAAATTCTCTTGCGACTTAGGTAAGTGGAGTAGAGCTGTGGGTGAAAATCGCGCTGGAATAGCGATAGGATTATTTTTGATCCAGCCAAAGGATTTTAAGTAATTGGCAATACTAAGAATAGCGTCATCGGAGTTATTGATGAGGTCACTATAACCTTTATGAGTGGCATCTACCGAGAGATGGCGGTAGTTGCTCGGCATAAATTGTACTTTTCCGATAGCGCCTGCGTAAGAACCTTTAGTGACTTTCGGATTTATAACGGGATTTTCTCGACTAAGTAATAAAAACTGCTCGAGTTGGTGTTTGAAAAAATTCGATCGGCGCGTATGATTGAAACTTAAAGTACTCAGCGAATCAATGACGCGGTATTTACCAGTGACCTCGCCATAGCGAGTTTCGACGCCTAGAATGGCAACGATAATCGACGCGGGAACGCCATAGCGTTTTTCTGCCTCAGCTAAGGTTTTAGCATGCGCGTCCCAAAATTTTACGCCCATTTTCGCTCTTTTCGTCGTGACAAAAATAGGTCGATATTCTGACCAGGTTAAACGTTCTTTAGGTGAAATAAAAGAACTAATAATTGAGCGATTTGATTTGACGGTATTGAAGAGTTGTTGCAGTTGTTTACGATCAAAATGGTATTTTTCCACCATTTTATCAATAAATAACCGTACATCGGGTTTGTTGGCATAAGCGGTACAAGAAGTCAGAGACAGTGTAACTAATAACAGCAAAGCAAGTAAGTGACCACGCGATCTTTTGTTCTTCATCATGTTGCTTTCCTTAGTTACCGACTAGTTTTCTATGTGTTTGGATAGACATTAGAATACCAAAACCTGCGATTAAAGTAATTAATGATGTTCCACCATAACTAATCAAAGGTAATGGTATCCCCACTACAGGTAATAATCCGCTGACCATCCCGATGTTAACGAAGGCGGCAATAAAAAAACTTAAACTTAATCCTCCACCCAGTAAACGCGAAAAAGTATCTTGGGCTTTCATACTGATATAAAGTCCCCGTGCAGCGATCCAGAGATAAAGGCTCAAGAGTACGATACCTCCGAATAAGCCAAATTCTTCACCACAAACGGCAAAGATAAAATCGGTGGTATGTTCAGGTAAAAATTGTAAATGGGATTGTGTGCCATGCAGCCAACCTTTGCCAAAAAGTCCACCCGCACCAATGGCAATTTTTGATTGAATGATGTGATATCCGGCACCGAGTGGATCTCTTTCTGGATTCAAGAAGGTGAGTACACGTAATTTTTGGTATTCGTGCATAAAATGCCAACCAAGCGGAGCGATGATCAACATGAGTAAGCCTCCGAGTAACAACCAACGGCCACTCACGCCCGATAATAAAATAACGCTAAAACCTGATGCAACAATTAATAAGGCCGTTCCTAAATCCGGTTGCTTAATCACTAATAAGGTGGGGACTGCGATTATAATGAGCGCAATGAATAAATCGAAAAAAGAAGGCGGCAATGATTTATCATGTAAATACCAGGCTAACATCATAGGTACCGATAATTTCATCAGCTCAGAAGGTTGGAATTTTAATAGTCCTAGATTCAACCAGCGTTGAGCCCCTTTACCGACAACGCCTAAAATTAATACCGCAAGAAGTAAGCCAAAGCTAAAAATAAATACCCAAGGCGCCCAAGCACGATAAACAGACGGTGAGATTTGCGCTAGCATCAACATGGCAGAAAAAGCAATTATCATCCGCAATGCTTGTTTGCCGATAATGACTAAATTTTGATTACTCGCGCTATAAAGTATAATTAAACCGATGCAGACTAGACTGAGTAAACCGATTAACAAAGGTTTATCCACTCGAAAAAATTGCGATATTTTTTGTAATGAAAATCGTCGACGGTGTTTGCTTATTGCGAGCATAATCGCAGCCTAGTAAAAGTAAATAGCTGTAGTATAGAATAAAATCTCTAAACTTACGTTAAACTAGAGATAAAAAACGGGATTGTTTAGGATAAGCGTGTCGATTTTTCGCTAGGTGTTGCGTTTGCGTAATCACTAATTCGATGTACAATACCCAAGTTTTAAGAAAAGCAGCTTTTTTATTGATAATTATGTCAACACTCTCTATTTCTATTGCAAAGTTTAAAAGTTTTAAAAAACGAGCGATGTGTTTGGTCATAGGGTTTTTTTTCTTTTTGAGTTTTGTTACACCAGTTTCGGCATTAACGTTTGTGTTACCTCCTCATGGAGAGGATATCGTCGGGCATGTGCAATGGACGCAAGCATTACCCGGTGATACATTTAATAAAATTGGTCGGCGTTATGATATGGGTTATTTTGAATTGGTAGAAGCAAATCCAATGATAAATCCTGAGCATCCAGAGCCGGGGAGCATTATCGTTATTCCAAGCCGTTTTATTTTACCTCCTAAGCGGCAAGGTTTAGTCATTAATTTAGCTGAATTACGTATTTATTATTATCCACCACATCGTCATGTGGTAATCACTTACCCTGTTGGAATAGGTCGTGAGGGATGGGATACTCCTTTAGGCCCTTCATGGATTGCTGAAAAAATGCGTAATCCTATTTGGACAGTGCCCGAATCAATACGTAAGGATCGCGCGAAAGAGGGTGTCTATTTACCCGTAAAAGTTCCGCCTGGTCCGGATAATCCATTAGGAGGTTATGCCATGCGGCTTAAACAGGCCACGTATTTAATTCACGGTACCAATGACTCCCAAGGCGTCGGGCGGCGCAGTAGCGCAGGATGTATTCGGCTTTTTCCAGAAGATATAGAAAGTTTATTTGCACAAGTGGCACGTAAAGAAAAAGTCACGATTATCGATTTACCTTATAAATTCGGTTGGGAAAAACATAGACTTTTTTTAGAAGCGCACGTACCATTGCAAAAACAACCTTTATTTAATCGACTAACGGCGAAAAAACTGCTTCGAGCAGCAAATAACTCAAAAGCTGCTAAAATTCAGTGGCAATCGGTTGAGCGCATTAGTTTACGAGAAAATGGAATACCGCAAGTTATCGGATATCCTACGACACCTTTAAAGCATGTTCCGCCGCAGCGTCGTCAAAAAAACAAAAAAAATACGTGATCTGTTATATACTCACCGCAATGTAATTTTTGGTAAGTACCGCGAAAAGGATCATCGGAGTGTATTAATATACAGGGAATTGCGAGTTGAGCGCCTACAGACAAAAATTCAAGGTGAAGAATCAAGATCATGGGTAGTCAATCTATCTTAATACCACAGTGAACATTTATGCGTTGTGTTTCTTTTTGTACAGCAGCTAATTATAAATTAAATCTACTCGCGGAATTTTTTCGTACTAAGCGTTATATTGCCAAATTATTTCGCAATGTCCTGTATGTGACTAAGCAGGATAAACCTATTGATATCTTTTTCTTTAATCATGGTTGTTTTGTTACTTGGAATCTCAGTAAAAAACAAGAGAAAAAATTAATCGAGGATATTAAGCCTTTTTCTATCGATCCGTTAGAAAAAATCGAAATGGATCTCTTTATTTATTATCTCGACAAAGAAACGCGGCTTTTTCCTCATCAACGCTTTAATGTCGATGTCATTACTTTAGAAAAGAATGAATCAGATAATGTGCAAATTAAACTGGCTATTTCTTATGGTTTAGCACAATCCATAAAATTAGAATCGTATGAAGAATCAGTGAATAAAACGGTTCTTGCGAATAGCCATTTTCCTAAAGAATTAGCCCGCTATGGCAAAATTTCTCTATCACGTTCCGAAATTTCTAAACGCATCGGTGAAATTTTCTTGACACGAAGCTCAGTCAATCTGAGTAGCGAGTATTTAGATGTACCTGAATATTTTTGGCGTTATTCGAATCTCGAATCTTATTATGAAATGACTGAAAAATTTTTAGACATCCCAAAAAGAGTAGCGGCTTTGAATCATAAACTGGATGTCGCGCATGAAATTTTAGAGATGTTAAATAGCCAATTACAACACCGTTATTCCAGTATCTTAGAATTTGTGATCATTTTATTAATTTTTATCGAAATAGTCGTGCAAATTTTACAACATGTATGAAAGAGTGTTTCTTATATGTAACGAATAAACATAAAATATTTATAAGGGCCTCTAGCAAAAAACTAGAAATATGCTATTTTATATAATCCTATACCTTCTGTTTACTCCTTATATATTTAGAGGAATATGAACCATGGCTAAAAAGTTAGCTAAAAAAAAGTCCCCAGTCACTAAAGCACGTAAAAAAACTAAAGTAACATCGGCTAGTAAAAAACTAGCGGCTGTGAAAAAGTCTTTTACTAAAACTGAATTGCTCCAATGTTTAGTAGAAAGTACTGAATTACCTAAGAAAAAAATTGCTGAGGTTTTAGAAACTCTACAGATGATTATGCATGCGCATGTAAAAGCCGGCTGTGCTTTTGCACATCCTGGCATGTATAAAATCACTGTTGTAAAAAAATCAGCAACTAAAGCACGTAAAGGGATTAATCCATTTACCGGTGAACCGACTACTTTCAAAGCAAAACCTGCGCGAAAAGTGGTAAAAATAAAACCATTAAAAAAACTCAAAGCGGCTGTTTAGAGTTCTTAACAAAAAAAGGCGCATTAAGCGCCTTTTTTTTACTCGATTAAAAAGATTAATGATTATTGAGCCATTTTTCTTTAAAAGCAGCTAAGCGGCTTTTTGTTCGCTCAAACTCAACACTTAGTCGGCCCTTAGCATAAATATTCTCGATAGGGTATGCCGAGGTGAGGATAAGCTGGCTATGGGCATCATAAAGAATATCAATTAAATGAATAAATAATCGGGCAAGATTATCTTCATATTCACCGATAGGTTTGACGTCACTGATCAAAATAGTTGAAAAACGTTGAGCAATGACTAAATAATCTAATTGGCTGCGCGGTATCGCACAAAGGGAGCTGAAGTCAAACCAGACTAATCGCTCGGTACAACCTAAATGTGAAATCAGACGACCATTAATCATTAGTGCTTGATAATTAACAGGCGCTTTTTTGCTTAACTCATTAAATAACGCGTGTACTTGTGATGGCTTCATGACCCAAACGGGGCTATTTTCTGCTTGGGCCAAATGATTACGCCGATAATCGATGGCACTTTCTAAATGAAAAATACGTAGATGTTTTTTGATTAAACTAATGGCAGGTAAGAATAGTTCTCGTTGCAAGCCATTCGTATATAAATTGTCAGGGGATGTATTGGCAGTAGTGACTAATACAATTCCTTCGGAAAATAAGGCTTTTAACAATTGCGTGAGCAACATCGCATCGCCAATTTCATGGACTAAAAACTCATCTAAGCAAATAACGTGAGCTTCTTTACGTAGACGTTTAGCAATAGGCTTTAATGGATTTGAGGTTCCCTGCAGTTGTGCGAGCTCTGCATGGATGCGATACATAAATTGATGAAAATGATAGCGAGACTTAGCAACCGGTAAATGATTATAAAACAAATCCATTAAATAGGTTTTACCTCGCCCGACATCGCCCCATACATACAATCCTTGGATAGGTTTTTTTTTGCCTAGCCATTTTCTGGGTGTGATGATTGCATGATACACGGCTTGAAATTGTTGCATGGCTAAGGCTTGTTGTGCATCACCTTGCAAAGTTTGATGTAATACTTGTTGTTGGTAAGCAGTTAAAGGTGTCATTAATGAGTTTTATTTAATAGAGTGGCTAAGCAATCGCGTAATTTTATGAGATGGCCATGAAAGAAATGTGTCGCGCCATGAATTTTAATCACTTCTGGAGGGTGTTCTAAGGAGTTTACCCAAGAAAATACCGCGGTAGGTGAGACGACTTCATCTTCATCACCCTGTACCAGTATCCAAGGACAAGGAAAAGGGGGAAGTTCTTTAAAAGGAAAATTTTCAATAGGGGGTGCAACACAAATCAATTGTTTCGCAGGCCAAACCTTTGCGGCGCGTGCCGCTACATAAGCACCAAAAGAAAAACCCGCGAGCCATATCGCTCGCTCAGGACAACTTTCTTTCAACCAGGCGAGTATGGCCAATAAATCGTCGGTTTCGCCGTTGCCGTTGTCATATTCACCTTCGCTTAGACCGACACCGCGGAAGTTGAAACGTACGGCAGCAAGCCCTATGCTGTTAAAGCAACGCGCTAAGGTATAGATGACCTTATTGTGTAGGGTGCCGCCAAACAAAGGGTGTGGATGGCAAATAACCACAAGGGTCGGTGGATTTCGTGGTATTTCAGGCGAGGTGATCATTACTTCAAGTTGCCCAGCGGGACCGGGTAACAACAATTTGGCTAGGCGATCAGTAGGGAAAGGTAGCGTGTTGGCCATGTTATACTCGTAGTGGTTAATTAATAAAGGCTTATGAAAAGAAGTCATTATTATTTAAGCTAAAATTTTATTTATTTTAAAGTGCTATTAAACTTATGCAAGCATTGAGCATCCAAGGTCTCAGGAAAATCTATAAGAATGGAGTTGTTGCGCTTAAAAACATCGATCTCACTGTTGAGGAAGGCGATTTTTTTGCATTGTTGGGTCCGAATGGTGCTGGAAAATCGACTACCATCGGTATTATCGCTTCACTCATTAATAAGACGGCAGGGACAGTTAAAATCTTCGGACATAGTATTGATAACGAATTAGAATCCGCTAAATCCTGTATCGGCATCGTGCCGCAAGAACTTAATTTTAGTATCTTCGAAAAAGTGATCGACGTGATTGTTTATCAAGCCGGTTATTATGGTGTGCCCAGGCGTTTAGCAAAACAGCGCGCGGAACGGTATTTAAAAAAATTAGATTTGTGGGATAAACGCAATCAAATTTCTATGCAACTTTCGGGCGGTATGAAACGTCGCTTGATGATAGCTCGCGCCTTAGTGCATCAACCGCGCTTGCTGATATTAGACGAGCCTACTGCCGGTGTCGACATTGAAATACGGCGTTCAATGTGGGAATTTTTGCGAAGCATTAATCAACAAGGTATTACTATCATTTTAACAACGCATTATTTAGAAGAAGCAGAATATCTATGCAAAAACATCGCCATTATTGATAAAGGTAGCATTATAGAAAATACCAGCATGAAACAGTTATTAGCGACTTTAAATATGGAAACCTTTGTGTTTGATTTAAAAAAACCGTTAGTTGAATTACCACAATCGCCATTTGGAATGCGTTTATTAGATAATGTGACCTTAGAAGTTGATGTCGCTAAAGAACAATCACTGAATAATTTGTTTGGATTTTTAGAAGGACATCATATTGAAGTGACCAGTTTACGCAATAAAGCGAATCGTTTAGAAGAATTATTTTTGAATTTGATTGCTGCCAATAAAAATAAATAATAGAGCGAATAAAGTTTCAATCATTGAATCAAGCCAAGCTAAAGTGAGACAAATTAAAAAAGATTAATTATTATGCAAGCAAAAGTCTACTGGATCGCATTTATTAGTTTGTTACGCAAAGAAATTAAACGTTTTTTGCGTATTTGGGTGCAAACCTTATTACCACCCTTGGTAACGATGACGTTGTATTTTTTAATCTTTGGAAATTTGATTGGCCAACGTTTAGGTAATATCGAAGGTTATAGCTATATGCAATATATTGCACCGGGTTTAATCATGATGTCGGTAATCACCGCAGCGTATACCAATGTGGTGACTTCCTTTTTTAGCATGCGTTTTCAACGCAGTATCGAAGAGCTGATTGTTGCACCGTTGCCAAATTATTTACTCTTAGTCGGATTTGTTGCAGGAGGGGTTGCACGTGGCTTATTGGTCGGTTTATTAGTAACCGTTTTAGCCTTATTTTTTACGCAGTTACATGTTACTAATATTTTTGTATTGTTGGCTATTGTACCAATGACCGCTATTTTATTTTCGCTAGCGGGTTTTACCAATGCCTTATTTGCCAAGACCTTTGATGATGTCTCTATTGTACCGACATTTGTGTTAACGCCATTGACTTATCTCGGTGGCATATTTTATTCCATTGATTTATTACCAAGCTTTTGGCGGCATTTATCCTTGTTTAATCCGATTTTGTATATTGTGAATAGCTTTCGTTATGGCTTATTAGGTATTAGTGATATTCCGGTCATCTCGGCCTTAATGATCATATTTTCTAGTTGTGTCGTATTATTTTTTATTAACCTTAATTTGCTGAACCGTGGTAAGGGCATCCGTACATGAAATCCGGCGTATTACTCATTAATTTAGGGACGCCGTCCGCACCGACGCCCAAAGCGGTGCGTGATTATTTAGTCGAATTTTTAAGTGATAGACGCGTGGTGGAAGTACCGGCGTGGCTCTGGCAGCCATTGTTGAAGTTAGTCATCTTGCCCATACGTGCACGACGTTCAGCAAAACTGTATCAAAGTATCTGGATGGACGAAGGTTCACCGTTAGCGGTGATTACACAGCGTTTAGCAGACAAAGTTCAAACTAATTTAGGCAAAGAATACAAATTAGTGTTTGCTATGCGCTATGGTAAACCGAGTATTCACGCTGCACTCAAGGAATTACTCGCTGCGGATGTCTCATCTATCACCATTTTACCGTTATATCCGCAGTATTCCGCGGTCACCACCGCAAGTTGTTGGGATCAAAGCAGTAAATTTTTTCAAACGTCACGTGTTGTTTCGAATCTAAATTTTATTGCATCCTATTTTGATCATCCACTGTATATTGAAGCGCTGGCCAATAAGCTTAAAGAACAGCGAACAGAACCAACTAAAAACAGCTATTTACTGTTTTCTTTTCATGGTTTACCACAACGGTGCATCGAAAAAGGTGATCCTTACCAACAACATTGTTATATGACGGTACGATTACTAGCAGAACGCTTACAGTTATCAGTGGATGATTATCAAGTGGTGTTTCAGTCGCGTTTCGGTGCAGCCCAGTGGTTAAAACCGTATTGCGATGTGGTGTTACAAGAACTTCCGGCACGTGGCATAAAAAATGTCAGTGTCATTTGTCCTGGATTTGCAGTCGATTGTTTAGAAACCTTGGAAGAGATTTCTAAACGTTATCGAGAACTGTTTTTAGCTGCTGGCGGTGAACGTTTTAATTACATTCCCGCATTGAATGATTCAGCTGAACAAGTGAAATTGCTAGCAAGTTTGGCGCAACGTTCCATTAACGAATGGAGTAAGGGATCCCATGAAAAGTAATGAAAAGGCGTATCGCGCACGATTACGTGAATTATCGGATCGTATCGTGCAAGCACAAGATGCGATAAAAATTTTAGACAGCATTAAATGGGGGCCCGAAATACAAGCCGATTTTTTTAAAAAGAAATGCAAACAATTACCCAAAGTCAATGCGGAATATTATCAGAAAAATAGTTTGTCGTTTGATATCTGTAAAAAACGTGAAGAATTTCAAATTTTAGAACGGGATATTAATCGCGAAGTTGGCCAATTCAGTTCGATCGGTCGTATTATGTTGCGCATGTGTCGAGAATATCAGGATTTGTTGAATTTATTGATGGCACGTGGTACCCCTGAGTTTAGTGCCTTATCCAAAGAATTATATGGCAGTGCCGATGATGCTTTTTATGTGAATGCACCGCGCTTAAAGGATTTAGTACCCGTCGTTTCACAAGCACTGATGAATATTAAAGACAAAACCCAAAATGAACTGGATGAGAAACGTTATGACAGTCAACAAGCGATAGAAATTCTGAATCGACGTTTATCAGTGTATTTTAAACATGCAGGTAAAGCAAAAGATTGGGTGATAGTCAGTGATGGGATTGTGGCCGATGCGGCGGCCGGTTCAGAACGGATCAAGGTACGCAAGGATGCCTTATTCAGTGAGCGTGATTTACGAATTTTAGAAGTGCATGAGGGGTGGGTACACATGGGTACCACACTGAATGGGATGCGGCAACCGATATGTACTTTTCTCAGCAAAGGTCCGCCTTCGGCGATTGCCAATCAAGAAGGCCTGGCGATCATCACGGAATTATTTCTTTTTGTTTCCTCACCCATGCGTATTAAGAAATTAACGGATCGTGTCACCGGGATTGCCATGGCGGAAGAGGGCGCTGATTTTCTGCAAGTGTTTAATTTTTTTCTAGAACAAGCGCATACGCCGGAAGAAAGTTATAAAAGCAGCGTCAGGATTTTTCGGGGTAGTTTACCGAATTTAGGTCCGTTTACGAAAGATTTAGTTTACACGAAAGGTTTTATTTTAATCTATAATTATCTCCGTTTGGCAGTTGAGCAAGGTTTAGTGGATAGAGTTGATTTGTTATTTGTCGGTAAAACCAGTTTAGAAGATCAACGTTTATTAGCCCATTTACTTGAAGAGGGATTGCTGGTTAAACCGCATTTTATGCCGCATCAATTTCGGGATTTAGCCGCATTAAGTTGTTGGATGTGTTTTTCCCTGTTTTTTAATAAACTGGACTTGAAAAAACTTGCCATTGATTATCGAAATATTTTGCAGGGTTAAATCGATAGACGAAAAAAAGCCTGCATTGCAGGCTTTTTTTGTTAGTGTTATTAACGATTCAATCGAGTGCACAATAATTTTTGTTCCTCTAGTAGGTTAGAATCATTAAATTTTGAATTATCATATCCATCTGAATGAGACGAATTACTCGAATGACCTGAAGAAGCAATAGAGAATCTTTTATCCTTTAAAGGAGATAAATGAATAGAAACTAACGGTTTGGTTATTCCGCGTATAAAACCTAAATTGTCTTCTATAATTTTTATTAAATCAGTTATTGATGGTTTTAATGTTTTTGTTTCTTTGATTGAGCATAATATAAAATTTAAGCAATCATCTTTAACATTATCACTTAATAGCTTGTCATACATAGTTTTAATCATAGTTTTAAAATAATCAAAATTACGTTTTATAACGCCCGACCTCTGTTCGTCATTTTTGCATTCATTATACTCATTAATAAATTTATTAGAAAAATTTTCTAAATCAAGTAAATCATAGTGTAATCCAAGTTTACAAGCAGGAAGATCAAGAATTTGCTGCAGGCGGTCGATATGGGTTTGATCACTTAAATTATTTTGTAGTTTTTTAATTGATTCAATAACAATACCCAAATAAGTTTTTAATTTTTTGAATTGATCGGCTGTAGTAAATTGTACTTTTTCGAAAAAAATTTCTTCTGGGGTTGATTTATTTTTAATAGCGGTATTTGAATCATTTTTGCAACTTTCATTTTTTTCTTCAATAAATACTTCCATTTCAAAGCTTTTTGTTACCTCAGCTGCTTCTAGGTCAGAATGCCGATGCTTGGCAGGAAAGAGTCGATTCAGACTAAAATACGTGAATGAACTCGCTGTAATGGATGTGCCGATTTGAATACCCGTAGCCAGCGGATTTTTTAGTGCACTGACCGCTGTTCCAACAAGAGGAAGCGTATTTTGTGCAATGGATCTGATTTTGAATCGATTTGATAACAGCTGTGTGAATTCATTGACTATTTGCAAACCTAGGCTGAAACCAACACTACTAATAAAAGTGGGAAGTGCTTGCGATAGCAGGTTGTCCCACAATTGCTGTGCTTCTTCTTCATTACCTTGATTAATAGATTCTTTTATTTGAAATAGTATCAATGGAAATGTGGCGGCAAGTGATGCATGAGCTAGTATGCTGCTATAGAGAAGCATCGCTTTTGTTGTCGATTTTTGTTCTCCTTGTTGAGAATATTTAACAGCAAAATATTGGATGATGCCATTTAATATACCCGATCCGGCTCCATGGGCCGCGGATGCGCCGAGTTCGATTGCAGAGGAGGTAACCTGCGGGGTATGAGCGCGATGATCTAAATTCGTAAGAGCAGTCGAGTTTTCTGTCAGCGTACTATTATCAAATTGTACGGAAGGTTTTTCAGCTTGAGCGTGTGTAGCCGTAGTGATGAGAGGTGCGATCGTACTATTAGATGTCTGTAACGTTTTATTTGTATTAACCGGAATAGCAGTTATCTGAGTGGGAACTATAATTGAATCTTTGGGTCTTAAAGTGGTTGCAATCGCCGCTTTATTTTCAACTAAGCTTGCTGGTTGGCAGTCTAACTTGAATAGTAGTTTACAGTTTCTGTTTAAATCGGGCTGAGTAATATTTGGTTTGAAAAAGAAGGATACCGCACTTATTAATTCCTGAGGGTTTAAATAGTCCTGGTTCGATTGAATCAGTTTATTAGCTTCTCTAATGATTTCGCCTTTAATGTCTTTGTAATTTTTACCACTCAATTGACGGTACATACTACCCAAGTTTTTAAATGATAAGGTGGATATTTCTAGCATATTACAAGCAGCACGATTTTTGCTGCACACTTCGTTTACACTTTTAATGATATCTATAAAAGTCTGATAGCCTGTTTCCAAAGCCTCTTTTCTAGCAATATTTCGAGCTAAAATACTAAATAAATGATTACCCATGGTATCGTTGAGGCTCTTTAATTCCGACGAATTATTAGGGATAATCGCTTCGTATAACTTACTAAATTGCTTGAGAATATGAATTTGACTATGTAACTCTTGACGATTATTGTTATTTTTTATGATGTTAAATAGAAAAGAAGTTAACTTTTTTTCAGCTTGAGCAAAGCTGGAATCCAGATTGTTTTTTTCCTTTAGGTCTTTAGTTAAATTAGTTATTATATCAAAAGCAATATCATATAGCTTTTTAAAGTCAAATTGAGATGCTTCATCGGTTTTTAAGGCATTTTTTAAATTATTGTTTAAGAAAACCAAAATATGAATAGATTGCATGCGATCAAGTGTACGGATATTTTTATATATTTCGTTTATAATTTGTTTGAAATCAGTTAAAGTCAGTTGTTTATTAGGATAATTTCCCTGAATTATACTTTGAAAAAGTTGAATATTTTCCGTCATGGGTCGAGGACATCTATCGAGGCTTAATAAACCCTTGCAATCTGATTTTATATGTTTTTCATCTCCATTATCAAATTCATTTAGAAAAATATGACCTGCTAGTTCTTTATCTTCAGCACTAAAATTATTTAACGTTTTCGAATGAATAATCTTAGACGCTAGTTCAGGAATTTTATGGTAAATAGCTTGGAAGTTCGCTTTTATTTTGAGCTCAAACCCAAACTGACCTAAGCTTTTAAGCATATCCATTATAGTTTCTTTATTAGCAGTATAATTCTGAGAATTCAATTTTTGTATGACAGTTTCACTCAGTTTAATTGTATTTGTAATCAATGTATCAAATTCTTGCGGATCACCCAATGTAATAGTGATTGAATTATTTTCATCTTTTTGATGTATAAGCTCAGGCGCTGCAAACGCTGAAATGTTATATATGTCTAGTAAATTGGTTATAAACTTAAGAAAATTTGAAGACGTGACGATATCATTTTCAGAAAATTTGCTATTTTCATCGGTTATTTTAACCTCATACAGAGTGATAAAATGATTAACTAAGGAAATTAATTTCTTTTTTTCTTCATTAGCCATAATAGTTTTATTGGCTATATGTTTACTTAAGAAGTTTAATAATCTATTAAGACCACCTGTTTCTAAATTTTTTTGTAAGTCAGAATAGACGTGACTACTTTTTAGATCAGAAGCAGATTCGCATTTAGAAATGGTGTCTAGTGTACGTTGATTTGGATGAACTTTAGTCCTGGTGCATTCTAATAGAATATCATCTATCGCTAGTTTAAAAATAGTTTCGTCAGTTAAGCGGGGATATTTTTCTTTAGTAAAGGTTCCATCAAGGATGTCATTAATAACCAAAGGAGGATTAGGATTATCTTGCATTAAACACCTACAATAAAATTAAAAAAATAACCTCTATCGTAGATGGAAAAGCTTAAGAGATCCTTAACTCAAAAATAAAGTTACTTTTTATATAATAAATATTTTTGATTTACAAAAGAAACTATCCTAACCCTGTTAGCAAGCTAAGATTAAAAGTGTATAAATAATAATTTTGTTATCAATTACTTTAATAGATAAGTCAAACTTAAGAAATCCTTAAGATTCGCTACCTATGCTGACACTGTATTCGTCTGATCGGGTCTTAAATATTTTTTGATCGAAAGGGTTAAGCTTAATCAGTGAGGTTTTACCAAGCGTAGTTAAAACACGGAATCCCTATAAGAAAAAATTTATTTGAAGATTAAGTGATCACACTTACTTTTATACAAATATAAAAAAGGGGGTTTGCATGCCTGGCATAAGAATTAAAAATAAACTCGATTATCAGGAAAAAAAAGGGCTTGCTGATCTTCTGACAGCGACAGAAACAGATTGGTATAAATTTTTTGATAATATAGGATCATTGATCGTTGAATATTCGCAATCTACTCATTCATCCAATAAAAAAATTAAACGCTCCATTTTTTTTAAATTTTTAAAAGCCGCTTTTTCAACGGATGCAATTAAAACCTTAACGGATAACGAAAAAAATACACTATTTTCATTAACCGAAACTGAATTAACGGATAATACCTATGATTTTTTGAATATTGATGATCTTAAAATGTTGTATGAACGTTTTAATATTTTTTTGAGAGTGAAGCATGAAAATTGGGACGAAAAGGTTTTATCACTGATCACTGAATATGCTGAACGAATTGTAGACTCTAAAATTAGCTTAGATAAAAATATCGATCAACTTGATTGGCATTTTAGTAATTTCTTTTGGGTGTTGAATGTCAATTTTAGCCATTATGTAAAAATAAACAGAGATTATTTATCGTTTAAAAAAGTCTTTGATCCTTTGCAAAAAATGAATAACGAAATTCGTCGTTGGGATTCGGATTCTATTTTTTCTTTCCGAACGGTGTTAGGAACTTATCGTATCTTACGTACCGACTTTAAAGCGAATAAGGAAATAAGCCACTTTTTGGATCTAACGACTAAGAATTATATTTCAAAGATAGTTAAATTAACGGAGCATCAATGTTTTTCTTTGACTGCGAATGAAATTAAAGAATGTGCTTATATCGAATATGTCAAATATGTCAAAAATTTACCGAATTTTGAAAAAAACTTATTGACTCATTTATATAAAAAAGTCGATAAACAATATGTTTTTCCTAACGAATATGTTTATCAAAAATCGATATTCAACGTGACTATTTCATATCAACAGCTGACAAAAGATGAAAAAGCTATTATTAATCAAGCTATTTCAGCAACGTATTCACGCGTACAGAAATTAAGAACAACGCTAACGATTGAGTTTAAAAAACCAATTAAAGATCAAATTTTTAGATTATACATTTTTAAAACAAAGGAGGAATATGTTAAGTATGGACCTTTATGGGGGATCAATACAGCAGGTGGCGGCTATGCACAGGTACGGTTACCTTCTGAAAATGACCTTCCCCTGATTTACTTCCGACCTTTGTCTGATAACGAACAATGGCATGAAACTTTTATTTATCAACAAAAAGGAGATGCTCGAAATGGAGCTTTTAAAGAAGGGGGTAATTTTCGCAATTTAGGTCATGAGATTCAGCATTCTTTATTTTATGCCTTACTGGGTCAACAAGGATTACATTGTTTACCGTCATGGATGGTAGAAGGAGCCGCTAATGCCTTAGGTAATGAAAAGTGTTTTAAAGAAGAAGCGGAGTATATTAAAAGCTTCCAGGATAGACTCCCTAAAATAGAGCGTATTATTAACATGAGTTATTCAAGTGGTGGCGATTTGTATTATTTTGGTAGTGCTTTATTTCGTTTTATCTTGGAAAAAAATCCTAGTTTGTTAAAAGAAATAATAAAAAAAGCACAGAATGAAGCGTCTATTCATGAAATCAATGGGTTTATCAAGGATGGGTTGAAAGCGGATGAAGAAACTTTTAATGATTGGTTAAATAAAATAATCAATGATTGTTCACTGAGAGAGACAAATAATCCCATTAAAGAAACGAGAGTCAATGATCTGTCAGTGCAATATAAAGAGGATTTAAAGAATAATCGAGAATTATTAAAATTTCTTCAGCATAAATCAATTGAATTTGTGTTTAATGATACCGTTTTTAACTTAACCCATGATGAGATAAGCCGCCATTCTAGAGATAAAATACGACAAACAATTTCAATGAGTGACTATGATTGGTTCAAAAGTGCGTTAGAAATTTATGTTTTAGATAACAAACTCACTGATCTTAATCTATCTCGGGAAAAAGAGACGATTATTGAAAGCTTGGTTGATTCTAAAGAAGGTCAATTTATTGGGCGAAAAATAGTAAAGATTTACATTAATGATGCAGAGCTCTCGCCGGAATCTAAAAAAATTTTAAAACCCCTTCTTGAAGAGTTTGTTTTAGGAAAATACTTTAATTTAAGTAAAAATTTAAAACGATCCTTTAATCAGGAAGGTGAAATCAGCCGAGCGGCGTTAACAAAAATTTTGACATCAAAATTTAATCGCGAATCAACCTGTAGCCGATATATTGAAAATCAATTGTTTAGTTCCGTTGGGATGTTATCCGATGCGCCATCTAATTCTATTAGAATAGATAAAGCCATCTCAAAGCTTTATCAAAGAAGTTTAAATAAAAATAAAGCGTTAAAGAAATTTATTCAAAAATTCGGACCGATTCAATTGACGTTTAGTGATACTGTTTTTGTATTATCGATGGATGATTTAAGCCGTTATGATCTTGCAACAACACCACAGTCGATTACATGGGGAGATTTCCATTGGTTTGAAAGTGCGTTAGAAATTTATTCTATCAAGAATTACTTACGTAAAAAAAGATTAGATTATACTGAAAATAGAATAGCGGAAATACTGGATGTAGAGCTTGAATATGTTTCTAATCGCTGGATTAGAAATATTAATTCTGACGAAAATGACTGTTTTCGTTTTATGATGCAAAAATTTGTTTCATCATTCAATGTAAGTAGTGTTTTAAAAAATCGGCTTAATCAACTGAATGACAATCCTGCTGATAATAAGGGGTCTACAAACCAGCCATTAGCTATTAATGAGTCAATTTTAGGCGCGTTAACCCTATTTATATCGAATTCCAGTTTAATTTTAAATTCCTTAGTATCAAAGTCCAACGAAATAAGCCATATGAATGATGATGCTTGCGAGGAAAATAATAGCGATATCAATAGTTCTACGGGTTTACTATTAGGAGGGGCTTTTTTGGGTGTGGTATCGCTAGTGATAGCAGGACTTTCTTTTTGGCAATATCGAAGAAAAAAAGCAACTCTTACTCATTCAATGACTCTAAAAAAGGATCTTCCTTCTGAAGTTGAAAAATTACAAGACTACCAAGTAAAACTGAACGCTTTAAAAGAGGCTATTAAGTGTAAAGTTTCTAAAGATGCTTACACTCTTTTGGAAATAGATTTTTCAACGATTAAAAATGATATCGAAATATTAGTCCTTAAAAATAGAGAAGGTTTAAATCCAAGCAGTTTTTTTAATCGAGATAAAGAAAATCATGAAGAATATCAAAAAATATTTATAGAAGTGTTAGCCCTTTTAAAAAAGATAAAGGCGAATTTATTGGAGTTAAAGCTTAATTCCTTATATGACAAAGCGAATAATATATTAGTTGAACTAAGAGGCTTACATCCTCTTCCACAGGTTAGTGGGACGATTGAAGAGCAACCCTTAATGTCCTCAAATAATCTAATAAGCGGCAGTAAGCAGCTGGGGGGTAGCGAAATTGCACGCTATATTCCGTCTTTTTCTAGTTTTAGAAAAATTTCTTGGTTTATGCCAGAAAGGGCTGATTTAGGCTTCCCACCTCCTCCCTCACTAGAAGAATTGCAGAAGATGATAGGTGATCAAAATAATGAAAAAAATGGACAACAGCCTATTTATGCAAATATTAGAATAGGGAGAAATTAAGGAGATTTTTTCATGAGAAAAAATACAGTTGTCCTAGAACAGGGTCGCTTATTTTGGAACTTAGACGTAGAATAATCACTTTTTAAGTGATGTCAGTGACGCAACAAAAACTACTCAGTATCTATGAGTGTCTGCTCAATCAGTACGGCCGCCAGGCATGGTGGCCGGCAGACAGCCCGTTTGAGGTGATGGTCGGCGCAATACTGACGCAAAATACTCATTGGTTGAATGTGGAAAAAGCGTTAACTCTTTTAAAACAACGAGTGAATTTAACACCCCAGGCACTCTTAAGCCTATCGACAGCCGATTTAGAAAGCTGTTTAAAGCCGAGTGGTTATTTTCGGATTAAGACACAGCGCTTACAGAATTATTGTCGTTGGTATTTAGAAAAAGGGAATTACAGCGGCTTAGATCAATTAAGCACAACCGAGCTGCGTGAACAATTCCTTAAGGTACAAGGGATAGGCCCCGAAACGGCTGATGATATCTTACTCTATGCCTTTAATCGGCCAGTTTTTGTGATTGATGCGTATACGCGACGTTTATTGCAACGCTTAGCTTTGATTCAAGGTCACGAGACGTATGAGGAGTGTCGTCAGCTATTTGAAACACAGCGACCAAAAAGTGTCGATCGGTATCAACAATACCATGCACTGATAGTTAAGCATGCCAAACAGCATTGCAAAAAAACTAAACCGGTTTGCCATACTTGTCAGTTAGAGCATCTATGCGTTTATAAATAGCGTTTTTTTTATAATTATAACTGCGTACTCAAAGTTTCTTTGAGTAAAACATAATATATTGGATGAAGATCAATATTGTATAGTAAATTATTTGATTTTAATTGTTTACTATTTTTTTAATTTAAGAAAAGCTTAATTTTTAGTATTTAACATACTAGAGATTAATTTTTTTGAGATTATGTAAAATGAAAAATGAAAATATATTAGATGCGAGTATAGAAGGAAAGGATAGGCAAATAAAACAAGCTATTGAAGTCAATAGTTTTACGGATAAAAAAAAATTAATAAGCCACCAAAATTATAAATTTTCTATTAACTTTAGAAAATGGTCATTACGACGAAAAAAGAATAATAAAATTGATCTAATAGACGGAAAATCTGATATTACGGCTAAAATTGCTAATGACGATCAATTAGCGTCTCCGGTTACAAAACTGACGAATAGTGAGAATGATTATGCAGTTATAGATGAAGGTTTTATAGTGGTTAAAGAAAATAATGACAAGCTTGAAAGTATAATTAAAGCACCGCGCGCTAGAATTTTAAATCCGGAGGAAGAACAATTAGCTTATCTAGATAATATGAATAAGAATTCTGAATTAAGCAAAATTTTGCATTCAATTTATTTTGATCCTGACTTGTATAATCAGATTATGTTGATGCTGCAATTTTATAATAATTGTACTTTGGATAACTCAAAAAATATTAATTTTTTTGAAATCGTAGATAAAGTGAGTGAATCACTTATTGAAATAATCACAAAACTATCAAGTAAAAGTGATACCCATTCTTTGAAAGAATTGGCATTGAAAAATACATTATTTCTGTCGAAAAATAATCTATGGAGTAGATTTATGCATAAGGAAGCAGAGTATGAAACGATAGAGGGAGAGTATGAGATCATGAATAGAATAGATCAAAATCAAACAACAGAAAATGCTAAGTCTATTGAAGATAAAAAAGAGATGGGAACAGATTATATTAATATCGTATCGCGATCAAATTATGCGAGTTCATCACTAAAAGAATCAAATTATATGGATATGAACTTTTTTAAAAAACAACAAAACAAAGATAATCTCCCGGAGAATCAACTATGGAATGCTAAAACAGTTTGAAATTAAAAACCTAAAGCCCCTAACGAGGCCGATGTAGAGTTTTGGTGTGGGGTTTTAATCTTCAGATTCGGTGTAGGATTCGTGGATTTTTAAGCGATTTTCACCGGCAAATTTCATAATACAGTCAAAAATATCGGGATTAGTTTCTTTTAGTTTGGGGTCGATAACGAGGCATTTAGTGCGGCTTTCATGATCCATCAAGGGTCGCAGTTGAGGAGAATACACCATGCGCCGATTAGTAAAACTGGCCAAACAACCGCACATACGCTCAGCCCAGTCACTAGGCCTGAATTTTTCGCCAGTTTCGGTGACTCCTTCTATCAGAATGAGTTTTTCTCTTTGGCTTTTATGTGTAGCAGTATTTTCTAACATAGATTTAACGTTTTTATTGAAGTTGCAGTGATAGTACCGTAATTGAGGGTAATTAACTATACATAATTAGATGACATTTTATTGTCATGATTATAGAGTAAATAGCCTCGTTCTGCCTTGCTACGCGTTTCTACGGTGAGCGGAATAGTCGATTTGAGAAGTTCGGCTATTTTATAGAGTTGTTGGCTATCACCTTGTTTTAATTCTAGCTCAATTTCATGTAAAACAGCTTGATTCGTGACGGTTTTGACCAGACCTTGGTCTAAAACTAATTCGATTTGAGTTCCCTCTGTATTTAAACTCCATGAACTGCGTTGAAAGTCCGTATGAAACAATTCTAATAAATGCTTATCCCCAAGGATGGTTTTTAGCTTGGTTATTAAGCTTGGGTCAGTGAATTGCTCGATATTAGGACTATTTTGTGTGACGGGTTGATCCCACTCGTGCCGATGTTGTAAATCACCTATCTGCTCACCCGCTGTTTTTAAGGTTTGTATGGTGCGGCCACCGGCTTCACGGACTCGCATCGACAATCCTTCTTTCCATAAAGCGAGGTCGGAGGTGTCAAAATAACGGCTGATGAGTTGTTCTACGGAGAGCGCTTGCGTACTGGCGAGCTGTAATAAAGGATGTTGTAGTAATAGGTTAACATCTTGAGGGGCAATGCGGAGTTTAAGTTCAATTTCTAGAAACATAACGATAACGTCTTCAAGAGTGAGTTTTAGTTTTTATATCACGTTTCATCATCAATGCTTGGTATTGTGCTATTTCTTGCTCTTGTGACGCTGACTTCTCAGGATGCCGTTTATCAAAAGCGGTGAGAAATTTATCAATGTCACTGACAAAATTTCTATCAGGGCTAAGGTTTTTTTTTATGGGTTTCATGCCGCTTGTTCCTCGATCGCATGACGTAGCGCTTTAATCGCTTTTTGTTCTAATTGACGCACTCGCTCAGCGGATACTTGATAACGATTGGCTAATTCTTGCAATGTTATTTTAGGTTCAATTAACCAACGATCCCGGATAATGTTTTGTTCTCGTTCGTCCAATTTGGCCAACGCTTTATACAGATGATCTTGACTGGACTCGGTGCTGTCGCTGGCTTCGAGTAAACGAGCTGGGTCGTAACGATTATCTTCAAAATGCATATCGAGTCGTGGATAGTGAGTGGACTTGGTATCCTTATCATCCTCACTGATATCCAAGCTCATATCGTTGGAGGCCAAACGAGATTCCATTTCACGCACGGTTTCTGGTTTGACACCGAGATCGCGCGCAACCGCTTCGATTTCTTTTTGGTTAAACCAACCTAAATGTTTTTTCATTTTACGTAAATTAAAAAATAATTTACGTTGTGCTTTTGTAGTGGCTATTTTAACAATGCGCCAATTACGTAAGATAAATTCCTGAATTTCGGCTTTGATCCAATGAACGGCAAATGAGATCAGGCGTACGCCTACTTTAGGGTCAAAGCGTTTAACCGCTTTCATTAAACCAATATTCCCCTCCTGAATCAGATCGGCGAGTGCCAAGCCATAACCCATATAAGTTTGTGCAATATGTACGACAAAGCGCAGGTTAGCAATAATAAGCTTTTTGGCGGCGATCAGGTCTTGGTGTTGATAATAACGTTCTGCGAGTTCGGTTTCTTCTTCAGCACTTAATACAGGGATTTGTTTTAACCGGGCAATATAGGCGTCGGTACTGTTGATGGGAAGTGTTTGATAAAGTGTTTGTAAGTGAGTATTCATGGCTATCTCCGTTGTCTTTTAGACTTGTTTTAGTAGGTTCACTTGACTTCATAATGTGCTAGAGTATACCGCAATAGATTCCTATTTTCATCCGTACTTTCAAAAAATAAAGGAAATTTTCTATGGCCGAATCTGAACCTCTCACCCCGGTCGTACGTCGCATCAGCACCCCCGTTCAAGTGGGCTCGGTTCAGCTCGGTGGCGGAGCACCTATTGTTGTTCAATCCATGACCAATACCGATACGGAGAATGCGGTGGCTACGGCTCAGCAGATTATAGAATTAGCTCAATCGGGCTCAGAATTAGTTCGAATTACCGTCAATACGGAGCAAGCGGCCCACCAAGTCCCTTTTATTCGCGATAAAGTCCGTGAGTCGGGGTATTCGGTGCCGATAGTGGGTGATTTTCATTATAATGGCCACCGTCTTTTGCAGGCTTATCCGGATTGTGCCAAAGCCTTAGATAAATACCGTATTAATCCCGGTAATGTAGGCTATGGCGAAAAGCGTGATGCCCAATTTACGCAGATGATCGAAATGGCACTGAAATATAATAAGCCAGTTCGAATAGGCGTGAATTGGGGTAGTTTGGATCAAGACCTGAGCTTACGTGAGATGGATAAAAATGCAGCGTCTGCGTACCCACGTTCTGCGTCAGAAGTATTACAGGAAACCTTAGTATTATCGGCTTTACTGAGTGCCGAGTTGGCTGAAAAAATTGGTATGCCCGCCAGTATGATGGTCCTATCCTGTAAGGTGAGTCGGGTTCAAGATTTGATAGCCATCCACCGCAATCTCGCAGCACGTTGCACCTATGCAATACATTTAGGTTTAACTGAAGCAGGAATGGGTTCAAAGGGGATTGTTGCTACCACGGCTGCTTTAGCGGTGTTATTACAAGAAGGTATCGGTGACACGATTCGGGCTTCATTAACACCTGAACCGGGTGGTGATAGACGTCGTGAAGTGGTGGTTTGCCAACAGATTTTACAAGCGCTGGGTAGGCGCGCTTTTATTCCGTCGGTATCCGCATGCCCCGGTTGTGGACGTACCACGAGTAGCTATTTCCAAGAATTGGCTACCCAAGTTGAAGGCTATATTAAAGAACGTATGCCGATTTGGTCGAAAAAATATACGGGTGTAGAAAATTTATCTTTGGCGGTGATGGGATGTATCGTGAATGGGCCGGGCGAGAGTAAACATGCCAATATTGGCATTAGTTTACCGGGTACGGGTGAACATCCGATTGCGCCGGTATTTGCTGATGGGCGTAAAATAGCCACATTGCGCGGTGAAACGATTGTGCAACAATTTCAACAAATTGTAGAGGAGTATGTGCTGACTCATTATGATGAAAAAGGATAACAAAATGCATTACTTACAGTTAAGGAAATTTAAAGTAAGCTTGATGCTCAGTCTATTTTCTGTCGCGACATTAACGCAGGCACAAACCGATTCGAAGTCGTCATCTATAACCGCGTATCAACGTTTGGAAAAAAAATTAGGTGTATATCAACAGGCAGCTCAACATCCTTGGCCGCGCTTACAGACGA
Organism: Rickettsiella endosymbiont of Litargus connexus; assembly: GCF_964277335.1. Taxonomy (NCBI): domain Bacteria; kingdom Pseudomonadati; phylum Pseudomonadota; class Gammaproteobacteria; order Legionellales; family Coxiellaceae; genus Rickettsiella; species Rickettsiella endosymbiont of Litargus connexus. The sequence goes on along the minus strand of NZ_OZ195516.1, from coordinate 953,023 downwards.
ATCAACTATTATCGATAGGCATGCGGGGTCCAGCGGTTGCGGTGTTGCGTCAGCGCTTATGTGCAACGAAAGATTTGGTTGAAAGTGCTTGCACTCATGTGGCTAACCCGAATGATTTTGATGAACACGTCGAAGAGGGGGTTGCTTTCTTTCAAGAACGTCATGGATTAAATGACGATGGGGTAGTCGGCGCAACGACACGGCAAGCGTTGAATGTGTCAGTCACACAACGGTTACATCAAATTCAATTCAATTTACAGCGTTGGGCACGGTTGATAGGCTTAGCAAATCCTGCTTATATTTGGATTAATGTACCTGATCACCGTTTACGTTTAGTTAAAAATCATCATGCGGTGTTGACGGCGCGGGTTATTGTCGGCAAACCGTCGCGACAAACACCTGAAATTAATTCCAAAGTGACCCGGATTATTTTAAACCCTTATTGGACAGTACCTCCTGGAATTGCACGCCGAGAGATTATTCCAAAAGCAATGCGCGATGCGAATTATCTGAGTCGCAATCACATTCGGCTCTTTGCAGCGAATCAACCGAATAAAGAATTAGATCCCCGTGCAGTGGATTGGTTCGCCGTGAAAAAAAATCCTGAACGTTATATTTTACGCCAGGATCCAGGCCCCTATAATTCATTGGGACAAATTAAATTTGAATTTGCTAATTCACATTTAGTTTATTTACATGATACACCCTCAAAAGCGTTATTCGATGCTGAGCGACGTTTGTTTAGTTCCGGTTGTGTCCGCTTAGAAAATCCGTTTGAATTTCTTGAGGCCTTAGAAAAACTTGATCCTTCTTTACAACAAGCGGCCTCGTCTATCAAAGCGGCTTTGGAGTCGGGACGTACTACGGTGATTAATTTAAAAACACCGATACCCATTCATCTGACTTACATTACCGCTTGGGTGGATAAAAATGATGTCTTACATTTTTGGGATGATGTGTATGGTCGTGACCCCGTGCTTCCCGCTGATAAAGAACAATTAGCCAATGATTTGCCAGAACCTATCTAATGATAGACTCTCTGCTATCACTGTTTAGCTTCTCTATGAGTGCGCTTGTCTGAAACAATTGTTTATTTATGATTTTATCATCCAGATGACATTAGGACCTCGGTTGTGCATAACCTCTATTTATGTTATATAAAAGAACGTTGATACAATAGGCTTGGTTTTTCTCAGGGAAGAGCAATTTCTGGGAGAAATAAAAATAATGAAATGTATTCCTTTGACTTCCGAAGAATTATCGGATGCATGGGAGCTTCTGCTTAAAGTACCAAGCCCTACTTTAAACCCTCACCCTAAGGTTAAAGCATCCGACATTCAGTTCGCTTTTCAGAAATCTAATCTATTAACGGTTTATATACACAGAGTTGAGAGGGTTAATAACCTCTTAGCTATTCTAGTGCGTAGGGCTTATAAATCACCCCGTTTAAAGTGCCTATTTCTTCTCGTTGGATTTATTGGATTAGGTGTCATACCTACTACCAGTGTAGCAGCGAGTCATTTAAACGTGACACTTTCTGAAGTCGAATGGGTTGCACTCCACCAAGCTCCAGAACTTAAATCCCTTGATGCAAAATCTAAATCTTTGAACCAATCCGCTATTGCCGCAGGCCAACTTTCCGACCCTCAGCTTAGATTAGGTGCAATGAACGTTCCTGTAGATACATGGAGTCTCAGTCAAGAACCCATGACACAAATGCAGATAGGATTGATGCAAGCCTTTCCTAGAGGGCATAGCCTTCGGTACCGATCCTTACAAGAAAAAGATAAAGGCCATGCGGAATATGAAAAAGGACAAACAATGCAAGTCCAAATTTTACAGAATGTACGCATGAGTTGGTTGAATCTTTATTATTGGTTAAAAGCTAAGAAGGTGGTCTCTGATCAGAAAAAAGTATTTCAACATTTGGTGAAAATAACAGAGTCGATGCTTGCTAATAATGAAGCACAGCAAAAAGATGTTATTCGTGCGCAGCTGGAGTTAACACAACTCGATAACCAATTAATTACGATTAATCTGCAAATAGACACGGCTCGTGCTCAATTAGCGCGCTGGGTAGGAGTAACGCTTGCAAACCATGCTTATCCCAATCAATTACCCCAATGGAAGAATCCGCCGTCATTAGTAAGTTTTGAAACTATCATAAAATATCATCCTAGATTGCGTACCGATCAAGCCATTATTGCGGCTAATTATGCGGGAGTGAGATTCGCTGAACAACAATACAAACCCGGTGTTGCCGTGGGTGTTGGATATGGTTTTAGTCAAGCGCACGATATGCTGACCAACCAAAAACGTTCTGATGTTTTAAGCGCACAAGTGAGTATTGATTTACCTTTATTTACAAATAATCGTCAAGATCGTCGCTTAAAGGCCAGTGAAGAGAATTTGATTGCCAGTCAAGAAGATCAACTGAGTCATTATCGACAATTGAATCAATTACTCAAAACACAATATGCGACTTGGCAACAACAACGAAAAAGTGTTGGCTTGTATCGGCAGCATCTCATTCCAGAGGCAAATCAATATGCCGAAGCAACGCTAATCGCTTATCAAAATGCACAAACAGATTTTCCAACCTTAGCAAGGGCTTATGTCCGCGAATTAAATACATCACTCATGGGGTTGAAAGCATCAGTTGATTGTGATGAGGCTAGAATAAATCTGCTTTATTTGGAAGGAGAATAATCCTATGAAAAAATGGATAGGGTGGGTTAGTCTTTTTGTTTTCATTTATGTCTCCGGTATGCTGACCTACCGGAACTGGTTAGCGGGTACCTCAAAAACACCCTCCACTTCTGCAAAGCTAAAAGAACGTAAAATTTTATATTGGGCAGCCCCCATGGATCCTCATTATCACAGCAATAAACCTGGGAAATCGCCAATGGGAATGGATTTAATTCCTGTTTATGCGAATCAAGAAGCTCAAGATAAAGATATTGTAAAAATTTCACCACAGATGGTAGACAATTTAGGAGTAAGAACCGCGCTGGTTAGTCTACGCACATTACCGCGCATCATCGATACGGTGGGTTATGTTACTGCCAATGAAGACCACATCGAGCAGGTTAATCTCTATACCTCCGGTTGGATCCGAAAACTTTATGTCAACAAAACAGGTGAAAGTGTTAGAAAAGGTCAAGTCTTAGCCGACATTTATTCGCCGACTCTAAATAATGCACAAGAAGAATACTTGCTGGCACTAAAAAACAAGGACGCCGCATTAATTCATGCTAATGAGAAGAAATTGGTAACCCTTGGGGTGTCACCGCAGCAGATTAACCGATTAAAACAAACACGAAAAGCCAATAAACTGATACCTTTGTATGTAAGTGAAAATGGCATTATTTCCTCGCTTAACATTCGTGAAGGCATGTTTGTTAAGCCTAATACAAGCCTAATGACCATTGAAGATTTATCAAACATTTGGGTCATTGCTGAAGTCTTTGATAATCAAGCCAATTGGGTAAAAGAAAAACAAACTGCCATAGCGACATTTTCTTATCTACCCGGTAAAGTTTGGCAAGGGCAAGTAGATTATGTCTATCCGCAACTTGACCCTAAAACACATACACTCCGTGTTCGTATATTATTTCCTAATCCTGATTTAGCACTCAAGCCAGAAATGTATGCCAATATTAAAATTTTTGCAAAACCAGTCGAAAAAGTATTAGCCATACCACACGAATCACTTATTCGAACAGGGGAAGGTGATCGCGTCATATTAGCTTTAGGCAATGGAAAGTTTCGTGCTCAAGCAGTTTCTATCGGTATCGAATCAGGCAACTGGGTTGCGGTATTATCCGGTTTAAAGGCAGGAGATAAAATTGTGACATCAGCGCAATTTTTAATTGATTCTGAATCCAATTTGGAAGCCAGCCTGACAAGAATTAGCTCCCCCTCCGAGAAACAAACAACCACACTCACTTCAAATACTAGTGGAAAGTATGACATTACCAAAAATCAAGTGATAAAAGACAAGGAAGCACTTTCTCAGCGAGAGGCTACTGAGAAGGGAAACAGTAGATGATCGCTCAAATAATTAATTGGTCACTGAAAAATCGGTTTCTAATTTTAGTGGCGACTTTTTTTATTATCGCTTCTGGGATCTATGTGCTTAAACACACTGCAGTGGATGCAATCCCCGATCTATCCGATGTACAAGTTATTATTAAAACATCTTATCCAGGCCAAGCACCGCAAGTTGTCGAAGATCAAGTCACCTACCCGCTGACAACAGCCATGTTATCTGTACCTAAGGCAGTCACAGTCCGTGGTTATTCTTTTTTTGGTGACTCTTATGTCTATGTCATTTTTAAAGGTGGTACCAATTTATATTGGGCCCGATCGCGTGTACTCGAGTATTTAAGTCAAGTGGCAAGTAGTTTGCCTCCCTCTGCAAAACCTGAATTGGGCCCTGATGCGACAGGCGTAGGTTGGATTTATGAGTACGCACTCATTGATAAAACCGGTAAGCACGATTTATCGGAATTAACCAGCCTACAAAATTGGTTTTTAAAATACGAGTTGCAAACTGTTCCGGGAGTTTCTGAAGTGGCTACTATCGGAGGCATGGTAAAGCAATATCAAATTACCTTAGAGCCTAATCGATTACGTGCTTATGGGTTAACTCTAAAACAAGTCAAAAAATCCATTCAAAACGCAAATCAAGAAGTGGGGGGGTCTGTTATTGAGTTGGGTGGAAGCGAACATATGATCCGCGCTTCGGGTTACATCCAAACTATTCAAGCGATTAAAGACATCCCTTTAGGGGTAAGTAAAAACGGTACGCCAATTTTATTATCTAATCTGGCTGATGTCACACGAGGTCCACAAGAGCGACGAGGCATTGCAGAGTTAAATGGTCAAGGTGAAGTGGTGGGGGGTGTTGTCGTCATGCGCTTTGGTGGGAATGCACTAAAAACCATTCAAGGGGTCAAAACTAAGTTACATGAGCTTCAAAAAAGCCTCCCCAAGGGAGTACAAATTGTTGAAACGTATAATCGTTCAGGGTTAATTTTACGCGCGATTCATTCGTTACAATCAAAGTTATTCGAAGAATCTATTATGGTTACTTTGATCTGCTTGGTCTTTCTTTTTCATCTACGTTCATCATTGATTATTATAATCAGTTTACCCATTGGTATTTTAGGTGCATTTATTCTTATGTATTTGCAAGGAATGAATGCCAATATTATGTCACTCGGTGGCATTGCCATTGCGATTGGTGCAATGGTGGATGCAACTATCGTCATGATTGAAAACGTTCATAAGCATTTTGAAAAAGAAGTCATTACAGATGAAAATCGATGGGAAGTCATTAGAAAATCAGCGGTTCAGGTGGGTCCACCATTATTTTTCTCGCTACTTATTATCACCTTAAGTTTTTTACCTGTATTTGGCTTACAAGCGCAAGAAGGGCGATTATTCGCGCCATTAGCCTTTACCAAAACCTTTGCGATGGCGGTTGCAGCAGGGTTATCAATCACTTTGGTCCCCGTTCTCATGGGTTATTTTATTCGGGGAAAAATTTTACCGGAACAAAAAAATCCAGTGAATAGAGCATTGACAGCCGCTTATCGTCCTGTTATCCACTTTGTATTAAGATTTCCCAAAAGTATTTTAAGTTTGGCATTTGTTTTTATGGTTTTTTCTATTTGGCCATATAGCCATCTAGGTTCAGAGTTTATGCCTAATTTAGATGAGGGGGATTGGGTCTATATGCCCAGCATGTTGCCGAGTGTTTCGATTGGTGAAGCACGGAAAATATTGCAGCAAACGGATAAATTAATTAAAAGTGTGCCTGAGGTAAAAACTGTTTTTGGTAAGGTAGGACGAGCAGAAACAGCTACTGATCCGGCTCCCCTCACAATGATTGAATCAGTCATTCAATTTAAACCAAAAAATGAATGGCCCGCAGGGATGACCATTAAAAAAATTAGGGAAAACCTTCGCCAACGACTGCAAGTGCCCGGTTTAACTAATGCGTGGGTGATGCCTATAAGAAATCGCATTGACATGTTGGCGACGGGCGTAAAAACACCCGTTGGAATCAAGGTTTCGGGACCTCAATTATCGGTACTCCAAGCGATTGGTGAAAATATTGAAAAGATATTAAAAAAAGTTCCCGGTACGGCATCCGTTTATGCAGAACATTCGGCCGCAGGACGCTATGTTAACATCGATATTGATCGCAAAGCAGCTGCACGGTTTGGGTTAAACATTTCAGATATTGATGATATCGTACGTACCGCCATTGGGGGGATGAATATTACACAAACCGTAGAAGGTTTAGAACGTTATCCTGTGAATCTACGCTATCCTCAATACGAAAGAGATTCTATTTCAAAACTTAAAATGTTGCCGATTGTGACACCGACAGGGGCACAAATTCCTTTAGTTGATGTCGCTAAGATTTATGTGGCTGATGGCCCGCCAGTGATAAAAAGTGAAGATGCGCGCATTGCCAGTTGGGTGTTGATTGATATTAAAGGTTCTGATTTAGGTGGATATATTGATAAAGCCAAACTAGCGCTTCAACAACAGTTGAAATTACCGGCTAATTATTCACTAACGTGGACCGGTCAGTATCAATATATGCAGAGGGCGAAAGCGCGTTTACAACTATTAATTCCATTAACACTGGGAATTATTATTTTATTGTTATACCTCTATTTTAGAAGAGTGTCTGAAGTACTTATTATTTTAGGTACATTACCTTTTGCTTTAATCGGGGGCGTGTGGTTACTGTATTTTTTAAGTTATAATTTATCGGTGGCTGTTGCGGTTGGTTTTATTGCATTGGCGGGTGTTGCGGTTGAAATTGGCGTTGTTATGTTGGTTTACCTCAATGAAGCATTTGAGACTCAGAAATTGTTAGCAGAAAAAGAAAACCGCGCACTCACTCCAGAGGATATCAAACAAGCCGTAATTAATGGCTCCCTTTTACGATTGAGGCCTATTTTGATGACGGTATGCGCGATCATTGGTGGTTTGTTACCTATCATGCTATTAAATGGCACAGGGATAGAGGTAACACGTCGTATTGCAGCACCGATGGTCGGAGGAATGATCAGTGCGACTGTTCTTACGTTGCTAGTTATTCCCGCTGCATTTTTATTATGGAAGAGAGTCGCTCATTCTATTGGATTTTCGCCACGTGAATGAGACGTATCTGCGAATGATTTTCCAAACCTATTGTCTCATATTCTGATGATCGGCAATAAGTAAAGAAAGATGAATGTAACAGGGCGGTTGTAAATCTCGAGAGAGAAACACTATTCCAAGCGTGTCTTATTGCTTCTGCCACAGAAAGAGTTTCTTTTGGACTGCTATCACGATTAGCTTGGTCTTCCTCAATCAACGATACCCTAATCTCGCGATGACTATTTTTTGCTGAGGTATCCTCAATTACTTTTAATTGACTAAACGGCAGGTGAGTTTTCAGTTTTAGTAAAAGAGATAAACTACACCCGGTTAAACAATATCCAATGAGTGTCCCGCCTATATACACACTAATACCGATAGCAAGCTCCAGATAGCTATAGGAGTTACCCTGATTAGCGATACAAGCGGTCAGAATAGTCAACGCATTGGTTAAGCCAATTCGGGTAATCCAGTGATGGCGGATAGGTTTTATGAATATAGAAGCGAGTAGAGCAGACAGATTAACTGCATAAGGAAGCGCTAAGGGTAAAAATTCATCATTATTTAATCGGTCCATGAGATCAGCTGTTTGAAATAACTGTCTATTTTCATCCAAAAGGGGCATCAATAATTGTCTTGCCTTTTCTTCAGTAATATGTTGAAGCATGGCATAACTGGTTAGTCCGGTATGGATGACTAATTGAATCAATTGAGGTAAGCGTTTCCAATAGCCAGAAGCATTAAAAGGATTTTCATTGAAGTAGGAAGAAACAAACCCCTCAGCACGCTTACTGAGGCCGGTGACTAGGCCCGCAACAAAAAAAGGGACTGTATTCAATACGAGTCTAGAAAAAAACTTGTTTCTTTCGTAAAAATATAAATTAGATCCGGGTACTGTCTCCGAGTTAAAGAAAGGTATCCATGTCGTATTGTCTATACGATTAAAAGGTTCACCGTTTGGAACAGAGAGACAAAGAGAGGATTCAATGTATGTAGTATTACTTTGTGTATTGGGGTGCAACAATTGTAATGTACTTGAGGAGTTAGCAGAAGGCTGATCGACGGGATAAAAAGTAATACGGCATTGGATAGAGGAGTGCCAAAGATCAAGAAAACCTTTGCCTATCATCAAAGTGCAGCTGTCTCCTTCTTTCCTCGGAAAACCTGAAAACTGTGTGCCATTGCGCTCTTGTAAAACGCTTGTGATAATTTCACAATGTATATTACGCTCGTTGGGAGAAACCTGAAAAAGACTCTTAAGGTCCACGATGTAGCAATGACTCGAATTGATTTCTAATTCCTTGGTGTCAGCAACAACAATGAGTTTTTGCTTTTGATACCAAGGACTAACAAAAATTTTAGTTAACTTTAATAGATAGCGATAGGAGATCTTATTATTATTGGTTGTGAACGCAAAAAGTGGAGTAGGTTGCGTTAACGCATGCATTTTAGGATCAATGATCCGAGCAGTTTTATGCAGCGAATGAAAATCACGTTGCGTGAGTAAACCAAAACCAAGATTAAAAGCATCAAAGTTGTTGCTATTCTCATTTAATCCTAATAATGCTTCATAATAGTCTAGGGCTAGTTTGTGGGGATAACCCTGATTGGTTAAGCTTTCCATAACGGTAGTTTTGGGCGCAACCCTTCCCCCTCCCATGACCACGCGAATTAATTCTAGTGAATAGTGCATAGGACTCCATGGGTCATAGTATTCTAAAAAATTTTCCGATGGTAATTTAGTAGGACTGTTAAAATATTCAATCATACCGAATGAATCGGGATGTACCTGTTCGTGATTTCTCCCTATCGTATGTAAAAGCTCGTGAATGATAGAATCTACATTATGTGTCTTCCAATCGCCTCTCCATCCTCCACCAATAAAGCACGAAATGTAGCCATTTTTATTTCCATTCCTATCCTCTTGAGCCCCCATCAGCGCTTGGCATTCAGAATGATCGACCACAATATGGCGAGTTTTTTTAACTAAAGGGGCTTGTATATTTACCTTAAATTGGAACATTGGAAAAAGAAGTCGATTTAAACTATTAGCGGCCTGACGAATCGCTTGTTCAAGTGAAGGGGATTGTTTTACTTTATCCGTCAAATCAAGATAAAAATCGATAGGGGTTGTGTCAGGTGAACGTGAATTATCTAGAGACCAGCTGCGGATATTGGAGTAGCGCATTCTTATTATTTTCTTTTATCTAAAAAAGAGTGCGTAATATATAGAAGCAAACTTAAATAAATATGAACAAAAGACTTTTCACTTTTTCTTTTTTACTTCTTTGCAAAAGTGTACAAAAAAATTTGAAATACAGACTTATGTGAGAATGATTCAAAAAATATTTCAATCGATTGAAGTGAACGTGTTTTTTTCCTAAATCAAGAAAAATATAAATTATAAAAGTGCTTGAAATATTTTGAGTAAAAATCGAATCAGTTATGTTAAAATTTACGACATTAATTTTCTCTACCAAAAAAAATTATGTCGCCATTTAACCAGCAAAAAAAAACTACGCTTGAAAAAAATTTAGCTAAGCAAATAAAAACATTAGAATATGAAGTTAATACACTCCCGGCTGCCTCACGAAGAAAAAAAGATAAAAAAAATAGCGAGACTTTTTTTATAGTTTTCGCCATTACTGCCTTAATAGGAGTTATTATTTTTGGTTTAGGGGGCTGGTTGACCGTTGCTTTATTAGGAACAGTTTTATCTGTTATTATTGTTGAATCTGTATTGCTTTTGTCAGCTGCAACTCGCTTTTTTGCTTTGCCTCTCTATAATCCTTATTTGTGGACACGTGATTTATTTAGTGCTAAGAAAATAAAAATACAAAATAAAGAGTATGATCAATGCTGCAAAAATCTGATTGAATTAAAAGAATTAGCGGCTGAAAAAAACTATTTATCTACAAAAATAAACTTTAAGCTGAATAATCTTATTAAATGTTTCCCGTTTAAGCTTTTTGTTCAAGGGAACGCTGACTTTATGCAGCTCGGCTTAAAAGACCAACTACAACGATTAGAACAACAAAAGAAAAATCATCCCACTTATTCCCGAAAGCAAAAGGCTGAACAGAGTTGGAATAAAATTTTTCAATATTCGGCAATAACTTCCTGTGTGGGAATTAGTTTATATGCCTTTGCTTTCATTATGTTGCTAATGGCATCTACACCCATATCGCTAGGGCCGCTATTGCCGTTTTTTGTAACGAGTACGTCAATGGTAGCTATGCTGATAGCAGGGCCTGTTACATTGAGTAAATTATTGCATGGTGCTTATTTTTGGATGCGAGATTTGTTTAGTTCGGCTGAAATAAAAGCTGAAAATAAACAGTATGCTCAGCTAGAAAAAACTATTAATGAATTGAAAAAATTAGAACAACGACAAAGCCAATTAAATGTAAAAATTAACAATAAACTTAAAGAATTTTCTGATACCTTAACACCAACTATCGATGAGAAAGGAATGACAGAAAATCTTCCGAACAATTTAGAGTGCAACGGTGAAAATAATAATAAATTTTGTAAATACGGAGTTATGTTTCCTAAGGAATCAACAAAGCTGCAGCCACTTTACGCCCTTCAGACATTAGCACCGTGTAAGTACGACACGCAGCACCGTTATTCATGATTTCTATGCCTATTTTGTGTTGATAAAAAATGTTTAACAACGCAGCATCGGGAAAAACTAACTTTTCGCCACTGCCGAGTAATACGATACAAGGGTGTAGATCAATAATTATTTGTAAAGAGTCGGCAGTTAAGTCAGCCATGGAGTGAGGAGGCCAAGGTGCTATCAGCTGATCGGGCATAACGATAAGGCTATGTCGGATTTTTTGTTCATTTACTTGAATAAAATCTTTCGCATAGGCGCGAATCTGATAATGGCCTGCGCCGGTGTCTAGGTTTAATTCCATAACGGATTACAAGTTAAAAATAGTGGCATTAAATTATATACGGATAAAAAAAATACTTATATACTCTTCGCACTTGAATTTTTATCTCTGTGGCTGATCAATTCACAACCCTCTCAAGGATCAGCTATGTACCGCCTAGGAGTGTACATAGGTTTAAGGATTAATCTATTTAAATCATGAATAAAACCATCTTACGTCGCAAATTCAATTTAATTGAAGATTTAAATCATTTACACCCTGTTTTACAGCGGGTCTATGCGGCACGTGGTATTCAATCCACGGAGGAGTTGGATTATGGCTTACAACATTTACTGCATTATCAATCATTAACCGGCATTGAAGCTGCAGCACAATGCTTGGGTAGGGCAGTGATGGAGCAACAGCGTTTACTGATTGTCGGCGATTTTGATAGTGATGGTGCCACTAGTAGTGCCTTAGCGGTGAGTGCGTTACGACATTTTGGCGCGCAGCAGGTTGATTTCTTAGTGCCGAATCGTTTTGAGTATGGGTATGGCTTAACGCCCGAGATAGTTGAACTGGCTTTACGCGTGAAAAAACCGGATGTTATTGTCACCGTTGATAATGGTATTTCGAGTCATGAAGGCGTTATCGCTGCCAAATCGGCTGGATTAAAAGTAGTCATTACCGATCATCATTTGCAAGCGGCCAGCTTGCCCGCTGCAGATGCGTTGGTTAACCCTCAACAAACCGGCGATCAATTTCCAAGTAAGCACTTAGCAGGCGTCGGTGTTATTTTTTATGTGATGTTGGCGCTCAGACACTATTTGCGTAGCCAAGCTTGGTTTGAAAAAACTAACCTTACTGTACCCAATATGCGGCAGTTTCTAGATTTAGTGGCATTAGGGACGGTCGCTGATTTGGTTAGCTTAGATCGAAATAATCGCTTATTAGTTACTCAAGGTTTGCAATGGATTAAAAACGGTAAAGCGCGACCAGGGATTTCTGCGTTACTTAAGATCGCGAAGCGCGAAGTAGAGTATCTGGTTGCGAGTGATTTATCGTTTAGCATTGCACCGCGTTTAAATGCGGCAGGACGATTGGCTGATATGTCCTTAGGGATAGCTTGTTTGTTAGAAACGGATCATAACCGCGCACACGAGTTCGCTTTGCAGCTCAGTCAATTAAATGAAGAGCGTCGTTTGATAGAAAATACCATGAAGCAAGAAGCTTTTATTATTTTAGAAAAACACATCGAAAAAAAGCCTTTAGAAAAAGGAATTTGTTTATACGATAGCCGTTGGCATCAAGGCGTCATCGGTTTATTGGCTTCACGATTAACCGATCGTTTACATCGACCGACGATTATTTTTGCCGATGGACATCAAACCAATGAATTAAAAGGTTCAGCCCGCTCTATTAACGGCTTGCATATTCGGGATCTATTAGAAACGCTGGCAACGCGTCATCCGCATTTGATTAATAAATTTGGCGGACATGCGATGGCAGCCGGATTAAGTTTGAAAAAAAATTCGTTTGCCGAGTTTGCTAAGCTTTTTCAGCATGAATGCGAGCAACAATTGCGACCTGATATTCTACAGGCTACTTGTTATACTGATGGTGAACTAACACAGCAAGAGCTAGGCTTAGAATTAGCCGAGCTATTACGTTATGACGCAGGTCCCTGGGGTCAAGACTTTCCAGAACCGTTGTTTGAAGGTTGTTTTCGTTTACTTGCGCAACGTTTGGTGGGAGATAAACATTTAAAGATGACATTAGCGATTCAGGAGGTGAGTAGCAAGCAGATCGAAGCGATTGCATTCAATGTCAATCTTAAACATTGGCCTAATCACCGTACTGAGTACATTAATGCTCGCTATCGTTTAGGTGTTAACTATTATCAGGGGCACAAAACTTTGCAATTAATTGTTGAAAATTTGGAACCTGTATAAAATTTAATATACTCACAGCAATTGGATTTTTGACAAGGCGCCGCGAGAATGAAGCAACCGGAGCGGATTGGGATACATGAGGATTGCGAATTGAGCAACGACATAGGCAAAAATTCAAGTGCGAAGAGTATAAAAAAAGGCCGATGAAATCGGCCTTTTTAGTTAACAAAATTAAGTGCTGTTAATTAAGCCTTAATTAAGTTTTTTTCTGTTGGGTCCTTTTTTGCGTGGGAATTAAGCATGTTTAGCTCATCCAGTTTAGCATTTTCTTTGGTTTGTTTAGGGTCTGTTTTTCTTTCGAAAGAAACTTTTTTGTGCCCTTTTTTATGATGAAAAGCTTCTTTGCTAGCAGGCATTTCCATGGTCATAGGTTGGATGGTTTTAGCATCTTTACTAGGGTTCGCTGATTCAGCTGCGATAGCTGGGAGAGCTAAAATCGCGCTGCTTAAACCGATGACGAGAGCTTGTTTCAATTTCATGACGAGGTCTCCAAATTGTTATTATTGTTTAAAACAGGCTTTGTGTAACAAAGCCAGTGGCGCTATCATACCAGCAAAAAACCCCCATGGAAGCCCCTTATCAGAAATAAATCATGCTAAACCTGCAGAAACAGCCGATTAGTTCGTTTATGGTAGCGCCAATGATGGGTTGGACTACCCGTCATTACCGTTATTTTTTCCGGCTAATTTGCAAAAAAGCCCAGCTTTATACGGAAATGTTAACAACAGGGGCTATTTTAAATAATCCACAGCGTGAACATTTATTAGCTTTTCATGCCAGTGAAAAAGCGTTAGCCATACAATTGGGCGGTGGTATCGCTTCTGAACTTGCCCAGGCGTCTAAAATGGTCGAACCTTATGGTTATTCAGAGATTAATCTGAATGTCGGTTGTCCTAGTGATAGAGTGCAATCAGGCTGTTTCGGTGCGGTATTACTTAAAGATCCGGCACGAGTCGCTGATTGCATCGCCGAGATGTGTGCGGCGGTTAAATTACCGATTACCGTTAAAACCCGAATTGGTGTCGATGATTATGAAAGTTATGATTATCTCGCTGCATTCATTCAACAAGTCAGTCTTGCGGGGTGTCAAACGTTTATTATCCATGCGCGTAAAGCTTGGTTATCAGGATTAAGCCCTAAAGAAAACCGTGAAATTCCGCCTTTAAATTATAAGTGGGTGTATCACATTAAACGTGATTTTCCTCACTTAAATATTGTTTTAAATGGCGGGATAGCTTGTTTAAGCGCAGCGCAGGCACATTTACAACAGGTTGATGGTGTCATGCTAGGCCGTGCTGCTTGGCATAATCCTTATTTATTTGCCGAGCTAGATCAGCTTATCAGTCCACAGGATGCAGGGATCATTCCGAGCCGATTATCTCTCGTTTTACACTATTTACCTTATCTAGAAGAAGCATTGCGGTCAGGTGAAAATTTGACACATTTAATCCAGCCTTTATTCGGTTTATTTCATGGTGTTGCGGGTGGCAGACGTTGGCGACAAAAATTAAGTGAAATCTTACAGGAGGGTAATCCGTTAGTTAGGATAAAAGAGGTATTGCGAGAAATAGTTCCGAGTGCCTGAATTAGCGAGAATGGGGGGCTAGATCGGGTGGTTCTACCCACTGATATAAAGCAAAGGAATCGGGTGTGCATTTAAGGCAACGTGTCGCGCAATGAGGGGTTTTAAAACATTTTTTTACACAACCCTTGTGTATTAAGAGTTCTAAGATCGCTAAAGTTTCTTCTTGCTGAGTTCCAAAGGTTTGTAGAATAAGCGACAAATTAACCAACTTTTTTTCAGCAATAAATTTTTTTAAAGTGAGTAAGCTAATCATGGCAATTTTCTCGATGGGATGAGATAGGGAGATCGGATTCAGTTAGCAGGATTGTTTTAAAACGCAAGAAAAGATAGGTAGCATAAAGCGCTATAGCAACGTTGAGATACCATAAAATAGTGGATAAGGGATGTTGGCTAAACGTTCCTGTTTGATAAAATAAAGTAGCGATAGCATAGGCAATTCCGGTACTCCATGCCATCGAAAAATAAGTCCAACTTCGACCGATTTCGCGTTGCATCACTGCCATGGTCGAAATACAGGGAAAGTACAATAAAATAAATAGTAAATAAGCAAAAGCACCGAGTTTGCCATCGAAATAATGCGACATCACACCGTAAACTCCTTGCGTTACTTCAGGTGCTTGTGCTTTAAGCGCCATGGGATTGATTAGGGTTTTTCCCAACGCATGTAAGTTTTTAGGGATAGATAATACGGCGGTTTTTAATTCGTCGCGCAGTGTGGATTGATCGGCTTGTTCTGTCAGCTGACCTACTTGGGAATATAAAGTATTTAAGGTTCCGACAACCACTTCTTTCGCTAATAAACCAGTCGCTAGACCGACCGTGGCGGGCCAATTATCGCTTTGTATGCCCATCGGAGCAAAGATTGGAGTGACGGTTTTTCCAATACTGGATAATAAAGAGTGTTGATTGGCTTCGCCGGTGATGAGTTTGCCATGGATGCTAATCGTATTGAAAAAACCGATCAGCATACAAATAGGAATAATAAAACGGCCAGCTTTAAATAAAAATAATTTCAAACGTTGCCAGGTACTTCTAAAAATAGTACCCCAATGCGGCCAATGATAGGTGGGTAATTCTAAGATCATGGGTGTTATTTCGGCTTTTAAAGTTGTTGAACGTAATAATAAACTGGTGAAAATCGCTGTCAGTATGCCTAGGCCATACAATGCGAAAATAATCAAAGCACCGCCTTGTGGAAAAAAAGCGGCAACAAATAAGGTATAAACAGTGAGACGTGCCCCGCAGGACATAAAAGGTGCCATCATGACAGTTAAAATACGATCCCGTGGCGAAGCTAGGGTGCGCGTAGCCATTACTGTAGGGACATTACAACCAAAACCAACAATTAACGGTACAAATGCTTTACCGGGTAAACCGATAGCGCCCATTAATTTATCGACCACAAACGCGGCGCGTGCCATGTAACCAGAGTCTTCTAATAAGGATAAAAATAAAAACATCGCACCAATGACAGGTATAAAGCTAATCGTGGTATTAATACCTTTACCTAAACCATTGGCAATTAATGCAATCAACCAAACCGGTAAATGCCATTGGGTTAATACATGGATACTCCCGTGTATGAACAAAGCAGTGCTACCGATATCAAAAAAATCTTGAAAAGCACCACCGATATTAATAGCAAATAAAAAGAGTGTGTACATTACTAAAAGGAAAATAGGAATACCTAGCCAACGATTTAAAATAATACGATCGATGCGCGCGGTAAAAGTTATGCCCGGCGTGTGTGTAATTAAGCTTTGCTTTAGTATGGTTTGTATCCATGTATAACGTGCATCGGCTATCAACAAATCAATTTCTTCACCTAATTGTGTTTTGAGTATCTCAATCAATGATTGTGCAAAGTTAAGTTCTTCTGCTGTGGCATAGTGACGGGCGAGTGCATCATCTTCTAATAATCGACACGCTAACCAATGACGGGGTACCGTTTTTGTAGATAATTTTTCGTTAAGTGTTTGTATGGCGCTTTGCAATAAAGGTTTAAAAGAATAAGGAAGAGTCGTCTGTGTCGAGAGAGTTGTGGTTAAAGCTTGGCGTAATTCAGCCATTCCAATACCACGGATTGCAGTTAAAGGGATGATAGGACACTTTAATAATCTGCTCAGCTGCGGGATATTAATTTTTATACCTCGGCGTTTAGCAATATCCATCATATTAAATGCGATAATAGCCGGTATCTGCATTTCGAGTAGTTGCGCGGTCAAATACAGTTGACGTTCAAGATTGCTTGAATCTAATACGTTAATGACAAGGTCAGGGCGATTATTGACCAGATAACGACAGGCAATGCTTTCATCCATGGCACAATGATTAGCAACAACACTTAAGGAATAGGTGCCTGGAAGATCAACGATTTCATAAATTTGTGCACCGACCTTAAAATAACCGCTTTTTTGTTCAACGGTAACGCCAGCCCAATTCCCGACTTTTTGTCGACTACCGGTGAGTGCATTAAAAATAACGGTTTTACCGCAATTTGGGTTGCCGGCTATCGCAATGATCTTGTTTTTTTGCATGGGTTTTTAGTTTAGTTTGAATATTCTACGTAAATATGACAGGCTTCTCTAGCGCGTAAACTAAATTGGCTACCTAATATTTGTAATTGTAGGGGATCTCCCAGTGGGGCACGTCGAATTAAGGTAATGGTAATTTGTCGAGTTATGCCTAAATGTTGTAATAGTTTGCGACAGGGTGGTGCGATATCAGAACTGAAGCCTACGACAGTCGCAGATTGTCCCGGACGCAATTGAGTGAGGGGTATAGACTCCGTGATCATAAATATTTTAAATGAGAATCATTACTATTTATAATAGAGGTTTTTTAGTGGCGAAGCAAGACTTAGTGGCTCATGAAATAAATGCATTCGGGAATAGACGTGATCGAACAACCTATTTAAATCAGCCATCTTATCATTCGTATTTTTTATGCATTTAAGTCAACTATTAATAGGGATTGGTCTTTCAGTAACGGCAGATCCTATTATTAAAGGGCTTTGCCAAGATAGTCGTCAAGTAAAGCCAGGCGATCTATTCTTTGCCTATCCTGGATTGGATCGTGATGGCCGTCACTTCATACCCGAGGCGATTGCTAAAGGTGCGGCGGCTATTCTATTTGAATCGGAGGGGAATTCTGTGGAGCGGAGTTCGTCGTCCATTCCTATATTACCACTTCATCATTTAACCGCACAATTAGGACCTATAGCCGCCCGATTTTATGATTATCCGAGTCGTTATTTGCCGGTTATAGGCATTACGGGTACGAATGGTAAAACGTCCTGTACTCACTTTTTAGCGGATAGTTTGCAGCAGTTACAAAAACCTTGTGGTGTCATCGGTACCTTAGGAAATGGTTTTTATGGTGATTTAAAGCCGGGTCAATTAACCACACCGGATGCCATTGAATTACAGCAATTGCTGGCAAATTTTCGGGATAAGCAAGCACAAGCCGTAGTGATGGAAGTGTCTTCACATCGATTAGCCCAACAGCGTTTAAATGGAACAGAATTTTCTGTTGCCGCATTTACCAATTTGACACGTGATCATCTTGATTATCATGAATCGATGAGTGCTTATGCCCAAGCTAAACGTTCTATTTTTGATTTGCCGGGTGTGCAGCAGGCAATATTAAATGCCGATGATCCTTACGCACAATTATGGTTAACTGAGCTTGCTGAACAATTACCGGTGTATACTTATTCTTTACATAAGCCACAAGCGGCATGGCCACATATTCCACAGATCACAGTAAAAAAATTTGATTTTAATGAGCAAGGTTTACGGGCAGAAATTGATACGCCCTGGGGCGAAGTATTTATCGAAAATCGATTTTTAATGGGACCGTTTAATTTAAGTAATTTGTTATTGGTTTTGACGATATTGAAAAATTTACATTTTTCTTTAGCAGAAATTTCGCAAGTGATCTCGAAGTTAAAAGGTGTAAAAGGGCGTATGCAAGCTTTTCATGTACCTGGAAAAGCCTTAGTTGTCGTAGATTATGCGCACACGCCGGATGCTTTGCAGCAAGTGTTGCGTGCTTTACGACCGCATTGTGCTGGTGAGCTATATTGTTTATTTGGTTGTGGTGGTGATCGAGATAAAGGTAAACGGCCCTTAATGGCTGAGATTGCTGAACAGGAAGCGGATCACATCGTACTAACCAATGATAACCCGCGCGATGAAGATCCCTTACAAATTTTGCAAGCGATTCAAAAAGGGTTTACAGGTAAAAAATCGGTATATCGTGAACCGGATAGACAGCGTGCTATTGCTTATACCCTAGCAACCGCCCAGCCCACTGATGTGGTTTTAGTGGCGGGTAAAGGACACGAAGCGTATCAGTTGATAAATGGCATAAAGTATCCTTTTGATGATGCTATCGAAGTGCAACGTTTTTTAAACCAGTAACTTTTCATTCACTAACCTGACTATCTAAAGGTAAATGTATTTATCAGTTTTATCAGTGCAATATCTATAGCTATCGATTAATATAGCGTTATCTTTTTTTATGGTTAATTTAGTGAAATTATCGACAGTGGCTAACAGACTTCAGGGAAAGCTATTAGGTTCCGATGGCGATTATATCGGACTAAGTTTGGATTCGCGTTGCATTAAACCACATGAACTTTTTGTTGCTATACGCGGGGAGCAGTTTGATGGACATCATTTTATTGAACGAGTCAAACAAAGCGGCGCTGCAGCGGCTATTGTTGATCAGGTTATAGAGACTGATTTGCCTTTAGTACTCGTTCAGGATACACGAAAAGCCTTAGGTGAATTAGCTAAGCAACATCGTAGTCAATTTTCTATTCCAGTTATCGCCTTAACGGGTAGCTGTGGAAAAACCACTACCAAAGAAATGATCCGATCTATTTTGGCTGAAGTGGGTCCAGTATTAACTAATTTTAAAAATTTCAATAATGAGATTGGTTTACCCTTAACCTTGCTGAATTTAAATGCCGAACACCATTATGCTGTCATCGAAATGGGTGCTAATCATGCGGGAGAAATTGAGTATTTAACCCAGATTACCCAACCAAATGTTGCGTTGGTCACTAATATTGGACCGGCACATTTGCAAGGATTTGGATCGATGGCCGGTATTGCCCAAGCTAAAGCTGAGATTTTTTCTGGTTTAGTTAAGAAGGGTGTCGCTATTATTAATGCGGATGATAAGTTTACTGACGTATTACAAAAAGCCTGTACCGATTTTCGTTGTGTTAGTTTTGGTTTATCCGAGACCTATGATTTTTTTGCGACTAATATTCAAATAAATACGGACGGGAAAGCCACTTTTTTATTACATACTCCCTGCAGAAAAGAAATGATGATTCGCTTAAACTTACCTGGACAGCATCAGGTGATGAATGCCTTAGCGGCTGTGGCCGCGGCAAGTCAAGTGGGCATTGAATTATCGTTTATCAAATCAGGTTTAGAAAAAGCTCAGCCGGTACCAGGAAGAGCGATAGTGGGTACAACAAAAATAGGTGTGACACTCATAGATGATAGTTATAATGCCAATCCGAGCTCAGTCGCCGTGGCCTTGAAATTATTAGCCCATTACACAGGCCTACGAATTTTTGTTATGGGTGATATGGGTGAGTTAGGTAAAAATGCGGTGGACTATCATCGTCAAATCGGAGAATTAGCCAAAGAATTAAACATCGATGAGGTCTATACTTACGGTGATTTAAGTAAAGAAACGGCTAAGGCATTTGGTGCCAATGGAAAGCATTATTCCAATCATCAAAAATTAGTTTTAGCTCTAAAATTGCGTTTGCAAGAGAAGGTGACCATTTTAATTAAAGGTTCGCGTACTGCGCAAATGGAAAAAGTAGCCCGTGCTTTAATGGATTAATAATGTGTGAACAATAACTTCCTAAACTCTCATTAATTTTCTGGAGAAAACGAAACGCATGTTGTTATGGTTAACTGCATTTTTATCAAATTATTATCGTGCCTTTCATGTTTTTCAATATTTAACTTTAAGAGCTATTTTAGCGACTTTAACGGCCTTTCTTATTTCACTTTTATTAGCCCCTAAAATGATACGTACGTTAAGTCATCGGCAAATCGGCCAATCAATACGCGATGATGGGCCACAAGCGCATTTAAGCAAAGCGGGTACTCCAACGATGGGAGGGGCTTTAATTTTAATTGCTATTGTGATGACGACTTTACTCTGGGCGAACCTTAATAATCATATGATTTGGATAGTGTTATTAGGCATAGTTGGATTTGGTTTGATAGGATTTGCGGATGATTATCTAAAACTGATGTTAAAAAATAGCAGAGGATTAATTCCTCGTTGGAAGTATTTATGGCAATCGCTGTTAGGTTTAACCATTGGCATACTGCTTTATATGAACGCGGAATTACCGATAGAAACACAATTAGTGGTACCTTTTTTTAAAAATCTTTTGATTCCCTTGGGAATATTTTATATACCTTGGGTTTATATAGTTATTGTGGGTAGCAGCAATGCAGTGAATTTAACCGATGGATTAGATGGCTTAGCCATCTTGCCAACCGTATTAGTGGGGAGTGGTTTAGGTATTTTTGCCTACCTCACCGGAAACATTACTTATGCCAAATACTTAGCGATTCCTTTTGTACCTGGCGCAGGTGAAATGGTGGTCATTTGTGGCGCGATTGTCGGTGCGGGCTTAGGTTTTTTATGGTTTAATACCTACCCTGCACAGGTATTTATGGGAGATGTGGGTGCTTTAGGTTTAGGCGCCGCGTTAGGTTGCATTGCTGTTGTGGTAAGAGAAGAGTTTGTATTACTTATCATGGGTGGTGTTTTTGTATTGGAAACGATTTCGGTTATATTACAAGTTGCTTCCTTTAAACTAACGGGGAAACGTATTTTTCGTATGGCCCCCATACACCATCACTTTGAGTTAAAGGGTTGGCCAGAACCGAGAATTATTGTAAGGTTTTGGATCATTACTTTTATATTGGTGTTATTTGGTTTAGCCACCTTGAAATTACGCTAATATTTTTTTTCACAAGTATCCTCCTTTACTTATTTTTAACGGGTCATGCACAATAACGAAAAAAAAAATGTCGAACGAAGTTTAGCTCTAGCGGGTGTTTTCCAATCGGCTGCTTTGGTTCGCGATCTGGCTAGGACTGGAAAAACAGAAAAGCTTGCGTTTGATACGAGTATTCAAAGTATTTACACCATTGACGTCAACACAGTGGAACAAGTCTATGGTGGTACGATTGATGGTTTACGCTTAGGTCTACAAGAGCTCGTTAATCTACTGGCTTATACTAAAATTAAGCAGGATCGCGAATTAACACGCTACTTGATTGGATTAATACACCTCGAGCGTAAACTCCTTCGTTCTCCAGAAACCAAAACAAATTTAAGTCGACGCATTAAGCATGCTATTTCCCAAGCTAACTATTTCGCATCCTCACCGCAGCTTATTATCAATAGTTTAGCCGATATCTATGTCACTACATTAGGTTCATTACCTTTTCGTTTGCATGTCGTCGGACAAAGCAAATACTTAACTCATGCTGAAACGGTCAGTAAGATTCGTGCTGCCCTATTAGCCGGAGTTCGATCAGCCGTATTATGGCGCCAATTAGGGGGTTCGCGTTGGCAGTTTTTCCTGATGCGCCATACCTTAATAGGGATAGGTAAAAAATTATTGACCCGCCTTAATTCAAAATAAACTCTTTATTTTAATTATTCTTATGCACTAGATTTTTTGATCGGTATTATCAAAAATGATAATTATGTTATAATTTATTTTAAATTAGTCATCAAAAAAATTTAATAATTATTAAAAATAATAATGGTTACTACAAAAGCGCCTTTGAAAAAAAATTTAGAAAATCTTGAGTCAACGAGCTTGTTTTCAAGAGGTTTTGTTGCATTCATCGATTCTAGGCTGAATTCCACTGGTCGTGTATTACAGAAGCATGGGTTTCATTTATTTTCTAAAAGAATACCAATTGCAAGAGGAAAAATACAGTCTGTGTTAAAAGAAAAAATAGATTCAGAAATAATCAAAAAATTAAAAAAGACAAAATTTGTTTCTTATACCTACTCAGAAAAATTTGCTGAAGATTATCAATACCACTAAAGAATAATAACGAATAAATTTTTCAAAGAACATAGATTCATAGCGTAGTTTTTGGGGAGTGGATTGTGTCATGAAGCAATCGGAGTGTATATCGCATACAGAACGAATAAGCACTAAAACAAACCAAAATTAAAAGTGCGACGAGTATGAATAAGAATATAATAATGACTATTTAAGCTTTTACCATAATAAAGGGATGATAACTGATGAAACCTGATGAAGATAATAAAGTTTTAATCTTAGGTGCTACTGGAAATTTTGGTAGGAAAATAGCAAAAGGGTTAGTGAAAAAGAATATTGCTATTATTATTACAGGCCGCCATGAAGAACCTTTATGCGCTTTAAAAAAACAACTTTCTAAAGCGGCTGTGCACACATGCATTGATATACTTTGTTTTGATTTTAAAAAGCGATTATCACAAGAATTACTACGACTCAGACCCCCCTTAGTTATCAATGCTTCAGGCCCTTTTCAAACAGCTGACTTTACTACGGCAATTAATTGTATTCTTTTAGGCGTAAATTATATTGATTTAGCTGATGCGCGAGAATATGTGAATGATTTTTCAATATTAGAAGAGCAAGCGATTAAGAAAAATTGTATTGCGATTACCGGTGCTAGTACGCTTCCTTGTTTATCATCGGCTGTGTTGAACTATTATAAAGACGAATTTAAAACGATAGATTCATTGGTGTATGGAATTACGATCGGCCAAAAAACGGAAAGAGGGTTAGCTACCTTCAAATCTATCCTCAGTTATGCAGGACATCGGTTACAAGATTTTCGCGGTATATCCAAGAAAATGTATGGATGGCAAGATTTATATCGACAAGAATATCCGTTATTGGGAAAACGGTGGATGGCAAATTGTGATGTTCCGGATCTCGATTTATTACCTGCATTTTTTCCTATTAAATCGATTCGATTTTCTGCGGGAATCGAAAGTAATGTAGCCCATCTTGGTTTATGCTTTTTATCTTGGCTAATCCGACTGAAGTTTCCAATTAAATTAGAAAAACATGCGGAAGCCTTATTAAAATTTAGCCATTACTTTGATTCCTTTGGTAGCGACGCGGGCGGAATGCATATGCTGATGTCAGGTACCGATCATAAAGGAAATCATAAAAGTATCAAATGGTTTATGGTAGCCAAAAGTGGTGACGGTCTCTATATCCCGACAATTCCGGCGATACTGTTAGCAAAAAGAATATTACAAGAAGAAATTATTGAAACAGGGGCGATACCTTGTACGCAGTTAATTTCACTGGAAAGTTATTTGGCAGAATTAAAAAAATTAGATATTCATGTCTTTTCAGAAGTGAAGCAAAAATTTTAATAGGATGTAATCAGTAAATTGGAAAAATAGTAATTAAAAAATAAGTTTAATTTTTGCCAATTTACCTATTAAGTTCGGCGATTTTAGTTTGAGGTTTTTTATCCTCTTTGCACTGGTGAATAGGAAAGAAGCTTGCAGGACCACAAGAATAAATAGATAAATTTGAAATTTTTTTGGATAGATTGGATAGAGGGGTTAATTTTTTTAATTCGTTTGTGTCATAGCATAAAGAAATTTTTTCTTGTGGGGAGTGCATGAGCTTTTCAAATATCGGCGGTGTCAAAATAGGATGTTTATCAAATCCACGCAGTAAGTTGTTTATGGGTATTAAATGAGAATGTGCTAAAACGTGATCAAAATTTTTCTGTGTAAAAAGACCCGCATAATAAAGCTTAAACAGCACACT
Organism: Rickettsiella endosymbiont of Litargus connexus; assembly: GCF_964277335.1. Taxonomy (NCBI): domain Bacteria; kingdom Pseudomonadati; phylum Pseudomonadota; class Gammaproteobacteria; order Legionellales; family Coxiellaceae; genus Rickettsiella; species Rickettsiella endosymbiont of Litargus connexus. The sequence goes on along the minus strand of NZ_OZ195516.1, from coordinate 928,576 downwards.
GGCTATCGAATGTAGATCATTTTTTTCTTGAATGGCGGCTCTATTTTCTGAAGTTAATAATTTAACACTCTGGAGTAAACGTAGCACTAAAGCAACACCTGAAGGACACGCATGTTTTTCTAAAGTTTTTTTATTCTCAACATTTAAAAGGTTTGAATTCTGCAGTTGAATTAAGCCTGAGGCCATTTCAAAGGGTGAAGGATGTAGAAGGATGAGAGAGAAATTCTCTAAATTAAGCATGCCTTTATCACGAATTCTGCTTAATGCAGTCGCAAAATCAAATGTTTTTATGTTTAATTGTTTTAAGGTAATTTGGAAAATAGCTTGGGAAGTTCGGGTTGGATTTTTAAAGTGCTGATAGAGTTGAAAAACAGTTGGATAGTCGTATTGTTTTTTTGTCAGGGGGGAAAGCATAGTCCTTCCTAGTTATAAATTAAAAACTACCTTGTGCATTCATCAATGCTTTTTAAACGGTGGAACATTATGTCAACTTTGCGGCTATAAATCTATATTCTTCGCACTTTGATTTGTGCACTCAACTTTTAGCGATCAATTTTTAATGTACGTAAGCGTAAAGAATTCCCGATCACCGAAACTGAGCTTAAACTCATTGCGAGCGCGGCAAGCATAGGATCAAGTAAGCGACCATTCCAGGCATATAAAATACCTGCGGCGATAGGAATGCAAAGAATATTATAAATAAAGGCTAGCAATAAATTTTCACGAATATTTTTCATGACGTGTTTGCTGAGTTGTTGTGCGCGGACTATTCCCATTAAATCACCTTTAACTAACGTAACATCCGCATTCTGGATAGCCACATCCGTTCCTGTTCCCATGGCGATACCGATATCTGCTTGGGCTAAAGCGGGAGCGTCATTAATCCCATCTCCCGCCATCGCAACGATATAGCCTTGTTTTTGTAATTGTTTCACAATCATACTTTTTTTCGCAGGTAATACTTCAGCTTGTACCTGATGGATAGCCAATTTTTTAGCCACTGCCATGGCAGTTATTGGATTATCGCCAGTTAGCATAACAATCATTACGCCTTGCTTTCTTAAACTATTTAGAGCAGGTAGGGTTGAATCTTTAATAGGATCACTGACACTGATGAGTCCGGCCAATTGTGTTGCAATGAGTAAATACATCACTGTTTCGCCAGCTTGACGTAATTTTATCGCTTTTTCTTCTACAACGGCGGTGGAAATGTTGAGATCCTTACATAATTGTTGATTGCCTAAAGCAACAGGTTTATTTTGCCAAAGACCGGTTACGCCTTTACCCACTTCAGCAGAAAAATTTTCAATTTCTTCTAAATGAAGCTGTTTTTGTTCAGCGGCATTCATGATAGCGCTGGCTAAAGGGTGTTCACTATGGTGTTCTAAACTCGCAGCGACTAATAAAATAGCTGTTTCGGTAAAGCCGGGTAGGGCAACGATGTGATTGACCATGGGTTTTCCTACGGTCAGTGTTCCAGTTTTATCGACGAGGAGCGCATTGACTTTTTCAAAACGTTCTAGGCTTTCAGCATTTTTTATCAAAATTCCTGCTTGCGCACCTCTGCCCATGCCGACCGTAATCGACATCGGAGTTGCTAGACCTAAGGCGCAAGGACAAGCAATAATTAACACTGAAATGGCAGCAATTAAACCGTAAGTCAGGGCGGGATAGGGACCCCAAATTGACCAAACAACAAAAGTGATAAGCGCAATCACTAGTACACTCGGTACAAAATAACTAGAAATGCGATCAGCAAGTTTTTGGATAGGTGCTTTCGATCGCTGTGCTTCAGAAACCAGTTGGACAATCTGAGCCAATAGAGTTTCTTTTCCAATATGTTCGGCGCGCATCACAAAGCTGCCAGACATATTTAAAGTACCGCCAATGACTTTTGATCCTATTTGTTTTTCAACCGGAATGGATTCACCAGTAATCATGGATTCATTAATAGAACTATGGCCTTGAATAATGACACCATCGGTAGGAATTTTTTCACCCGGCCGTACTCTTAATTCATCATTAATTTGTATTTCATCGAAAGGAATTTCATTTTCTGTTTGTTCAGTTATTCTTCGTGCGGTTTTTGGAGATAAATCCAGTAGTGCACGTAAAGCTCCACCGGTTTGTTCGCGACCTTTTAATTCTAAAACTTGTCCCATCAATACTAAAGCTGTTATCACAGTAGCCGTTTCAAAATAAAGATTAGCTTGGCCATGAGCCGATTGAAATGCTGCGGGAAACAGATTTGGAAATAATAAGGCAATAACACTATAAACATAGGCAATGCTGATACTCAAACCAATGAGTGTAAACATATTCAAATGCCGATGTTTAAGGGAATGCCAAGCTTTTTTTAGAAGAGGGGAACCACACCAGAATATAACGACACTCGCTAAAATAAACTGCAGCCAAGCAGAAAAAATTTCTGAGATAGATGCTACGAGGGATTTGAGTCCTGGAAGATGTAAACCCATGGTCAGGAATAAAATCGGTAACGTCAATATAACGCTCAACCAAAATCGTCGTGTCAGGTCATTTAACTCATGATGGCAAGTATGGTGAGTCATCTTGCTTGAGAGAATTCGTGGCTCTAAGGACATACCGCAAATCGGACAGCTCCCAGACTGATCGCGAATAATTTCGGGATGCATGGGGCAAGTATATTGTTGGGAGTGGAGGGTAGTATGACGTTTATCCTTTGAATCTAGGGTGGACATAATAAATACCCTTAATAAGTGATTTGATAGGGTCAATTTTACATCACTCTTTTGCAGATAAATAGAGGTTTGTAAGGGTTTTGTGATTAGAATCAGTCAGTAGGAGCAGATAATATTTCTGTTAATTAGCAGAAAAAAATATGGAATGGATAATAGGAGATGTTTTACTTAGGCTAAAGCAATTTTTTTCGTGAGTTTCCTAAAAAAATAGACTGATTTCGAAATGAAGGAAGGTTTTTCTCAGTGGGAATGCAGTTTTTTTAAGTTTTATAGGGCTTACTTCCTATAATATGCACTGAAACTCCGTGAATTTTTACTTATTGCATAAATTTTAAATTTAGTTTAGGCTAATTCTTTTTAGTGCGCTGTCAGAATAAAAACAATAGGGGGCGACTCTATGTATGTTTCTAAGGCTATCTTACCTGCGATTCCTTTTCTTATTATTGGCACCCAGGCCATTTCTCAAGTCATAAAAAAGCTTAAGCTTGGTTTTATATCCCATCGTTATTTATTGATTAGGCTTTGTGTCGGTAAAAATCCACAAATATCTCCATGAATAGTCCTGAATCACAGCGACGTTTGTGTGAAAAGCTTTACCATGATTTAGGTGAGGCTATCGTTGCTTGTTTAAATGATAAGAAAATTCATGAAATCATGCTCAATCCAGACGGTCAGCTTTGGACGGACAGCCATGAGGACGGTTTATTATCGGTTGCTCATTTACCTTCTACACAAGCATTTTCAATTATTCATGCGGTAGCGGGTTTTCATAATTTTGTCATTACGCAACATAATCCACAGCTTGAAGCGAGATTACCTTTTTTTAAAAGCATGCAAGGTCAACGTTTTATTGCACAAGTCCCACCAATCGTATCGGCTCCCAGTTTTACTATTCGTAAACAATCAGAGGTTATTTTTACCTTAAATGATTATTTGCATAGCGGACGTCTAACCCAACAACAAGATTTTGTGTTACGTGATTTAGTACAAAAGCGAAAAAATATTTTGATTTGTGGCGGACCAGGTTCCGGGAAAACCACTTTGATCAATGCCTTAATTTTAGAAGCTTTACGCCAAGATGATAAGCAACGTTTGCTCATCTTAGAGGATTTACCCGAGTTACAATGTCCTTCGTCGAATAAAGTAGCCATGTTGACGAGTTCGTCGGTTACCATGACGGCTTTAGTGCGTATGGCGATGCGTATGCGACCGGATCGTATTTTGCTCGGTGAGGTACGTAGCTTCGAGGCGTTGGATATGTTAAAGGCCTGGAATACCGGTTGTCCGGGCGGTATGTGTACCGTTCATGCTAATTCAGCACAAGAAGCGATCCAACGGATTTTAGATCTGGCTATGGAAAATAGACTCACTGCCCCACCATTACAATTAGTTTCTCAAACCATTAATACCATTGTTTCAATCAATCGAAAGGGACATCAAAAAGGTTTTATTCACGAAATATTAACTTTAGGGTCCTATCAAAATGAACAATTTACGTTTACGAAATTGGCTTAAGTCATTAATTATTGGAGGTAGCATAGGTTGGATTAATCTAGCCGATGCTGATGCAGGTTCTGATCTTCCTTTTAATTCAACCATGAATCTTTTAAAAGATTCGATTACCGGACCTTTTCTCATGTCGGTTTCGATCATTATGATCGTTGTAACCTGTTTAATGCTGGCTTTTGGAGAGTGGGGTGATGGGTTTAAAAAACTAATCAATATCGTTTTGTGGTTATCGATTGCCTTTTCCGCAACGAGTTTTGTTACCACTTTGTTCGGCGCTTAAGTGAGTTGTTGATGCAGGGCACATCGACAGTGTATTTCAAAGCGCTTAATCGTGAATTCCACGTTTTTGGCGTTGATCGACAATTATTTTATTTATTTGTGGGTTTATGTCTGCCGATCGCAGTTTCTGCCCATCTTAATTGGTTAATGGATCTGGTTGCGTTATTTATTTTTATGATTCTTTACCTAGTGGGAGTGTATATCACTCGGATTGATAAGCAAATGTTAGCGATTTATCGCCGACATATTCATTATCAAGACTATTATCCAGCACATCCGAGTGTCTCTGCCAAAAACATTCTGATTAAACCCAGCGTCCCTATCTATCAAGGAAAACGAGGTTTTTTCAATGTGGAATAATAAGCGTTACCAGCGTTTAGCTGGATTTTCTGATTTATTAAATTATGCACACTTCATTGATGATGGCGTTATCATTAATAAAGACGGTGCCTTTTTATTAGCCTATCGTTTTCGTGGCCCCGATCTTTATTCTGCCAGTCGTGCCCAATTAGATGCGTTGACGGCAACTATTAATCGTATGGCGAGCTTTTTAGAAGATGGTTGGATGCTGCATGTCGATGAAATACGTATTCCTAGTTTAGATTATCCCGATGCAGGTGCGTTTCCTAATCTTGCTGCTGACTTAATTGATCAAGAACGTCATCGTACGTATGAAACGGCAGGCAACCATTATGAAAATCTACAGTTTTTAAGCTTAGTTTGGAAATTTCCTTTAAGTGTCGTAAAAACAACACGACATTGGTTTATTGATGGCTTACCTGATGAGCAACAACATGATCTCACACAATTATTAAAACAGTTCCTGAATCAGGCGGATCGTTGTATCAGTTTACTAAGTACGCAATTTATTTTAGAAAAATTGAATAGTGCTGATTTATTAAGTTATTTAAAATTATGCATTACCGGGGATGTTGCCCCTGCAGCAGTTCCTCCTGAAGGTTGTTTTCTGGATGTGGTATTGGCGAGTCGTAATGTGACGGCGGGGTATTTACCGCGTGTGGGTGATAATTTTATTTATTTATTATCGATTGTAGGCTACCTCAATGAAGAAACTTTGCCGGGATTATTAGACGAATTAGGTACTTATCCTTTGATTTATCGTTGGTCGAATCGTTTTATCCCTTTAAGTGATGTTACCGCAGAACGAGAAATAAAACGTTATGTCCGCAATTGGAACAACAAAGTTAAAGGATTTTCGGGTGTTTTCAAAGAAGCCATCTTTGGTAAGCCATCCAATAAAGTGAACAACGATGCGTTGCAAATGAGTAAACAAGCCACTACAGCGAGTACACTGAATAGCAGTGGGAGTACGCGGTTTGGTTATTGGTCGAGTACATTAGTATTAATGCACACCGAGGTTCAACTATTGGAACAAGCGGCTCGAGACCTATCTGCTTATTTAGAACAATCCGGTTTTTCTTGTATACGTGAAGATGTTCATGCTTTTGATGCGTGGTTGGGGACTATTCCAGGCCATGGGAGTTGTAATCTGCGTCGTGTATTTATTAATTCAATTAATTTGGCGCATGTTTTACCTTTGCATACCTTATGGGCGGGAGCCCTCTATAGCTCTCCGGAGTCTTTATTACCTGCGGATTCTCCACCGGTGTTTTATGCCGAAACAACGGGGAAAACTCCTTTTCGTTTTCATATGGATGTTGCTGATGTTGGACATCAAGTCATATTAGGGCCTACTGGTTCAGGTAAATCGACGTATCTAGGCTTTTTAATCGCACAATTTTTACGTTATCCAGGGGCACAAATTTTTGTTTTTGATAAAGATTATTCTCAGCAAGGATTAACGGCTGCATTGGAAGGGTATCATTATGATATAGGGCATAGTGAAGCATTATCTTTTTGTCCTTTAGCCGATTTATCCACTGAAACAAAACAGTTACGTGCCATACAGTTTATTGAAGACCTCGTTTTTTTACAAAATGTCAGCTTAACTCCAGAGAGACGTAGAGCGATTCAAAGTGCGATTGTTTCATTAGCAGACGATATTCATGCACAGAGCCGTACGTTGACGGTATTTCGTGCCGAGGTACAAAACGAAGCGGTACGTTCCGCTTTAAACTATTACACGCTCGAAGGCCCGCTTAAATTATTGGATGCAAGTGACGACGTCGTGCGTACCGATGCTTATTTACAGACATTTGAGATGTCTTGGGTTTTAACGCAGAAGCCGGAAGTTTATGTACCGATATTAAGAACGATTTTCGATCGTATTACCGCGAGTTTAGAAGATAGTAATAGATGCGGGCCTAGCTTAATCGTATTAGAAGAAGCTTGGCTTTATGTCTCGCATGAATTATTTTCTCGCCAACTTAAAGATTGGTTAAAAACCTGTAGAAAAAAGAATGCGCGTGTGGTGTTTGCGACCCAATCTTTGGCGGATCTCTATGATCCGACTAACAAAAATTTGACAGAAACCACCGCCACCATTATGGAATCCTGCCCAACCAAGATTTATTTACCTCATCCCAGTATGGAAGCAGAAATTAAAACCTTGTATCAAAAGATCGGATTATCTGAACGGCAATTGGAAATTATCATTAATGCTATCCCTAAACAACACTATTATTTAGTTAGCCCAGAAGGTAACCGTTTATTCGATTTAGTTCTAGAAGATTTGACTTTAGCGTTGGTGGGTTTGTCGCGTGAAAAAACCAAGGCACTTCTGCAATGTAAAGCAACTTATCACAGTCACTGGTTAAACCATTGGTTACAGCAGGAGGGGCTATTGCCTATGCGCAAATGAAGCTCTTTGCGACAGCGATCACACACTATTTAACGAGTTTTAATAGTTACATTAATCCATTGTTACATTGGGGACAATGGTTATTCCTATCCTTATTAACTATTAATCTCGTTTGGATGGCTTTATGGCATGCGTTTGATCAGGATACTTTTTCGCATACCATGCCTACTTTTATCAGAAGATTTTTTGTTATTAGTGTTTTTTACACCATCATGATCCATCCTGAGTGGTTAACACAATTACTCCAAACGTCAGAGTATATGGGGGGAACATTAACAAAAATAAGTTTAACACCACAAGCGATTATTCTCGCGGGTATTAAGCTCAGTAATAAAATAATGATACCACTAGCAGGCGGGAATTTATTAACCGGTGGCGTTGGATTTATCGTGGCGTTATTGGTTTCTTTACTGGTTTTATTTGTATTTCTTATGGTGAGCTTAGATCTGCTGGTGACTTTGATTACAGCCACGCTATTAATTTCGATGGCTAGTTTTTTTCTGGGCTTAGCTCCACAAAGTGAGACGGTGGGACGTCAAGCTTTGAATGCGATATTGCGTAACTGTATGAAGTTATTTGGCTTATATGTGGTGGTCGCAGTAGGTTTGCAAGCCATGAAGCCATTAACTGCCATCGTACCGATGCAATATACTCAGCTCGATCCATATGTTTGGATCAGTGCAGTGGTCTTACTGTTCTGGCTTTTATCAAAAAATGTGCCAAGACAATTGAGTGCCATTATAATCGGGTTTATTGAGATAACACCCACGGCAACATCAACGAATCTGACTAGCAGTAGTCAGACGTTGCAAACACTACAGACTTCCGCTACTGAAACAATGGGCTCTATAGTTATTCCATCTTTGGTCCAAGCGGAAAGCAGCCAGTTGAGTCCTATGTCTACAACCCTTCATACGACGCTTTCTAACGGAAATTTATCGACCCAATTTGGACAGATTGTTCGTAAATTAGCAACGCGATCAAGGATGACAAATCCGCATAAAAATAATAAAAAATCTAAGGTTAATAAATAATGTATGTTTAATTCTGATGCAGAAAATCCTTATACCAAAGGATCGGAAGGACGTAAAGAATGGAATGATCGTTATAGCAACCTGCAACAATCCAGTCGTTATTGGCAGCGCGCGTTTTTTTGTTCCATACTGATCAATATTATTTTTGCCCTGGTCATTGCCAAGATTGCGACACAGTCACAGATAAAACCTTTCATTGTTGAGACCAATCGCGGTATGCCTTATGCGATAACTGCACTGCGGAATGTTTCTACCTCCGATCCGCGCATTATTAATTTTGCAGTCAATCAATACATCATCAATGCGCGTAGTATTATTCACGATACAACCGCAGAAAAAAGTTTACTGAACAAGGTTTATGCGTTTTCGGCCGATCAAGCGATCCCTTTTCTACAAGATTATTACCAAAAAAATGATCCGTTTCGTTTAAGTGCACACTATACGGTGGCCGTCCAGATTATTAATTCCTTTCCGCTCAGTCCGCATACCTGGCAAGTTACATGGGATGAAACTCAATATAGTCGTCTTGATCATCATATTCTCAATGTCACGCGTTGGGTGGCGCAGTTAACCCATCAATTCGGAAAAATTAATCCTAATTTTATTAATGATAATCCCTTTGGGTTGTATATCACCCATATTACTTGGTCGAAGAATGAGATAGGAGCTAATAATGCAAATTAAAATGATTGGCAGCATTTTGTTGTTCATGTTGATATCAGGCTGTGCTAGCCTCGCTGAGCCCGCCCCGGTTTTTATTCCAGCAAAAAAAAATCAGCTACAACCTCAGCCAGCGATAATAAAAAAGTCTAATTATCACTTAAGTTACGGTACTGATCCCGCTTTAGAACAAGCGTTTGCTCGTTATTTAAAGTCAGGTAAAGCACCTAACATTGTGAGTAAAGGGTTTGTTAATTTTGCGTATAGCGCTAATGATGAGCCGATCATTAATACCATCCCTTTACAAGAAACGGTGGTTTCACTGGAACCAGGAGAAAAATTTGAGAATATTTCCACCGGTGATCCAAGTCGTTGGTCCTATGCGATAGCGACATCGGGTCAGGGGTCGTTACAGCAACAGCATATTTTAATTAAACCCTCTGCGCCTGGAATTAGTACTAACATGGTGATTACAACGAATAAACGCATTTATAATTTGCGTTTACTCTCCGGATCCAATCCTGACAGCAATAGCATGCGCATGGTGCGCTTTTGGTATCCGGCTGAAATGCAGGCAGCGGCGACAGCAGGCACAAGTGATGCAATGAGTACGGCAGCGGATGTTGCATTAAACCACTTGAATTTTGATTATCAGTTAAGTAGTACAAGAGGACACTCTCTACCGAGTTGGAAACCCACACGCATCTTTGATGATGGAACACATACGTACATTCAATTTCCAGCGACGATGGCTAGCACAGATATGCCCGTTTTATTTGTGTTGCGTGGTAAAAGCAATGAATTAGTTAATTACCGTTATCAATCACCCTATTTTGTTGTAGATAAACTATTTAAACAGGCCGTATTGATATTGGGCGTAGGTAGAGCGCAAACCCGATTACTTATTACTAATAAAATGTATGCAAGAGCCCTATAACATGTCACCACAGCATCCAAAAACAGTCGTTCTAAGAAAAACATGGATCTTGATTGCCACTATTTTATTGCTCGTCATTATCTCTTTAATCCTAAATAACCTATACCGAGCGTCTCATCAATCTCACCGATCCAACGAGGTGGATAAAACATTGGTGGCTTCCAGCCCCGCTAATACCCGTTGGTATCAACAACAAACGGTTGCGGAGTTACCTACTCCACCGGTCATCTTGCCAATGCCTATTCTGAAACAGGAAAACGAATTTTCTGAAGCGGATTTAAAAGCGATGTCGGAACCCATTAGCAGTCATCAACTCAAAGCGGCGCTACCTTCTGTGACTAACACAACAAATAGTACGACAGAAAAATCCGGTACGGTTCAGAATAGGCAAAGTGAAAAAAAAGCTTTTATACAAATCAAAGCGACAGATAGTAATGTCAGTAATTCTTTAGTTTCTCGGTTGCAAAATTTGGATACTCCCTTTGAATTACAAGCGGGTAGTATTATCCCAGGGGTTATGATAACAGGAGTTAACTCGGATTTGCCTGGGCAAATTATCGCACAGGTACGATCAAATATTTATGATTCTCCTACGGGTAAATATTTATTAATTCCACAAGGTTCGCGCTTAACCGGTCAGTACGATTCACAAATTACCTATGGTCAGCAACGAATTTTGATTATTTGGAAGCGAATTATTTTTCCGAATGGGCAAAGCATTGATCTTCAAGGCATGCCTGGTATCGATAGGCAGGGTTATGCGGGATTTAAAGGCGATGTAAATAATCATTATTTACGTCTTTTTGGCTCAGCCATCTTGATGAGCATTATTGGGACAGGAGCGCAACTTGCTGCGCCTATCCCCGATAATGTGCTGACGCCCCTAACGGTAAAACAAGCGTTAGCGCAAAGTTTGAATAGCAATTTAGTGAATATCAGTTCGAGCGTTACTGCCAAAAATCTTAACATTCAACCTACTCTGGAGGTGCAACCTGGATATGAATTTAATATTTCTGTGACTAAAGACATGGTTTTTCCGAAATCCTATTCCTTTTAGTGTGGTTTAACTATTTTATTTTAATGAGGGAGTTGTTGACGAATAAGTATCAAAAATTCTAATAAATAAATGGGTTACTTATGAAAAAAATAACAAAATCAGATAAGCTTAGAAAAATAAAATCTATTGATAAATGGCGGACAACTTATTTAGTGGCTTCTATTTTTTCTATCTCATTTCTTTTGTATGGATCCGCTGCAAGAGCAAGTTATGGGATTTACTTTAACAATAATACAGCAAACAAAGTTAACTATCGTTCTTTTCTTAAGCTTAATAAACAAAACGCAATTTGTTCTGGTTTAGATCCGCATTATTATCATGCGTATTCGGGTATTGCGAACCCGTATCAAAAAGTCAAACTGTTTGACATTGATTATGGTAAAGGCATGAGTAAAGGAAAGTTGTTTTGCTTACAATCTCATTTTACTATCCAATCTAAAAATAATCCTTCCAGTGCCACAACAACAGCTCGGATTTCCGGCGCTTCAGTGGGCTCAGAGATTAAATCAGTATCCTTGACTATAAATAAGCAAGACTATCCATTGTTTGCTTCAAAACCTTATCCCCATCCAGTGGCTTTAGCTCAACTAAATAATTTAAAATTGGGTGGTGATTCGAATTATTCTTTTTATGCAGCGGCTATCCACTATTTTTTTTCTGATCAATCCACTAATGAAATAGATTATGTACTTTCATTACCGCAAACGCGTTTTTTTAGAAGTAACCATGACAATCAACTTGCCATAGGGACTTACAATGTTCAGCTATGGCCATTTTATGCCAATTCGTCTATGCGTATGAATGAAGCCAAAATGCGCGCACAACTTATCCCGTTAAACCTTACGCATTACGATGTTGTTGTATTAGAAGAATTAATGGACAAGAAGTATCGCGATACGGTGAATACACTCATGAAAAGGGACTATCCATATCAATATGGTCCGACGATGGATTATGCACCCTTAAGTGGAGGGACGGTTATTTATAGTCATTGGCCTATCCTAAAAAAAGATTCTATCATTTATCAGGATTGTAATAAGCTTGACTGTGGTGCGGCTAAAGGGGCGCTTTATATTAAAATAAAAAAAGGAAATACCGTTTACAATATTTTTGGAACCCACTTACAGGCAACGGAGGGGGCTAGTACGGCTGCTGCGGATAGGGCAGCACGTGATCAACAATTTATTCAGCTGCGTCAATTTATAAAAAAGCAAAAAATTAATAAAAATCAAGCGGTCGTTATTGCGGGCGATCTCAATATTGATTATCAAGCCTGTTTTCTGAATAAAGATTGTGGAGAATATCAAAAAACGATTCAGTCGGTGGATAAAAATTATCCTCGTTGGAATAATATCAATACCGTACCTTTTGGTAGCGATCCGAGTAAAAACCTCATGAATACTGACCCGAATGGTGAGATGGAAGATTATGTTTTGCCGGTTTCTATCGGGTATTTGGTGCCTACGACACAACAATCACATATAAGAGTGATTCGTGAGCCAGCGATACCCCTCATGTATGATGGTGGTTTACAAGTTTTTCATAATCCGTTTGGTGACTTAGATTTATCGGACCATTTTATGTTGGAATCTATCTTGTCTTTCCCCTCTGTCAAGAAACAATAATTTTCACGTCGCAACGTTAGAATGGTGGTACTTAACAGTAAGAAGAAATAAAAAATGAAAAAAATAGTATTAATAGGGCTCCCTTTATTAACCAATCTTTATTTTTGCAGCACGGCTGCTCAGGAATTAAATACGCCAATTAAGTTACTCCCGCCCATCCACAAAATATATGTATTCGGCGATAGTTTATCAGATACGGGGAATCTTGAAGCAGCCACATTGTCCTTTTTACCCAATGCGAATAATTATTTTATGGGTAGATTTTCTGACGGTTATCTGTGGATTGATGATTTAGCAGAAAATTATCACACGACCGTCCAAGATAACCAATTTATCAAAAATTATGCCGTGGGAGGAGCCACGGCGTTTCCTTATGTAAATCAGGTTTCTATTTTTCATTGGGGCTATTATTTGGTAGGTTCTCTGGGTAACCAACTTTACCAATTTACTAAAACTTATCATAAATTTGAACCGGATGATTTAGTGATTGTATGGATAGGTGCGAACGATTTATTGTGGGCAGGGGACATGTATTTTTGTGGAAAACTGACCAAAGCGTGTATTGAAGGTCAGGTAGAGAAGCCTGATCAAACTATCATCGTTCAAAGGGCAGCCCATGTTGTACAAAGGCAAGTGCAAAAGATGGAAAAAGATGGGGCAAAACACATTATTTTAATAGGATTACCTGACTTCTCGATTGTTCCCCGATATATCTTTCAACAACCTGCAATAGCCGCTTTGAAAAAAGCCGATGTTACATCTTATAATGACAAACTGAAAACTTTCGTGAACGAAAATCAAGCGCAAGGCCATGATATTCTTTTTTATGATTTAAACAAGCTTTTACAAGGGTTGATTCACAATAAAGCAGAGCAAGCTCAAGACAAAATTACGGATGTTGTTCATTCATGCTTGTATCGTAATCAGGAACCGCAGGCTATTTGGGAATCTATGGCACTGGATCGTTACAATCCTTTATCCATGTATGCGGTTATTCCTGTATTCAGAGACGCTTTATCGGGCCCCAATTATTATAGAAGCGGTGGTTTTAAAGAGTTTGTCGATAAAAAATGTGGTAATAGTTATTTATTTTGGGATACCTTACATCCTACCAAGAAAGGACATTTTATAATTTTTCAACATCTTTTAAACTATATACACAGTCATTTTAATCTAAGCCGAGCAAATACAGATATCGGTTTTTGTTATAATCTCCAAGTCATCAATAAAGGATGGTACGTATTAGATGTATCACAAAAAAATAATCCATGTGGTCCAAAAAATACTTATATGCTAAAGAATAATGAAAAACTGGTGTCAGTAGAATACAATAAACCAGTAAAGTTTAAAGCGGTATTAGGTAAATCTATTACTTTTTTTCATTTGCCCACGCCTATTCAAGGTCTGGGAGCAAAAATAAAATGTACTGGCACAACGATTATAGATTTTAGTTGTAAACAAACCACTTAAGTTTTATTAGTTAACTTACGCATTCTTTTTATTAGAGAGTGCGTCAATGTTTAATTTATTCGGGTAGCCGAAAATGGAATCGAACCACTGACACTAATGTTTTTTAGCTTATGCAATAATATGAATCCGATTTTATGGAAAAAACCACCTGCCAAATTATCGATTTCGCGCTCAGAGTTACATGTTTGGCGAGTCCATTTAGATCATGTTAAGGATCAACATAAATATCTTATCTCACTACTTTCGCCCGAAGAGATAAAGCGATCCGAACGATTTATTTTTGAGCGTGACAGTTATCGCTATCAAGTGACACATAGCATGAAACGCTTGATTCTAGGCAATTATTTAGATTGTGATGCACAATACTTACGTTTTGAAGTTGGAAATTATGGAAAACCATCACTCGCTAGCTTACAAAACGCATTGAATATTCAATTCAATCTATCTCATTCACATAATCTTATTCTTATAGCGGTAACACGAGCAGATTCGATAGGTATCGATATAGAATATTACAAAAAAAAACTATCGATAGAGAGTCTAGCTGAAATTATTTTTTCACCTCTCGAAAGGAAATTTTTTTCAGAATTGAAAAGCCAGCAAGAGAGAAAGAAGGTCTTTTTTCGTTGCTGGACCAGAAAAGAAGCTTACTTAAAGGCCATAGGAACTGGATTAACGCAGGATATTTCTAAAATTTCTGTGGATTTAAGCGAATTTTCAGTGCAAAATTGGTTACAGGTTCCGACGCTTAGCAAAACAGAGAATACCCAATGGAAACTTTTTACGTTGGATATGCGTAATGCTTACATGATTGCGATCGTTGCAACAGCTTTTCAATGTTATTTAACTGGTTTTGATTTAAATATATTACATGAATAACACAGTCATTCTCAGTAGGGTTTGAGATTTATTTTTCAGTTATAGGTACCGGAATTTCAATTTTAAATTTGGCTGCTTTTACACCTAAATCAATGAATGATAACAGTGGAATATCATTAGGGTCGCAAACGAGTATATGGGTTCGAAAGGAAGATAGTTTTTTCGTATAGACTTGAACACTATTTAAAGATTCTATATTTAATCTCTCATTAAGAACCATTGATCCTAATGTAAACGGCATTAATCCCGCTTCGCTAGATTCAAGTGAAATAACCATGCCTGTTTGTAGTGCACAGTCTAATAAGCTGACAATGCTTCCTTGTGTGTTTAAAGAGAGTTTTGCTCGAGAAGTATTTTTATACACATCGACGTAGTCAATGCATTGAAAGTAGGGACCATAATCAATGCCTAATTCAGAAAAAGCATTATAGACTTGTAACGCAGAGTATCGGGTTAAAGGGTTAGATTTTAATGTGTGTTTTACCTCCTCTAACCATGATTTTGGCAAAACTAAAGAACTTTTTTCAATGAATTTACCGAATGAAAAGCTTGTTTCCTGTAAGTCCTTGAACTCAATTTGGTACCCCTCTTGTATGGGTTTTAATGTGATAGATAAAGATAAATTGACCTCATCCGCTTTGATAGTGATAGGCCTTATCCAATAAAAATTTTCTACAGCAGTTAATGGCGATTTAATGCCAGCGCGTTGAAGTACCATCATGGCGAATTCAATATGAGCAACCCCCGGTAATATCTTTTGTTTGAAAACACGATGATCCTCTAAAAACGGGTGGTTATTGGCTATAGTTAATCGGTACTCATGAGGACTTAATTTATGTAAACTAATATTTGTCAGTAAAGGTTTGACGGTAGTTTTATTGCTTAATAAATTTGTGTACCAGTAATTTTGCTCATCAAATGTATAAGGCGTTAAGCTGATACGTTGGAATGTGTTATCTGTGAATAAAGTTTTCCAATTAACAATTTCTTTATTGAGATAGGCCCGATAATAAGAGGCTAATTCGGGAAATTTAGTAAAATCAGTCAAT
This sequence comes from Rickettsiella endosymbiont of Litargus connexus, assembly GCF_964277335.1. Classification (NCBI taxonomy): domain Bacteria; kingdom Pseudomonadati; phylum Pseudomonadota; class Gammaproteobacteria; order Legionellales; family Coxiellaceae; genus Rickettsiella; species Rickettsiella endosymbiont of Litargus connexus. The sequence goes on along the minus strand of NZ_OZ195516.1, from coordinate 912,575 downwards.
TTCTGATCTTTTTTTTCTATTGTCGACAACTGTTTTTGTAATTCTTCGCGATTCGAAGCGATAAATGCTAAGCGATAATTCACAAAATGGTCACGTCCTATGGCTAAGGTATAGGCGATATCTTTTAAGCTAATTGACGGCGATAAGGAGTGTAAGTCTTCTATTAAGCTTAGAACCCGTGCTTTTAATGACTTCTCATTTTTTGCTGAAAGAATAATGAGTGATGCCTGTTCATCTTTTGGTGTTTCACTTTGTGAAGGGATCGATAAATTGGATACGACCACGTGAGCATTCGACCCTCCAAAGCCCATCGAACTTATTCCCGCTACCAATTCATCACCAACCCAAGCTTGGTTTTCGCTTAAAATTTCTAGAGAGGAAGCACTAAGATCGATAAGCGGGTTTAGTTTTTTAAAATGTAAGTTAGCTGGGAGTTGTCGATGACTCATAGCTAATATTATTTTTAGCAGTGATGCAAATCCAGCGGCCGCTTCCAGGTGACCGATATTTGTTTTTACTGCTCCGAGTTTTATCCGATTAGGATTATGAGTGAGAGCACTGTTTGCAAATGCTTTTAATGCATCAATTTCGATAGGATCCCCCAGTTTTGTGCCTGTGCCATGCGTTTCAATATAACTTAATTTATTAGCTAAGCTAGAATCGTAGGCTTCTAATAATAAGGCTAATTGCGCCTCTATATTTGGCGCACTAAGCGATTGTGCTTCTCCGCCATGGTTTTCTGCAACCGATTCAATGACTGCGTGAATGGTATCTCTATCTTTTTCAGCATCCGCTAGAGGTTTTAATAAGAACCCAATAACACCTTCCCCTCGAACATAGCCATCGGCCTCTTCCGAAAAGCTCGCACAACGGCTATGTTCGGATAAAAAATTACCGGCTTGCAGTGCTTCACTCAAATGATTATCCGCTATCAAATTAACCGCAGCAACAAATGCCATCTTATCGCGGGTTAAACAAAGTTGATCACAGGCTCGAATGAGTGCAGTCAGCGAGCCGCTGCAGGCGGTATCCAGCGTCATGGATAACCCATGCCAATTAAAATAATAAGATAAACGGTTAGCAAGTATGGCAGTGGAATTACCCGATAACGAATAAGGGTTTGCTTGCAGTGAGTCTTTAATTTGTGCGAGTAAATAATCCATGCCAGTAGCAGCGACAAAGCAGGAGATGGGAGAGGATCGCAACGCTTCGGCGGAATAACCCGCCTGTTCAAGTGTCTTCCAGGTACATTGTAATAACAAACGTTGCCTTGGATCCATTCTAGCGGATTCAAGCGGAGAGAGTTTAAAAAAACGTCTGTCAAAGCGTTCAATATTATCGATATAGCCTGCTTTATCAGTACTATTAAGCCAATTTCTATGGTGTGAGGAGACTCGATTTTCATGGTTGATGAGTGAATGCCAAAATGATTTTGCATCCAGTCCACCAGGCATTAAACAGTCATAACCAATAATCGCTATTTTTTTCGACAAACGCTTTTTATGTGGTAAATGGCAGCTTGATCGTTCAACGTTATCTTGATTTTGCAATCGTTTAGCAATATCAGCGATATGGTTTGTTCTATAAAACTGATGTGCAGGAAAATCTACAGAAAATATTTGTTTTATCAACATCGATAAACGCGTAAAACTCAATGAATTGAAACCATAAGCAGTGAGTGATAGGCTCGTATCATCGATAAGTATATCGAAATGATCTTTAATAAGCTTGCACAAGCGGTTCACCTGACTATCATTCTGTGCGGGTGTGAATTGTTTTCTAGAAGAATGAACTTGTGGTTCCAGTTGCGATAAGGGCATATTGGCTAAAGCATTTTTTTCAATTTTACCACTGCGGGTCATAGGAAAGGTAGGGAGGTAGATTAAAGCGTGTGGGCACTTATAATCAGGTAACTGGAGTTTTAGTTGAGATAAGACGTGGTTATTATCAATTAAACGATATTCGCTGTTAGTATAAAAACAACATAGGTGTGTCTCGGGTTGTGCTCGCATGACTGTAACAACATCAATACCTGGTAAGATAGTTCTAACTTTTTCATTAATTTCATTGAGTTCTACCCGATGCCCTCTTATTTTAACTTGTTCATCCATTCGATTGAGGTATTGAATTTTATCTTGACCAAATGCAACAACTTTATCGCCCGTTAAATAAGCTTTTATCCCTGTTTTTGAGATAGTAAACGCGTTACTCTCACGGTTGCTATAGCCTTTTGCTACACACTTGCCGGTTATGAGTAATTGACCAGGCATACCTAAGGCAGGTGTTTTTCCTTCTTCATCGATAACATAAATTTCGCTATTGTCTACAACGGCACCAATACAAATAGGCTCATTTTTTTTTACTCTATTGACGGAAGCCCAAATAGTCGTTTCTGTAGGACCGTACATATTAAAAAGGGTATGCCCTTGATTTAAAAAATACTCTGTAAGAGAAAAGGGCAATGGTTCGCCGCCAATCCATAGTATTAAGCGTTTTTTACTAAACCATTGGTGGTTTTTTAAGAGTAAATAGCTTGATGGAGTAGCTTGAATAACCGTGATAAATTGCGTCTCTATTATTTTTGCTAACTCCGCCGCATTTTTTCTTAATTTTTCGCTAACGATATAAAGCGAAGCCCCACAAAAAAGAGGTAATAACAATTCTGCAATAGAAATGTCAAAACTAACAGGTGTCATCGCTAAGAGTGAATCAACTGCCGTTAAACCGGGTTTAAACGCCATGGATCTAAAAAAATTGAAAAGATTTTGATACGTGACCCTTACCCCTTTCGGTTTACCACTAGAGCCAGAAGTAAAAAGTGTATAGGCAATATCTTGTTTAGAAGTAGAATTAAAAGACTCAGCGCTAAGTTTTTGTTGTGTTTTTAATTTTAAGATCGCATTGATATGGATTAATTGGTATTGACCCGTGTCATTCTTGATTCGATGTAATGTTTGGTCATCAACGATAATAAGTTTTAAATTGGTATCATGAATTATTTCATTAATAACTAAGTCAGGTAATTCGATGGCAAGAGGGATAAATAGGGTAGAAGAAAAAATACAAGATAGCATGGCGACAGGTAAATAATATTCGCGCGCCAGGTAAATGCCTATGCCTTTATCTCGTATTGTGCCATCAAATTTTTTTAATTCTTGATAAATACATTGCACAGCGCAGGCAATCTCATAGTAACTCATTTGATGTGTTTCAGATTGAATCGCTATTTTTGATGCATATTGTTCAGTTATTGTAAACAGTTGTTCCGCGAGTGTTATTTTTGGCAGAGCAGTGATACGACCCACTGAGATAGGGGTTGCTTGAGTAGAAAATTTAAGTGAACTAATGTAATTATGAGTGTTTTGTGTGATGAAATCGATCGTTTTTTCAAAATTTTTAGCTAATTGATTGAATAATTCAATGGCAAACTCACCACGGTTTGATTCAAGTTGAATGACCATTTTTTTTTCATTAAAATTATAAACTAGTGAGAAGCATTTAAGGCTGCTTTGACTATTGATAGAGGTGACTGAAGAAGGTTTTCCTTTAATACGAGGGCTTTCTAATGGCAATAGACCCGGAGAATGATTGATAAGTACATTAAATAAATTGGGATGGTGATTGAGTTTTTCATCAAGCATTGAGATTAATTTAGAAAAGGAAATGCTTCCCGCTAAACGATGTTGTTTTCTCTGTGTTTTAATTTCCTCTAGCACGGTTAATACGCTGCTTTTTTTATTACAGGTAATAAATAACGGTAATAGGGTAAGATAACAGGCAATGGCTTGATGTGGCAGTCTCTGACTAGCGCAGTAAGAAAGCACTAAATTGTTCTCTGTAGTTTCTTCATTAGTCGAATAAACATGAATAAGTATGGCGACTGCCGCTGTGATCACTTGAAAGAGTGTAAATTTATGTTGCTCTGTGAACTTTTTTAAGCGTGAAAAACAAGCGGGGCTAATATTCCAACGTGTCGCTATAAACGCTTTATCAGTTATTTTTGGTAAAAAGGGGAGTGCTTGATAGACCGATTTATAGTTCAGTTGCTTCTGCCAGTAATTAATAGCATTTTTTTGATTTTCCTGTATCTGAAAATCGGAGTTAAAGTTTATTTGATTAAGCTTATTAGCAAATACACAGGATAAGGCTTTACAAAAATCAGAATAACAAGCCCCGTCAAAAATTAAATGGCTTAAATGAACAATAAGCGAACCACTTTTAGAATTTTTTTTCCACTCGAAGCAATACAATGGAATACTATGGATAGTAAAAAGTTTTTTTACAGGTTTAATAGGTTCTAAAATTAAGCTCACAGGATTTAACGAGGGATCTTGCCGCTGCTTTAATAAAATCAAATCTTTTTCAAAAAAACGATATGTAAATCCTGGGCAAATTTCGGTTAATAATAAATAAATGGCGGTTTGTAGTTCGTCTATTTTCATCGCAGCGGTGATATGAAACTGATATGACAAGGTATTGGATACTAAATTCCCCTCTTTTTTCATGCTATCAAAGATTAATTTTTCCGACTCACTGGCATGTAGAATTTCATGATTCAGTTTAGGCATAGGGTTTTTCGACCTTTAAGAGGAATGCTAATAAATCAGGATTAAATTGATGGGTTTCAGTAAGAGGAATAAAATGGCCGCTATCAACGTAGGGCTTAACTTTTGATCCTTTAATATAAGCGAGAAATTTATTTTGCTCTGTACTTAATAGGGGATCTTTTTCACCATAGACAATCAGTGTGGGTATATTGATCTTTTGCAAATCAAAAGCTGAAATATTTAGTTCCATCAACGACTGGTAGTAATAACTTAAAACACTCATTTCAGATTTTGCACCAATGTGTTTATCAATATCGTCTTGTGTTTGATAGACAATCGATAGGAAATTTTGTAGGGATTGAAGTTCATTTTGTATCGCTATGGTTTTACCAAATAATTCACTATCGAAATAGGTTGCACTACTGACTAAAGTCATACTCTGCACCAAATCTGGTTTCGTTAATGCAAGCAGTAAACTAAGTATGCCGCCTAGAGACCAACCAATAAAATGGGCACGAAGCTTATTTTTATCGAGATAATGAATAATTTGATTAACGATATTTTGCAAGGAAAAGGGCTGATTAGGATCGAATACAGAAGGATAGTGACCGGGATAGTGGGGAATATGTAACTGATAAGCTTGAGCATGTAATAAGGGAATTTGTCTTAACCAAGCGAGGTAATTCGTATTTAATGGTGGCAATAATATAATAGGTATACCAGGCTTCTGACTGACTACCCAACATAGCGCTGAGGGTGGTGATTCTTTTAAAGATAAGCCTAGTGAGTTTAAGTTTTTTTCACTAAAGGGGCTATAGGATATTATCTCCTTATTTTTTTTCAGACTATCAGCAAATTTTGTTAGCGAAGGAGCATTCCAGACGGATTCTATTTTGACATCAATATTTTTCTCACGTAATGCGTCAATAAGTTGAATCGCCGTTAATGAATCGATGCCTAATTCAAGCAGTGACTTATTTTCATCAATAGCAAGCTTTTCATAATGTAGTAAAGAAGAAAGTATAGATTTAATGACTTCTAAGATTGCTTCGAGCGGTTCATTTTTTTCATCGGGGAGGGTGAGCGAGTGAGTTATCCAATATTCCTCTTTTAAAAAAGGATAGCTAGGTAATACATGAGGGCTTAAGTGTAAAGACGTTGAGAGTTGCGTATTATCACCCTTTAACCATGCTTGAATAATAGCGTGAGCACTATTATCTTGTCCCTCTGCATAAAATTGAACGATTGATGATTGCAGAGAGATATTTTGCAAATTTAAAATTAAGCTATGATGGTCTTTTGCATAGACCGCTATTCGATGTGAAAAATATTTCGGTTTTCTAATCAAGCGAGCACTCATATCAGCAAGCGAAATCTCAGTGGTTGTGATTAAGAAATCGCGTAGATGATTAATAATAATTTCAAGTTTTTCATTATTTTCAGCACTGAAAATAAAAAAATGTTCGAAAAGATGAGATGGGTTGACGGTTTTTTTATGAGGAAACTTTAGAATTAAGTGAGCGTTTGAGCCGGTAAAGCCAAATGCACTGATCCCCGCATAGTATTTATCGTCTGGCCATTTGACAGTGGTTTGATTAATCGTAAAAGGAGCAATCGAGGCATGCTCACTTGCTTTCTTGAATAAGGGGTTAGGTGGAATAAGTGCGTGTTGATAGCTGAGCAAAACTTTAATGAGGCTAGCTAGACCTGCGCATACTAATGTATGGCCGATAATAGTTTTTGAAGAGCCTAGATAACAGGATCCTTTAATGACTGTATCGCCTAAAGCGCCGGCTAATCCTCTAAGCTCAATTAAATCGCCTAGTTTAGTCCCTGTTCCATGTGTTTCAATCATGGCTAAATCATTGAAGCTAAGCTCGCTATGTAACGCCCGTTGTATGACAGATTGTTGTGAGCGTGAATTGGGCGCCATCAAACCATTACTTAAACCATCATGATTCCAGCACAATGACTCAATAAGACCATAGACATGGAGTTTTAATTCAATGGCTTGTTCGAGTTTCATGATGACAAGCATGACAGCGCCTTCAGAAGGAACAAATCCATCCGCGCTCTCATCAAATACAGCACAATGCTGATTCGCTGAAATCATATCTGCCTGGGAGGCAAGTTGATGAAATTCAGACGTAGAAAAGAGTGTCGCTCCACCCACTAATGCGGCCTTGCATTCACCACTTTCGATAGATAAACGCGCAATATTTAATGCCGACAAACCAGAAGAACAGGCGGTATCTATGGTAATTGAAGGGCCATTAAAATCATAAAAATAGGAAAGACGTCCTGATAAAGCGGAAGGCGCGTTACCTAAAAAACTATAGGTATTGGAAGAGGCTTTTTTGTTTAATAGTAATAAATTCTTATAATCACTAGGAAGACTAGAAGTGAAAATACCGGTATTGATTGATTTTAATGTTTCAATGGATACCCCGCTCGATTCAATGGCTTGCCAAGATACTTGCATTAACCATCGTTGTTGGGGATCCATACATAGGGCTTCGTAAGGGGATATATTAAAAAAAGCAGGATCAAAACATTTAATGTCAGTTAAAAATCCAGCTTTAGTCTCATACCCATCCTGCCATTTTCTTACTTGATTGGCGCATTCATTGCCTGTAATTAAATTTTTCCAATAAGTATCTAGAGATTCAGAGCCAGGTAGTTTACATGCCATGCCAACAATGCAGGTTTTGTTTAAATCTTTTTCTGTCCAAGTGTCTAAAGTAGTGGGTTCTTTTGCTAATGCCGTCATTAAATGTTCTCCCTCAATTCAGCGATGTCATTTAATGCAACAGGGATCTCATCATCAAACCAATAAGGTTTAAGGTCAAAACAATATCCCGGTAGATGGTGTTTTTTTATAGAAGTATTTCCGTATAATTTAGACCAGTCTAATTGTTTACCTTGCAAATAAGCTTGCATTGCATCGTCTGCATTCATTTGAGAAGAGAAATCATTGGGTTTGAGCGTGGTATTCACAATACCGCTATAATGACTATTCGTTAGTGCCTCAATGAAGTCATTAAGATTATCGCTGACTACCGCCATGCGATGTCTAAAATGTTCTCGTGCTGTATTTAGCGTAAATGAAAGGGAGAGCAGTGAGTAGTCGCTCCCTTCTTTTTTTAAAAAAATGGCAAGTTGTTGCCGCATTTTAGTTAATGAATTTTCAGAAACTGCCGATAAAGTAAATAAATAGCGTTTAGTTTCTGTCAATTGATCAGTTGTCGGCGTTGCTTCATAGCGCATCATGACTAAATGCGCATTGGAACCGCCAAAACCAAAAGAACTAATTCCTGCTACGAGGGGATGTTTACTCTGCCATGATTTATTTTCTGTTAGTAGTTCAAAGGGCGTATTTTCTAATTGAATGTAAGGGTTTTGCTGATTAAAGTGGATATTTGCAGGTAAATTTTTGTTTTTTAATGCATAAATAACTTTCATTAATGCAGGAATACCCGCTGCGGGTTCTAAATGCCCTACATTGGTTTTAACGGCACCCAGCTGAATGGATCCTTTTTCAGCATCAGGATTAAGAATAGCAAAAGCTTGAGTTAATGCATCAATTTCAACAGGATCGCCCAGTTTGGTACCTGTACCATGTGTTTCAATATAACTCACTTGTCTCGCTAATGAGGGACTATACGCTTTAAGTAGTAATTGTTTTTGTGCTAAAGGTTTAGGTGCGGTCAGCGAGTTTGCTTTACCACCGTGATTTTCAGCAAAACTTTTTATTATCGCGTGGATAGGGTCATTTGCTTTTTTGGCATCTTTTAGCCGTTTAATCAAAAAGCATCCAACCCCTTCACCTCGGACATAACCATCGGCATTTTTGTCAAACGTAGCACATCGATAGTTAGGAGATAATATCCCCATACTGCTTGCAGCATCGGTCACGACAGAGTCAATGAGCAAGCTGACAGCACCTGCTAAAACCGCTTCACATTCACCATTTTTTAAAGCGATCAAGCCACGATTAATAGCAACTAAGGTGCTTGAACAGGCGGTATCAATCGTTTGACTGGGCCCATCAAAATTAAATAGATACGAAATACGATTTGCAAGCATCGCATGAGCGTTACCGGTCGCTGCATAAGCATGATTACTTCGTTGTTGTTGCTGCAATAGGCCTTGATAATCATTAAATTGAACACCCACAAATACACCGACATGGTGTAGTTGTGAGGGAGTATAAGCGGCATTTAATAAAGTATTATAAGCCGTTTGTAGAAATAATCGATGCTGAGGATCCATTAACGTGGCTTCGCGCTTAGAAATACCAAAAAATTTAGCATCAAAACCCCGTATATCGGCTAGCGTTGCTGCATAATAGTTTCCATTTTTCCAACGTTCTACTTTTCTAACCGCAGATTGATTATTCAGTAAACTTTGCCAAAAGCTGGCTATATCAGGTCCTCCTGGTAATAAACCATCTAAACCAATAATGGCAAAATCATCCTCTGACTCACCATAAATAGAAGGGGTACTTAGTATGGATTCATGGTTAAGAGCAGTCTGTTTAATAGCAGAGTCTGATTTTTTGACAATATAGTCAGTGATTTTTTCTAAGCTGTTGTAAGTGAAGAATGCACTGGGTGCCATAACAATGTCAAAGTAATGGCGTATTTCGCTTGCCATTTCAGTTAACAATAGGGAATTAAAGCCTAAATCACTTATTTGCATCTTTAAATCTAAATTTTCAGCAGGCATTTTTGTTATTTTTGTTATGATCTGTTTTAATTTTTCAAGTACATTTTCTTTATCTAATATGTGATTATCAGACGTTGAAGAAGCCACTGATTTATAAATTAAATTATCTTTTATCTTTTGATGGGTTCCTAGCAATGGAATTATTTGTGAGGGGATCTGTTTATTTAACAAGCTATCAAATAAATGAACGCCTTCTTCTTTTTTCAATGGGCGTAATCCTGTGGTTTCAGTAATATAATCAACCGTCGCTTGATCAATGGCTAAGCCTTCAACTTGCCAGAAGGGCCAATTAATTGAAATGCTAGTCCCTGATCGTAAACCGCTCTTAACCTGCTGGGCTCTATTATTTGAAAATAAATCTAAAAAGGTATTAGCGACACAGTAATCTGCTTGGCCGACATTACCAAATATGCTTGATACAGAAGAAAAACAGATAAAAAAATCGAGTGCTAAATTTTTTGTTGCTTTATCAAGATGAATAGTTCCATCAATTTTACTGCCTATGACGGCGTTAAAATCAGCAAAACTTTTTTTGTTGAAAAGGCCATCGTTCAATACAGAAGTGCTTTGTATGACCCCATCTAAGCGCCCATGTGATTGTAGGATATGGCTAATGCATCGTTCGACTTTTGCAAGCTGGGTAATGTCAGTGACATAGTATTCAAGCTTTCCTTGCGACTTGCTTAATTGATCAAACAGTTTCTGTTTGTGAGTGCTTAGATTGGATCGGCCAATAATAATAATGGTTGCGTGATAATTTTTTAAAAGCATTTCGCTAATTAATAGACCGATAGCGCCAAGACCTCCTGCGAGCAAATAAATACCGCCTTTTTTAAGTAAGCTTATTGACGGATATGTATCTACCCCATGAATTTCAGTGTACTGATGCTCATACCAGCTTTTTTCTGAAAAAATAGTGTGTTGATAAGGAATATCATTTTTTTTGAAGCAACCTTGAGTGTTTTCTATTAAGTCAGCTAATAAGTTATCGGATTCTATCAACAGCATATGGAAATTAGACTTCTCTAAAGAGATGACTCGGAACAAAGCTGAGAGTGATTTAAGGTGTGCAAGTTCGGCATTGCTACGATAGGGCGTGCAATGTTGGTAGTATAAGGTTTGATTTAAAGAATAAACAAATTGAGCGAACTCAAAATGTAATTTAAAAAATTGTTTTATATCGGGTTTGATTTCGTAGGCGCATAGGTTAACAATAAAGACATTGAGCGAATCTATGCTGGCTATACGAGACCGTAATGCTTTTTCCCAATCGTTATTTTCATCCAATAGAATACAGTGATGATGAGTGTCATTAAGTATTTTTTCGAGAGTGGCCATTTGATGAGCAAGACATAAATATATTTTTGGCGAATCTTGCTCAAGCACTAAGGGGGGAGAGCATTCGCTACGATTTGGCGTTAGCAATAGTGGGTTAATGTTGATATTCTCTCTAATAACGACGGGATCGGTTTTATCAAAAATTCCGATTGCCCAATAAGCTTGTTGATTAAATAGTTTGTTGGGTTTTGCTAATACTTTACGTTGATGTGACGGAGGCGGACTTTTTAAAATGACGTGAGCATTCGATCCTCCTGCACCAAAGGCACTAATTCCTGCATAAAGACAATTCTGTTCAGTTTTCCATTCACACAATTCTTTCTGTAGCTTTAAACGACTATTTTTTAAAGGTAACTGTGGATTTTCAATGCTACAAAAAAGAGAAGGGACTAATGTGCGGTAGTGCATTTGTAGAAGAACTTTTACAATAGAGGCTAAACCTGCCGCTGATTCTAAATGACCAATGTTACTTTTCAGTGAGCCTATACCACATCGTGTTTGCGTTTCTGTTCCATAGGCGGTATTCAAGCCTTCAATTTCAATCGGATCGCCTAACGAAGTTCCTGTGCCATGTGCTTCAACGTAGCTGATTTTATTCGCAGAAAGTTTGGCTTGTTCCAATGCGTTAGAAATGACGATGGCTTGGGATTGAGCAGAAGGAACGGTGAAAGCACTCCCGCGACCCACTGCATTTAATGCACTCCCTTTTATAACCCCATAAATCTTATCTTCATCAACGAGGGCTTGTTTGAATGGTTTGATGACTAATGCGATGGCACCTTCACCAGGGACATAGCCATCTGCGCCGATACCAAAACTATAGCAGCGACCGGTAGGGCTTAAAAATTTCCCTTCACTCAAGAATCGAAATTTACCCGGATGGCACATGATATTGACGCCACCTACTAAAGCGGCTTTGCATTCTTTTAAACGTAAACTATTAATGGCTAGGTGTAGTGCGCTTAAAGAACCAGAACACATGGTATCAATGGATAGGCTGGGCCCTTTAAAATCAAAGTAATGAGAAAGATGATTGGCTATTCCTGCAAAAGAGCTATTAATTAACTTTTGTTGAGACTCTAAAATTTGATAATGGCCATACATAGCCGCAATAAAGACACCGACGTTGGAAGTAAAATTCGAAAAAAAATCACAATCAGCGAGTGCCAAATAGCTTTGATGTAATAAACGGCGTGCTTGCGGATCCATTTTTTCTGCTTCGATCGGTAAAATTTTAAAAAACTGAGCATCAAACATCTCAGCGTGTGTGATGAATCCTCCATGTCTTGCATAATTAGCGCCAGATTTTTGTGGATCGTTAGTAAAGTAATTCCGCCAATTCCATCGAGAAAAAGGAATTTCTTGAATAGCGGATTGACCTTCCTTAAGGAGCTGCCACAACTCAATAATATTGTCTGCTTTAGGAAATTCTCCGGCCATACCAATAATAGCAATATCTTCTTCATCTTCTTCGCGATCCGTATCGTCGGTTATTAATGTTTCTGATAGCGAAGGTTGCAAGCTATTTTTTTTCTTACTTATGAAAGAATCCGTCATCTTGGTGGGTATTAAAACGTCGTTTAAAGCAGAATAATAATTTTCAATTAAAAATTTTGCGATAGCGCCTATCGTTCCATATTGAAATACTAAGGTTTTAGTAATGCTGATTTGATTCTCGCGATGAGAAAGTGATTGAGAAATGCGAACAGCGATATTAATCGCAATGATTGAGTCTACCCCTTTTTCTAAGAGATAGTCATGATTTTTTAAATCACGTAGCTTAGTACATTTTACGATGATTTCGTGAACCCATGCTTCAATTGATTTCAAGGATAGCGATTTAGAATCCGCTTGTGTTTTTAATGTTAAAGCTGTTTTTTTACTTGTTTGGTCAACAAGACTATAGGCTCCTTGGTATATAGCGGCTATTTCAACTTGCTGTGCTAATAGCTGGCACATCGATGCTAACGCTTTTTGAGGTAACATGGCTTCCAGCAAGGATGTGTTTTCCATTTGCATGCCTGACTCTGATTGCCAGAGTCCCCAATTGATGGAGTACCATTTGCTTAGCGTATTAGTTTTGTTGTTATGGCGGGTGATGGCGTTTAAAAAAGCGTTAGCTGCGGCATAATCGGTTTGACCTATATTGCCAATGATGCCGGAAAGAGAAGAGAATAATATCACCCAATCCAATTTAAAGTCTTTGGCTAATTGTTCTATGACTAAAGTACCACCGACTTTTGGTGTTAATGTTTTTACATAAGTTTCTATTTTTTTTGATCTAAACAAACTATCGTTCAGCGTTCCGGCAAGATGGAAGATTCCGGTAATTTTTCCGTAGTTTTTTTCTAGGTAAGTCGCTATTTCTTTCATTGCAACATAGGCGCTGCAATCTACTTTAAAGTAAGCTTTAGCGCCGGTTATTTTTAGCTGTTTAGAAAATGCAGGATCTAATTCACGTCGTCCGGTTAAAAAAACTCGACAGCTAAATTCATTTTTTAAATACGTCGCTAAGATTTGTCCTAAAGCACCATTTCCACCGGTTATAATCACATTTCCTTGAAGAAAGGGAGGATGAATGGGTTCTAATGCGATACTAGACCATTGTGTGTAAACTAATTGATTTTGTTGTAACTTAAATTGCTTATAGCCGTGCGAGAAACACGTCTCAAAATAAGTAGGGAAGTTTTGCCAGAAACTATTATCAATCTCTAAGTGACAATACTGAAACGTCGGGACTTCTTGTGTTAGAGATAATGCGCTGCCATGAAATAAACTAGCGGCCATATTATCGGAAGATGAAACTAATAATAGCCGACAAGCAAATGATTGTAAGATTTCGAGTAATTGATAATTAAATTTTGCGGCAGATAGCCATGTGTTTTGATTCAAGGTTTGCTCTTTGTAAGCAAAGATTATATTTTTTCCAAGCGAAGAAAGAAAATTTTTTAAAGCAATATGCAGGCTTTCCCTAGAGAAGACATCCGTATCATTGACATAAAAACGAGTTAAAGTCGGTGCTGCTTTTTTAGATTGGTTATAGAGCTTTTCATCATTGGTAAAAAAAAATGTGGCTGAAAAAGGTGGAGGTGTTATTAAATCACAAGGAGTGAATCGTTCACCTAAAATATTATTAATTAAATGTTCCATTTTTAATTATTACTCATGCTAAACAGGATGCACTCAGAGCAATTGGATTTTTGGCAAGGCGCTGTGAAAATGAGCAACCGGAGTGTATTACAAGATACATGAGGATTGCGAGTTGATCGGCAACGCAGACAAAAATTCAAGTGCGAAGAGTATATAATTAATTTTAATAATACAGGGACAATTAGTTCACATCAACTGCTTAAATACTTTAATAAAAGGATGACAGGTTCTACAAAACTGTGATTTAATAATACAAATAATGGACAAAAAATTAAATCAAAATGGACAATGTAACTGATAATTTAATACTGAACTTTGAGTGTTCAGATAAGATCATTTTCACGCCTAAATGGACCGCTTATTCTTTTTCTTCAGACAAGAAATCGGTCAATAAAAAATTAATTTTTATTATTCCTCGAGATCAATTTCATCTTAAAGATCGGCTTTCCACAATATTACCTAATGCGGTTATTTTTTTATTAGCGAATGAATCATCGATTTTAGATATTTCACAGCATATCGACAAAACGGAAGCAGTTCATGTTTTCTTTGCTTGCCAAACCAGTTGGCACCAAGGGATCGATGAAACCGCTTATCGTTTGTTTCTTGCCTTGATACAAAAATTAGCTAATAACCCAGTTACATTGCATTTTGATATTGTTGCAACTAGCGCACTTTATAATCCCTATATGAGTCATGTGATACATCCTTTTGATGGCATCTATATTGGCTTTGCCCAAACCATGCAAAAAGAGCTGCTACACTGGACCATCAGAATATTTAATTTAGATCATTTTAATCAAGAAAATATTAATAGAATTCTTTATCAAACGATTGAAAAAAGTGTAACTGGACCTATTCATATCGCTAATAATAAATACTATATCAGTGGTTTAGAGGCATTCACGTTCCAACCCAATTTAGCGCAAAAAGGTTTTAAAGAAAAAGGAACCTACCTGATTATCGGTGGAAATGGGGGCATTGGTTCTGCGTTAGCAGATTATCTTATACAACGTTACCATGCCCATCTTATTTTAGTGGGACGGTCTGAACCCAGTTCAGAGCAAAAGGTACGCTACCAAGATCATTCAGTTATTTTTGAAACAATAGACATTTGCTCGACACCTTGCGTAGATAAACTTTTTTCTCGATATCCCACTATTAATGGCATTATCCATTCCGCTTTAGTGCTCGATGATGCTTCTATTTTGACAATGACAGCATCACAATTAATTAAGGTTATTGCGCCTAAAGTGCAAGGTACTTTTAATTTGATGAATGCCATTCGTTTCCGGCAACTTGATTTTGTTTTATTTTTTTCGTCGATCCAGTCTTTTATCGCGAATTCAGGTCAGGCCAACTACACAGCGGCTTGTGTTTGCAAAGATGCCATGGCGCATTTATTAAATGATGCATTTTTAGTAAATAGTAAAATAATTAATTGGGGGTTTTGGGGAAGTGTAGGTATTGTTGCGGATGATTTTTATCGTAACCGTATGAAAGAACTTGAAATTGCTTCCATTGAAGTTCAAGAAGGAATGCGTATTATCGAAAACTTTTTGCAAAGTGATGTTCGTCAAATCTCGGTTGTGAAGGGTTCGCGTGCTGCCTTACAGCGTTTAGGGATTGAATTGAGTGATGAGCATTCTCAACGCCATTTTCTGTTGGATGCAAAATCAAGCAATGATAATACGCCGAAATTTATTTCCTCAGTGGTAAATAAATATAATCCGACCAGTGCAGATGTCATACGTAATAAAAATTCAATAAAAGCGCTGGATAATTATACTAAATACCGATTGCAACAATTGGTGTTGCCCGATCAGGTAATTCCGCGTTATAAACCATTGCAAGCGGCTATTTCAATAATGGATTCAGCCTATTCGCCTCCTATGACATCCGTCTTAGCTTCCTACCCTGAACTGAAACCGCATATTGCACTGCTTGAAAAATGTTTAGCTCATTTACCGCGAATACTCAAGGGAGAGCAAGATGCCTTATCCATACTATTTCCTAGCGGGAGCTTTGAGCTCGTAGAGCCTATTTATCGTAATAATCCGGTTGCGGATTATTATAATGTTCAAGTTGCGGAGACAGTGCTTAACTATATTCGTGAAAAAATAAAATTAAGCAATAAAACGATCAGAATATTAGAAGTAGGTGCGGGCACAGGCAGTACGAGTCAAATCGTCATACCCGCCATTGCTGACTATAATGTCAGTTATTATTACACCGATCTATCAGCAGCCTTCTTAAATAAGGCGATGCGTCGCTTTTCTAATTATAATTTTATTAATTATGAAATTTATAATGTTGAAGAACCTTATAAAGAAAGTAACTATTTTGATATTATCATTGCGACAAACGTTATTCATGCGACTCGTGATATCCATAAGACCATCACTAATCTTTATCATGCCTTACGTAGTAAAGGTATTCTTATTTTAAATGAAATTACGGAATGTCAAGATTTTGCGACGCTAACTTTTGGTCTCACAGAAGGTTGGTGGTTAAGTCATGATCCCTTTCGAATCCCCAATAGTCCATTACTGACTATAAAGACATGGCAAGAAGTTTTAACTTCTTGTTGCTTTGATGAGCTTGCAACACACGGCGATAGCGGACAGCATATTATTGTAGGTTATGTCGATAAAAAAAATATAAAAACAGATCATGATATCGCTTATTCACCCTTAAGCAACGTAAATAAACCGCTTACCAACAAACATCAAACTATCGATCAGCATCCAATTAAAACCTGGTTAAAAGAATTAATCTCTACGGTTATGTTGCTACCAACCAATGAAATTGAAGATGATTTGCCGTTTAATCAATATGGCATTGATTCGTTGATTGCCATTGAGCTGATTACACCGATGAGTAAAAAATTTGGTTATGTCCCAGCGACGTTATTATTCGAATATCCAACTATTAACCTATTGGCGGATTATTTATCACAGATTAAAATTGATTCAACGAGCAATGAAGCTAAAACCTCTGAAGCTTTGGATGGGGCACAAGTCACGACTACAAAAAAAATGATTGATGAGGGAAAGCATGCGTTTTTAAAGGACGATGTAGCCATAATAGGAATTTCTGGGCAATTTCCTATGGCGAGAGATTGTGACACTTTGTGGTCTTTACTGAAAGAAGGAAAATGCACTTTTACAGAAGTACCGAAAGAACGCTGGCATGAATCGTTAAGTGATAAATGCTATACCCAAGTGGGTGCATTTCTTGAGGATATCAATGCGTTTGATCATGCTTTTTTTAATATTACGCCCATTGAAGCAGAGCGTATGGATCCCCAAGAGCGGTTATTTTTACAAACCGTTTATCATGCCATTCAAGATGCCGGTTTATCACTAGAATCTTTATCTGGAAAAGAAGTCGGTTGTTATGTTGGCGTCATGAATCACGGGTATTCGTGGTTTTCATTGCTCGATAAAACACAAGGGAACCCTAGTTCATTGTTTTGGTCTATTGCCAATCGAGCCTCTTATGTATTTAACTGGAATGGTCCCAGTTTTGCAGTCGATAGCGCCTGTTCTTCATCGCTTACTGCTTTGCATACCGCAATATTAGGTTTAAAAAATAGTGACTGTGAAATAGCTGTCGTTGGAGGAGTTAATTTAATTGTGCATCCGCGGCAATATGAAGATTTATGTCAGCTACATATGTTATCACCTCGTGGACAGTGTGAACCTTTTGCAGCAAGTAGTGATGGCATGGTGGATGGAGAAGGTATTGTTTCTATCGTTATCAAGCGGTATCAAGATGCGATAGCTCACCAAGATAAAATTTATGGCGTCATACGGGGTTCCGCTGTAAACGCGGGGGGTAAAGCAAATGGTTATACGGCTCCCAATCCAGATGCGCAAGCGACAATGATTCAAAAAGCGTTACGACGCGCTAAGCTTGAGGAAAGTGATATTGGCTATATCGAAGCGCATGGTACGGGGACAGTATTAGGTGATTCCATTGAGATTCGTGGTTTGACAAAAGCGTTTTCTAAGCTTAAAAAACAATCTATTCCGATAGGATCGCTGAAAGGTAATTTAGGTCACTTAGAATCAGCGGCAGGGTTGGCAGCGGTTGTTAAAGTATTACTTCAATTTAAAAATAAAATGCTTGTGCCGAATATTGCGTGTGCTAACGAAAATCCTCATCTTCAATTAAGTGATAGTCCTGTTTATGTCAACAAATCGCTAACAACCTGGCCAGAAACCTTACCGATGCGAGCGTGTGTGAGTTCATTTGGTGCAGGCGGGGCTAATGCACATGTCATCATCGAAGCGTGCGATGCTATAAATACGATACAAGAGGAAGAATCTTATTATTTATTCCCACTCTCAGCGCATAGCATGAAGTCATTGCAAACACAAATTAATGATTTACGGCAATTTGTTTTAACGACTCAGGCGAGTATAGCTCAAATCAGTTACGGTTATTGTAATGTGCGCAGCCAACTGAAGTATCGTACAGGTTTCATAGCGAAGGACAAAGCCAGCTTAATTTCAAATTTAAATGTCAGTCTACAGCAACTCTATAATGATCGTACACGCTTTGAGACTATAGATTGTAATGAGGTGTTGAATGAATTTTTACATCGTCAGCGAAGCGATCTATCTTTAGCAAAGCGATTAATGAATGCTTATGTTGCTGGAAATTCTATTCCTTTTGATAAACTTTTTACCAATAGAATGATTGCAACTATTCCAAACTATGCTTTTGACACACATCGGCATTGGGTTGACGCTAAAGAATCGGGTTTTAATCGTCACGAAAGTATTGTTAGCCAGCATACTATTTTAGGCCAACCTATGGCCCCCGCTGCTTTTTCAATTACAAAATTGCTTGAAACTAGCAGTGCGAATGTTTTACAATCCGTCACATGGAAAAATATCATTTTAGATATAAATAAATTTGAATTATCGATAACTGATTCTAGTTTTCAATTGAAAGATAAACGAGTCGCTACGAAAATTTATTGTGAAGGCCTGTTAAGCAAAGAAATACTGAATGATTATAGAGTTAATAGTCACTATGACAATCAAAGCAGATTTATGACGAATCGAGAGATATATCAATACTTCCATGAAATGGGTTATGACTATGGAAATTACTTTCAAGCGATTAAATGGGCCTATGTGAGTCAAGATAATATTTATTCTTTAATTGAAGTCAATCAAGATTGGAACTACAAATTATCACCCGTTATTATTGATGCGGGGTTGCAAAGCGCGATTTTATCTAGGAAACCATCGCACGACAAAAATAATACGATCATGGTGCCTTATTATATTGAAAAGATCATTATTTTTCGCTTTCCTGAAAATGAACCTATTTATTGTATCTGTAAACCTAAAAAACAGATGAGTGATCTCAGTTTTATCTTTGATATTGAGCTCAGTGATGTTTATGGACGGATTCTCATTCAATTGCTAGGAGTGACTTCTGTGCAGACGTCAATCAATAATTTTATGAATAAGCTTAGCGATACAACGTCTATGATGGAAGCACAAATCTATGAGCTTAATTAGGATGTATTGATGCGTATTTACATGTTTCCAGGCCAAGGTTCACAAGCAAAAGGAATGGGAAAATCAGTATTTGGACGTTTTCCAGAACAGTGTGATAGTGCTTCTAAGCTATTAGGATATGATATCGTTGATCTATGCTTGAATGATAGCAATAATCAACTTAACCAGACTTACTATACTCAGCCAGCGCTTTATTTTGTTTCGGCACTCACTTTTATTTCTGAAGATGATAAACCGGATTGTTTATTGGGACATAGTCTAGGTTTGTATGCTGCACTGATGGCCGCAGGTGTATTTTCACTTGAAGAAGGTTTAGAAATCGTGCTTAAAAGAGCGAAATTGATGTCGGAAGCCAATAACGGTTCTATGATGGCTGTGATGGGCGATGATCTTATCAAGTTTGAAGATGAATTAATAAAACTAGAATTTTATGATATTGATATTGCGAACTATAATTCTGACAATCAAATCGTTTTAAGCGGAAGTCAAGCGCGACTGATTGAACTGCAGCCGCTTTTAGAAAATTTATCCTATAAAGCTGTTTTATTACCGGTTAGTGGGGCTTTTCATTCGCGTTATATGAGACCTGCTTCAGTTGCATTCTTAGATTATTTATCTAAAAAAACATTTAATGACTTTCAATTGCAAGTTATCTCCTCAATTAATGGTGAGGTATTAACAACGAGTCATTTAATCGAGGAATTAGCTTATCAGTTGATATTGCCGGTGCGATGGCAGCCTGTAGTTTCGTATCTTAAGAAAAAATGGCAATCAATAGAATTTAAAGAGATAGGTCCCGGGGCTGTACTTCATAGACTAAACAATCAAATAAACTAATAAATAGACTCACAGACAAAAATTTAATTGCGAAAAATATAATCAAAGGATTTGAAGCGTGAAAAAAATTGCGATTATTGGTGGCGGTGCTGCCGGCAGTGCCGCTGCCTGGATTTTAAATAAAAAATATGATGTCACACTTTATGAAGCAGGTTCTTATCTGGGTGGGCATGCTTATACGCATGAATTAACGATTGATGGTGAAAAGATATCAGTTGATATGGGTGTTGAATATTACCATGAGCGTTTATCGCCAAATTTTTCAGCGTTATTGAAATACTTTAATCTTGAAAGCTATATCGCACCACTTTCGTTTAGAGCATTTAATCCTCTCGAACCTAATACCGATTACTGGAGTAATAATCATTGTGGCGGAAAGCTCAAAAGTAAATTGTATGATGAAATGAATCGTTTTCACTTAGACATGATTGAAGTCATAAACGATAAGCAATCTAAAGAAATGAGTATGAAAGATTTTTTAGATAGTCGAGGATATTCCAATGAATTTAGAGAAAAAGCATTATTGGCGTTAATGAGTACTTTTTCAGGGTGTAAGAAAGTATCGCTTGATTATTCATTAACCTATTTTGCTTTATCTTTTAATATGAATTTACTTTCTTTTTTTACGCCTTCCCACTGGCGGAAGCTAAAAGGTGGAATTCACGTTTATTTAAAAAATATTCAGCAAAGCCTGAAGGGGAAAGTTTTCCTAAATACTAAAGTGACTTCAGTTGAAAAAATGCCGAACGGTATCAAGGTTACGCTAGCGGATAATGTAAACCATTATTACGATGAGGTTATTTTTGCTTGCCAAGCGTATATCGCGAAAAATTTGATTAAAAATAGTAGTACACAGCAACAGGCCTGTTTAAGTGCTTTTGACTATGTTGATGTGCAAAGTACGCTTCATTCAGATAATGCAGCCGTTAGTAGCCAAACATTGTCCGATGAATATTGTCAATTTCAGCTCGCTACACCATCAAACTCAGTGACAATAGGGAGTTTAACACGCGTAAATCATCATTTACATGCGTATCAACATTTAGTTAAACCAATCTATGTTAGCTTTGATAATAGAGATAGGATTGATCCGCTTAAAATAATTTCCAAAAAAGACTGGAAATTACCTAAACTTAGGCCAATTGATATTCAACATAAACATAAAATGAGTAGGATTCAAGGTAAAGATAATTTATGGTTTTGTGGTACAGATTATTCGTTAACCGGGCATGAAGGTGCAATTGTTTCTGGTTTAGTGATTGCTAATCACCTTGGAGCAGATTACCCGTTTAAAGATAATTACTTAGCGAAGGCACAGTTTGATTTAATTAAAAGTTTTATGGGTATCTATTCGCGAAAGCAAAAATTAGCTGAACACGTGATAGGTGCGCTCTTTATTATTTCCAAGTATTTCAATTTACATCAATATTTATCCGGTCGGTTTATTAAAGATCTATTATTTTAAGGATATGTTATGTTAGTCAATAAGGATGAAGCTTGTTTAATTCTCTTTAATATGCAATTGGAATTAATTCCTCTGCTGCATAATTCTTATCAATTAGTACATGATAGTCTATGGCTTGTAGACTTATTTACAACACATAACTTACCGATAGTACTGACCGTACACAAAAAATTGGGTCATTTGATTGCTAATATTCAAGATATCGCGCTAAATGCTAAGGTTTTTGAAAAGAAATATTTTTCTGTTCATAACGAGCTATGTATCATGGATTATTTATCATCACTCAATAAAAAACAGCTGATTTTTGCGGGTGCGGAATCACATATCTGCATGCTTCAATCGGCATTTAATTTGAGGCTACTAGGGTATGAAATTTTTTTTATATCCGATGTTATCTCTGCCCGAAGCTCGGTTGACAACGAAGCGGCTAAATCTCGTTTGAGCGATCATAACTATCCGCTCATCACTAAAGAGATGTTGTTTTTTGAGCTTATAGAACATTCAGAATTATCACATTATCTCGACTTAAGTTTAAAGTTTTTAGATGGTCGGTATATTAAACATAAAGGGATTTCAACATGCCTACTAAACGGAGTTCAAACGGTTTAACCATCAGTGTCATAGCATTATGCTTAATAATGTTTATTGATGGTATTGGAATGTCATTAGTGTTGCCATTAATAGGCGCATTGTTTTCTAGTGATGCACAATCTATTATTACTTCGAGCACTTCCAATTTAGTCTATCAATTTTATTATGCTGGCAGTTTAGTTTGCTTTTCTGGCGCTATGATTATCGGCGCTACTTTCCTAGGCCAACTATCCGATTATATGGGTCGAAAAGTGACCTTACAACTATCGCTCATTGGAACTGTAATAGGTTATTTAATTTGTGCATTCGCAGTTATCGTTAAATTCCCTCTATTATTTTTAATAGGACGGATTATTGATGGTTTAACAGCCGGTAGTATACCGGTTGCGCAAGCGATGTTAATTGATAGGGATAGTAGACAAAATAAAATGACAAGTATTGGATTAGTTATGTTTGCGGTTACGTCTGGCTATATGTTTGGTCCAGTTATTTCAAGTATCGTATTTAATTATCAATCGCTCACTCATGCACTCTATCTCCCCTTTTTATGGGTAGCTATTTTAAGTATGATTTGCTTAGGTTTACTAAGCTACATTAAAGAATCAAGTATTAAAAATACCACTTTAAATCTAGACTTAATGCTCTCTTTTAGACAAATTAAAGCATTATTACGAGAACAAACGATATTTCATGGCCTTTGTGGTTTTTTCCTTTTTCAATGCGCTTGGGTTTTGTTTTATCAATATCTACCCAGAATGACACTGTATATGCCCAGCTTATCTTCAGCAAAAATAGGCCTATTATTAACTGAAGTGGGTATTGGAATGTGTGTTGCTTTTTGCTTGGTTGTGCCAAAAGTGCAAACTTATTTATCACCCAAGCAATTGATAATAAGTTGTGTTGGATTATTTACATTATCGGGTTTTTCTTTTTTAGCCTTCAATGAAAGTTGGGTACAGTTACAGTTAATCAGTTTAATCATGGCAGTTTTATATGCGGTAGGCTATTCAGCGATGCTGGCTTATTTGCTTTCGATTGCAGATGATAGGCAAAAAGGTTTAATTTTAGGTTCTTTGGCTTCTATTTGTGCGATTTCAGCCATGTTCACGGCTTTATTAGGCAGCACATTAATGAGTATAAGTTATCTGGCATTTTTCCAAGTTATTTCATTTGCCAGCCTAATTGCATTATTACTTTTTTTGAAAAAAAAGAGAGTGGCATTGAGTACAACGGCCTAGATCCTTCATGTCTCGAGTCATGATTGAAGCGTCTAATCTAACTTGTCAGTTAGATAGGCAATCGCTTGATTTATTCACTGACCTTCGATTAACACTTAATAATACAAGCTATTTTCTAATTGGTAGAAATGGCTGTGGTAAGTCCATACTTGCCACATTACTGGCTAAGCCCTCTAAGCAGGTTAAACATTTCGGCAGTGTGGGTTATTTACCACAAGGATTGGATCCATTTAAGGGTGCTGTTGCTGAAAAATTAGGTATCGAAAAATATCTTATGGCCTTAAATCGTATTAAAAAAGGCTTTGTTGAACAAACGGACCTTAACTTATTAGAGGGTAGATGGGATATTCAATTGCTTATAGAAAAAGAGCTGCAAGCTTATGGGCTTTCAAAAGATATTTTATATGTGCCATTTAATCAGTTGAGCGGAGGAGAGCAAACTCGTTTATCGCTTTTAGCGCTACATCGTGAAAAGCATGATTTTTATATTTTAGATGAGCCATCCAATCATCTGGATGAAAAAGGAAAGCAATACCTATTATCTTGGATAAAATCGCATCCGGCTTGTCTTATTATTAGTCATGATGTGTTATTGCTACAACAAAGTAAAATTATATTAGAACTGACTGGATTGGGGCTCAATATCTATCGTGGAGGTTGGGAAGATTATCTTTCTTCTAAAAAGCAATTAGAATTGTCTATAGAACGTCGCATTGTACAAACTGAAAAAGTGCATCAAGAGAATCTAAAAGCGAGACAAAGAAGCCAAGAAAAGCTAGAAGCTAAGCGTTCAGCAGGCAGTAAGAGCAGAACACACAGTAATCAATCAAAATTGATATTAGATAAGAAAAAAGAACAATCGGAATCGACTAACAAACGCTTGTCAATGCTGAATCAACATCGGCTTGCTCATTCATCTGAAAACTATCGGCAGGCGAAAGAAGCACTGGAAATTATTAAACCCCAAGCTTTTATTATGTCTGATATTGAGAATAAAAAAAAGAAGTCGCTTATTATTGAGCATTTAGTTTTACCTTATGGTCAACAAACGCCGATCTCATTTAATTTGCCATTTGGACAGCATCTTTGGGTCTGTGGTGATAATGGTACGGGAAAATCGACTTTATTTAAAGTGATTATGGGAATTTTGCAGCCATTATCAGGATATATCTCATCGACTAGCAGTATAGCGATGCTGGATCAGCACTTTTCTTTTTTAGATAGAAAAACGAGTGCGCTTGATAATTTTGAACGTTTATCACCCGGTTGTTCTAACGATCGATACAGGACCATTTTGGCCCAACTTAGATTAAGAAAGGAGGCTGCTTTGCTACCTGTTAATACGTTAAGTGGTGGGGAACGATTAAAACTAGCGTTGGCTTGCATTTTTAGCGGTAAGGAATCCCCTGCGCTTTTATTATTAGATGAACCGGATAATCATTTGGATCTGGAATCAAAGACGTTATTAATAAGTACGTTAAAACAATATCAAGGAAGCCTGTTAATCATTTGTCATGATGACGCCTTTATTAAATTAATGGGTTACTATCGGAAATTATGTATGAAAATACAATTGCCAACGCACTCTAAGCGGTAAAGACGGATACCGGTAGTTCATTTCTTACACTTTTTAATCGATCGGTCCTCTAGTCTAATTTTTTTCGCTAAGCAATACTATATATGAATTCAAATTAATTTCTTTGGAAGGAAATAATTATGTTTAAAAAAATAACAAACCTAAAAAAATTTATTAATCCCTATTTATACAGCAATAAGTCCAATGTAGTTAGGTTAAGTACGGCTTTTTTTCTTGATATTTTGACTACAACACTAAATATAGTGCCCATTATTGTAGCGAAAAATATCTATAAGAATGAAAAAAGAGAATCCTCATCCATTGAATTAACGGATGAGGATATGTTGATCATTGGCATATTAAATAGTTCTCTCATTTTATCTAAGCTATTGCCGTATTTTCGCAACAGATTACTAGCAGGTGTTCGTGCCAATCTGCAGTCAGAAATTATAGCCGATATGTTACAGAAAACATTCGAGTTAGAATTAGATGATCATTTATCCACACCAACCGGTGAGTTTGCTCAGTTAATGACGACTGTTTACACATCCGCAGCGGATATTGTTCCTAGTCTATTTGGTCAATTGGTTCCCGCCAATATAGGTCTTTTAGGACTTGCAGGGGGTTTATTTTATATTGACTGGCCAATGGGAGTGGCAACGATTAGTCTTACGGTTGTCCATATACTCAATGCATGTTATGGGGCTAAAAAGAGTGGAGAAATACGCGAAGCGCTTTTAGTGAATGTATATGAAGCTTATGGTGCTTTATTAGATTCCATTAAACGTTATCAAGTAGCTCATTTTTTTAATAATGTATCGTATGAAATTAGAATGGTACGCCATAAGCTGGATGCACAGGCACAAGCTTATATTAAAAGTTATATACAAAATGAAGTCAATATATTACGTGGTAATTTAATAGAATCGATAGGGTTTACTATTTCGGTTCTTTTTTCTCTTTATCGATTTTTGAAAGGTGAAATTGAAATTATCGATTTTACGTTATCGACTTATTTCTTAATGCAGACAGGAAGTCTTTTGAAGCAAAATTTCGAATCCATTGAAAAATTGTACACTGCATCCATAGAATGCAATAAAATTACTGAATTTAATGAGAAGCGATCCTCTGTTGCAGATGCTGATATGGCAATAGATTTGTTTCTTAATAAAGCGCCGAAGATTGAGTTTAAAAATATCAGTTTTTCATATAATAACGGAAAAGAAAACGCACTTAACGATATTTCTATTACGTTTGAGCCGGGTAAGAAAACAGCCATCGTAGGTGAAAGTGGATCAGGAAAATCGACACTGATAAAATTATTGATGCGCTTTTATAAACCTGAACAGGGCGAGATTACTATCAATGGCGTGAATATCAATCACTTACGCGCTGAATCAATGCGTTCAGAAATTTCTATTGTTTCACAAAATTCTGATTTATTTAATGATAGTTTGGCTGAGAATATTCGTTATGGTCATTTATCAGCAACGATTGAAGAAATAACAGCAGTTACTCAGCAGGTTGAACTACAAAATTACGTTGATACTAATGGGCTTGAGGTTAACTTAGGTGAGAAAGGAGAAAAACTATCGGGTGGTCAACAACAGCGTGTAGCCATTGCGCGCGCCATTTTAAAAGCAGGCTTTATATTTGTATTAGATGAAGCCACTTCAGCTTTAGACATACAAACCGAAAGGGAAATTATGGATAATCTCGATAGGTTGACTACGGGGTGTACGGTGTTAATTGTAACGCATCGTTTAAGCAGTATTATTAACGTAGATAAAATTATATATATGAAAGGTGGAAAAATAATTGAAGAGGGTAACTTTAAGCAGTTAATGGATCAACAAGGTGAATTTTTTAAACAGATTAATATAGAATGCGAAAAGCTAGGTATTAATCCAAATAGTATCAACTATAGGGAAGAACAAAATAGAAAACCAAATACTGATTTTTTCTTAAAAAGGAGAAAATTAGTCAGTCAAAATAATGAGATACCCACGTGCATTTATCAAATATGAGCAGAGGGTTGTTTTATTGCCTATGGAGCCCTTTAAAATCAATAGGTTACGCGTAGGTTTTGGTAAAGCTTTTTGGAGCTTTTTGAGTATTTTAACGGCATTTACTTAACCTAAAAATAGGGTAGGAGGCATTTAATGCGGTGATTTGTCAATGTAGTAATTAATGGCAGGTAGCAGAAGGGTAAAAACCCCTTTATACGGTAATCTTCTATAGTTAAAACAACTAGGCTTTTTCTAATTCGATTAATTCTTGCTCAGAAAAGCCACCGGCATTCTTGATAAGATCCAAATCGATCCCTTGATTAAGCAGTTTTTTAGCAAGCGATAACTCACCTTCATGTCGGCCTTGTTGTAGACCTCTCTGTAAACCTTGCTGTTCAATTTTTTGTGCAACACTCATGATAGCTTCCTCATAGATTCGAATATTTTGTAGCTTTTCTAGCAGCTTTTTAACGTCATAAGTATCCGCCTCTCTAAAGGTATAATACAGTAAAGTTTGGCATTGTTCACTGGTCAGATACCCCTTTTCGAGCTCTTCCACTATATTTTCTATCCAGTCTTGTATATCTCGATTTAAGGTAGAGTATTTTTGAGCAAAATCGAGAATAGCTATATTTCCATGCCCTCTTATCTTATCGTCTGACATAGAGGCTATATCGATAACAGGATAAGGCCTTAAATAAACCTTTTCAGCAAGCGCTTTATTTTTTCCGAAGCAATCAAAAATATTACCTTTATATGGATAAGGAGTCACTTTGCCACGATAATATAAAATTGGCACTACAATGGGCAAGTCAGGGTGACCTTGTTTTAGATGTTGATCCATAATTGCATGAACATATCGAGAAATTTTAAAAGGAGTCATTTTCTCAGGAGTCGTTTCATGTTCAATTAATGGATAGAGATAACCTTTCTCTTCTTTCATCTGTACAGAATATAAAATATCAGAAAAATGCTTTCGTAAGTTCTTTTCGACAAAAGAACCAGCTTCAAGCCTTAAAGAAGAAAGATCACATAAGATCTTTATATCTTCTGGCAAATAAACCTGGAAAAAGGTTTTTGCCATGTTGATATCGGTAAGATAGTTTCGAAAAAATGAGTCATGTGGTTGATGAATATAAATCGTCACTTCTTATTTTTCTTATTTGTGATTTAGTAAAAGAAGTTTATCTCAACCTGTCTAAAACGGTAATAATCAATCTATATTTTGAATAAGTGATTATTTCTTTATTATATTTAAATCGAGAGATGATAAAGATACGCGCTTAAATAAGGGTAGCGTCTGTTACAGCCTTACGTGAGAATAAAACAGAAATTCTCGATGTAGAATACGATCATTTTAATCAATTAGTTGCCGATTTATTAGTCACTCGTAGTGCTTTTAAAAGTTTACGTAAATATGTTTCGGCATTTTAACCTTTAGAAAATTATATTTTTAACAGAAAAATATCTAGTAAAAAATAGTTATAGTAAAGAATTAAGTTATAAAAAATAAATGATAAAATATATTAACAACGCCCTCATTTAACATAAAAGAGGCTTTTTTTAATGTGTTCAGAATTATAGGTATAAAAAAATGATAGGAACATCAAAAAAAGATAATAAAAAATCTCCTAGTTTTAGAATTGCACATTGTGGAAATTTTCCGAATTATCAATTAAATGGAGTTTTTTTTAATGAAAGGAATATCATTTACCTTGTCAGTGTGGGGAAAGAAAAGTTTGAAAATAAATGGGTTGAGCGTTTTGTCAATTTTGTTAAGGCAGTTAAACCAAAAAAAACTCTTATTGTAGTGGCGGATACTCTCCAGCGATATAATATTGAAGTGGATGACAATATTGAGCCTAAGCAAGCTTTTACTGAATCTGTCAAGAGAGGAGAAGAATGGACTAGTAAATATAAGCCGCTCTTTTCCAATCTAAATATCAGCTATGAATTTGTTCGCTGGGAAACTTTAAAAGAAGATAAAGATTTTGAATACTATCTTCATGAAACTAAAAAACTAGATAAAGAAAATGTGGCTTTTGAAAAAGCGCTGTCTATTTCTTCAAAAGAGTATACTAATCGTTTTTCTAGAGTAAATTTAGGCACTGACTCCCAAAAAGCAGAGGCAAATTCTCGTCAATTTCTTATAGAAGAATGTGCTGTCTTTAAAGTGCTAGCAAAAGATAAGAATAACCTAGCTATAGTTTATCCTGGAGCGGTAACCGACATACTCGCCTATGCTATTCGACATATTAATGAAAATCACAGAGCAAAAGATCATACTTTCCATTGGCTCAATTTGCGACCTACCAAGAGTAATAAAAAAAAGAAAAATATTGAATCTAAATCAAACGAATCAATTAAGCCTCTTTTTTTTAGAAGTATCTCTTTAAATGAGACTCAATTGCCTAGTCATCAAGTCCATCAAGATTTAGAAAAAAAAGCGACTTTTTTTAGACGCTACTCCTTAGGTTTATATTTTTCTCAATAAAAACTAACCAATATTTCCGCGTTGTTTTAAGGAAAGTGAACATGAGTACAATAACAACCTATGAAAATTTATTAAATATTTTAGCAAAAGCCCCCGGACATATTTATTGGAAGGATGCCCAGGGTGTTTATCAAGGATCAAATGATGCACAGGCTATTTTTTTAGGGTATAAAACCGGCAATGATTTGATTGGTAAAACTGATTTTGATTTGCCTTGGAAAGAACAAGCTATCCATTTACAACAAATTGATAAGCAAGTCATGCAAACACAAAAGGAATATTGTATCGAAGAAATTGTAAATAATTATAAAGGGGTAAAAACAATATTTTTATCTCGAAAGATTCCACTCTATGATCCTAACAATAAAAAGGTAATAGGTATTATTGGAATCTCTTTAGATATTACAGCGAGTAAACAAGCAGAGTTAGCTAAACAACAATTTATCATGAATATGGCGCATGATTTAAGAACTCCCTTAGCCGGTATTATTGGTATTTCAGGTATTCAAGCAGATCAAGGTACAAGTGCCCAAGATAAGCAATATGGACTTTGGATCTTGGATGCTAGCAGGCAACTTTTGGAATTATTGAATGCTGTCTTGGAAGTCATTTCGACAGAACATAAGGAAGATTTATTGACAGAAGATCGCATTGATTTATCATTTCTTACCAAAGAATTATATGATCTGATGCAACCCGCTGTCATTGCTAAAAATTTAAAATTTGAATGGATATTAGATTCTAATTTACCTTTCATTATTGGTGATCGCATTAAGCTAAAAAGAATTTTACTTAATCTTTTGTCAAACGCCATAAAATTTACTAACGAAGGGAAGATTAGCTTAGAGATCAATCTTTTAGCTATTAAAAATGGGCAGGCAAAAATAGAAATGTATATTAGCGATACCGGAATTGGTATTGCTAACGATAACCTCGATAAAATATTTGATCGTTTTTATCGGGCACATCCCTCTTATCAAGCAGTATACTCTGGTTATGGTATTGGTTTATTTTTAGTCAAGAAAGCGGTAGAGCTTTTAAATGGAACCATAAAAGTGACTAGCCAAGAAGACAAAGGAAGTTGCTTTACTTTGGTATTTAATTTTCCTTTAGCTGAGAAACCTATAGAACCATCACATGAAACATTAAAGCAATCCATGTCTGGCCAGAAACAAATAAAGGAACAGAATCTATATTAGTCGTTGAAGATAATAATTTAGTACTTCATCCAGTAAAAAATAGACTTGTTAATTTAGTTTATAAAGTTAATGCGGTTACTGAAGGTAAAGTAGCTTTAAAAATTTTACAAAGTCAATCATTTGCTTGGGTATTACTCGATATAGGTTTACCTGATTTAGAAGGAACGGAAGTTGCAAGGCTTTATCGTCAATGGGAGCAAGAAAATAATAAGCCCTATCTTCCAATCTTTGCTTTTACGGCTCATGCTGAAGAAAAAGTAAAGGAGAAATATAAAGAAGTGGGTATTGATCATGTTCTGCATAAACCTTTTTACAGAAAAGAATATCAGCATGATCAATACATTTATCAAAGAATAGTTTTTCTCTTAGGTTTCTGTGTTATCTATCCGTTAAAAGCAATGTCTAGAGGGGTATTAAAATTATTGGTCATAGCTTGGCAACTACTCAAAGTTCCATCTCAGGAGTTTCGCACCTCTAGTGTTTAAGGATGTTCTAAAATGAGTTTTAAATTTTTAGCAATAGAAGTTTTAATAATCAACCAATCCTATTTAAATAAAATAATTAGTTTTTAATTATGGATCTATTCAATATTTAAAAAATAAATTATACTTTAGGAAAATAGTAAATAAGGATAATCAACAATAAAAGGAATTAATAATGCCAACCTTTAGTGAAGCACTCGATAGATTTAAACAAGATGGTTTTTTTGGATTAGATACAGAATTATATACTGAGCAGATCGAGAAACTTAAACTTTGCGCGAAATTTCTTAAAATAGACAAACCTGAAATACTTCCTTATCAATTTCATTTAAGTAATGTTCAGTTTATCCGAGGCTATTTGCCGAGACCTGAACGGATTATGGCCGGTGCTATAACAGAACATGCGCAACGCAATTGGAATTCTCGAGTTCCTGATGTGGCTCTCTTTCAAATGGCCAGATTGACGAATGAACCCAATACGAACTTAAGGTTTAATGATCCCAACAGCGATTCATCAGAAAGACTGCTTGAATGTGTTTTGTGGGATTTATTAAGTCAATCAGATACCTGGAGCTCGATTAAAATCGATTGGGTATTCTTTCTTCGTTATGGGGCTCCACATTATTTATGCGCCAATTTTCATACTTCTTTATTAAATAGTTTAGCCGAACCTACTGGAACATCGTTAGAAGAACTCAGTTTAAAGCCATTTTCTTTATCCAACAGTTTAACGGCATTAGTTAATTTTTTATCTCGAAACGTACACTTAAAAATTTTACATCTTGAAATAAGTGATGCCAGTGCTAAGGACTGGTTGGAGCTTAGCCAGGCTTTATCAGTACATCCGAATTTAGAATGCGTAAATTTTGGCAATACGCAATTTAATGAAGGCACTTATTCGGTTTTATCAAAATTACTGGATGAAAATTACCGAATCAAAGAGATTAATATAGCCGCGCCTATTGATAATTGGGTATTAATAGACGCTTATAATCAACTTAATCAACGCTTATCGAAACCTTGTCAAGTCCGATTTAAGGAGGAACGATTATCACAAGCTCGGCTACTAGAGGTCGCGTTCCAGACCTTAGTTGAGAGAGAAAAAGTTCAGCTCGAACACCCAGATCGTATGGTAGATGACGGAGAGGAAAAAAAACAAGCGCTATTAATGAGGCGGATTAATTTTTTATTAAGTAATCAGGGAACACTTGCCATTACCGACACTGAAAAAGTAACGTGGTTAAAAGACTCTTACGTATTACCTGAAGTTTATCCAAATCATAAAGAATACATGAAAGAATTTTCTTCTTTGGTTCAACTTCATTTGGGCGAGTTAGTTCTAGGCAGTACTAACACAGTGGGTTATCTTTTATTGGAGAGAGGCTTAGAAATAAGAGATACGCAAATAATTCAGCGTTTGCTGGAATCCAAAGCGGATTTGTTCGAATCTCCTCCAGAAGGTATAGAGAAACCTTTCTTAGTACGCTTGTTTGAAATGGAGGGTCCTTGGCAAGAAGTAGTGATTCACCATCTAAAAAAAGACTTAAATGTCTTAGTCCCAGCCGTAAGAATGTTAAGTCCTTATGAAAAATTAAAGTCTATTTGTGATAGTTTAACGCTACATTTAAACGCTTATTTTAAAATTTTAGAAAAGAGAAAAAAACAGCCAAAACTGTTGCGCTTATTAAATGGAGTCATGTCTAATTTTCAGGACAGGCAGGAGGAATGTGCACAAAGTTTCCATAATTTAGCGTTGTATATCAAAGTGGCTACGGACGACGCTGCGGGAAAAAAAGTGACTTATGACTCCTTGTTTGAAGCGCAAGAAATTTTAGAGCAACTATTGGAGGATTCAAGCAAAGCAAATCGTGGTTTTTTAGGTCGATCCAAATTGCATGATGACTTATTACTTTTAGGAAAGGAGCTTAATAAACAATTAAAGTTTCATCAAAGAGAGCTTTATTACCGTGAGAAAAATAAAAGTATCAATTATTTTACAGACGGTCGTGAGAAAGACAATGAGAATCTTGAAAAAATGAAAGCAGATCTTGCAAAAGAGCGCGAGGCGCGTGAACAAGAGCGCCAGAGGCATGCCCAAGAACAAAAGGAGCGAGAGGAAAGCTACGCACAAGAACAAAAGAAGATGAAAGAAGAAATTGAGAGATTAAGACAACTAATGTTGGCACAAAACAGAACTTCAAATCAAACATCTAAAGAAGCAACGTCATCACAAGAGCAGGAAAGATCAGGAGACAACGCGTATTTTTTTGGTAGACGGTAATATGGTTGAAGGAGGATGTTATTCAAAGAGAGGATGCTAAATAGCTTATTGCAGAACATAGAACAGCGCCTCGCTAAAAAGCCCTTTACATGGATGTCGTGGTGGCGCAATAAAAGGTGGAACACGTTTTTTTTTATTGTTCCAAAATTAACCGAAGAGCGCCCCTTATGGAAGCGAGATGAAACTAGTCTAAATAACTTGCGATTATTTAACTTAGAACCACAAGTATTGCAAGCTGAGATACAAGCTTATTGGAGGAAATCTTTTTGGCAACGATGGTGGTTGGGTTTATTGACTGGGATTAATAACAAGCGCAAGGTATGGTCTTATTATCAACGCTGTCTTGCCTTTGGTGAAGTGCAGAAACAACATTCTTATTTTGTTTCTGTTTTGAAAAGGAGCGAACAAGAGCGAACCCTATTGGCAGAGCTAGTAAACTGGCTTGATGAAAATACGAAGCACTGTGAAAAGACATTGGAAAAACATGCAGGTGATTTAAAATGGCTACAAAATCAGTTTCCATCCGTATTAAGTCAGTATGAGAAAAAAAAAGAACAAGAGTTTTTAAAGCGTTTGGAAAAAAAATTAAAAAAGATAACAACAAAAGAGGATCAAATTCGCCTGCGGTGTCGAATTAAAAAAGAATATCAAGGATTAGTTAAAGTGATGCGTGATTATCTGTTATATCCATTACCCTCCGAACAAGCCAATGTTAGGAATGAAGGGGCAGCAACAGTTATTACGGCAGATGAGGTCACAGAACAAAGTGTTATTGTATCGGATAGACATGAACTGGTTTATGTAGGCCCTGCCCCTGTTACTGTCACAAGAAATATGTCGCGTCTGTGTCTTACAGGAAAAGCGCATCTTGGTGATATGGGCAAAGTAGGTAATTGGGTTTTTTTTCAACGACAAAGGATAGCGAGCTTGCTAGAGGAAGGAAAGCCTGAAGCGTGTATCGAGATAAAAACATTATTAGAGCAAAGTCTAAATAGCATAAAGATGTTGATAGAACCGCAGATACAGGGGTATCAACAATTGATCAATAAAGCTAGGCAAGGTAATGTTAACTACAAGGTAGCGATAGAATGCTCAGAAGATCTGCAACGCCGCTTAATGAAGTTTTTTCGCAGCAGTGTTTTGTTATTTCATCCAGACAAATCAAATGGAAACAAGGATTTAAGCCAGATACAGACAGAGTTTTTTCGACAATTTAGGCAATTCTCAGAAATTTCACGTGAGGCAGTGAAAGACGGTTTAGAAATACTAAAAACCTATGCTCCTCAATGTGAAGCGGAGATTCAAAAAATATTAGACGAAATAGAACGTGATCGTAAAGCATTTAGAACCGAACTTGCACAAGTAGGAAAAGAGATTGCACAGATGAGAAAAGAGCGAGAAGAAGCGGCAGCAAAACGCGCGCAAGAAAGAGAGGAGGCAGAAGCAAAACGAGCACAAGAGCGAAAGGAGATGAAAGAAGAAATTGAGAAATTAAGACAACTAATGTTGGCACAAAACAGAACTTCAAATCAAACATCGAAAGAAGCAACGTCGTCACAAGAGCAGGAAAGACCAGGAGACAGCGCATATTTTTTTGGTAGACGGTAATATGGTTGAAGGAGGATGTTATTCAAAGAGAGGATGCTAAATAGCTTATTGCAGAACATAGAACAGCGCCTCGCTAAAAAGCCCTTTACATGGATGTCGTGGTGGCGCAATAAAAGGTGGAGCACGTTTTTTTTTATTGTTCCAAAATTAACCGAAGAGCGCCCCTTATGGAAGCGAGATGAAACTAGTCTAAATAACTTGCGATTATTTAACTTAGAACCGCAAACATTGCAAGCTGAGGTACAAGCTTATTGGAGGAGACCTTTTTGGCAACGATGGTGGTTGGGTTTATTGACTGGGATTAATAACAAGCGCAAGGTATGGTCTTATTATCAACGCTGTCTTGCCTTTGGTGAAGTGCAGAAACAACATAATTATGTTGTTTCTGTTTTGAAAAGAAACGAACAAGAGCGAACCCTATTGGCAGAGCTAGTAAACTGGCTTGATGAAAATACGAAGCACTGTGAAAAGACATTGGAAAAACATGCGGGTGATTTAAAATGGCTACAAAATCGGTTTCCATCCGTATTAAGTCAGTATGAGAAAAAAAAAGAACAAGAGTTTTTAAAGCGTTTGGAAAAAAAATTAAAAAAGATAACAACAAAAGAGGATCAAATTCGCCTGCGGTGTCGAATTAAAAAAGAATATCAAGGATTAGTTAAAGTGATGCGTGATTATCTGTTATATCCATTACCCTCCGAACAAGCCAATGTTAGGAATGAAGGGGCAGCAACAGTTATTACGGCAGATGAGGCCACAGAACAAAGTGTTCAAAGTGTTATTGTATCGGATAGACATGAACTGGTTTATGTAGGCCCTGCCCCTGTTACTGTCACAAGAAATATGTCGCGTCTGTGTCTTACAGGAAAAGCGCATCTTGGTGATATGGGCAAAGTAGGTAATTGGGTTTTTTTTCAACGACAAAGGATAGCGAGCTTGCTAGAGGAAGGAAGGCCTGAAGCGTGTATCGAGATAAAAACATTATTAGAAGAAAATCTCAATAGTATAAAGATGTTGATAGAACCACAGATACAAGGGTATCAACAATTGATCAGTAAAGCTAGGCAAGGTAATGTTAACTACAAGGTAGCGATAGAATGCTCAGAAGATCTGCAACGCCGCTTAATGAAGTTTTTTCGCAGCAGTGTTTTGTTATTTCACCCGGACAAATCAAATGGAAACGAGGATTTAAGCCAGATACAGACAGAGTTTTTTCGACAATTTAGGCAATTCTCAGAAATTTCACGTGAGGCAGTGAAAGACGGTTTAGAAATACTAAAAACCTATGCTCCTCAATGTGAAGCGGAGATTCAAAAAATATTAGACGAAATAGAACGTGATCGTAAAGCCTTTAGAGCAGAGCTTGCACAAGTAGGAAAAGAGATTGCACAGATGAGAAAAGAGCGAGAAGAAGCGGCAGCAAAACGCGCGCAAGAGCGAAAGGAGATGAAAGAAGAAATTGAGAAATTAAGACAACTAATGTTGGCACAAAACAGAACTTCAAATCAAACATCCAAAGAAGCAACGTCGTCACAAGAACGGGAAAATAGTAATGGGCTCTTCTTTAGACCCTAGTTAAGGAAGCCAATATATAGAAAGTCATGCGGAGTTAGGTTTTAAATCTAATGGATAAGTATCTCTCCAACAAGGTTTAAAATTAATTAGAAACGAAATATAAATCTATTTTTATGTATCCAATTGTTCAGCTTGAAAATGTGAATTTGGTAAGTAGAAACTTGAAGTTGTAGAGAAGTTTGTTAGTTTATTTATTTTACTTGATTATTCTGGTGGCCGAAGGTGGAATCGAACCACCGACACAAAGATTTTCAGTCTTCTGCTCTACCGACTGAGCTATTCGGCCAGGTTGACGTTTTTTGGTGCAGATTCTATTTTTCGTAAACTTGACGTTAGGTTGCGTATTAAAGCGTTTAGTTAAAGTTGAGTCAAGCGAATCATAAAATTTATTAATTAAACCTGAGTGCAAACGGATAGTTTAAAATACTCATTTTAAATCATCACTAGGATAGCAAGCTAACTCGATGACTACCTGACATTTCTCAACTTTAAATTTGTAGTCAGTTGCTGTATGATTCCCGGCATAAATGATAGAATATTAACCAAACTAGGTCATAGGACTATTTATGGCACGGGTTCCTACAGCAGCACATTGGCGTGATTCGGCGCGTATACCGCGATTCTTTTTAATCGATGCGCGTTCGGCTTTCCCGTTACTTTTATTTTTATTGCATATTCGCGTTTGGAGCTTTCTATTAGCAATAGTCGCCATGGCGTTTTTTGGTTTATTAGAGCACTATGGCTTTTCTGTTACGGTTTTTTTACGTTGGTTACGAACGGTGTTAGCCGGCCCGCGTAAGATGGCTATTCCGTGGTGGAAGGAGTAGAAGTGACATGGAATTAAAAAGAGCACTACATTCCATTGCTATGGCATTAAAGGTCAATTTTACACTGAAGGGTAGGCCCATTACCTATGATGAGGTTTTTTCTGAGGTAGGATTGTTACCAGCAATTGCGCGCCGTGCGGATCAACTCTGCTCGCTCTGTTTAGGTTATGGAATTGGTGTTAGTTTTGATGAAATAGAGCAATCTTTATTAGGAGTGAAAGCAAGCTTTGATGAAGTAACCCCTAATAGTTTACGCTATCTTTGCATTACGGATGTATTATGTGAGTTGATGCAAAATGGAGGCTCAACTGCTCAAACCCCGCTTGATGAACTTATGTACGATTAGTAGTCATTTAAAAGACAACGGATATGAATTATTCTGCATAGAACGTTGGTTAATGCTTTTAAAATACTCACAATTAGATTGTTGGTAAAATGTCGCGTAGTGAAGTAACCGGAATGTATTAACTACATGAAAATTACGAGTCGAGCGACAATGCAGGCAAAAAATTCAAGTGCAGAGTAAATAAAAAAAAATAATTTTTCGGAATTTTATAGAGGCTCAAATGTCGGTTCCCTTAATATCAGTTAAAAAAAATCCGTTAAGATTGGCTATTGCGCAAGCTTATTATGCAGATGAAACGACGTGTGTTAAACAGTTATTACAACAAGCTGCTTTACCTCGTCAAGCGATACAAAAAATTTCACAATGTGCTGCTCAATTAATTGATCAAATTCGTAAGCAGCGTTTATCGAAAGGTGGCTTAGACGCTTTTTTATACGAATACGATTTATCGAGTGAAGAAGGGATTGCATTGATGTGCTTGGCAGAAGCATTGTTACGTATACCTGATAGCAAGACTATCGATGCCTTATTAAAAGATAAAATTACTCATGCCGATTGGGCTTCACACCTAGGTCAAAGTACTTCTTTTTTTGTTAATGCCAGCACTTGGGGCCTTGTTTTAACAGGAAAATTATTACAATCGGATCAAGCGGGTAGTTTGGGTAATGTATTGCGCCGCTTTGTCAGTCGAAGTAGTGCACCTATTATCCGTAAGACAGTCAAACAAGCCATGCAGGTATTAGGTCGTCAATTTGTCATGGGGCAAGGAATTGATGAAGCGCTCAAACGTGCTAAAGCCTATGAAGCGAAAGGCTATTGTTTTTCTTACGATATGTTAGGTGAGGCGGCACGTACCGAAAAAGATGCGGAACGTTATTTTCGAGCCTATTACACTGCAATCACTGCGATTGGTAAGGCGGCATCAAGCAAATCTTTAAACGATGCACCTGGTATTTCAGTTAAATTGTCTGCGCTGCATCCACGATATGAATTTGCTAAAAAAGAAGTGGTGGTTCCTTTTTTAATTAAGCAGTTAAAAATATTAGCTTTAGCAGCGAAAGCGAATAACCTGACACTGACAGTGGATGCCGAAGAAGCTGATCGTTTGGATATTTCCTTAGATATTATTGCTGCAGTATTTTGTGATCCCGATTTAGCGCATTGGGAAGGATTTGGTTTGGCGGTGCAAGCTTATCAAAAACGAGCCCCTTTTGTTATTGATTGGTTAGTTGATCTAGCAAAAAAACAAAATAAACGTTGGATGGTTCGATTAATTAAAGGGGCTTATTGGGATACCGAAATCAAAAATGCACAATTAAAAGGATTGCAAGGCTATCCGGTCTTTACGCGTAAAGCGGCAACGGATGTTTGTTTTGTTGCCTGTGCAAAAAAATTACTGGAACACGCTGCACAAATCTATCCGCAGTTTGCGACACATAATGCTTATACCTTAGCAACGATACTCGAGTTGGCTGGAAAGAATCGAGATTTTGAGATGCAATGCTTACATGGTATGGGTTATACCTTATATGATCATATCGTAGGTTCTAAGCATCTTAATATTCCTTGTCGTGTGTATGCACCGGTAGGCGGGTATGAAGATTTACTTGCCTATTTGGTGAGACGTTTGTTAGAAAATGGCGCGAATACTTCATTTGTGAATCGTATTATTGATCCGGCTATTCCTATCGAAGAAATGTTAGAAGATCCAGTACAAAAATTATCTCAATTGAAAGTCATTCCACATCCTAAAATTCCTTTACCAAGAGATATTTATGGACCCGGCCGCAAAAATTCTCGAGGTATCGATTTTTCAGATAGTGAAACCTGGGAACCACTGGCCAGTCAAATAGACATAGCCTCTAAAAAGTCTTATATCGCGGGACCTTTGATTAAAGGTGTTTTAGTCGATGGCGAGAAAACACGGGCTATCAACAATCCGGCTAATCCACAGGAAATCGTTGGACATGTTAGTTTAGCGAGTGTCGAACAATTGGAACAGGCGATAAGCAACGCGCATCAAATAAATTTTACTTGGGCAAATACACCGATAGAAACACGTGCGACTTGTTTAGAGCGTGCTGCGGATCTTTTTGAGCAACGCTTAAGTGAATTTATGGCGCTAGCGATCAAAGAGGCGGGTAAAACACTCAATGATGCACTGGCTGAAGTACGAGAAGCCGTAGATTTTTGTCGTTATTATGCCATGCGCGCGCGCTTAGATTTAATACCTCAATTATTACCTGGGCCGACGGGTGAGGAAAATTGGTTAAAATTTCAAGGTCGAGGGGTTATTGCCTGTATTAGTCCCTGGAATTTTCCGTTAGCGATTTTTATTGGTCAAGTGACCGCCGCTTTAGTAACGGGTAATACAGTGATTGCTAAGCCTGCAAGTCAAACACCGTTAATCGCTAATGCAGCGGTACAACTTTTACATGAAGCAGGAATTCCAGGGGATGTATTACAACTTGTACCTGCGAGTGGTGCGGTTATTGGGCCAAAAATAACCTTTGATCCTCGGATTAAAGGTATTGTATTTACTGGCTCTACTGAAACTGCGCGTGAAATCAATCAAGGTTTAGCTAGTCGTGAGGGTGGAATTTTACCTTTTATTGCGGAGACCGGTGGACAGAATGCTATGATCGTTGATACATCGGCACTTAAGGAACAAGTGGTGGTTGACGTATTGAACTCCGCTTTTGGTAGTGCCGGACAACGTTGTTCCGCATTACGTGTATTGTTTATCCAAGAAGAAATGGCAGAATCCTTAATTGAAATGCTATGTGGTGCGATGGCGGAACTCAAATTGGGTGATCCTAGTGAGTTGTTTACCGATGTGGGCCCTGTGATCGATAGTATGGCGAAGAAAACCTTACAGGAACATTTTGATCGCATGTCCCAAGAAGCTAAATTGCTTTATCAATGCAAGCTGCCGAGTGGATTGGATCAAACGAACTTTTTTGCTCCTAGTCTATTTGAGTTAACAAGTTTGGATCTTTTAAAACGTGAAGTTTTTGGTCCTATCTTGCATGTAATTCGTTATACCGTTAAAGATCGTGAGCAAGTAATCCAGGCTATCAACCATACTGGGTATGGTTTGACTTTAGGGATACAAAGTCGGATTCAACAAACGGTGGACTTG
This sequence comes from Rickettsiella endosymbiont of Litargus connexus, assembly GCF_964277335.1. Lineage (NCBI taxonomy): Bacteria > Pseudomonadati > Pseudomonadota > Gammaproteobacteria > Legionellales > Coxiellaceae > Rickettsiella > Rickettsiella endosymbiont of Litargus connexus. Next base: position 871,599 of record NZ_OZ195516.1, on the reverse strand, counting down.
ATTTCGCGCCAGGTTCATGTCGGAAATCAGTATGTGAATCGTTCTATGATAGGCGCAGTGGTGGGCGTACAACCTTTTGGTGGGGAAGGTCTTTCTGGAACAGGACCTAAGGCAGGCGGACCGCATTATTTACCTCGTCTGTGTTTAGAACGTTCATTATCCATCAATACGACGGCGGTGGGAGGTAATGCCTCTTTGCTTTGCCTGGAGGAATAATGGATCAAAGTTTTGTCTTTTCTATTTTTGTCATTTTTACCGGTGCGGCCGTATTAGCAACAATAGCACTGTATACGCGTCAATCTTTATTAGTTGCTTATATTTTACTCGGCTTGATATTAGGTCCTAGTTGTTTAAAGTTAGTGCCAAACTTGGCTCTAGCACGCGACATTGGCGATGTGGGCATTATCTTTTTGTTATTTTTAGTGGGTCTGGATTTAACACCGCAAGAGTTTTATCGTAGCTTACGTAAAACAGCCATTGTGACCTTAGTTTTTAGTGCTTTGTTTACAACGATAGGTTTTGCAGTCGGCTATTTATTTAGTTTTACTCTCTTAGAAAGTTTATTAATCGGCGCTAGTTTAATTTTTTCGAGTACTATTATCGGTCTTAAATTATTGCCCACACTCGCGTTACATCATAAGCCGATTGGTGAAACGATGATCAGTGTGTTGTTGCTACAAGACTTATTAGCCATTGGCATGTTGTTGTTTGTGCATGGTGCCCATCTAACCGGTTCTAAATTAGCCGATTTGGGTTTAACCTTAATTACTTTTCCTTCATTGCTTGCTTTTGCATTTGTCGTCCAACGCTATTTCATTAGTAAATTATTTATTCGTTTTGATCGTGTCCAAGAATATCTTTTTTTAGTTGCGTTAGGTTGGTGTTTAGGGTTAGCGGAATTATCGCGTGCATTGGGCTTGTCAGCAGAAATAGGTGCTTTTTTAGCGGGTGTATCGATAGCAGAAGGGCCGATTGCGGTTTTCATTGCCGATAATTTAAAACCATTGCGTGATTTTTGTTTAATTATGTTTTTCTTTGCGATAGGCGCAAGTTTTGATTTACATTATTTACCGATGGTCATTATACCCGCATTCTTATTAGCAGGATTGGTGTTGTTAATTAAACCCTGGTTATTTCAAGTATTATTGCAAATGTCCGGTGAAAAAAAATATATCGCTCGTGAAGTCGGCGTACGTTTAGGACAAGCCAGCGAATTTTCTTTATTAATTGCTTATTTAGCCGCTGAAACGACACCGGCCTTAATCGGCGATAAAGCAAGCTATTTGATCCAAGCGGTCACTATTTTGACATTTGTGGGTTCATCTTATTGGGTCGTATTACGTTATCCTACACCTTTGGCCTTGAATGAAAAGATGCGAGTAGACTAAACTATGTCTTTTCACTATATATTCACGCCTATGCGAAGAGTATATACTCACATCTGTGCGAAGAGTATAAAGCCGAATAATAATTTTTAAACATAGGGCTAGGATGCCCGGAGGAAGATTATGACATTTATTACACTGTTACTGTGCTTAGCATTGGAACGTTTCTTACATCGAGGTAACTTTTTAGCTCGTTTTAATTGGTTTGAGGAATATGTCAGCAAAATAAATGATATGACTAAAAATAAAACTTGGACACAGCAATATTTTATCCCTTTAATATTAGTCGTATTACCTATTGTGATACCTGTGGCCGTGATTTATTTTTTAAGTGCTGCTTTTATTCAAGGTTTATTAGCTTTTTTAATAGGTGCCGCGGTGCTTTTTTATTGTTTGGGCCCCATCAATATTTTTGATACCAAGCAAATACATCAGCCAATATTTTGGCAAGCCAATGAAGCCTTGTTTGCAGTAATTTTTTGGATGGCCTTGTTAGGCCCTATCGCCGCATTAGTTTATCGTCTTGTTGAACGTTCTGCACACATCCATGCCAGTTATCCTGCTTTAGGAAAGTCAGCTCAACAAGTTCGAGCGTTATTGGATTGGTTACCGGTACGTTTATTTTCAATATTGTTTGCCTTAGCGGGTAATTTTGTACAAACCAGTCAATTTTGTTTCGATTATTTGCTAAGAGATGTTTCATTTAATCGAGAGCTCATTGAAAAAAGTGGGCGCATTGCTTTAGGACTCGATGAGACGGCTGAATTTACGAATGAGAACTATGGTTCCGCTTTAAAACTCATAGACCGTGATTTAATTCTCTTTTTAATTATCGTATTCGCTGTGACGCTGGGCGTGCTGTTATAATTGGCTCACTAAACAGTTAGTACAAAAAATAATCAATCATCAATAGAAGAATTTCTAAAGGTAAGCCTTATGACACAGCAAACTCCTTATCTAGATAAGGATCCGCTTGAAACCAAAGAGTGGATAGATGCCCTTTTATCTGTTTTAAAGTTTGAAGGAGCAGATAGGGCACAATTTCTTATCCAACAACTCGTCAATAAGGCGCGTCAACGGGGCTTAGAGCTCACGACAGATCTCACACCTTATGTGAATACGATTCCTGTCGAATTAGAGCCGTCTTTTCCTGGGGATGAAAAACTAGAGAAACGCATTGCCGCGTTAATTCGTTGGAACGCTGTGATGATGGTGTTACAAGCGGGTAAAGTTTCTTCTGAGCTCGGAGGTCACATAGCGACCTATGCTTCGGCAGCGACCTTGTATGAAGTAGGCTTTAATCATTTTTTTCATGCGGTTAATGCTGAACACGGTGGCGATTTATTGTATATTCAAGGCCATTCTTCACCGGGTATTTATGCACGTGCCTTTTTAGAAGGACGCCTTACAAAAGAGCAATTAGCCCTTTTTCGTCAAGAAATAGGCGGAAAAGGTCTTTCTTCTTATCCTCACCCCTGGCTTATGCCAGAATTTTGGCAATTCCCAACCGTTTCCATGGGCTTAGGTCCTATGCAGGCCATTTACCAAGCACGTTTTTTAAAATATTTACAAAATCGTGGATTATTAGACAACAAAGATAGAAAAGTGTGGATGTTTTGTGGTGATGGAGAAATGGATGAGCCGGAATCACTCGGCGCGCTCTGTATTGCCGCGCGGGAAAAGTTAGATAATCTCATTTTTGTTATTAACTGTAATTTACAACGATTGGATGGGCCCGTACGAGGAAACGGTAAGATAGTCCAAGAATTAGAAGGAGTATTTCGTGGTTCAGGTTGGAATGTCAATAAGGTTTTATGGGGTAGTGCTTGGGATCCATTATTTAAAAAAGATAAGCAAGGTTTGTTACCTCAATTAATGATGGAAACCCTTGACGGTGAATATCAAAATTTCCGTGCGAAAGATGGTACTTACATTCGTGAACATTTTTTTGCGAAATATCCAGAATTAAAAGCTATGGTTGCCGATATGAGTGATGAACAACTATGGCTTTTAAAACGTGGCGGTCATGATATTAAAAAAGTTTATGCGGCTTATAAAGCGGCAGTAGAACATAAAGGTCAGCCAACAGTGATCTTAGCGAAAACTATTAAAGGATATGGGATGGGCACGGCGGGTGAAGGCCAGAATATTACGCATCAACAAAAAAAGATGACACAAGAACAATTACGTACGTTTCGTGATCGTTTCAAACTCTCGATGAGTGATACGGATATTGAAAATTTAAGCTTTTACTGTCCTGATGAAAAAAGCCCAGAAATCAAGTATTTAAAAGCACAGCGAAAAAAATTGGGTGGATATTTACCTGCGCGTCGTATGCGGTCTGACGAAAGTTTAATAGCACCGCCATTAAATAATTTTGACAATGTGTTACAAGGGTCTAAAGGACGCGAAATCTCTACAACCATGGTATTTGTAGAAATTTTGCGTCATCTGTTAAAGGACAAAACCTTAGGTCCGCGTATTGTACCAATAGTACCTGATGAATCACGTACATTTGGTATGGAAGGTTTATTTCGTCAGATTGGTATTTATTCTCCGGTAGGTCAACTCTATGATCCCGTCGATGCGGGTCAATTAATGTATTACCGTGAAGATAAAAAAGGTCAATTATTAGAAGAAGGGATTAATGAAGGGGGTGCATTTTGTTCTTGGATGGCGGCTGCCACTTCTTATAGTACCAATAATTTAAGTATGATCCCTTTTTATATTTATTACTCCATGTTTGGCTATCAACGGGTGGGTGATTTTGTTTGGGCCGCAGGGGATATGCAAGCGCGCGGATTTATTTTAGGTGCCACAGCGGGTAGAACAACCTTAGCGGGTGAGGGATTACAACATCAAGATGGACATAATCTGTTGTTTTTTTCGGTAGTGCCTAACTGTGTGGCTTATGATCCTTGTTTCGGTTATGAATTAGCGGTCATTATTCAAGAAGGCTTGCGTCGCATGATGCAAGAGCAAGAAAATAGTTTTTATTATCTAACTTTAATGAATGAAAACTATGCACATCCTGCATTGAACGAAGCCCATAAAGAAGGCATTCTTAAGGGAATGTATTTATTATCCGAAACCAAACCGAGTAAACGACACGTACAATTATTAGGTTCAGGCACAATTTTAAATGAAGTGATAGCGGCGGCAGAATTATTAAAATCGGATTTTGATGTGACCGCCGATATTTGGAGTGTCACCAGTTTTTCAGAGTGTCGTAAACAAGCCTTAAGCATTGAGCGACATAATTTATTACATCCTAACGAACCCGAACAACAGAGTTATGTGGCGCAATGTTTACAGGATCGAATAGGACCAGTGATTGCTGCAACGGATTACATACGCTTAAATGCCGATCAAATTCGCGGGTTTGTTAAAGCTCCTTATGTGGTATTAGGAACCGATGGATATGGGCGGAGTGATACGCGCGAGCAATTGCGTCAGTTTTTTGAAGTGAATCGTTACTACATTGTGATAGCCAGTTTACATGCCTTGATGGCAGAAGGTTCAGTCAGTACGACCCAAATCGAACAGGCCTTTAAAAAATATGCGATTGATTCTGAAAAGCCAAATCCTTTTACCATTTAACGTTTATTATTTGTGTATGAATATACATGAGGATTGCAAATTGAGCGGTAACAAAGGTAAAAATTCAAGTGCGAAGAGCATTGAGGAGAAAACGTTTGTCTAGTTTAAAAGAAATACATGTTCCAGATTTAGGTAATGTGGCGGCTGCGGCTATTATCGAAATACCCGCTAAAGTAGGACAAGATATTGCGGTAGAAGATGCGCTCATTACATTAGAAAGTGATAAAGCATCGATGGATATTCCATCGCCTTTAGCCGGAAAGCTAAAAGAGTTGAAAGTCAAAGTAGGCGATAAAGTCACTAAAGGTGATTTGATTGCTATTTTAGAAACTGCAGACGCGAGTTCCTCCACTGAAAAAGCGAGTGCGACTTCGGCTGCACCAGCGGAGGTAGAAAAAAAATCTACCCCAGATACAAGCACTAAAATGGCTGGATCAGAATTATCAAATAAAAATATAAATATTTCATCTCGATCGGCAGAGTTAAAGGACGAAATACAAGAAGAAGAGAAGGATGACGAAGAAGATATCCATGCCGGGCCTGGTGTGCGACGTTTAGCACGTGAGTTTGGGCTCGATCTGAATAAAATTAGCGGTACCGGACAAAAAGGTCGCATTATTAAAGAAGACTTACAGAAATTTGTTAAAGCTCATCTAAGTCAAAGTGGTCAGATGGGTTTACCATCCGCGCCGGAGATTGATTTTAATCAATTTGGTAAAACAGAAAAGCAGGCTTTAACGCGGATTAAAAAATTAACCGCTCAATATTTACATCGCAATTGGTTGTTGGTTCCGCATGTCACCCAATTTAACGATGCGGATATTACAGAATTGGAAGTTTTTCGCAAAGCACAAGCGGGGTTTGCTGCCAAGCAAAATATTAAATTAACCCCATTAGTTTTTATTACGAAGGCAGTTGTAACCAGTTTAAAAGCATTTCCATCGTTTAATGCTTCTTTGTCAGCCGATGGCGAGGACTTGATCCTGAAAAAATATTATCATATCGGTATTGCCGTTGATACACCGGAAGGTTTAGTGGTGCCGGTGATACGGGATGTGGATAAAAAAAGTCTTTTAGAATTAGCAAAAGAATTAGGAACAGTGAGTCAGAAAGCACGTGCTAAACAACTGACGGCTGCTGATTTACAAGGTAGTTCATTCACTATCTCAAGTTTAGGAGGTATCGGCGGTACAGCATTTACACCTATAGTGAATGTACCCGATGTGGCTATTTTAGGTGTCTCTAAGGCACAGTTTAAGCCACTCTATCAGGATGGAGAGTTTGTGCCACGATTAATGTTGCCTTTATCGTTATCGTATGATCACCGTGTCATCGATGGTGCGGAAGGTGCTCGTTTCATTATGCATTTAACGGAGTGTCTGTCAGACATACGACGTTGGCTATTGTAATATTCTTCGCACTTGAATTTTTGCCTGTGTTGCCGTTCAACTCGTCATTCTCTTCGCGGCACTTGCCAAAAAACCAATTGCTCTGAGTATATCAAGAAGACTTTGGTATTATTTATTTATATATTAAAATTATTTTAGAGGAATATATGGCTGAATTAGAAATTAAAAAAACCGAAGTACTCGTATTAGGTAGCGGCCCGGGTGGTTACAGCGCTGCATTTCGCGCCGCAGATTTAGGTAAAAAAGTCATACTAGTGGAAAGAGAATCGACATTAGGGGGTGTTTGTTTAAATGTCGGATGTATCCCCTCTAAAGCGTTATTACATGCGGCTAAAGTGATAGAAGACGCCAGCGCCATGGCTGAATTGGGTGTAAGTTTTGGTAAACCTAAAATTGATATCAAACAATTGCGTAGCTGGAAAGATAGTGTCGTAAAAAAATTAACTGGTGGCTTATCCCTGTTAGCTAAACAACGTAAAGTTGAATGCATTGTTGGTGAAGGAAAATTTACCGGGAAAAATGAATTAACGGTTGGAAAACAGAAAATTGTTTTTGAACAAGCCATCATTGCGGTGGGTTCGCAGCCGATACGTTTGCCTTTTTTACCGGATGATCCCCGAATTATCGATTCAACCGGTGCACTTGAATTAAAAGAAGTTCAGCGTAATCTCTTAGTGTTAGGTGGCGGCATCATCGGTATGGAAATGGCAACAGTTTACCATGCCTTGGGTAGTGATATTACCGTGGTAGAAGCTGGTGACATGATCATCAATGGCGCTGATAAAGATATGGTAATGCCTTTATATAAACGTTTGCAAAAACAGTATAAATTTTTATTAAAAACCAAAGTAACCAAAGTCGAAGCTAAGAAAGATGGCCTATGGGTGACGTTTGAAGGTGAGGGAGCTTCAAAACCACAACGATTTGATCAAATTTTATCTGCCGTAGGTCGTAAACCAAATGGAAAATTAATGGGTGCCGAAGTCTTAGGTATCAATGTCACTGAACAAGGTTTTATTCCGGTCGATAAACAACTGAGAACCAATATCCCACATATTTTCGCTATTGGGGATGTCATTGGTAATCCTATGTTGGCACACAAAGCCGTGGCAGAAGGGCGTGTCGCAGCCGAAGTAATTGCCGGTAAAAAGCACTTTTTCGAACCGCGTTGTATTCCTTCCGTGGCTTATACTGATCCCGAAATTACTTGGGTTGGCTTAACGGAAATACTTGCTAAAGAGAAAAATATTCCTTACGAAAAAGCCGTTTTTCCCTGGTTAGCGAGTGGGCGTTCCTTGGGACAAGGGCGTGATGAGGGTTTGACTAAATTATTATTTGATCCCAAAACCCACCGTATTTTGGGCGCAGGCATCGTCGGTCCTAATGCAGGTGAACTGATTGCTGAAATTGCATTGGCGATAGAAATGGGTTGTGAAGCCGAAGATATTGCATTAACGATACATCCTCATCCCACACTATCTGAGACTGTGATGCTAGCCAGTGAAATCTTTGAAGGAACGATTACTGATTTATATATGCCTAAGAAAAAAACGAGTTAATCAAATAAGATGAGTATCAACGAATAGGCACATCTATTATTTTTAATTAATAAAAGAAAGACTGATCCAAGGCAAGGAAGGTGTTACACTTTTTAATGACAGTAGTTTGATAAGAATAGATTTTATTTGCAAGGAGAGTATATGAAAACTTATCGAATAAAAAAAATCTATGCAGATAGTCTAATAGGTTTGCATGGTCTGTATATGACGCCTTCAGAATGTTGGTATTGCGTGAATGTTAATGTGTTTGACCATCAAACGACAAATAGTTTTTTGGCATGCCCTGATTTGTTGACGCATTTACCTAAAAGTTGCGATAGTGGGCTGGTCCATACGGTTTTAAAACAAGCTCAATTTGATAAAAATGCGCCTGAGCAATTCAAAAGACTCAAAGAATATTTGAAGTTAGCCCAACAAAAAGATAAAAATGATGAAATAAAATTTGATTTGGGAGACTCGATTAGGCAATTTTTTTTTGGTTTTTTGGTCATTGCAGTTGGTGGTGTTGGTATTGCTTTGATGCTTCTTCTTATGGGTTTGTCACCCGCTAATTCTGGCTGGATAGCATTATTATTTATTATTCCTGTGCTAGTCTGTACAACGCATGGTTTTATCAAGCTAAGTATAAGCTATTTAAAATTAGGGATGGGAATTTTTTTGTCTTGTTTTAGGAAAAAAAATGTTAGACGGCTAACGGAATTAGAAAATGAACTACATTTTTTTTGCTCTCAAGTACTGCCGCCACCAAGTTATACGGATGTGATGGCAAGTAGTAGTAGTACAGTTTCTCTTTCTGCGCCTGAGTGGGATGTAGAACCTCCTACTTATGAAGAGGCAATTAGATTGGCGCATATGGTGACAGCTCCAGCTTCAGTTCCAATGTCTCTTTCTGCATCGGCTTTATTGGGCAGTCATTCAACCCATTTTTTTCATCAGGCTCATTTTGTTTCTAGCAACAGTCTAATCAATGATAATCCATCATCGCTAACTAGTCAGTATGGTTTTAGTAAAACGATCGCTGCACAACACTAAACTTTGCTATAGCTACCATCATTATTTTCTGCCCAGCGTTGAATAATAGGTTTGATTAAATGAGGATAGTCGCTGTTTAGTGTTGTGCTGAGATTTAAGACATGTGGAATTAAATCATGATCGCGTTTAAGATCAGCGATGCGTAATTGCTGCCAACCGGTTTGGCGCAAGCCCCAAATTTCACCGGGGCCGCGTAATTCTAAATCGCGTTGAGCGATCATAAAACCGTCGTTGCTGCTTCGCATAATACCTAAACGTTCTTTAGCTAATGGGGATAAGGTTTGATAAAGTAAAATACAAAAACTTTTGTTATCACTACGACCGACGCGACCCCGCAATTGATGAAGTTGTGCTAAGCCTAAGCGTTCAGCATTTTCAATGACAATTAAATTAGCACTACTGACATCGACACCCACTTCAATGACTGAAGTGGCTACTAATAAATCAATCTCACCCTTTTTAAAATCACGCATAATCCGTTCTTTTTCAGCACTCGGCAGTCTTCCGTGTATTAATCCCAAGCGTAAATCGGTTAAATCCGCTTTTAATGCTTTAAAAGTCGTTTCAGCCGCTTGATAATGTTGTAAATCCGATTCTTCTATGAGTGGACATACCCAATAGACTTGTTTTTGTTGAGTGCACGTGGCACGCACTCTTTCTATTACATCTGAACGGCGATGATCGGAGAGAACAATAGTTTGTACAGGTAGGCGGCCGGGTGGTAATTCATCTAGAAAAGAAATATCTAAATCGGTAAAACTTGTCATGGCTAAAGTTCGCGGAATCGGTGTGGCGGTCATGAATAGCTGATGGGCTTGTAAATTTTCTTGCTGACCTTTTTTCCATAAGGCTAAACGTTGTTGTACACCAAACCGATGCTGTTCATCGACGATAATGAAACCTAAGTTTTCAAAATGCACGCCATCTTGAAAAAGTGCGTGAGTGCCAATAGCGATATGTGCTTTGCCAATTTTTATTTCATCCAAAATTTGTTTTTTGACTTTGCCTTGTAAACCTGCATTTAAACACACCACATGAAAACCTAAAGGGGTTAGCCAGCGATGAAAATGCTGATAATGCTGTTCACTTAATAATTCAGTTGGAGCCATGAGAGCGACTTGATAGTGATTAGCAATGGCAATTAATGTAGCAAAGGCAGCGACGACGGTTTTACCTGAACCCACATCACCTTGTAATAAGCGCTGCATCGGAATCACGCCTTGCATATCGTGATTAATTTCTTTGATGACGCGTTTTTGTGCTTGAGTTAATTGAAAAGGTAAGGCAGTCAAAAACCGTTTAATTAAAGCAGGATCAGCTTTTAAATGAGGTGCAATTTCGGCAGCACGTTTTTTCTTCATTTGTTGAACACTAAGCGAATGAGCGAGTAATTCTTCTAAGGCCAAACGTTGTTGGGTAATATGTTTTCCAGTTGCTAATTCGTCTAAAGGGGCATCGGCAGGAGGGCGGTGGATGTAATATAAAGCTTCCAATAAAGTAGGGAATTGGATGCGTTTTAGTAAATCTTCGGGTAAATATTCAGGAAAATAATGCTGTTGTTTGTGGATTAACTTAGTTTCAGCCTTTGTGAATAATAAATGTAATACTTGAGTGATCAGTTTGTGCCATAGGCGTTGGGACATACCCGGTGTACTGGGATAAATACCGGTTAAATAATTGGGTAAAATAAGCTGATTATGACTGCGTAAGAATTCATAGTCGGGATGAATCATTTCTAATTCAAAAAACTTATTTTTTTTTGTGCGTATTTCTCCAAAGCAAAGTAAACGCAGTCCTTTTTTAAATTGTTGAGATTGCTTAGGTTTGAAATGAAAAAATCGTAGCGTAATACAGCCTGTCTCATCACTGAGGTTACAAGAATAGCCTTTTCTGCTTTTAATGCGGTGTGAGTCGGCCTGAATAACGCCTGCAATTAGTGCGTGCGTGCCACTACGAAGCGCTTCGATAGGCGTAAGTTGAGTCCTATTTTCATAACGTAACGGTAGATGCAGCAGCAGATCTTGTAAGTTAAGTATTCCACATTTGTTCAAATAGCCGGTTATTTTTTGGCCAACACCGAGCAATTGTGTACAGCTAATTTCTGCCAACGTCTGTTTGTTAGCGACATTGGGGTTTTTTAAACCTAGGTTTTGCATAATGCAATCTCTACGCTAGCGATTATTTAAACAACCAATAAAAATGTCATTATACTCAGCTTAACAAACTTGAGTGTATACTCATAGCAATTGGTTTTTTGGCAAGTGGCGCGAAGAGAGCGAGTTGAGCAGCAACACAGACAAAAATTCAAGTGGGAAGAATAGATAAAGACTAGCAAAGTCAGCTAGGATATGCTCCAATAAGTCGCATATTATTGTTTGAAAAAGAGGCCGTTTTTTATGGATTCGGAAAAAATTAATCAGCTTATTAAACTCCTGAATGAGCATGGTTTGACTGAAATTGAATTTTCTGAAGGGGATCAATCGATACGCATAAAGCGACAATCATCTTCACCTGCTCGGACAACACGCTTACAGCCTAGTTCTGCGGGTGAAATTATGCCACCTCAAACAGCGTCTTCAGCCTTTTCAGATGCTGAAATAAGTGGTCATAAAGTGCGTTCACCGATGGTAGGTACTGTTTATTTGGCGCCCAGTCCAGATGCTCCTCCTTTTGTGAGTTTAGGTCAGACAGTTAAATTAGGTGAAGTGTTGTGTATAGTCGAAGCTATGAAAATGATGAATCAGATTGAAGCAGATAAAGCGGGCATCATTAAAGCTAGGTTAGTAGAAAATGGTACGCCCGTTGAATATAATCAAGCGTTATTCGTGATTGAATAGAAACTTACTAATTGACTTTATTTCGTTCTTGCAACAGCGGGTGTTACGGCTAGAAAAAATGAGTAGGTAAAAATAATGCTAAATAAAGTGGTTATTGCAAATCGTGGTGAAATTGCTTTACGTATTTTACGTGCCTGTAAAGAATTAGGTATACAAACCGTTGCCTTACATTCAACTGCCGATGATAATTTAAAGCATGTGAAATTAGCTGATGAAACGGTTTGTATTGGTCCTCCGTCTGCTGCGAAAAGTTATTTAAACATTCCTGCCATTATCAGTGCGGCTGAAATTACCGATGCGATGGGTATACATCCAGGTTATGGTTTTCTTTCTGAAAATGCAGATTTTGCAGAACGTGTTCAGCAAAGTGGTTTTGTTTTTATTGGGCCTGAGCCTGAGACCATTCGTATGATGGGTGATAAGGTATCGGCAATTGCTGCGATGCGTAAAGCTAAGATTCCTTGTGTACCTGGTTCAGAAGGAGAATTAGATAATGATGACAAAAAAAATCTAAAAATTGCGCAAAAAATTGGTTATCCAGTTTTGATCAAAGCGGCAGGAGGTGGTGGTGGGCGAGGAATACGCGTGGTGCATAGTGAAGCAGCGCTTTTAAATGCGATTGCGATGACACGATCCGAAGCACACGCTAATTTTAAAAACGCAAGCGTCTATTTGGAAAAATTTTTAACGAATCCTAGACATATCGAAATTCAGGTATTAGGTGATGGTCAAGGTCATGCTATACATTTAGGTGAGCGAGATTGTTCAATGCAACGCCGTCATCAAAAGGTTATTGAAGAAGCGCCTGCTGTCGGGATTACTGAAAAGCAACGTCAGCATATGGGTGAACTGTGTGTGAAAGCCTGTCGTGATATGAACTATCGAGGGGCGGGTACTTTTGAATTTCTGTATGAAAATGGTGATTTTTACTTCATTGAAATGAATACACGTATTCAAGTCGAGCATCCTATTACGGAAATGATTACGGGTGTTGATTTAGTGGTTGAGCAATTGCGTATCGCATCCGATGAAAAATTAAATTATAAACAAAAACAAATTAGGATACGGGGTCATGCGATTGAATGTCGTATTAATGCTGAGGACCCGAAAACGTTTATGCCTTCCCCAGGAACAATTACCTTATATCATCCTCCAGGGGGTCCTGGGATCCGTGTTGATACGCCCATTTATACTGGATATCGGGTGCCGCCTTATTATGATTCCTTGATAGGTAAATTAATTGCGTATGGAGAGACACGCGAAATTGCACTGGCACGATTACGCAATGCCTTAGATGAAATTGTGATCGAAGGTATTCATACTAATATTGCGATGCATCAAGCTTTAGTACGTGATGCCAATTTTATTAAAGGTGGAACCAATATCCATTACCTTGAACAACGTTTAGCGTTATAAATAGTATGAGATCTCATTTCAATGATGGCTTGCTTACAATTACATCTTAATACACAGCGCGAGCATACCGAAAGGCTGAGTGAATTTTTAGAGAACGCCTCCGCTTTATCGATTACTTGGCAGGCATTGGATGAACAAAGTGTGTATGAACCCCCTTTAGATAGCACACCCCTTTGGCAGCAAGTTAAAATCAGTGCTGTCTTCCCAGAGCATACTTCATTATCTGCGTTGATGGATGCTTTGCACCAAGAATTTAATGAAAAAATTATTTTAGCCAGTCATAGTGAAATATTAGCGGATCAAGCTTGGGAACGACTATGGCTGAATGATTTTAAACCAATGCGCTTTGGAAAAAAGATCTGGATTTGTCCTAGTGCTTATGAACCACCGGTGAAAACCGCTGTGAATATACGTTTAGACCCGGGTTTAGCCTTTGGTACCGGCACCCATCCGAGTACTGCCTTATGTTTAGAATGGTTAGATAGCCAGCGACTTCAAAATAAAACGGTAATCGATTATGGCTGCGGTTCCGGTATTTTAGCGATAGTGGCTGTCAAATGTGGCGCAAAGCAGGTGATAGCCGTGGATCATGATCCGCAAGCATTAGCTGCAACGACAATGAATGCTGAGAAGAATGAGATATCCGCAGAAAAATTAAAGATTTTTTTGCCTATTGATTTTCAATCGCAGGAACCGGTCGATATTTTTCTGGCTAATATCTTAGCTCAACCCTTGATCGATTTAGCGACTTATTTTAGGTCCTTAGTTAAATCGGGAGCCTATTGTGTATTAGCAGGGATTTTAAATGAACAAATTGAGTCTGTGCAGCAAGCCTATCGTGTTGCAGGATTTAAAATAATGACTATTCATCATCAACAAGAATGGGTCAGTTTGGTGGGGAGTGCAGTGTAAAATTTTATGAAATTGCTTGCCTGTGGAATTAATCATGAAACAGCGGATCTCACAATCAGGGAACAGTTAAGTTTTAGTAAAGATTATTTGGCAAGTTCTTTGCGCGCTATGTTACAGGATACCTTCACAGAAGAGGTTGTGATTTTATCGACCTGTCATCGTACGGAATTCTATTGTATTAATGGTGATCCACAAAATACTATGAACTGGTTGTATCGACATAAAAAGCTTCCACAAGATAGCCTAAAATCTCATTGGTATGTTTACCAGCAAGAAGATGCTTTGCGTCATTTACTGCGTTTAGCCAGCGGTTTAGATTCTAAAATTTTAGGTGAACCACAAATTTTAGGGCAGATAAAACAGGCCTATTCTTTAGCACATTCCTTAGGAAGTGTGGGGGCGCATTTTAATCAACTGTTTCAATATGTATTTTCTGTCAGCAAACAAGTGCGTTTTGCCACTGATATTACCGCCCACCCGGTATCGCTTGCATTTTCGGTGGTGACTTGCGCCAAACAAATTTTTGCCCATTTGGCTGATACGCGGGTTTTGTTGGTAGGTGCGGGCGAGACGATTTCCTTAGTGGCTAAACATTTATTCTCACAAGGCGTTTGTCATTTCTGGATTGCCAATCGAACGCCACAGCAAGCAGAAAAACTGAGCACAGCTATCGACGGCCAGGCGATTTGTTTAAATGCGATCCCTTATTTTTTAGCTAAAGCCGATATTATTATTGCCGCGACGGCGAGTGATGCACCGCTAGTTAAAAAGGTTATGTTAGAAGAGGCTTTAAAAGAACGTAAACGCCGACCTTTATTTATTGCTGATCTCGGTATGCCTAGAGATATAGAGCCTAGTGTCCATGAATTAGAAGATGTATACCTTTATACACTTGATGATTTGCATAAGTTAATCCAGAAGAATCAACAAGGCCGAAAAGCCGCAGCTGTAAAAGCTGAAAGTCTGATAGAAGAAAAGGTTCAACATTACCTAGAACAGTTGAAAATAAAAGCCGCTGCTACACCGATCATTTGTTCTTATCGCCAGAAAGCGGAACAATTCCGTGATGCAGAAGTCAAAAAAGCCTTAGCTTTGTTAGAGAAAGGCCATGCACAAGAGGAAGTCATCAAACACTTAGCTTATCGATTAACCAATAAACTCATCCATGCGCCGAGCGTTGCTTTAAGTAAAGCGGCGAAACTCAATCAAAAAGATCTATTCACAATTTGATCAATGAGATTATGCAAGGACTATAATGCGGGATGGGATGTTCAGGCCGAAACGCAAGCCTCAGCCTGGGGTTGACAAATTATAACGAGTTAGAAGCTTTTACTTACTTGTTTCGTTGGGATTGTATTTTGAGAGTCTTCTATATTTTGACTGCTTGTATTGTTAAATACACTGTACCGTCTGGGTACTGTTACTGTTTTGAGGCTTTCTGAAGCGTCTTCTCCGCTTGACGAAACCAATCTTTCCAATTCATTTTCAATGGATGATTTCATCGATGAATGATGAGGTATTGTTTCCATTATATGATTTCTAGCGTGTTCTAATTGCTTTGATAGATCCTTACTGATCTCAAGTGTTGTTTTAATTTTATTGCAACTGCGTAATGCAAAGAGACTTGCTATGCCCAGACCTGCGCTGGGTAAAAAGGTAGTGAGTACGAGTAAAGGCAGCCAACTCCCGATCGCTGTAAAGATGGGTAGGATAAGCGCAGCCGCAGGCGGAAAAAATTGGACTAATAATGTTGCAGCAGCGAACAATAGGACTGTCGTTATAAAAGCTCCACTAAGCCATAAAATCATTTTATTAGTTTTAATTTTCGCTTTTTTAAAAGCATCTTCAGTTTGAGCTTGATAAGTTTTTTCAAGTGAATCTAAATTTTCAATGAGGCTAGATAGTTTTGGATCGATCTGAGGATTAGCTAAATATTCGCGACTGGCTGGACAAAGTAAAGGGGTATTAATAGTTTTTTCATCAAAATCAAATAGGACGGGCATAATAACCTCATTTTTATTGTAATAAATAATTAATTGCTTAATAGTGTCAATTCACTATTGAGTATTTTGATCTTACAGGATGAGGTTAAAAAAAAACTAATTCGAAGTTTACCTAAGCAGTAATAATTTTGGTAATCACATCTAAAAAATAAAAATTTTAAACACTAAAAAAGTATTTCAAGCTAAACCAACGCACTAAACTGGCGAGACTGGCGAGTATAAATAATAAGCTAGCAAACCAGAGTAAGCTGCCGGTATAAGTGAAGCTAAATAAAAAGCTCGCTAAAGTGCAAAATAAACTCATCAAAGTGGCATAGATGGCTATCCGTGCTTCCATCGGTTCAGGGCTTGCTTCGATGCAGAGTCGTTGTAAAGGACTGGACAGTGCGGTACCGAAACAAAAAATCATTAAGCTGATAACCAGTCCGATGAGCTTATTTGGAAAAATAAAACTTAAACCTACTGCGAGTAAGCTCGAGAATAAGGAAATGACTAAGCCGTAATTAATTAAATGATTTATTTCTATATGATGGATAATTCGTTGCACAATTCGTGTGCCTAAAATCTGACTGCCAAATATTAAAATTTGTATTAGACCAAAATAAAGCGAATTTAATTTAAATTGACTGATGATTAAAAACGGACCACCCACGATCCATGCCATTTTAGCTGAGACATTAAAACTAATAATAAATAGATTAAACATAAATGCTTTATTTTTAAGAATCTGCTGATAGTTTATTAGTACAGGTGACCATCTGAACATTAATCTTCGGGTGTTTGTGTGAGTTCCTGGCATGATGAAACATAAACCTAACCAAATGATACTGGCACTTAGCGCTAAAAAAACAAATATCCAACGCCAGTTGAGCGATTGTAAAAAAATCCCACCTAGCAGAGGTCCTACAGCCGGAGCTAAGATCACTACACTGCTCATCACAGTTAAAATTTGAATCGCTTGTTTACGTTGATAAGCTTCGTGTATGCAGGCGTAACCGGCTGGACTTAAAGTAGACACCACAGCTCCTTGCATAAATCGTGCGATGAGTAAAATGCTAATGTTCTCAGTGAATGCGCAGATCCACGTGGCGGTAGTAAATAAAACTCCACCTATCAGTAAAACGGATTTTCTACCAAATCGATCCGAGATAGGACCTGATAATAAATGAAAAGCGCTTGCGCCGAAAAACCAGGCAGTTAAAGTTTGTCGGCCTAATTCGGCACTGATTCCGAGATCGTTAATCATATTCGGCAAAGCCGGTAAGTACATATCGTTGGCTAAATAATTAATTATTTCGTAGCAAACTAATAACAACGGAAAAAATGGGATCAGTAGAATTTTTTTTTTAAATTCTATTTTTAAATAGTGAGACATATTTTTAATAATTTATTGAGTCAATTTAATTTTTATTTAATATAGGCTTAATATAATCTATTTATACTAATTATCTATTTTTTTATTTTATTAAAAATTTATTAACTCATTTTAACATTAAGAGGTTAAGCATCGCTATGTTATCGATACCAAAAAGAATTAAGAAAAAGAATCACCGTTATTCATTGAGGAAAAAAGTAAATGGCTTGAAGAAAATCAGCAACGATAAAAAAATTTATGTTTGGCCAGAAGATGCGAAACAAAAAAATGATCATTTAAATGTTATTATGTTATTTCCTACCAAAGCTTAAATTGCAATCTTAGTTCGGATAAAATCTATCATCTCACGTTAAATTTCTTAAGCAAAAACAATTAATTTCATTGAGTATTTTTTGTGTAGCTAGGTTGGCGGCCAGCGCTCCACCGTAAGGATCATCATGCGGTGCGATTTGCATTACAATAAAATCCTGAGTCGCAATGACATGTCTGGATCGAGCATCAATGAGTTGCGCACGTATCGCGATGCGGAAACGACTGGGAAGGGTGATAAATTCTTGTTGAAAGCTGAGTAATTGCGTATTGAGTATCCAATCGTAATAAGTGGTGGACGGTGTATTAATAATTGCTTGAAAATAACCGGTATGTTGTAACGAGTTGATCAATAAAGACTGTAACATTTGTGTGGGCATGTTGGCCCAGCGGTTTTGTGAAAAATATTGGATTTGATAACAGGCCGGAATATAAATCATACGTGGGCTATTATAAGCTGCATTCGCACGGGGTTGATTGACTAAAATAGTGCTACATCCTTGTTGAATGGAGCAATCCCAATCTGGATCAGGCATGGCTAAGGTAAAGTAATGCATCGGTGGTATTTTAACGGGTTCAAATATCGAGCAGGCGGATAACAGCAGGAAACTTAACAAACAGACAGCCGCTTTATGGACGCTATTATTTTTACTGAAGCCAAGACAACGTAGAAAGTTAAACACGCTATTGTTCTCCTGGTCCTAAAGGGGGTGGTTTTTGTCCGCGAATTAATATACTAGGGTTTTGTCTTAGATTATCTGATAGTTCAAGCAAATTATCGGTCATGATACTTAAATTATTTAATACTTGATTGGTAGAAGGAAGCGTTTGTTGGGTTAATGTATTCATTAAAGATGGAAATGAACGGGTTGAACGAGCCGTATTGATTAAAATAGTATCGAGACGTTTACTTTGAGCGGCTAAATGATGACTGGTTATGGATAAATTATTTAAAATCTTTCTAAATAAAATGGGGTTTTCGCCACCTAATACCTCATTAATATCCTGCGTAATTTGTTTCATGTTATTATTTAAATTGCGCAATGTCGTATCTAAACGCAAAAACAAGGAAGGAATACTTTTAATAATAGGATATTTTTCACCGGGAAGCAGTGGAATACGATTGACGTTAGAGTCACTACCTTTTAACGCGAGATAGGTGATACCCGTCAAACCTTGACTATTTAAGGTGGCTGTCGTTCCCTCAGTAATGGGTGTATGCTCTTCTATTTGTAGCAGCAAGCGAACTTGTTCTGGATTTTTATGAGTTAAAAAAATTTTCTTAACCGTACCGACATTAACACCATTATATTTAACGGGAGAATTAACACCTAAGCCGGCTACGGATTCATTCATGATGACCATAAAATTTTTATAGCGCTTTGTGGATAATCCAGCCGATAACCACGTAATGAAAATAATGAGGGCGATGGTTAAAATAAGAACAAAAGCACCGACTAAGGTATAATTGACTTTAGATTCCATGATTTCCCTCGTAAAGATGTTGCGTAGTGCGTCCCCGTGGCCCTTGAAAATAAGCGCTTATAGCAGCTTGCTTGGATTGTGTTAGTTTTGCCATGGGTGCAAATTCTAAAACGCGTCCTGCACTTAAAAAAGCAACTTTATCGGTAATTTGCCATAAGGTATCCAAATCATGCGTGACCATGACGATGGTTAATCCTAAAATACTGCGCAAATTTAAAACAAGTGCATCAAATTCTTCGGCACCTTGTGGATCGAGGCCTGATGTGGGTTCATCCAGTAACAGTAATTCAGGATCCATCACCAAAGCTCGTGCGAGAGCGGCTCGCTTAAGCATCCCGCCACTGAGTTCAGAGGGATATTTTGTGACGGATTCTATCGGCAAGCCCACCGCTAATAATTTAATTAAAGCGAGTTCTTTGATAGTCGTTTTGTCCAATTGAGTATGTTCTTGTAGAGGAAAAGCAATATTTTCAATCACGTTAAGCGATGTAAAGAGTGCAGATTGTTGAAATAAGACTCCCCAACGACATTGTAATTTGAGCAACTCAGTTGAGGAAAGTTTGCTTAAATTTTTACCAAATACGGTGATGTTTCCCGAAGTCGGTGTCAGTAATGCTAAAATTTCGCGCAACAAGGTCGATTTACCAGAACCACTACCCCCGACAATGGCAATGATTTCTCCACGTTGCACTTGTAAATTAATGCCACAGTGGATCCATTGGCCAGCGAGGTATAGTTTAACATTTTCAACTTTTATAACCGGGTCCGATGACTGCATAATCTGAGTATAGCGCGATTTTGACTACCTGAGACTTCACATGAGAAAATAACGAGGATTAGATATTTAGCTTGCTAAATAAAATTGAAAAGAGTGCATCGGCGACAATAATAAAAAAGATGCCTTGTACCACGCTGCGTGTGGTTTGTTTGCCGACGCTATCAGCACTGCCACTGACACGCAAACCTTGGAAACAAGCAGTGCTGGCAATAATCAGCGCAAATATGGGTGCTTTACCGATGCCAATAATGAGCGAAGAAAGTGAAACAACTTTTGGAAAGCGTTGTAAGAAATCAGTATAACTAATATTTAGCATATTATGTGTCATCGCCATCCCACCGAGTAGACCAAAAATATCTGCCCAAATCGTGAGTAAGGGTAAAGCAATCAATAAGCCCCAAATACGTGGTAAAATTAACAATTGGCTCGGTAAAACACCCATCGTGTTTAAAGCATCAATTTCTTCTTTAATCTTCATCATACCCAGTTGAGCCGTAAATGACGATCCACTACGACCGGCTATCATGATCGCCGTCAACAATGGCGCAAATTCACGTAGTATGGCCAGTCCTAATAAATCAATGATAAACATGGTCGCGCCAAAATTTTTTAATTGAAACCCCATTTGATAGGTTAAGACAATACCAATCATAAAAGATAATAAGGCAATAATGGCTAAGGCATCTAAGCCGGTATTTTCAATGATACCTAGTATGGCATGACCACGAAGTTGACGCGGATGCCAAATAGTATGCCAGGCGCTAAAAAAGTTTTTCCCAATAAAACGTAAAAAAGATTTAAATTCCTGCCATGATTCGACTGTTTTTTTACCGAGTAAGGCTAAACCGGTATAAGTTTTTACAGTGGGTAGCGGTTTTATTTGTTTGGCTGTCTGTTCTATCATCCCAAACAGTGCGTTGTGTTTGGGATTCAAACCGATGAGTTGGACTTCTCTTTTTTTAGCCAGTTGTTTTTTCCATTGATAAAGTTGCCAAGCACCACTGCTATCCATAAGTGTGATGGATTTAGTATTTAAAATGAGTGGGGATGCTGTGTTGTGGTTCAGCTTTTTAAAAGATTGATCTAAGCTTTTTTTATGAATACCGTTTAAGGTCCAGGAACCGAAACAGTCGATCTGATTTTTTTGCTGTGCTGAGATGGCAATAGAAGCATTAACTGATTTCGACATGAAGCATAACCTAAGATAATAACTTAAACTTTACCAGCAAATATCGAGAAGCATACTCACAGCCATTGAGTTTTTGGCAAGTGCCGCGAAGAGGATTGCAAGTTGAGCGACAACACACAGACAAAAATTCAAGTACGAAGCGTATCACGCACAAAAAAATATCCCTTCACTGAAGAAGGGATACCTAAATTTGCCCGGCGCCTTTTTTATTAAAAAGGTTTTGAAGTATGCCAATAAATAGTTGGGCCTCGGTTAGGAATTAATTTATTGGTAGCGAGATTATGGTATTCGCTGCAAACATAACGATATTGACATGATGCAATATTTGTACATGCATGTGGTGAAACGTTTAGTCTGGTTAATAACTGCCGTATACATGCGCAATCATAATATGAACCAGAGCAAAAACCAGCCTTTTTTACTAAGTGAGCATTAAATGCACAAGGACTTTGTCCTGGATGGGCATTAGCCACATTGATGCTACTTAATAAACCCATGCAAATAGCTGAAGCCATTAGTAATAATTTTTTCATACTATCCCCTTAGGTTATATAGTGTAAAACCTTATAGCGCCCGCTATAGTGGTCTACTCATTTTTAGAATAGCTTATGAATCATTAAGATTCAATTTTCCAAGCTTTATATAACGCGCTATCCAGCACTCGACTTCGTGATGAGCTTTAGGTATAAAGTGGTCATATGAAGACCTCTTTATTCAATAGATTGACCTTAATTGTCGAACGTTACGAAGAATTAACTGCCTTGTTGGGTGATATGGACGTGATTAAGGATCAAAATCATTTCCGTGACTTATCTAAGGAGTATGTTCAGTTAGGCTCTGTCGTACAATGTTTTCAGCAATATCGGACTAACTTAGATATCCTAAATCAAGCCGAGCAATGTTTGCATGATAAGGATACGGTAGTGCGAGAGCTTGCCGCAGAAGAAATTAAAATTGCACAACAAAAACAACAAGAGTTAGAAAAAGAATTAGAACACTTATTATTGCCGCAAGATCCTAATGATCAACGGAATGTTTTTTTAGAAATTCGTGCAGCTGCTGGAGGCGACGAAGCGGCTATTTTTGCCGGTGATTTATTTCGGATGTATTCGCGTTACGCCGAAAATCAAGGTTGGACAATGGAAATTATTCATATGAATCCTAGCGAACAAGGAGGTTATAAAGAAATTATTGCACGTATCGCCGGAACAGCTGTTTATGCGCATTTGAAATTTGAATCCGGCGCGCATCGTGTGCAACGCGTGCCTAAAACCGAAGCACAGGGGCGTGTGCATACATCGACTTGTACAGTGGCGATACTACCGGAAATCGAATCGGTGGATGATGTCACCATCAACCCAGTAGATTTAAAAATTGATACCTTTCGTGCCTCAGGTGCAGGAGGACAACATGTACAAAAAACCGATTCTGCCATCCGTATTACCCATTTACCCTCTGGCTTAGTGGTTGAATGTCAAGATGAACGTTCGCAACATAAAAATCGTGCTCGGGCTATGTCATTACTACAAGCTAAATTATTAACCGCTCAGAAAGCAAAGCAACAACGCGAGGAAGCAGAAACCCGTCGCGATCTTGTTGGTACTGGGGATCGTTCAGAGCGTATCCGGACCTATAATTTTCCTCAAGGTCGTTTAACCGATCACCGAATTAATCTAACGCTGTATCAATTATCTGATATCATGGAAGGCCATTTAGAGCCGGTTATTCAATCCTTGACGCGTGAATATCAAGCGGATGAATTAGCTGCCTTAGGTGATTAGACGTAAAAATTAATCGTTTTCATGTGGAGGGAAGATCAATGTTTCGATCGATGGCTATTGCATTGTTTATTCTGTTATTACTCATTATTGGCGGTCACATCGCACTGACTTTATTTACCGGTGCTGTAATGATTAGTTTTAGCGTCTGGGGGTTTTTGGTTGCTTCAGTATTCTTTTTTTCGTTAAGTATTTTACTCTTATTTATTTTAACCTGGGCTGGAGCATTGATAATTGGTGCTATTGCGGTTATTTGGACGATTGTTGCTATTATTTTATTTCCGATTTTATTGCCGATTTTATTGCCGTTGTTAATTATCTTATTTTTTGTCTCCTATATTCGACGTAAGCAAAATCCTAAAGAATTTTAAGCGAGACTCTTCGCACTTGAATTTTTACCTGTGCTGCTGCGTGATTTGCAATCCTCTTCACGGCATTTGGGCACTTACCAAAAGACCAATTGCTGTGAGTATAATGACTTCTAACAGGCGCCTCTTATGTTGTTAGTTTCCTATTGGCGTTGGGCAATCAAAGAGTTAAATCGAACCAGTCCCAGCGCCTATTTAGACACAGAATTGTTATTTGCTCATGTTTTAGGACTAACACGGGCTCAATTACATAGCCAACTTCCCGATAGATTACTGACATTATCTCAGCAAAAAAGAATAAAACAATTGATTGCCCGTCGACAATCTGGAGAACCGATAGCCTATTTACTGGGTCGGCAGGAGTTTTGGTCGCTGTCTTTTGAAGTAACTCCTGAGGTACTGATACCTAGGCCAGAAACGGAATTATTAGTGCAAAAGATACTAGATGATTTTAGTACTGAGCAACGAAACATAGTGGATTTGGGAACCGGCTCGGCAGCCATTGCGGTCGCATTAGCATTGGCTAGACCTACATGGCAATTTATTGCAACGGATTATTCACCAGGTGCTTTACAGATTGCCGAACGCAATATCCGCCGTTATCACATACAAACGATAGAACTACGCCAGGGTGATTGGTGCCAGGCATTATTAGTCGGTGAAAAATTTGATATTATTCTCAGTAATCCACCTTATCTTACTCTCGATGATCCACACTTTCAAACGGAATGTGCTTTGGCTTACGAACCGAAAAATGCTTTAATTTCAGGGGAAAAAGGCTTGAATGATTTAGAAATTATTATTCTACAAGCGCGTGAACATCTTCATCAAGGGGGTATTTTATTTTTAGAGCATGGCTATCAGCAGGCAGCTTTTGTTGAGGAATTTTTTTTAAAATATGGTTACCAGGAGATAAAAAATTACAAAGATTTAGCAGGTCATCAACGAGTTAGTAGTGGAAAATGGAATTAATTGAAAATATGATCTATAAATCATTAATAAAAAGAAGCGCATTAATAAAAAGAAGAGACATGGCCCTGTACTTTGAAATAATTGCCATGTCGAATTATTTTTGGTATAGATGTGTTTGGTTTATGTGTGTGTGCCAATTCCGGCAAATGTTAAATTCTCAAGAGGAGAACTTTTTATGCCAGTAAAAAGAAAATCTGCAGCTCCAAAGCGACGTAAAAAACGCTCTACGGTTGCAAAGTCCACACCTACACGTAAAAGAAAAACGATAAAACGAAGAAAGAAAAAAGTGGGGATGACTGCTAAACCACGTCGTCGTAGAAAAACCACGGCTAAAAAAGTGACGCGCAAACCACGTCGCAGAAAAGCGGCAACACGTAAGAAGCCAGCGACTCGCCGTAAGACTGCTACGCGCAGAAAAGCTAAAAAAAAAGTAGTTAGTCGGGTAAAAAAAAAGCCTAGTAAAAGCAAAGCCTCAAAAAAAACGTCGACGTCTTCCCGTGTTACCAGAAGTAGAAAGCCTATAGCTAAAAAAAAATCAACAAAAGTAGCGAAGGCAAAAGTTATCCGAGCTCCTTCTAAAAAAAAACAACAGCAAGCAAAGTCTGATTCCCAGGCGCTACCTGCGGTAAAACAACAATCATCAATAGAAACTAAAATGGCAGAACATAAAAAACCTAAAAAAGAATCTAAAAAACAACGTTCTTTACCAGAAACAAGGCTAGAATTGACTTCTATTAATTCGGAAATCGATTTAAATATAGCGCCTTATAAGGAACGTCCTGGGGAAGACTATATGAGCTCGAGCCAGCAGGCGTATTTTCGCCGTTTATTATTACAGCGAAAACGCGTATTGTTGGAAGATATGGGTCGAACCGTGCATCATCTACAAGATGAGGGTACTTCTTTGCCCGATATTAGTGATCGTGCCACGCAGGAAGAGGAATTTAATTTAGAACTTCGTGCACGTGACCGTGAACGTAAACTTATTAAGAAAATTGAGGATGCTTTACAGCAACTTGATGAAGGTCATTATGGCTTCTGTAATTCGTGTGGCGTTGAAATTGGAATTCGCCGCTTAGAAGCACGTCCTACCGCCAGTCTTTGTATTGATTGTAAAACTTTGGATGAGATTCGAGAAAAACAAACCGGTGGTTGAAAGGTCAAAAAATGCGAATTTTTCAAATAATGCTGAAAGAACCTTGCATGGCTGAAGCTAACCCAGCGTGTGCGCAGCCATTCAAGGAAAAAGTGACGACGCTTTCCTTGAAAATCCCCACCGCTACAAAAGAAAAACACAACTATTATTCAAGGCGCGGAACTTGTTCGTCCTTGCTGGGGTTTCTTTTCAATGGAAAACGCATTAGTATCACTTTATAAATCCTCCTTAATTTTATTAACGGATTTTTACCAGTTGACCATGGCCTATGGTTATTGGAAGGCGGGTATTCACGAACGTGAAACGGTTTTTTACCATAACTTTCGACAAGCACCGTTTAATGGCAGATACACGATTTGTGCAGGCTTAGGTACATTAATTGACTACTTGCTTAATTTTCAATTTACTAAAGACGATATCGATTATTTAGCTGGATTGACTGATACGCAGGGGAAAGTATTATTTCCTACCGATTTTTTAAATTATTTACAACGTTTACGTTTTGCTTGTGACATCGATGCAATAGAGGAAGGCACTGTAGTTTTCCCGCAAGAACCTTTAGTTCGTGTTAAAGGGCCGTTATTACAATGTCAGTTACTTGAAAGTATTTTACTGAATATTATTAACTTTCAAAGTCTCATTGCCACGAGTGCCGCACGTTTATTACAAGCAAGCCGCGGCGAACCGATATTCGAATTCGGTTTACGTCGTGCACAAGGTTTCGATGGTGCGTTGATGGCTAGTCGAGCTGCTTATATTGGTGGTTGTTCTGCTACCTCTAATGTATTAGCTGGAAAATTATTAGGCATTCCAGTGCGTGGGACACATGCACATAGTTGGGTATTATGTTTTGAGAATGAATTAGCAGCGTTTCGTGCTTATGCGCAAACCTTTCCCGACCGCTGTATTTTTTTAGTGGATACCTATAACACAATTAAAGGAGTAAAAAATGCCATCAAGATCGCCGAAGAATTAAAACCGGAAGGATTTAAATTAGCCGGCATACGTTTAGACTCAGGTGATTTAGCTTATTTGAGTCAACAAGCACGCAAACTTTTAGATGCTGCAGGCTATCATGATGCGCTGATAGTGGGTAGTAATGATTTGAATCCTTTAGTGATTACCAGTTTAAAAGAACAAGGTGCAAGTATTAACGTTTGGGGAGTGGGCACACATTTAATTACTGCTTACGAACAGCCCGCACTCGAAGGTGTTTATAAATTAAGTGCAATTAAGTCTGCGCAAGGTGCATGGGAAAATAAAGTTAAATTATCCGAACAAACCATAAAAATTTCTACTCCTGGGATTTTATCAGTGCGGCGTTATTATGCGGATAAAGTGGATGGTTCGGCGATGGCGGATGCCATTTATGAGGAACGATTAGGGATTTCAGAAGATAATATTACTATTATTGACCCTATCGATCCGACGAAACGGCGCTCTATTTCCGCAGCAGCACCACACCGTGATTTATTAACGCCTATTTTTAGACGAGGAAAATTAGTTTACAAAGTACCTTCGTTAAAATCCAGTCAAGAAAAAACTCATCAGGAGTTACAACAATTTCATGAAAGTATTCGTCGATTGCTAAATCCTCATACTTATCCAGTGGGCTTAGAAGAGAAGCTGTATCATTTAAAGTTACAACTTATTTTAAAAGCAAAAACTTCTATTGATTCTTAAACTTTGAATTTAAATTAATTAAATTTTTTAGTAAAAATAATTTTTTTTAAAAATGACAGGGAGCTCATATCGCAAAAGCCTCTTTCCTGCATTATCAAAAGAGTTTAAAATGAAAAATGCTAGATACTTTTTTTAAAGTAGCTAGCTTAATTAAATATAACAATTTTCTTTGCCCCAGGAATCTAACTTTTATGAAAAAAGCTTTGATCTTAGTAGATTTACAAAATGATTTTATGCCTGGAGGGTCCTTAGCAGTAGATAATGCTGACGAAGTTATTCCAGTGGCTAACCGAGTTCAGCAGTATTTTAAATATATTATTGCAACGCAAGATTGGCACCCAAAAGATCATACCTGTTTTGCAACGAATCATAAGGGACGTTTTCCAGGCGAGTTTATTCAGCAAGCAGGTTTGTCACAAATATTATGGCCTGTACATTGTGTACAAAATACCAAAGGGGCTGAATTTGTTAAAAATCTTAAATTGGATCATATTATTAAAGTCGTTCGCAAAGGCAGTGATCCAAAAATTGATAGTTATAGCGGTTTTTTTGACAATGATCATCAAAAAGAAACTGGTTTGGCTGAGTTTCTTAAAGAATTACAGATTACCGAAGTGTATATTATGGGAGTAGCAACCGATTATTGTGTTAAATATACGGTGTTAGATGCCTGTAAATTAGGCTTTAAAACTTATTTGATTGAAGATGGATGTCGTGCTGTGAATGTTAACCCAGAAGATGGACGTTTGGCAATTTCCGAAATGAAAACCGTCGGCGTAAAAATAATTCAAAGTGATGAAGTTGAATAAGTCACTTATGAAAGTAGTGTGCGGAAAATAAAACAAAAGACACCGATTATTTAGGAACGTTGGATCGGAAAGCTAAGCACCTCTGATATCTCATCTACTTTTTCCATGAGCATTAATAGACGATCAATGCCTAAAGCAACTCCAGAACAATCAGGAAGTCCGTGTGTCAAAGCCGCTAACAAATATTGATCGAGAGGTATTTGTGGGGAATGATTTTTAGCACGGATGCAGAGGTCATTTTGAAAACGTAGTTTTTGTTCGTTCGCATCATTTAATTCATGAAAGCCATTGGCAAGTTCTATGCCCTTTAGATAAACCTCAAAACGTTCCGCCACAGGGATTGTTTCGTGACGTATTTTGGCTAAAGCGGCTAAACCAACAGGAAAATCATAAATAAAAATTAATTGTTTAGGCAATTGTGGTTCAATGACATGAGACATTAAAAAGTTTAAATAATCTTCAACCGTGTTTAAATTTAAATTTTCGGTTGTTAAACCTAAATGAGCAGCGAGTTGTTTTGAATTTTTAAGCGATAGTAGGTGCGGATTGATCTTCAAATAACGTTGAAAAATTTCTGCATAACTAAAACGTTGCGCCGACTCGCAAACTAACAATCGTTTTAATAAGGTTTCTACTTCATCCATTAATTGATGATGATTATAGCCAGGACGATACCATTCTAATAAGCTAAATTCAGGATTGTGATAACGTCCCGATTCTCCTTGGTTACGAAATGCTTTAGAAATCTGATAAATGGGACCTGATCCCACGGCTAATAAACGTTTCATTGCAAACTCAGGCGAAGTTTGTAGATAAAGCGTTTGTTGATGGTCAGGATGATCTAAACAATATTGCGTCTGAAAACTATGCAAATGTGGATCTGTCACTGTGGCATGGGAAAGTACTGGAGTTTCTACTTCTAGAACCTCACGTTCGACAAAAAACTCACGAATAGCTTCTAAAAGTTTTGCGCGACAACGCAGCATGGATAACGTAGCAGTGGGTTGCCAGACGTTTTTTTTAAATTTCGTCATGGTGTTCGGCTATTTCTGTCCTGAGAATTAACCGTTTATAAACCCGTTCACTGATGAGGCCGGCGTTAAATTTGCGTTTAGCGTCAACAGACATCGGTTGACCATATTTTTTTAATACGAGACGGGTATGGGCACTGATATTTTCTAGTTTAGAGTCTAATAAAATATCTCGTAATTTTTCATCAAAAACTAAAAATTCACGTAAAGCAATACGTTGTCCATCGGTGCTAGGGACCAGCTGTTGCCAAATGACTACGCGTATGGTCTCGATAATATCGATCATTCTCGTTTTAGCTTCTTCAGCAGGAAAAGAGTTGACTAATCGTCTTAAAGTTTCAGCCACTCCATTACTATGCAGTGTGGTATAGACGGGATGCCCGGTTAAAGCCGCTTCAATTGAAGCGCCAATAGTTTCTGGGTCACGCGATTCGCCGACTAAGATTAACCGCGGTTTACGTCGCAAGGCATTACGTACGCCGGCTGCGAAGCTGGGGAGATGTCTAGGTATCTCGGATTGACTGATGATGGAACTAGGCATAGCAATCGAGTCGTAAACAAATTCTATAGGGGCTTCATAAGTAAGGATTTTACGATGTGAATCTTCTTTTTCAGCCAGATCGCGAATGATAGCGGCTAACAACGTGGTTTTGCCGGAACCGGTTGCACCGGTGACATAGACGATACCTTGTTCTGGCGCTAAAGCGTCGATTAATGGAGTTTCTAGATTCAGATCGGACATTTTCGGTGGTGTACTCGGAATGGTACGAAAACTGATTTGGATCGCATCATGACCTTCTACTAAGCAACCTGTGGCATTGACACGAAATCGATAACGCTCGTTACGATTAGGCCGAAATTCATAGTGTGTATCGATATCAACGCCACTTAAAATTTGTGCGCTACCATTCGGGCCATAGATAAGATTGAGTGTTTCTGAGACTTCAGTGTTGGATAATTTACGTTGGGTAATACGTAATAATCGACCGTAACTTTCAGCAAAGACTCGTTCACCGGTCTGTAGTGTAATATCTGAAGCGCCCACTTTTTGGCAATGGATTAGTAGCCGGGTTAAACAAGCCGCGGTGAAACGTACCGGTTCATCGGGAAGTAGATGGGCTGTCATCGTGTGTCACGATGGATTTCCATCGACTTGGATTAACTTGTAATTTTGGAAATGAAGTGATACGTAATATTTGATCATTAATATGTAAGTCAGAATTATCACCAGTAACACCTAAATCGGTATGGGCAACAAAAGGTTTACTGACCATTCCTTTCAGTAATAAATTCCGATATAAAGCCATACCGGTATAATCACGAGTTAAACGCGCTAAATTATCATTAAAAATAGCATTGGCTTGATTAATACCATCTTGCCAGCCCAATGTGGCATATTTTTTCCAAACGAGACGTTCTTCAGGTGTTTTCGGTAAAAAAGCAGGTAAAGGTAATTCGGGGTGCTGATAATCCATCCAGAGATAGTTACGCCATTGTGGTGGCGCGGTAGTGAAGTGTGCTTGGCTGATAATTTGATAAGTACGATCATCGATACGTAAGGTTTGTCCATCAGTGAGATTCAGCGAATTATTTCCCTGGACTAATACAGGAGGAATGACATTGTGGTCGAGTAAGATAAGATTAAAATTAAAAATACGATCTAATTGTGATGAATTTTTAGTTAATACGTGATTAATATGCTCAGATCGCCAAGCCAAACCGGCTTGAGCACCGACACTCATCGCAATATCTTGAAGCGCTTGTGAGTGTAAAGCGGTCATTTGTTTTTTGGCAGTCGTGACCTGTGCATGTAAATTCTGTAGTTGCGTTAAATTATCTAAATTACCTACGGTTTTATAATTAGATTGTGTGGTAGTGCAGGCACTGATCAGTGCACACAGACTTAAGCCTGTTACTAACGGGAGAGTATTTTTTCGATACCGTGGAATTTTTTTCAGGTCAAATGATAGGTGTAAGTATTTAGGTAATAAGTTTTCGACCCATTTAACATTAATTTTTAGCATAACGTAATTCAATGGTCTTAATGCCCGGATAAACAAAGATATTGGCTTTTTCCCCTGCTTGTAGATTGGCATTGCGAATGATATAGCTTAGGGGTGTATTTTGTGAGGAAATCGTTACTAAAACCGGAACTGCTGGGCATTTTCCTATGACTTCTAAATGGAAGTGAGCAAGTTTGGCGATACGCTGCAATAGCGGTTCAATCGGGCCTGACCAATCAACCGAAGCGATCGTTTTTTCTAAGCCTGAAGAGCTAGGGTAGGGTAGTGGTTTGGTAATAGGAGGGCTAGAAGCTTTCTCCAGTGCTTTTAATTCATTTAATGATTGACTAACGGAACGTGCTGCTTCGGCTAGTTTAATCGAGGCGTCGTCTGAACCCGTATTGATAGTGGGAGTTATGGAGTTAGGTAAGGTTTGTGAAGCACACCCTGATAGTAGACTCACAAAAAGCGCCACTGTTATTTTTTTCATGCTTATCTTATTGTAGATAAAATTCTGTAACTTACTTCTGCATTGAAACAAGAAGGAAATATAATGTCAAGCCATGGTTTTAGGGGTTCAGTTTAATTAAGGCATATTGCACTTGGCCTGCCGTTTTACAGTGTTGAATTTGCCAATTTTCTGGAAGCGTCAGGTTTTTGAGACTGGCTTCGGCTTCAATATAAATCTTACCTTCCGGTGCCAAAAGCGTTTCTTTAGCCAACCAGAAGCAGGCTGAGCCGATCAAATTTTGATGAAAAGGCGGATCCAGAAAGATGATATTAAATAAAGGTTTTTTTGGTTTAAAGAGTTGTGTTGCTACAAAAGGAAATTGTCCCTGATAAACGTTGGCGCGGTTTTCAGCGGCGAGCTGTTTGAGCTGGGTTTTTAAATAGGAAACTAATACAGTGGATTGTTCTACAAAAGTAACAGATTGAGCATATCGGGAGAGCGCTTCAAAACCTAAAGCACCGCTACCGGCAAATAAATCTAAGCAATGGGCATTAGCAATGTCAGGGGCTAACCAATTAAATAAAGTTTCTCGGATGCGATTGGGAGTAGGGCGTAAGTCGGGTATCGCTGGAAAATGAAGTTTTCTCCCGCGCCATAGCCCGCCGATGATTCTGACTTCACCCTTTTTCATAGAACAGACGTCTCTAAAGCGATTAAGTGTTATATTCTTACATAGAACTTTAAGAATAATGTGACCTGATTCGGTTAATAACGGATTGCGTTTAATTAGAAAAGTCATTTATTATAAGTGTTTTCAGTTACACTGCATAGACTATGTTTAAATTTTTAAAACGCAAAGAATCTCAACCCGACGCCTCTGATGAGAAGAGAGTGATTGGCAGTAAACAGCATTTTTTTAATCGAATAAAAAATAGTTTGCAAAAAACTCGTCATCAATTAACCGAAAGTCTCGCCCGTTTAGTATTAGGTAAAAAAAAAGTTGATGCTGAATTAATTGAGGAAGTTGAAGAGTTACTTTTAACAGCCGATGTCGGTTCCACAGTGACTGAAGAAATTATCCAGCACTTAACCACAAAATTAGCACGCAATCAATTAGCGGATGGGCTAGCGGTATGGGAGATATTAAAACAACAATTAGGCGAATTATTACGACCGTGTGAATCTGCTTTAGTGATTAATCCTGCACATAAACCGACTGTTATTTTAGTGGTTGGCGTTAATGGTGTCGGTAAAACGACAAGTATTGGTAAGCTAGCTCATTACTTGCAGAAACAAGGTAAACAGGTGATGTTAGCTGCAGGTGATACCTTTCGAGCAGCGGCTACTGAACAACTAACGATTTGGGCTGAACGTAATCATATTCCTATCGTCGCCCAACATCAGGGCGCTGATAGTGCTTCAGTCATTTATGACGCTTTTCAAGCCGCTAAAGTGAGAAACATCGATGTATTGATTGCAGATACGGCGGGCCGTTTACATAGTAAAAATAATTTAATGCAAGAATTACAAAAAGTAAAAAAGGTTATCGGTAAATTGGATGCGACAGCTCCCCATGAAATTATGTTAATTTTGGATGCGGGCACGGGCCAGAATGCGCTACTGCAAGCGGAAGCTTTTAACAAAGCGATATCTTTAACCAGTTTGATGCTGACTAAATTAGATGGGACTGCAAAAGGAGGTGTGATTTTTGCCATCGCCAAAAAATTATCGTTGCCGATACACTTTGTAGGCTTGGGTGAAGGTATCGAAGATCTACAGGTTTTTTCAGCACAGGAATTTGTGCGCGCTTTATTTTCGATAGAAAAATAACTTAGTTTTATACTAAAAAATGGCTTAAAAACTTTGCTAAACGGGAATAATTTCTTTACTATTCGGTAGCGAACTAGAAATAGAATACAAATAATAATAAGATTCAAAAAGTTAATTGAAAGAGGAAAAATGACTGACAAAAACGTTTTTAGAAAATATATGTGCCTACTTTGTGGTTATGTTTACGATGAGGAGCTAGGCTGGGAAGAAGACGGGATTCCGCCGGGGACTCGTTGGGAAGATGTCCCTTTAACCTGGCGTTGCCCTGAGTGTGGTGCCATGAAAGAAGATTTTGAAATGGTAGAATTATAAGCTAAAAGGATGTACCTCAGTGACAATGACGATAGCGATGAGCAATAAGGTTGGAAACTCATTCAGCCAGCGATAAAATAGGCTGGAATGTGGATTGTTATCCTGCTTAAAATCATGTAAACATTTTCCACAATAGAGATGAAATAGGATTAATATAGCCACTAAAGCTAATTTTAGATGCATCCAGGTGGCAGCTGCATAGTAGTTGGCAGCCAAGCTAAACAAGATAAAACCAAAAAGGAGGGTTAATAAAGCAGCCGGTGCCATTATGTAATAATAAAGGCGATGTTCCATGAGCTTAAAGCGTTCAATACTGATTTTATCTTTAGCATTGGCATGATAAACAAATAAGCGTGGTAAATAAAATAAACCCGCAAACCAAGCGACCATTGCAATAATGTGCAATGCTTTAATCCAGGGCATAGGTAGCTCCAAGTTCTGATAATACTTTTAATTTTAATAAATAAAATAGCCTTGCTATGAATTATGACGTAATTATTCCGACAATCAAAGATTATTTACTCGCTTTGCAGACTAAGATTTGTTTAAGTTTAGAGAACGAAGAGCAAGAAAAAAAATTTTTAATCGATGATTGGGTACGCAATGAAGGGGGCGGTGGAAAAACCTGTGTTCTGACCGGTGCACTAATAGAACGAGGTGCAGTTAATTTTTCTCATGTTTTTGGTGGAGCTTTACCACCCAGTGCCAGTCAACGTCATCCTTCTTTAACGGCAGCAGCGTTTCAAGCAACCGGTATTTCCTTAGTGATCCATCCACGCAATCCCTATGTGCCCACTGTGCATATGAATTTGCGTTTTATTGTTGTGTTAGGCACTGATCAACAAGTGGCACAATGGTGGTTTGGTGGTGGCTTTGATTTAACACCTTATTATCCTTTTTTAGAAGATTGTCGGCATTGGCATTTAATCGCTAAACAAAGTTGCGACCCCTTCGGCATTGAACTTTATCCGCGCTATAAAAAAAATTGTGATGAATATTTTTATTTAAAGCATCGTCAAGAGGCGCGCGGTATCGGTGGACTTTTTTTTGATGATTTAAATCACTGGGAATTTAATCGATGCTTTGAATTGATTCAAAGCGTGGGGAATCATTTTTTAAAAGCTTATTTACCCTTATTACAACGACGTAAAGATTATGCTTATGGCCAGCGCGAACGTCAATTTCAAGCCTATCGACGGAGTCGCTATGTTGAATTTAATTTGATTTATGATCGCGGGACATTGTTTGGCTTGCAAAGTGGTGGGCGAGTTGAATCGATATTAACTTCACTGCCGCCACAAGCGAATTGGCACTATAATTGGCAACCGGAACCAGGCTCTCAAGAAGCAGAATTAACCGAAAATTTTTTAATTGCTAGAGATTGGTTAGCTTAGTTTTATTGCGAGATAGATTAGGCAAAAACTCAAGTGCGAAGAGTATGACTAAGCTAAGGGATCTAATTTTTTCTTCTTAGCGGATGCATGGCGTGCACGCATTTCAACGTCGATATATTGATCGGTAATTGCGCTAGAGCTATGGCCGGCATCATCCCTGACATGCTCACGGGGCCGATGCTTGACATCCTCGGAAATCCCCGTGTGTCGCAACCAATGTACAGTAGCGGTTTTTAATTCTATTGCCTCGTCTTTAAGTCCATCCTTAACCATACGAGCAAAAGCCGCATCAAAACAAGCTTGGACGATACAACGAATTTGTCGCGTACTTTGAATGGCCGTTTGGCCATTAACTTTTCTAATTAAAGGCGTGGTTTCACCGCGGCTAGGTAAACTCATCAGTCCTAAACTTTTGCGGTACTGCTTTAATGCATTTAACATATCATCACTGACACTGATTAAACGCTCTTTATTTCCCTTACCCACCGTTAAAAACCACCAGTTTCTATCGGCATCTTTTTGAAAATGACCCATCTGTGGTTCCCAACGTGGGCTCGCGGCGAGTTCAGAAATTCGTAGATACATCCCATATAATGCCTTCATAATGAATAAGGTTCTATTGTGCAAGGCAGGTTTCTGTTCGAAGAGGATTTCTGCGGTTTCTATGACATACGACCATTGTAAATCACTTAAACGACGCACTTGATGATTACTTTTTTGTTGCCGTATGAATTTACTTTTTTGCCGAATTTGTGCTACAGGATTGAAATGAATGTAGTCTTCTTGAATCAAATAGTTATAAAAGCTTCCACACACCGCAAAAATCGCTTGTAATGCTTTTTGTGATAAGGCATATTTTTTTATATCCGGCATCAGGCCTTGTTGACTGGCCATTTTATTAATCGTCGCGACAAAAGGCCGCCAATGGGGATGGGGTTTTCTCTTTCCCTGATGTGTGAAATAGCGCGCAACGGTTTTAACACCAATCCAGTGTTTAGGGGGTTGCTGGCAAAATTCTATGAAGGCTTCAAAGTCATCGCGGCGCAATTCTTTGATCGACTTTCCTAAAACGAACCAACTCCACTGTAATAAACGTTCAATTTCGCGTCGATACGCATTAAATGTAGCCTCGCTGCCCCGATAACTATACAGAAACTGTAAGGCTTGAGAATAATCTTGGCTGGCATAAGGCTTAGGGTGGGTTGTGTTTGAAATGGGTTGCAGTTTTTTTTTGGGATCGATAAATTTTAAACTATCAAATAATGGAATCGGAGAAATGAGTGGCATAATCAAGTATCTTAGTAAAACTTTGGCTAGTTTAACAACCTTTTATGAAAAAATAGGGAATAAATAAAAAAAATAATATTTGACAAGAAATTTTCAAAAAAGTTTAGTATAATGCCGGCCTTCCTAGTTAGGGGGTAAATAAACTTAATGCCCAGGATTGTTTCTAGCATAAAGAAACACATCACTACAACTGAGTTTTGGCGGGCCTTGTCGTTCGTCTTGAAGCGCCTAGAAAGTATCGCAAAATACCTCACTAAACTTCCTCTACCTTTTGCCTTTAGCCTTTATATCTTACACCTGCTAAGAGCAGCTTTAAGGATATATAGTTATTTTTATAAAATTAAAAATAAAAACTTAGGTGATACGTGTAAGCTATTATTTGCTGTATTTAAAGTATCGATAGCTATTATCGCATTAGTTTTACTCGGATGTGGTTTTGCTTCACTACCTTCGATTTTGTTAGCCTCGTTTTTTGCTTACAGTATTTTAAAGCTTATTCATAGCGCGATAGTTTTGTTAGCCAGCACTATCGCCTATCTGAAAATCGATAAACAGAGTATCGAACAGCGATGGAGGCGAGCACACTATCGCGATAACATGACCAAACACGTCGGTATGTTAGGCGCAGGCCTATTGTTTGTGTTATTTACCTGCCTGTTCAACGTTGGAAAGAGTATTTTAATCTGGTCTAACCCGTGGCTACTGTTAGCGGATACGATGATTGGTGTGGGATTGCTCGCTGCATTTTATTTAGGCTATAAAATTCGAAAAAATAAACACCTCGCAGGCGAAAATTCAGTTTTAATGGCGGATCAGACTGCGAAAATAAAGAAATTTTTATTGTTGTTCGGTTTAGCGATCGTCGCTTTGCTATTAACTGCCGCTACGCCTAGTCTCGGAGTTTCTGCTATCACGATCGCGTTGATATTACTTTGTTCACAAGATATCGTATTGACTGTTTATTATTATTTTAATGGGGTTTATATACCGGATCCTGAACCGGCTAATCTTAACGAAGAGCCATTAAATACCTACTTCGGTCAAACCAATCGAGATTATTATCACACTTTTTCACCCATATTATATTTACAGACACAAGTTTCAGACAAGCTGCAGCAGATTAAGGAAGTTAATAAAGCCAATAAAAAACTGATTTTAAAAGTAACATTGGTCAAATTACTGCAATTAGAAAATAAATTAGCAAAAATTAAAAAAGGCACATTCAGTCGATTTTTTTTTTCACAAAAAAAACTCAATATCAAAAAAGAATATTTACTCCGAGAGTTAACTTGGGCTTTAAATACCGATGATCAAGAAGCTTTAATCGATCTTTTTATCCTAGCCATTATCGATTTGGCTGAAAATAAAAGAACTATGCTTTTAAAAAATAATCTATGTGAATTACTGGATTTATTGGATAGAGGTAATCTCGTTTATCACCTACTACAAAAAAATAGCTTGGCCCAATTATTTTTTTTAGCGAGGCAGGGGGAGTGTACCCAACAAGCAGAAATTATTAAACCCAAAGCGTTTTATCAATCTTTTTGGAAAAAAGTCGGGGCCTGTGATGCCTTATCCCAGGCATTTCGAGCATCACGAAACATAGAGGAACAGATAAGCGTATCCAACCTACCTCTGGTGGCTTATTTAAACTAATGAGTCAAAAATAATGACTAGGTGGTGTTAAGGATAGTAAAAGGAAACTTAATTATAATGAGCGGCTTGATGCCATCAGGCATGCAATTAAGAAACATGTCATAGAGTATAGACTATGCTTTACGTGCTTAACGATTGGTTTCTTTTAGAGGTAGAGAAGTATATTGATCAGCTTCAAGCCTTATTGGCACTAAGTGAGCTGCGGTGCTTAATCGGCCAATTTTTAGACCCGTTACAGCAACTGTACCTCTCTATTACTTCCATTTCTCTTTGGCGTCTAATTTTTCTGGTACTGAAACGCTTAATCAGTGTTATCAAGGCCGGTTTGAAGTATTTTTTAATTGATTTACCTATTCCTGTGCTGGAATTTTTCTATGTTTTACATTTTGCTAGGGCATTTTTAACGCTGATTAATTTTTTTGGAGATACGGAGAATAAAAATTTAGTTGAAGGAACTAAATTTTTATATGCTTGCTTTAAGATCGTTATTTCGCTTTTGATGCTCGGTTTTCTGATCGTACTATTCGTCCATGGTATGGCGCCTTTGGGACTAGTTGCTTATGCGCATCTTAAAAACTTATTTCGTGCTTATACGTTTTCAAAATTTGGCATTAGCTTGCTGACCTTAGGATTTAGTTACTATAAGACCAAATCCTTTGGTAACGGGGCAGAGCATGCTTGGTTGCTTGGGCAATATCAAGCGAATGTTCAAAAACATATGCATATCTTAACGTTGGGTACATTAATAACGGCGTTATTGACGCTAGTGAGTATATTTGGTTTTGGCTTGGGAGTGATAGGATTGGCGGTGGTTATCGTGTTAGCGGGTTTGCTGCTGATAATTGATATCGCCAAAGCGATTTATTTTTATAAAAATGGTTGTGATGTTCCAGAGCCTGAAATAGGTAGTTTGCCGCAGCATAATTCACTACTCGATTTTTCTAAGAGTGATTATTATTATAGAAAGTGTCGAGTTGGCAGATTAAAGATAGACGAGGCCGAAGAAAGTTCTGAAGCAAATCGAATTTATCTATTAAAAGAAATAGTGGTTAAAATTATTCAGTTGGAAGCTAAATTAAAAAATTCTTCTTCTAGAATAAGCTTTTTTTCAGAAAAACAAAAAATACAGGAGAAAATAGAAGGTTTAAAACAAGAGGGGAGTTTGCTTTTAAATGATGATTATGAAGAAAATAAATCATTGTTTAGTAAGATTATTAAGTCTTTAAAAGAAGATTATCAGCAATTAAACGAAAATGATAAAACGCTAATCCCTAAAAAAAATCTTGAAAATTTAATGATTAGTAATGAAATAGCTATCTTAAATGAACTCCATGCACGAGGTGTTATCAGAGAAGAAAAGAAGGTAGAGTATTCACAACCGTTTCGGCAATCGTTTTTTAGAAAAAAAGGGGATTGTGAAGATATTAGAGACGCCTGTCAGGAGCTGTTAAAGCAACAAAAGCCTAACTATGACGCAATCACATTGCGGCTTAGTATGGCAACAGGCTGAATACATGCTAGAATAGGCTAAATTTTAAACAGAGTTACGCTTATGCCCCTATCGCTGTTACTTATTCTCATTATACCTATAGCAATCTTGTTATTGAAGACCTTTTTCACCGTTAGTCAACAATCTGTTGAGGTGATTGAACGTTTTGGAAAATATACGCGTTGTGCACATGCAGGCTTAAATTTCAAGATTCCGTTCATCGAACGCATTGCCGGTGCTATTTCACTGCGGATCTATCCATTGGAGGTCACCTTAGATACCAAAACTCAAGATAATGTGATCGTTAAAATCCAGGTTTCCGTCCAATACCGGATTAAAGAAGACCGTGTTTATGATGCTTTCTATAAATTAGAAAATGCGAGAGAACAAATCACAGCTTACGTTTTGGATTTGGTCCGTGCTGAAGTACCGACTATGAGTTTAGATGCGGTCTTTGAAAAGAAAGACAGTATTGCAAACGCGGTAAAAAGTGAGTTGACCGGGACCATGCAAGAATTTGGTTATGAGATAGTGAAAGCTTTAGTGACCAATATTGATCCCGATGAGAAAGTAAAACATGCCATGAATGAAATCAATGAGCAGCAACGTTTACAGGTGGCGGCGCAAGCCAAAGGGGAAGCAGAAAAAATTCTAAAAGTAAAACAAGCAGAGGCAGAAGCAGAAAGTAAGCGCTTGCAAGGAGAGGGTATTGCTAACCAACGTAAAGCCATCATTTGTGGGTTACAACAATCAGTAGGTGAATTTCAAAAGGCGATTCCTGGCGTAACAGCGGCGGATACTATGAATTTAGCCTTGATTACACAATATTTTGATACACTGAAAGAAATCGGTGCCAATAGTAAAAGCACAACTATCTTATTACCGCACTCTCCTGGCGGTTTAAAAGACATTGCCGCGCAACTCCAAGAAAGTATTATTACTGGGAATTTAGTTGCAAATTCAGAGCAGGCAGAATAATTTAAATTTTAAGTTTGTGCGGAATTTCGGCCGACTTGCTGGATGAAATAACGATGTAAATAATTATCTTGACTCAGCTCAGGATGAAAGCTAGTAGCGATGATATTTTTTTCATGTACAGCAACAATCTGATCTTGGTATTTGGCTAATACTTTAATGTGGCTGTTGTCATCTAGCAAGGTGAGTTTAGGAGCGCGGATAAAAACCATTTCCATCGCTCGATCGCTTATAACACAATGTCCGCTTACCACTTGCGAAGCGAGTTGTCTGCCGTAAGCATTTCGTGTCGCACAGATATTTAGACGTCCCAAGCTTTCTTGTATGGGTGATAATACCGATTTGGCGAGTAGTATGGCTCCCGCACAGGTCCCTAAGATGGGTTTATCATAATCGATCAGACTCGCCCAAAGTTGTTGTTGCTTAAGTAACTTAATTAATACCGAACTTTCTCCACCCGGTATAATTAATGCGTCGCTGGCGGTCAATGTGCGGCGATCACGTACCCATGAGCAAAACACACCCAGCTTATTTAAACAGCGGATATGTGCTTGATATCCACCTTGTAAGGCTAAAACTCCAATATTCATATTTTCATATTAATTAATTGGGATTCTTCAGATTTTAAATTAAACCCACTCATCCCTTCTGCCAAATCATTCGAAACATTGAGTAAAATTTCCGGATTATCAAAATGGGTAGTGGCTTGTACGATAGCAGAGGCGCGTTTTTCAGGATCAGCCGATTTAAAAATTCCTGAACCGACAAAGACGCTTTCTGCACCGAGTTGGCGTAATAAAGCTGCATCTGCAGGTGTCGCAACACCTCCCGCAGAAAAATGTGGGACGGGTAATTTACCTTGTTCAGCAACCCAAAGTACTAATTCTAAAGGAGCATTTAAGTTTTTTGCTTTGGCGTAAAGTTCTTCTTTTTTTAAAATCGACAGTTGTTTAATTTCGCGTGTGATAGCTCGCATATGACGCACAGCTTCGAGAATATTTCCAGAACCTGCTTCGCCTTTAGTACGTATCATAGCAGCACCTTCGGCAATGCGTCTTAACGCTTCGCTAAGATTGCGACAACCACAGACAAAGGGGACTTCAAATGCTTCTTTATCAATATGACATTCATCATCGGCTATGCTTAATACTTCACTTTCGTCGATAAAATCAACACCCAATGATTGTAATAGTTGTGCTTCAACAAAGTGACCAATACGCACTTTGGCCATCACCGGTATCGAGACGGCTTGCATAATATCGTGAATTATTTTAGGTGAGGCCATACGCGCAATACCACCCATTTTACGAATGTCTGCGGGTACACGTTCTAAAGCCATTACTGAACAAGCGCCTGCTGCTTCCGCGATTTTTGCTTGTTCAACGTTAGTGACATCCATAATGACGCCACCCTTTAGCATTTCAGCCAGGCCGATTTTGATGCGCTGGGAATCATCAAGAAAATTCATAGTGTTATCACCACAATAAAAGTTTTATTCTGTTCGTACAGAAATAGCCTGGCTATTGTACAATAAATCTCAGTAATGCGTCATTTTTGCATAATTTATTTATTTCAGACGTTTTTTGAATCAAATTAGTTTTACGATTCCGGCCCTTTAGTTTCGAAAAGAGGAGTATTACGGTTTTGGCGGTCTTAGAAAATAATCATAAAGTGATTTAGTCGGTCGTTTTCCTTTTTCGGCCGGTATAACTTTTTTGATAACTAAGGCGTGACTTTGGTTTTCTAGGCGCTGAATTTTGATGAGTATAAGAAAACTGTCTGGGTCGGTCTGCTGTGGTGAGTTCAGCGGGGGCTTTTGCTTTCGCTTTATAATCAAATTCAGGGATAATGCATTCTTCTAAACGTTTCTTCAGTAAATACTCAATGGAACGGATTTGACGTCTATCGCCGTTGGTAATTAAACTAAAGGCTGCTCCTAATTTAGATGCGCGTCCAGTTCGCCCAATCCGATGTGTATAATCTATCGCTGTATTAGGCATATCAAAGTTAATCACATGGGATATATGATCGATATCAATTCCACGTGCCGCAATATCAGTGGCTACTAAGAATTTCAATTCACCATGGCGAAATTTACCGAGCGCAATTTTTCGTTTGCTTTGCGATAAATTACCCTGAAAGGAGGTCGCTTTATAACCGAGATGCCCAAGGTGTTCAGCCAAACGCTTGGCACGATGTTTGGTTCGAGTGAAAATGATGGCTGATTGAACCTTATTGTTTAGTAAAATGGTTTCCAATAAATCAGTTTTCAATGCTTCTGAAATTGGGAATAAGGTTTGTGTGACGGTATTGGCTGGAGCCGATTCACCAATTTTTATAGAAACAGGATTATTAAGTACTTTGTCTGCTAATACTCGGATATCTGCCGACATAGTGGCAGAAAAAAGTAAATTTTGGCGTTGTTTGGGTAAATATTTTAAAATATGATAAATAGGTTCTCGAAAGCCGAGATCAAACATATGATCAGCTTCATCTAAGACCAATATTTCAATGTGATGCAGGTTAGCCTGCTCGCGCTTACTTTTGCCTCCTTGGAGTAGGTCAAGCAAACGACCTGGACAGGCGACGACGATGTCGATACCACCGCGTAATGTTCGATATTGCTCAATATAATTGACTTTACCACCGTAAATAGTGGCACAGCGTAAACCAGTTTTGGCACCGAGCTTATTGATAGAAACACAAATTTGGTCAGCTAATTCTCGCGTCGGTGCTAGGATAAGTGCCCGTAATTGACCTTTAGGTCCTGACATTAGGTGTTGCAGTAGGGGTAAAGCAAAAGCCGCGGTTTTACCAGTTCCGGTCTGAGCCAAACCAACAACATCTTGACCTTGTAAGATAGCGGGTATGGCTTTTGCTTGGATAGGTGTGGCTACTTGGTAACCCTCGGCTTGAATACCGGATAAAATTTGGCTGTTTAAGTTAAATTCTGTAAAGTTCACTAAAAAAGTTCCTGGCTGAGTGAGCCAAGTAACATCTTTAGCTCTAAAAGTGGGCTATTCTATCAGGCTTATTCGGCAAATGATAGGAAAATTGCACTAAAAATAGACGGTCTCTAGCGATTGCTAATCCGATAAAAATTCAAGGATCCGAGTTATCTGTTCTTTTGGATATCTGTAGCGGGCGAGTGGATGATTAACAGTCATTTGCTTGCCATTGTAATGCTATGATTAAATTAGATTTTATGAAAAACTTAGTAAGGCATAGTTGCCTAATGCTGCCCTAAGTGGTCCTGCTCACACGTGTAAAAAACCTAGCACGGCGACAAACAAGAACCTAATGGGGCGCAGACCTATTTTAAGATGCAGCAACTTCTGTGTGCCACCCCTATTAAATCAAGTACATCGATTGATTGAAAATAAAAGCAATTGTGGGATGGTGCTATTGGTTTTTTTGTCTTTTTGAACTATTTTTATATAAGTTTATAGTTTTAAATTTTTCAAGGGAGTGGATAAGTGTGCGTTATATAATTTCTAAAAGAGCTATTGCTATCCTGTTTGGTATTATATCTTTATCCTTTTACTCAGGCGATACTTATGCTAAGTGTCTAACTAAGGAAGCGCCTTCCCGCCCCCCTTGTTGTAAATATAAATGTCGATTCCTGCAACCTCCTTCGCCACATCATTGGTATGTCGATGTCGGTGTTGGAAAATCCTATGATTTTGCACATGATAATACAATAGCCCAAATGGAAGATGCGGCAGGGCAGTTACTTTTTAAAACAGATACTTCAGCGTCCCCTGCTTTTTTTTCTGCAGGCGTTGGCCATATTTGGTTTCTACAAGGAGACTATTTGCCTGCTATTAGTGTCGGTTTGCAATATCGTTATACGAGCCCGACCTTAATGACAGGTATTATCTATGATGTGAATGAAGAAGGAGACATTAATCTTCAACAATCTTTGTTTTCTCGTTATCAAGTCAAACAGCGAAGTTTATTGTTGATAACAAAACTAGATTTATATCGTTGGAAAAATGTCATGCCTTATTTTTCTTTCGGCCTAGGTGCATCCTGGAATCGTATTAATAATTTTAGCACACTGGCCTTTGACCC
This sequence comes from Rickettsiella endosymbiont of Litargus connexus, assembly GCF_964277335.1. Lineage (NCBI taxonomy): Bacteria > Pseudomonadati > Pseudomonadota > Gammaproteobacteria > Legionellales > Coxiellaceae > Rickettsiella > Rickettsiella endosymbiont of Litargus connexus. The sequence goes on along the minus strand of NZ_OZ195516.1, from coordinate 827,042 downwards.
CGATCTTATTCCTTTACCACTCGTCGCTCAGGCGAATACAACAACCGATTTTAGCTATAGTTTGGGTGCCGGTATTGACTATGCGGTCAACCCGGCGCTATGGTTAAGTTTAGGTTATTCCTATGATGATTTTGGGAAAAATAAAATAGGGAATTTATTCGTGTATGAAAATTTTCAGTTTCCATTAATTGATATTCAGACCACGGTAAAAAATTCAAGTTTATATTCACATAATATTCTCCTAACTGCACGTTATCTTTTTGGATAAATAAGACTTTTGACGACGCTACGAATTTAAGTGAATTCATAGCGCCGTCTGATTTGGCAAAAAATTATTTATAAATTTGAGTTTATTATTCTTTAAAGTTATCTAGTAATAAATTTATTTTAAAGATAAGTTCTTTGTTTCTTTTGATTAATTTAAGATTATCTGAGGTTAAAGACGCGTTAATTTTGTCTTTTACTTCAATTTCTTGAGTGAGCTTATCATTTTTATTAGTAAGGTCTTGTATATTTTTCTCATTAATCTGATTTAACTCATTGAGGGTGTCTGTTTTTTTATTTAAAGTTATAATTTTATCATTATTCTCATTGTTAATAATAATTAACTTATTATTGGCTTCGATACACTTATCATGTTGTGATTTGTTTTCTTCGTTTTCTTTGCTTAGATTTTCTAGTTGTTTTTTTAGTAAATCAATAATGTTGTTTAAATCATTTATTTTTTTATTAAGCGTAATATTTTCTTTTTCGGTAATGTCTAATTTTGTTTTATATTGTTCTTTTTCTTTTTCTGAAATTTCCAGTTTAGATTTATATTGATCTTTTTCCTCTTTTATCTGTTTTAATCTTTCCTTACAATGTTTATTTTCAAGTTCTTTTATTTCTAAATCTTCTTTATGTTGTTTATTTTCTTTTTTCAATTGTTCTAATAATTCTTGAATGTGCTTATTTTCAAGTTCTTTATTTTCTATTTGCTCTTTTTTTTCATTATGTTCTTTTTCCATTTGTTCAATTAATTCTTTTTGTTTTTTATTCTCTTGTTCTTTCTTTTCTAAATCTTCTTTATGTTTCTCGTTTTCTTTTTTTAGTTTCTCTATCGTCTCTTTATTATGTTTTTTTTCTAATTCTTTTTTTTCTAAACTTGTTTTATAATCTTCATTTTCATTTTTTTGTTTCTCTAATTCTTCTTTTAGTTCATTGATTTGTTTATGTAGTTCTGATGTATCGTTGAGCAAAGTTTTTTTGTTTTTCTCGTCACGAAGTTTTTGGAGAGGTCCTTTCTTAATAATATTAGGTTCCATGTTGTATATCCTTATTACGATAAAATTTTTTATAATAGATTTAATTTTATTTAAAAAGGCAGCAAAAGTTATTTTTTAGATTTAAAAAATCCAAATTAACATTACCACGTAGTACAGCGCCTAACGTAAACAAGCAAAAAGTATGTTTGCAAGCTAATGTGCCACGCAGGTAACACTACGTGCGTGGCATACTAAACAACTCTTTTTTAGGGAATGATGATAGGGGGTAGTGAGTTTAAAATACCGATTGCTTCTATAATTGAATTAATAGCATTGTTTATAGCTAAAGCAGCTTCTTCAGTTCCTGTGATAGCTTGAACTAGCGATAAAGCAATGGTAAGTATACTTAATGTGTTTGATAACATGCCGGTTATAATAATGGCCATACTTTTTATCCTGCCGTGAATCTATGTTTGTAAATTTTTAAGCCTTGCTTTTTTCTTAAATATTGTTGTTGAGGGTTAATCTATTTTTAAAATTAAATATAATGAAGGAAGCGTAATGGCTTCCTTCATCACTAATTAATTATCTGAAATTAGTAGGTATAGGTAATGAACCTAATATACCTAATGCACTAGTAACTGAAGAAATTGCAGCTTGTATGGGCGCTACAGCGGCTCCAGCACCTGGGACTACAACTAATAATGCTAATACCGTATTTAAAGTAGCCAAAACAGGAGTTAATATTCCGATAATTGCAATTGGGGGCATAATTTTTTCCTTTAATAATGGGTGATAATTTTTTTTTAATGAAGCATTAGTGCTCCAAGGTAATAACTTTCTTATTTTTTGTTATTAAGTGAGCATAAATCGAGAAATCGTCGAATGATCTCTATTACAATAGATTTTTTTATTAACTATTGTTGTTTATGATAGATATAAATTATCACTGATCTGGAAAATAAAAAACTGATATTTATAGCAGTTAGTGAGAAGATATGAAGCGATCTGCAGGTATGCAGGCATAGGGATTACAAGTGGAACGCTCACAGACAAATATTCAAGTGAAGTGGATAGGTGTCATTTGCTTAGCTAAGTAATCTATCAATTCGTACGAGTAATGTTCATTAATCCTGACCAATCTTTTTCCAGAGTCATTAATTTAGGTTTCAAGAAATGCGATTCGAGATCGATTCTTTTTAAAGAGTCTTGGATATTGTTAATATTACCTTGCATTGCATCGCATTGCGTGCATAGTTGCTGATTTGAATTGAATAACTCTATAGATTGATCCAATAATTGTTGTATTTTTTTTTCATTGTTATCCAGATTTTCTATTTCTCGTTCCTTTGCTACTAATTTATCTTTAATTTCATTCAATGCCGCATCGAAAGGTTTTATACTTTCTAAAATTAGTGCAATAATCCAACTGAATATCCAGAACACCGTCATATACCCATCAATTTCAGCTTTTTTGGCTTTAATTTGTCTCTCGATCACTTCTTTTTGGCCATTTAGCCCTTCTTTTTCTGCAGTCAATTTTTCAAGCGTAGTTTTTGCATCGCGAATAGATTGCGCTAGATCATCGCGGATATTGCTGAGTTGATTTAGGGTAGTAATGGATTGGCTTTTGATATACGTTACTTTATTGTTAATCGAGTTTAATATTTCAGTAAATTGCTGAATGGCTAAAGTATCTCCTGTTAACACGGCAGGTAATGTATCTGATAGCATTTGATAGTTTTTTCTAAAACTTGGATCATAATCACGAATGATATGAATGAGTGGCGTCATTACATCTGTGGATAAATTTATGGCGGAATAGGAAAAATAGGCGGGGTTAATGTCGTTGGATCGGACTAAATTAAACATGATGAACAGTTCCTTTTTTTGTGTCGATGAACAAATTACGCTTCTGAGTCATCTTTTGAATTTTCAGCAATAATTTTTTGCATAAAACGTCCATTTTTTACTCGGGGTATACCCAATAGGTTTCGGTCATAAGCATCTATCGTACTGACTACTTCTAAATGAACCGAATTTTGAAAATTGCTCGCTTTTTCATTCAGAGCAGATAAATCGTTGTGCGTTAATGACCATTGCTGCTTAATATATTCAATATCGTTAGTATCTAGTTGGGTTGCAAATTTTTGTTTTAATAAAGAAAAATTATCGGTTAATCCTTGCCAAGCGACAGCAAGATATTTTACGCTACCTTCAAGCAGGCTTATAGTTTTAGTGAAGCTATCCCATTGTTGAATCAATGCGATATAAACAGCCGTTTCGATACTGTATTTTTTTAGTTTTTCAATGCACTCTCTGTATTGAATCATTGTATGTTGTAATTTTGCTTGATAAAGGGAAGGCACGGGTTTGTTATCTGAAAATACTTGAATATTACCGGTGATTATAGGAGTAGGCGCCGCTTTAATTTCTTTAGTGGGTTTAATTTCCGGTTTTGACAGATCGGGTTTAGTTTGGGGTTTTTTATCAGGTATATATTCAGTAATCAATGAGGTTGATATTTTTAAAATATTTTTGATTGAATGCAAAGCGCCACTGGCAATCTGAGCATTATTCTCGTTAATTTCTTTTGCTAGTGTTTTAAGTAACGTTTGTAGCGGTACTATTTCAGTTTGTTCGCCAATATAAAGCTGTTCGGCTATTTTCTGAGTATTTTTTAGCGTATCTGTTAGCTTTAGTTGATCATTGAGATATTTTTGCAGTTCGGTGGCGAGTGTATTAGAGTTATCTTTTTTTTCTACTATGAGGTTGATTAAATCTTCAATTGCTTCAATTACATCTGCCGCTAAACCTGTTTTTTCACCTTCATCTGCTTCATTAAGTGTATTAAAAAACTCATTGATATCGAGGTAATAACTATCAAAAAGATTATAAAGGCCAGTTATTTCAGTAAAAAGAGCCAAGATTTGAGGAATATACTCATCGAGATAAGATCGAGCAATATCGCGCATTTGTGCCTGTAGGATTTTTATATCTAATAATTTTTCTAGGTTGATATTTTTTTGTAGTAACAAAGTAATCGCTTTGGCTTGACCCAAACTTTGTCCTGTCATCACCTGATTCAACGCGATAGGAAAATCGGCAGGAGCTAAAGATTTGATCGTTTGCGTAATAGGCTGAACAGATAGTTGATTATTCTCGAAGATAAAATTGTTCATTTTATAATCCTTATAAAATAGAAGTAGTGATTTTTTTAACAAGTTAAGTCGGCAAGATCGGTTAACGGTAATATCCAAGGCTGAGGACTAGCAAGTCGTTTGGTTGATATACTGAGCGCAGGGAAAGAATAGAATGCTTTTGCCAGTCTCAGTGAATTCGCTAATTCAGAATCAATCTTAACTTCTAAACTACCATTGTTTTGCGCGTTTACTGCTTGTTGCTTTAAATCATCAAAATTTTTCTGTGCCGCTTTTAGTTTATTCACTAGCATAAAGCGTCTTTCGGGATTAATAATATTGACTGTGTTTTCTAATTCTTGAAAATTATTATTAATAGTAACCCATGCTTGGCGCATATTCTCTACCGCGGTATGTGCATTGGTATTATTAGCGGTTAATGAAGTAAACTGATTTTTGGTGTTTTCCAATGCCGCCATTTCATCTTCAAGTTGCTTCATTTTTTGTAATGCTTGTCCATAGTCGCGTTGTTTGTTTTCTAGATCAACGGAGGCAGTGGCGACCATAGCGACTCCGGTTACGGTGGTAATAACACCGGCTACGATTAATTTCACGGCTGCTCCACCCGTCACGACTGACCCGATAGCACCTATCCCTATCATTACAATTCCACCGACGATGGCAACGGCTCCACCGGCAATAAGGCCTATATTTTTATCGATGGCGGTCGTTATTGCATCAATATTTTTTCGTGTCGTCGCAATTTCTCCTTCGCTACCGGCATAAATTTGATCGGCATCGGCAACAATCGTCTGAAAATTACGATTATCGGATTCTAAATCGGTTCTAAACAATGAGAGCTTCTCAATAAGTTGTTGGGTTTTGTTCTCTTTGTCTTGAATATTTTCTTTAAGCTCAAAGATGCCTAATTTAAAATTTTGTGCGTTTGTATCGTTGGCTTGTTGAATCTCAGCGGCTATTTTAATTAAATCTTCCCAATAAGAACTCGATAGATTACAAAATCCTGATACATCGGTATAGGTGGCATTAATCTTGGGTACCAGATGATTTAACCAATGTCTTGCATGTTCACGAGTTTCTTGCTGTGTTTTTTCAATCGATTTAATTTTATCGAGCTTAATATTTCTTTGAGTAAGACAAGTCGCGATGTAGGTTTGTACCAAAGAAGAATTCGTATGAACGCTACCCATGTTTTCTTTTATCAGTGCTGAGGCAATGAGATCATCATCGGATGCAGAATAGGATCGAGTCATTATCGGATCATAAAACTCTAGAGTTGAATAAGTGCGCACTCTATTTAAGGTATTCATAGGATAGTTTCCTTGGTAGACTGAAACATAAACGATCGTTGCCTTTACTAACGATAAAAGCGAATTGATTAACAATCATAAAGGAATAAATTTTTTAAGAAAATTTAAATCAACATAAAGTATTTCTTCGATTATAAATTTTTAGTGGGAATCATTTTTAATCGTACCCTTCGTCACACTGGATTTTTCAATAAAGTTAAAATACTGGTGCTACTTGCTCGTGCCTCAATAGAATTAACGGCTGAAATTAAATTGGCTAACTCCGCACTGGAATAATGCGTAGTCACCCGTTGACTTTTATGACCGAGTAAGTCTTGTCGATCTTCATAACTGACATTTGCTGCACGTAAGCGACGACCAAACGTATGTTTTAGATCATGCACGCGCACCTGTGGAAGCTGGGCTTTAGTTCGTGCATGTAGCCATGCCGAATTTAACATTCGTGATAAAGGTTTATTGCGATAAGTGAAAACAAATATCGGATGATTACCACGTTGTTCTTCGATCACTTGCTTGGCTTGTTGGTTTAAAATAACCAATCGATTCTGACGGTTTTTAACTAAGCTGGCAGGAATAATAAAAACATAGGTTTTTAGTTCAGGTACGATCACTTGCCAACTCCATTGTAAGCGACAAATTTCTTGATCTCGACAACCGGTATTCACTGCAAATAGAGCCATCTGTTTTAAATGAGTCGGTAAATGATCAAACAAGCGTTTTTCTTCTTCTTTTGCTAAAGGGTAGGGTAAACGTTTATTTTGCTCAGGTAGCAAGCGAATTTTTGGCGCACTGGCTATCCAACTTAGACCATTTTCGTCTAACCATTCTTGAGCAGCGAGATTTAAAATGCGACGCACCACTTGCAATCCATAATTAATGGTTCGATTTTTTACTCCAGCTGATTTACGTGCCTTTATGTAGGATTCTAGATTGCCATGATGGATCGCTGTCAGTGCCAAATCACCGATAAACGGATCCAACTGTTTTAATAAGCGTGCATCGGTACGTAAACTTGCTTTATGTTGATTTTCGTTTAGAAATTTAAGCGCAGCTTGCCGAAAACAACGAGTCGGTCTTATTCCGTAAATACTGACTTGGCGAATTTCTTCGAGTCGATGCATTAAATATCGCTCTGCTTCTGCTAATGATGATGAGCGTGTGCTTTCTGAAATTCGTCGACCATAAATTTTTTTATTGATATGCCATATTGAACCTCTTTTAACTAGTCCAGGGCTACGTTTTTTTCCCATTACTTCATTCCGTAACAATCATACTCAATGCGTGATAATCCAAGTGATAGCAGTATTTGAGTGTTGATAACATTTGCAATTTTTAATTCGTTTTATGGTTGCTAGGATTAGTTTTTTTTTCCAAAAGTTCATCAACCAACTGTTGAAATTCTTCATTCACTATTTTTTTTGTGAGAGTCGAATGTTTCTTTTCTCTTAGTAAGGTTAGCATTCCATGATGTTGCCAGTGCATTGTTCGTTGTGCAGGTTTGCCTTGATGTTTCTTAAATTCATTAGCCCATTGATCAAGATCCAATCGATCAAAAGCAACTCCTTGTTGGCCAATTTTTAGTGTGACTAAAAAAGGTCTTACTTCATTATTAAATCGATTTCTATCCATACCTAAGTATTTTGCGGCATCACGTAAGCGAATTAAACGAGGTTGCATAGCTGTTCCTAATTCTCACTAAGTATTTACTTGATCGCACTAAGATACCAATTATGAAGTAAAAAAATTTAATTTTTATTGGTTAGACTTTTTGTAGAACGAAAATAAAAGGATGTGAGTTCATGCAGGAAGCAATGTTAGATAAAGCAATTTATAGTTTAGGTTCAGTTAAACATATGGCAAAAAAGTTAGGTATTCATCGTGAACATATCTACGCCTGGATCAAAGGGGTGAGCAAGATACCTTTAGAATATGCTTTACAAATTGAATATTTAACCGGGGGTGAAATTAATTGGAAAGATTTAGTACCTTTTCATATTGTGCAACGTTTAAAACATTTAACCTTACAATTACCTAAGTTTGATTTACCTCCTTGTGAATTGGTTTATGTGGCTATAGAACGCATAAAATCTGAAAAATATACACTATCAATTTCTGATGAAGATAAATCGATTCCACTTCATAAGCATCGCCCTATTTGTGTTGATGAAGAGAATACGTTGATCTTTGGTGAAAAAATTTTTTATTTATATAAATACTATACAAAAAAAACGATACCAGCTTGGCGAGTTTCTTTATCTGATTTAGCCGATGGTCATTACATGAGTGAATTATTCGTTAAAAATTTTCTGATCAGTGAACGTGTTGATATAGGCATGGCATTAGAAAAATTTTTAGGTAATCGACAAGGCTATCGGACTGATCTGGCTAAATTAAAAAACCAAGTTGATTTGAGAAAAAAAAGAAATATCAGCAAAAAAAATGATCAAAAGACTCGACTTGTGAATAAAGATGCACAAGTTATGCAGAAAAAAATGACACCCTTACGTCAATTAATCGCCAATCGATTAGGCTTTGGTAGTCATTTTACTTATCAAAATGCAAAAAAAATAAAGCTTTATGCGAGCACTGAATTAATATCGCAAGTCGATCAACGAAAGATAAGTATTTCTAAGGCGGCTAAATTAAGCCCGGTGTTATCTAATCAAAACAAACGATTAAAAAGAAAATTACCGCAAGTAAAGCGCAAGCTGATGGTTTACCAATAAGTTCTCAGTCTATTTCATTGAATAAGGGAAATTATGCGTTATCGAATGTTAGATGTCAGAATTTGGTGTGATAAAAAATTTCGATCGTTAACCCCGATCAAACCTAGCGGCCAGGCACTTTTTCTTTATCTGTTAAGTAATCCGCACACAACCTCAATTCCTGGTCTTTATCGCGCAGGTGCGGGTGCTATGGCAGAAGAATTAGCGTGGTCATTAATAGGATTTCAACGTGCGTTGAAAGAAGTGATGACTCAAGGCTTGGTGAAAGCGGATCTGAAAGCGCGTGTTATTTTTATTCCTAATGCGATTAAATACAATAAACCACAGTCACCTAATGTAGTGAGAAGTTGGGCGGTACATTGGGATGAAATTCCAGAATGTGCATTGAAAAATGAAGCCTATTATAAATTAGAGTCGTTTATTAGAGGCTTAGGCAAAGCCTTTGCATTAGCTTTTACAGAAACCTTACACCAATATGAAGTAAAAGATTCTAAGCAATCAAGGGCTAAGCCTTGCTCTAATCAGGAACAGGAACAGGAACAGGAACAGGAACAGGAAGAGACTGAAGGCTCACAATCCCAACCCCAAGAACGTTTGCCTATAAATATCAATCATTCCCATGCCTCAAGCTCAGAGTTTTTATTAACGATACCTCTCGATGGGAATGTTGTTTATCAGGTAACACACCAAGAGTTTAAAAAATGGCAGAGTATTTATAGTGAAATTGATGTTCTAAAAGAATTGCACAAGCTGGTTATTTGGAATGTTGCTAATCCTGATAAACGTAAACAACGTGCTAATATTTTGAGACATATTCATGCTTGGCTGGCTAAAGAACAACAACAAAAATTGCAGTTTTCTTCTGCACGTCATTCATTTCCGATTACTTTTGAACATAATGTACAAATCGCTAAAAAATGGTTGACTACCGCTTTAGACCATGATCAACCCTCTAATAAACAAAATAATTTTCAATTATTAAAAGGAAAAAAAATTTTATGATCACGCAGGACCAGGAGAAATTTACTCAAGGATTAATGGTCCTAGCTGAAGTGTATAATCGCAAACTTTCTTCGTTATTGTTACATACCTATTGGAATTGTTTAAAAAAATATTCTTTCCTCGTGTTTGAATCAACTTTATGGGATTTTTTAAAAAATCCAGATTATGCCAAAAGAAATTTTCCAAGTCCTGCCGATTGGATAAGAGCAATAGAAGGTGATACAGAAAGCAAAAGTTTAGCGGCTTGGATAGAAGTTATTACTACCATTCGTCAAGTGGGTCATTACGAGAGTGTGATATTCGCCGATCCATTGATTCACGGTGTGATTAGAGATATGGGTGGATGGATTTTTTTATGTCAACAACCAGAACGAGAGTTGATTTTTTTACAAAAAGAATTTGAACGTCGTTATCGAAATAATTATGCGTTAAAAAAATTGGCAATAGTACCGCAGTATTTAACTGGACAAATTGAACATCAAAATAAATTAAATGGTTTTACTGAATATATTCCTAGACCTAGGGATATAAAGCAAATCTTAAATTCTAATCATTTAAACACTAAGGAGGAAAAATAAACCTAATAATAGATTTTCGTACAACTAAATTTATAATTCATTTTAAGGAATAAATAATGTTAAAACGTTCACGATTTTTATCATTACTGATTAATTGTTTTCCATTGGTAAGAGAGTTTCGATTGTATAAAAAAATGCGGCATAAAAAATTAAAAATGAGGCGTAAATTAGTAAAAAATGATCCTAAGCATTTAAGGCGTTATGTCATACAGTCAGGGACGATACGTCGTTTGTAACAGACTAGAGCAGCGAAAGCTTATTTTGTAGTTTTGCCCACTAAAAAAAGGTTTAAACTTAGCTTAGAGACTTAAAAAATTTTAAAAATTACTCAATATTAAAGGATTAAATTTTTTTCTTTATGTAACGTTATAGGAAATAAAACGATGAAGTGTTTAAATCCGTTTTGTGAATATGCCAAAACTCGTGTTATTAATTCACGTAAAACAGGGGAGGGGAGAAAAATCTTACGCAGAAGACATTGTCCAAAATGTAATAAGCGTTACACCTCGATTGAAGTGTTAGCATATTTTGGGTATCCCAATGCGCAAAAAAGAGCGTCATTAAATCTATTACTAATGACTTATTAACCGAGGTGATTACGGGTTAATCGGATGCGTTATGATTAACTCGTTTAATTTAGCGAGGTCGATATGAAAACGATAGGCGCTTGAAGCCAAGGCGCATTTTTCAGCGTTACTCGATAAAGTTGAAAAAGGTGAGCAAATCGTTATGACTAAACATGGTCGCGTGGTGGCAAAGTTGCTCCCCGCGACCGCCGCTAATCAATTACGTATTCAACAAGCTATTTTGGCACTCAAAGATTTGATCCTTGGGCATCCCTTGAAAAGTGATTGGAAAATGCTACGTGATACGGGACTAAATTGGGAGTGAGTTTAATTTAATAGAAGCTTTGCGAATTGATTTATTAGAGTAGAATTTTGACGCGCAAAGTTCGCGTCAAGACTTTTTTGATCAACGGTTTTAGTAAGTAACTGATTGTTTTTATAGAACTTTAATTAAAGCAGAGGCAGTCGAGGGTATGATTAACAGTCAGGCACTCGACGGTTGATAGCTGTTTGCTTTAAATGATGGAATTTGCATAAATAAATTCATTTCAGCTCTTGACCCATGCTACCTCTGCTATTACTATACGCCCTGCACATGAAGATGCGAAACCGCAGGTTTATGTGCCGTCCTCTCGCGGTGAAGATTTTGTAAGAGGTGAAATTATTCTCTTATTAAAATGGCTGAGCATCAGCATTGCTAGTGTTAGCCATGTGATAGGGTAACCCCATCACAAAAAAGTTAGGGAATTCGTATCTTCAAACGAGCGGTACAAGGGGCCTTACGGCTTAAATTCCCCGATAGCTCAGCTGGTAGAGCAAATGACTGTTAATCATTGGGTCACAGGTTCGAGTCCTGTTCGGGGAGCCAGTATCATTAAAGATTTTGTAACTAGACTCAGCGTGAGTGTTGGCCAGTGCCGCCAAAAGTATGGGGAGGTGGCAATACAGTCAAATTCAAGTGTGAGAGTATAGACATACATGTCAGATAGTCATTTGGAGAGTATAATGTACGCAGTTATTTCAACTGGTGGGAAACAATATAAAGTCGCTGAAGGCGAAATTATTAAGCTAGAAAAGCTATCGGCAGAGGTCGGCGAAATCGTTGAATTTCCGGTGTTGCTTCTTGCTAATAAAGCCAACGTTAGAGTGGGCTCACCTTATTTAGCTGAATCAAAAGTTAAAGCGTCTATCATAGAGCATGGTCGTGGTGATAAGGTTACCATTATTAAGTTTCGACGGCGTAAGCATCATAGAAAGCAAATGGGTCACCGACAACATTATACAGCAGTAAAAATTACCCAGATTTTATAGAGGTATCACCATGGCACACAAGAAAGCAGGCGGTAGTACACGCAATGGTCGCGATTCACACTCAAAACGCTTAGGGGTAAAACACTTCGGTGGCGAATCGGTTAAAGCAGGAAACATTATTATCCGTCAACGAGGAACACATTACCATGCAGGTAATAATGTAGGAATTGGCAAGGACCACACCTTATATGCCTTAGTGCAAGGCGTAGTTAAGTTTGCTCGTAAAGGGGCTAAATTAAGATGTTATGTGAATGTGGTTCCTGCATTAGCGGAATCAACTGAACGTATTTGAAGCAAAAATAGTTTTTATGGTTACCCCGCTCAGCGGGGTTTTTTATGAAATTTTTAGATGAAGTTGAGATACTGGTAGAAGCAGGAAAGGGCGGAGCAGGCTGCGTTAGTTTTCGTCGCGAAAAATTTATCCCCTTGGGCGGTCCTGATGGTGGCGACGGGGGTGATGGCGGTAGTGTCTATTTGAAAACGAATATCAATCTCAATACACTGATTGATTTCCATTATAATCGGCTCTACAAAGCCGCTCGTGGTGAGAATGGTAGAGGTAGCGACTGTGCGGGAAAAAAAGGGGTTGATCTCATTTTAGAAGTACCGATCGGGACTGAAATCTTTGATGCGGACACACAAGAATTGATCGGCGACTTAACCACTCAAGATCAAATGCAATGCGTTGCCCGTGGCGGTTGGCATGGTTTAGGTAATGCGCGATTTAAAAGTAGTACCAATCGTAGTCCACGTCAATTTACACCAGGTCATCCCGGCGAAACTCGTCGCTTAAAGCTTTCTTTAAAATTATTGGCCGACGTAGGTTTAGTGGGTTTGCCTAATGCCGGTAAATCCAGTCTGATATGCGCGGTATCGGCTGCGACCCCCAAAGTGGCGGATTACCCATTTACTACTTTGCAGCCACATTTAGGTGTGGTGCGCTTAGAAGCAGGCCGGAGTTTTGTGATGGCGGATGTTCCCGGATTGATTACCGGAGCTGCGGAAGGTTTAGGCTTAGGAATAAATTTTCTTAAACATCTCGATCGTACTCGTCTATTACTCCATGTATTAGATATCCAGCCCATCGATGGCAGTGATCCACTAGAAAATATGGCTTTGATTGAAAGCGAACTAATAAAATACAGTCCTGAATTGGCTGCAAAACCTAGATGGCTAGTATTAAATAAAATCGATTTACTCGCTACTGAACAATTAAAGGAGTATGTACAATGTCTAAAAACCCAAATTCCTGCGCATGTCCCGGTATTTGAAATTTCAGCTTTACAGCGTGTCGGGACGCAAGCATTATGTTATTCTCTTGGGGATTTTTTGGAGAATGTTGAACACTAGTTGTATAAAGTTTAGCACGTAAAAATTTTTTTATTGATTCATTCAACGGAAATGGTTTCTGCTTGCTCAGCGGGTTTATTAATACAATATTTAAGCGTTTTTCCCATTTTAAAATGGATACGATATTTCTCAGGGGCTAAAAAATGTTCCCCAGTTTTTGGGTTAAAAGCAGAACGTGCCGCATTATAATGAGGTGAGAAACTTCCAAAGCCGCGTATTTCTATGCGATGGCCCTGGTATAATGTTTGTTCTAACAAATGAATTAAATGCTCCACACCTTTCTTAACAGTAGACGCTTGAAGTTGAGGGAACTTTAGTATGAGTTGGTTAATGAGTTCTGGTTTCAGCATGGATCACCTATGATACGTTTGATTAAGCCAAAAAAATGATGCAAATACAACTACGCTATCTACCTAATTTAATTACTTGTATTCGCTTTATCCTTATAGGTCCTATTTTATGGGCCTTGCTGACAAAGTGCTATCCCCTGGCTTTTTATTTGTTTGTAATAGCAGGTTTGAGTGATGGTTTAGACGGTTTGTTAGCGCGTTTTTTTAATTGGACGACCCCTTTAGGTGCTTTATTGGACCCTTTAGCCGATAAATTATTATTGATGGGGAGTTTTGTTGTGCTCGCCTATTTACAACAAATTCCCTTATGGTTAACGATTATGGTGATAGGTCGCGATATTTGGATTATGGGTGGCGCTTTGCTTTATCGTTATCGGGTCGGACCATTAGATTACAAACCAGTTTGGATTAGTAAATTAAATACTTTTTTTCAATTAGTCTTAGTGAGCTTGCTTATTATTAAATTAGCTTTTTTTGATATACCGAATGAATTTATTCCTCGTATTATAGAAGCGGTTTTTGTGACGACATTATTAAGCTTTATCCAATATACTTGGATGTGGTTTTGGCAAGCGGCGTATTATTTAAAGCTAGAAAGTAAAAAATTAAGCGCTAAAAATCAAAAGCAAGGTTGGTCTTAAATATTGAAATGAAATCGAGTCTAACACCTCGGTTTGGAAAAGGTCTGATGTCGACACAATTAATTTTGCCCATACAACCTCCGGATGCGCATTGTTTGGAAAATTTTTATACCGGTCAAAATGCTATTTTATTAAACTGTTTACGACAATTTTCTTTAAAAATAGGTGAGCCTTACATCTATATTTGGGGTAACCCAGGTGCGGGATGTACACATTTATTACAGGCGTGTTGTCACGCAGCGCAACAAGAAGGATTTTCTGTCGCTTATTTGCCTTTAAATACGATAAAAAAAAATAATAGTAGTGAGATGTTACGCGGCTTAGAATCCGTTGATATGGTTTGTATCGATGAATTAGACAGTATTGTTGATGATAGTATTTGGCAAGAGTCATTATTTCATTTCTATAATCGTTTACAAGAACAGTCACGTTATTTGCTGATTGCGGCAAAGCATAGCCCTAATCAATTAAATTTTTCTTTACCGGATTTAATTTCGCGTTTGTCCAGTGGCGTTTTGTTTCAAGTACGCGAATTAAATGACGCAGAACGACTCATTGCTCTACAACAACGTGCGTATTTAAGAGGTTTAGAACTTTCAGAAGAAGTGGGTCAATTTTTATTGCTACGTTTGCCACGCGATTCGCAAGCGCTTTTTTCTGCATTGACACAACTTGATAAAGCGAGTTTAAGTTTAAAACGCAAATTAACTATTCCTTTAGTCAAAACGATTTTAAAATTATAGTTTTATTTTTTTGGATTAACTGCCTGGGGCATAGAGCGCACTTCTTAACTCGATCGAATAAATAGCTATGCTGACAATTTTAGTGCGACTCGAGCTAAACGTTTACCTAAAGCTTGGCAAAGTCGTTTCTCTTCGTCACTAATCGGATTTTTACTCTCTTTACCGGCCATATGTGTGGGTCCATAAGGTGTTCCTCCGGTTTGGGTGGTGCTTAAATCGGATTCCGTATAGGGAACACCGACGATAATCATGCCAAGATGGATCAATGGTAGCATCATACTCTGTAGTGTGGTTTCTTGCCCGCCATGTAAACTAGAAGTCGAAGAAAACAAACCAGCCGGTTTATCGACTAATTCACCTGAAAACCATAAGCCACTTAAACTATCAATAAAATGTTTTAAAGGGGCGGCCATATTACCAAAACGCGTCGGGCTGCCTAAGGCGATGCCGATGGCACCTCGGACGTCTTCTAATGTAGCATAAGGCGGGCCAGTCGATGGGATTTCCTCTTCCACAGCTTCACAAACAGTCGAAATATTAGGAACGGTGCGAATTCTTACTTCTACACCTTCAGTAGACTCTACACCTCTTGCGACTTGTTGGGCCATTTTTGCCACGGCACCGTAGCGACTGTAATAAAGTACTAATAAATAGGGCATGTGATTCACTCCTTCGTTAGGTCCCAATATAGGATTGGCTTGATGTTGATGCAACAAGTCATTCTATGGTATAAAACATCGCGCTGAAAAGCGATTATTTCACACACCTATTATCTAAATTATTTGAGGGTGGCTATCGTCAAAGATAGTCTTCAAATATTAGACCTTGAAAAAAGCTAGTTTGTTTTGAGGCGATACTAGGTGGAGGTTTAACCCAATAGGAGATTAATACAGTGTCAGCAACATTAAGACAGTTATTTGAAGCAGGTGTCCATTTTGGTCACCGTACTTGTTTTCGCGAGCCTAAAATGGCTCCCTATATCTACGGTGTGCGTAATGGAATTAGCATCATCGATCTAGAGAAAACCCGAGAATATATTACTGAAGCGCTTAACTATATCGCTAAGATAGCGGCACGGCCGGGTAGTAAGATCTTATTTGTCGGAACTAAACGGGCCGCACAGGATTTAGTGAAAGAACAAGCATTACACTGCAGCATGCCTTATGTTAACCATCGCTGGCTAGGCGGGCTGTTAACCAATTATCGGACCATCCGTCAGTCGATTAAACGACTTAAAGAATTAGAAACACAAAGCCAAGATGGCAGCTTTAACCAACTGACTAAAAAAGAAGCGCTGAATTTACAACGGCAATTGGATAAATTGGAGCGTGGTTTAGGTGGTATTAAAGATATGAGTGGTTTGCCGGATGCTTTATTTGTGATTGATAGGGGCTATGAGCATATTGCTATCTGTGAAGCACAAAAACTAAAAATACCAGTTATTAGTATTGTCGATACGAATCATTCACCCGAAGGTATTGATTATATCATTCCAGGTAATGACGATGCAGCTCGTGCAATTACGCTGTATACGCAAATGGTCGCGGATACTATTTTAGAGGCGCGTGCTTCTGCAAAAAAACCAACCGATTTAACACCACTTTCTGAAGTGGAAAAAGTCGAGGTTCAAGAATCTGTAGTGAAATCGACTAAATCTACAGATGGAAAGGAGTAAGTATATGACACCAACAATAATAACAGCGGCCATGGTTCAAGCTTTACGCGCTCGAACTGGGGCAGGCATGATGGATTGTAAAAGGGCTTTAGAATCTGCGGAGGGCGATCTGGATGTAGCGGCTGAGTCGATGCGTAAATCGGGTCAAATTCAAGCAGAGAAAAAATCAGGGCGTATCGCAGCTGAGGGTTTAATTGTGATTAAATCAAAGTCAGCGACAGGTCCTGCTGTCATCTTAGAAGTCAATTGCGAGACAGATTTTGTAGCGCGCGATGAAAATTTCAAACAATTTGCTGAGAAGACTGCGCAAGGCGCTTTAGATCATCAGATTGCAAACATCACATCCTTGTTAGACTATCAATTTGCTGATAGCGGCGAAAGCGTAGAAAAAACCCGCGAAGCCTTAGTTGCTAAATTAGGTGAAAACATTCAATTAAGACGTTTTCAGGTTGTTACTGCACAGGCTGATATCATTCTGGGATCCTATGTGCATAGGGGGCGTATCGGAACTATTGTGCAGCTAAAAGGGGGTGATGAACAACTGGCTAAAGATTTAGCCTTACATATTATTGCAAATAATCCCGCAGTCATTTCTGCTGATGAGATTGCTGAACAAATTCTGGCGAAAGAGCGGGAAATCATTATGGCGCAATCTCAGGGTAGTGGTAAACCACAAGCAGTCATCGAAAAGATGGTAGAAGGGCGATTAAATAAATTCCGTGATGAAATGAGTTTGCTAGGTCAAGCGTTTGTAAAAGATCCTAATGTACGCGTAGGACAACTCTTAGAAAGCACCGGAGCAAAAGTTATCAGTTTTGTGCGATTTGCAGTGGGTGAAGGAATAGAAAAACCAATCGAAGATTTTGCTGAAGCAGTAATGGCGCAAGTTAAAAATTCTTCTTAATTTTAAAAGAGTAGTTTAAGGTGATAGCTTAATGAGTTATTGCCTTTTTTATTATCTGTAAACTGGAAGGAAGTTTGTCAAATGAGTTGCCGGGCTAGAAACAGTGCGCGGCATAGGTTATTATCTTATCTACTTTGACCTATTATTTTATCATGGCATATTCATTAAAATATCGACGTGTTTTGCTAAAGCTCAGTGGAGAAGCACTCCATGGAGAAACTTCGCAAATGCTGGATCCAGTAGAGCTTAACCGTATTGTATCTGACATTGTTGCTGCGGTGGATTTAGGTGTGCAAATAGGTATCGTGGTAGGAGGTGGTAATATTTTTCGTGGCGAAGTATTAGCGCGTACGGGTATTGATAGAATTACCGGCGATCAAATGGGTATGTTAGGCACCGTAATTAATGCACTGGCGTTACGTGATTCAATTGAAAAGCACAAAAAAGTAGCTAAAATCATGTCAGCAATCTCTATCGGTGGTTTTGCTCCACTTTTTGAGCGCTATAAAGCGATACGTTATCTAGAAAAAGGTTATATTGTAATTTTTGCCGGTGGTACTGGAAATCCGCTGGTGAGTACAGATTCTGCAGCCAGTTTACGTGGCATAGAGATCGGTGCTGAATTATTACTTAAGGCAACACACGTTGAGGGTGTTTATAGTGCTGATCCCAAAAAAGATTCCAAAGCTGTGTTGTATTCCCAGGTCAGCTATGAAAAAGCCTTAGAACAAGAATTAGGTATCATGGATTTAAGCGCATTTACGCAATGTCGCGATCATGATTTACCCATACTTGTCTTTAATATTAAATCTAAAAACACATTAGTTGATATTCTGCAAGGCAAAAGTAAAGGTACATTAGTGAGTAAGAGGAATTAAATTATGATAGGACCGATAAAATTAACAACTGAGCAGGGTATGAAAAAAGCTTTGGATGCTTTAAAAGTTAACTTAGCTAAGTTACGTACTGGCAGGGCCCATCCTAGTTTATTAGATCAACTACGCGTTCCTCAATATGGGGGTAAAGAAGTGCCTTTGAATCATATGGCCAGTATTACCGTTACTGATGCGCGCACTTTATTGGTTACACCTTGGGAAAAATCCTCTATTCCCACCATAGAAAAAGCGATTATTCAATCTAATTTAGGTTTAAATCCTTTAACTGCAGGCAATGTTATTCGCGTACCTTTAGCGATGCTAACCGAAGAGCGTCGACGCGATATGAGTAAGTTAGTCAAACAAGAAGCTGAGGATGCACGCGTATCGATTCGTAACTATCGTCAAGATGCCAATCATCAACTGAAAGAACTGGTAAAGAAAAAATTGATTACTGAAGATGAAGAACGTCGTGCTAAAGACATGATTCAAAAAATGACGGATCACAATATTTCTGAAGTAGAAAAGATAGCTAAGACAAAAGAAGAAGAGTTAATGCAAATTTAACCGCTACATTTTATGTCAACTCTAGACAATCAGGCACTAAAACTTCCAAGGCATATTGCTATCATTATGGATGGAAATGGCCGTTGGGCGAAGCGTCGCTATTTACCTCGGATGTTAGGTCACCAAGAAGGTGTGAAAGCAGTTCGTAAAGTGATTAAGTTCTGTGGTGAAATGGGGATTGAAGTGCTTACCTTGTTTGCTTTTAGCAGTGAAAACTGGCAGCGTCCTGAGCAAGAAGTTAATTATTTAATGACGCTATTCCTGAATACGTTGAAAAATGAAATTGACAAATTAACCAAGAATAATGTGCAATTAAGAATGGTGGGTAATTTAGATCGTTTTAATCCGCCACTACGCGCATGGATCGACAAGTCTCAGGCTTTAACGGCTAAAAATACAGGCCTGCAATTGGTTATTGCTGTGAATTATAGTGGGCAATGGGATATTGTTCAGGCCACTCAAAAAATCATGAGGCAAGTTAAGTCAGGTGAATTAGCAACAGAAACTTTAACCCGAGAAATATTTGCTAATTATTTAAGTTTAGCTGATTTACCTGAGGCCGATCTGTTAATTCGCACCAGTGGTGAATATCGGATTAGTAATTTTTTACTCTGGGAATTGGCTTATACCGAATTATATTTTACTGATACCTTATGGCCCGATTTTGATAAACACGAATTGAATAAGGCTTTGCATTTTTATGCGCAACGAGAACGACGATTTGGATGCACTAGTGAACAACTCGCAGAAATAAATGCTTAAACTTAGAATTTTAACTGCACTTATATTGATTCCTTTAGTTATCGTTGGAATTTTTTACGCATCGACATTTTATTTTAAATTGATTACTGCGGCTATTATGCTACTCGCTGCTTGGGAATGGTCACGTTTGAGTGCTTACAAGGATTTGATTAAGCGTTTTTTATATGTAGGAGTACAAGCAGCAATCTTATTTCTAATTTTACCTTATGTAGCTTACGACTGGCTTTTGAAGCTAGGTTTAGTTTTGTGGCTATTATTAAGCGTTTATTTAATTTGGGCACGTAGTAAACCAGTATTGCCAAGGATAAGTCCTACAATAACAGCTAGCTTAGGTTGGTTAATTATTAGTTTATGTTGGGTTTCCTTACAAAAACTGCAACTGACACCGGTTTATTTAATGTTTATGTTATTGATTATTTGGTTAGCTGATACTGCCGCATATATCAGTGGTCGATTATGGGGACAGCATCTATTGGCACCGACCTTGAGCCCTAAAAAAACCTGGGAAGGTTTTTTTTTCGGATTATTGTTTACTTTTTTTTCAGCAATGCTAATGCTCTATTTTTTTCAAGGGATTAAGCCTTCTTTTTGGCAAATGTGGATACTGGTATTATTGACGAGTTTAGCGGCGGTAACAGGAGATTTATTTGAAAGTCAACTAAAACGACTTCGAGGACTAAAAGATAGTGGCCAATTATTACCTGGTCATGGTGGAATTTTGGATCGAATCGATAGTTTATTAGCTGCAGCGCCCGTATTTACCGGATCTTTATTACTGCTAGGTTTAATAATATGAAATCTTTAAGTATTTTAGGTGCAACGGGCTCTATAGGGGTTCACACCTTAGATGTGATTAGTGAACATCCCACACGTTTTAATGTAATTGCTTTAACGGCACACTACAACATTGATTTGTTATTTCAACAGTGCCTAAAATTTATTCCTACTTATGCTGTCGTTAATAGTAAAAATTTAGCTGAAAATCTTCAGCAACGCCTACGAGCCGAGTCTTTGAAAACCGAAGTGTTATTTGGTAGGGATGCATTAGCTTTTGTTGCCACTCTCGACGAAGTGGATACGGTGATGGCGGCTATTGTCGGTGCCGCAGGTTTATTACCTACTTTAGCGGCCATTAAAGCTAAGAAGCAAATACTATTAGCAAATAAAGAAGCCCTAATTATGGCAGGGCCTTTATTTATAGAAGAGGCGCAATGTGCCCAAATTTCCTTAATACCGGTAGATAGTGAACATAATGCTATTTTTCAATGTTTGCAGGGTCAAGTGACGCCAGGCGATAGCGGTCAGAGTCTTTCGAAAATTATTTTGACCGCATCAGGCGGTGCTTTACGTCATAAGTCCTTAGATCAATTGCAAGCGGCTACACCGGTACAGGCTTGTCAACATCCAAATTGGAGTATGGGGCGAAAAATTAGCGTTGACTCGGCGACACTCATGAATAAAGGTTTTGAAGTCATAGAAGCCTATTTTTTGTTTGGATTGACACTCGATCAAATTGAAGTGGTTTTACATCCACAAAGTATTATCCATTCATTAGTAGAATATTTAGATGGGTCTCTCTTAGCGCAACTAGGGAGTCCTGATATGCGTATTCCTATTTCTTATGCATTGGGCTTCCCAGAACGCATTAATAATTCAGTCGCTTCATTGGACTTATTAAAAATTGGGCGTTTGGATTTTTTATCGATTGATGCGGAACGTTATCCTTGTTTAGATTTAGCTTACCTTGCATTACGTATTGGTGGGACAGCAACAACTATTTTAAATGCGGCGAATGAAATCGCCGTACAAGCGTTTTTAGATGGAAAGATCTATTTTACCGATATTGCTAAGCTAAATCGAGATGTATTGGAAAAAATTCATTCACGGCCTGTTTCTAATCTCAGTGTTATATTGGAGGATGATAATTTAGCCCGCGAGATTGCTAAAGAGATGATTTTAAAGCATTATAGCACGATCAGAAAAAATGCGGTAAAAATCAGTCATCCGTTAGGATGTGTCACAAAAGACACCGGTTAGTTCTTTTGCAAACTTTTTTTATATAATCACAGCAATTGTATTTTTGGTAAGTGCCGCGAAAAGTATAGAGTGTTTTATAAATTGGCTAAAAAATAACGACTATGTTGCGACTTTTATTGAGAGTTTTTTTAATAGGATCATTATCGATCCTTGTTTTTCCCGCTTTGCCCGTGCAAGCATTTCCCATTAATAGGATTGAGATTGAGGGGCTACAGGGGATCAGTCGTGATACGGTTCTGAGTTATTTGCCGGTTAGAGCAGGACAATCTTTTCAATCTTATCAATCCTCTGCGGTCATTAACGCGTTGTATGCGACAGGATTTTTTAGCAATGTCACGTTAGAAGAACAAGGCAATTCCTTGATCATAAAAGTGGTTGAAAGGCCGACTATTAGTGAAGTTGATATTACGGGTAATAAAGAAATTCCTAAGGATAAATTAAAACAAATTGTAAAAAAAATTGGTTTAGTTCGTGGACGTTTGTTCGATAAAGCCACTTTAGATCGTTTTATTGCTCAGCTACGGTCGCAGTACGACAATATAGGTAAATATTCAGCACGGGTAACCCCACTCGTTACACCACAATCTAATAATAGAGTATCGGTACGAATTCTTATTTCTGAAGGGCTTACCGTAGAGATTGCTGATATTGATATCGTCGGTAATCATATTTTTAGTGAAAGAACATTGCGTTCCGCCTTACCATTGGGCACGCATCATTTTTGGTCATTTTTTACTAATAGTGATCAATATAGTCAAGCTCGATTATCGGCTACGTTAGACGCACTACAATCTTATTATATGGATCGAGGTTATCTTAAATTTAAAATAGATTCTACGCAGGTTACTTTAACTCCCGATAGGAAACAGGTTTATCTTATCATCCATGTCACCGAAGGTCCTATTTACAAACTCAGTGGTTATCAACTCACAGGCAATGTCATCATTTCACAAACTAAATTGCAAAAACTTTTAGCCTCGTTGCAAAGTGGTAAGATATTTTCACGTGAAAAAATTGTAGCGGCGGAACAAGGCATCAAAAAAGCTTTAGGTGACTTTGGTTATATATTTGCAACCGTAAATACGGTTCCGCAAGTTGATGAGAAAAATAAAACCGTCTTTTTAACTTTCTATGTTGATCCGGGTAATCGCGTGTATGTACGGCACATCAATATATCCGGTAATCTAAAAACTCAAGATTTAGTATTTCGTCGTTTGTTGCGCCAACAAGAAGCGAGTGTGATTTCAGAATCCGATATGAAGGCATCTTTGAGACAGCTCAATCTTAGCGGTTTTCTTGAAGGGGAGCCACAATTAATACCCATTCCTATTGCCGGATATACTGATCAAGTTGATTTGGATATCAATCTAAATGAAGCGCATGCGGCACAAGCTTTATTTAGCTTAGGTTATGGCACTAACGGCCCTGTAGTCGGTGCATCGCTGAACCAAAATAATGTTTTCGGAACGGGTAATCAATTAGGCTTAAATTTCAATAATACTCGTGCCGCAACGATATATAGTATTAGTTATAACAATCCTTATTATACCTTGGATGGGATACAACGCGGATACGATCTGTTCTATCAGCGATCGACACCCAGCGATTTAAATACTACGACTTACAATACTAATACCTATGGTGGTGATCTTCACTATACTATTCCTTTTGATGAACGTGGGGATAACTTACTGGTTCAAGGTGGATTACAAAGATTACAACTTAATTTGCCACCTACTAATCAACAATCACTGGAAGTACAAAAATTTGTCACAGAACATGGTGTACAATTTAATCAATTTTTATTTACGTTGGGTTGGTTGCGCAATAGCTTAGATCGCATGGTATTCCCTAACAGTGGGATCTATCAAACTGCCAATGCCCAACTCGCTTTGCCGGTGGGTGGTCAGCCTTTATACTATTATAAGGCGAATTACTCAGCGGTCGGTTATTTACCGTTTAAACATAATTTTATTCTGCAAAGTCGTCTAAGCTTAGGCTATGGAAATGGTTTTGCTTCTACTCGGGGATTGCCTTTTTTCTCCAATTACTATGCGGGAGGTATTGGCACCGATGGGCAGGTTAGAGGTTATGAAATCAGTTCTTTAGGACCTAGAGATACGCATGGTTATCCTCTCGGAGGTAATGTGATGACAGTAGGTAGTTTAGCTTTAATTATACCGAACCCAATATCCGATAAATTAAGGACTAGTGTTTTTGTCGATGCAGGTAATACCTATTCTACTTTAGGTGTCACTCATTCGAATCCGCCTCCTCCTAATGTAAGAGGAGGTACGGCCTCGGGACCGTTGCGATATTCCACCGGAATAGATGTAGATTGGCGAGTTCCGGTTTTTAATGTAACATTAAGCTTTAGTATAGCGAAGGCTATAAATCCTCGACCAGGGGATCAAACCCAAGTATTCCAATTTAATATTGGAACAGGTCTTTAATTTTAGCTTATTTAAGGAGCTGATAATGAACAAAGTTTACTTAGTATCTATCGTGGCGTTAATGACGAGTCTGTTGGCTATATCGGCTCAAGCAGCTGAAGTAAAATTAGCAGTCGTTGATATGCAAGCGGTATTACAAAAGGCTCCACAAATTGCCAAAATTAACGAAGCACTAACCCGCCAATTTAAAGGTCGGCAAGATAGTATCGTTAAAGCGCAGAACGAGCTACAGAAAGAAGCAAGCAATTTGCAAAAAAATGCAGCAGTCATGAAAGCTGACGAACGGAATATTTTAGAAAATAAGCTTATGACCGATCAGAATAAAGTCAAATCGATGATCGCCTCTTTTCAAAGTGATTTATCTAAAAAACAAAGCGAATCATTACACAGTTTTAGTCAGCAATTAGACGGCGTGGTTAGTAAAGTAGCGGTGCAATCCGGTTATGATTTAGTCATACAAAAAGGTAGTACCTTATATGCTAAAAATGATCTTGATATTACGCAACAAGTTTTAGATGCTTTAAAAAGAGCTTAAAAGCGCTAAAAAGTTTTTTATAAAGCGTAGAGTTGGATATGCAGCGTCAACATTCATTACAAGAAATTGCCCATTTAATTGATGCTAATCTGAAAGGCGATCCAGATTGTTCCGTCAGCGGTATTATGTCGTTGCAAAGGGCACAACCGGGACAAATTTCCTTTTTAGATAATAAACGTTATCTAAAATATCTAGCGGCAACACAAGCCTCAGCGGTTATTCTACGTGAAGAATGTTTAAAACATGCGCCAAGTAATGCTTTAGTGGTTGCCGATCCTTATCTTGCTTTTGCTAAAGTAGCTAAGTTATTTGAACGAACCTCGCAAGACGTTCGCGAAATTCATGCAACGGCCATCATTGGTGAAAATTCTCGTATTCATCCTAGCGTGAGCATCGGTCCTTACGTTGTGATAGGAGCCAACACGTGTTTAGATGAAGGTGTAGTGATAGGAACTGCGTGTGTGATTGGCGAAAATGTGGTCATCGGTGCCCATACACGTTTAGCGTCGCATGTCAGTGTGTGTGCGGATACGCGAATAGGCGAACGGGTGATTATTCATAATGGTACAGTCATAGGCAGTGATGGTTTTGGTTTAGCCAAAGAAAATAATAAATGGATTAAGATTCCTCAATTAGGAAAAGTACAAATAGGTCATGATGTCGAAATCGGCGCTAATGTCAGTATCGATCGGGGTGCGTTGGATGACACCCTCATTGGTAATGGTGTGAAATTAGATAACCAAATACAGATAGGTCATAACGTTCAAATTGGTGAAAATACGGCTATTGCAGGATGTACTGGGATAGCTGGAAGTACGCATATTGGAAAAAATTGTATGATTGGCGGAGGGGTTTGTATCAACGGGCATATAGAAATTGTAGATAATGTTTATATTACAGGCATGTCGAGTGTGGTGCAGTCTATTTATAATTCTGGAGTGTATTCTTCTACGCATTCGGCTCAACCACACCGAGAATGGCAAAAAAATAGCGCCAGGTTTCGCCAACTGGATCAATTGGCTAAAAGATTGCGAAAAACCGAAGCATTATTGGATAAGAAATCGATCGTTAGTGATTAAAAAAATAGCAATAAAAAAGAAAAGCATACAGCGTGGGTTTTTAGCAAATCGCAACATAACAAAAATTCAAGTGTGGAGTATATGCTATTGAGAAGACCAAGTATTTTTTTAGCTCAATATGGATACTTATTGAGGAACCGAGTGCAGTGGGAAGTACCTGAATACCCGAAATAATTATCCAACGAAGAATAAAACAAAAGATGAAGGTCCTGTAATAGAAAAAATAGTAGGTAAGAAATTTATGAGTGATGTTATGGATATCCAAGAAATACTAACTTATTTGCCCCAGCGTTATCCTATTTTAATGATCGACAAAGTCATTTCAATAATTCCTGGTAAATCGATAGTGGCTATAAAAAATGTAACTGTTAACGAACCTTATTTTTTAGGCCATTTCCCCGGTAATCCTATTATGCCCGGCGTACTTATTTTAGAAACGATGGCGCAAGCGACAGGTATTCTTGCTTTGCATGCGAATAGAGCAAATAAAGAAGGTTTTTTATATCTTTTTGCGGGTATTGATGACGCCCGTTTTAAACGACCTGTCGTGCCGGGAGACCAGTTATTAATAGAAGCTGAAGTCATCAAGGTAAAAGGGAATGTTTGGAAATGCAAAGTCACAGCAAAAGTAGACAGTGAGCTGGCTTGTGAAGCAACGCTCATGGGTGCTGGGAGAAAATGCTAACTATGATACATGCGCTCGCTATTATTGATCCTGCTGCAAAGCTAAGTCTTGATGTGACTGTTGGACCTTGGAGTATTATTGGACCTGAGGTAGAGATAGGTTCTGGTACTATCATTGGTTCCCATGTTGTATTGAAGGGCCCTACACGTTTAGGCGCACATAACAAAATTTATTCTTTTTCTTCGATCGGCGATGATCCTCAAGATAAAAAATATCGAGGAGAAAAAACCTATCTAGAAATAGGCGATCATAATGTTATTCGCGAATATTGCACGATAAATCGTGGCACTGCCCAAGATAAAAGTTTAACTAAAATTGGACACCACAATCTTTTTATGGTGGGTTCTCATATTGCACATGATTGTGTCATTGGCGATCATGCTATTTTTGTCAATAACGTGGCTTTAGCAGGTCATGTTACCATCGGAAACTATGCTATTTTAGGTGCCTATAGTGCGGTGCATCAATTTTGTCATATTGGTGATCATAGTTTTATTGCTGCTTCAAGCATGGTGCGACAAAATGTTTTGCCTTATATTTTGGTAGAAGGTGGGCATGAGGCCCGTGCTTGTGGTCTTAATAAAGAAGGTTTAAGAAGAAATGGTTTCACCGATGAAGCGATTAGTAGCTTACGTTGTGCTTATAAACTCATTTTTCGTAAAAATTTAACCGTGGAACAAGCCTTAGAGGAATTAAAACCTCTAGAGCTCAATTCTCCTCAGGTAAGATTAATGGCAGCAGCACTTAAAAATTCTGAACGTGGCATCATTCGTTAAACTTCCTATTCGTATTGGTATCGTAGTCGGCGAGACGTCAGGTGATTTGTTGGCTGCCGATCTTTGCAAAGAATTAAAACGTAGACAAATTCCATTTAGTGTTTCAGGAATTGCAGGTCCAGCTCTGCAGCAAGAGGGCGCATACTCTTTATATCCTATGGAACGCTTATCTGTTATGGGTATAGGTGAGATCTTTAAACAGTTGCCGCAGCTGCTGCGTTGCCGTCGAGAAATGACTGAATATTTTATAAACCAACCTCCTGACGTATTTATTGGTGTTGATGCCCCCGAATTCAATCTAGATTTAGAAAAAAATTTGAAAAAACAGGGGATACGTACCATACATTATGTTAGTCCCAGTGTTTGGGCGTGGCGTCGCGGGCGTTTAAAAAAAATTGCCAAAGCAGTTAATTTAATGCTATGCCTTTTTCCTTTTGAAAAATATTTTTATCAGCAACATCGAATTCCTGTGCAATTTGTTGGCCATCCTAGTGCAGATGAAATCCCATTAACTATCGATAGTTTAGTTGCCCGTAAAAATTTGGGCTTATCCGAATCTTCACCCATCGTTGCGATACTGCCTGGCAGTCGTCGTAATGAAATTAATTATTTGGGCACATTATTTCTTCAGACAGCCATGCGTTGTTATCAGCAAAATTCTAAGCTTGTTTTCGTTTTGGCTGCCGTGAATGAAGAAAGGGAGCAACAATTTATTAAATTGGCTAAGCAAATAACACCGACTCTTCCTTTCCGCATTATACGCGCTCAATCTCGTCAAGTAATGGCTGCAGCGAATGTGGTATTGTTAGCCTCTGGCACAGCAACCTTAGAAGCGATGCTATTAAAAAAACCGATGGTTGTTGCTTATAGAATGAGTAGATTATCCTATTGGATGGCAAAGCTTTTAATTAAAGTGGATTATATTGCTTTACCTAATTTATTAGCTAAGAAATTATTGGTTCCGGAATTTATTCAAAAAAAAGCTAACGTTGATAATTTATCACAAGCAGTTTTTTATTATTTGAACAATCCAGATATTGTGAGTAAACTAGAAAAAGAATTTTTAGTGCTCCATCAACAGTTACGTTGTCACGCAAGTAAACAAGCAGTGGATGCAATATTAAAAATTTTAAATACGCACGTACGCGCGTCTAATTAAAATAGTTTTTCTAGATGTGATTTAATTTTTTTTAATAAGCTTCTGTCATCATGGAAAAGCAATTGATATACTCTCAGAAATTGGATTTTTGGCAAGGCGTCGTAAAAATGAGCAACCGGAGTGTATTAATATACATGAGGATTGCAAATTGAGCGACAACACAGAAAAAAATTCAAGTGCGAAGAGTATAGCAGGTGTTGACGAAGCAGGACGTGGCCCTTTAGCCGGTCCAGTGTTTGCGGCCGCGGTTATTTTGAATAGCAAAAAATCCATTGCGGGTTTAGCAGACTCGAAACAATTAACCGCACAAAAACGTGAGTATCTTGCGAAAAAAATTCAAGAAGAAGCAAAAGCCTGGGCGGTTGGTCGTGCTGAAGTGGAAGAAATTGATCGCTTAAATATTTTTCAAGCCAGTTTGTTGGCTATGCAACGTGCTGTGTGTGCATTAGCATTAATACCGAGCTTAGTCTTAGTCGATGGGAAATATTGTCCTAAGCTAAATTATCCAACCAAAGCCATTATTAAAGGCGATGAAAAAATTGCCGTCATTAGTGCAGCCTCTATTTTAGCGAAGGTTCATCGTGATGCCAGTATGGTATTGTTAGATGCCGAATATCCAGGTTATGGTTTAGCACAACATAAAGGTTATACCACCCAGCAACATTTACAGGCTTTAAAAAAATTAGGTCCCAGCCCTATCCATCGGCGCTCATTTGCACCTGTTCGACAATATGAGCTAATGGTTTAAGCTATATTTCTTGTTTTGAGCCAGATGATGATACTCCCTATTTTTTTTAGTGCTTTGGTACAAAGGATAAGGGCTAGAACTAACCTTTGTTCTTAGGGGGTTGTTATTTTTAGAGGTTGTTGCTAAAAAAGAAACAGTATTTTCAGGGATAGTAAGATGGTTAGTCTCTGTGACGGAGTTATTTAATTTGTTACTAAACCAGGTATTGCGTATATGCTGTATCAGTGCCCTAAACCAGTTAATAATTTTTTCCATTAGACTTTTCTTTATGGGATTATTGCTTAGATTTTCATTGACGGGGTCTTTATTTTCATAAGTGGATGATTGATCGTTATGACAGCTATTGGGATAATTTATAAATTCTTCAGCGTCAAAAAATTTATCTTCTTCGTCATCTTCACAGGATAGATAATCATCCCTATCTGATACAGTTCTATTGTTTATTTCAATTAATCTTTTTTTGGCCATATTTTTATGATACGTATTTAGTTTCTCCTGTAGCATAGGAATATCGTTATTGAGCAACGCTTTTTTTAACTCCCCGCAGTGGGTGCCATTAAGTTTTAAAAATGCGTTGGCTAAAAAGGGATAGCTGGCATTAGCGACATTAGGAAAGTAATTGTTTATCAGTGTTTCAGTTATTTTCACTAAATCCGAATTTTCATCTAATGTCGATTCCAAAAAATGACCTAAATTATCTAAAAAAATATTAAACTTTAGTTTAGTGATTGACGTAAATTTCTCTAAAATGCGTGTATGAAGTGTCAGTTTCCAGGAAGACAGTTTAGGTATAAAAATAAAATAAGTCAGTTTACTGAAATCTATAAATTCACTCAGTTGCTTTTTAATCTGATTAGGTGTTAAGGATGATTTACTCTCAAGATTAATTTTTGTAACAAGCTCGCTTGCTTTGTTTTGATAGTTTGGATTAATTAACCCTTGAATGACTTCGGAAGTAAGTTGTTGTACTAAGGTATTCTCTTGCTGTAGTTTGGTGTTGATATGCCTTAATAATTCATCCGTAGTGGTTTCTGGTGAAATGAATTCTGATCGATAAAAACTGTATGAATGGTTAATGCTAAATGTTTTTTCGAGTATCTGATAAGTTTCTTGGATGGAATAGGTTGAAATCAGACTGTTTGGCATTTAACAAACCCATTACTTAATTATTTATAGTAAAAAAATTATACTTTATATTTATGTTTATCACCATCATGTATTATCTATATAGTTTCTAAAGTTACGTAGGAATAAACAGAAAAATTAGTGTTATATGGTTAATTTCTTTACCAATTAATGGTATACTAGACCTAGTCTACTTTGATAAAAAAGATAAATTAACTTAAACAATTAATTTATTTCAGAGTACTTAATTTTTCTAGAAAAATATTTAAAAATTTTTAGTGCTTGACAGAAAAGATGTATGAGGTAGAATTCGCGGGCTCTTGAGTTTTTGGCTTGAGGGAGAGAAGAGAAACTTAGGAAGTACTTAGAATAAAAAGCTAAGAAGCGCCAAAGAAAATCTTAAAGAAGTTCATTAACAAATTAAAGCAGTAAGCAAAGTGTGTGGGCGCTTGGCAAGAGCTGATATGAGGGCTATTAGAAGCAATTTTGGTAGTTATAAGTATTAGCAAACCGAGCGCTGAGATTGTGAGAGATCATAATTTGAGTGAGACGGGATTAAACAAAAAAGTGAAGAGTTTGATCCTGGCTCAGATTGAACGCTGGCGGCATGCCTAACACATGCAAGTCGAACGGCAGCACAGTAAAGATTTCGGTCTTTATGGGTGGCGAGTGGCGGACGGGTGAGTAACGCGTAGGAATCTGTCCTGGAGCGTGGGATAACCCGAGGAAACTCGGGCTAATACCGCATGATATCGAGAGATCAAAAGCAGGGGACCGAAAGGCCTTGCGCTCTGGGGTGAGCCTACGTCGGATTAGCTAGTTGGTGGGGTAAAAGCCTACCAAGGCGACGATCCGTAGCTGGTCTGAGAGGATGACCAGCCACACTGGGACTGAGACACGGCCCAGACTCCTACGGGAGGCAGCAGTGGGGAATCTTGGACAATGGGGGCAACCCTGATCCAGCGATGCCGCGTGTGTGAAGAAGGCCTTCGGGTTGTAAAGCACTTTAGGTGGGGAAGAAAGGCAGTTGTTGAATACGCAACTGTTATGACGGTACCCGCAGAATAAGCACCGGCTAACTCTGTGCCAGCAGCCGCGGTAATACAGAGGGTGCAAGCGTTAATCAGAATGACTGGGCGTAAAGGGCGTGTAGGTGGTTAATTAGGTTTGATGTGAAATCCCCGGGCTTAACCTGGGAATTGCGTCGAAAACGGATTAACTCGAGTGAGATAGAGGGTTGTGGAATTTCCGGTGTAGCGGTGAAATGCGTAGATATCGGAAAGAACATCAGTGGCGAAGGCGACAACCTGGATCTTAACTGACACTGAGGCGCGAAGGCGTGGGGAGCAAACAGGATTAGATACCCTGGTAGTCCACGCAGTAAACGATGAGAACTGGCTGTGATGTGTAGGGAGCAATCTCTGCATGACGTAGCGAAGCTAACGCGTTAAGTTCTCCGCCTGGGGAGTACGGCCGCAAGGTTAAAACTCAAAGGAATTGACGGGGGCCCGCACAAGCGGTGGAGCATGTGGTTTAATTCGATGCAACCCGAAGAACCTTACCTACCCTTGACATCCTTGGGAGAAGGCAGAGATGCCTTTGTGCCGAAAGGAACCAAGAGACAGGTGCTGCATGGCTGTCGTCAGCTCGTGTCGTGAGATGTTGGGTTAAGTCCCGTAACGAGCGCAACCCTTATCCTTTATTGCCAACAGGTTATGCTGGGAACTTAAGGGAGACTGCCGGTGATAAACCGGAGGAAGGTGGGGACGACGTCAAGTCATCATGGCCTTTATGGGTAGGGCTACACACGTGCTACAATGGGTCGTACAGAGGGAAGCCAACCCGCGAGGGGGAGCCAATCCTTTAAAACGTCTCGTAGTCCGGATTGGAGTCTGCAACTCGACTCCATGAAGTTGGAATCGCTAGTAATCGCGAATCAGCAAGTCGCGGTGAATACGTTCTCGGGCCTTGTACACACCGCCCGTCACACCATGGGAGTGGGTTCTACCAGAAGGCGGTAGATTAACCTCGCAAGAGGGGATCGCCGACCACGGTAAGATTCATGACTGGGGTGAAGTCGTAACAAGGTAGCCGTAGGGGAACCTGCGGCTGGATCACCTCCTTATGAAAATAAGATAATAAACCCTAAACGCCTAAGCGCCCACACACATTGCTTACTCTTACTAGATGAATCTTCGGATTCTCAAATAAACAGAATAGACATAAAACCGAATTAGTGGGCCGAGT
Organism: Rickettsiella endosymbiont of Litargus connexus; assembly: GCF_964277335.1. Classification (NCBI taxonomy): domain Bacteria; kingdom Pseudomonadati; phylum Pseudomonadota; class Gammaproteobacteria; order Legionellales; family Coxiellaceae; genus Rickettsiella; species Rickettsiella endosymbiont of Litargus connexus. The sequence goes on along the minus strand of NZ_OZ195516.1, from coordinate 794,433 downwards.
ATTTTGATTTGGTTCAAGGCGGACGTGCTTTGAGAAGCAGAGTGTACTGGAAAGTACATGAGCATTCGAAAAGCAAGTCCAACGAAGAAATAAAACAAAAGACGAAGGCCTTAAAAAGATTGAGGGTCTGTAGCTCAGTTGGTTAGAGCACACGCTTGATAAGCGTGGGGTCGGTGGTTCAAGTCCACCCAGACCCACCAGCTTAAGACTAAATTAAAAAAGGGCAAAGGTAGTCTTGGGTACAGAACTAAAAGGCCGAGTATTTTGTTTGAGTTCAAGGCGGGCGAGCTTTGAGAAGCGGAGTGTACTGGAAAGTACATGAGCATTCGATAAGCAAGCGCAACGAAGAAATTAAACAAAAGACGAAGGTCCTACGTATTAAGGGGCCATAGCTCAGCTGGGAGAGCATCGGCTTTGCAAGCCGAGGGTCGTCGGTTCGATCCCGACTGGCTCCACCAATACAGGCCCGAAAAGAATTGAAAGAATATAAGGAAGAGAAGGAAAAAAATAAGAAGCCAGGAAGGTAAAAGGAGATCATAGTCGTCTTTGGCGGCTATAGAGAAGTTCATTAACAAAACAGAAATCTGTAAGAAGGCGCGAAGATATAAAAGAAGTAAAATTTTTTTATGATCTTCCAAGAATGAAATAATGAAATTGTTGTAAAACAATTTCAGGGTATGTTGCATTCAGCGAAAGAACCAGAAAGAGAGGAATCCAACGAGTCAAAGCTTGCAAGCTTTACACTTAAGTTGGCGAGAAGCTTTTATGTTGCTCTTAAAAAAGTGAAATAAAAGCTGATCTAGAAAATCAAGTATTTTAATTTAGTTCGAGGCGGGCGTGCTTAGAGAAGGGAGTGTACTGTAAGGTACATGATCATTCGAAAAGTAAGTCCAACGAAGAAATAAATTAAAAGACGAAGATTGTTCACCGATAAGAGTAACGAGTTGGGTTCTCAAATCAAGTAAATAAGCGCAGAAGGTGGATGCCTTGGCAGTCGAAGGCGAAGAAAGACGTGGAAGCCTGCGAAAAGCTTCGGGGAGCTGGCAAACAAGCTTTGATCCGGAGATATCTGAATGGGGAAACCCGATCTATTTTAGATAGGTCATTGTTAACTGAATTCATAGGTTGACAAAGCGAACCGAGGGAACTGAAACATCTAAGTACCTCGAGGAAAAGAAATCAAATGAGATTCTGCAAGTAGCGGCGAGCGAACGTGGAAGAGCCTTCACGAGCTAGTTAATAGGTTAGCCAAAAGGTCTGGAAAGGCCTGCCATAGAGGGTGAAAGCCCCGTCGGCGAAAATCTGTTAATGAGACTAAGCGTGAAACCAAGTAGGGCGGGACACGAGAAATCCTGTTTGAAGATGGGGGGACCATCCTCCAAGGCTAAATACTCTCGACTGACCGATAGTGAACCAGTACCGTGAGGGAAAGGCGAAAAGAACCCCGGTGAGGGGAGTGAAATAGAACCTGAAACCGTCTGCGTACAAGCAGTAGGAGCTCCGCACTTAAATTACTTTGTAGACCAGTGAATAGAAATATGAAACTGAAAAATAAAGAAGACTATTAGAAGTAGTACTCGCAGCAATGGGATTTTTGACAAGGCGCCGTGAAAATGAGTAACCGGAGTGTATTAACCATACATTAAGATTGCGAATTGAGCGGTAACGCAGAAAAAAATTCAAGTGCGAAAAGTATATTTTAGATAGTACACAGAGTAATTAAAGTGCGGAGTGACTGCGTACCTTTTGTATAATGGGTCAGCGAGTGACTTTTAGTGGCAAGCTTAACCGAATAGGGTAGGCGAAGGGAAACCGAGTCTGAATAGGGCGTTGAGTCGCTAGGAGTCGACCCGAAACCGAGCGAGCTAGCCATGTCCAGGGTGAAGCTTGGGTAACACTAAGTGGAGGCCCGAACCCACATCTGTTGCAAAAGATGGGGATGAGGTGTGGCTAGGAGTGAAAGGCTAAACAAGCTCGGAGATAGCTGGTTCTCCTCGAAAGCTATTGAGGTAGCGCCTCGTGTTAACGACTAGGGGGTAGAGCACTGTTTCGGTAAGGGGGTCATCCCGACTTACTGAGCCGATGCAAACTTCGAATACCTAGTTCGTGATGCACGGGAGACACACGGCGGGTGCTAACGTCCGTCGTGAAAAGGGAAACAACCCAGATCACCTGCTAAAGTCCCAAAAGTTAGGTTAAGTGTGAAACGTAGTGGAAAGGTTTAAACAGCCAGGAGGTTGGCTTAGAAGCAGCCATCCTTTAAAGAAAGCGTAATAGCTCACTGGTCGAATCGGTCTGCGCGGAAGAATGAACGGGGCTCAAACCTAATACTGAAGCAGTGAATGTCATTGGTTTTTGACCGATGATGTGGTAGAGGAGCGTTCGGTAAGCCGTTGAAGGTGACCTGTAAGGGTTGCTGGAGGTATCCGAAGTGCGAATGCTGACATGAGTAACGATAATGCGGGTGAAAACCCCGCACGCCGAAAGTCCCAGGATTCCTGCGCAACGGTAATCGACGCAGGGTGAGTCGGCCCCTAAGGCAAGGCGGAAACGCGTAGTCGATGGGAAACAGGTTAAAATTCCTGTACTTTTATAGACTGTGATGGGAGGACGAAGAAGGCTAGGTTAGCCGGAGACTGGTAGTTCCGGTTTAAGCGAGTAGAGAGAAGCTCTAGGAAAATCCGGAGTTTCGTTAATCTCGAGACGTGATGACGAGTTGTTAACCTCGGTTAATGACGAAGTAATTGATGCCCTGCTTCCAGGAAAACTCTCTAAACTTCAGGTCTATAGGAACCGTACCGCAAACCGACACAGGTGGACAGGTAGAGAATACTAAGGCGATGAGATAACTTGGGTGAAGGAACTAGGCAAATTGGCACCGTAACTTCGGGAGAAGGTGCACCTTTTTTGGTGATTGGGTTTACCCCAAAAGCTGAGGGAGGTTGAAATAATCAGGTGGTTGCGACTGTTTACCAAAAACACAGCACTCTGCGAACTCGAAAGAGGAAGTATAGGGTGTGACGCCTGCCCGGTGCCGGAAGGTTAATTGAAGTGGTTAACTTGCGCTGAGATGGCTTTTGACAATGAATTAGAGAGAAGAATAATTCGAAGAGAAAAGTCAAAAGTCATGTCAGCGCAGGTGAAGCTGCGGATCGAAGCCCCGGTAAACGGCGGCCGTAACTATAACGGTCCTAAGGTAGCGAAATTCCTTGTCGGGTAAGTTCCGACCTGCACGAATGGCGTAACGACAGCCACACTGTCTCCACCCAAGGCTCAGTGAAATTGAAATCGCTGTGAAGATGCAGCGTACCCGCGGCAAGACGGAAAGACCCCGTGCACCTTTACTACAGCTTTACACTGGACTTTGAATTTAACTGTGTAGAATAGGTGGGAGGCGTTGAAGCGAGTTCGTTAGAATTCGTGGAGCCGACCGGTGAAATACCACCCTGTTAAAGTTGAAGTTCTAACCTAGGACCCTGAACGGGTTTGGGGACAGTGTATGGTGGGTAGTTTGACTGGGGCGGTCTCCTCCTAAAGAGTAACGGAGGAGCACGAAGGTACCCTCAGCGCGGTCGGACATCGCGCATTGCGTGTAATGGCACAAGGGTGCTTGACTGCGAGACAAACACGTCGAGCAGGTGCGAAAGCAGGTCATAGTGATCCGGTGGTTCCGAATGGAAGGGCCATCGCTTAACGAATAAAAGGTACGCCGGGGATAACAGGCTGATACCGCCCAAGAGTTCATATCGACGGCGGTGTTTGGCACCTCGATGTCGGCTCATCACATCCTGGGGCTGAAGCAGGTCCCAAGGGTATGGCTGTTCGCCATTTAAAGTGGTACGCGAGCTGGGTTCAGAACGTCGTGAGACAGTTCGGTCCCTATCTGCCGTGGGCGCTGGAGATTTGAGAGGAGCTACGCCTAGTACGAGAGGACCGGCGTGGAGGTACCGCTGGTGGTCCGGTTGTTTCGCCAGAAGCATAGCCGGGTAGCTACGTACCGACAGGATAACCGCTGAAAGCATCTAAGCGGGAAGCCTCCCTCAAGATAAGATCTCCCGAGGATTTATTCCTCCTAAAGGTCCGTTGAAGACGACGACGTAGATAGGTGGGGTGTGTAAGTGCAGCAATGTATTGAGCTAACCCATACTAATTGACCGTGTGGCTTGATTTGAGAATCCAACTGGTTATTCTTAGGAATCCATTTTGGAGCTGAATAAAGCATATCCACACATACTTTTTACAGATTTTTTAGTTTTGATAAAGATTTTCGCTAAGCATTAATTTAGCGAATTAAAAGTAATGAATTGGCGCCGTTGATAAAGGAGCGGTGAATTTTATTTGACATCAAGGCGGGTTAACTTTGAGTAGCGGAGTGTACATGCGAGTACATGAGCAACGGAAAAGTTAATCCAACGAAGAGATCGGATAAAAGACAAGCGACTTGGCGCAAAATGAATGCCTGGCGACCTTAGCGAGTAGGTCCCACCTGATCCCATTCCGAACTCAGACGTGAAACTACTCTGCGCCAATGATACTTTGGGGTTCCCCCATGGGAAAGTAGGGCATCGCCAGGCTACTGTACGACTAAAAACCCGCTAACTGCGGGTTTTTTCTTTATAAGCCGCGGCTTTTTATTTTTTTTCTTTTTATTGTGCTTTATGTTGAAAACTCAATTTTAATAAACTTTAAATTTAAATGCATTCAGATTCCCACCTGATACTCTGACTGAAAACTCAAACTTATCAGGAAAGTCTTCGTTAAATTTTTGCTTAAAAAAAATAGCATAAATATTGGTATCTGCTATATCATCATTTTTGTATAGAATAGAACTCGATGTGTTTTCTTTGTTTCCAGATGTGATGCTAAGTGGTATTGTCTCTTGTTGGTTAGGCATAGTGTTCCTTAGTTAATGGGTAATTAAAAAAATTTATCCTAATGAAGAAAAATGAAGAAAAATGTTTATATCGAATTAAATAAAATGCTAATACTTTTTCTTGTATGGGCATAAGTTCTTCTAAAAATTAAGCATCGTGTTTATCGTATTTTATGTACAAGCTTCAATAATCTTTTTATACTAGCATAACTATTAATTTAGCAGAGAAAAAAATATTTTTTTTAATTTTAATATATGAATTAATTTTTATTTTTATCAGTGTTTTTTACGCGTAAAAAATCAAAATTTGATTTCATTTTCTGATGTCCATGTGCTACTGCTTTTCTAGAATTTGTCTTATTACTTGCGGATAGCTTTAATTAAGATTTGTTAGGCTCTATAATGAACTTTTATTTATTCTTGCGCTTGAGTTTTTATGTCCTTAAAAGAAAATTCAAAGATTAAAGTAGCAGTTCTGTATGGTGGTCGATCCGCTGAACATGAGGTTTCACTGTTATCTGCCGCATCAGTGATTAAGCATTTAGATAAAAATAAATTTACCGTTATCCCTATCGGGATCGATAAACAAGGACGCGGTTATATCAATGAGTATCAGCATCTGTATCTTAATGATGGAATTATGTTAAAGACTAAAAATGCTGAGCGCTTACATAGTTTATCAGAACTAACTCAGCATAAAAAAAATCTTCCTGATGTCGTTTTTCCAGTATTACACGGGACTTTTGGCGAAGATGGTACGATACAGGGTTTATTAGAAATATTAGGTTTGGCTTATGTCGGTGCGGATGTATTAGGCTCGGTAATCGGTATGGACAAAGATGTAGCTAAACGTTTAGCTGATGCCGCGGAGATTCCGGTCGTGCCCTTTTTAAGCTTTAATTCGGGTCTTTGGTCAGTTAAAAAAGAACAGCTAATTCAAAAAATTGAGCAAAAAATACCGTATCCGCTGTTTGTTAAACCAGCGAATTCAGGTTCAAGTTTGGGTGTGAGCAAAGTAAAAAAACCAGATGATCTCGCAGCCGCCATCGAATTAGCTTTCACTTATAGTACTAAAGTATTGTTTGAGCAAGCATTTGAAATCCGTGAAATTGAAATGGCGGTATTAGAAAATCTGCAATGGGGGGCTGAACCATTAGTGAGCCGTGTCGGTGAGATTATACCGAGCCACGAATTTTATTCTTACGAAGCCAAATATTTGGATCCTAAAGGTGCACAATTAATCATTCCGGCCACATTGCAAGAAGGTCAATGGCAACAATTAAAGCATTTAGCGATAAAAGTTTTTAACTGCTTAGATTGCGCAGGGATGGCTCGAATTGATTTCTTTATTGAAAAACAATCGCAAAAAATCTATTTTAATGAGCTTAATACTATCCCGGGATTTACACAGATCAGCATGTATCCCAAATTATGGGAGGCATCGGGCCTTTCCTATCAACAACTATTGACACAGTTAATCGAATTAGCTTTGGCACGCCATCAGCGTCTTTCCTTACTGAAAAGATCGATTTAATGTTAATTTAAATACAAATAGTTTTAATTTAAGCAGCATAAGACTCTAATTTTATTTTTTGAAAAAATTCTGGTATTTGTTGTTGCAGCAGCGCATCGATCTTTAATGCACGTGGCTGATAAGTCCAAGGTCGGCGCGGATAGATTCTATCATTAACCCAATGGACTGACCAATCACTGGTGGTGTTAATGCATGCCGCAGCGAAATTTTTTAAGTGATATTTTTCTTCTATCTCTAAACATCCTGCTAGAAAAATATCGATATAAGATTCGACCAGAGGATAGCGTGCGGATGGTGGAGCCAGCAATTCAGGTTTGAGTTCATAGATCCAAAATTGTCCTTGTGGTAATTTTTTTCCAGTTAACAAGTGAATATTGCTCGGAGCAACCAGGACTCGACAGTAGTATTTTTCTCTTGCATCGTAATGTTTGATTGATTTAGGAGAGCGTAAATTGAAGATGGTGCCATTAAAATGTGCCGTTTTACTTTTAATGACGCCTAGATAAGTGGTACTAAAGCCATCCGATAAACCTTTAGAGAACCAACCCCGTTGATAGTGTGCTATCCAAACCGGTTTATTTTCGCCACTATGCCGATCGGTTGCATTTTTTGAGGCGGTTTCTATTAGTGAACCATAGGCAATAATATATTGTGGGCGATGAGAATTGACTAAAGGATGGCAGGCACAATCATTCTCTGCAAACACCGCGCGATTGAATAATAGGATTACAATAAAGATAAAAGCTTGCTTGACAATCCATTTATGCATATCAATTGCTCATAGGAAATTTTAAATAGAGAAGCTTAAGTTTATTTTAAGCACGGATAGATTGTAAAGTTTATAAGTGCATTATGATTAGCGAATTTAATTTTTTTATAGTGTATTGAAAAGTAAATGCCTAAAATTGTTACGAGGGAGATTATTTTCAAAATTATTGAAAGAATTTTGAGGTGTATTATGTTTAAACTCATTGTTTTTTGGAGATTTTCGAGCAGGAAACAGACATAGAGCAGAGGTAGGGCTAGAAATTTTTTCTGTTGTGTTCGTTAGGGTTGGCTTAAAATTTTCTGAGTATAATTTTTCTGTGTAATTTGAGCAGTGTTTTTTGAGTGTGTTCCAATCGATTTCTTGTTGGTGCCCATGCGTTTGGTTTAACAAAGTAAAAACGTTAACCGAAAATAATACTAATGAAATTATGCAAATTAAAGTAATACTGAGTGTATTTACCGGTAGCATAGCCAGTGCAATAAATGAAACAATCACACTCACAAAAAGACTTAATAATAAAAAGAGGCGGATACGTTCACTGGCTAAAAAAGCGTTAGCACATTCTTTGAGATAATTATTAAGGTTATGCACTAATTTTATAGATTCAGGGGATGCTGAGTTTTCAGCATTGAGGTGGAGAAGGGTAGTTAAAGCTTCTTTGACTAAGTCAATATCGCACCTTAATAAGAAGGATTGAGTAGAAAGTGGCAGCCAATAATATTCCATTTCAATGTACATTTTATTTTCCTTAAATTTCCCAACCTTAATATTTTTTCATCCTAGCATTTATTAAATTCTAGCTCAATCATAAAGAATATTTAGGAAATTTTTTTAAAATAAATCGATTTCTATGGCGCTCATAGTGAACTGCTGGTTAACCTAGCTTCTATTAGATGAGTATAATTTAAGTACATGATGCATTAAGTATAGAATTTTGCCCAGCGAAGGTTGTATACTAGCAACAAAATTGCTCAGGGTAACGAAAAAACGATGTTACAGAATTATTTTCCCATACTGATTTTTATTGCTTTTGGCTTGTTTATCGGTGTGGCAGCTTTATCAATCGGGCATTTAACGGGTTTACAACGTCCAGATCAGGCGAAGTTGTCTTCGTATGAATGTGGGTTTCCAGGTATTAGCGATGCACGATTACCTTTTGATATCCGTTATTATCTCGTCGCTATTTTATTCATTATTTTTGACCTAGAGACTGCCTTTTTATTTCCTTGGGCTGTTTCTTTACGACATATTGGCCTACCCGGTTTAATAGCAATGGGAATCTTCTTGAGTCTATTATTGATAGGTTTTATATACGAGTGGAAAAAAGGGGCCTTACAATGGGAATAGAACCATTATTACAACAACAAGGTTTTGTGACCACATCGTTAGATAAGCTACTTGGCTGGGCGCGTAGTGGATCCTTATGGCCGATGTCATTTGGCTTGGCGTGTTGTGCAGTAGAAATGATGCATTCGGCTGCAGCGCGTTATGACCTGGATAGATTTGGTATCGTATTTCGTCCGAGTCCTCGGCAGTCCGATGTCATGATCGTTGCAGGAACCTTATGCAATAAAATGGCTCCCGCTTTACGTAAGGTTTACGATCAAATGGCAGAACCGCGATGGGTTATATCAATGGGATCCTGTGCGAACGGCGGAGGTTATTATCATTATTCCTACTCCGTAGTCCGTGGATGCGATAGAATTGTACCCGTGGATGTGTATGTTCCGGGTTGTCCACCGACGGCAGAAGCATTAGTGTATGGCGTTATACAATTGCAAAATAAAATAAAAAAAACTCACTTTATTGAGCGTACTTAAGTATGTCAGATGCTGTGCTACCACTCCAAAAAATAAACCAACGTTTTGATTCTGTTATTCAAGAAATAACTGTCGCGTGTGGCGAAATCAGTTTAGAGATTTCTGCTGAAAAGTTACATGAGGTTTGTTTAGCGCTACGCGATGAAGCGGATTTTAAATTTGAATTACTCGTGGATGTTTGTGTGGTGGACTATGCTGAGTATGGCATCAGTGAATGGACGACCGAACGATCAACTTTAACCGGTTTTGAACGGGGTGTAGACACCACCGGTGATCTACATCCGGTGGCTTGGACTAAGTCACGTTTTGCAGTAGTCTACCATTTGTTATCACTCACGCATAATCAGCGTTTACGTTTGCGTGTTTTTGCTAATGGCGAACCACCACAAGTGCCATCGATCATTAAATTATGGCCAGCGGCTAATTGGTATGAACGAGAAGCGTTTGATCTGTATGGGGTTTTTTTTAATGGACATCCTGATTTGCGGCGTTTGTTAACCGATTATGGTTTTGTCGGTCACCCTTTTCGTAAAGATTTTCCGTTAACGGGACATGTCGAGGTACGTTATGATGCAAGCGAGGGTCGAGTTATTTACCAACCGGTCACGGTGATGCCACGAACCTTAGTACCAAAAACCATTCGTAAAACAACAAATGAAGATACCTTAACCTGTTTTAATAAAAAACCAGAGTGAGTGTTGCATGCCTGAAATACGTAATTACACTTTAAATTTTGGTCCGCAGCATCCTGCGGCGCACGGTGTGTTGCGTTTAATCTTAGAATTAGACGGTGAAGTCATCCAATCGGCCGATGCGCACATTGGTTTATTACATCGTGCGACAGAAAAGCTAGCCGAATCTAAACCTTACAACCAAAGTATTGGTTACATGGATCGCTTGGACTATGTTTCCATGATGTGTAATGAACATGCGTATGTTTTGGCGATCGAAAAATTATTAGGCGTGACGCCTCCGAAACGCGCTCAATATATTCGCGTCATGTTTGACGAAATGACGCGACTCTTGAACCATTTATTATGGTTAGGTGCACATGCCTTAGATCTAGGTGCAGTGACGGTTTTTTTATATTGCTTTCGGGAACGCGAAGATTTAATCGACTGCTATGAAGCGGTGTCGGGTTCGCGTATGCACGCCACCTATTATAGACCGGGTGGTGTGTATCGTGACTTACCGGATAAAATGCCGCAATATAAACCTTCACAATGGCATAATGAGAAAGAAACGCGCGAGATGAATGCCAATCGACAGGGAAGTCTATTAGACTTTATTGAAAGTTTTATTACTCGATTTCCTAAACGGATAGACGATTATGAAACCTTACTCACCGACAATCGTATTTGGAAGCAACGAACCGTCGGTATTGGTGTATTATCGGCAGAACGCGCTTTACAATTAGGATGTACCGGTCCTATTTTACGTGCCTCGGGCGTTGCTTGGGATCTGCGTAAGAAACAACCGTATGAAGTGTATGATGAATTAGATTTTGATATTCCAATAGGTAGATTTGGCGATTGTTATGATCGTTATTTGGTGCGAGTCGAAGAAATGCGCCAATCAAATGCTTTAATTAAGCAATGTGTGAGTTGGTTACGGGCTAATCCTGGTCCAGTTACATTGATCGAGCATAAAGTAGTGCCACCGACGCGTTTGCAGATGAAAGAGGATATGGAATCACTGATCCATCATTTTAAACTTTTTAGTGAAGGTTATTGTGTGCCACCGGGTGAAGCCTATGCCGCGATAGAGCATCCTAAAGGGGAGTTTGGAATTTATATGGTATCGGATGGCGCTAATAAACCTTATCGGGTTAAAATACGCGCAGCAGGGTTTCCACATTTGGCTGCTTTAAATGAATTGGTTTCCGGACATATGATTGCTGATTTAGTCGCTATACTGTCCAGTCTTGATATCGTATTTGGTGAAATCGATCGATGAAGAGAGTGACGAATAACAAAAGCGAAATATTGCCCGATGATTTAAAAATCGCTATTGAAAAATGGGCCAAGAAGTATCCGCCTGATCGTAGACAATCGGCGGTGTTACCGGCGTTGACTCTAACGCAGCATTATAATGGAGGCTATTTATCTCAAGATTTAATTGATGCCGTGGCTGATTATTTAGAGATGTCACGCGTGACAGCCTATGAAGTGGCTACGTTTTATACGCTTTATGAACTCAAACCGATAGGTCGGCATAAAATTGGGGTATGTACTAACGTTTCTTGTATGCTGAGCGGTTGCGACAAGATTGTTAAACATTTGCAAAATCGTTTGCAAATTAATCTCGGCGAAACAACCGCTGACGAAAAATTTACTTTACGTGAAGTCGAATGCTTAGGTGCTTGTGCAAACGCCCCGGTAGTGCATATCGGACATCGTTATTATGAAGATTTAACACCTGAAAAAATAGATAAAATCTTGGATAACTTAGATGGCGAATGATATTTGTTTCCGTACCTTACATTTTGACGAGCCATGGAGTCTCGCTAATTATCGGCGCGTGGGTGGCTATCAAGTCTGGGAAAAGATCCTAAAAGAAAAAACGCCTGCGGAAAAAATTATTGCTGAATTGAAACTTTCTTATTTACGCGGTCGTGGGGGAGCAGGGTTTCCGACGGGCTTAAAATGGAGCTTTATTACGCGGGGCGCTCCGGGTCAAAAATACATATTATGTAATTCGGATGAAGGAGAGCCTGGAACCTGCAAAGATCGCGATATTTTACGTTTTAATCCGCATCAAGTAATTGAAGGGATGGCTATTGCCGCTTATGTGATGGGCGCTAGTGTGGGTTATAACTACATACGTGGTGAATACTATGAGCCCTTTGAGCGCTGTGAAACAGCGATAGCAGAAGCGTATGAAGCCGGTTTATTAGGTACTAATATTTTAGATTCCGGATTTGATTTTCAACTGTATAACCATTTAGGTGCCGGTGCTTATATTTGCGGTGAAGAAACCGCTTTAATGGAGTCTCTAGAAGGGAAAAAAGGATTTCCGCGCTTTAAGCCACCTTTTCCGGCGAATTATGGTTTGTATGGGCGTCCGACTACCATTAATAATACGGAAACTTTAGCTTCCGTTCCGGTGATATTACAAAAAGGGGGGCAATGGTTTTTAAAATTAGGGAAACCCAACAACGGCGGTTGTAAATTATTCAGTGTGACAGGTCATGTCAATAAACCGGGTAATTACGAAGTGCCTTTAGGTATTCCATTTAAAGAACTATTAGCACTGGCAGGGGGTATGAAAGACGGGAGAAACTTAAAAGCAGTGATTCCAGGCGGATCGTCTATGCCGGTATTAACCGCAGAGGTGATGTGGAATACAACGATGGATTATGATTCGATTGCTAAAGCCGGTTCGATGTTAGGTTCTGGCGGGGTGATCGTCATGGACGAAACGACTTGTATGGTGAAAATTTTAACGCGTATTGCACATTTTTATAAAGAAGAATCCTGTGGTCAATGTACTCCTTGTCGTGAAGGAACCGGTTGGGTGTGGCGTGTATTACGCCGAATAGAACACGGCCTAGGACGACTGAGTGATCTGGATTTATTAGAGAGTGTGGCAGGAAAGATTATGGGGCATACCATTTGTGCCTTAGGTGATGCGGCGGCGATGCCAGTACAAAGTTTTATTAAACACTTTCGTCATGATTTTATTGAACATATTGAAAATAAGCGGTGTCCAGTCGGTGATCCACATGATTAGACTTCTTTCGAAACGGTGTAATTTCCTCGATTTCACTGTTGAACACCTGGCTTTGGTTCTCATTTACTCGGGTAAACTCCCGTCCTTGCCAGTCGTTCGTCGCGAACTCAAGCAAATTTCTGTGTTTCGAAAGAAGTCTAATAATTGTCGAGAAAAAATATGATAGACATAGAAATTGATGGTCGTACACTACACGTCGGACAAAATGCCACCATTATAGAAGCGGCTGATAAAGCAGGTATTTATATTCCGCGTTTTTGCTACCATAAAAAACTTTCCATCGTTGCTAATTGTCGTATGTGTTTGGTCGAGGTTGAAAAATCTGGAAAACCATTGCCGGCTTGCGCTACTCCGGTAACAGCCGGTATGAAAGTTTTTACTACATCAGCAAAAACTAAAGAAGCACAACGTTCGGTGATGGAATTTCTATTGATTAATCATCCCTTAGATTGCCCTATTTGTGATCAAGGCGGCGAATGTGAATTACAAGATCTTTCCTTAGGTTATGGTTCCTCACTGTCACGGTTTACTGAAGGTAAACGTTCAGTCAAAGATGATAATCTTGGTCCCTTGATTTCAACTGAAATGACACGCTGTATCCAATGTACCCGTTGTGTACGTTTTGGTCAGGAAATTGCTGGAATTAAAGAATTAGGGACACTGAATCGTGGCGAAGATTTGCAAATCAGCACGTATATCGAACATAGTTTGGAATCGGAATTATCGGGGAATATAATTGATCTTTGTCCTGTGGGGGCATTGACGTCAAAACCCTTTCGATTTACTGCACGTGCTTGGGAATTACAACAATCCGCTTCAATAGCACCGCATGATTGCTTAGGCTCTAATATTTATTTACATACCCGTCGTGGACAGGTGATGCGGGCAGTGCCATGTGAAAATGAAGCCATCAATGAAACGTGGATATCGGATCGCGATCGATATAGTTATCTGGGTATTCATAGTAAAGAACGATGGACAAAACCGCATATTAAAGAAAATGGACAATGGTTTATTGTCGATTGGGAAACTGCATTAGCAAAAGTGGTGACTGAGTTTAAAAAAATTCTGAAAAAACAAGGCCCTCACGTTATCGGGGGTTTAATTTCACCTTCTAGTACGACAGAAGAATTTTATTTTTTTCAAAAATTATTGCGTAGCTTAGGGTCATCGCATATTGATCATCGTTTGCATCAAACCGATGTGTCTGATCAAATGCAGGCAACGCTTTGCCCGCCAGGGATCACGCTATCTGAATTCGAGAAGGCTAATTTTGTTTGGTTGGTGGGTTCTAATATTCGGCGTGAACAACCGATAGCTGCACATCGTTTACGCAAAGCAAATCTAGCTGGAACAAAAATTGCCAGTCTCCATTGTGTGGATATCAGTGTTCCTTTTACATTACATGAAAATCTGTGCGTGAGTCCTGATGCATTGATACCGACTTTATTAGGTATTGCGAAAGACTTGGCAGATGAAAAATCGATCGCAGCGTTTCCAGCGATTACGTCCAGTCTCGTGCAAAGTGATTTAGCTGAACAATTAAAAGCGTCAGAAAATTCCGTGATCGTTTTAGGTGCTTTAGCGCATAATCATCCGCAAGCGAGTTTAATTAGAACATTAACGCAGTTTATTGCTGCCCAAACGGGTGCACGCTGTGTGACTTTTACCGAAGGTGCGAATAGTGCCGGGGCTTGGTTAACCGGTGCGGTACCACATCGTTTGCCAGGGGGTGTTTCCGTTGCTGAACCTGGTTTATCCGCCGCTGAGATGATCAATGCCGATTTACGCGCATTTATTTTATTGAATATTGAACCCACTTTAGATTGTGCTAATCCGCAACGTGTTACTCAGGCATTAAAGCAAGCCGATTTTGTCTTGGCTTTATCACCTTTTAAAGCGAAATCGTTGTTAGATCATGCGCATGTCATTTTACCGATGGCAACATTTGCTGAGATTGAAGGCAGCTTTATCAATATGGCGGGTTGTTGGCAAACCTTTTCAGCAGCAATGCCACCGCTAGGTCTAGCACGTTCTGCATGGGAAATTCTGCAAACTTTAGGCAAGAGTTTGGAATTAGCCCACTTTAGTCGATCTGATCATGCCTTTATTCGCGAAGAATTGGAACCCACATTACTGGAATATCTTGGATTAGCGTCTATTGCCGCTAAACTTGATAGTAAACAAAAACTAATTATCGACTTACGTGGCAACACAGACAAAAATTCAAATGCGAAACGTATTCTGCGTATTAGTGAATGGCCTATTTATGGTATTGATAGTTTGGTACGTCGATCAGTCGCATTACAGGCTTCAGCAACGAATGCTTCCGTTACTGTTGCGATGAACTCCGCATTAGCCAGTGAATTAAATTTTACTTCGGGTCAATTAATTCGTATCGAACAAGGATTAGGGCAGGCTTTATTACCTTTGTCGATACAAGCAGGACTACCTGATCATTGTGTTTATATTGCTGCGGGTTGTGAAGAAACCGCCGCTTTGGGCGAGTCATTTGGCGAGGTTAAACTCTATGCTGAATGATTTAGCGTTATTAATTTGGATCTTGATTAAGATCATTGTCATTACCATCCCTTTACTGTTTACCGTAGCGTATTTAACCTTTATTGAACGTAAGGGCATCGGTTATATGCAAACTCGGATAGGACCGAATCGGGTGGGACCTTTAGGTTTTCTACAACCGATTGCCGATGTCGTTAAACTCATTACCAAAGAAATTATTGTTCCTACAGCATCAAATCGTTATTTATTTATTTTAGCCCCGATTATTACGATCGCACCGGCGTTAGCCGCTTGGGCCGTTATCCCATTTAGCGAAGGGTTGGCATTAACGCAAATTAATGCGGGTGTACTTTATTTGTTTGCGATTACATCTTTGGGTGTGTATGGCATTTTAATAGCAGGTTGGGCGACGAATTCTAAATATGCTTTGCTAGGTTCGTTACGGGCAGCGGCGCAGACTATTTCGTATGAAATTGCTATGGGCTTTTCATTTGTCGGTGTTTTATTAGCGGCGGGTAGCATGAATCTACATGATATTGTGTTGCGTCAGCAGGGAGGTATTTGGCATTGGTATTGGTTACCGCTATTACCACTTTTCGTATGCTATTGGATTTCCGGAATTGCTGAAACCAATCGTGCCCCTTTTGATTTGGCAGAAGGAGAATCTGAAATCGTTGCTGGTTTTCATGTTGAATATTCAGGTGTGAGTTTTGCTTTATTCTTTCTCGCTGAATATATGAATATGATTTTGATTTCAGCGATTGCTAGCTTATTGTTCTTAGGCGGCTGGTTATCACCTTTTCAAGGCATCCCCTTTTTAGATAAGGCATTGATTTGGGTTCCTGGCATCATTTGGTTTTTTATCAAAATGGCTAGTTTTTTAGGTCTTTTTATTTGGTCGCGAGCGACTTTTCCACGTTATCGCTACGACCAATTAATGCGTTTAGGTTGGAAAGTGTTAATTCCAGTGACTTTACTTTGGATATCAATCGTGGCATTAGCGGTACAATTTAAATGGGGCCCTTGGTTTAACGCATGAACTTGTTAAGAAAAATAGTACAGCTTATTAAAACCTTTACGCTCTGGGAACTTTTTAAGGGACTGAGCTTGACCGGCCGACATTTTTTTAAGAAAAAAGTGACGATCCAATTTCCCGAAGAAGAAACGCCACGTTCAGTCCGCTTTCGCGGTTTACATGCTTTACGACGTTATCCCAATGGTGAGGAGCGCTGTATTGCGTGTAAATTATGTGAAGCAGTCTGCCCAGCGTTAGCCATTACGATTGAAGCAGAGCCACGTGATGATGGCTTGCGACGCACGACCTTATATGAAATTGATTTATTTAAATGTATTTATTGCGGATTTTGTGAAGAATCCTGCCCGGTAGATGCCATCGTCGAAACCAATATTCCACATTATCATTTTGAAAATCGTGGTGAGGAGATTATGACCAAAGAAAAATTGCTGGCCATCGGTGATCGGTATGAAAAACACATAGCACAAGAAAGGGAAGAAGATGCCCCTTACCGTTAAAACCAAAATCGTTGCTTTTTGTTTAATTTCCTTGTTAGATTTTAAAATAGTTAAAGCGTTATTATGATCATTCCTATTCAATCCTGGGCATTTTATTTTTTTGCTATATTGCTAATTGCTGCGGCTTTAATGACGATCATTTCGCGTAATCCGGTTCGCTGCGCCTTGTTTTTAGTGTTAGCTTTTTTTTCCGCCGCTGCTTTATGGATATTATTAGAGGCGGAATTTTTAGGTCTAATCTTGGTTTTAGTGTATGTGGGTGCGGTCATGACATTATTTTTATTCGTTATTATGACCTTAAATATTGATGACGCTAAAAAACAATACGGCTTCGTGCGTTACGTGTTCTTTGCTGTAATCAGCGTACTGATTTTATTGGCATTACTTATCTATACGGTATTTCCGCTTTCAGGCACAGCAGGGCTGCTGCCATTATCTGCGCAAGCGAGTAATACACAAGCCTTAGGCGATGTACTGTATACACAGTATGTCTATCCATTTGAAATTACCGGTGTTTTATTGCTCGTAGGTATTATTGCGACCATCGCCTTAAGTTTTCGTGAAAAGCGTTTGAATAAAGCGATCGCACCTGAATTGCAACTTAAGGTTAAGCCTTCGGATCGATTACGAATTATAAAAATGCCAGCGGAGAGAAAAAAATGATTCCGTTAAATTATTACTTAATACTTGCCGCTATCCTATTTAGCTTGGGTTTACTAGGGTTGCTGATTAATCGGAAAAATATCATTATTTTACTGATGTGTGTCGAACTACTATTATTGGCCGTGAATATGAATTTTGTCGCATTCTCGCATTTTTTTGCAGATTTATCCGGCCAAGTGTTTGTGTTTTTTGTGTTAGCTGTGGCAGCCGTTGAAGCCGCTATCGGTTTAGCGATACTAATTGTTTTATTCCGCACCCGACATAGTGTACAAGTCGATGCCTTAAATCGTTTAAAGGGGTAGTTGGTAATGAGTCATTATCAGTTAATCAATCTGGCATTGGTATTATGCCCTTTAGCAGGAGCCTTGTTTGCAGGCTTAGGTGGCCGACGTGTCAGTGACAGGTTGGCACATTCAGTCACTATTTTAGGGGTCGCCATTTCATTTGTTTTATCGCTGTATTTTGCTTATCAACTCTTTTTTTTACATGGTGCGACGTATGATGAAAATCTTTATTTATGGGATTTCACCGGTAAATTTCGCTTTAATATCGGGTTTTTAGTTGATCCATTAACGGTGGTGATGTTTCTTATCGTGACATTTATCTCGTTGATAGTACATATTTATAGTGTCACTTACATGGCCAGGGATCCAGGTTATAAGCGTTTTTTTAGTTATATGTCGGCATTTACATTTGCGATGTTGATGCTGGTGAGTGCAAATAATTTTCTCCAATTGTTTTTTGGCTGGGAAGCAGTGGGTTTAGTTTCGTATTTGTTGATTGGTTTTTGGTTTAAACGTGAAGCAGCAAATGCCGGAGGTTTAAAGGCTTTTCTGGTTAATCGAGTCGGTGATTTTGGTTTCTTTTTGGGTCTTGCTTTATTATTTAATTATTTTGGTAGCTTAGATTATTTCCAAGTTTTTCATGCTGTGCCTGCACTGAAAGCTGCGAGCATCAGTATTTTTCCACACACTTCTTATTCAGTAATTGCTGTTATTTGTTTTCTATTATTTATTGGTGCAATGGGAAAATCTGCTCAAATACCGTTACATGTTTGGCTGCCTGAATCGATGGAAGGTCCTACACCTATTTCAGCGTTGATTCATGCCGCTACGATGGTTACAGCCGGTGTTTATTTAGTGGCACGTCTTTCGCCTTTATATGAATATGCGCCGAGTGTGTTAAATCTTATTTTAATTTTAGGTGCTACCACGGCTTTATTTATGGGTTTAGTGGCGATGGTACAGAATGATATTAAGCGCATCATTGCTTATTCCACCTTATCGCAACTGGGCTATATGATGGTTGGTTTAGGCGCTTCGGCATATGCAGCAGGTATGTTTCATTTAGTGACGCACGCTTTTTTCAAAGCCTTATTATTTTTAGCGGCAGGCTCAGTCATTTTAACGATGCATCATGAACAAGATATTCGTAAAATGGGTGGCTTAGCGAAAGTGATGCCTATCACCTATGTTTGTTTTTTAATCGGTGCCTTAGCATTGGCGGCATTACCTCCTTTTTCAGGTTTTTATTCTAAGGATGCTATTATCGATGCGGTTCATGCATCAACTTTACCCGCAGCGCCTTATGCTTATTATTGTGTCTTAATCGGTGCATTGGTTACGGCATTTTATATTTTTCGTGCCTTTTTCTTAGTATTTCATACTCAAGCTCGCGTACCTATTAAACATTATCAAAAAACCACCACGATAGTTAAATTTAGTTTAATTGTATTAGCCATTCCATCTGCCATTGCAGGGCTTTTATTAGCACAGTCTTTTTTAAATGTGCCAGGTTTACTCGCTGGAAGTCTTAGTGTGTTGCCCAATCATAACAGGATGGCAACTGAGCACCTGTTAAGTGCCGCAACTATTTTTTCTGCCATAGGTATCGTTTTGGCATGGTTTTTTTATCTGCAATTTCCTGCTATTCCTGCCTGGATGAAAAAACATTTTGCTTGGTTGTATCGTGTTTTAATCAATAAATATGGTTTTGATGCATTTAATCAGACCGTATTTGCCAATGGTGGCCAACGTTTAGCAAAATTATTTTTTAATATTGATGCGAATGTACTCGACGAGAAACTGATTGACGGGTCAGGAAGATGTATTAGTTGGATATCCAGCGTATTGCGTCGTCTTCAATCAGGTTATCTTTATCAATATGCATTCATTATGGTGTTTGGAATTATTATTTTTTTATTGGCTTATTCCTTGTAAATTAGTTGTAGTATAAGAATGTTATTAACTTTAGTTTATCAATTCGCGTTGTTCATACACAACCATTTATTAAGTTTACTTATCTGGTTGCCAGTGCTTGGTGGTGTGTTGGCAATTGCATTTAATGGCGATCGTTACCCCCAACGCGCGCGTGTTATCGCTTTAATCACTTCATTGATAACGTTGCTATTGTGTGTACCGTTGTATTTGGGTTTTAATCCTGCTTTAAGCAGTATGCAGTTTCAAGAAAATATCCCTTGGATTACTGTTTATAATATTAATTATGCTTTAGGTGTCGATGGTATTTCTTTACCACTCATTTTATTAACAGTATTTACTACTTTACTGGTTATTTTGGCGGCTTGGCGCAGTATCAATCTACGAGTTGCTCAATATATGGCGGCGTTTTTACTCATGCAAGGGATGATGGTAGGAACATTTGCTGCGACTGATTCAATCTTATTTTATGTGTTTTGGGAAGCAATACTCATTCCTATGTATTTGAGTATAGGGGTGTGGGGTAGTGATAACCGTTCGTATGCCTCGATAAAATTTTTCTTATATACCTTTTTCGGTTCGGCATTGATGTTGATTGCATTACTGTATCTCGGTGTACATAACCCAACGCATGATTTTTTGATTGCCCATTTTTATCCGATACCACTCAGTCTGCCTGTGCAGATATGGGTCTTTATCGCTTTTTTAATTGCGTTTGCAGTCAAGATTCCGATGTGGCCTTTACATACCTGGTTACCTGATGCGCATACCGAAGCACCCGCGGGCGGATCAGTGGTATTAGCGGCATTAATGTTAAAGCTAGGAGGCTATGGTTTTCTGCGCTTTACGTTACCGATAGTTCCGGATGCCAGTCGTTTATTAGATGGTTTTATGATAGCGCTGGCCTTGATTGCTATCGTCTATATTGGCTTGGTCGCTTTAGCGCAAGTGGACATGAAACGTTTGATTGCTTATTCTTCGATCGCGCACATGGGCTTTGTGGTGTTGGGTTGTTTTATGCTATTTCCCATCATGACACATAACCATAATACACTAATGGCGTATATGAGCTTAGAAGGCGCGATGGTACAGATGATTTCCCATGCTTTTAGTTCAGGGGCGATGTTTTTAGCGGTGGGGATGTTGGCGTACCGATTTCGGAGTCGTCTTATCAAAAATTATGGTGGTCTTGCTACCAGTATGCCTTTATTGGCGTCTTTTTTCATGTTGTTTGCCATGTCGAATGTCGGTTTGCCAGGTACGGCGGGCTTTGTTGGTGAATTTATGATCATCTTCAGTGCGATGCAAGCCAGCTTCTGGATTACCACGCTTGCTGCAAGCACGTTAATTATTAGTGCGGCTTATACACTCTATATGTACAAGCGCGTATTTTTTGGTGAAATAACGAATCCCTTGGTCGCTAAAACGAGTGATATCCATGGCTTTGAAAAATTAGTGTTTATTTTATTAAGTTTGGCAATTATTTTTATCGGTATTTATCCGGCTCCTTTATTGACGATCATGCATGCTTCGATAGACTCAATTTTACATTGGAGTTTGCAAACTAAATTATGATGACATTACAACAATTACTTCAATTTCCTGCACTTCCTGAAATCGCTTTATTGTTGATGACCTGTGTAGTTCTGTTACTTGATTTATTTGTGCAACAGAAATCCAATTTGATTACCTATAGTGCGACTCAAGTGAGTCTAGTGATTACATTGGCATTGCTTATCCATTTACATCACGTTCCGGCACAATTTTTGTTTCACCAACATTTTACTTGGGATCTGGTCGCTTATTTTGTTAAGTTGTGCATTTTGATCTTCAGCTTATTTGCTTTTGTCTATGCACGTGATGCGATTAAAACTCTTCACATTCATGCGGGGGAATATTATTTATTAGGTTTATTCTCAATACTAGGCATGTTGATATTGACGTCGGCGAATAGTTTATTAACCCTTTATCTGGGTTTAGAACTTTTATCCTTCCCGCTGTATGCGATGGTGGCTTTACAACGCCAATCGAGTCAAGGGGCCGAAGCCGCGATGAAATATTTTATTTTAGGCGCGCTGGCATCTGCTTTATTTTTATATGGTCTTTCTTTGCTGTATGGCGCTACTCATTCCCTGATCTTACCTGCTATCCATCAATCTTTACTCACAGGAGGACAATCCAGTGTATTACTTAGCACGGGACTTATTTTCATCCTGGCGGGTATCACATTTAAAATTGGTGCGGCACCTTTCCAGTTTTGGGTTCCAGATGTCTATCAAGGTGCGCCCACGCCGGTTACTTTGTTTATCAGTGCGGCACCGAAAATAGCTGGTTTAGCACTGGCAATCCGGTTATTAGTTGATACCATGCCCAGCTTACTCAGTTATTGGCAGCCCTTATTAGCCGTTATTGCTATTTTATCCTTCAGTTTGGGCAATCTAGTGGCTATCGTGCAAAGTAATTTAAAGCGCATGTTGGCTTACTCGGCTATAGCCCATATGGGTTATGGCTTACTCGGCTTAGTTGCGGGCACGGCCATGGGATATGCCATGAGCCTCTTTTATATGCTGGCGTATGGGCTAATGGCTCTGGCCGCATTTGGTTTATTAGTCGTGATGAGTCAATCAGGTCAGGTTGAGCAAATCAGTGACTTAAGAGGGTTGAATGCGCGTAATCCTTGGCTAGCGTTAATGATGTTGTTAGCGATGTTTTCTATGGCGGGAATTCCACCGACTATCGGCTTTTTTGCTAAATTAGGTATATTAGAATCTCTAATTTCAGCCCATTTACTATGGATAGCCACTTTGGCTATTATTTTTGCTATTATTGGTGCTTATTATTACATTTATATCATAAAAGTGATGTATTTTGAGGAGCCTGAACCCACTATACCCCGTTTAAGCGTAGCCTCTGATGCCTACCTTGCACTGAGTATTAATGCTATACTACTCCTCGTTCTCGGTTTATTTCCCAGTCAGTTAATCTGGCTGGCCAAAGCGGTTTTTTTTACTATTAACCACCCTGTTTATTAGAGGCGAGAAAACGAAATGAAAAAAATTTTTATTATTTTAATCCTATCATTGGGATTACAAGGTTGTCTGGCAGGTGCTTTTGTAGCCGGTAGTGCAACGACCGGCAGTTTGGTGACCGATCCGCGTCCTATTAATAGGATTAAAGCCGATGAGGAAATAAACTTTAGGGTTAATAGAAAACTGGCTAATGATCCGGTACTCAATGCCGAAACACATATTTCCGCGGTGAGTTATAATCGAGTGGTTTTATTAACAGGTCAAGCCTATGATGAGGCCTTAAAAGCTAAGGCAGAACACTATGCCAAGAGTATTCCGAAAGTCCGACGTGTATTTAATGAAATTGTTCTAGGGATACCCACAACCGTTTACCGACGTGCTCAAGATGTGGGCATCACTTCAGAAGTTAAGGCTAAGATGTTTGCTAATAGAGCGCTTAAATCGAATAATTTTAAGATAGTCACTGAAGACGGCGTGGTGTATATATTGGGGATTGCGACGCCGAAACAAGCTGATTTAGCTGTAACGATAGCAAGAGAGTCTTCGGGTGTGAAAAAAGTGGTTAAGTTAATAGAATATAAAGAAGAATAAGAATTAAATTTTATAAATGAACTTTAAGTTCAGCAAACTGACTATACTAAAAGTGACTATTTAGGATAGGCTTAAAATATAAAGAGGTTACTGTGGGAATATTATACGGTGTATTAAATTTATCTTTTTGGGGATATGTCGTTGCCTTATTAATTTTAACGCATATCACTATTGTGGGTGTCACGGTGTATTTGCACCGATCTCAAGCGCATCGTGCTTTAGAGCTGCATCCCGCCATTAGTCATTTCTTCCGATTTTGGATCTGGTTGACCACGGGTATGGAAACCAAAAAATGGGTTTCTATTCACCGTAAACATCATGCTAAGTGTGAAACGGACGAAGATCCACATAGTCCGCAAACTCGAGGCATTAAAAAAGTTTTTTTTGAGGGTGCTGAGTTGTATCGTGACGAAGCTAAAAATCAAGATACGATGGACCGTTATGGTCAAGGGACACCAGATGACTGGTTAGAACGACATGTCTATACTAAGCATAGCGCGGCAGGTATTGGATTGATGTTTATTATTGATCTGATTTTATTTGGTATTCCTGGGATTACCATTTGGGCTTTACAGATGGCTTGGATACCTTTCTTTGCTGCGGGTGTGGTGAATGGTATCGGCCACTATTGGGGCTATCGAAACTTTGAATGTCCTGATGCGGCGCGAAATATTATTCCTTTAGGCGCCTTTATTGGTGGTGAGGAATTGCATAATAATCATCATACCTTTCCAACTTCAGCTAAGTTCTCGGTCAAATGGTGGGAATTTGATTTGGGTTGGGTTTATATTCGCTTATTACAATTTTTAGGTTTATCCAAGGTAAAACGAGTTTCACCCAAACTTGAGAATATTCCAGGAAAATCACTGATTGATTCAGATACTTTAGCCGCATTGATTACGAATCGTTTTCAAGTGTTGGCGCGCTATAGTCGTGAGGTGTTATTACCGGTCTTACATGAAGAAAAGCTAAAAGCGAATACTAGCAGTAAAGCGTTATTAAAGCGGGCTAAGATCGCATTAATTCGTACTGAGTCTTTATTAAACGAAGAAGGTAAACAGCAAATAGCTGAAGTGATAGATAATCATCATATGTTAGCGTTAGTTTATCAGTACCGTCTTAAACTACAGGCGATTTGGGGCCGTACCACAGCAACGCAGCGCGAGTTATTAGAAGCCTTACAGGATTGGTGTAAACAAGCCGAGGCAACGGGTGTGCATGCGTTACGGAAATTTGCGATAAGTTTAGCCGGATTTTCGACGCAAAAAAAATTAACTTAAAATAATAAATAGGACCTATAAAAAATAATTTTTCTGTTCATATTATTTTCTTTATGTTTGAAACGGCACCCATTATTCAAAAAATCAAAGAACTTGAAAACCGTAGTAGTGAATTACGGAGGTACCTTTGACTATCCAAGTAAACTTGAAAAACTCCAAGAGTTAAATCATGAGTTACAAGATCCGACTCTCTGGAATGATCCTGGAAAAGCTCAACAATTAGGCAAAGAGCGCGCGCAATTGCAGCAAATTGTCGAGATCTTTCAGCAATTGAAAAAGGGTCTTAGCGATATCAAAGATCTGCATGATTTAGCTGTTAATGAAGGGGCTGATGATTTATTAGCTACACTGCCTCAAGAATTGAAATTATTAGAAACCCGTCTAGAACAACTCGAATTTAGACGAATGTTTCCACATGAATTAGATAAAAATTCTGCATATTTGGAAATACAAGCCGGCTCAGGGGGTACTGAAGCGCAAGATTGGGCAGAAATGTTATTACGTATGTATCTACGTTGGGGAGAACAAAATTATTTTAAAGTTGATTTAATAGAAGTCTCTGCCGGCGAAGTTGCAGGAATAAAAAGTGCCACGATTAAATTTGAAGGTGAATGTGCTTATGGTTGGTTGCGTACCGAAACCGGCGTGCATCGCTTAGTCCGTTTATCGCCTTTTGATGCGAACAAACGCCGTCATACGTCCTTTGCAGCAGTATTTGTATCACCCGAAGTTGATGAGTCCATCGATATAGAAATTAATGCAGCAGATTTACGTATTGATACCTATCGTGCTAGTGGTGCAGGTGGACAGCATGTTAATCGTACCGATTCGGCAGTGCGTATCACACATATTCCTAGCGGTGTAGTGGTGCAATCACAAAGCGATCGATCACAGCATAAAAACCGTGATCAAGCAATGAAGCAATTACGTGCAAAATTATACGAACTGGAATTACGAAAACGCGCTGAAGAAAAGCAAAATCAAGAGTCTTTGAAACGCGATATTGGTTGGGGTAGTCAGATACGTTCCTATATATTAGATGATGCGCGAATTAAGGATCTTCGCACGGGGGTTGAAACAGGTAATACCCAAGCGGTATTAAATGGTCATCTTAATCCTTTTTTGATAGCCAGTTTAAAGGCAGGATTATAATATACGCTTCGCTATGAGTATATATTGCTGGGAATAATTACTTTTTTCTTGCTATCATCTGCTAAACTAGGACAGATTTAAAATCTGTAAGTTTGGAAAAATTTATCATGAGCCATGAAAAAATAACGATCTCCCATAATACTGAAGATTTATTTTCGCAACGTCTGGCGAAATTAAACGATTTACGACAAATTTCTGATGCTTATCCGAATACTTTTCGTCGCGATAGCTTGGCAGCTGATTTATATATCCAATTTGAACAAGCGAATGCTGAACTATTACAGCAAAAGAATTTCTCTGTCCGACTTGCGGGTCGCGTTATGTTAAAACGTGATATGGGTAAAAGTTTATTTCTCGATATTCAAGATATGTCAGGGAAAATGCAAGTATATGTCAAACAAGACAATATTGGACTAGAAGATTTTGAAATGATTAAACGTTTAGATTTGGGTGATATTGTTGGCATTGTTGGTGTCCTATTCCGTACTAAAACCAATCAACTTTCTATAAAAGCAGAAAAGGTTTATTTATTAAGTAAATCCTTACGTCCATTACCAGATAAATTTCATGGTCTTTCTGAGTCGGATAAAGAACAACGTTATCGACAACGGTATTTAGATTTGATTAGCAACGAAAAAACTCGAAAAACATTTCAAATTCGTTCCCAACTGATCAATGGACTTCGTCAGTTTTTAAATCAGCGTGGTTTTGTTGAAGTTGAAACACCGATGATGCATGTTTTGCCTGGCGGTGCTTTAGCACGACCTTTTATCACCCATCATAATGCCTTAGATATGGAATTGTTTTTACGTGTGGCGCCAGAGTTACATTTAAAACGTTTAGTCGTGGGTGGTATGGAAAAAGTTTTTGAAATTAATCGTAATTTTCGTAACGAGGGGCTTTCGACTCGACATAATCCCGAGTTCACGATGTTGGAATTTTATCAAGCTTATGCCGATTATCATGATTTAATGGATTTAACTGAACAATTAATTCGTGAATTAGCACAAACTATTTTGGACACTGAACAGTTGACTTATCAAGGAGAAACCTATGATTTATCCAAGCCATTTAAACGTTTAAGTGTGATTAATGCCATACTTGAATATAATCCGCAGTGGCAGTTGAAAGATGTGACTGAATTGAGAGCATTACAAAAAATTGCCGCTGATTTAAAGATTCCAGCGAGTGAGTCTGTCGGGCAATTACAGTTTGCTGTATTTGAAGAAACCGTTGAGCAAAAATTAAAACAACCCACGTTTATTACTGAATATCCGATTGATGTATCGCCTTTAGCTAGACGTAATAATGACGACCCACAATTAGCGGAGCGTTTTGAGCTTTACATCGGAGGACGAGAATTAGCAAATGGGTTTTCTGAGTTAAATGATCCAGAAGATCAAGCAGCACGCTTTAAACAACAAAGTCGATCGAAATTGGCGGGTGATTTAGAAGCAATGCCCTATGATGAAGATTATATTTTAGCACTGGAATATGGTTTGCCACCCACTGCTGGTGAGGGTATTGGTATTGATCGATTAGCGATGTTATTTACTGATTCAGCGTCAATTCGAGACGTTATTTTGTTTCCGTTAATGCGTCCAGAAACTAAAAGTGAATAGCGTCTAGCAAGAACACAAAAAAGCCTGCTCGCAAATGGAATCATTTGGGCAGGCTATTAATAGTTTTAACTATTTAATTTTATCTTCTTCAAACACTTCATGTTTGCGAGTGATAGGATCATATTTTTTAAATTTTAATTTATTCGGTGTAGCTTTCTTATTTTTACTAGTCGTGTAGTAGTAGGCACTCGCTGTAGATTTTAATTTAATTTTATCACGCATGATATAATGCTTCCCGGTTTAGACTTTTTCGCCACGCTGACGTAGCGTAGCGAGTACTTTATCAATGCCTTGCTTTTCAATAACCCGTAAACCATGAGCAGTTATTCTTAATTTCACAAAGCGTTTTTCGGCAGCTACCCAAAGGCGCCGAACGTGGAGATTAATCTGAAAACGACGTTTAGTTTTTCGGTTTGAGTGAGATACATTGTGCCCCACCATGGGCTTTTTACCCGTTACCTGACAGACCCTAGCCATAATAGTCCCCAATGCGATTGATTATATAGAATAATGTCCGCTTTTATACCAAAAATGCAGCAGATTGTCAAAAAATTTACAATAAACCTTGACTAGCAAAAGAGGTCATACGGCCTTCTCCGATAATGATATGGTCTAATAGGCGCACATCAATGGCCGTTAAAATGGTTTTAATTTCTTGTGTAATCCTTTTATCTGCTTCACTGGGTTTAGCAATACCAGAAGGGTGATTGTGTGCCAAAATGACCGCCGCGGCATTATGTTGGTATACTTGCCGGATGAGCTCACGAGGGTAGACAGCTGCTTCGTTAATGCTTCCATGAAAGAGCTCTTTAAAATGAATAAAGC
Organism: Rickettsiella endosymbiont of Litargus connexus; assembly: GCF_964277335.1. Lineage (NCBI taxonomy): Bacteria > Pseudomonadati > Pseudomonadota > Gammaproteobacteria > Legionellales > Coxiellaceae > Rickettsiella > Rickettsiella endosymbiont of Litargus connexus. The sequence goes on along the minus strand of NZ_OZ195516.1, from coordinate 766,274 downwards.
GATGGGCATTATCTAAAAATAAACAGCTAAAGACTTCGTAAGGATAGGATTGCAACTTGTGCGTTAAATACTCATAAACATCCTGTGGGTTTTCGAAGGTGTTACGTTGTTCGAGATTTTCTTGTAAACAGCGTGTTGCTAGCTCTTTTGCGGCTTGGATCTGGACATATTTAGCGAGACCTAATCCCAGCGATTTTGTGAACTGTTCCAAACTGGCCGCAACGATGTAACGTAAGCCACCAAATTGCATGAGAAGTTCACGACTAATATCCAGGGCAGTTTTTCCACGGACACCGGTACGAACGAATAGTGCTAACAATTCTGCATCAGATAAGACGGAGGCGCCATGAGAGAGTAATTTTTCACGGGGACGTTCTTTTGCAGGCCAATCAGTAATAGACATATTTACTTTTCCTTAAGTAGATTATTATTTTTATATATATTCTGCGCACTGGAATTTAAGCATTCCTTCCTTCACTATAGTACGTTGTTAAAATCCAATATTTGTGAGGTAGTTATAGACTCTTCAAGTAAGTATGCTAAGCATATCTTATGCTTGATATGAGTAGAGATTATTATAGTAAATACCTATAATTTTAAATAGAGGTAGAATGCTTAAATGATGTTATTGACGGCATTCTTTTGCCATAATATGTTGCCACTCAAGTGTTGTGATCGGCATAACGGATAAGCGGTTACCTTTTTGTAATAAACGCATTTCTTTTAATTCAGGTTGAATTTTTAAATCTTCTAAAGAAAGGATCGATTTGAAAATTCTTATTAATTGTACATCAACACTATACCATCGCGGCTTACTGAGTGTGCTTTTAGGATCATAATGATGATCACTTACCTGCAAGGCTGTTTTATCTGGATAAGCAGTGTTAACTATTTTGATCATCCCAACGATTCCAGGCTTAGGACAGCTCGAATGATAAAAAAAAGCCAGATCACCTTTTTTCATTGCTTGTAGAAAATTTCGTGCTTGATAATTTCGTACACCATCCCAAGGTTCAGTTTGATGAGGTCGTTTGTCTAGATCTTGAATGCTAAAACAAGTGGGTTCAGATTTCATTAGCCAATAATTCACTTATTTTCCTCTTGTTTTGGATAACTATTAAATAATTTTTATGGAATTAATTTTTTTTGTAAAAAATTAATGATGTCATGATCGGGTAACAAATGCTCATTTTTTTCGGTTCGTGCTTTGTAGGCGATGACTTTCTCTTGTAAGGTTTTTTCACTAATGACTAAACGATGGGGAATACCAATGAGATCATTATCCGCAAACAGTAAACCGGGACGCTCTGCTCGATCATCGAGTAAGACGTCTATGCCTGCATCGCTCAATTGCTGATAGAGTGTATCGGCCGCATGGTTAACTTGTTTCGATCGATGATAGGCAATGGGCACTATCACCACTTGAAACGGGGCCATCGCTTGTGGCCAAATAATACCTTGTTCATCATGATTTTGTTCGATGGCTGCGCCAACAATACGGGATACACCAATTCCATAACACCCCATTTCCATGGGCAATAAACTTCCATCTTCGGTCGTGATGCTGGCATCCATAGCGAGAGAATATTTATTACCTAATTGGAAAATATGACCCACTTCGATACCACGTTCCATTTTTAAATGTCCTTTCCCATCCGGACTGGGATCACCGATTTGCACTTGGCGTAAATCGGCGACCTGCGGAAGTGGGCAATCGCGCTTCCAATTAACATGTGTATAGTGAAAACTTTCTTCATTAGCACCACAGACAAAGTCTGCAAGCACGGCAGCAGAACGATCAACAATTAAAGGGATAGATAAACCAATGGGACCTAAATAACCGATACCAACGCCGGTTATGGCTAAGATATCGGTTTCTTCAGCAAATGTTAAAGGATGAGCGATTTCGTCTAATTTTTTAACCTTAGTAGGATTTAATTCATGATCACCACGTAATATAAGACCCACTAAAGGTTGTTGTTTTCCTTTAACGACTAATAATTTTATACATTGTTGTGGCGATATTTTTAAATAGTTACTCACCGCTGTAATAGTTTTTGTACCGGGTGTTTTTTCTTTTTTGAGTGGTGCCATGGGAGCAGGGCGTTGATTAATGACTAGGCTTTCTGCCAGCTCAGCATTTGCGGCATAATCACTGCTATCACTATAAAAAATTCGATCTTCGCCGGTTTGTGCTAATACTTGAAATTCTTGGGATTGACTCCCACCGATATTTCCTGTATCAGCTAAGACTGCACGAAATTTTAATCCTAAGCGCGTGAAAATTCGGCAATAGCTTTCATACATGTTCTGATAGGTGGCTGCCAACGATGCTTTATCTCGATGAAAAGAATAAGCATCTTTCATGATAAATTCGCGTGCGCGCATCACCCCAAAACGTGGACGAATTTCATCACGAAATTTAGTTTGTATTTGGTAAAAAATAAGGGGTAATTGTTTGTAACTACGTACTTCGTTACGCACTAAAGAGGTAATGACTTCTTCATGTGTCGGACCAAGGCAAAACCAACGTTGATGTCTATCAGTAATACGGAGTAATTCGGGTCCATAGGCATCCCAGCGTTCGGATTTTTGCCAAAGCTCGGCCGGTTGTAGATTGGGCATCAGTACCTCTTGACCGTGGATGCGATTCATCTCTTCGCGCACGATAGCTTCGACTTTGCGTAATACACGCAAACCTAATGGCAGCCACGTGTAAACTCCAGAAGCAAGTTTACGAATCATGCCAGCCCGCAACATCAGTTGATGGCTTTTTATCTCGGCATCGGTGGGTGCTTCTTTGAGTGTGGGTAAATAGAGATGGCTGCTACGCATAATGGATCATGTCAATGGTTATTTAATAGCTAGAGCTTACTATAGAATAGACCTTATGCAAAACCAGCGGGATAATTTCTTTTAAATTTTTATCGGCTGTTTTTTATGAAGGCTAAACCTATTATTTTAGTGAGAACATAACTGATTAACGATATTTCTCTTTTATTTTTTACTTAAACCTCGCTTTGCTGAGAACACTCACGAAAAAGATAGTAAGCGCACGCTGGCCAAAGTGTAAACACTGGATTAAAATGCCGGTTAATATTGTGAGTCGCGCAGGCTATCTTTAGCCCCATCCGTCGGCGCACAATTTAAACGCCAATATCTGAATGAATGCAAAAAAACTGAGGAGTACTATGCCTATCTATGAATATGCATGTAAGGTCTGTGGCCATAAGTTTGATACTATACAAAGCTTTAGTGAAGAGCCTTTGATCGATTGTCCAGTATGTAAAGAACCGGCCTTGAAGAAACTTGTTTCGGCTTCGGCTTTTCATTTAAAGGGCAGTGGTTGGTATGTGACCGATTTTAAAAATCCATCAGTTAAAGCGGATAGCACAGAAAAAAATAAAGCTGAAAACGCAAGCAAGCCGGTAGAACCGAATAAAGAAGTCAATAAAGCTACAGAAGCAAATGCCAAAGACACCGTCGCCGCAAAACCCGTGGATAAAGCCAGTAAAACCGATAAATCGGGCGAAAAGTCCTCTTAAATTCAAACTATTATTATGCAAAGAACACATTATTGTCATCAATTAAATCAAAACTTAGTTAATGAAACTGTACAAGTTTGTGGTTGGATTCATCATCGCCGTGATCATGGCGGCATAATTTTTATCGATGTACGTGACCGCAGCGGTCTTTTGCAAGTGGTATTTAATCCAGAACAGACCGATCTGTTTAAGCAAGCGGAAACATTACGTAATGAATATGTAGTGCAAATTAGCGGAAAAATACGTTTACGTCCTAAAGGGACTGAAAATGCACATTTAAAATCTGGAACGATAGAATTACAGGCTACGCAATTAAATATTTTAAATACTTCAGCACCGTTACCGATTTCTATCGATGCCTATACCCCGGTAAGTGAAGAGGTCGCATTGCGTTATCGTTATTTGGATTTGCGGCGGCCTGAAGTTCAGGAGCGTTTTCGCTTACGCACAGAAGTAGTGAAATTGATTCGACGTTTTTATGAAGATAAAGGATTTTTAGATATCGAAACACCGGTGCTGACGAAAGCGACGCCAGAAGGTGCTCGTGATTATTTAGTACCGAGTCGTGTCCATCCTGGTGAATTTTATGCCTTACCGCAATCACCTCAATTATTTAAGCAATTATTAATGATGTCAGGATTTGATCGTTATTATCAAATCGTGCGTTGCTTTCGTGATGAAGATTTACGTGCTGATCGTCAACCTGAATTTACGCAGCTGGATATGGAGATGTCTTTTTGTAATGAAGAAGAGATACAAACACTCAATGAATCCTTGATTCGTTATTTATTTAAAGAATTATTAGAGGTTAGTTTACCTGATCCTTTTCCGCGCATGACTTATGCAACAGCCATGCAACGTTACGGTAGTGATAAACCGGATTTGCGTATTCCACTTGAATTAGTTGACATTGCGGATTTGGTTAAGGACATTGAATTTAAAGTTTTTTCTGGACCGGCGAATGATACACAGGGACGAGTGACTGCCTTACGCGTTCCTAAAGGCGCTGATTTGAGTCGTAAAGCAATTGAAGATTACACGCAATATGTGACTATCTTTGGTGCTAAAGGCTTGGCTTATATTAAAGTCTCGGATTCTGCATTGGGACTGGAAGGTTTACAGTCGCCAATCTTAAAATTTATTCCGGAAGCAACGGTTCATGCAATATTACAACGCGTGGAGGCAAAAAAGGGCGATATTATTTTTTTTGGTGCCGGTACAGCAAAAATGGTCAGTGAATCCTTGGGTGCTTTACGTGTTAAATTGGGTCATGATTTTAACTGTGTTAAGAATGAATGGTCACCTTTGTGGGTAGTGGACTTTCCGTTATTTGAATTCGACGCACAAGAAAAACGTTGGCAAGCCTTACATCACCCTTTTACTGCACCTAAAGTTAATGATATTTCTGAGTTACAGGCTAATCCAGAATCGTGTCTATCCAGAGCTTTTGATATGGTATTAAACGGTTGCGAAGTTGGTGGCGGATCAATCCGTATTCATGATACGACGATGCAATCGGTGGTGTTTGATTTATTAAATATTAACGAAGCAGAACAGAAAGAAAAATTTGGTTTTTTACTCGAAGCACTTAAATTTGGTTGCCCACCACATGGTGGGTTGGCCTTTGGATTGGATCGTTTGGTGATGTTGATGACGGGAGTAAAATCGATACGTGATGTCATTGCTTTTCCAAAAACACAGACTGCTCGCTGTCCGTTGACGAGTGCTCCGAGCCCCGTTTCCGAGCAACAATTAAAAGAGTTATCATTAGCGATTCGTAAAAAATAACCGATATTTGCTCTATTTAAGGTGAATGACTATCAAATTACTTTTGTAAGGAGTAGGTTTAATTTGCTTGTTGTCAGAGATAGCGTTATTGATAGCCATTCATCAGTATCAGCATATTTTTTTGGATAATTATTTAGCTTATGTCTAACTCTATACCACCGAATTTTTTCAAAGCTGCCAGTGGTGACTATCGTATTCCGATTAAAGCGATCTTTTTGGAGGCTTGGTATCGAGTAAAAGGTATGAAAGTCTCTTATTGGGGGGGCTTTCTTTACTTTATATTGGTGATGGCGTTGGCCTGCCTGGTATTAGGATTAGTATTGGCGTTATATGATGTGTTTGTATTGCCATTGGCTACCGCCCATAACGCCATCGCTTTATATGACTTAAAACTAGGTCTTAAATTTATTGTCGTTGGGATCGTCGAAATTTTACGTTTTTTATTAACTGCCTCGTTAGCGTTTATGGCCTTACAGCACCTACGCAATGAACCTATCCATGCGAGTATGGTTTTTTCTTTTCGTCATGCTTGGCGCCCTTTATTGATTATTGCATTGTTACTCTATCTATTTAATAGCTTTATTATCTCTAGCACCAATATACTATTGCATAGCGTATTATTTAAACAACAAATGGTTTATTTAGGATCGATTGTTGGTAGTATTTTTTTATTTGTTGTTTTTATAATTGGTTTCTTTTTATATTTCTATTTTTCAATCTTAGTGTTTATGACCGTGCTGCTTATTTTAGATCAAAAAATGACCAGTAAACAAAGTTTACGTTTGGCGTTTCAATCAATAAACCAACATTTTTTAAAAAATATCACTTTGATTATCGTCACTAGTATCGTATTTGGTCTTTTAACCTTGATGAGTTTAGGTATAGGTTTAATTTGGTTATTACCAATGACATCATTAGTCACGGCTATCCAATATAATCAAATTTTTTGTGAAGGTAGTTTATAGTTTAAGTAGTTTAGTATACTCACAGCAACGGGATTTTTGGCAAGTGCCGTGAAGAAAGATTGCGCATTGAGCGACAACACAGGCAAAAATTCAAGTGCGAAGCGCATAAAAAGAGAGTGTTATGGCCGGACATAGTAAATGGGCAAATATACAGCATCGAAAAAATAAACAAGATGCGAAGCGGGGTAAATTATTCACTAAATTGATTCGTGAGATTACCGTGGCTGCTAGGATGGGTGGCGGTGATTTAAATAGTAATCCACGTTTGCGCTTGGCGGTTGATAAAGCATTATCTGCTAACATGACTCGAGATACTATCGATCGTGCTACTAAGCGCGGTGCCGGTGGTTTAGATGGTGCACAAATGGAAGAAATCCGCTATGAAGGATATGGACCTAAAGGAGTCGCTGTTTTAGTGGATACCTTAACTGATAATCGCAATCGTACCGTTGCTGAAATAAGGCATGCGTTTAGTAAATTCGGTGGAAATTTAGGCACGACGGGATCGGTCGGTTATTTATTTAGTAAAAAAGGAGTCATTACTTTTCCACCCGGATCTGAAGAAGAGCGTATTTTTGAGATTGCTTTAGAGGCAGGTGCGGAAGATGCTATTACTTATCCGGATAATAGTATTGATATCTGGATTGAAGAAAGCCAATTAGCGAGCTTAACTCAACGCTATCAAGAAAAAAATTTAAATCTAGCGAATAGTGAAGTGACTTGGTTGGCTAGTACTAAAGTTGAACTCAATGATGAGGATCAAGAAAAATTGGAGCATTTAATTGAACTGCTAGAAGATTTAGATGATGTGCAAAATGTCTATACTAACCAAGCCTAATGCTGAATCAGGAAACCACTAACTTAAGTAAAAATGCAATTATTTTAGGTATTGATCCAGGTTCTTGCATCACGGGTTATGGCATTATTCAAATTGAAGGTTCACAATTAAGCTATCTGGATAGTGGTTGTATTAAAGTCTCAAGTGCAGTTTTTTCTGAACGCTTAGAAAAAATATTTACTGGTTTACAAACGGTAGTGCAACAGTTTGCACCGAACGAAGCGGCAGTCGAACAAGTATTTATGCATATTAATCCGAATGCGGCGCTGAAATTAGGTCAAGCTCGGGGCGCTGCATTAGTGGCTGCCGCTTTAGCTAAATTAATTATTAGTGAATATTCCGCTAGGCAAGTCAAACAATCGGTAGTCGGTTATGGAGCCGCTAATAAGCAACAAGTACAACATATGGTACGATTGTTATTAAATTTAGATCGAACACCACAAGCCGATGCGGCCGATGCATTAGCCATTGCGATTTGCCATGCACAAGCTCGACAATTGGAAGGACGAGGACTTAAACAAGGGTTTCGCCGAGGTAGAAGACGATGATCAATCGACTGCGAGGCATATTAATTGAAAAACAGCCGCCCTATTTATTGGTGGAAGTGGCCGATGCATTTACTTACGAAGTACAAGCCTCTATGCATACTTTTTATCAATTGCCAGAGTGTGGAAAAAAGGTTTTTTTATACACACAGTTTATTGTACGAGAAGATGGACATTTTTTGTATGGTTTTAGCACGTCCGATGAGCGAGCATTATTTACGCAATTATTAAAAGTAAATGGTGTGGGTCCTAAAGTGGCTTTAGGTATCTTATCAAAAATAGAAGTAGCCGAATTTATTGGCTGTGTTGAACAACAAAATGTCAGTGCATTACAAACGGTTCCAGGTATTGGTAAAAAAACCGCGGAACGTTTAATCATCGAAATGCGTGATCGTTTAAAAAGTTTATCCCATAACCAGTATAAGACATCTGATAAAAATAACGTCCGATCTTTACCGCATTTCCAACAAGATGCTATTGCGGCATTAGTAGCCTTGGGTTATAAAAATCAAGAGGCGAGTCGCGCTGTTCTTCAGATTAAAGACAGTACACTGTCTTTAGAATCGTTAATCCGACAAGCCTTAAATAAAGTTAGCTAATTTTATTTAATATCTTATGATTATATTTAGGAAAATCCAATGATACTTTTTGTTTTCTTAAACAAGAATTAACGTTATTATTTTAGTGCTATGCATAGCTAAAAAATTATTTAGTTGCAGTGAAACTAGATGTAGAGTTTATACTATTTGTATCATTTTGATTTCCTGCAGGACAGTAGAAATTAGCAGAATAAACGGTTCGGCTTGTACCTGGTATTGATGGCATGGAGGATACTTGTGTTTGAGTAGCGCTTTGAAAAGGATGCACTTTACTCTTAAAAATAGTATCGGCTTCTTCAATCGTTCTTAATTCCGCTTGAACAGTGAATAATATTTCTGTCAGTTTTTTAGCAGCTTTTCTATTATTAAAAAATAAATCCATCAACACCCAAGCAAAAATAACTAGGGGGATAACAGCTAAAACGGGAGAGGCGGTTGCCATAAGTGCGCTTATAAGTAGGATAAAACCTAGCATACTGCTGGTGTTATCTGGAATGATATTTAAAAAATCCTTGATTCGCGGATAGCGTTCACAACTTGTTGTATATTTTTTAAGATGTTCTATAAGCGATTTAATAGTTTCGTCGACGTAGTTTTTTTCTTTATTATTATTAAAAAAGTTCCTTTCAACTAATTCATCTAATTTTTGAATGAATTTTAGACAATCTTGCACTAATTTAGTGCGACAGCCTTTTATCTGCTTAATACTGGCTAAATCTAATTTATTTTCATTTTCATCTGACCAGCTGAGCTGTTCAATATAGCCTAATTGTGCTTTTAGTAATGTGGCCGTTCCGTTAGAAAATTCTATTAACATTTTTAAATCTCCTTTTTGATTTATTATTAGAATAATAAGACTATTCTATTTTTTTTATAAGCTCAATGATTATTAATATTAGATAATGAAAAATAAATTGCTTAAATCGAGTAAGCATTTCCAATGCTTTCGATGCTTGCTAAAAATTGAGTAATTAGCTAATAATAGAACTACTCGCCATTGGGAGTGCATTTAACTTATTTTTATCGGTTTATCTCCGATCCTTATTTATGCAAATCTCTGATCGCTTAACGTCAGCTAAAAAAAATGCTGAAGATGAAAAAATCTATCCACGCATTCGCCCACTCGCTTTAGCGGATTACTTAGGACAAGCATCGGTTTGTGAACAAATGGGTTTGTTTATTCATGCGGCACGTGCTCGAACTGAAGCTTTAGATCATGTGTTAATTGTAGGGCCTCCGGGTTTAGGTAAAACGACATTGGCCCATATTATTGCTCATGAAATGAGTGTCGGTCTCAAACAAACTTCAGGACCGATTTTAGAAAGAGCCGGCGATTTAGCCGCATTATTAACCCATCTTGAAGCAAAAGAAGTGTTGTTTATTGATGAAATCCATCGTTTAAGTCCAGTGATTGAAGAAATACTTTACCCGGCCTTAGAAGATTATCAACTGGATATCATGATAGGCGAGGGGCCGGCTGCACGTTCGATTAAATTAGATTTACCGCCATTTACACTAATTGGTGCTACCACGCGCGCGGGGTTGTTAACGTCACCCTTGCGGGATCGGTTTGGTATTGTACAACGCTTAGAGTTCTATAGTGTCGCTGATCTTTGTCGTATAGTGACCCGCTCAGCTGGAATTTTAGGTGTGGTAATCGATCGAATGGGTGCAAACGAAATTGCTAAACGTGCGCGCGGCACACCACGGATAGCTAATCGTTTGCTACGCCGAGTCAGAGATTTTGCTGAAGTAAAAGCCGATGGGAAAATTGACCAATGTTTAGCGGCACAAGCTCTCGATCTATTAGAAGTAGATAAAGAAGGTTTCGATCAACAAGATCGAAAATTATTATTAACACTCATTGAAAAATTTGATGGGGGACCCGTCGGTTTAGATAGTTTGGCGGCAGCTATCGGTGAAGAACGCGATACGATCGAAGAAGTGATAGAACCGTATTTAATTCAGCAAACATTTATAATGCGTACACCACGGGGTCGGGTTGCTACGAAAAAAACTTATTTACATTTTGGATTGACGATGCCAATTCATCTCAATGGACAAAAACAACTCAGTTGTGATTTTTCTGATAAAATAAACTAAAGTTAAATGTATAATTACAGCACTGGGATTTTTGCAAGTCACGAAGCAAGTTGAACGGTAACACAGACAAAAATTCAATCCGAAGCAAGATGAGGTAGGTAATGCCAACGGTCGATCCATCACTGTGGAGTTATTTTTCCGCTGCCAGCGGAATAGTCAAATTTGTCATGTTAATCTTGCTTGCCGCATCTATCGTATCCTGGTCGATGATTTTGCAGCGCGGATTTATGTTAAGACGCTCAAGAAAATTACTGGCTCAATTTGAAGACAAATTTTGGTCAGGTATTGATCTCAGTAAACTGTATGCGGATTTAAATCGTGAACAGGATCAACACAGTGGTCTAGCCAGCATTTTTCATGCTGGCTTTCGTGAGTTTATGCGTTTACATCAACAAGTGGGGGATATGCCGGTTATTATTATGGAAGGTGTGCAACGTTCGATGCGTATTGCTTATTCCGAACAACACCAACAATTGGAAAAACATCTCGATTTTTTAGCCACGTTAGGTTCTACGAGTCCGTATATTGGATTGTTTGGTACCGTCTGGGGTATCATGACCTCTTTTCAAGCATTGTCGGCTTCGCAACAGACTGCCACTATAGCGATGGTCGCACCAGGTATTTCTGAAGCTTTAGTTGCCACGGCGATGGGTTTGTTTGTCGCTATTCCTGCAGTAATTTTTTACAATCGATATTCGCATCAAATTCAACATTTACTACATAATTATCACCGCTTTCAAGAAGAGTTTTCGAATATTTTGTATCGTCAGGTTCACGGTAATACAGGTAGTCATGTTGTATAATCCTTATCAATTTCCCCCGCAACGACGTAAAGGACCTTTATCTGAGATCAATGTTGTTCCCTACATTGATGTCATGTTAGTGTTATTAGTGATTTTTATGGTTACAACGCCTTTATTATCACAAGGCATTAAAGTGAATTTGCCGCGAGCACAAGCGCAAACCATAGTGCCGGCACAGGAACCGATTATTGTATCCATTGATGACAAAGGACTTTTTTATTTAAATACCACTACTCATCCTGAAACCGCTTTAGATGCTCATCAATTAAGCCTAGAGGTCAGTGAACAAATACGCAATGCCGAACAAAAAAAAGCACCACGCCAAGTGTTTGTTAAAGGTGATAAAAAAGTTGATTACGGCAAAGTGGTATCAGCGATGGTTTTATTACAACAAGCGGGTGCCATCAATATTGGTTTGTTAACTGAGTCACCGCCTACACAAGCGGTTTAAATCGTGATATCTATTCACAGCAATGGAGTTTTTGAAGCCTACTGCGAGTTGAGCGGCAATGCAGACAAAAATTTTAATGCGAAGCGACTATGTTGAGTCGAGTTAATACAGAAGATTATCGCTACTCGCTAGTCGTTGCGATTTTCTTGCATATTGTCTTATTTTTAGCTTTATTCTTAACACTACGGCATAGTACAAAATTGTTATTTTTAGCGCCGCCGCCTTTACAAGTGATCCATGCAACAGCGATCTCGATGGATGCATTGGCTCAGAAATCGACGCCTGCTATAGAAAGAATAAAACCGTTACCCACCGCCGTTGCAAAAACGCTGTCGAAACCGTTATTACTGAAAAAAAGTCCCGTGCTATTATCGATTAAGGAAAAAAAAGTGGCTAAAACCAAGCCGGATAAAATGACTCCGGTGAAGGCACCAAATAAACAGCCATCATTAGTAAAAAAAAATATGCCGGCTAAAGCTAAACCAACCAAAATTGTGGTGAATAAATCAAAAAAAGTTACGCATACCCATCTAAAACCGTCCAAGGAATCATTAAAATTAGTTGAAAAAAATATCCAACAATTACTTGATCAAGAAATGAAATCGCTGGCAAAACAACAGATTATTGCCGCGCGTAATGCGGCAACAACAGATAAATATCGACATCTCATTTTACAAGCGATTGCACAACAATGGATTATTCCACCGGAAATGAATAAGCATTTAGAAACTAAATTAGCTGTGCATTTGGCGCCGGGAGGTATGGTATTAGAAGTAAGTATTGTCAAAAGCAGTGGTAATTTGGTCTTGGATCGTTCGGCACAAACGGCAGTCTATAAAGCATCACCTTTGCCAGTGCCAAAAAATAGAGGTTTGTTTCATACCTTTCGTCGAATCAATCTGACCGTACGGCCAGAAGGAGTTATCACACAATAATCTTTAGTGGTTAAGTAAATAACATCGTAAGGGTTTGAGTGAAACGTAGATTAGTTTCAATAGTTTATCCCATAACCAATTTTTGAAATAACACTTTTAAATTATCATTTATTTGCATGATTAAAAAAGCATACTATTAAGCATGCTTTTTTATGTATTATGTACAAGGTAATTAAATCGTTTTTAAAAAATAGTAAAAAACGATTTATATCGTGCCAGATTTAGTTAACGAATTCAATTCGTTTAAGTCAAGAAGTTGCTCCTGACTACCTCTGCCTTTAGGAAGAGTAGAAAGATTAGAAGGAAAATTTTTTCTCCGGGTATCGGGTTGAGAATTTAATTGATTCATGTAGTGCTCAATTTCAGTTTTTGGATTTTCTTGTTTTGCTAATTGAATGATCTGATCGAATATTGATTGGTTGGTTTCATCGATCAATAATCTATTTAAATAATCCTTGAATTGGCTCCATAATATATGATTAGCATCATCGCTAAATAAAAATCTGTTATCTGGGTCATCAAGCTGGCTAAGATTGGCAGATGTTAACAGATTGGTTTTATTTAAAGCGACTAAAACAATAGCTATATTGGCAGCGTAGTTAGGTTTTTTAATAATATAATCGAAATTTTCTTGATTTAAGCAATCACCGTCGCTGAGAGCATTCACTGCACTCACAATGTAATTAAACACTATTAAAATATTTTCTTGAGTTGTTTCGAAAAAATTACCGATAGCATCAAAATTAGCAGGGTTTAGAAGTTGATTTTTGTTGAATTGTGTTAGTAGATTATTAAGTAGTTGAAAATGATTTATTTTTAGTTTATTTAATTTTTCTAGGTTTTTTGGTGTAATAAGTTTAGCTATATAGAGTTGATCCATAGCTTGATGAACAGCATTCAAATCTAGATTATCTAAAAAAATCAATACGGCTTGATAAACCTGATAGGAAGCTTGTGTGGGTTTTGGTAAATTTTCAATAAAGCACTGATAAATTTTTAAAAAATTAGCTTGTTCAGCATCCCTTAGTGTGCGTAATGTTCGTATTGCGGCTTGATCACGACGGAAGAGGCGTCGCCAGAAACCTTTGTTATTATCATAGACTTGCAAGGCACTTTGTATTTCTGTAGGTATTGGCATAATAACTCCTTGTTATTGCTTGTTTGGTAGGAAAAAAATTTTCAAACTAAAAGTAGATTATCTATTATAGTGTATCTACACTTAAATAGTCATGTTTTTTTGACAAAAAAATGGTTTTTAATTTCTAAATTTTATTTTTTAAATGCTCTATTGATCCTGCTCCGGAACTTGTTTTTTTTCTATGAAGGGATGAGTTAAAGTATGGGGAAATAGCAAAACGAATTAGCAATCGCATAGACAAAATTTTTTTCACTGTTTACTATATATTGTTCGACCCTGTTGTCAGGGAAGTGCGAAGAAAATCCTAAAGTAAGGGAATACTGGGCTTAATAATAGCCTACACAGGGATAGGTGTGGGAAAAGAGACTTACTTATCCTGTTTTAGTTTTAACTTAGTTTGAGATTGCTAAAAATGTCGAATAATCGTTTTATCAATAGATGTTTACAACACACTTATTATCCTTGGCTAGTTTGGGGTTTGGCGGCGAGTGCGTTTTTTATCGAATACTTTGTCAGAGTAGCGCCGGGTGTGATGGTTGATTCGTTAATGCACGATTTTAAGGTGCAGGCCTTAGCTTTGGGAAGTTTATCGGCTTTTTTCTATTATACCTATGTCGGTATGCAAATCCCGGTCGGTATTTTAGTTGACCGGTTTAGTTTGCGTTGGTTATTGACCAGCATGATTTTTCTTTGTGGTTTATCCAGTCTTATTTTTGCAATGACAACGCATCTTGAAATTGCTGCGTTTGCCCGCTTAATGATGGGCTTTGGTGCCGCCTTTGCTTTTGTCAGCGCATTAAAAGTAGCAGCAGTGTGGTTTCCAGCAAAAAAATTTGGTTTGTTAGCGGGCTTAACGCAAGCCTTGGGTATGTTGGGTGCTGCCGTAGGTCAAATGCCGCTGGCTTATTTAGTAGAAAATTTCGGTTGGCGAAACGCTTTAATTTTTATTGCAGGCTTAATGATTTTCTTGTCACTATTGGTGGCGTTATGGGTCCGTGATCCGATCTTACCCGTTGCACAAGCTAAAAATAAAAAAATTTTAACCCATTCGCCTTGGTCAGGTTTAATGCGGGTATTGCGAAATCCGCAAAGTTGGTGGAATGCTTTATTGGCGGGCTTACTTTTTGCACCCACGGCAGCTTTGGCAGAATTATGGGGTGTTAAATTTTTTCGCCAAACCTACGATTTAAGTAATGAAGTTGCCGCGATGGGTATTGGTTTAATCTTTATCGGTTGGACGATCGGCGGCCCTTTAATGGGTTGGATTTCAGATAAAATTCAACGGCGCAAGCTGATACTCATTTTATCGGCAAGTTTTAGTTTATTATTTGCTAGTCTAGTTATTTTAGTGCCTGGCTTACCTTTAGGTATTTTATTTAGTTTGTTATTTTTATATGGATTTTCAAATACGGGTGTTGCTACCGCTTATGCCGTGGCATCAGAAATTAATCCACAATCGGTGGCTGGAACTTCAGTTGCATTCGCGAATATGGCATCGGTTATTATCGGTGCAGGCTTTCAGCCGCTAATAGGTTGGTTATTGCAAAAAAATTGGGATGGTGTGATGGTGCAAGGTGTACCGTATTATTCTAATAGTAACTTTCGTTCGGCTTTATTGATCTTGCTCGCCAGTTTATTGTTGGCCATATTCGTAGCTTGTGGTATTAAAGAAACCTATTGTCGACGTGTCAATTAAAAACCATAATTTAAATAAACCCATTAGCATAACATTCATTATCTCACTATTTTTTTGATTAAAATAAATTAAAAGTCATTCATTGACTCTATATACTTTAAATTTTATTAACTTGAGTTGTTTTATGATGTTAAAAAATACGGTAGCAGTTTATGGTGTTATCGCTAAATTTTTTCATTGGTTTATGGCAGCGTTGATTATCGGTATGTTTATGCTGGCTTATACCATGATTAATATTCCTGCATCGCATTTTAGTGATCGTTTATATAGTCTTCATAAAGCGACCGGTTTGTTTTTATTCGGTTTAGTGATCTTAAGACTCCTTTGGCGTTTTATAAATATTGAGCCGAAATTACCGCCATCGGTTCCTCTTTGGCAGCGTCAATTAGCTAAATTGAATATTATCGCGTTGTATCTATTAATGCTGGCGATGCCATTAACAGGATTTTTAATGTCAACCTTCGGTAATCACATAATTAGTTTTTATGGTATTTTTACGGTATCACCCTTAGCTGATAATCCGCTGGTTTCTAATTTTTTTGCTAAAGCACATCAAATCTTGTCTTATTTATTGATTGCAGCATTTACATTACATGTGATCGGTGCATTTTATCATCCTGTATTACAAAGAATGTGGGTGTTTCCTAAAAAAAAGAGTAATGGAGAATAACAAATGAATGGTTTGCGCTTAGAAAAGTCGTGTCATACGAGAAAAAAATTTCTTTTCATACTGATTAGTAGTTTGTTTTCTATATTATTAAGCGCTAGCGCCCAAGCAGCGCTGAATCTTGAATTAACTCAAGGTGTCGCTAATCAACTACCGATTGCAGTTGTTCCTTTTACGAGTACGGTAGCGTTTGCAGCGGAAAACAATATGAGTGAGGTGATTCAGTCTGATTTAAGCCATAGTGGTCAATTTAAAGTCATGATGATGAAAACTCATGCACTCCCACAACCTTATACTAGCGATAAAATTTCTGTGGCTTATTGGCGAGCTCATCATATTGATGATGTTATATTGGGGAAAATAAGTGATCTAGGACAGGGAGAATATCAAGTGCATGTGAATTTAGTGAATGTTGCCCAAGGCCGTAAACAAATTTTAGCACAACGAGAATATACAGTGAAATATCCGCAATTACGTGCTTTAGCTCATCATATCAGTGATCTGATTTATGAAAAATTAACGGGTGTTAAAGGTGTTTTTTCGACACATATCGCTTATGTGTTAGTGACTCGTCAGGATAATCATCGTGTTTATAGTCTGCAAGTGGCTGATATGGATGGCCATAATGCCAAACCTTTATTAACCTCGACACAACCTATCATGTCTCCGGCTTGGTCGCATGATGGTAAACGTATTGCCTATGTTTCTTTCGAAAAAATCATGCCGCGAATTTATATTCAAACGATTGCTAACGGGCAGCGCCAATTAATCAGTGATTATCCGGGTATTAATGGTGCTCCCGCGTGGTCACCCGATGATAAACTCTTAGCTTTAGCCTTATCTAAAAATTCGGCTGCGCCAAAAATTTATTTAATGGATTTAGCCAATAAAGATTTACGTCAAGTGACCTTTGGATTTTCTATTGATACAGAACCGACTTGGTCAAAAGATGGTCGATCATTGCTGTTTACTTCAGATAGAGGAGGTGGACCACAAATTTATCAAATGAAACTAAGCAATAAGCGGTTACAACGTATTACATTTTATGGTAGTTATAATGCACGCGCATCTTTTTCTCCGGATGGAAAAATGATAGTGGTACTCAATCGCGAACAAGGAATGTATAATATAGCGGTGCAAGATTTAGACGACGATACTTTATTGAGCGTTACGCATTCAGGTTTTAATGCTTCACCCAGTTTTGCACCCAATGGACAAATGGTTTTATTTGAATCAAAACCCGGTGAACATGGCTTGTTAGGTATGGCTTCAGTCGATGGAAGAATTAATTGTCGTTTGCCAACACCTGAAGGTGATGTACAAGATCCAGTTTGGTCACCTTTTTTATCGAGTTAACTATTTTTGAGGTAGTTTATGTTAATAAAAAGATTGTTAAGAGTGAGTGTTATGGCTGCTGTGTTTTTCAGTTTAGGCGCTTGTTCCACTGCGGATAATAATGAATTAGGCGAAGCGAGTGCTATTCCGACACATGTCGATAACGCATTGACACACGGAGCCGGTGATATCGGTAGTTTTTACGGCGATGAAAGCACGCATCCACTGCAAGTGGGTGATCAAACCTATTACTTTGGTTTTGATAAAAGTCTCGTCCGTGAAGAAGATAAACCTTCTCTGCAAGTCCAAGCACATTACCTAATTAGCCATCCACAAGCTAAAATATTGATAGCGGGTAATACTGACGAAAGAGGTAGCCGTGAATATAATATCGGTTTGGGTCAACGCCGTGCCTTAAGTGTACAACAATTTTTAATTGCGAATGGCGTCAGTCGAAAGCAGATCCTAACCGTCAGTTATGGCGCAGAAAAGCCAGTGGCGTTTGGTCATAGTGAAGCAGATTATGCGAAAAATCGTCGTGTTGACTTACAGTATCAAACTCCGGTTATCACCGATAAGATGTAATACTAGGAATTAACTATGCGATCGAATTTACCTTTGAATAGAGCGTTTACCTTTGCTAAGAGAGACATCTTATTCGTTCAAAGGATAAATTCGAGGCTAGTTAAGTTGGTTAAGATTAGCTTATGTTGTGCGAGCTTATTAGTAAGTTCACTCGCTTATGCATTAGCACCGGTTGTTGATGCCTATGACGATGATGAGGATGCTCCGGCAACGACAACTTCTTCAAACCCAGCAAGTCCAGCGCATGAGTCAAGCAATTCAACTTCTAGCCCAGCACCATCGAGTGTCACATCCATTCCGAGTAATTCAGCCTCTTTTTCTTTAGAACAGCGGGTTACGATTTTAGAACGTCAAATCGCTAATCTCAATCCTCTGTTGGTACAAGTCGACGATTTACAACAACAATTACAAAATTTACAAGGTAAACTTGAATCACAACAACATGCTGTCAAAGTATTAGAGGAGCAAGTACGTAATCAATATTTAGCAATCGATAAGCGTTTTGGCCAGCGGACTAACAATAACACTGCTAATTCTGCCAAACCAGCCAATGTTCCTATGAACGTTAACAGTGCGATGAGTCCGCGTCCATTGGTAGATCTCAGTAGTAGCACGAAAAAAGAGGATTCAAATAATCGCAAGTCGCTGCTACCAAACTCGGCACCAACGGCGGCGGCAGAGCGTGCTTATCAAGCGGCTTTTCAATTACTAAAAACTAAACAATATAATGAAGCGATAGCCGCTTTTGAAGTTTTCAATAAAAAATTTCCGAATGATCTGAATGTTGCGAATGCAGATTATTTTTTAGGGCAGTTGTATTTATTACAGGGGCAAGCTGATCTAGCAATTAACTTTTTTAAACGTTTTATTACCCGTTATAGCCAAGATGCACGAGTACCCGATGCCATGTTGCAATGTGGTTTAGCGTATTTTGCCAAAGGTGATAAAAAAATGGCGATGGAATTGTTTGAAAAAATAATCCAACAATATCCTGATTCTAAAGCGGCACAAGCGGCTCAAGCCCGTTTACAACAATTTAAAGCCATGATTTCTGCAGCGGCAAATCCCGCTAAAAATAAGGTTTAAACTTCAGCAATGAGCGTGTATATAATAACCGTATGGATTTCGAATGGAACGGTAACACCGAATGAAATTCAGGTGCAAAGAGTTTATTTAAGCAATAATAATTAATCATAGAAAATTATCGTATGAGAATAGCATTGAGCATTTCTTATCAAGGTAGTGCTTACCATGGTTGGCAATCGCAAGCAGGATTGGCCTGTATACAAACTTGCTTAGAGCGGGCGATTAGCCAAGTTGCGGATCATCCGATAATCTTAACTTGTGCAGGTCGCACCGATAAGGGTGTACATGCCTTAGATCAAGTGGTGCATTTTGATACCGGCGTACAGCGGTCCCAACGGGCTTGGTTGTTAGGGTCTAATAGCCATTTACCGGCGGATATTCGCGTCAACTGGGTGCAAGCAGTGGAGAGTACTTTTCATGCTCGATTTTCCGCTGTAGCACGTCGTTATCGCTATATTATTTATAATCGACGTTTAAGTAATGCCTTATGGAACGCTTATACCAGCCATTTTTATTATCCTTTAAATGAAAGCGATATGCAGTCTGCTGCGCAGTATCTCCTGGGTGAGCATGATTTTAGTTCATTTCGTGCGGCAAGTTGCCAAGCGAACAATGCACGACGCGAGGTACAAGATATTCAAGTCAAGCGCGAAGGATGCTATGTGACTATTGATATTCAGGCGAATGCTTTTTTACATCATATGGTGCGCAATATCAGCGCGGTCTTAATGACGATAGGTGCGGGTAAAAAACCCATCGCATGGGCTAAAGAAGTTTTATTGGCGCAAGATCGTAAAGTAGCTGATGTGACCGCTTCACCGAATGGTCTATATTTATACCAAGTAATTTATCCAGAAAACTTTATGTTACCTCAATCAGAAAATAATTTTTTATTTTTTATTTAATAAATAGGTTGAGATAGTAACGAGTTCCTTCACAGATTAGAAAAAGAAGCTTAATAAAAATTAATTTAGAAAAAAATTTAATCTAAAATTTAGGAATATTGAAAAAAAAAACCGATTTAAAAAATTATCCACTTATTGAGTAAGATAGATGGCAATCCAGGAGCGCCAGTGATATATTACGTTTAGCCATTTTGCTTAAAGAACCTAGTTTTTACTTCGATCTGGATATCATGCCAAAAAAGACTCTACCAGATCGTATAAGCTGTAAAAAAGGAGTTTTATTTAATATCTTTATAGAAAATAGAAGAATCCTATTTCACTTTGATATTATAGCCGCAGCCTTATCATTTCAAAGAAAAATCAGCGGTTGATTATCTATTTGCGAGTCATTGTACAGGCCAGTTCTGCGATGGCACTCTTTCATTATTATAGTTTACCTAAAAATATTACTGTTGTAGACGATCTGACATTTCCCTATATATATTTATTCGAAGAGCTCCCTATACAGAAATTGGTGAAATATTTTCGATGGAGTGAAAAATATAAAGGCCTTAAAGAGAAAGTAGCTAATTTTAATAAAAAGTATTTTGAAATCTATGATCAAGTATCTCAAGGAAAAGAAATTGAAGGGAAAGAAATTGAACCGAATAGCCTAATTACTCGATTAAATAAATTTTGTACTGCTTCAGGTTTTTATTTTTTTCATCTGTTTTGAGCAACAATGATGTTTATGCATCAGCTAAACTTGAAAATGATAATTAAAAACAGCAAGCAGTGGCATTAAAGCAAGGTATGAATGATGGTTTTTCTATCCAATTTGGGGAAAATAATTTTTTTATCCTGCCTAAATTAAACTCAGAAGAAGTAAGCATTAAGTTGAAAAATTTTTTTAACTCAGTCTAACTAGCTCGGTGAGCTTGACAGATTTTAAACAAAAGTTTTTTTATATTTTTTATGAATAAGCCGCGATCTATTTATTTTTTATGTCAAGCATAGAATAAAATACTTGGTTTTACCGAAGCTCTATTGCATAATCCCTTTCAATTTTACTATTCCATCATGAAAGTGAGGTTATCTGTGTAATGAATGGGAATGTCCTTGAACTCAAAGGAGTCACTAAACGTTTTGATGGCGAAGACGTATTAGAAGATATTAACTTCGAGGTAAGGCATGGTGAATTTTTGACCTTACTTGGACCTAGTGGTTGTGGCAAGACGACTTTATTGCGTTTAATTTCAGGTTTTGAGCAACCCGATAGTGGAGTCATTCGCATTAACAGTGTTGATGTCAAAGGCTTGTCACCACAAGCACGTCATGTGAATACCGTTTTTCAAAGCTATGCTTTATTCCCGCATCTGAATGTCTTTGACAATATTGCTTTTGGTTTACGTTGTAAAGGGGGCTTGTCGAAAGCAGAGATTACACAGCAGGTTAATGATGCATTAAATATGGTGAAGTTGATGCATTTAAGTGAGCGTAAACCTTATCAATTAAGCGGTGGCCAGCAACAACGGGTGGCGATTGCCAGAGCCGTGGTGAATAAACCCAGCATCCTGTTATTGGATGAACCATTAAGTTCTTTAGATTATCGCTTACGTAAAACCATGCAGCTTGAATTAAAGCAGTTGCAAACCAAATTGGGTATTACGTTTATTTTTGTGACACATGATCAGGAAGAAGCTTTATCGATGTCAGATCGGGTTGTGGTGATGCATGAAGGACGTATTGAGCAAATCGGTACTCCGCGCGAAGTGTACGAAGAACCGCGTAGCTTACGGGTTGCGCGTTTCATAGGCGAAGTAAATATTTTCGAAACACAAATTATTTCTTCTGACGAACATGTGTTTCACGCGATGATTGAGGGTAAAGAGTTTACGTTAAAAAATCGGCGGCATTTTTCTAAGAATCAAAAGGTCTATATTTTAGTCAGGCCCGAAGATCTTGAAGTTTGGTCTCCAGTCGAGGTGACAGATACTTCGCAGATGTTTCCTGGAGTGGTTGAGCAAGTTATTTACAAAGGTTCTACTGTCGATCTGATGGTGCGTTTGGAAAGTCAAAATTTGTTGGCCGCTACGCAATTTTTCAATGAGGATGATGAAAAATTAGATTTCCATAGCGGGGAGTCTGTTTGGGTACATTGGATTCCAGGATGGGAGGTTATTTTGCCCGATGAAAGTTGATCGCCTCTTTAAAGGAAGCACCATCAGTATCGTTTGGCTGTGGCTATCTGTATTTGCTTTATTACCGACGCTATTGGTACTGATAATAAGTTTGCTAGAAAATGATCCGGTCAATCTTATCCGTTGGAAATTTTCACTAGAAAATTACCAAGCCTTATTAAATCCTATTTATTTTAAAATATTTTGGCATTCTTTTTGTATGGCTGGACTGTGTAGTTTAATTTGTTTAGTACTGAGTTATCCTTTTGCTTATTTATTGGCGCGACTCGATTCTAAATATAAGAGTTTATTATTATTTTTAGTGATTATCCCTTTCTGGACCAGTTCATTGATTCGTACTTATGCGATCATCTCTATACTGAAAGCGAAAGGTTTATTAAATACACTGTTATTATCACTCGGTATTATTCACCACCCGTTAACCATTTTGTATACCAGTACCGCAGTCATTATTGGTTTAGTCTATAGTTTACTTCCTTTCATGATTTTACCTTTATACGCCAATATTGAGAAATTAGAGACGCAATTTATTGATGCGGCGCGCGATTTAGGTGCGAATAGCTTAACTATTTTAATACGCGTTATTTTACCGTTAACACTGCCTGGTATTATGGGCGGAATCATTTTGGTCTTCTTGCCAGCGATGAGTATGTTTTATATTCCGGATATTTTGGGCGGTGCTAAATCACTGTTGGTTGGAAATCTCATTCAAAATGAATTTTTAGCGGCACATAACTGGCCTTTGGGTTCAGCGGTGAGTATGGTACTGACTCTAGCAATGGGAATATTGCTGTTACTGTATCGACGTGCCAATAAAATAGGACAATATCACGATGAACCGATTGGCGAGATTTAGCTATTTGGCAGTGATCTACTGCTTTTTTTACTTTCCAATTATTTTATTAATTATTTATTCGTTTAATAATTCAACGTACTCATTGCTTTGGCATGGCTTTACTTTAGATTGGTATAAACAATTAGGTGATGATAGCAATTTGGCCATTGTCGCCTTGCATTCACTCGAAGTGGGTGTATTAGCGGCCAGTTTTGCGACGTTAATAGGGACTATTGCAGCGACTTGTCTGTATCGTTATCGGTTTTTTGGTAAACATTTACTCCATGGTTTATTGTTTGTATTGATAGTCTCGCCTGATATTGTCATGGGAATTTCATTACTTATCTTATTTTTTTTACTGAATATGCGTTTAGGTTTTTGGTCATTATTATTATCACATATTACTTTTTGTATTCCTTTTGTGGCGGTCACGGTTTATAGTCGATTGACTGGTTTGGATAAAAATATTTTTGAAGCAGCGCGTGATTTAGGCGCAAATGACTTTATGAGTTTTCGTCGCATTATTATTCCTATGTTATGGCCCGCTATTTTAGCGGGCTGGCTATTAAGTTTTACTTTGTCACTCGATGATGTAATCATTAGCTTTTTTGTTACCGGCCCTGATTTTCAAATTTTGCCGTTGTATATTTACTCATTGGTTCGCATCGGATTAAAGCCGGAATTGAATGCGCTCTGTTCGGTGATGTTTGCTATTACGCTATTTATCGTCGTTGCCTTCCAATGGGTATTACCTAAAAAGGTTAAAAAATAATCATGCGTTTAGTTTGTTTTTTTATCCTATTATGGGTTATTTTCACTCGATCAGCGTATGCAGAACAAAATATTGTTAATATTTACAATTGGTCGAGCTATATTTCCAACGATGTATTAAAAGAGTTCACACAAGAAACTGGGATTAAAGTTAATTATGCGACTTATGATAGTAATGAGACCTTATATGCGAAACTGAAAGCCAATCCGCATACTGGCTATGATGTGATTGTACCATCGACTTATTTTATCGATCGTATGCGTCAACAAGGCATGTTGCAAGCACTGGATAAATCTCGTTTACCGAATTTCAAAAATCTTAATCCTGCGTTACTTAACAAATCTTATGATCCAGGTAATCATTATAGTATTCCGTATTTTTGGTCCACAACTGGTATTGTTGTTAATAGTAAGAACCATCCCGTGCAGCAATTACAAGCTTGGGTAGATTTTTGGAACCCACGCTATCGTAACCAATTACTCCTATTAGATGATGTCCATGAAGTCTTCTCTATGGCATTGATGGTATTAGGTTATTCACCGAATGACACCAATCCTGAACATATCCGCTTGGCCTATATTAGATTAAAGGAGTTAATGCCAAATGTACGTTTGTTTAATAATGATGGGGTAAAATCACTTTTCATTGATGAAGATTTAAGTGTCGGTATGGCTTGGAATGGTGATATCTATCAAGCCGCACAAGAAAATCCCGCATTACGTTTTATTTACCCTAAAGAAGGTTTTGTGATCTCTATCGATAGCATGGCCATACCGATAGGGGCATCACATGTGAATAATGCCTACACTTTTATCAATTTTATACTCAGACCGGATATTGCCAAAAAAATAAGTTTAGCGACGGGCTTTGCGACACCTAATCTTACTGCCTATAAACTGATGCCAAAAGCCATTTTGAATAATTCCATGATCTATCCCGATAAAAAAACGTTACAACGCAGTTTCGTTCAAGTTGATGTGGGAGCCGCTGAAAGTATTTACCAACATTATTGGGAATTATTGAAAATTGGTGGTTAATTTAGGCACGTGCAGATAGCTATCGCTTTCGCTGAAGGCGCGAATGATCACGTTGAAGTAGAATGGGTATATACTAATCAGAGTTGAGAAAAAAGTTTTAATTGAGTGGGTGAGAGGTTAAATAGGAAAATTATGAGTTGGTTAAAAAAAGTCATTAAAGGAATTCGGACCGTGGTTAGAAATACCACGGGAGTTCCTGAAAATAGTTGGACTAAATGTGAGTCCTGTGGAGCAGTACTCTATCGCGCGGAATTTGAACGTAATCTAATGGTTTGTCCAACTTGTAACCACCATCATCGGATTAAAGCGCGTAAACGTTTAGCACAGCTTTTAGATCCTGAAACCGGCCAAGAAATAGGCAATCAAATAGAAGCGGTGGATAGGCTTAAATTTAAAGATCAATTTAAATATAAAGATCGGCTACATTCAGCCATAAAAAAAACCGGTGAAAAGGAAGCGTTGATTGTTATGCAAGGAAAATTAGAGGGTAGGGCAGTAGTGTGCGCAGCATTTGAGTTCAATTTTATGGGTGGGTCGATGGGCGCTGCGGTAGGAGAGCGTTTTGTACAAGGTGTGTTAAAGGCCATTGAGGAAGATATTCCTTTTATTTGTGTTTCAGCAAGTGGCGGAGCCCGGATGCAAGAAGGTTTATTCTCATTAATGCAAATGGCAAAAACAAGTGCTGTCTTGGGTGAACTTAAACAAAAAGGACTCCCTTTTATTTCTGTATTAACCGATCCGACTATGGGTGGTGTATCAGCAAGTTTTGCTAATCTTGGCGATATTATTATTGCAGAGCCTAAAGCTTTAATTGGTTTTGCTGGTCCACGTGTCATTGAACAAACTGTACGCCAAGTTTTACCCGAAGGATTTCAACGCAGTGAATTTTTATTAGCACATGGTGCTATCGATATGATCGTCGATAGGAGGGAATTAAAGGGAAAAATGGTTTCGCTTTTAAATAAACTGATGGCAGCGAATCAAGGACGTTATTCACTAACAGCCATTGTCAATGACGATATCTAATGAATTAAACTTAAATTCGCGATCATTATCCGATTGGTTAGCTTATATTGAGACCTTGTACCCTAACCGCATTGAATTAGGTCTTAAGCGTATTACACAAGTCGCACAGCGATTGCAAGTAGTCAACTTTAATTGTCCAGTGGTGATGGTTGCTGGAACAAATGGAAAAGGTTCTACTGTTGCCTTGACGGCCGCTATTTTAAGTGCCGCGGGTTATCGGGTGGGCACGTATACTTCACCCCATCTTATTCGTTATCAAGAACGTATTCAAATATCAGGACACTGCATTAGTGAGCAAGATTTGTGTCGTGCCTTTATGCAGATTGAAAAAAATCGCGCAGATATTTCATTGACTTATTTTGAATTTGGGACTTTAGCGGCTTTATGGTATTTCAAACAAGCGGCATTAGATACGATTATTTTAGAAATAGGTTTAGGTGGTCGTTTGGATGCTGTCAATTGTGTGGATGCTGATTTATCCATTATCAGTATGATAGATATCGATCATACTGATTGGTTGGGAGATACGCGTGAAAAAATTGGCTTAGAAAAAGCCGCTATTATGCGTCCCAATCGATCGTGCGTTTGTGGAGATTTTTCACCGCCGGAAT
This sequence comes from Rickettsiella endosymbiont of Litargus connexus, assembly GCF_964277335.1. Taxonomy (NCBI): domain Bacteria; kingdom Pseudomonadati; phylum Pseudomonadota; class Gammaproteobacteria; order Legionellales; family Coxiellaceae; genus Rickettsiella; species Rickettsiella endosymbiont of Litargus connexus. The sequence goes on along the minus strand of NZ_OZ195516.1, from coordinate 739,829 downwards.
CGATACTTCATACTGCAAAAACTTTAGCTTGTCCCTTGTATCGGCAAGGCATAGAGTTTGATTATAAAATGCAGGGGCAATCCTGGTCATGGAATAGTCAACAACTTTCACTGCAAGATTTACCTTTACCCAATATTGATTTACAGAATGCAGCGACCGTGTTACAGGCTGTCGAATTACTCGGTGATCATTTCATCATTACTCCGCTTGCCATACAAGAAGGCTTAAAGCAGGTTTTTGTACCCGGTCGATTTCACCTTATCGAAAAAAATGCACGCCAGATTATTATCGATGTCGCACATAATCCCGCTGGCGGAGAATGTTTATCAAAACGCTTAGCGAATACTCCCTGTTTAGGGAGTACTTATGCGTTAGCAGGCATGTTGGCTGATAAAGATATTCTTAATACTTTACGTCCTTTGAAACATCATGTTGATCATTGGTATCTCTGTGATTTAGCGGAACAACGGAGTGCTAAAGCAGCACAATTAAAACAATCGCTCCTGGACCTTGAAGTGAGTCAAACCATTTTAGAGTTTTCTTCTCCGGATCTCGCTTTTCAACGCGCTTTCAGTCAGTTGAAAAAAAATGACCGGCTGTTGGTTTTTGGTTCTTTTCACACTGCTGCGGCTATATATCGATATTTAGAGGGTTAAATGATTAAACTTCTTTCTGAGAGGTAAAATGATAAACCCAAAGAATCCAAAGAAAAGCGTATTAAATAATTACTTTAAAATCAGTGAACGTGCGAGCAGTTTCCGACAAGAAGTGCTAGCTGGCCTTACCACCTTTTTAGCGATGTTATATTCGGTGATTGTGATCCCTAATATGCTGAAACTAGCGGGATTTCCATCTATACCAACCTTTGTTACCACGTGCTTAGTCGCCAGTTTTGGCTCTCTATTAATGGGATTATGGGCTAATTTACCCATGGCGATAGGCTGTGCCGTTTCACTCACCGCTTTTACCACATTTGGTATTGTATTAACCCAGCATATCAGTATTTCAGTTGCTCTAGGGGCAGTATTTTGGGTCGGTGTATTATTTACGATTATATCGGTTACTGGAATTCGTTCTTGGGTTTTGCGTAATTTACCATTGGGTGTAGCTTGTGGTATCGGTATTGGTATCGGTTTATTTCTATTATTGATTGCTGCATCCAGCGTAGGTTTAGTGATTAAAAATCCTATGCAAGGCTTACCGATGCGCTTAGGTGTTTTTAATTCTTTTCCAGTACTAATGACATTATTAGGTTTAGCGATGATCTTTGGTTTGGAAAGAAGAGGTGTTCCTGGTGGTGTGTTATGGGTCATTGTGTTTATTTCACTCCTCGGTTTACTGTTTGATCCAAAGGTTAAATATCAGGGATTATTCGCCTTCCCACATCTATTCAATCCACAGACTCACTCGCTATTTTTGCATTTGGATATTATCGGAGCGTTGCAGCCGATGGTCTTACCGAGTGTCTTGGCGTTGGTGTTAACGGCGATATTCGATGCCACTGGAACGATTCATGCCGTGGCCACTCAAGCCAATTTATTGAAAAAAAATCAACCGATGAAGAATGAATCGAAAGCCTTAATTGCTGATTCTGTCAGCAGTATTTTTGCGAGTTTAATCGGTGCATCACCTGCTGCAGTGTATATTGAATCAGCCGCGGGTGCTGCGGTAGGAGGGAAAACTGGTTTAACCGCAACGGTAGTAGGATTATTATTTCTCCTAACATTATTTATTTCACCACTTTCTTATTTAGTTCCTGCGTATGCGACTGCACCTGCGTTGATGTATGTTGGCTTGTTGATGTTAAGTAATGTGACCAAATTAAATTTTGCTGACTTTATCGATGCGTTATCAGGGTTATTATGTGCGGTCTTTGTTGTATTAACCTGCAATATTGTTACCGGTATTATGTTAGGATTTAGTTCTTTAGTGATAGGGCGGGTCTGTGCTGGAGAATGGCGACAATTAACTCCAGGAACTGTGGCGATAGCACTCATTCTCGTTTTATTTTATGTCAGTGGCTGGGCTATTTAGGCTTAAGCAATCCAAAAATTTAGCCAATAGTTGATGATTATACCCGCTTGATTAGTATGGGTCATAGGCTTGATTTAGATCAATTTCTAAGCGCTATTGACTTTAACCTTAAGGTTAAGTTTAATATTTTTTACCTTTCTTACCCATAAAGCGCTACATGAATCGTATTATTCAACTGATTTATAGTTTTACTCTCACCCTAGCACTACTATTTGTGAATCAAGCGGAAGCTAAAACCCAGCTTATTAATTTAACTGTGGCGTATAAACAGGTCAATTTTACCGGAACGCCTACTCAGGCTATTGCAGTAAATAATCAAATTCCTGGCCCTATTTTACACTTAAAAGAAGGGCAACCAGTGATCATTAATGTTTATAACCGACTCAATAAAGGTACTAGTGTTCATTGGCATGGTTTGATTGTTCCTTGGCAAATGGATGGTGTAAGTGGTGTGAGTCAAAAACCGATACCGCCCGGAGGTGTTTTTCATTATCGTTTTACACCACATCAATCGGGTACCTATTGGTATCATGCACACGACGGCTTCCAAGAACAGCAAGGTTTGTATGGTGGCATTATTATCGATCCTAACACTCCTTTACCTTATCACTATAATAAAGACTTTGTCGTGGTTTTGTCTGATTGGAGTAACACATCCCCAGGACAAATTTATAACAATCTTAAAAAAATGGATGGCTATTATGATTCTCGATTTCCCTTACAACCTTCTTTATTAAAATTTCTTCATGACTATGGAAATGCGACACCTTTAAACCGTCAGCGATTACTGCATAGCTATAAAATGATGCAAACGAGTCGGATGAATATTTATGATTTTAGCGATGTTGCCTACGATGCTTATTTATTGAATGGACAAGTAGGGCAACGACCTTGGATACGATACGTTAAGGTAGGTGATAAAGTTCGGTTACGTTTTATTGGTGCAGGGACAAGTACTAATTATAATGTCAAACTTGATCACGGTAAAATGGAGCTTGTTCAAGTCGATGGTAATAATATTAAACCTTATTATGTCAACCGTTTTAAGATTGAGCCCGGTGAAACCTATGATGTTTTAGTCTCCATTAAACATCCGGGCGCCACGATTATTTATGCTGAGTCGCTAGATACCTTAGGGCGAGCGATAGGTGTACTGACTACGACACCAGGTACATCGGTCAATATTCAAAATATTAAACCTTTTCCTGAACCTCCTCCTATCATGATGATGAAGCGTAACGGTATGCAATCATCCATGCCAATGCCTGCAATGAATTTAGCTAAAAATAGCTCAGATATGGGTATGAACAATAGACAGACTATGTCTCGCATGAAAAATTTAACCGTGGGTACTAAATATCAAAAAATGATTGCAGCGGTTAAAACCAATAATCCGAACAAACCGATAGAAAAAACCATACACATGGATTTATCGGGTTATATGAACCGTTATATTTGGTTTATTAACGGTGTGACAATGAATAAAGCAAAACCGATTTTACTAAAACCCGGAAAACGCTATCGAATTATATTTACCAATCATTCGATGATGGATCACCCTATGCACATTCATGGTCATTGGTTTATTTTACGTAATGGGCATGGCGCTTACGATCCTTTATTACACACTATCGTTGTTCCACCTATGTCGACTGTAGTGGCGGATCTTGATTCGGATGCGAGCGGGCAGTGGTTTTTCCATTGCCATCAGCTTTATCACATGGCAGCCGGTATGGCGCGTGTCTTTCAATACACCACGTTAATCGACGTGACACCCGCCCATCGGTATCAAAATACAATAAAACTTTTACCTTATACTAACCGGGCGATAGTTCGTGTTCAGCAGTTACCTGTCGATCAGAGCCTAGTGGATTATCCTTCGGATCATGCGCCGCGATTTTTTAGCGTAAATTTATTTGATATTAATCAGAATTTAATTAATAACGATCAAGAAATTACCTATAAAGGTATGTTTGGTGGTGATAATAACAAACTGCAACTCTATTTGGAAAAAGCAGAAATTAAGCAGGGTATTATCGAAAATGCCAATTTGGATATGTTTTATTGGCATGCTATCAGCCAATTCTGGGCGGTTAAAGGGGGTGTGAATTATGTGTATCGCCCAACAATGACACCTTATTTTCAACCCGGTATCGGTATTGAAGGCTTAACCCCGTATTTTATCCAAACCGATATCCGTGCTTATTATCATAACGGAAGTAGCAAGGTGGATATAGATTTAACGCGTGATACACAAATTGCACACAATTTTTTTGTACAAACGGAAGTAGAAGGTCTATTTGCAAGTAAAACTGTCACGCATGATTTAGTGGGTAGTGGACTCAATGAGTTGCAATTAACATTAAGGCCGTATTATCAAATCAATCCCGTGCTTGCTGTGTATGCACAATATCAACATACCGGTAATTACGGTAACACTAAGTCGTTGTTTCAAGAAAATAATCTTTCTACGAATGATAATACCTATAGTTTAGGTGTGTCGTTAGTGTTTTAACGAGGTAATCATCCTGCAATTTTAAAAACAGAGAATGTGAAAATGAACTATTATACGATCGGAAAATTGGCTAAATTAGTCCAGCAAACACCCGTCACTATTCGCTATTATGAAAAAATTGGTTTAATTCCTGCGTCAAAACGTAGTGAAGGAGGTTTTCGTCTCTATCCGAAAACGATTATTCGACGGTTTTACTTTATTCAGAATGCAAAGCTAATTGGTTTTGATTTAAGCGAAATTAAAAACTTACTTAATTTAGAAACGAATCAATCACCCAGTCAGCAGATAAAATCATGCATGCAACAAAAAATTTCTCACATCGAAACTAAAATAAGGAGTTTACAGTGCATAAAACAGGTGCTGATGCGCTGGGAAGAAGCCTGTGATGGCAACATTTCAATCGCTGAATGTCCCATACTCGAAGCATTGTATCATTGCCCTGATGACATTCGCGAGTATTTAAAAACCGATCAATGAATTTTGCTTTATTATAAAATAATGTGGGTAAGGTTTTAAAAACTTCTTCAGAAAAAATGGTTGTTTCAATTCGAAAATTCCTGTGTAATAGGTAGATTCATCAATAAAATGGTTGAGATAACTTGTGGATTTTTCAATTAAACGTACTAGTTTTATTGCTATTATTGTTATTGCCGCCTTGTTGGTTATTTTTTTTCCGTTATGGATGAAAGATTATCATACGGATACCTTGCTCTCGTTTACCATTCCCACCTTGCCGACGCCACCGAGTGCAGCATTATTACCCATCACTTCCGGTAAAGCGAGTATGAAAAATTTACTGAGTTTTCCTTTAACACCAGCAAAAGCGTGGGTAATTGAATTACCCGATATTAAAGATCCTGCACAGGCTAAAAATTTAGTGCTAAGCTTACGTCGTAAAGGTTTTAATGCCTATAGCCGGCAGTACAAAAGTTTATTGGGTGTATTGACGAGGGTTTTTGTGGGTCCAGAAATAAAACCTGAACGAATGAAACAAGTGGCTGAACAACTCCATACCCAGATGCATCTCACTACTCAGGTTGTCCCCTTTGATCCTTTACTTAACCAATAAATGCCAAAAAAAATTAAAAAATTAAGTTTTGTCGAGCGCGCTTCTTTTTGCCTAAATGCAAGTGCGCGACGTTTGTGTCAACTCATAGCAGATAAGCAAACCAATCTTTGTTTATCCGCTGATGTGACTCGTGCGTCTGAATTACTGAATTTGACTGATAAAGTAGGAACGGAAATTTGCCTGTTAAAAACTCATGTCGATATCCTGAGTGATTTTACACCTGATTTAATTCACCAACTCAAGTATTTAGCTCAGAAACATCAGTTTTTAATCTTTGAAGATCGTAAATTTGCGGATATAGGTTATACCGTTAAACAACAATATGCAGGGGGTATTTACCATATTGCGGACTGGGCGGATATCGTTAACGCGCATACCGTTCCGGGTCCAGGCGTTATTCAAGGTTTGCGAGAAATAGGCTTAGCTAAAAAACACGGTTTATTATTGCTGGCCGAAATGAGTTCGGTTGGTTCTTTAGCTAAAGGATCTTATACGGAAGCGAGTCTTGCTATGGCTAAAGAATATCCTGATTTTGTTATGGGCTTTATTGCTCAGCATCAATTAACAGAAAATCCGGGCCTGATACATATGACACCTGGCATCCAATCGGATTCGAGTGGCGTAGATAGGCTCGGTCAGCAGTACATTTCGCCCGAGCGTGCGATTACGCAAAACGGCACCGACATCATTATTGTGGGGCGCGGCATTTATCAAGCAGATAAGCCCACCGTAAAGGCTCAGCATTACCGAGAATTAGCTTGGAAGGCTTATTTATCATGCTGTTAACCACAGAAAAAAAATCTATCATTCCAGTGATTACACTGGATGGTCCGAGTGGTTCAGGTAAGGGTACGATTAGTTACTTATTAGCCCAGGATCTCGCTTGGCATTTTCTCGATAGTGGAGCTATTTATCGCGCTGCGGCCTGGGTCGCGCTATCGACGCAGACGCCTTTTGAAGAGGAGAAGCTCCTTCCTTTAGTAGCCGATTTAGATCTGAATATCAGCGTCCAGACCTCCGATCAGCCGCTTAGAATTTTTTGGCAGCAGCAAGAGATTACCGATAGCTTACGTACCGAAGAAATAGGTCAATTAGCCTCACAATTAGGGGCTTATCCTAAGGTTCGGCAGGCCTTATTAGCCTATCAACGCTCATTTCGCCGTGCTCCCGGTTTGGTAGCAGACGGCCGAGATATGGGTAGCGTTGTTTTCCCTGATGCGGAGCTTAAAATCTTCTTGGAAGCAAGCTTGGAAGAACGAGCTAAACGACGTTATTTACAGTTGAAGGCAAAGGGGAAGCATGTTAGCCTTGACGTTGTGCGAGCAGAGCTTGAGCAGCGTGATCGTCAAGATAGACAACGGCCCGTTGCGCCACTTATAGCGCCTAAAGGGGCGATAACTATCGACACAACCTACTTAAGTATTCGAGAGGTGTTACAACTTATTAAAAGTAAGTTGCCATAGGCTCAAACAAAGAAGTAACAAAGGGGCATTAGACGAGAAATTTCCAGAAAGTTCTCATAATGACTAACTATTAACCGCGCATATTGCGCCTTAACCATGGTTCTCTAAAAAAGAACAAGTGATATAACTATATGAGTGAGAGTTTTGCACAGTTACTGGAGGAAAATTTCTCCGAACGTATTTTTTATACCGGGATGATTATTACCGGAACCGTAGTCCGCATCGAAAAAGACCGTGTCGTTGTCAATGCGAATTTAAAATCAGAAGGCTTGATTCCCATCGAGCAATTTTACAATGAAGCCGGCGAATTAGAAGTCAAAGTCGGTGACCAAATTGACGTCAGCATTGAATCTTTAGAAGATGGTTTTGGTGAAACTCGTTTATCGCGTGAAAAAGCCAAGCGGGCAGAAATGTGGACTGCATTACAGCGTGCACACGATGCGGATACGGTGGTGACGGGGAAAGTAACAGGAAAAGTAAAAGGTGGTTTTACGGTAGAAGTTGGTAATCTGCGCGCTTTCTTACCTGGTTCATTAGTGGATGTACGTCCAGTACGTGATTCTAGCATTATCGAAGGTAAAGACCTGGAATTTAAGGTCATTAAGCTCGATCCTAAGCGTAACAATATTGTTTTATCACGACGTGCGGTACTTGAGTCTGAAGGTCAAGCCGGACGAGAGCAGTTATTAACTGAATTAGAAGAAGGGCAAGTTATTAAAGGTATCGTAAAAAACTTAGCCGATTACGGTGCATTTATCGATTTAGGTGGCATTGATGGTTTATTACACGTCACCGATATTTCGTGGAAACGCGTCAAGCAACCCAGTGAAGTGTTAACCATAGGCGATGAAATTGAAGTCGTGGTGTTAAAGATCGAAAGAGATAGAGGCCGTGTTTCATTAGGACTTAAACAATTAGTCGGCGACCCTTGGGAAGACTTAGTGAAACGTTATCCTGTCGGTACCCGTTTGAAAGGTAAAGTAACTAATGTGACTGATTATGGTTGCTTTGTTGAAATAGAAGAAGGTGTTGAAGGTTTAGTCCACGTTTCAGAAATGGATTGGACGAATAAAAACATTAACCCAAACAAAATCGTTCAAGCAGGTATGGAAATCGAGGTTATTGTATTAGATATTGATTCGGATCGACGCCGTATTTCTTTAGGTATTAAACAGTGTAAGTCTAATCCTTGGGAAGACTTCGCAAATAGGCATGCTAAAGGGGAACGTATTACCGGTAAAATAAAATCTATTACTGATTTTGGTCTCTTTATTGGTTTACCCGGTAATATCGATGGCTTAGTCCATTTATCAGATATTGCATGGAATATCTCCGGCGAAGAAGCCGTACGTAAATACAAAAAAGGGGATGAATTAGAAACGATCATCTTATCGATCGATCCTGAGCGAGAACGTATTTCGCTGGGCATCAAACAATTGGATACTGAATCATCGCACCCTTTTGATAAATACAGTAAAGATCAGATGGTCAAAGGAAAAATAACTGAAATCAACGATGAAGGAATGAAAGTTGATTTAGGTAATAATATAGAAGCTCAGCTTAAAATAACTGAGTACGGTGAAGAAGGTGAAACTTTTGAAGTGGGACAAGAAATAGAAGCAAGAATTTTAAATCTTGATCGAAAAAATCGTCATATTTCACTTTCTTTCCTTCCTTTAGAAGAAAAAGTAGTCACTAAGTAACGGCTGTTTTCTTAATTCTTAAGGAAATCAGCATGGGCTTAAAATTAAAATAAAGGATGATTTTGTTGCTAAGCTAAAGCGCTGGCTACACCAAGCGAGAGCTTTAGTTTTATGAAAAAACTAGGATGTGTTGTCTCCACACTCAATGACAACACATCCTAATTTAGCATAAGTTCCCATTGAGTAGGTAAGTCTATGCGATGTATAACATATTTGTTTCTGATAGTATTATTCATCTTGGGGCTGATTTTTGCTGGTCTCAATGCCGATCTAGTCAGTGTTAATTATTATTTGGGTACTAAGCGATTACCGCTTTCTTTATTAACCATACTCAGCTTTATTTTAGGCGGCTTATTAGGTTTGCTAACCGCATTTATTACTTATATTAAACTTAAGTATATCAATCGACGTTTACGACATCGTTTAAATCTCGTTGAAAAAGAATTAACCAATTTAAGAGCATTGCCATTTAAAGATCAACATTAATGATTTACAATAGCCGCTTAATATTAAGTGGAGTATAATTTATCTTAACGCTTGATAAATCTCCGGTATTTACTTGATAACGAGCCTGATTATGCTGGAGTTATTGTTTCTATTGCTTCCTCTTGCCGCCGCTTCTGGTTGGTATATTGCTTATTGTCAGTTTTCCAATTCAAATACGCGTAAAAAACATGCGTGTAACCGCGAATATTTACGTGGTTTAAATTATTTACTTAATGAACAGTCTGATAAAGCGGTGGATACGTTTATTAAGATACTTGAGGTGGATACAGAAACCGTCGAAACGCATTTAGCTTTGGGTGTGTTGTTTCGTCGTCGCGGAGAAATCGATCGTGCCATTCGACTCCATCAAAATTTGATTGCCAGGCCCAATCTTGCATCTGCACAGAAATTACAAGCTTTGCTTGCTTTAGGAAGAGATTATTACTGTGCTGGCTTATTAGATAGGGCAGAGCGTTTATTTTTTGAAGTCATTCATCATGATGATAGCGAGTATGCGCGTATCGCAGTACGTTATCTATTAGAAATCTATCAACAACAAAAACGTTGGGAAATCGCTATCAAACAAGCGAAAAAAATTTCAAAATGGGATAACAAAATTTTTAAAAATATTGCTCATTATCATTGTGAATTGGCACAGAATTTATTAAATGCGCGTGGAAGCCAAAAAGAAGCCATCAGACTTCTAGAGCTTGCCTTAAAATATGATGCTCAATGTGTTCGAGCAAATCTGATTAAAGGAAAGTTAGCCGTTATTGGTGAAAAATGGGAACAAGCCATTGCAATCTACCAAGCGATAAAAAAACAAGACCCCGATTATATTACTGAAACTTTAGAGCCACTTAACCAATGTTATTTACAACATCAATCAGGATCAATGGGGTTGCTAAGTTATTTACATGAAACACTGAGCGAACATGCGCAGACTCCGATTTCGTTAGCGATCGTTAAGTTGATCCAAGAAAAAGATAACGATAAAGCACTGCAATTTTTGACTCAGCAATTACAATCTAAGCCTTCACTGCCTGGTTTATATCAATTAGTGGATTTACATTTGGCCCAAGAAAATTCTTCTATGACGGATAAAAGTAATTTAATCAGTTTAAAAGATCTGATTAAAAAATTGATGGAAAATAAACCGGTGTATCGCTGTTTAACCTGTGGTTTTAATAGCAAGATTCTCGATTGGTTGTGTCCTGCTTGCCGTAATTGGAGCACGATAAAGCCCTTATAAAAAAATTAATCTAAATTAACTGCATCTAATCGTTTAACATCTTGCAGCTTCTTTTCGCGCGAAATAAATAAAATGCGATCAGCAATTTTGTTGATGAAATGCCGATCATGACTCACAAAGAGTAATGTCCCTGGATAAATCCGTAAGGCAGTTACCAGCGCTTCTGTTGCTTCAATATCTAAATGATTAGTCGGCTCATCCAGAATCAAGACATTTGCTGATTCCAAGACCATTTTAGCCAATAATAAGCGCGCGGCTTCACCGCCGCTTAAAGCTAAAATATCTTTAAGTACATCTTCTTTATTAAATAATACTTGTGCCAAAGTTTTACGTATCGATTGTTCACTGATGCCTGAGGCATAATGCTCTAACCAGGCTAAAACCGTAGCATGTTGATTCAGTAAATCGTGATGGTCCTGCGAAAAGTAACTGATATGTGTTTCATACCCCCATTCCACACTACCTTGGTCAGATTGAATCGTGTTGAGTAATAGTTTAATCAGTGTTGATTTACCAATACCATTTTCACCCATAATAGCTACTTTTTCGCCACGCTTTATCTCAAAATTGAGTTGTTGGAAAAGTTTTTTCTCTTGAAAGTTTTTGGATAAATCTTTAACTCGCACAACCATTTTCCCCGAGGGACGCATCGATTTAAATTGAAATAGAGGGGATAATCGCGACGATTGCTTAATATCCGGGATTTCCATTTTAGCGATCATTTTTACGCGTGACTGAGCCATTTTTGCTCGGTTGGCACTGGCACGAAACCTATCCACAAAACTTTGCATGCTCGCTATTTTAAGTTCCACGCTACGTTTTTCTTGGAGTTTTTGTTCGATAATTAATTGTTTTTCAGCAAGAAATTTTTCATAGTGGCCACTGTATTGACGGATTTCACCATAATCTATATCGAGTATCTGATCGGCCAAGCGATTGATGAATTCAACATCATGAGAAATAAAAAGTAATAAACCAGAAAATTCATTTTTTAAATATTTTTCCAACCAGATAATGGAGATAAAATCTAAGTGATTGGTCGGTTCATCTAATAATAAAATGTCAGGCTCTTGAAATAAGGCTTGAGCAAGCAAGACACGTAATTTAAAACCACCCGATAGCGTGCTTAAGGGTTTTTCATGATAGGGTAGTTGTATTCCTAAGCCCATTAAAAGCTTCGCCGCTAAGGCGTAAGCACTGTATCCATTAAGCCTCGCAATTTCTTCTTCCAGTTTTCCGAGACGGTTAATATTTTTTTCATTTTGTAAATCACTGTGTAGCAGATTTTCTTTCTCTTGCATGGCTTGCCACAAGGCAGGCTTTCCTTGTAAAACGATATCGATAATCAGTGTATTTTCATAACGAAATTGATCTTGTTTTAGCCATCCAACGGTAGCGGTTTTAGGAATGGATAAATTGCCCGCGACAGGCTTTTCTACGCCGGTGAGTAATTTTAGAAAAGTAGATTTTCCAGCACCATTAGCACCCACTAAAGCATAACGACTGTGTGTGGATAGAATAAGATTAACATCATAAAATAACAGTTTTTCGCCATATGCCATGCTGAGTTGATTAATTGAGATCATATTTTTTACTCGAAAATTTAATTTTTTTGCCGATAGTATACCGGTCTAAGCTAAAAGGCTAATTTTCGATGACAATTTGAATGATTATTTTCCAGTAAATAGAGAGAAGATAGTAATTGACGATAATAACTGTTCCTAATCATTCTAAAAATTTAAGATTTAAAGATTATTTAATAAAAAACAGATTGGAAGAATTAAAAAGTTATGCTAAATTTATTTTATATAATCTATAATATGTACCTCTATAAAGTTATACATATTAAATGAATAACTTTATTAACTAATTAAACTTTTCACCTAATACTATAAATAAATAGGGAAATTATTTTATACATTACTATCTAATTAATTTCACTTTTCAAAAAAAATGTATTGTTTTAGCTTTTACGCTGTTATTTTTTTACGATAAATAAAAAACGTCTCAATAAAATATAAAAAATAATCTTAAAAGGAGATGCCTATGCCACTGTCAATTAACCATTCTGAATTTGAAACACCAACTAATAATAATCAGGATCCTTGCTTCATTGATATAGATAAAGATGTTAAGAAAGAAACTCTTGTATTGAACCAGGAATTGACTGAAGTCGCTGACAACGCATTAAACACAGTTATCAAATATTATTTAGATGGAAAAGGGCATACAAGTTTACCAAAACTCATTCGAGATCAAGTTATATTATTAATTGTGGCTATCACAGGGGCCGGCTTATATGCAACAGCAGCCGATGATTATGCGCAATCTATCGGTGAAAAGTTAGCGGGTCGTATCAACTATATGGTATGTACCTGTTTGCCTGCATTAGTCGTACTATATAATTCAACCGAACTTTTTTTAATCATGCGCAGATCGGAGATTATTCCTGCACAGCTAAACCAGTATTTAACTAATCCTAGCACACACTTACAAAAAAACTTAGAGGATATTGCGATTACTATAGGAGCCGCAATTTCTGCATTACCTTTGGCGGCAGTTAGCTATATGTATCCTATTCCAGGGTTATCAAAATCATTGCTTCTATTTCAAGGAATTATCGTTTTAATTGACAATACGATACTTCATCTTTTTCCGTTTAAGCTAGCATTTTCAGAACCTTTATATCGTCTCCCCAGTTTGCCATTTGAATGTATCGTTCGACAAATGATGAATTGTCGACTGAACCAAGAAGTAAAGGATAAGAAAAAGTTACAGATGCAAATAAATCAATCGATACAGGCGATTAAACAACGTCTCATCAATCATTTGGAATGCGGACAAAAACTTTTAAGCATTTACGGATTTAAATTCCTAGGCTGCAATTACGCCAACGAAGTAAAAAAACAAATTGATGATGAATACAGTCGACAAAATTTACCCACCGGATTACTCATTGCTTTACTAAATTGTTTACATGATATGGCTCCCCATCAATCTATTTCACCACTCAGTAGACTAAGAAAATTTTTTAGAATACTGAGTTATGTTCCCGGTGCATTGTGGGTTATGTCCAGCTGCGCAGGTTTTTTAGCCGCACCCGTTAATGAAATGACAGAATTAACGGGTAGTCCGGCGTTAGGCGCCACGTTTTCGACACCACCAATTTATTTTTTAGGCGTATTATTATCCTTTTTTGGTGGTAATGCGTTACAAAATACGTTTGATTATTTCACTGATTGGAAAGAGGATGCGGTTAAAGTACCGATGGCTTTTAAACTTTACCCAAAAACTTCGGTGCTGCTCATTTTCATTTCGATGTATTTGTCTGCATTTTCTTATGCGGCAGGGGCGCAATTAATTAACGATAACTTTAAAGGGGATTTAGCATTTTTACGTCCTTATTTACTTTATTTAGCCAAAACAGGTTTAACCTTTTTAGGTTTTACTGCCATGATCGATTTTTTTAATAATATGTTAAGCAAGTTTGGACAATATGGTCGCAATGAGGATGCTCAAACAGTCATTAAACTTTCTGAGGCTTTCGGCCAAATGAGTAATAGTTTTCAACGAATGAAACCGGTTCCCTTGTTAGAATCTTTAGCGTGTATGAATGAAGGTTGTTTAAATAGTATTTTAAATGTAAAGGATAAAACCGATCAACAAAGTTTCAGTGAAATACTTATTCAGCTAGCCGAAAAGTTAAAAGTAAAGTTGCTTAAAGAATTTGAATCGATAGATTTAGCAGATATAGACGAAGCTAAGTTCATTAAGCTATTATCTCAGCTAAAAAATGATTTGTGTTACACCGTCGATAAGATTGAGTCGCTATTAATTTTTTTCGATACGGATCAAAAATCGGATGCGTTGCCTGTAAACTTAAAAGAAGTTTGCCAGGAATATAAAGCCGTTTGTAAACTCATCGCAACACTAGATGGTGTAAGCTTAGCTTATGAAAGAGAACTCGATACTTTTCCTCGTGATGATCGTTACGCAGGTCCTTCTTCAGAAACAACCCCTTTACTTATAACACCAGGAGGTTCTATCCAAACCAGGTTTTTTCATCATTATGCGAGTACTAGCCATAGATCGAGTCTTTCGCCAATAGATTTAACAATCGCATCGTCGCAAATAGGAAGGTAAAAATCTAATCTGAGGTATTCCAATAACGAACTTGAGCTTATCTTTAGATAAGCTCAAGTCCAACTAACATTTTTTTATTAGAAAAAATTTCACCTAACCAAAAAGATAGCGCGCTGTAAAAATAATATTATGGGCATGTAAGTTTCCAATATCAACAGATTGAAAACCTGAATTTAGACCGCCATCAGGAGTAAAGTTAAGCTGACCTAACTGAAGTTGACCAAAGTGATCATAGGAATAGCCTAAGCTAAGCCAAAAATTAGTGCCTACTATAAAATCCAATCCTACACCTATATTATAATTCCAATCTGTATTCGTTTTGGAGCTCGTATTTATTAAACCGGTGACGTCCGTTATAGTCTCTTTCTGACTTGTATGATTCCAAGAAGCACCTAATCCAAGGTTCAGATAAGGCATCAGTCTATTAAACCACTGATAAAAATCAATTTTCCAGGTGAGCAAAGCACTATTTTGCTCTATTCTATACGGGATATCTAGATCTACTGGGGTAGTAAAAGCCAGTATCACGGATGTATCTATCGTGACCGGCGTAGTATAGCGATATTGTACGCCCAAGCTCATAAAAGGAAAGAAGCGGTTGTTCAGATCGGAAGTAAAAGGATGATTCCAAATATAACCTAGTTCACCTTGAAAATAGATAGGTGAAGAATTATAGTTAGGAGAAAAGCTTGTTGGTATTGGAACTAGAAGAATTGGACTGTATTGACCAGTTCCTGCTCGGTAATCAACAGAGTCTCCAATACCTATGGAAGCATACCAATGAGGTTGGCATTCTTCTTTGACCTCAGTCAAATTACAACAAGCCCATGCTAAACTATCAGTAGCAAATGATAATAAAATTGCGAACATCCCTAAACGCAAATACGACATATAAATTAACCTCAACCATCCATGAAAGAGTAACACAATTGTAATGCATAGAAATTATTTGTAAAGTTATACCAATACCAACTAGAGGCATTACTTCCGATAACTTTTATTATCGGATGTACTAGCTTAACTGTAACTTTTTAAATATATAATTTCTCAGTTGCTTATTGCTATCTAGTTTTATTTCACTTTTTCGATTTTCTGCCAACTTCCGTTCCATAAGAAACGGTATATAGCCTAATCGATTACTACATAGATCAAGCGGTTCTTAAATATAGATTGGTCTAATTAAGTTAGCATCCTGATTTTAAATAAAATTTTTATGCATAAAATACTAGCCAATAAATAAAAAATAAAATATAATTTTACAACTAGGAAAGTAAAAATAATTACAAGGAGATATTATGCCCACTCCACCCCATCTTTCAAACATCCGATCGTACCTGCCTTCAATTCGTGACGAGTAGTTGGATTATATCTGTTTGCATTTGCCTATACGAGGTTGGTTGGGTACTGCTAGATAACTAAGAACTCTAAACAATAATGTAAATATTATAAGGAAACTATCATGTTACTCTCAGACGATAAAAATAAAATAATTCCAGAATTTCCAGTGGGAACAATAGTCATGTTTACAGGAAAAGAAATACCTATTGGATGGCTTTTGTGTGATGGAACCAATGGAGCCATAGATCTTCGCGATAAATTTATTCTTGGAGCTAATGATCTATCATCAGTTGGATCTAAAAACCCTCTTCGCATTCAAGGAAATGCAGACAATAAATCATGTATTGTAGAAACCTCATCAGAAACTATAAATATTGGTATTAATGCGCAAGCTACAATATTAACTATTGATCAAATACCAGAACATACACATCATGTTGGGTTAAGATTATCCGAATCAGCTGTGTCAAGTTACGACAATGAACAAACAATGGAAGGTAAAGATATTTGGCAGATAAATTGTCAAAAGATGAATGGTAGAGTTTGGGAGTCAAGCACTTCATCAGTGGGTAATAGTAATACTAAAGAGCATAATCATAATATTGCTGTCGATCAAGTTCCACATAAACATCATGTAAATATTATACCCAGTTATTATATTTTAGCTTTTATTCAATATGTTGGGTAAAAAATATAGAGAATTACTTCAGGGTCTAAAATTAAATAGGATATAGAATTATGAAAGAAGAAAAAAGTCTATCCTTGAGAGCCAAGGCAGGTGGCGTAGTATCAAGCATGCTTCCAGTTAATGCTTCTGAGTGTATTATGTCTTCATATAAACAATTTAATCAAAATAACTACGCTAAAAATTCATTTATAAGTAGCGCTACATTTTCATCATTGTTGTCTTCAGCCTTTTCTAGCATAGCGTCTATTCCTGGACTAACAACATATACAGATGAAGGTTTTTTTAATTATACGCTACAAGTTCAAAATGATTCTGAATGTATTATACTTTTATATGATATATATTTACTTCAGAATGAAAATAATAACATAGGAGATATAGTTTATATATCAAGCTCTATTAGCTATTTACTAAAAGGAGAAAAAGGGACGATAGATATAAAATATAAATCAATTAGGGACGTCGATATTTATCTAAAATTCGTTGTCGTCTCTATAGATCCAGAAATAATGCACCCAATAAAACCTGGTGATATAACATCAGTAAAAGACGAAAATCTGCCAGATTTTATTATTCATATCAAGTTATCTGAAAGTGTTACAGACAAAATCATAATGCAAGATGTAACAAACAATAATATTAATACAGAAGTAAAACAATCGGATTTAATATACGATAATATGATTTGTAGTCTTAATTTTGCATTATTTTCAGGATATGAAGGCAGTTTTGCTCCGTCATTTGGTGTTGCAATGAATACGAGTTTTAGCGCTCAAAATTCAGGAGAGGCGCAAGGAACAGTATTGTTATTCACCCCCCAAAAGGAAAGAGATCGTCAAGATCGTTATAGCATGAAAAGCGGTAATAATAACCCAGCGGACGAAGCTAAACTCGTGAAAGCAAGACATGCATTACGGAGTTTATATACTATTTTTTCTGGTGATTTTGCAAAAGCTAGAATGTTGACGCCTGTTGAAATAGCAAGTGTTTTATCGGCTGCAATGGGTATGGCTAGCGCTCTTAACTCAAGTAGACAGAGTAAGCATAAAAATGTTAATAATTATAATTTAATTATTAATAATCAAACAAATTCTTTTATTTCAATGTATAGGGTTAATAACATTACATCTAATGAGGCTGTATGCCCTATAATAAAACCTAATCAATTAGTTAATATACCTTATTCTAAATCAACAACACTTGATGATGAATTGAACTTTAAATTATTGGTGAGTAGCGACATTGACGAAGAATTTTCTGAAATCGAATTTGAAATTAACAACTATGGAAAAGGCAATAAGTTAGGCGTATCAAACATCATGTTGAATAGAAATCAAGAATCTAGAGAATCCTTTAAAAATATGCTAAAGGGTAACAATAATATTGAAACACAATTTTATGAGTTTCGCGATGGTAAGCAGAATTATAAATTTTTCATTATGATGACAGAGCAAAGTTTCGTGGAAAAAGGCACCATTAAATTAGATATACTTTCTGTGAAAAATAGCATGGAAGATGAATTCAAGACGGGCTGATTATCGGTTCTGTAGCATAAGGATCACGCGGGACACAGGCATAATATGACATCCAATAAGCGGAATTATCGGCAAATCAGGAAGTCGGGTAGGTGACGACGTTCCTGTTTAAATCGTTGTTCGGGCGTTTCTTTTAAACGTTCGGTTAACGCTTGATATTCTTGGTTCAGCACTCTGAGACCGAAGCACTGGAAAAATATAGGCGTTTGGTAATTATTCTTTGCTAATGCAAGTAAACCGGAGCAATTCGCATCATTCAGCGCGGTGTTTTCGAAGTTCGCCTGTTTTAATACAGGGTGCTCCGCGAGTTTTAACCCTAAATTTTCCCAGTCAAGAAGTTTTCCTGCGACGAGCCTCGATAGATTGAAAGACACTGAGTAATTCTTTTGCAAGTTCATTTCGAGAGAGTGTCAGTTTAGTTTCGACTTGCTTCGCTGCAATCCGCTGGGCAAAATGAGAAGAACCATTGGTGCTTTCAGCGCTACTGGAGCTGTCAGACCGTCTTATACAAATAGAATTTTTTTTTAATACGGAATGCTGCCGATCGGCGGTAGGGATCAAGTCTCACATTATTTAAATGAATCGATAGGTGACACCCGAATCGAGTTCTTCAAAACTTGCTTTCAGTTTTTTAAAGCTGTTTACCCGTTAAGTAGTTGCCTTGATAAATAAAAAAACCATCTCTTTTAAATTGTTTTAACGCGTCACCAAATGCGTTCATTTCTATGGGTTCCATTATTTTAATTATGTGCCGTCAATTTTATTACACATTTAACAAAAAGTTAAATGTATTTTTTTAGCCTATCGACGACACATTATTTTTAATTTTAAAAAAGTAAACGTCAGCAAAAACATTTCTAAATTATTTTTCGATCTATTGGATGTCTTTATACATTATAATAGTAAGCGTTTCTTTTTTTACACTGGAGTAGGAAAATCGATGCAAAAAAAAATAGTTATATTTATTTCACTTTCTTGTTTGGCAGCGTCTACTTTAGCAATGGCTACAGAGAAAGCGAAAACTTACATTCTCCAAGGCCTCATTGAGAACATACATTTTGCAGCTGATAAAAACGGTAATAATAATCGCTGCTATATCGCGATTAGCGACCCGAATAATAATTATTACTCGAACGGTTATCATTTTGCTGCAAGAGATATCTGTTTAATGGCGCAAAAGGCATTTATATTGGGTTTAGAGGTTAGAGCAAAAGCGCAAGGTGAAGTGGGATGGGGTCCAAATTATATTGTGGATATACATTATGCAAATAGAAATGCCTGTTGGCCCCAAGCCCACTACGGTCAAGAATGTAAAAATGAAAGTGAAACAATGAGCCAATCAATTAAATAGCATCATTGATGTATTAATTTATGTAATGAAGCAGAGAAAAAGAACGATGTTTTACACTTTACAATTTTTAAGCTTTGCCCTGCTATTTTTTTATAGTTCTTTTTCACTGGCTATCACGTATTCAGTTGATTTTAGTTCTCCTAAATCCTATGTGGATTCATTAAATAAAATAAGAGAGCGTATTGGCATACGACTTCCAAATTTAACTACTTCTCAAGGAAATATGAGCATCAGTGTTTTCGTTTTATCGCCCAGCGTCTCCAACATCGGTATCATTGTAACCTTACAAGGGATTGATTATGATGATCCGAATACAAGCGTTCCAATAAGATTAGTTTTATCGCCTGAGAATCTTTACCTCGCAGGTTTTATTCAAGGTAATACTTTTTATAGATTTCGAGATAGACAAAATACGGTTCTGCCGAGTGACATCCATCTACAAATCGTTGATCTCACTACAAGTTCAGATTATACGGAACTTGAACGAGTCGGCAACGTTCGTCGCGATAGATTGCAAATAAATAGGCATAGCTTGGTAACGAGTTATCGCGATTTAAATCAGTTCTCAGGAAATGCACTAAACCAAGCTTCCGCGCGAGCGATGCTACGGTTTATAACCGTACTTCCAGAGGCCCTAAGATTTAGGCAAATACAAAGAAATTTTAGATCTGTCCTGAGTCAAACCACCAGTGATTCACATTATATCCTGAGTCCTTCTAACATCAGTCTAACACTCAATTGGGGAGGATTAAGTGCGACTTTACCGAGCTATAGCCCTGATTCAACCCAGGTGCAAGTAGGAAATATTCGATTAAATGGACTCACAGAAATTTTGTACGCAGTAGCATTATTACTTGACTGCTATCATCAACCTAAAACAAATGTCTATGCACAATGTTCTATGGCGGATCCAATCGTTATCAATAAAGTAATCTGGGATAAAAAAACCTTATCCACTATTCTTAGTGAGTAAGGCCTTTATTCACTATGGCTTAAAAAATTCACATTTCAACACATTACTTATTTTTGATAGACCAGTGCCCTGCACTCAAAGCCAGAAAATGACATAAACTCGGTAGAGATTATGATTTCATTAGAAAGGTCAAAGACTACGCTGATAGGTGCATAACCAGAAAATTTTCCAGCAACAATTTCCATGACATTAACCTCCTTCTTTCTAAAAAAATTAGTTAATGTAAACATATCTCCTTGTGGATTTTCTAGTACGATTCCTAAAGTATATTCGTCTCCCGTAAGATAATGGACAAGCCTAATTTTTTTATTCTGAACTGCATAGATTATATCTTTTTCTTCTAGCATTACAGAATTATAGTTTGAATCTCTCGCTATAAAAAAAATATAAAATTTATTACTATAAGGACAGATTGATCCAAAAGTATTTAAACACTCTCCAATCAGCTCGATTCTACTGAATTCTTTAATATCACTAAACAATGAACGGTTCATTTAATTATCTCTAGCTAATCAATTTTTTTAGATTATTCACACTCCATTTATCCATTCATATAGAAATTTTCAGCTAAACCACATTTTTTATAAGTGGTTTTATTATTCATTTCAATGGGGAAAATATCAAATTTAAGCGAATGACCTTCGAAATCCCAAGCACGTGAACGCATCTGACCTTCGATACCTTGAATAATCGCGTGCACCGTAAACCCCCCTAAAATCCAAAATATCCAAACGCTGGGATCGACGTGAGAATCAACAAGCAAAGAGGGTTTAGACGTATAACTTAGACGAACTGTAGGAATGTTATTATCCTGATGTAAATAAACGGAATAGATCCCTGAAAGGGAGAAAGTAACATAACTACTCTTTTTAACGACATCACATCGACCTGTGGTATTAATAATTACAATTTTGTTATCTAAAATTTTTATCGTCGCATTATCGAAATAAGGTCTATATCCGGTGGAAACTTTTTCCAAAGGGATAAGCCCATTGTTTCCGATAGTATGCATTTCATTTATTTTAAAATTAGAAATACTCGATCCCTTAAATAACCCGGGTAAACCCGGTAAAATTACTCGCTCAACAAATGCCCATTTTGCGATAGCGAAACCTACTGACGATCCTTCTGCAATTAAAAAAGGATCAAATTGAAGTTGTAGATCGGCTATCTTAGGTGGTTTTTTATTAATTTCCAAAATAGCAAGAATACCTAATGAACCTAATTTACCATTGATAGATTCGTTATATGAATACTGAATTATACAGGGTTTCATCCAACTAATTTCACTACCGCTTGGAAGATTTACGAGATAAGAAAAAACAAATTTGAGTTTTTCTTGATTGTCTACAATCATCTCTGCCATGCGTTGACTGAAAATTGCTGAAGAAAATTTTTCATTACTTGGAAAAAGATCATTGATATCATCCTCTAAAATGACAATATTACCCTCCCCAGACCGTAATAACGACCGCTTGGTAATGACGTTTTTGCAGTTGAATCGAAGCTGTGTCTCAGTATTTATATCAGTTCCTACAAAGGTAAGTTCAATTTCGAGCTTAGGACAAATCCCGTCAACAATAATGTCTATTTTCTTTCCGGCAATTGTCGTTGACAGTTTTCCTTTTTTTATAGGTGTGATAAAATTAATGCGTTGTGAGCTACCTCCGGGTACAATCTGCCAGTTACCAAACACGCCCGTTATATAATCACCACTATCGTGTGTATAAGAAAAGTCGCTAATCATTAAATTTCGAGATTGTTCAAGTTCGCAATTAACCGCTTCACATGAAGTTGCACAGACAATGTCCCAGTTATACATATCCATTTTTTACTCCTTTTATTATTAGGTAATATTCAGTCCGATGACAAAACTATCCGCTAACGTTGCTGATTTTAGTTCCATATTGTCTACTCTAGGCCATTGAATGGCGCCTGTTAGATTATCAGCAAAGACACGGAAAGAGGGTACATCATTATACTTATCCTTATAAATCGCATTTGCTAAAGTAATTGCACCAAAGGTAATACCGGTTGTTGCCGCAGTAATTGTGACTCCCAGTTTAACCGCATTAAAAACGGTAGGATTTCTAGCAATACCGTTTTGGATATCGATGGCTATTGGGGCCAATTTTTCTAAATTTATTGGCATACCCAATAATTTAAAACTAAAACTGGCTGTTCTCGTTGCTTCACTACCAATGAGAGTCGCTTGAGCACCTTTGGAAATCGCTCCTGCTACCCCTATACCTAAGGCAAATACTGAGGCTATCGAAGTGATAATTCCTGTTACTAGACTTAACCAATTTAACCACTTATCTAATTCTACATGACAATATACATGAGCTTCCCCCATGTCTTTTTCATCGGGAACAAAAATAGGTTCTCCTTTTTTGTTTTTTTCAACTTTATATTTAAAATTTTGTTCAAGACTCATATAGACGGTAACGCCAGCACGCGGACGATAATGTGCATTAGAAATGTTGATATGAATATGATCAGATTGAAGTGTTAAAATAAAAGAATTTTTAGGTATAAGGGGTGACCATATTCCATCCTCACCTTCGAAATCTTGCCAAACCATCTCTTTTTTGTTTGAAAGTGATAAGCCGGTTTCGCTAATTTCGAAGTCTTCTTCGGTCGTATTTTTAATAAGATTGACTGCTGCCTTAAGTAGAATATGTTTAACAAACATGGTCTTACTGATAATGAGTGCAGCATTTGCACCGAAGGGCTTAACAATCTGCAAAGCACCTACATCGATTGTCTGTTGTCGCTCATTAATATCTGTTTTTCCATCAATTAATGCCAATGTTCCAAAAGCTGCTGTTTTACCATCAATAGAATTATTTGCAGCATAGCTATACGCAGAAGGTTTAAGCCATTGAAAATCTCCCTGACTTGCTTCCAAGCCGATAAGTACTATTGAAAATATTTGTCCAAAAGCTTCAATATTATTATTAAACCAAAGTTGGAAAGCGCTTTCACAAAGTAAAGCTAAATTGTTATTAACAATTTGTTCATTTGTAAACGTTGAAGAAGTAACAATTATTTTCTCTTTTTGTGTAATCATTAATTTGAAACACTGCGTTGTAGCCATAAGAATCGATGTCTTATCATTTTCAATCCATTTTTTGGGGTCATCCACTATTCCATCTAAAGCCACCTCTATATCTAGGTAGGATAATGTTCCATTTGCATTCATTTCATAGTGTTTGTTATAAAATTCAACGTCACCATCTTTTATACGACATCTAAAAGAAATTTTTTTTCCACTTGCTTCATGTAACATCTCCCATGTATCCCATTTTCCAACTATTTTTAAATCATAATTTACAATCGTAATACTTTCTTCAAATTCTGATGGATAAAGTTCTTTACCTTCTAAATTAATTATTTTATTCATCGTATCAATATCTGTGACACTGACAACATCCCAACCACTTGTCGATATAGAAGCCATTTTTTTTCTCCATATAATTTTTTTATAAATTCTTATTTTTTATTTTTACAATGATGACAATTAATTTATTATTTATATCTCAATTATCGACAGATAAAATCTAATACATTAGATTTAGATAAATGTAAGTAAATTTTACTCCTTGTTAAATAATACTTTATACTATTTTATTTAATTTCAAATAAAAAACAAATACGTAATATCCTATTCTTTATATGTTTTTTTCTTAATAACTGGGTAAGAATCAACAATATTTCACAAGATAATTTGAGAGAGGAAATCTAAAAGTGATTTTTTATAAAATTTAATTTCTGTAAAACAACCCGCGATACTTTACGAAAATCCAATGCTTATTTATTTGCTTTTCGAAAGGGAAAATCGGAAATCGATTGACTGCTTGGAGTATTACTTTCAGCGCTTTTTTCTTTATTTTTAGAGAAAAAACCAGGTCGAGTCTCTTCATGGTCCTGTTGGATTCCGGAGGCAACGGCCTCCTCGTGTATTGTTGAAATTTCAAGGTTCCGAAATGCAGTCGATAAGGAACCCGGATAATTCGCTTTTCTTCTATTTTTTTTCTTTTTTACAACGGGATTTCTCATTAAACTCGAGACCGTTTCTATGGGCTTTCCACTTCGTGATCGCTGATTTTTTTTTTGCTGTTTTTGGACTGGCGCTAATTGATCGTAAGAGTCAAGTTGATACTTTGTTTCTAATTTTTTTTGGTTTATGAAGGAAGGATTCAGTGCAAATAAATGTTGATTAGATGGCGTTAAATCAAGCTCAGTATAATATACTTTATCTGTTTTTGGAATCATTGCTGATTTTTTTGTTTGCTTTTTTTGTGTGTTTATAGGATCAACACAGGAAGGTGAAGCATCCTTTCTCGATGAACTCGCTTCTAGAGATTCATGTCCAATTTTCTTTTTAGGAATAACCATACAATTTTTTTCAGGATCAAGATAAATACGCACATCATTCGTTTCATCAACCAATAAAAGATTCGCATATTCAGACTTTTCTGAATCAACGGATTGTCGCTCAGGATAATATTCACTGGGTTGAGAATCGTCATAGGGACTGTATCCGGGTTGTTTTTTAGGCAGTGTTAAAGAAAATCCTTCTGGATCGATATAAGCGCACGTATCATCCGTAACCTCTTGAAGCAAAAGATTTTCATATTCAGACTTTTCTGAACCAACATAAGATGCGTTAGAATAATAGTCTTGTGTTGAGTCATCATAGGGATGGTGGCTCTTATAAAGCGAATAAGCTCCCGCCTCTGCTTTGCTTAAAGGAACATTAGTATATTCTGTTTGTTCAGCCGGTAAAAATTTTTTTGTTCGTCTCGGTTTTGGCGTAGGCGCACCCGCTACTTGAGCTTTCTTTTTCTTCTCTTGTTCTTGGGTTTCCAATAAATTTTCAGGAGAATGAACGGGAAATTTAGTTTCCTTATTTTCGAATGTTTTAATTCTACCTGCCGTGTTTTTTTTCATTGTGTTGATTTCCGTAATATTTTTTCCGTTAGCTATTTTTATAATTTATAGTTTACAATATTTAATAAAATTATAAAATTATAAAATTATAAAATGGAAAAATTCACAATCAATAAAAATACGTTTATTTAATTCGGCGTAATAATATTAAACATAGGCGGAAAATTATCAAATAAATCCATAAATGCATCAAGCTTTTGTTGGTTACCTTCTAATTTAATATCACCAGTTGATATATCGTGCATCATATTTTCTTGTTTTAAGGTGAGCTTATCAAACGTACTTCTTTTAAGATTTAAGCTCACATCGGCATCTTTAAAGTGTTTATTGGGCGTATAAATCAATACTGAATGGTCTATTTCAAGTGCATAGGATTTGTTTTTATCCGTTAAATTGAGATTAATTTTAAATTTTTTACCTTCTGCTTTATGGCTATTCAATCGAATACCCATAAAATCAAGATACATTTCTATGGGCATCGCACGTATTGTATCGGGGCTCGCTGTTTCAGTTCCCGCCACTTGAGGGACACCATGACGGAGTTCGTAAGCCCCCATCAAATATTCATTTCGCCAGGTTGCATTTTCGGATTGATAACCCAGTTGTTCAAAAGCATCTGCTTCTAAGTAACGTGCCGCTTTGTTATTAGGATTGGCAAAAACAACGTGATTCAGGACTTCAGCCACCCACCGATATTCCCCTTTTTGGTAGTATTCCCGTGCTTTGTGGATAACGGCTTCTTCTCCTCCCATAAATTCAACATAGCGTTTTCCGGCTTCTGCGGGGGATAAAGGATTGAGATGGGCCGGATTGGAATCATACCAACCGATATAACGTTGATAAACTGCTTTCGCATTATGACTCACGGAACCATAGTAGCCTCGATTATACCATTCACTCGCTAACGATGGGGGTAATGTAAGCCGATTACCCACTTCTGTTAGGGTATACCCTTGATTTATCATATGAAGTGTTTGATCGTGGATATATTTGTAAAGATCTCTTTGTTTTTTTAAATAATTCACAATGTTTTCCGTACCCCACATGGGCCAATGATGTTGAGCAAATACCACATCAGATTGGTTCCCCCACCGTTCAATTGCTTCATTGATTGTTTTCCACCAACTCACGGGATCTCTAACTTGTGCTCCTCGCAAGGTATAAAGATTGTGTAAGGTATGAGTCGCATCTTCTGCCATGCATAATGCCCGCTGTTTTGGGAAATAAATAAGCATTTCAGCCGGAGCTTCAGTATGGGGCGCCATTTGAAATACCATCTCGACGCCGTCAATCATTCGTTTTTCACCTGTTTTACGAATAACATCAGTAGGCGGAATTAAGCTGATATTTCCCAGTGATATTGTTTTTCCTAAACCAGCATCAATCTGGCCTGTTTCGCTTTTGGGCAATAATGCACCATACATATAGGTTGCGCGCCGGCTCATTGCATTTCCTGCATAAACATTTTCACTTACAGCGGCGCTTAAAAAGCCTTCTGGGGCTATTATTTTTACTTTTCCGTTTGCAACCGATTCAGGGGTTACGATCCCCTTCACACCGCCATAATGATCCGCGTGACTATGCGTATAAATAACCGCAATAACCGGCTTTTTAGGCCGGTGCTGATAATATAACGCAAGTGCTGCATTTGCAGTTTCTTCAGTGAGTAATGGATCGATGATAATAAGGCCTTCTTTTCCCTCAATAATATCCATGTTAGAAAGATCATAACCCCGTACTTGATAAATATTATCCTTAACGTGATAAAGACCATAATTCATGTTGAGTCTTGCTTGATGCCAAAGACTTGGATTCACGGTCGAAGGAGCTTGGAAAGAGGCTGGGATAAACGCATAGTTTTTCATCGACCAAATCACCTGACCGTGTTTATTTTTAATCTCTAAATCGGGAGCATTTCCTATAAAATGAGCTTTTGCATCGTCAAAAGCTTTTTTATTATGGAAGGGAAGTTTATTGAGGAAGGATTGGTTGGCTGATTTGGTAAATTGAGATGCTGCTTTTGGCGTTAAATCGTCTGCATAGACATTCAAGCCCAACACTAATAAAAAAAAGGGAATCATTTTCAAAAACATAACTGCAATCCTATAAGTAAAATAAAAAAGCATGACTCTTTATTATTAGGATCAAATAAATTGTAAGTTGAGTGCAGCATAAATTTGCGTTAAAGGCTGCCCTGCTCCCTTATGAGAAATTGAAAATTGTGCTTCAATAAAGAGATTATAGATAGTTTTCCCAATTTTGCTGACTTTTCCAAGACCAATGCTCAATGGAATAACATGGCTATTGGGAAAAAAATTGAATATCCAAGTCGGTGCTGTCCTTAAATAATAACCTTGACCTAATTGATAGAATGCAAACGGCTGTAGAGTAAGCAGACTGGTATGTTCTCTGTTTTTGTTACCTGTAAAATCGGCCTGATACGTCATTAATCCGCCAAATTGAATTTTTTTTGATCTCCCATTGAATACACGATTGCAAGCCCTCCTTGCCATTGGTTATTTCCTAAAACACTGGGGCTTGCTGTGGGTGCGACAAGCAAAGGACCGACGCCAAGCTTACTGATGGATTTCCTGTATTCAATAAATAGGCAGCGAAAATATTAAAATCACCACTTCCCGTTTTATGCGATGATTCGGTAGGAAAGTTTTGGATTGTGGACATCTAATCGTTATGAGTGGAAACAGCTAAGCCATGTATTTATCGAACATTCGAATTTGAAATACTTAGCTTTTGGAACGACACCACTTGATACAGAGGCTTATTCTGCTTTATCAGACAGAGCCTGTGGATAATTGGGCATTGATGGAAATTTATAATCAGATCAATCAGCGCTTATCGGAGCCTTGCTGGATACGATTTAAAAAAGAACAATTACCACAAGAGAGGTTACTGGATGTAGCACTCGAAGCTTTAGCCGAGGTCAATGAAGTTAGAGTTATACAACAAAAAAGAAACTTAGATTATGGGGAAGAAGGGCATAAATCGAGATTTAATACATGTTTTGAATTTTTGTTAAGCAGTCAAAGAGAGTTGGCACTATTAAATTGTGAAAAAGAAATGTGGCTAGAGGAAATCTATGTATTCCCGAAGGTCTATGGAGATTATAGTGCTTACGTGAAAGAATATTCTGCCTTATTTCAATTGCATTTGGATACATTCATTTCAACGCAAGGAAAAACAGTGGGTTATCTTTTACTTGAAAAGGCATTGGAAACAAAAAATGCAAAAGCCATAGAGGCTTTACTTAAAGCTAACGTGAACTTATTTGAAATACCCCCTAATAAAGAACCTTTTTTAAAGAGAGCGCTACAAGGGAGGAGACGCTGCGCTATAAAGAAACTATTGCTTGGTCACATTAGAAAAAATTCGAGTTTGATGGAGTTAGTCGTAGGGCATTTCAGTGAACACCTGCAATAAGCTATTTAACCTATTTTCTTATCCGAATCTTACCAACAAATGCTGCTTTTGGTTCTAAACCAAAGAACCGCAGAATGCAAAGAATTCAATCAACTCTCAGAGAATTCACGGAAAACGCTGATAGAAGGTTGATTTTTTTGTTGGGTCCATTGAGATGCCTCTTTAAAAGCCATTTCATTGGCATAGACATTAAAAGCTAAACATAATAGAACAGATGAAATGAGGCTTTGTATCATATAAAAAAATTATAGATGATTTTTTACCATTTTGCCGATTTTTCCAAGACCAAAGCTCAGCGGATAAAAATTAAATTGAAATTAGCCATACTCATAATTAATTAAAAATTATAGATAAAAGATAAAATATGATTGATCTGATTTTGTTTTAATGGAGTTTGGGATTGATATTGATTAATATAGCCTATTTCTAAAAATTGGGTAGTGGATAGGTGAAAATTAATACCAAGAAATAACCTATTTTCTCTCAATAAACTATTCGATGTATAATTTGTTCTATTGAGACGAAAAAAAAGCTCATCATAAAAGTAAGGATTTATTATTCTTACGAAGCGATATTTCATTTCAAATGAAATTCTTTCTCGAAGTTGAAGAGCTATTTGACTTTGATTCCCACGCATTATCTCTTCTAATCGTGATCGTGAAACAAAACCAACGGATTCATTTGGGTGAATAGGCCAAATAAATTGCTGAAACAAACGATTTTCTTGATAAAATTGATGATAAGGTTCGTGACCTGACCATCGATAACCAAACCAGATACGTGTATTAAATAAAATTTTTCGACCCAAACCGCCCTCGAGATAGGCCGTTTGCCAGGGATAATTTTTATGAATAAATCTTAATTCGGATGAAATTAAATAAAGCCACGGACTCTCTTCAGAAAAACTTTTCTGTGTATTTATCCCTAACCAAAGTTTTTCATTTTGCTCCAACGCAAAACATGTTGTGGTAAAAAGCAGTAAAAATAAGCCAAAAATATAGTTGAATTTCATCATTATATAAAATGCTATCTCTATTAATTTAATTTAAGTAATAGACATCAATTCGTAAAAATAATTAAATAATAAATTTTCCCTGAAAATGGCCAGGGTCACAGCAAGCATCAGAGTACAGCATGGTTTGCCACATCGGATAATAAGCATAGGTATCCAATGACTCTTTTGAGCTTATTCACCTTATCCATAATAATCTAGAGTATATCATCCTATGGGATAAGACTATTATATATCATGTTTTATTATCAATTAAACAAATTTACGACAATTAAATTTTAAAAAATTACTTAATTTAATGTTAATAATATTAATTTATAATAAATTTTAAAAGAAAAAATAGTCTTTCTTATAAGGGTGGTTGTTATTATGTTTTTTCTCAAGCCTAAATTTAATATTAAAGATTTGACAAAAAATAGTCCTGAATTAAGCGAAGTTTTTCATCATAAAAACCAAGGTATTCCTAAAAAAGATTTACTTGCTTTATTAAAACGAGTTCAAGAAAAAAATATTGTTTTACTTATTCGACCCGTTGAAGTACTGACTAAGGCCTTACATGAACAAGGGAGATTTCCAACTAAAAATTTTAATATTAAAGGAAAATCATCTTCATGGGGTGCATGGGCGGGTTTTATTCCTATCGATCAAGCATATAGTAAATTAAATAGCAGTAATCCTGAGAAAATAAAAAAAGCCAATAAAGAGGTTCAAGCTTGTATAATAAACAAATTTGCGCAGGCTATCCACTTAACAATCTCTGAAAAACGTTTTCAAGAATTACAGAATAAAAAATTTATTTTTCTGCAAGGCCAAGAAGATGAATATTTGAGAATTAATTGTCCTCGTCCCCCTTTTACAAGTAATAAATCTGAATTATGTTATGCAAAAAAAATTAATGCCATGGAATATGCTCTCTATACGGCTGAAAAGAAATCATTTCAAGTTTTAGCAGACATGCATTTAAATAGGCCGCTGATTGCTGATTATGACTTATTAGCTATTTTTCGTACCTGGAAGGATTTTAGTCAAGATAATATTAGACCTAACCCTGATGTAACTTTAAGGGAACGTCATCGGAGACTTTCTCCTATCGAACAGCGTCGTTCTATGGAAAATGAAAAAAACTTCTATGGCCGAGAAATCCCAAATTTAGGTAATATTGCTCCTGAAACAATAAAAATACTTAGTGAATTGAATCAAGTCTTAAATAAGGGAGATTATTTAGAGTGCATTCATCATAATGATGATGCTGGTTCACCTGCTAGTGATCCGACAGCAAATTATCCAATAACGGCTTTGCTACCTAAACTTAAGGGACTACCTGAAATAGTATTAATTGATTCTGCAAAAGAGTTTGTTGATTTTATCGAAGCTATTAAACAGCATGAATTTCGCGTTGAAGCGAACCCTTTATGGGAACAAGCGGTTCAATTAGCAGCTAAAGAAGATTTCTATCAGAAAATAATTCGTTTAGAGCATTTAAAAAATAATCCAGAAATTTTGAAAAATTCCTTAAGAGATATATTTACAGCCATCGGTATAACTGATTCAACCTTAATAAAAGAAATAACTTATGTAGTATTACTCACTATGAAGCATAATATTCATATTCAATTTAAAGATTTTTTCAAAAGTATCAAATCATGTTTATTGACTAATTCAGTGTTAGTAAGCCAATGGTGTAACGTATTAGATAAACTATTAAGTAAAGGCTTGTTAACAGATGACGTTTTTTTCCAAATTCAGTGGCTTGTAACACAACTCAAAGAAGATATACCGGGTTTTTCTGAACTTTCCGCAACAATAATTAACTTTGAAAATTTTGAGAGTTTACAGCAACATCAAACTAAAGAAAGGCTGAATGAATTATTGAGTTTGGCTGAAACATGCATCCATGATAATAAATTAGATAAAATCAAATTTAAAGCCGGTATAAATGAAGGTTTGCTGAAGTTATCATTAGAAACCATAGAAGAATTAACAGCCTCGATGCTATTTAAACTATAAAAAAGTTATTTTTAAATATTAATGTTATAATAAATAAAAATACTTTTCCTAAAAAATCAAAGGAAAGTTTATGCTACAAGAAGAAAGCCCTTATGTGTGCCCTATTTCTAAAAAGTTTTTTTTTGATCCCGTTTATTTGCTATGCAATGATAAAAAACATATTTTCGAAAAAGAAGCTTTGCAAGATAAGTTAGCTGAAAATTTAAACTGCCCAAAGTGTAAAATTCCTCTTGACAGTAAAAACCAAATTCTAGAAGCTAATGACATGAAAAAAAGCATCTATGAAGCGATACAAAAAAATCAGCTTTTGGTTTGTAATCAATACCTTCCTCGTGAGGTCATTTTTAGTTTACTTTGTGAAGGTAAGCTAAAAATGCCATTAACAACCATAGAGAAAATACTAAACTATAACTATACTCATCAAAAATTAGAGCTAAAAGAAAACTTGAGTTTTATATTTTTAGATAATTTCACAACAAAAAAACAAAAATTAATTTTATATGCACTAAAAATCCAGCCACAACTTATGGCCTATTTTTTACGGAATTCCATACAAACTTCCCAATTAAAGCTGATCGTTAAAAAGTTAACGGACATAAAGGGTGCCTTTAATGAAATAACTATCAACCAGTTCATTACACACACTACGGCTAATCAGCAAGAATTTAATTCGGTGAGTTACTTGTTGCTCTCTAATGTTGAAGGAAGAGAAATCTTAAAAGAAAATAGTGCCCTATGCACTCTTATTGGGGAAAGATTATCGGAAGATAGCCTCAAACAATTCGTAAATCAAACTACGCATAAAGGTACATTATACTATTTATTAACTGATGAAGAGGTTGGCCAGAAAATATTAAAAAACCATACAAATTTGAGAGATAAAATGAGTTACATTGGAAAAACACTATTATCTAAACAAATTATCGATGGACCTGATAAAGGTCAAACCTTGCAGAACTTGTATAATCAAGTCATTAATTCGACATCTCTAACTAAGAGATTGACACATTAATAATCAATATCCCATAAATTTAATTTAAACTTATGGGATATTTTCCATTCTGGATCTTTTTTGGTGTTTCAATCAACGGATCTTGTTGATCAACCTGATCTCGAGTGATTAAATTAAAAAATCCTACTAGCGGTTTGGTTACACGTGATAATCGCTGTTGCCCTTGTTCAACGCGTCGTTTTGCCTCGACTAATGCCCTTTCTTGTTCTATTAAACGATCTTGATCCGGTTTAATAGATCAGTGAGTCCTTGTAAGGTAATGGGATGTCATTTGCGTTTATGGATGTTCGCAATCTTATTACTATCAGTTAATCGTTTAGCATGGGCTAACAATTTGATTGATATCAAGGAACAACCGCATTGGTATGCTGCCTTAGGGGTTGGAGATTCTCTTGATTACCGAGCAAGCACAGGTTCGTAGCACATAATATTATTTTTACAGCGCGTTATCTTTTTGCTTAGATAAAGACGTAAGATTAATATTATAAAATATTGACGAGTCCGATTTAATATCAATCTTTAATATCAATCCGAAACTAATTTTATCTTTATGCGGTGATTAATTCATAAGCTTGACTAAAATCAAACGGTTTTAGCATCTCTTCAGGCGTTAACCTCTTAAGCACTTTAGATTCCAAATAGCTATTTATAGAGGAAATTGTTTTAGGAACAAAATAAGGAAAAAATTCTAAATTCGGTAAATGCCCTAAAAAACTACGTTGATAATGAGGATGCGGTGTTGCAATATCACTTTCTAAACAAACTACTTTTTTATTTAAAAAAACCGCTTCCATTAATGTAGAAGACACATGATTGCTAATAACGATATCGAAACACTTTATAATTTCTATAGAATTCCAGTGAGCTTCACATACTTGGGCAACACTATTTTTTTTAAAATAAGCTTCTACCTCTTTATGATTGTCCCATAACGGAAATTTAATAGCGGTATCTTCATCCAGTAAAGGTTCAAAATATTGAAATAATCCTTTTAATCCATAAAAATCTTGTAAATGTTCAAAAATAGAAACAAAAATTATTTTTTTTCTCGGTACAAAATCAGAAGGTAAGGTTTTTATGCTAGGCGCATATTTAATCCATCCCATTTCTTTAATTTCGGTTAAACCTGAATAAACAGAAAAAAAGGAAATAGGATTAAAAAATAAATCAAATTGATCGATAAATTTCCATTCGTAGCAACCGAGTGGTGTTGTTAAATCATGAGGAATGTAAATAGATTTAATCGGCTTTAGGATATCTAATAATTCAAGTGGAGGTAAAATATCAGATATATATCTACTAGCAGCTGACTTCGAAAGAAGTTGGATGCGTTCGTTCCCTCTTTCTAAATGAGAGCTTGTTATAAATATAATCTCTCGTTTTGCAAGGCGTTTCCAATCTGACAAGGAAAAAGCTATTGACATTAAATCGATTCCTATACATTCACACTGTCGAGATCTTAAAAAATCGACTAATGGGCTCAAAACATATTCACAACCTAAGCCCATAAAAACATATAATCTAGTTTTCATTTGAAAGTTTTTCTAAGTAATTGAAAAAAGTTTTTGTACTAGCCCTGTAAATAGAGATACCTTTAAATGTAGGATGTATTTTTTTATCGGAAGTAATAGCATAGTGTCCATTTTCTGCAATTAAGCGGCTTCGTATACAATGTTCTCTAGGATAGGTGGTAGTAAAAGGCCCTAATACTTCAAAGAATCCTATATTATGCAAAAACCACCTTATATAATGATCGGTATAATATAACTCATCTTTTTCAACATAAAAGGTCTTAACATAATTTTTTCTTTTAAAATTTCCGAGGCTAACTATTTTTTTACCTGGAATATAAATCTTTATCGCAATAATTAATTCATCTTGGCAGTTCATTCTTAGTTTAGTTAAATAAGGAATATCTCTAAAAAGAAAAAGAGAAAAACTTGGATCCAGTAAATAAATTGTTGAAACTTTTGATAATTTCAGTAAAAAAAGATTAAAATCTTTGCAGAGCGCAATAGGTTTTAAATTCAGATGATTAATTATCGTTGTTAAATATCCATTCAATGAAGAGTTTCTGGAAATAATTATGTTATTATTATTAATGGAAAAAGAATTTTTTACTTTTAAAAAAATATTTAACAAATCTCTTCCCTCTTCAGGTGAATAATGATTATCAAGAATAATATCTAGTTTGTTTCTTCTAAAAATACGCTTACAGGCTAAATCATTATCAAGATCTTGATCTTTAACAGGAAGTATAAGCTTTTTTAAAATTTTTATAGGTAATATAAAATAATAGCCAATTTTTTTGAACAGTTGAGTTACAGGAAAAATCATAAAACTCATTTTTCTAGTACAAAGGCATAAAAATGGGTATTTTCCCAAGGATTAAGATGAGCAGGGTAAATATCTACGACTAAATGTTTTTGGAAAAATTCTGACATTAAATTACGATCATTAATAAGAGAACGATACAAAGCATGATAATGCTGACCTAATGTTTCAGAATAATCATCTACAAGTACATTTTGGTTGATACCGCATGTATGCTTAATTAATAACTTACCTTTTTCTTTTAGAAGGTCATAGCAGATTTTGTAAAGCTGAGAAACCTCTCTATCATTTAAATAATTTAGAACACCAAAAAGTAATATCAAATCATATTGATTATTATCAGAATAATTAGGAAGATCAGCTGTTTTTTTTATTATTTTTGGTGAATCAATACAAAATTCCAGAAAATAAGCACTTTTGTCTACTGCAATTATTTTACTTACATGCGGTTCTAATGCGTTAGTGATAGCACCTGTGCCGCAACCTAGATCTAATACCTGGTCCTGCGAACAGGTATATTTTAAAATAAAATTTAAATCATAGTGAAGTGCATCATCGTGTTTAAAGTGAGTAGCCAATCTTGGATCTTTTAATTCAGATCGACTCTGCCAAAATTTTTCGATTTTCTCCTTGCTCAACATAGTTTTCCTCGTTGTTTTTTGGGTAAACAGTTCTTAACCAATGTATTGCTCTGTTATAATCCGATAAAGTATCAATCTCTTGTGATTTAATTCTTACTGCGGGCAAAGGTAAGTAAGGGGTAAGCATTTTGTAGATATGTGAATTAGTCGGTTTTATTTTTGAAGCGTGTATTTGCACTAATCCAGTCCATTCATAGGATTTTTTTTTCGTCGTAAATTGAGTGATATATTCTTTATTATTTTTATTTTCAAGTTCGATATAACAAGGTTGATCGGTATTAATTTCAGTATAAGCTAAACATTCCTCGTCAAGTGACAAAAAATACTTAAAATCTTCAGGGTGAACTAATAAATCTCCGTCTAATGAAATGACAAAATTATCAGTATATGCGGCCGCTAAAGCCAAGCTAAAGCCTGTTTTGGTTGAATAATAATCATGATTAAAAACAAATAAGACATCACTTCGTATCGCTAAAACAGTATTTATAACTTCTTGAGCCTCAAAGCCAATGACAATACGCACATCTTTTACCTCTTTAAGCAAGTCTAATTGCCAATGAATTAAAGGTCTCCCTTCTAGGTAAAGCAATGCCTTCGTTCTACCAAGACCTAAACGGCTTCCAAGACCTGCACAATTTAAGACAGCTGTTTTAGAAAATTGCATAAAATTTCCTCGTCAAAAATGACATGCGAAGCCGTCGCCATAACAGAATTTGCCGGTGGATGCACACAACCATAGGCGATGGCTACATCGGCTAAACCCATCATTTCAGCATCATTATGCCCTTCTCCAATAGCGACAAATCGCCTATTGGAAAAATATTTTCTCAATTTTTCAATAACCTGTTTTTTATTTAAAACAGATTTCACACCCTGAATAAAGTCATTTTTATGAATAGCTATGGAAGTATACGAAGAGATTTTCAATTTATCACATAAGGGCTTTACCAACACATCAAGGTTTCCCGTGACAACATAACACCTATCTGCATTGTTTTGCATAAAGCTAACTAGACTTTCGTTAAGTGATACGCTTTCTATAATTTCTTGTATATGGCTGATAGGGATAGATTTTAGTATCTCAACTCTTCGCAAAAAACCTTCTACAAAAGGAATTTCTCCTCGTATACACTGGTAGGTTAACTCTTTGATAGTTTCTTCTAGGTTGAACTTTTTAGCAATAAGTGGCAAAAGTTCACGTCGAGTTAAGGTGCCATCTAAATCGACTAGAAAAATACATCCTGTCATTTATAATCCGATCAAAAAAATAAATACTTTTAATAGCAATTCAATTGCTTAAAATTGTCGATTATATTAAACAACTCGTAATTAACCTGTCAACTAGTAATTGAGGGCAATATTATTTCAAAATTTTAACTAGAGCAAATTGGATTAATTCTTTTACTAGTTAGTTAGAACAGATATACCACTTCTGTAATTAAGCGGTTCATCTGGATTAAAATCTTCTTTTTTTTGCGTTTCCCAAAAACTAGAATTCATAGTAGCGGTAAACTCACTCTCAGATTTAGTTGGACTAGGAAGGCTACTATTGTTCGGATAGAGAGGATTAGAACTGGATTTGAGTTGTTTTGCTTCTAGATTATTAGAATTATCAGCTAACTCAGATTCATCCTCTTTGCGAGTATTAAAATTTTCTATTTCATTAATCAACGCCTTTGTGGCTGTTTTTCTTTTCTGCTGATTCGTATCAGGTTTAAGCATGTTTCCGCTAAAAGAATTAACTCCACAGGCTACGGCTCCTGCAACTGACACAGAAGAACCATCATAAACTAATACAGAATTACCCAGCGCATTGATAGAAAGACCGAGTGTATACCAAATATTAGAGAAAAAAGATTTTGCTCGGCTTAATAAGCTTTTAGAAAGGGGTATACCCATTGCTTGCTGAGTTGCAGTGGATGAAAAAGGTTTTATTAAGGCATTTTTTAATTTGTTAATGGATAAACATATAAAAGCCATTTGCGCAATATAGGCCACAATTCCCATAACGATAGCACCGGTTATTCCAATAAAGATTGATAAATCAACACCAGCAGTGTAACGATAATAGGCTAAACCCGCTAATCCCACCGGGAGCAACACTAACATAATAACTAAACCGACTTTTTCATGGGTCTTTAAATTCTTTAAATTTTTGAACCATTCTATGCAGTTCTTATAGGTATAGTGACTTAATTCTTTTAAATTCATGTTTAAAGCGGCAACTTTTTTTAATAATTCTAGCGAGGCGGTTAGTGTCGCAACCGTCAAAGCAATGCCCACCGCAACCGCTAAAACACCGACAATAATTAATGGCAGAGGCGGCCAGATGATGGCGAGTATGGGTAATAATTTCCCAATTAACCCTAAAATAGTGATATAGGTAAGTGCTGTAGTTCCTGCGCCTACGGTGAGTGAAGCTAATGTCAGTAAGGGTGTTAATAGATATTTGTAAGTTCTAGAAAATTGCTTACGATTCCCATCAATATCAATATATTCACTAATACCTCCTTTTTTTACTAGGTTTAGTATAAAGTCAGGAAAATTCTTAGAAAAAAAGCCAAAATTTGCTGTAAACCCAAATAGCGTAATTAATCCTCCTAAGATGAATGCAGTTATTGACAAGGTGGGAAACAATAAAATAATAGCCGCACCGATTGAGATACCGCACGCTAATGCGGCAATGAATGCCAGCAGGATTCCAGCATATTTGAGGAACTTTTTCTTTTTATTGGATGTTTGAAAAGCGGCAATAGCTTCACCCATTTTTTCTATTTCTTGTCGGTTTAAAGGCGACTCTTCGTTGATACTAAGGCTTCGATAAGCTGCAAATTTATTGAGTTTCTTAATATGAATGGAAATATATTGAATTAATTTTTGTTTATTGTTTAATCTTTTAAAGAAGTTAATACTATTTTTCCATTCAAAATCGATAGCATGAATCTCTTTAGTTTTTTCTTCCTGTTTTATAAAGTTGTTACTTTGCTGACAAAGAATAAATGCCATGGTTTGAAGAGCGATATTGATTGCATAGCGATCGTCTTTATCGAGAGATGATTTATACTTTATCAGTTGACGTAGCTTTTTTCTCTCTTTTTTTTCAGTTTTTGATAAGTTTGACTGTTCTATTTCAAACTCTTCTGAAAGATACGGATCGTCTTTCCATATCATTAAAAAAAGTGCTAGATCCGATAATTTGCTTTTAAGCTCATTAATATAAGTTGGCTCAGTTTTTGTGTTAGACTTTCCGTCGATCACCGTGACCAAAAATTCTTTAAATACAGGATTTGAAGTAAATTTATATTTTTCAGCAGTCTTATTCTTTTCTTGATAAAGTTTAGCATCCCATTCCTTTTTAATCAGACGACCTATACGACGTGAATTACTGAGAAATTGGTGAAAGTTTCTATCCTGTAAATTTCTTAGTGCTGATGCGACATGCGTTTCAAACATAAGACCCCCATTGCATTGATCGATTTAAATTTCCTTCAGCCAAGCACGCTACTTGACTCTTAATTAAGTGTAGCTTCTTGAGCTTAAGATAAAATTAAACCTTTATTAGGAAAGCTTAAGCCTAGAGTATGGATTTAGGTGTTAGAATAAGGAGATAAGCTAGAGTAACTTATATCTCCAACTTTTTTATTAAGGTCTTGTACAATAAGAGGAGGATCGACAGATTTTTGGTGTGGGCAAGTTGATATGGGCAGCTTCGTTTTTGTTATGCGGTAATTGTTTTTCGATTTTACGTTGCTTACCGACAAGCTTTTTTCTCGACTTTGCCTCATCTTTTAACATAATATTCCCTCAAGTTTTTTAAAATTTGTATTCAGATGACGACTTATTTTTTAATAAAAAAATAAAGTCAATAAAATTTAAGCATGTTGCAGAATAAACTACAACCTATTATGTATTTAATTAATAATTGGGTGACTTGATATTTAATTTATAATTAATTAATCACTTCTTTTTTATATCGATACACACTGATCGACGGTAAAAAAGCAACCGATTCGATTTGCTTATCTACACGCATCTTACGATCTTCTACACGCGGCTTACTAAAACAGACGATAGGATTCGGCAATTGCTGATCATGTAAATAAAATAAAGGTAAAGCGGTGCGAATATCTTCATACACAGAGTAATTGTTCTCTTTAAATGCACCAATATTTACTACCCAACCAGGTTTAATAGCGCGATGTTTAATGAGTTTAGTTTGATGAGATAAGGCACTTAATTTTGCTTTTTGTATTTCAATATGTAAGCCCTGCCCTGCTTTGTCGAGTAATTTTTCTGAAGCTTGTTTTGATAATTGTTTACTGGTGGTGTGTTTTCCTTTAGCCCAAGCAATGCGTCGCGGATGATAGTTAATATAAATAATATGCCGAAAAACTTGTTTCAGTTTAATACCTGGATAACCGGCATGCGCCAAGGTGTCACGGACAAATTTAGTGATATCATGTTGCATCGTTTGGTGGCATGTACGTACGAGTTGTTTAAAAGTACTTTTAGCCTGATTAACCTCATCAATAAGCCCTAAAGTTTCTTTCGTGCCGGCGACAACACCTGGACATTTAAAAGTTTCTTGGGGAGATAAACCCTGGGTCGGACTAAAGTTTCCTAGGGCGAAGATAACTTTATCGCGATGGTTAACAAATTCATCGGCGCCATTATCCACCCATAGTGGTAATTCAATGAGCTTGGTTTGAATATGTGACTTACAGCTATCGAGAGTTTGTAATAACGATTTAAAACAGCTAATGAATTGGGGTGCAAAATCTATTAACACATTCCCTCCTTTAAAAAGATTTAGCTAATTAATTATCCCATAACCAAGAAACATATTTTAACTCTAATAATATAATCTAAAATAAACCACTTAACACAATTATTTTTAATCTACTTAAATTGGTTATGGGATAAACTATAGAAACCTTTAATTATCTGATTTTTAAGCTTGATGCTAATTAATTCGAGCCAATTCTTCGATCCGAGAATGACAAAAATCAATAGCTCTAGCCAAGGTTTGTTTGTTAAAGGGTTTAATAAACACCACGTCAGCGCCTAAATATAGGCACTTTTGCTGCATAGGGCCATCAGCATGGGCTGTGGCTACGATAAGTGGTGTTTGTTGGTTGGTGGCGAACTCACGTGTAGCCCGAATGACTAATTCACCGGATTGATCGGGTAAGCCTAAATCTAATATAATAAGATGATAAACATAATGCTCGACACGATCAATTGCTGTTTTTGCATCGCCTGCAATTTCGACTGTGTATCCTAACTCACTGAGACAATGGCTTTGCACCTTTTGACAAAAAATATCATCCTCTATCAATAGAGCGGAACGTTCTTCTAAGGTGGGTTGTTTTTCAAGACTATTCATAAAATCATCCATTAATTTTTAAATTTTATTTTTTTAATGCATACATTACTATCTACCATCAACGAGAATTATAATAAAAAATTAATTTTAATTAATCTTATACTATCGTTGTGAGTCATACTTATTTATTATTTCTAAGCTAATTTACAGTGAATTTATCTTCTTAGGATATATGCTATGTACTTTAAAGATTAGTGTCAAGTCATTCAAACTTTAAAAAAAAATTTTTATTTCGAACTTTAGTTTTTATTATAAAAAATGATAGATAGTTAAGTCTTATCGATATAGACCCACATTTAATTTTTCTGCGCTACCCTCTAGACTTAGCTTTAGGAATCAAGCCACGTTGATTTAACGAATAAAACTGAATTAAGATAGCCACGCAAAATCTGCAAAATAAGTATGAGAAAATTCTTGTTACATTCTTTAACTAAGCACCAATAACACTTTTAAACCAAGCTTTCTAAGCTGAAATGGATAACCTAAAAGATGATAAAACTTATTAATATCACGAAAATTTATAATAGTTTAGGCCCCACTCACCATGCCCTACGCAACATTAATCTGACGATTCGCCAAGGAGAAATATTGGGTATTGTAGGTCAAAGTGGTGCCGGCAAAAGCACACTGGTACGTTGTATCAATCTGTTAGAAAGGCCTAGCCAAGGACAGGTATGGATTAATAATCAAGAATTAACCACACTGCACCCCTCTGATTTACGTTTAGTGCGACGACAGATAGGCATGATATTTCAACAATTCAATTTGCTTGCCGCCAAAACGGTGTATGAAAATATTGCTTTACCGTTAAAATTTGCCCATTGTTCTCAATCAAAAATTCAAGCCGCGATTGAGCCTTTATTAAAACTCACTCGCTTAAGCGACAAGCAAGAGGCTTATCCTGCACAACTTAGCGGCGGACAAAAACAGCGTGTGGCTATTGCACGTGCATTAGCCAGTCAGCCCAAGCTATTACTCTGTGATGAGGCGACATCCGCGCTGGATCCACATACTACGCAAACTATTCTCCAATTATTAAAAGCTATTAATCAGCGTTTAGGAATTACTATCGTATTAATTACTCATCAAATCGATGTCGTAAAAAGTATTTGCGACCGTGTTGCCTTGTTGGATCAAGGATCGATCGTTGAAGTCACCGATATCGTCAGTTTTTTTACAGCACCAAAAACTAACTTAGCCAAAAAATTGGTGAGTTTGTCCTTAAAACATGAGCTCCCTCCTCTATTGCAAAAGCGACTCAATGCGCAAAAAAAACTGGATAGCCATGCCGTACTTAGAATCATATTTCAAGGACAAGCCGCAGCGGAACCTTTAATTGCCCATGTTATGCGTGAAATGGGTATTCATCTGAATATTTTACAAGCTAATATCGAATGTCTAAAAGAAACTATCTTAGGTATTATGGTAGTCGAAGTCATAGGTGATCAGAGTTCTTTACCTCAAGGTATACAATTTTTAATGAATAAAGGACTTTTTGTAGAAGTTATGGGCTATATCAATGAATCTATTGTTTGAGTTACTCACATCCACTGGGGAAACACTCTATATGGTGTTTTTCTCCGGTCTATTGGCTATGCTATTGGGTTTACCTTTAGGCGTATTATTATTTAGTACGCGACAAACTAATTTATTACCCATGCCGTTACTGAACAAAAGTTTATCTTTAATTATTAATATGGCGCGTTCTATTCCGTTTATCATTTTAATGCTAGCCATCATTCCCTTCACGCGCTTATTAGTCGGGACGTCAATAGGGACTAGTGCTACTATCGTACCCTTAACGTTAGCAACCGTACCATTTTTTGCACGCATGATAGAAAATAATCTCAACCAATTACCTTCCGGTTTAATCGAGACAGGAATCGCCATGGGCGCAACCACTTGGCAATTAATCCCAGCTATTTTACTAGCAGAAGCCCTACCGGGGATGGTGGGCACATTAACGACGACCTTCATTACTTTGATTGGCTATTCCGCTATGGCGGGAGCAGTCGGTGGTGGCGGTCTAGGTGATTTGGCCATACGCTATGGTTATCAACGTTTTGATGCCGGAGTGATGATCATGACGATAGTGATCCTCATTGCTCTAGTGCAAGGCATACAGCATCTGGGTGATTATTGGACTAAACGATTAAACCATCGCTAAGTAAAGTCTAAATTACCGTGATCAGCGCCGTAATGTGATGGAGTTAATGCCTTCATTTTCTATGCAGCCCTGCTAAGCTTTTAGCAGCCTATAAACTTTTGAAGTTGTCTCGGAATTATTTAAGATGATAAATAAAATTATTCATTTCACATTAACATGCCTACTGATAAGTAGCTTCTTAAGCTTAAGTGCTTGCCATCATCGTGAAAACCCTAATCAAATTCGTTTAGGGACGATTAGCGGACCAGAAACCGAACTCATGCAAGTTGCTAAACAAGTGGCACAACGAGATTATGGCTTAAAAATAAAACTAATTGAATTCTCTGATTATTCGCTACCCAATCGAGCTTTGAACGACGGCAGTCTCGATGCGAATATGTTTCAACACCAAGCTTATTTAACTAACGAAATTCACAATCGACATTATCCTTTAGTAGTCATCGCTAAATTATTTATTTATCCTATGGCTATCTATTCAGTGAAAATTCAACATTTAAGTGATCTAAAACAACATGCAATAGTCGCTATTCCCAATGATCCAAGTAATGAAGCTCGTGCATTATTGCTACTTAGTCAAGCCGGCTTATTGACACTTGACACACATAAAGACACACTCATGACAGTGGCAGATATCCGACATAATCCTAAACATTTAGAGATCAAAGAACTGGATGCCGCGCAATTACCGCGCGTACTCGCTGATGTAGATTTAGCAGTGATTAATGCTAACTATGCTGCGCTAGCCCATCTCTATCCACAGCAAAATGCGTTGTTCAGTGAAAATAGAAACTCTATTTATGCTAATCTATTGGTGGTCAAAGCAAACAATAAAAACAATCCAAAATTTATTTATTTAATTAAGGCAATCCATTCCTCTGAGGTAATGGCCGCCGCAAATAGATTATTTCATGGTGCAGCCATTCCAGCCTGGAAATAGATGACTCATTAAATTAAACAAGAAAATATAAATGCCGATGGAAAAACACATTAAAGCTATTTTAACTGCACTCGGAGAAGATACGGAACGCGAAGGGTTAAAAAACACACCTTTACGCGTATCTAAATCC
Organism: Rickettsiella endosymbiont of Litargus connexus; assembly: GCF_964277335.1. NCBI lineage: Bacteria > Pseudomonadati > Pseudomonadota > Gammaproteobacteria > Legionellales > Coxiellaceae > Rickettsiella > Rickettsiella endosymbiont of Litargus connexus. Next base: position 695,259 of record NZ_OZ195516.1, on the reverse strand, counting down.
TTACGCTATTTAACTAGTGGTTCGCGCGAATCATTAGATGATATTTTAAATGGCGCGGTGTTTCGCTCAACAATGGAAGAAATGATCTTAGTCAAAGATATCGAATTATATTCGCTATGTGAACATCATTTATTGCCTTTTATTGGTGCCTGTCATATTGCCTATATTCCGAACGGGAAAATCATTGGCCTATCAAAAATATCACGTATTATTAATTTTTATGCACGACGTTTACAAATTCAAGAAAATTTAACCCGTCAAATCGCTGATACATTAATGAAAGTACTCGATGCAAAAGGCGTCGCTATTATCATTGAAGCCAAACATCTGTGTATGATGATGCGCGGTGTTGAAAAACAAAAAGCTTCCATGAAAACATCGGTCATGCTGGGTTTATTCCGACAAGATCTACGAACTCGATCTGAATTTTTAAGCTTAATCGGATAAGCTTAACTTTCTCGCTTAATTATTAAAATATTTTAAATAAAAAAAACTGGGGGCATGAGGTAAATAGGGTGGGTCGATCCAATAGGTATCATTAATGCTTTTCAATATTTTTTGTCGATACACAGGATAATTAAACTTGGTTCCGATCAAATAATAAAAAGGGGCTTGTTGGTAATAAAAAGTATGTAATTCCACGCGTTGAAAATAAGGCTTGTAATCATTATAGGCTAGCGGTGTACGTGAAAAAATTAAAAAGTTTTGCTTGTTGAAAGTTTTGAAATTAGTAATTAAATCATCTTCTCGACCGTGATAAGAACCCTTTAAAAATACCGATGCATAACAATGGGTATCATAAAAAAATAAACTCGCATCGGCATAATTAGGACTGGCATAAATAACAGGTTGTGGATATTTTTCTTTCAGAAAGTCATTGATAGGCTTATGATGAAAAAAATAGACGATCTTGTTATAGCTTAAAGCCAGAACATTATGATGTTGTATAGATTTAAGCGGAGTAAACAGTAAACTCGCAATCAATATAAGCTGTATACTGCTCCAATAAATTGTAAATTTTAATAATTTTCTCAGATTTTCAGTACTTAAATACAAACCAGCCCAAACATAAATGAAAGGAATAAAGGCAAGCGGCCAATGTAATCCTATGGGTTTGAAACTACTCAGTACAAAAAAGAATAGCAACGGTATAAAAAAGAAATAAAATATAGCCTGTTGTTTTAATTCCTGTTTAGGAAATTGAGTTACAGCAAATACTAATGGCGGTGTGATAAGATACAGTAAAATTAACAGATATCCGAATAATGTTTTAAGACTAAAACCCATATCATTATTTCGATTGTAAATATTAAATAAAATATTCGACCAATCGTGTTGATAATTCCAATAGATATTCTGTAATACAAAAGGCAATGCGAATAAGACCAATAAACCTAAACCGATGAGACGAGCCCGGTTCGGCGCAATAAAAAGAAAGTACACGACATACGCTAAACCTAATAAACAAGCAAAATATTTTGAAAAAAAAGCCAGACCTAAAAACAAACCACCGAGAGCGAACCAACAACCCTCATCATTCTTCCGTAAAGCTTGTAATACACACATAACGGATAAAAAGGAAAATATAAATAACGGAGTGTCGGTAGTAATGATAATATTGAATAGACTAATCGGTGCAATCATTAATAAGATGCTAGCCATAGCCGCGCGCTCTGGATCTTCTTTTTTTAGATAGAGATAAGTGACGAGACCCAGTATGAGACTCGTAAAGATGGCCGGTAAGCGTAACGTTAAACCATGATGACCGAATTGTAACAATGGATATAAAACAAATCCTATCATCGGTGGATGATCATAACCCCCACCACTGAGGTAAGTACCCCATATGGCATAATAGGCTTCATCTGCGGTAATGGGGATGAACCAGGCTAATAGGAATTTAACCGCAAGTACAGAAAAAAGCGCGAATATAACGCGTGCAACAGGAGAAAAAGAATGTTTCACTATTGTTATTTTTAGTAGATTTTTTAAATAAAAGAAACTGCGCTAATAGTAACCTTAGAGCCGAATAAAAACAAGCGCTGCTTGCTCAAGGGAAAGCACTATAGTAATTAAAAATTTTCCTTTTTAATTTGAGTTGACGGCTTTAAATTTAAAGTCTCAAAATTTTTGTCATGTTTTGGAGAAGACATTTTAATGAAATATATCCTACTGATTTTGTTTGTCGGGTGTGTCGTCTATATTCATCGACGCGGAACAAAACGTTATCCTTTTTGGCGCCAACTTTCTGATCATTCAACTTTTTTTGCGCCGTTGAATGTTTTTATGTACCTGTTTTCAGCGGTGCCCAGCACACCCTATCTGAAGTTGAAAAATTTTCCTGAATTAGAAGTTTTACGTCAAAATTGGCAACTAATTCGTGAAGAAGGCATGACTCTTTTGGCTGCGCAACAAATTAAGGCTTCCGCTGATTACAATGACGCGGGATTTAATTCTTTTTTCAGAACCGGCTGGAAGCGTTTTTATCTGAAATGGTATAACAGCCATCATCCTTCGGCCGGGATTCACTGCCCGAAAACCACTGCGCTATTAAAAACACTGCCTTCAGTTAAAGCGGCTATCTTTGCTGAATTACCTGATAAAAGCCGTTTACCCCGTCATCGCGACCCTTATGCTGGTTCTTTACGCTATCATTTAGGTCTAATGACACCGAATGATGATCGCTGTTATATCAATGTCGACGGCACGCTGTATAGTTGGCGTGATGGTGAAGGTGTCATTTTTGATGAAACCTATATTCATTACGCTGAAAACACCAGCGGTCAAAATCGTTTGATCCTATTTTGCGATATTGAACGACCCCTAAAATATCGTTGGGCACAACAATTTAATTATTTAATGGGGCGTTATTTAATGAGTGCTGCCGCTGCACCGAATGATGAAACCGATGATACCGGCGGCGTGAATCGCATCTTTAAATATGTTTATTTTATTCGTCGCATCGGTAAACGCATTAAAAAATGGAATAAACCCACTTATTATTTGATTAAATGGACTTTATTTGGTGGCATCGCTTCCGCCATCTTTTTTTCATTCTAAGCCGCACTCAATGGTAATGCGGCTTTATAAAGGGTTGTTCAAATTGTAAAAATTGCTGCTCCAATTTCCATTGACTATCTGCTTTTTGACTAGTAGCCAAGAAACGTTGACAACTGAGAAATAACTTATTGGTGCTTAAACTATCTTTACAGCGTGCAACCGGATGTTGGTAATGAGCATCTTGCCATAAACTCGCACCCGGTAAAAAACTATAATAAATAGTATTACGAACTAATTGTTTTAAGATAAAATAAGAAAAATGATAATTGACTACTGCTAACTTAAATTGCTCGGTCAGATTGGTTCTTAATACACCTTCATCATCTGTCGATAAAGCGATGGGCACGTGATACTGTCGATAAAGTAGGATCGGATGCTGTTGACCACTCACGTTTAATATTGCTGCATTACTACTGAGATTGATTTCGACTAATATCTGCTTTCTAGCCATTTCTTGAAGTAATTGTACCGGATGATCTTCATAGCGAATATCCACACCATGACCAATACGATTAGCGTGAGCTACCTCTAAGGCTTCACGAATATGAAAACGTAACCCACTCATCGGAACCAAACCAGGAACCAACTCACCGGCGTGTAAACTAATTTTTACACGGGGATATAAACGATGCAAAAAACCCACCATTCGCATCTGCAAGCGATAATCGCGCATCGATAGCTTTCCATCTTCAGCTTGTACTAAATTAATGCCTACGACACGGGGATCGCGACTCGCTAATTCAAAGCCCGTTAACAACTGTGCAAAAACCTGTGTAGGCGGCTGCTCGCGTAACACTTGATATAAATAACGCAATTTAAAATTTGGACACAACTGCTTTCCAGGTCCATTGAAAAATGCTTGTAAGTGCTTTTGGTAATAATCGAATTGCTTGGAAATATTTAACCCGATAGGAATAACACTACTTTTTAAAAGTTTTTCACGCAAGTGGTTTAAATTATCGTCCCAAGCGAATTGACTTCCTAATAATCCGGAGTTGTTGTCATCTGGCATAATCATCAATTCCAGATACAATAAATTTTCCCGACACGCTCTTTCTACTGCTTCATGCAGCATTTCAGCTCGATGCTTAACTAAAATAGGTAAATATTTTTCAAACGTTGCAAAAAAATGATCATGCCCCGATTCTTTACCTGGTTGAAAATTCCTCATCGACCATGCATCAATAATTTGATTATATAAAATAAAGGATTTTTGCACTTGTGCAATGCGATAAGGGTGTGAACAACTGAGATCTTTTTTTACAGCAAAACTTGTGGCATTGACACATAGATCATCTCGGCTGGCATAGCGCAACATATTTTCCGCCATACTAACACCGCCAAGATGATTATGCAGATCCCCTCCTTTTGGCATAGCGTGCAAAAAAGCGCTTAATTTTTTCGGTTGGTTTTGTATCGAATTAAAATAGGCAGCAGTTGCTTGCTCAGCATCCGTTTCCGCCTTAGCGAGATTACTGCTAAATAGCAACAGGAAAAGAATACATGCGCGCATCATTAAAAACATCCTCTTGAAAAATTAACGTCTATCGGTTGACGGACTGGCCACGCTGTGCTTGCTTAAATAACGTAAAAAAATTAGTAGTCGTTTGTTCGGCAATTTTATCTAAAGAACAATCCCGCAATTGTGCTAAACATTCGGCAACATAACGCACATAGGCGGGCTGATTCGGTTTACCACGAAATGGATGAGGTGCTAGATAAGGGGAATCCGTTTCAATTAACACACGTTCCAAGGGTACTTTTTGCGCGATAGCTTTTAACTCAGCCGCATTTTTAAACGTTAAAATACCAGAAAAAGAAATATAAAAATTTTCTTTAATGGCACTCTTGGCCATGCTTAAATCTTCTGTAAAACAATGAAGTACACCACCCACCTGTTGTGCACCCTCTTCTCTTAAGATGTTTAATGTCTCTTCACGCGCCTGTCGAGTATGTACAATCAGTGGTTTATTCACCGCAATGGCGGCACGAATATGCTGACGAAAACGTTGTTGTTGACATTCTTTTTGTGTATTTTCGCGATAATAATCCAGACCCGTCTCGCCTATCGCCACAACCAAGGGATGCTGTGCGAGCTTAATTAATTCATCCAACGTGGCTTCTTCCCCGACTTGTTCGGTGGGATGGACACCCACTGATGCAGAAACCTCTTTAAACTGTTCAGCAATCGCTAACACTGCTGGAAAATTAGCTAAGTCAATACACACACACAGAAAATGTAATACGCCTTGTTCTCTAGCAAAATCCAGGCAAGCATTGAGATCTTTTTTAAAATAATCGAGATCCAACCGATCCAGATGGCAATGTGAGTCAACTAACATGATTTACCTTGTAAAGCCCAACGAGAAAACAGATCTTCTAACATTAAGGAGAGATTCAGCGTAATTTTAGTTGTGTGCGCCTGTAATGCCATGACACTATCAAAATATTGCAACAAAAAATTCGTCGACAAACACGCCGCTAAATGCGTTAGCGCGTCTTCTATGGCCGTATATCCACTCAGTAACTGGCATTTTAGCAATTCGCTGACGACATTTAACAACGTAGATAATAATTGCTGTGCATCCGTTTTTACATAACGTGCGGCACATTGGATCGGATCCATGCCTTGATTTAATAACTGTGCTAATGCCGCCACTAAATCAGTATAAAATAAATAATAATTCTGCTGTGCATACGTCATTGCAAGCAACGGTGCGCCCGCGGATAAATGGTAAAGTTTATCGACCGGTGCGGACGCTGGAAGTTGCTGCGCTAACCAAACCATCGCTAGCGATTTTTCTGGAGGGAGAAAACGAATCACCTGGCAACGACTTCGAATAGTCGGTAACAAGCGTTCAACTTTTTCTGTCAGTAAAATAAATAATGAACGCTCACTGGGTTCTTCTAAATTTTTCAATAAGGCTTGACTGGCGGCCAATAGCAAACTATCTGCCGGGTTAATCACAATAATTTTATAAGTGGCTTGGCTGGTATGATTTAGTTTTTCAATGACATCACGTACTTGATCAATGTTAATCCCTCGCTTCGATTTCTCTGTAGCAAGCAAACACAGATCTGGATGTGTACCCGCAGCCACTAGTACGCAATCACGACAATGCTGACAAGCAAACTGTATACTCTTCGCACTTGGATTTTTACATAATAAGGTTTTAGCAAAATTTGCTGCAAATAAAGTTTTACCTAAACCCGTTTGTCCTACCAGTAACAAGGCATGGGGTAAACGGTTCTCTTGATGACAGCGATACAGTTGCTGCCATTGTTTGGTTTGCCATGGCAAAGGCGCTGAGTAATTATTCATCAGACTTTATCCATAACGTTAATAATTGATCCAAAACCTTTTTTATTTGTTTTTGCACATCCTTTAATGAACGACTCGCATCAATGATATGATAACAATCCGGCATTTGTTTGGCCCGTTCTAGGTAGCTGGCACGTGCACGGGTAAAGAAATCTTGCTTCTCCGCTTCGATACGGTCTGCGGTTTTTCGATGATGCGTGCGCCTTAAAGCAATATCGACCGGTGCATCGAGTAACAAAACGGTATCCATTTTTAAATCTTGTTGCACCCATAACTGCAAACTACGAATAAAAGCTAAATCTAACCCTCTGCCACCACCCTGATAGGCGTAGCTGGTTTCGGTGAAGCGATCACAAAGCACACAATCACCGCGCTGCAAGGCCGGTTTAATCACATAATGAATATGCTGTGCGCGCGCCGCAAAAAATAATAATAGCTCGGTTTCAGGAATAATGGTCTCTGGTGAAAAATCAGATTGCAACACTAAAGCCCGTATCGCTTCGGCTACTTCTGTGCCACCCGGTTCACGTGTCACAGTAAGCGAGATACCCGCTTTCCGTAAATACTTGGCGACAAACTTAAGTTGTGTTGATTTTCCTACTCCTTCTATCCCTTCTAAGCTAATAAAGCGTGCTCGAGTGATTTGCATAACCCTTCCACATAAATATTTCAGCAATTATACGCATAATAGTAAAGGTTTCGCGATATGAATCCTTAATTTATTTTTCGATACTTGTTTGGGCTAAATAGGTCATGCTATTTTTTCATGCGAAAATTACTTGAAGAAACTATCAAAAATTTTACTGAAAAAATATTTCGATCGCTTAAACTTACCCCATCGATAGCTAGGTTGCTTTCTAAGTAAAAGTTATTTTAGTAAAGTCGCTAAACTGACTATATAACATTAGACATGTTATTATAAAAAAATAGAAATCCATGGAAGAAATAGGCAATTGCACTATAAAGGAGGTTTATGCAAAGTCAATTAAGCGACACTGTTGCAGAAAAAAAGAATAATCTTTTATACCAGATGTTATCTGATTTAATTATAGAAAAAGAAGGAGCAAAGCTACTCAATAAAAATCTTTTAATGCAATTGTTAATACTAAAAATCTACCAACCCAGTAAATTTAAAGAAATAAAGGGGGGTTACTCCAATAATACTTACTATTACGCAGAGGAAAATCTCGTTTTACGTTTTCCAAAAGCGTATAATCCATTATTTCCTGAGCTATCGATAGAAGTACAAAATCTTATTCAAGCTAAATTGCTAAATTTAACCCCCTTAAAAACGATTGCTTATTATTCAAAATATAGCTTACTGGTCACAGAATTCATTCCTAGCTATCAGTCCTTTTCAGCCGCTGATTTTAAAAATCCCTGTAAATTAATCTCTCTAGCGCATTTAGTTAAAAAATTACACTATTCACAAGTAAAGTTTAAAAAAAATTCTGAAACCGCAATTTCTTTTATCGACGAATCCTCTCAATGTTTTCAAAATATTCAACCTATCTTAAATAAAAAAGATTATCAAATATTGAAAAAATTATTAGGTATTAGAAGCTTTCTTACTCGATTAAAATGTTTAAAGGTGCCTTCACACGGTGATTTACATCATTTTAATGTGATTGAAATGAATGGGCGCTTGCAATTGATTGATTGGGAACTCTCTAGCATGGAAGATCCGGCTTACGATATTTCGAGATTATTCTGCGTGACTGGCCTTAACACAAAGCAAAAAGAGATATTTTTGGAAACCTATAAAAATTCTTATAATATCATCTTATCCGAATTAGACGTCAAAAATTTAATTAAACGTATATTTCTTCATGAGTCCTTAAATTATTTTTCTATCGTTATTTGGGCAAGATACGCGATGCCTTTTTTTTACAAAGATAAACAAATCTTACTAAAAGAAACTATCAAGAACTATAAGGAAAAAGAAACGCTCATCCGTTATTAAACCTACTCACTGCAAAAAAGAGTTTTACTTAGTTTACCGTCAAGTAAAAACATTAAACTTTACCTTATAAATCATTCAATTTACAAAAAAATGAACGCATGGATTTACTTAAATACCAAAAACTTTGACAAGATCTCCTTTTCTTCACATAAGGATAGCGTTGATCGAGCTGATAAAGTTGTACCGCCATATTATGTTCGGCTAAATGTGCAGAAAACTGATGTGACCCATCACCTTTTGCAACAAAATATAAATTCTGGCTGTGATCCGGATGTAAAGCAGCCACTAGCGAAGCATAACTAGGACTCGCAATCGGTGTGGGCGGCAAACCTTTGCGCGTATAGGTATTATAGGGAGTATCTTTACGTAAATTTTCAATGGTTAACTTACCGGTATAATGCACACCTAAACCATAAATAACACTCGCATCGATCTGTAAAGGGATACCCGCTTGCAAACGACGCACAATCACACCCGCAATCATCGGCCGCTCTTTAGCGATTGCCGTTTCTTTTTCCACTAAAGAAGCGACAATCAGCGCTTGATAAGCTGTTTTATAGGGTAAATTAGCAGCACGATCCTTCCAAGCAGCCTGTAGTTTTTTTTCTAGCAATCGATAAGACCATTTTAATAAATCACTATCCTTGGCACCCGCACTAAAATAATAGGTTGCCGGATAAAATAAACCTTCAGGATTCTGCGCCGGTAAACCCAAATTAGCTAAGACTTGTTCTGAAGACACGTGCTTGAGTTGATGTTTAACAGTCGATAAATTATTTAATGCACTGATTAATTGTTGAAATGTCCAGCCTTCTACTATCGTAAAACGATGGAAAATGGCTTTTCCAGCTAACATTTGATCCAATAATTGACCCGGCGTAGTACCGGGATCAAATTGGTACTCACCCGTTTTTAGTTTATTAGTCGCCCCTTTAACATAGGCTAATAACAAGAAAAAACGCGGATGTGACATATAACCTTGATTTTGTAAGTCCGTGAGTAAATGATGTACCGAGGCACCGGGTTTAAATACGATGTGTATTGTTTGCGTAGGATTTAAAGAGGATTCTAAAAACCGGTAATAATGCACAACAAAATAAGTAGATAAAAAAAAGACTAACAGAATGATTAATGCAACCAGCGTCAATCTTTTAGGCATAGGCGTTACAATCGAGCAAAAAGCAATGAAGCATTCGTTCCACCAAATCCAAACGAGTTAGAGAGCGCATAATCCATTTTTAATTCTTGTGGTACATTGGGAACAAAATTTAAATCGATATAATCATCATCGGGAATATTGAGTTCAGGTGGATTCCCGGGATTATCTAAATTAATCGTTGGTGGCACTTTTTGTTCTTTCAGTGCTAGAATAGTAAAAATTGCTTCAACTGCGCCCGCAGCGCCTAGTAAATGGCCGGTCATCGATTTAGTCGAACTAATCGCCATCTTTTTAGCATAATCACCAAATACGCGACGTATCGCTCTTAATTCTAAATAATCACCTTGCAATGTGGAAGTCGCATGCGCATTGATATAAGCCACTTTTTCTTTATCGATATTGGCGTCATGCAAAGTATTTAACATCGCCGTCATGGCTCCCTGCCCGTCTGGTGCTGGGCTGGTCATATGATAAGCATCAGCACTCATACCAAAACCCACTAATTCGGCATAGATAGGTGCATTACGTTGTTTAGCACGTTCATATTCTTCTAAGACTAAAATACCCGCACCGTCACCTAACACAAAGCCATCACGGGCTTTATCCCATGGGCGACTTGCAGCTTGTGGATCTTTATTACGATTAGATAAGGCGCGACAAGCAGAAAATCCACCCAAGCCTAAAGGAGTCGTCGCCATTTCCGAGCCACCTACCACCATGACATCCGCATCCCCATACAGAATAGTTCGTGCACCTAAACCAATATTGTGCGTACCCGTAGTACACGCAGTAACCACGGCAATGTTTGGCCCACGTAATCCATAACGAATCGAAATTTGGCCCGCTAGCATATTGGTAATAGCACCGGGTATAAAAAAGGGAGATATTTTGCGCGGACCTCCTTGTTCTAATTTACTGTTGTTTTCTTCAATGAAAGGTAATCCACCGATACCAGAGCCTACTGCTACACCAATACGATCCGCATTTTTTTCAGTGATTTCTAGTTTTGAGTCCGCCATTGCTTCTATCGCAGCCGCTAAACCATATTGGATAAATAAATCCATTTTTCGGCCATCTTTCGCCGAAATACCATAATTTTCAGCTTGAAAAGATCGCACGCTAGCAGAAATTTGACAAGGGAAAGCGGAAACATCAAATGCGGTAATTGTAGAAACTCCACTTTTACCTGCCAATATTGCTTCCCAAGTAGTTTTGGTATTAAGACCTAACGGTGTCATCATCCCAACACCGGTTACCACTATACGTCGCTTTTTCTTCACGTTACCGCCCCCTTCAAATGAACTGGCTTATATTCTGGTGCTGCTTACTGCTGCTTATTGTTTTATATGGAGTTTATTCTTCAGTTTCTTCTGAGCTTTCTGTTTCGACTTTATGTTGTTTGATGTAATCGACTGCTTGTTGAATGGTACGGATTTTTTCAGCTTCTTCATCTGGGATTTCGGTATCGAACTCTTCTTCCAATGCCATCACTAATTCGACGGTGTCTAAGGAATCAGCACCCAAATCATCCACAAAAGAAGCTTCCATAGTGGCCTCTTCTTCTTTTATTTCAAGTTGATCAACCACTACCTTCTTTACACGCTCTTCAATTGTACTCACTGAGAATCTCCCCTATTTAGTATAAATAAAACCTGTCGCTTAGTTTATTCAATTATTGAGTGAACGCAAGTCACTTTACTTAAATTAAGCAATTAAGTTTAGCCGCTTACAAACTAAACTTATGTTGGAACCCTATTCTGATCAATTCATATACATTCCACCATTAACATGTAAAGTGTTTCCAGTCACATAATCGGCCCAATCAGAAGCTAAAAATACACACGCATGAGCGATATCCTGAACTGCGCCTAATCGTTTGACTGGAATTTTTTCCAGCAATGAGGTGCGTTGATTTTCATTTAATTGACGAGTCATATCCGTTTCTATAAATCCTGGCGCGACAACATTGACAGTAATATGGCGCGTTGCAACTTCTTGAGCCAATGCTTTGGTAAATCCAATTAACCCTGCTTTTGCCGCCGCATAATTAGCTTGACCGGGATTTCCTGTACAACCTACTATAGAAGCAATATTAATAATACGTCCATATTTCGCTTTCAGCATCGGTTTTAAACACGCTTGTGTTAACTTAAAAACAGCACTTAAATTAGTATCTATCACGGCATTCCATTCATCGACTTTCATACGCAGTAACAGATTATCACGGGTAATGCCCGCATTATTCACTAATATATTAGGTAAGCCAAATGCGTGTAATTCGGTCATTAAATTTTTTATCGACACTTCATCGTTTAAATTGAGTACTAAACCTTTTCCTTTTAAGCCTTGCTCATGGAATGCATGGGAAATTTTTTCAGCTCCGGCAGCGGTAGTGGCGGTCCCTGCAACCAGTGCGCCTTGTTGCGCCAACCCTACTGCAATTGCAGCACCAATACCGCGGCTGGCACCCGTCACCAAGGCTATTTTACTCTTTAATAACATAAACCTTCCTTAACCAATTAAGGCTTCTTGTAGTATTTCCGGATCTTGTATCGAGAGTGTCGGTATCGATGTCATACGTTTATTCAAACCCGCTAACACTTTACCTGGACCACATTCAATAAATTCTTCGATCCCGTGTTTTTCAAGCGATTGTATTATTTCTACCCAACGCACAGGGTTATATAATTGTTTGATTAAGGCTTTTTTTATCAGTATCGGATCGTGTTCAATACTTGCATCAACATTATTGACGACAGGGATATGGGGAACAGAAATATGAATGGTTTGCAACGTTTCAGCCAAATGTTCAGCCGCGGGTTTCATTAAAGCACAATGCGAAGGGACGCTGACTGGAATACGTTTCGCAAGTTTAGCACCGGCTTGTTTAGCCTGTTCCAACAATCGATCGATCGCAGCCGCATCCCCTGCTACCACCGTTTGACCGATGGAATTATAATTAGCCGGCGCTAAGACTTGACCTTCAGCTAATGAGTCGCATAAAACCTGCAATTTACCATTATCTAAACCGACAATAGCTGCCATCGCACCCGCACCCGGTGGGATTGCTGCTTGCATTAAACGCCCACGTTCGGCTACCAGACGTACAGCGATCAAAAAATCCAACGCCCCGGCACACACTAACGCTGAATATTCACCTAAACTATGGCCCGCCATAAACGTCGGTTTTACGCCTCGCTGTTGCTGCCAAACCCGCCATAAAGCCACACTGGCTACCAATAAAGCGGGCTGTGTGTTTTCCGTTTGATCAAGTGCCGCTTCCGGACCCTTCTGGCACAACTCCCACAAGTCAAACTTTAGGACTTGTGAAGCCAGCGCAAATGTTTCTTGAATTAAAGGGTACTCTTTCGCAAACTCAGCTAACATTCCTAATGTTTGCGAACCTTGGCCTGGAAAAATAAATGCAACTTTTTTATTCATAATTACTTTATCCATAATTACTCACTCAAATTGAACTTTACAAAATCACATAGTTTATGAGGTTCTAGGGCAAATAGGGTTTCATTCAATAACGTACTAAAGCAGAACCCCACGTTAAGCCTGCGCCAAAACTTTCCATTAACAATAATTGTCCGCGTTGGACGCGACCGTCACGCACGGCGACATCTAAGGCTAACGGAATAGAAGCAGCAGAAGTATTGCCATGTTGATCCAACGTAACAACAACTTGCTGTAGAGTCATTTTAAGTTTATTCGCCATGGCTTGAATAATTCGTAAATTAGCCTGATGCGGTATTAACCAATCAATATCTTTTTTATTTATTTTATTCGCGGTTAAGGTTTCCTCTAAGACTGCACTTAATTTGTTAACCGCAATTTTAAATACTTCACTGCCTTGCATTTTAAGATGCGGAACATCACCTTTTTTTAAGCCTGTACCTAATGATAATAAATCTTTATATGATCCGGCTGCATGCAGATGCGCAGAAATAATTCCTGGTTCTTTAGCGGCTTGAAGTACCACTGCACCGGCACCGTCACCAAATAAAATACAGGTAGATCGATCTTCCCAATTAATAATATTGGACATGCTTTCACTGCCTATCACTAAGGCAGTTTCAACGACGCCATTACGGATAAATTGATCCGCAACACTTAACGCATAATTAAAACCAGCACAGGCCGCTACAATATCAAAGGAAGGACATCCATCTTCACCCAACTCGGCTTGTACTAAACAAGCAGTGCTGGGGAAAAACTTATCGGGAGTACTCGTGGCAACAATAATTAACTGTATATCCTTAGCGACCATTTCAGCGGCTAACAAGGCTTGCTTTGCTGCCGCAGCCGCCATACTCGCCGTGCTATCGTTAGGGCCGATAATACGACGCTCGCGTATGCCAGTACGTTCAACTATCCATTCATTCGTGGTAGCCACCTTCTTCTCGAGCTCGGCATTGGTTAATATCTTTTCTGGTAAATAACTGCCCGTGCCTGCAATACGTGAATATTTCATAAAGACTGTTCAGATTCCTTCAATAAACCGGTTACTTGTTCGCGTATCCGTTCGGGAATATTTTTTTGTACTTCCAAGATCGCTTCATTGATGGCATTTTTAAATGCCAATATATTGGCACTCCCATGACTCTTAATCACTATGCCGCGCAAACCCACCAAACTAGCACCGTTATAATGGGCGGGATCAAATTGTTTACGTAACCCTTTCAATACATGCAAAGCCATTAAGCCAGAAAGACGTGAAAACCAATTACGATTAAAGGCTAGTTTAATATAATGACTCATTAATTTTGCCACACCTTCAGTTACTTTCAATGCCACATTACCGACAAAACCATCACATACGATGACATCCGCCAACCCTTGATAAATCTCATCGCCTTCGATATAGCCGATATAATTGATATGCGCATTCTTTAATAATTCCGCCGCCTTTTTAACCTGTTCATTACCTTTTATTTCTTCAGAACCAATATTCAATAAGGCCACTCGTGGACTGGAAATATTATCAATCTCAGAACTTAATACTGAACCCATAACGGCAAATTGTAGTAGATGTTCAACCTCGGTATCGACATTCGCACCCAAATCTAAGACGCGTACTTTGGTTTGTTCTTTCATCGTAGGAAGCATCGCACTAATAGCTGGTCTATCGATGCCCGATATGGTTTTCAATACAAAACGGGCTGTCGCCATGAGTGCACCGGTATTGCCGGCACTGACACAAGCCTGAGCCTCACCTTCTTTGACTAAATTAATCGCAACACGCATCGAAGAATCTTTTTTATTACGCAACGCTAAAGCCGGAGCTTCATCCATCGATACCACCTGGGTCGCGGAATGTAACGTCAATTGACTGGATGCTGGCTTGATTTTTGCCAATTTCAGCTGATTTTGCAAATTATCCAAGTCACCGACAAGAATAATATGTAGCTCTGGCTCTTCCTGAAGAGCCAGAATCACAGCGGGTACTATGACGGAGGGGCCGTAATCGCCTCCCATAGCATCTATAGCAAGAGTATAACGAGACATTTTAAAGGTGTTATTCCTTAACGTTTAGTACCTTTTTTCCACGATAATAACCATCTTTGGTGATATGGTGACGAATATGCCTTTCTCCACTAGTCGCATCGATAGAGATAGCGGGAGAAGTTAAGGCATCATGCGCACGGCGCATGTTTCTTTTGGATCGAGATTTACGTGATTTTTGGACTGCCATGAGGGCCCTCTTATATATAAGGAATTCTATAAAGAGGCATATTATGGGGGCTGATGGTCGAAAAAACAACCGGTGTTTTTATTTCACTTCAGCAACTTTTACTAAGTCCTGATACTTCAATAGCAATTGTTCACGGGTTTCTTTATGGTCAGGATTAACGACGATACAAGCTACCGGGCAAACCTCAACACACTGCGGGGCATCAAAATGACCCACACACTCTGTACATTGATGGAACTTAATTTCATAAATAAACTCACCCTGAATGATCGCGTCGTTAGGGCACTCGGGCTCACAAACATCACAATTGATACAATCATCGGTTATTAATAAAGCCATCTCACCCCTATTCTTAGCATTTTGTTTGTTTAAATTTGGTTTGTAAAGCCTCTGCGACAACTGCCGGGACAAACTGTGCCACATCGCCTCCGAGACCGGCAATTTCTCTGACTAAGTTAGCAGAGATAAAAGAATGCTGCTCGGCCGGAGTTAAAAATAAGGTTTCCAAATTAGGCATCATTTTCCGATTCATACTTGCTAATTGAAATTCATACTCAAAATCAGAAACTGCACGTAAACCGCGTAAAATGACGTGTGCGTTATATTCTTTCGCGCAATTGATTAACAAACCATCAAAACCATGTACCTGTACATTATTAAGATCGTTTAACACTTGTTTAGCTAAATGGATGCGTTCATCCACAGAAAAAGCCGGTACTTTACTCGGATTCTTCGCCACCGCAACGATAACAGTTTCAAACAAACGTGCAGCACGTTGCACTAAATCAAGATGGCCATTGGTCATCGGATCAAAAGTTCCGGGATAGATTACTTTGATTTTCATGAGTGCATCATATTTTAGGCAGACCGATAGGCAGACCGAAAAAAAATCCTAAAAATATTAAACCACCTATCCAAGCATTATTCAAAAAAGCTTTAAAACACGCTTCAGGTTTTCGATCTTTAATTAAAAAATGTTGATAGATCAATAAAGCCACTACTAACACCAACATCACATAATAAACCCAATACACCTTTAAGTAGAAGCCGATAAGGCTTAATAATAAAACAAAGACTGTCTCTAAAATGGCAATAAAAACCACTTCACGCTGACCCAATGCCAGCGCACTGGATTTAATGCCCACGCGCCTGTCATCGTCTCTATCCACCATGGCGTAGATGGTATCATAAGCAACACACCAACCATAAGCGGCCAAAAATAATAACCAAGCAATAGCCGGTATTTTCCCGGTTTCTGCAGCAAAAGCCATTAAGATAGACCAAGCGCCAAATACGATCCCTAAAAATAATTGTGGCCATTCAATATAACGTTTGGTAAACGGATAGATAGCCATCATGACCACGGCGATTCCGGCCAGCTCTATGGTTAAGTCATTCAATTGGTACACCACAAGAAACGCTAGTAAGCTTAAAACAAGTAATATAAGCACCGCTGCTTTCAAACTCACCGCACCGGTCGCTAACGGTCGATGTTGCGTTCTTGCCACAAAACCATCCAGATTTCTATCCGCAATATCATTCATCACACAACCGAGTGATCGTGTTAGCACCGCACCGATTATAAATAAAGCAAGGATTTTAAAATCTACGGCGCCCGCACTCGCAATCCATAACGCCCATAACGCAGGCCACAATAATAAAAATATTCCTATGGGTTGATGCAATCGAAGCAACGCAATATAAGCTCGCCAACGTGGTAGGTAGTTCATGCTGCTTATCGTATAATAGGATTAGCCACACTGCAAAGCATCGATAATGGGTATACTATATAAAATTTGATGATCTTCATTCACAAGGAGCGTTGTTCATGTTGAAAAAAATCAGGACTACGATTTGCTCACAGGCATTGGATTTTTGGCAAGGCATCGTGAAAATGAAGCGACCGGAGTGTATTAATAACCCTAAAGATTGCGAGTTAAACGACAATACAGACAAAAATTCAATGGTTAAGCGTATACTTTTCATTTTTTCAGGTTGCTTCCCTTTAGTAGCTAGTGCGTCTATTCCTGGATTTTATCTCTTAGGTCAACTCGGCACAGCCGACACACACCAAGAAGCAACCAATGCCGCTGCGCAATCTATTAATAGTAAAATGGCTTTCACCGGCCGCATCGCTGGCGGTTATCAATTTAATCAAAACGTCGCTTTTGAAATGGGTTACACGCGGTTTTCTGATGTTGATTTTTCCGGCGTCGGTGGTGTACCCGGCCAAAACGTTTCTTTAAGGGAGAAAGCTATTGATTTTATGGCTAAACCGATGTTACCTATTTCGAGTAATGTCAATCTTTATGCCAAATTAGGTTTAGCCTATCTTAAAGCAAATGGTTCTGCTCTCGTCAATGGTCGGAATTATCTAGGTTATTCCGATAGCTGGAATCCCAGTTTCGGTCTCGGTCTTAGCTATGATATTACACCGTTTGTACCGCTCGATTTAGCATGGACACGCATCCAAGGTGTCGGTGGTGGTAACAGCCTACCCAGTACCGATTTTTATTCGATAGGTTTAGCGTATTATTTTGGTTAACGCGTTGCATTGAAAATAGAGTTTAGCTTTATCTTTTATCTGTGCTTATAGTTTTTCATAAACTATTTTAACTGTTTAATCATTTATTATTAGGAGGCATTATGCAAAAAAGAAATACAACCGCCTTATTGCTGGTGAGTACAATGACTATTTTCAGCACGCAAAGTGTACATGCTGAAATGCCCGGTTTTTATGCCGGCGCACAAGTCGGTTATGCGAATAGTCATATCAATACGACTAATTTAGTCACGGTAAATAATGGAACGTCTCCGGTGCCATTACCGGATCTGAATAACCTTGCTTTAGCCTATCGCCTCAGTTTTGGTTATCAATTTGATCGACATTGGGCAATGGAATTTGGTTATCGCCATTTTAGTAACGCCGATATTTCACTCGGCACAAATAATTACATCGCCAGTGCATCCAGCAAATCCAGTGCATTCGATTTAACTGCAAAAGGAATACTTCCCGTCACCACTAAATTAAGTCTTTATGGAAAATTAGGCATTGCTTATCTACGCCCTAACTCACAAGGAAGTTTAATTATCATTAATCCTCCTTACAACGGCACAACGAATAGCTATTCTAAAACCTTAGAACCAACGTTTGGTTTAGGAGTGAGTTATGCATTGAAACCGAATGTTCCTGTCGAATTTTCTTGGAATCGTATCCAAAAAATAGGGGGTAGTAATCATGCGCCGAGCAGCGATTTTTACTCACTCGGCGTGTCGTATTATTTTGGATAATCCAACTTACTCATCATGGCGAGTAGGCAGGAATCGATAAAATGTATTCACCACGTGAATTTTCAACAAATTGACATTAGTTGCTATTAACGATTAAATAGTAAATGCTAATAATAATAATTCCGTGGGGAAAATAAAAACAATGTTTAAAAAAATACTCATTACCAGTGTATTAACTGCCAGCGCATGCGCTGTAATGAATGCGAATGCAGCACTGCCTGTGGGTTTATATGTGAGTGGTCAAGCAGGTTACGCTGACACACACATGAAATCTCGTCTTTCATCAAATACTGGAATCGCTTTAGCTAATGACGGACTGGCGGGTCGCATCGCGCTGGGTTATAAAATCACACCAAATTTTGGTTTAGAAGTAGGTTACTTACAATTATCTGAAGGAAAATCTAATAAACCTAAACAAGATATCACTAAATATAATAAACAAAATGCAATTGACGTCGCTGCCAAAGGTATTTTACCCATTACTTCTAATGTAAATATCTACGGGAAATTGGGCGTTGCTTATTTAACTACCGAGTTAAAAAAAGACACGATTGAAAATGGAATCCCTACTTCGACTGATCTCAATTCCGTTCAAGGGATTGCCAAACACAAATGGGCACCTGAAGTAGCTATTGGTATGGGTTATGACATCACACCTAACGTGACGGTCGATACCTCATTAACACACATCCAACCTTTGGGAAGCAATCGTCCTGGTAACATAGACTTCTTGGCTGTCGGTGTCGGTTATCGCTTCGGCTAAGCTTAGCTTGCACAAGTATCTCAAAAAACCCCTAATTAGGGGTTTTTGCTTTTGTGTTCGTTAAAGAATAAAACTCACCTCAACACTGCAGCGATTAGAGTCGAGATTCACGAGTATTACTGAAAAAAACGACTTTCCTCGCATACGTTATGCTTAACCCATTAAATAAAAATAGAAAGTTTACATTTTAAAAAAATTTTTCACAAAAACAAAAAAATAAAATAAAGAAAATTTTTTTATGCCTAGACGTTGACAATAAACCAATCTAATTGTTTAATAGTTGCTCGTTTAACTAGTTAAATCCTTTCAGGAGAATAATAATAATGTTTAAAAAAATTCTAAATACATCTGTATTAGGTGTTTCTGTATTAGGCGCTATGGCAGCGAATGCTGCTGCACCGGGTGTATACGTCACAGGCCAAGTCGGTTATGCCAATACCCAGATGGGTAACAAAACCGATACCGCTAATCTTCTTCATAATAAAGATAAAGCTGAAGCTAATAACCTATCCAATAATGGTTTAGCAGGTCGTTTAGCACTAGGTTATCAATTTAACCAAAATTTTGCGGTAGAAGTAGGTTACCTACAATTAGGTCAAAGGAAAGTTAATGTACTTGTAAGCCCAGAACAATCATCATTAAAATTACGACAAAATGCACTCGATTTAGTGGGCAAAAGCATTATCCCTATCAGTAACAACATTGATGTCTACGGTAAACTCGGTGTTGCTTATCTAACCAGTGATATTAAGGAAACGGTTAAAGAAGGTGGACACTCTACTACCACGTATGATCTTAATGATGTCGCTAGGGTTAACAAACATCAATGGGCGCCAGAAGCCGCTATTGGTGTCACCTATGACATTACACCGAATGTATCTGTAGATACTTCTTGGACACACATCCAACCTTTAGGCAAAAACCGACCCGGTAACATCGACTTTGTTGCTGTCGGTCTCGGCTACAATTTTGGCTAAACCTTCGTTTAAACCCCCAAAAAAAACCATTTTTTAAGGGGGTTTTTTTATTAAGATAACTATTCTTGATTAAAAAATTAAGCTAATTAGTACCTCTATCTAAGTTTTTAGTTATTGGTATTAATTGACAATAAAACTAAATCTAATTGTTTAATAGTTGCTCGTTTGACTAGTTAAACTCTTTCAGGAGAATAATAATAATAATGTTTAAAAAAGTTCTAACCACAACGGTGTTAGGTGTTTCTGTTTTAAGTGCAATGGCAGCGAATGCAACAACGCCTAGTCTCTATGTCACCGGCCAAATTGGTTATGCCAATAACAATATGAAATTAAAATCGAATGATAAACTTCCAAATAATAATTTATCAAACTCGAGCTTGGCTGGCCGAGTAGCGATTGGTTATCAGTTTAATCAAAACTTCGCATTAGAAGCGGGTTATATTCGAACTAATCAAAAGCAAATCACTCTTGTTACGGATAGTCAAAAGGGCCTAGTCGTAGGTGATGTAGCGCTCGATCAAAATGCCATTGACTTAGTAGCTAAAGGTATCCTCCCTGTTAACAGTAACCTTAACGTTTATGGTAAATTAGGTGTCGCCTATGTGACGACTGATTTTAGCCTCAGCTCAGATGATGAAAGATTTGGCCCTACCATTCAAAACATTGCTAAGCGAAAATTGGCTCCAGAAGTGGCAGTTGGCGTGAGCTACGATATTACTCCAAATGTTTCTTTAGATACTTCTTGGACACACATCCAACTTTTAGGAAAAAACCGACCCGGTAACATTGATTTTGTTGCTGTCGGTCTCGGTTACAACTTTGGCTAAACCTTCGTTTAAACCCTTAAAACTAAAAAAAACCCCTTTTTTAAGGGGTTTTTCTTTTCTATCACGTAAAATCATACATCACTTTGATGGCGGCTATAGCGCCTATCAGGTGATATGGAGTAACTTGAAATCCCTATAATATAAGTATAAATTTTCCAGCTAAAAGGCTAGATTGATCCTCCTTGGCTTGAAATTTATCAATATATTTGATAAAAAAGTTGACAGCTATTTATACAAATGATAAATAAGAACCTGTTTAACTAGTTGAATCTTACGAGGAAAATAATAATATGTTAAAAAAAATAATCGCAGTAAGCGTATTAGGTGTTTCGGCGCTTGGTATGGTGGCTGCTAATGCAACTACTCCAGGCGTTTATGTTGAAGGCCAAGTAGGTTATGCCAAAACCGGCAAGCACTTTGTAAAGCCTTTTCCTTCAGGAAAAGTTTCTTCCAAATATCAAGGTGGTTTAGCGGGTCGTTTAGCTATTGGTTATCAATTCAACCCAAACTGGGCGGTTGAAATGGGTTATTTACAATTAGCTCAGCAAAAAGCTAATGTAAAATCTAGTCTCGCCAAGCAATCTGTCACACTGAACCAACATGCTTTTGATGTCGTTGGAAAGGGTATCTTCCCTATCACCAGTAAGTTTGATGTCTATGCTAAAGTAGGTATGGCTTATTTAGTCAATGATCTAAAAGGTAATGTAGTAAATGGGCAATCAATTGTTGCACCACTAGCTAAACATAGCTGGGCACCTGAAGCAGGTGTGGGCGTTACTTATAATATAACTTCTAATGTGTTTATTGATACTGCTTTTACGCATATTCAACCCATTGGTAAAAATCAGCCGAATAACATTAATATGACCACAGTAGGTCTAGGATTTACTTTCGGTTAAAAATCACCAAACACACATTCAGTGATAAAAAAACCCCTGTTCTAGGGGTTTTTTCTTTTATAACCTGTGTCTTTTTCCTATTCTTTATGCAAAATTCAACCATGACGGCTACCATCCTCGCTCGTTAAACTTCGCTTACCTAGCAAAGGTTTCAAATACTGACCGGTATAAGAAGTTAATTGTTTTGCGACCTGCTCGGGCGTACCCACACAGACTATCTCGCCGCCTTTACTGCCTCCTTCTGGACCGAGATCAATAATCCAATCGGCGGTTTTAATCACATCCAAATTATGTTCAATCACCACCACCGTATTACCGCGCTCGCGCAAACGATATAAAACCTTCAGTAATTGTTCTATATCATAAAAATGTAAACCCGTCGTTGGTTCATCCAAAATATAGAGTGTACGACCCGTATCACGTTTACTTAATTCTTTAGCCAGTTTGACGCGCTGTGCTTCGCCTCCTGACAAAGTGGGCGCGCTTTGACCGAGGTGCAAATAGCCTAGACCTACTTCGATCAAGGTCTGTAATTTTCGTGCCAATACCGGCACCGGATTAAAAAACTCATGTGCATCTTCTACGGTCATTTCTAGAATTTGATAAATATTTTTCCCTTTATAATATATTTCTAAGGTTTCACGGTTATAACGCTGACCTTTGCAGATATCACATTGCACATAAACATCCGCTAAAAAATGCATTTCTACCTTAAGTACACCATCGCCTTCACACGCTTCACAGCGACCCCCTTTCACATTAAAACTAAAACGCCCTGCCATATAACCACGCGAACGCGCTTCAGGCGTGGCAGCAAAGAGTTCTCGTATGGGTGTAAACAAACCAATATACGTAGCAGGATTCGAGCGCGGCGTGCGACCTATGGGACTTTGATCAATATCAATGACTTTATCCAATTGTTCTAAACCGGTGATAGCTTGATACGGCGCAGCTTGCGGTAAAATAGCCGCATTCAATTTTTTAGCAGCCAGTGGATATAAAGTATCATTGATTAACGTCGATTTGCCCGAACCCGACACGCCAGTAATACAGGTCATTAAACCCAAAGGAATTTCAACATCCATCTGTTTTAAGTTATTACCGCTTGCACCTGATAGTTTGATGACGTGATTTTTATCGAATTTGTGTCGTTTTTTAGGGCATTCGATACGTCGCTCACCGGATAAATATTGACCCGTTAATGAATTTGGATTTCGCATAATCGCGGCCGGTGATCCTTGCGCAATCACACGACCACCATGCACACCGGCGCCTGGTCCCATATCGACGACATAATCTGCGTGTCGTATCGCTTCTTCATCATGCTCGACAACTATCACCGTATTCCCTAAATCGCGCAATCTAAGTAAAGTACTTAATAAACGGCCATTATCGCGTTGATGTAATCCTATCGATGGCTCATCGAGAATATACATGACACCCACTAAACCTGAGCCGATTTGACTAGCTAAACGTATCCGTTGCGACTCACCACCAGATAAGGTATCTGCACTCCTATCCAGTGACAGATAATTTAAACCAACATCAATTAAAAAATTTAAACGATCGATAATTTCTTTTTGTAAACGTGAAGCAATCTGTGCCCGTTGACCAGACAAATTTAATTTTTCAAATAATTCTTTTAATTTATCGAGGGGTAAAGCAACCCAATCAGTAATCGCTTTATTGGCAATAAAAACATGCCGCGCAGCAACATTAAGACGGGTGCCATCACAACTACTACAGGGTTTAGAAGCTAAATAGCGGGCTAAATCTTCTCGCACCGAATGTGATTCCGTCTCTTGATAACGACGTTGCATCACTGGTATCACCCCTTCAAAGGGCTTTTTCTTATTATAGACATAGCCTTTTTCACTCTCATAGTGAAATTTTATTTCTTCTTTACCACTACCATATAAAATAATTTTTTGAATAGTATCTGGTAATTCATTAAAAGGTGACTCTAAAGAAAATTGATAATGCTTAGCTAAAGTCGATAATAACAAAGAATAATAAGGGTTTTGTGCATCCCATCCCCGAATTGCACCGTGTGTGATACTTAACTCCGGTTGTGGTATGACTTTTTCAGCATCAAAAATCAGCTCATGGCCTAAGCCATCACACTGTGGACAAGCGCCGGCTGGATTATTAAAAGAAAACAAACGTGGCTCTAACTCGCTAATACTATAGCCACACTCAGTGCATGCAAAACGTTCCGAAAAAACCAATTCTTGCTTCGTTTTTCCTGCCGTATCTTGCACGATCACCGTCACTAAACCTTCGCTCAAGGATGCCGCAGTAGCTAAAGACTCACTCAAGCGTAAGCGATTTTCTGGCTTTATTTTTAACCTATCTACCACCACATCGATGCTATGCTTTTGTTTTGCACTTAAACGGGACACTTGATCCAATTCGACCAATTCCCCATCAATTCGTGCCCGTAAGTAACCTTGGCTACGTAATTCATCCAATAAGGGTTTAAATTCACCTTTCCGTCCTTGTACTTTCGGCGCCAAAATAACTAGGCGTGTCTCATTCGGCAAAGCCATCAAAGTGTCAACCATCTGACTGACACTTTGCGCAGCGAGACTGGTGTTATGTACAGGACAACGTGGCTCACCTACTCGGGCAAATAATACACGCAAATAATCATAAATTTCAGTGACCGTACCCACTGTCGATCTCGGATTATGAGAGGTTGATTTTTGATCAATAGCGATCGCGGGAGAAAGCCCTTCAATATGATCAACATCCGGTTTGTCCATCATGGACAAAAATTGCCGGGCATAAGACGACAGAGATTCTACATAACGACGCTGACCTTCAGCATATAAGGTATCAAACGCTAACGAAGATTTACCTGAACCGGATAATCCAGTCACCACAATTAATTGATCACGTGGAATATCCAGATCAATATTCTGAAGATTATGGGTGCGAGCACCACGAATGCGAATTGTATCCATAGATAAACATGAAAGCTCTGGTACAAAAGTTAAAAACTTTATCAACCTTTGTGGAAAGCCCACACTATAACCTTGAAAATAACGAAAAGAAACCTTTAAAAAACTCCTTTTTATTGCTTTCTTTTTTACGCTACAAGATTTAGAATTTATAGTTGTTTTGATTTTGTTAATGTGGGAGTATTCAAACATGGCCAAAGGTATTAATAAGGTTATTTTAATCGGCAACTTAGGTGCTGATCCGGAGATTCGTCATATGCCTAACGGTGCGGCGGTTGCTAATATTAATCTAGCCACCAGCGAAAGCTGGAAAGACAAAAATACCGGTGAACTTCAAGAACGCACCGAATGGCATCGTGTCGTTTTATTCCAACGCCTTGCTGAGATTGTCGCCGAGTATTTAAAAAAAGGCTCTAAAGTTTATATTGAAGGTCGCTTACAAACACGTAAATGGCAAGATAAAACGACCGGTCAAGATCGCTACACCACCGAAATTATTGCCAATGAAATGCAAATGTTAGACAGTCGCAGCGGCAGTGCGACAGGCAGCGAGCCCCCCCTTTCTACCACACAGAATACTTCCGCTACGCGACCCAAACGCGAAACTACCCCATTACCTGAAATGGCCAGCGAAGCATTTGATGACGATATTCCTTTTTAGCTGATCATTTTTCGTTTCAACGCTCTCCGAATACAAACGTTGCAGGCGCTGTATATAAATTGTACAGCACCTAGCGCCATTAAAATGAGTTAACTTGATTTATCTGTCGACTTGGCTAATCTTTTTATAAGGAACATTTATTCTCAAAGAAGAGTGTAAACGAGGAGAGAGGATTATGAAATATTTAATTGCTTGGTTATTAGGCATCCCTATTGCTGTATTGTTACTTATTTGGTTATTCAGTCATCTATTTTAAAATCTAACTCTATATAGAATAAAATTTACACTCAAAAATGCTCCAGGTTTATGATCCAGGTTCTCACTCACAGCAATTGGATTTTTGGCGAGTACCGTGAAGAAGATTGCGAGTTAAGCGGACGCAGACAAAAATTCAAGTGCGAAGAGTATATTTTCAAGTAGGAGTATTCATACTATGAAAGCAAAGTTATTTGTTATCTTAGGCTTAATCGCATTACCTATGGCCGCCACGATAGCCATGAGCAATCATCGTGCTATGCAAAAAGAAACCACGGGTCAATATGTTGACAGTAGTGTCATCACTTTAAAAGTAAAATCTAAACTATTAGCCGACCCTGCGATAAAAGGTCTTGCTATTTCAGTCATGAGTTATAAAGGTCAAGTCAAACTCACCGGTTTTGCGGATAATTGGTCACAAAAACAAAAAGCCGGTATGCTTGCTAAACAAGTCGAAGGTGTCACCAGTGTCACCAATAACATCGTTGTGAAAAAAATGCATCGCTAAGCTTGAACCGTATTTTTTCCAGGTAAAAAATAAAAAAAGTTAATATAAAGAAAAACAAGGTTAAACCTTGTTTTTCTTATTTCTCACCCAACAACTCACTATCAAAAAACGCTGTATGAGAAAAAAATTAGTTTAAATTTGACTATAAATACTACGCGCTAAGCGCACACTTTTTACGTAATCACGTGTTTCTTTCCAAGGTAAAATTTCCACCCAAACATCTTTCGGTAATCGCTGATACAAACCTTGAAAGCGTTTAATCCGATTAGGACCCACGTTATAAGAAGCTGTTGCTAAAGTTGCATTACCATCAAATAATTTTAATAATTGTCTTAAATAAGTACTGCCTAAACGAATATTCTGTTCTGGATCGAGTAAATTGACTCGACGTAAAGCCAAATCACGCGCCAACTGCTTACCCGTACTCGGCATAATTTGCATTAAGCCTAATGCCCCTGCACTGGATTTAGCATTCCACATAAAAGCACTTTCTTGGCGCATAATCGCCCAGACCCAAGCCGAATTTAAATGCGTTTTACGCGCTGCAGCCAGTACTGAACGTCGATACGCAAAAGGGAAACGTAATCTAATATCATTGTGAATATTTGCTTTGCTGGCACCAACGATAGCTAAATCATACCAACCCCATTGTTTAGCCAAATGTGCAGCCGCTTCGCGTTCTGGCACACTTAAGCTATCCAATGCCCATAACCATTCCTGGCGTGCCTCACCAACAAAACCTAAGGCCAGCAATTCTTTAGCACGTTGTATAGCTGAATTATTTTTCAGCGCTTGACGATCACCCACCCTGCTGCGCGTAGTAGGATGATAGTTTAATTTCAAACGTTGACTCGCTAGCACACCATAATAATCAACCTCTTTAGCTAGGCTTGCATAAATGCTATTCGCCGCTGCGGTTTGTTGTGTCTCCGCTAATGCCCTCGCCCGCCAATATCGCCAACACGCTTGGTGTTGTTCTTTTCGTGATAGATGATCCAACCAAAAAAGCACTTTCTCCCATTGACCCGTTAATAAACTATTTCGTACCCGCCATTCACGTAAGGTCGCACCTGCATAAGCCGGTTTAATTTGTTTTAACCAATCACCTGCTGTGCTGTGACCTCGCCTGGCTAAACCGACGGCTAAATCGGCTAATATCCTCTGTTTTTCTGATTCGGTTAAATCATAACTTTTACTCATTTTCGACCAGTTTTCTGCCAATTTTATCGGCTCTATATTCGCTAAGCGTTTCATACCAAACAATACAATTTTTCGGTCGATAGCATTATCAAGATCAAATTGATCACTCTGCTTAACTAATAAAGGATGACGTTGTACTTGATACCAACGCTTAATTTTTTGGCGTTGTGTCGGCGGTAAAAATTGTGCCATATGTTGTACGACATTCCTATTATTTTTGCTCATTGCTCGATCTAATTTTTTCCAAATTAATTCCGAATTCAATCCTCCTGATTGTTCCCAACGACTAAAAACTTTACGACACACGCTAGGAGGTGAATTAACGTGTAACCAAAGTGTTGATATTTTTCTGAAAGCTAATGATTTCTGCTGAGTGGCTAATAACGATTGCAGGTAGTAACACTGTAATGGTGTACCATAAATAGGTTGATAATAATGGATAAAATCTTCCCAATGTTGTTTTTTAGCTAAATAACCCAACCAATCAGCACGTAACCTTACGGCTAATGGTGTATCATTATAGGCTTGCAAAAACTCGTCGATTTCATCACTACTTGTATAAGGCCATTGTTGTTTTAATTTGATAAAAATTAAGTAAGGATATAAAGGATAATCTTTTAGTTTGACTTTTAAAACAGAGAATTGTTGATAATGTTTACTCATTAACAACTGTCTCGCCTGCCAAAATAGTTTTCGTTGTTGATCTCTATTCTCAGCGTGAGCTAAACATGGCCAAGTTAATACTAAACCTATAATAAAAACGGTACTTTTTATCGTCCCCATAGCACATTCTAAGAGTAGGAAAAATTTATGCCCCTCTATTTTATATATATCACTTTAGCTCTGCTTACCAGCTTAATCGGTTTTACGTTGTTGCATTTTTATAAATTAGAACGTCAACATGACAAACTCATTCAAATGGAAAGTCGTTGGACAGATATCAATCGTTTATTAAATCAACTGCATGATGCACGGGTAATTGATCAACGCCATACGGCTGCCAATAAAGAGCAGCTGTTACTTGAGCTCAATACCTATCGACAACAATTTGATCGACACCAACTCAGTAGTTTAAAACTGCTACAAGATAGTTTACAGCAAGGGTTGCAACATATTAGTCAACGTATGGATAAATTAACCGAAAACACGCAAGAAAAATTACTTGCCATTAGTGGTCAAGTTGAAAAACGTTTATTCGATGGGTTTGCCCAAACCACTGCCACCTTTGCAGATGTTGTGAAGCGACTGGCATTGATTGATGAAGCACAAAAACGCATCACCGAACTTTCCAGTAATGTCGTCAATTTGCAACAAATTCTTGCCGACAAACGTTCGCGCGGTGTTTTTGGTGAAGTGCAATTAAATGCCTTAATCGAAAATGTCTTACCCGCTAAAAATTACAGTTTGCAACATACCTTAAGTAACGGTAAACGTGTCGATTGTCTGTTATTGTTACCCGCACCCACTGGTAGCATCGCCATCGATGCTAAATTCCCTCTAGAAGGCTTTCGAAAATTAACCGAAATCGATCAGCCAAAAAGTGAGCAGCGCGCTGCAGCGGCACAATTTCGTCAAGATATTCGCCATCATATCCAAGCCGTCGCAAGTAAATATATTATTCCCGGTGAAACCTCAGAAGGTGCGTTATTATTTATTCCTGCTGAAGCTATTTTTGCTGAAATTCACGCCCATTATTATGATTTAGTCGAAGAAGCGCAGCGCCAGCGTGTCTGGTTAGTCTCGCCGACAACTATGATGGCGGTACTAACCACCACCAGCGCTATCTTAAAAGATGCAGCAACCCGTGAACAAATTCATTTAATCCAAGAACATCTGAGTGTTTTGGCCAAAGATTTTTCACGTTTTAAACAACGAATGGATCATTTATTCCGCCATATTCAGCAAGCTTATACCGATATTCAAGACGCTAAAACCTCTGCAGATAAAATCACCTCGCGTTTTGAAAAAATAGAAAAAGTAGAGTTAAGTGCTGATTTGTTGGAATAACACACTGCCCATTCGGGTAATTTCTTTAATTGGTTATGGGATAAACTAAATCCTAATAGAATCCCCCCGTACGAGACGGGAGGTTTTTTGACAAACCGATTAGAATTTAAGGTACTGAAACATGGTTTTTACAACAACTAATCGCACGGACAAGTACATAAATAGCACTTAAACCAACGATAATATAAATAATTCTCGCTATCGGACTGTAATCTCCAAAGATGCCGGTAATTAAATCAAAGTGAAATAAACCGACTAAACCCCAGTTCAAACCACCGATAAATAAGATAACTAGTGCAATCCAGTCTAAAACGCTCGGACTTTTGAACATAAATACTCCTTTATTTAAGCAAGTGAAACTCACATACCACACTAAAACGTCTTATTTTTGGTTCATTTGTCAGTAATACCCCCTTACTGTAGCTCAAAAATTTAAGATAAACAAATTTTACAACGGAGGTATTTTTTAAAGCCTTCATTTTTAAAAAATTACCTACCTCGCAATGAACGTAGTCATCCAGCTAGAGATTACTATGCGCTCGCAATGATAAGTAAACTTTACTAATAATCTTTCTATAAATTTTTATAGCATCGTAGGAGATCATTAAATTTTAAGGTTTCTTAATAGTTAATTAATAATAAGAATTTAAACTAATACTAAACCTCAATTAAGGAGTGATTAATGAAAGATAATTGTTATGTTTACGTTATCGATCTCAGTCTTCGTAAAGGGAAAATTGGACAATATAGCGAAGCCTTAGTTTTTGAGTGTCAACCTTTTCTTAGCTCCAATTTAGGCGGAAACTCAAAATGGAGTTATAAAAAGGCCTTTTCAAAGGCCTTTCCTCATTCACATATGAAGATAGATGTACAAGGAAATTTAACCCACGTAGTTTCTCATGAACCCTCGCACCGCATATTAATAAAAGATTCTGAACGTGTTTCAACCAATGACTTTGTTAAAATTAGCCAAGGTAACTATTATAAGCACGTTCATACCGGCTCTTTTGAAATCGAAATTGATAAATTAAACAATAAAGTCTTACAACGACTGTATTTACCTGATGAAGTCTCGCCCGAATATCGTATACTTCAGTTAAATACTGCACCTGAAGAATTAATAGCCGATATTTCTATGTACTTTAGTGTTAAAGGGATCTCAAAAATCGTTTTAAAATCAGCTATCAGTCATGAAGGCAAAGGAAATCTCTTTATTGACATCAAAGATAAAGAAGCACTAAAGCAAGGTATCAAGCAAATGCGCAAACTCAATGCGAATACCAAATACTTTCTTGCTGAAGAACAAAAAGAATTTCCGCGCGTGAGTAGAAAAACCGAAGAACAAAAATCTGGTCATTTAACTTATCGCCTGGTTGGCATTGCTAACCCAGAAGGAGATTTAGGTCATTTTATTGCGTCTAAATCGATCTCAGACAGCATAGACTCTCACCAACGGGTAAAAATGAAATGTTATTTTGATCAACCTGGCAAAACACATGATCGCAAAAGTGGATGGTCACTGGAAGCCTGTGGACCCAAAGATAAATATTTTGGCCTAGGTGAAAATAAAGTCGACATCGATCCCGCCTTAATGGATAAACTTAGCAAACGTATGTATCAACTGTATGCGGATATCAAATCGATGAGCGAAGAAGAATTTGCACAACATTTTGATTCTTTAGTTGCGTATAAAAATACGTTACTCTCAAGAGAAGAAAAAATAAACCAATTTACAATTGAAGAAAAAAAAGAAAATGAATTAGTCAACACGCCCAATTTGCGTGCCTATACAATAGCGGCAACTGCCCATCCCCCCTTAGCGAACTCTATCGCCAGTGAAATGATTAAAACTAACACCGTTGAGCTATCAATGTTAGAGAAACTACGCTATTACAATAATAATGACATTGAGCCCTTTTTAAATGCAATGCGCAACCAAAATCAATTTGCTGGATTGAAGACAGCAAGTACTGAGCAATTAAACTATTGTATACAAGAATATGGCTTTGACATGAAAATAACGAGACGTGCTAAACAATTACTTACTAAAAGGGAGAGTATTAATCCAGGCAAACAGGCAGCTCCTATCTCACCACAAGCAGGGCCTTCCGATTACAAATGGCATAAGGTTTTCTTTCCTAATCATCCTGGACAATCAGCAACAGAAATCACAGAAAATTCCTCATCAGGACTTGCTGCATCAAATAACAGCCCTATTACAACCTCACGATTATCTGGATCTACTTTATTTAGTATGATCCAATCAGACACTGCTCAAGCAAAAAAAGATAAAGAAAAACAAAAAAAAAGAGATTATGCAAAATAAATACTAATCCGTAGTTAACGAGTTAATCAACAAGCACTGAGCCTGTTGATTAACTCTACTAAATCTAGACTAATCGGGGTTTTTCTTTTTCCATGCCAGACACGGTTGGCTGATCAAAAATTGAAACTCTCTTATTAGCTTCCTTATAATGTTTTTCAAACGCGATTACTTTAATGGTAAGTAATTTTTTAGTTTGTTCTACTAATAGATTAGTATCTGTAATTAAACGAGGAAATTCACTATCTAATCTTTTTAACGCTTCTTTACAATTTTCGCAAAATGCGCGTCACTGGCTGCATTTTCTCTTGAACAGTTTGGCTTAACGGATTAATTGACTTTTTTAATGCCTCCCTTTGATGAGTGGCATTAAGATCACCGGAAAGGTATCGACTTTTTTTTCCTTTAACCTCATCGGATTGATTCATACTATTCTCCTTATTTATTATTATTGATTGCTCTTATTATAGTATGATGAAAATTGATTAAATAATAATTAAATTTTTAATGGTATAAAAAATACTCGGGAATATTTTTTATACTAAAAAAATTCAAACCGAACTATTAAAAAACTAAAGAGTAGCAAGATAGTTTGTCTCGCTGATTGACGTATACAGTGACTGACTTATCAGGCTAATACTGATATGAACGCTTCAAGCTTTTAGATCAGGTATTTTCACCACTAACGCATCACAAGATAAATGATGGATGACCGCGCTGGCGGTAGAACCAAACAATACACCAATACCATGTCGACCATGACTACCAATGATAATTAAATCTGCTTTTAACTGCTTCATTTTATCAAGTATCACCACCTTAGGCGATCCGACTTCGACAAATTGATGTTTAGCGGGAATATCAAATTTTTTCGACACTTCAGCCAATTGTTTTTGCGCTTCAGAGAGCATTTCGCCTTCTAAATCGATGACGGCAGGATAAGCTTGTGCCACACCGTAGGCATTAATGTGTTCGACCGCATGGATTACGGATAAGCGGCTATGCCCTCCTTTAACTAAAGCATGAGCGCGCTTTAATATGATTTCATCACAGGTCGGATGTAAATCTATCGCTACTAAGATATTTTCATAAATGGCCATAGCTTATCTCCCGATTTTAGGTAACAGCACAAATTCCTTTTAATGAAAATTTACATTCCACCAATTTATCCTACACTAAGCCGACAAAGATAAACAGTAATTATTGGTAAACAGCAAATGATTTTAACGGATTTAAAGCCTTTTTGGTCATTATTCATTCTATTTAATCGGTAAAAACAGGTAAGATGAGTCAATCGATGTTGGTCGGGGCGACTGGATTTGAACCAGCGACCACCTACACCCCATGCAGGTGCGCTACCAGGCTGCGCTACGCCCCGAAGAGCGCACATTGTAATGTCCGTCGTGTAAACTCGCAACTACAAATTAATCACAGTAATAGCATCCTCTCTCTAAAGATGCGTCATTGCGATAAATCCAGCCACACAATAAGTAAAACGAATATTAATTTTTTTGAGTCTTTAATTGTGATTTTAATTTCTGACTCGCTTGAAACAAAACCACATTCCGCGAAGTCACCAAGGTAGTAACGCCGGTTTTTGGATTTCGCCCTGGTCGTTCCTTTTTTCTACGCCGTCGAAAACTGCCTAAACCGGAAATTTTTACTGACTCTCCTCTTTCTAAAGCTAATATAATCTCTTCAAAAAAAGCATCCGCTAGTTTTGTGGCTAAAGGCCGGCTAAGACTTGGATCTTGTTGTCTCAAGCTGTAGATCAAATCCGCTTTGGTTAAAACTTGACTCACAGTACTCTATTCCCGTAATTGAATAGAAAAATTCTGTTTTAGTACACCTATGATAGTTTCCATTAAGCTATCTACTTCGACATCTACCAAAGTACGTGTGGGATGCTGCCAACATAACGCTAAAGCTAAACTATGCTTTTGTGGTTCTTGCTCGTTAAAATATACATCAAACAAAAAGGATCGATACAGCAACTCACCCCCTTTATGATTCACTGCCTGTAAAATAGTTTGGGCAGGATATTTTTTATCGACCCAAAACGAAATATCCCGTCGCACCATAGGAAATTTAGAATAAGGTTTAAAATGAGGTAACGGTCTCTCACTAATCGCAGAAGTTTCAAGTTCAAAACAAAAAACAGGACCGATTAAATCTAATTCTGTGATTAGTTTAGGGTGTAATGCACCCATATAACCAATAATCTTATCAGAAATTTGCAAATTACAGGATAATCCAGGATGTAAAGCCGGATGGGTTCCTGGCATAAATTGAATATCCGTTTTAGTGGTTAGACTAATCAATGCTTCCAGATCAGATTTAATCGTAAAATAATCTAAGGGGGTATTCGCAACACCCCATTGTTCCGGTAAGCTTTGACCGCTAGCAACCGCCGCTAAATACTCTTGCTGTTCCAATTTCCCTTTCTGAAGATGAAAACAAAGGCCCGTTTCAAATAAACGGCCGCTCAACTGCTGTCGTTGTTGATTATAGCGCAAAGCATTCAATAAACCCGGCCACAAACTGGTGCGCATCACAGAAAGCTCACTGGATATCGGATTCAACAAACGTAAAGATTCTCGTTGCGGGATGAGTGCTTGCTGTCGTTTAGACTCAGTAAAACTATAATTGATGGCTTCACGGTAGCCCCGGTCGATAAGTAAATCGTGTACGCGTGTTAACGAAAGTTGCGTTTCCGGTTGTGGAAGAAACTTTACTGGATTATTCGGCATAGTGATCGGAATATGCTGATATCCATGAATCCGCGCGATCTCTTCAATCAAATCCACTTCTAATGAGAGATCAAAACGCCAAGTTGGCGGTGTCGTCTGCCATACGTGTGCGTCAATACGCTTTACATCGATCCCTAAATTGGAAAAAATAGCCCTTATTTTTTCTTCGCTTAAGGAAAAGCCTAAAAATTTTTTTAGATGCGCCGGATGAAATTTTATCGTGGTGATCGGTTTGGCCGCTGATTGCACCTGTGTTATCGGCCCTGCTTGACCACTGACTATTTCCGTGAGTAATTGTGTAGCACGTTCTAAAGCCGACACAGTCATAGCAGGATCAACGCCTCGTTCAAAACGATACGCAGAATCGGTATTCAAACCATAGTGTCGAGCACGTCCGGCTATACAGGCAGGGCTAAAATAAGCACTTTCCAAAAATAGCGCTTGAGTTTGCGAAGTCACAGCTGAATGGGCTGCTCCCATAACACCGGCAATCGCTTGTACTTGGTTATTATCTGCAATCACTAAGGTGGTTTCATCTAAAACAACCTGTTTACCATCTAATAAATGGATGCGCTCTTGTGACTTGGCGTAACGTACACAGACTTCATCTTTTAATTGCTTCAGATCGAAAGCATGCAGTGGTTGACCCAGTTCTAACATCACATAATTGGTCACATCCACCACAGGATGAATACTCCGCACACCACTACGACGCAAACGTTCTTGCATCCATAAAGGTGTTTTAGCCTGAGTGTCGATGTTACGGATTATCCGTCCAACATAATGCGGACAAGCTTCAGCGGCTAGGACATTAAGTTTAATTTTATCCTTTATAACAGCAGGTTGTTTAACGATAGGAAAAGAAGTCATAGGCTGCTGCGTTATGGTGGCTACGTCGCGAGCTAAACCTTTGATACTTAAACAATCACCACGATTCGGTGTCAAATGGATATCCACGCAATGATCATTTAATTGCAAATAGTCATGAATATCTTTACCCAACGGTGCATCGTTAGGTAATTCCAAAATCCCGGTATCTAACGGTACCTCAGAAAGCCCGAGTTCACTACTGGAACATAGCATGCCCTGTGAAACGACGCCGCGTATTTTTGCTTCTTTAATCAACAGATTCTTTGGTAATTGCGCGCCCACTTGTGCGACAGCAACTTTTAAACCCGCTCGACAATTTTTGGCACCACAAACTATCTGCAGAGATTGATCAGCACCGATATTCACATCACAGACCTGTAAACGCGAAGCATCCGGATGAGGCGCCGCGCTTAACACTTCGCCTACGACGACTCGATTAAACGATCCGGCAACCGGATGCACTGCAGCCACTTCTAAACCGGATAAGGTCAGCTGTTCGGCCAATTGGTCAACACTTAACTTAGAATTAACCCAAGTACGTAACCATTGTTCACTCAATTTCATATTAAAATTGCTCTAAAAAACGACTATCATTTTCAAACATCAAACGTAAATCGGGAATTCGATAACGTAATAAAGCTAAGCGATCGATGCCCATACCAAACGCATAGCCTTGATATCTATCGGAAGCTAAACCGACTTTTTCTAGTACGTTAGGGTGCACCATACCGCAACCTAAAATTTCTAACCATCCGGTTTGACTGCATACGCGACAACCCGATCCGGCACACATCACACATTGTATATCCACTTCAGCCGAAGGTTCAGTAAAGGGAAAATAAGCGGCACGAAAACGAATTTCTAGATCGTTTTTTTCAAAAAACTGTTGTAAAAATTGAGTTAATAAACCTTTGAGCTCAGAAAAATTCGCGGATTCATCGATTAACAATCCTTCGACTTGATGAAACATCGGTGTATGCGTGACATCGGAATCACAACGATAGACACGACCGGGTGCTATCATTTTTATGGGTGGTTTAGCGTTTTGCATCGCACGTATTTGCACCGGCGAAGTATGCGTACGCAGCAGTAAACCATTAGGAAAATAAAACGTATCATGTAAAGCGCGCGCCGGGTGATTGCTCGGGATATTGAGTGCCTCAAAATTATAATAATCATCCTCAATTTCAGGACCTTGCTCCACAGTAAAACCTACACTCGTAAAAAAACGCTCAATGCGTTCGCGCGTTCGTGTCACCGGATGTAAACTGCCAATAGATTGACCGCGACCCGCTAAGGTGATATCTACTTTTTCGCGTGCTAATTGTGCATTGATTTCTTGATTGACTAATAATTCATTCTGCGCTTTCAATAAGGCTTCTATCTGTTGCTTCGCTTGGTTAACGGCTTGCCCTACTTTAGGTTTCTCTGCGGCCGGCAACTGAGCTAGTTTTTTAAGGTAATCATTTAAAGCACTTTTTTTACCTAAAAGCGTACTACGCAATTGTTCTAAATCAAAAGAACGCTTTGCTTGAGAAATCGACTGAGCCGCTTGATCAATAATTTGTTGTAAATCATCTGTCATGACGCCTTAACCTTTTTTATCTGTTTAATTTAATCTATTGTTTAGTTTGAAAAGTGAGTACTTCTTCATAAACTCCTGACGACGGATTAACTTAATCGATCATATTCTTCTAAAGATATCCTTCTCGCTTCCGACTCTAACATAATAGGAATTTCATCTCTAATGGGGTAAGCCAAACGATCAAAACGACAAATAAGTTCTTGAGCTGATTTTTCATACACTAGACTCGCTTTGCATAATGGGCAAACTAAAATGCTGAGCAAATATTTATCCATCGGAACCTCGTCGTAAAGCGACTGTTTCTCTTAAATAAGTAGGTAAAGCTTCGACCGCTGTCACTATTTCGCCACGCTGATAAGCATCGACAGCAATCACAGCGGCGTCATAAGCCCTAGGATAGCGTTGTGGCAGCCATTGCTGCAACTGATTCTTGAATCGTTCTTCAAATAACGCATGATATCGATCCCAACCACTGCCAACACCGACAAAATTTGTTAAATCTGCTTCGATTTGTTGGGGTAAGCTTAATTGCTCAGGACTGCTAGCTTGCATGATAGTGGTTTCTACCTGTAGACGATAAGTGGCTGAAAAAACCTCCTCCAAGCGCGCATCGATCGCTACAAACACTTGTTTCGTTTGCAACTCTCGATAAACACCTTGAGCCAAACAGTGTAAACTAGAAACTAACACAACTGGCAAATCGGCGACAAAAGCACTGGCTTGAACAATACTGGCCGCTATGCGTATTCCTGTAAAACTCCCCGGCCCGCGAGTAAAAGCTAATGCATCGAGATCCTTTAGTTTGAGACCTGCTTCATCCAACAAGGACTGCATCATCGGTAAAATCAATTGTGTATGCGCGCGCGGTGCACATTGATAACGTTCCTGAACCTGTCCTTGGTGCATCAAGGCTGCCGAACAGGCTTCAGTACAGGTATCAATTGCTAACAGTGTGATGGGTTTCATTTTAATTATATTTTATAATGCTTAGCCTCAGTTGAAAGCAATTCGCTGGAATCATTTTCAGGGATACTAAAAAACTTTGCTTGAAACTTGGGTTTGATAGTAACATTACCGCACCCGTCTTTGCTAATGTTTGCGTAGACAGGTTGCTGTTTTTCTAAATAATTGAGCAGCGCCCATCTTTTTAGCGCCGTCAGTGGCAAATAAGGATGAAAAAAAATCAGTCCGTGTTCGATCAAGTCCAACAGCTCTTCCGCCCGATCCCCATTACCCGTCATTTCCTGCCAGAACTCTTCACTCGTTCGGCTTGAATTTAACAGTCTTTGCCAATCCAATACACTCACCTGACATCCAGGGAGATCATGAGCAAATAAAACTTCTGGATGAGAGGTTGTATTTTTAGCTAATAGTTTCAATGCGTTAATGATACGTAGGTCTCGATAACTTTTTCCAATAGTAATATGGTTTATTAAAGTTTTATAAATTCTTTTAAATGCTTCTGGCAAATTTGGATTATACAAAGCGCAATGCAATAGAAAATAAATCGCATCGCCTTTTGCTCGGCCTATTGCTTCATATTCATACATTCCGTTGTACAAACAACTCGGGTAAATCGGATTCTTACCCATCGTATGTGCCAAATAGATATCAAAACGTGTGTTGACATCGGCGTAATCCAAGATAGCTGTCAAATCAAAATCGTAAGCTTTTTTATCCGCTTCTTTAAAAAATTCTATACTTGAATCATCCTTATACGCTTCCGCTACGTCTTTTAATCGACGTAATGCAGGAATATACGTCATGAAAATATAATTACGTTGATCTTTTGATAGCATGCTCGCCCAAAAGGTATGACCAATATCATGCAACCACATAGGGAATGGACCACATCGGTAACCATCCGCTTCTTTGGGGTTCGATAAAATTTGTGGGGCATACAATGATACCGGATGATAATCCTGTGTATGCCAGCGGTATAAAGTGGCTAAACCCGGATTACCGAAAACCGGACGCATGCGCATTGGCTGACGAGTCAATGTTGATAAACAATAATTGATTATCGATGAAGAAGGAACTAAATAATGCGTGGTTGGATCTTCATAACACGTTGAAGCTAATTTTTGTACCAATGGTAGATTATTGATTAATACCGATACTAACCGATTAGCATCACGTCTCGCCTCAAGCGATGTCATATGATGGCTAAATTCAGTGTTGATTAACCACTGCTCGATACGTGGCAGCTTTAATATATAATTGGCTAATTGATCGAAATTCAAAGTAACCTGTAATTTTTCTAACTCATCAATCATACCTAATAAGTATTGATAACCCAACTCGGTTATTTTCCCCGCTTTGACTAAAGGCACTATCTTGACTTGATAATTAAATTTAACATCGAGATCTTCAATGCGTAAATCTTGTGTCTGTGTATATTGCATTTTTGCAATCAAATACACATAGGCCGTAATCCCATGCCAAAAAGGAATCATTTTTTCTTGAATAAGATAAGTCAGATATAAATTACAATGGCGATTATTCCAAATCCGTGCCCGAAAATTCCCTTTATGTATGGCTTTTTTTAGGCAGCGCAGTCTGGGATCATTGGGTATCAGAGTATTTAAAAAAGTAGGAATCGTTTTATTTTTTTGCACTAATTCCAATAAATTGTTGTCAACAGGCTGTAAATTAAAATGGGATTTATTACTATTACTTTCATCCATAAATATTATTGATTTTAGGTTTAGGTATTATTTAATCGAGAATAATTAAACGCTATTTTTATTGGTTAGACTCCATTCTTGTGAGTGATATTACTTTTCGAGGTATTGTAATTTATCTTCTTTATCTTTCCATTCATCCGCATCGGGCGGTGGATCTTTACGGTGGGTAATATTTGGCCATTTTTGTGCGAATTCTTTATTTAAGCTTAAAAATTCTTTATATTTTTCAGGGAGATCATCTTCGACATAAATAGCTTTGACCGGACATTCTGGTTCGCACAAACCACAATCAATGCATTCGTCAGGATGTATCACCAGCATATTCGGTCCTTCGTAAAAACAATCAACCGGACACACCTCGACACAATCGGTATATTTACAACGGATACATTTTTCAGTAACTAAAAATGTCATTGGACTTCTTTAAATAATACAATCAGTAATACCTGACGAATGTAATCTATAAACTGAATTAATATGGTGCCCGGGGCCGGACTCGAACCGGCACAGTGTTACCACCGAGGGATTTTAAGTCCCTTGCGTCTACCAATTTCGCCACCCGGGCAATAACTATTATCTTTCTTGCTCTCTACTTGGAGGCTAGGGCCGGAATTGAACCGACGTACGCGGCTTTGCAGGCCGCTGCATGACCACTCTGCCACCCAGCCAATTTAATTTAAGACATCCTGAAGATAGCCTAAAAAAACAGTACCGATTTGATTGGATTGTAAATGATTACTTAAGATTTTAACAATCACTTTTCATCTTATCTCTACATCTTTTGTTTCAAAATAGCTACGCTCCGATGGCTGAAAGTCTATTCACAATAAAAAATCTTGGAGCGGGAAACGAGGCTCGAACTCGCGACCTCAACCTTGGCAAGGTTGCGCTCTACCAACTGAGCTATTCCCGCAAAACGGGTCATATTGTAACTGCATCAAAAATACTGTCAAGAAGATAAATCATGCCAAGCTGCTTTTAAATATAAACACATACTCCACAACGTTAAAAAGACAGCAAGATAAAGTAATACATAACCTGACAAAGCAAATCCTATCCAAGCACCGGGTTTGTAAAGTAGTAACAAAATGATAGCTAACATTTGTAATGTTGTTTTTACTTTTCCTAACATCGTCACTGCCATACGTTTACGTTGACCAATTTCTGCCATCCATTCACGTAATGCCGAGACCATAATTTCTCGACAAATAATAACGATAGCGGGAACCGCTAAATAAGGTAAGGCTCGATCACCGACTAATAATATCAACGCCGTAACAACAATTAATTTATCAGCCACTGGGTCGAGAAAAGTACCTAATTTAGAAACTTGATCCCAACTCCGTGCTAGATATCCATCTAACCAATCCGTCATGGCAGCAAAAATAAAAATGATCGCGGCCAATATATGACTACCGCGAAACGGTAAATAAAATAATAAAATAAAAACTGGAATTAAAAGAATGCGCAGTAAAGTCAATATATTGGGGATACCCATGGGGTGTATACCAGTCGCTAGCCGTTCAAAAGTTTTATAGGCTTGCTCGCAGCACTTGCCAAAAAGCCGATTACTGTGAGTATATGAGTAGTGTAACCTGTTAGTTTAAGCTTTTAAAGCTAAATAAATCTGCTCGGCTAAACGTTTACTAATCCCTGGTACCTTAGCAAGGTCCGCGGCACTGGCATTTTGTAAGGCTTGTAATCCACCAAACTGACGCAACAATTCTCGTCGCCGTTTCGTGCCAATACCTGGAATATCCTCCAATACTGAAGTACGGCGTTTTTTTGCACGCCGCCCACGATGACCGGTGACAGCAAAGCGATGGGCTTCGTCACGTAGGGTTAAAATAGCATGTAAAGCCAATGAATCGGCGGGTAACGTGATAGCTTGCGAACGTGACGAAAGATATAAGCTTTCCAGACCCGATCGTCGCCTCGGCCCTTTCGCCACACCAATAATTAGGATGCCACTAATCTGCAACTCTTCTAAGACTTGTTCGGCTTGTTTTAATTGACCTTTACCGCCATCAATCAGCAAAATATCTGGTAAATTCTCTTCTTCATTTTTCAAATACTTATAACGTCGCATCATTGCCTGGCGCATCGCCGCATAATCATCTCCGGGTATGATGCCTTCAATATTAAAACGTCGATAATCCATTTTTCGTGGACCTTGTTGATCAAAAACAACACACGATGCCACCGTTGCCTCGCCTTGTGTATGACTGATATCAAAACATTCTAATCGTTGTGGTAAATTATCCAGCTGCAAAGTCGTTTGTAAACATTCGAGTTGTTTATAAAAAACCCATTTATCAGAAAGATGCGCCACTAACGCATGTCGCGCATTTTCATTGGCTAAGCTTAACCAATGCTTTTTTTCACCACTCGGTTTATTCAATAGTTTAACTTTATGTTTAGAACGTTCAGTTAAGGTCGCCATTAACCAATCTTGTTCGGGCACTTTTAACGGCAAAATAATTTGTTCCGGAATGGTATGAGATACTTCAGTTTGACAATAAAATTGACTAATAAACGCAGATAATACTTCAGCAGCTGACTGTTTAAGAGGAACATCAGGGAAGTAGGCTTTACCGCCGAGTAATCTTCCATGACGTACATTCATGACATACAACACATAATGCGAGGTTTGTTGGGCTAAACCGATAATATCCAGATTCCCCTGCCCGGTAGTAATAACTTGCTTTTGTTGAATTTCACGCAAGGCTGCAATTTGATCCCGCAAACGAGCAGCCGTCTCATAATCTAAGTCCTGTGCAGACAATTCCATTTGTTCAGCAATATCATCAATAACGGTTTGGTTTTTTCCTTGTAAAAATAAGACGGTATTTGTAACATCACGCTGATAATTCTCTGGTGTAATCAAACCGACACAAGGGCCCGTACAGCGTTTAATTTGATACTGCAAACATGGCCTCGTGCGATTACGAAAAAAACTATCTTTACACGAACGAACTCTAAATAATTTCTGTAATAAATTTAAAGTTTCTCTGACAGCTAAGATACTCGGAAACGGTCCAAAATAGCGATAATCTTTGGCTCGGGCACCACGATAAAAAGCTAAGCGTGGATAACTTTGATGTTTACTTAAGATAATATACGGGTAACTTTTATCATCACGTAATAAAATATTGTAACGCGGTTTCAGCTGCTTAATGAGGTTACTTTCTAGTAATAAGGCTTGATTTTCAGTTTCTGTGCTGGTGGTTTCAATGGTCGTCACCTGTCTCATCAACAACGCAACGCGACTACTTTGCTGACCACGAAAATAGCTAGTGATACGTTTTTTTAAATGGCGCGCTTTTCCCACATACAGCACTTGTTGTTCGGCATTTAAAAATAAATAAACGCCGGCACTTTGACTGATAAAAGCAAGTTGCTGTTTTAATTTTGCCGTATGAACACGCTCAACAGTCACCACCATCACCCATTAAAAGCAAACAAAGCACCATATTAGCGAATAGTTCTTGATCAATTCAAGATACATAGGCGGTACGTTTGCAATACCAACCAGTTGAAATAGGGGCTATCCCACAAAGAAAATGTGGGATAACTTGACTCTATAGCATTTTAACTTAATTGATGCCTATTGAATTAACCAAAACATCTTATTTATTTAAGTTATCAAAGATTTGTTTAACCGTTTTTAATGCGGGTAAATTAGGAAACTGCGTAACCAAGGCATCCACCAAAACACCCACACCTTTAAAGCCAGTTTTGGTCGTCACCTGTTGTTGATTCAATTCCTTAGAGGCATTAATTTGTTGATTTTGTTGACTTTTCAATTGATCTTTAATCATTTGCACTTCATGGCGCAACTCAACACAACAATCCGTATCCTGCGCCCAAACGGGACTGAGCGAAAAAATCAATAGCAAGAATAATATAAATGATTTTAATAGTGACATCCGAAAAAACCTCCTTATATCGTAATATAAAAATGAATCCGCTGCCCACAGACTTTAAACTCGCCTAGTAACGCGCTTCAGGGCCTAGGCACACCCTTCATTTCAATACCAAGCAAACGAAGCATAGTCTAAAGCCTAGCGTTATGCTAAATAGAATATTTTTCATCTAGATTTTAGGTAATTTATTGCACTACTGTGAAAATTTTGACTCATTATTTGATGAAAAATTTTTATTTTTAATTTAAAAATAAATTCACAGAATTTTTATTTTTCTTGTCACTCTACTAAAAAAAAAGTAAGATAAAAAATTAGGACTTTAGTAAAAAAATAGGATTTTTTATGCCTCGCACTATTCTCAAACCAAAAAAAGTTTTAATCGTCCCTTTATCCTTATTTATAATATTTAATAAAGACGTGGCTGGAGAAAAATTTGCCAATTTACATGGAAAATTTCTTGACGATCTATTTAGTTGTGAGGAAATAATAAAAGAACACGAGGAATTTAGTAAAAAATTGCTTCAAAAAATTCTTCAATCCCAAGTTGTAAGTGATTTTAATTTAGGAAAGAAAACTAAAGACGAATTTATTTCGGAATTGCTGAATCTTTTAGGATTATCACGTGATAAATCAACGGATTTAGTAGCGGCCTGGAACTCTTTGATTGAGCTTGACCAAAAATCGAGTGAAGCATTCAATGCTTTAATCAAACTCACTCATCAAGGAAAATCGATTTATTTTATTGGTGATACTAATGCGCTACATGCTGAAAAAATATTGACTATTTTTAGAAATTTTCGATTTAATCACGTCTATTTAGAATTTTTAGAAAATTTACCTGATGAACTACCTGCTTTGCCGCTAGCCGTGAGTCGGATTTCCGACTCAGCAGCAGATAATGTTTTAACTCAGCAACATGGAACAGTCTATTTTTGTTTGTCCTATGCTTATAAAATCCTGCTAAAACAATCTCAGAGTTTTTTGACCCAATTATTTAAACCTACTTCCAGCTTACTCACGCATCTGAAAATCTATTTAAATGAGATTAAGACTCAAGACGATATCCTATTCGTTAATCGTTATCCAAAAGAACAGTCAATAGCCAGAAAACTAGCACTAGAAACTATCGACAAAGAAAATTTTTATACTGCTTTACTCAATAGTTCTGC
The DNA here is from genome assembly GCF_964277335.1 of Rickettsiella endosymbiont of Litargus connexus. Taxonomy (NCBI): domain Bacteria; kingdom Pseudomonadati; phylum Pseudomonadota; class Gammaproteobacteria; order Legionellales; family Coxiellaceae; genus Rickettsiella; species Rickettsiella endosymbiont of Litargus connexus. The sequence goes on along the minus strand of NZ_OZ195516.1, from coordinate 650,396 downwards.
AGACAGCACGCCTACAACCCCATGTGATCCTCAGCTCGTCGAAATACACGTATACAAAGCGGCTATCTAAGCACTTTGATCACATGCATTTTTAACCCCTTAAATAATTTAGGAAACAAACTATGCAAAATAACCTCGATGATCCCATTTATATCATTAATTTATCGGCTATCCCTCGGCTTGCTTCCATTTCCCACGTCATAGATAATTTTTCAAGCTTGCATTACCAATATGCCGAATCCAGGTTACATTTCGAATGGTACAGCAAACTATGGGTTAGCTTAAAATACTTAACAATAACTTCCTCAATTAATGGTTATAAACTGGGGAAAATAGCTACTAATGCCTTTATCAGCAAGTTACAAGCTATTTTTTATTTCTTGCCTGCCCAAGAAAGCACTGAATTATTAGAAAGAACTTGGAATTCATTGATAATATGGGATATTGAATCAACTAAGCGCTTAGGAAACTTAATAGATAAAAATAATAAACCTATCTATTTCATATCGAATACAAATCCATTAAATATCGAAAGAATCATTGGTTTTTTCAATCAATATTCAAATATAGCTTGGGAATTACCTAAAGAACAAACGGAAGCGAAACCTTTAAAAATTGCCAACAATTTTTTTCTATGCCCTTCTTATCTATTTAAAGAAGGAACTCCCAGTTTAATAAGCACTTTAAAAAATTCCTTACTGGCTCAAGGAAAAAATTTAGAAAACCTGCTGTTAGTGAGTCAATTTCAAAGAGATTTAGGCAAAGCAAAAGAGTTGGGGATTAAATGGCAATCAGCAGATAGTTTTTTTAATAATTTTGTACCCAACCAACAATTATCATTCCAACCCTTAAACGGGCAAACGATGACAACTTCTACAATTCCAGTCCCTCTTCTTCTGAACAATTTAGCGATGAATAGCCGCCAAAATTTTTTCGGTGTAGAAAATGAGAGAGAAAGTATTCAAAATCACTCAGAAAAAACTCCCTTGCTCCGTCAATAAAAATTTAGAAAAATAATCCAGAAGAATATTATTCCTCTGAATTTTCTGGAGATTTATCGGTATAACTCTCTTCTTCTTCCAATAACCCATAACGCAAAGCAAGATGGGTTAACTCGACATCGTTATGCACACCCAATTTTTCATAGAGCCGATAGCGATAAGTGTTTACTGTTTTAGGGCTTAAACAAAGTTTTTTTGCTATACCGTTCACTTTAGTTCCATGCGTAACCATATACATAACTTGTAATTCGCGTTCGGAAAGTTGTGCAAAAGGTGATTTGGACGCATCAGAAACCTGACGTAAGGCCATTTTTTGCGCAATTTCTAAAGTAATATAAATTTGACCCGCAACAACTTTTCGAATAGCTGTAATCAATTCTTCAGCGTTGGTATTTTTGGTAATATATCCCGCCGCACCAGCACGCACGAGGCGATCCGGAAAAGGGCCTTCACTAAACACCGTGACAACAATAATTTTAAGTTTAGGATTAACACGTATCAAACGGCGCGTTGCATCTAATCCACCTATTCCAGGCATTTTTAGATCCATTAACACCACATCTGGTTTAGTTTCCTTCACTAAGTTAATAGCCGCTTCGCCACTTTCAGCTTCACCGATAACATTAATATCACGAACATCCTCTAACAAGCGCTTCATACCTAAACGCACTAAGGCATGATCGTCAACGATAACGACGTTAATCATAGAACGCCAACTCCTCTTGTCAATTTCATTTTTTTGGCGGAGGGACAGGGATTCGAACCCTGGAAGGAGTTGCCCCCTTGACGGTTTTCAAGACCGTTGCTTTTAACCGCTCAGCCATCCCTCCTACTTTTAATCAGTAGCTACCGCTTAACAAAGCGGATATATACTTTTAGCATTTGAATTTTTTCTGTGATGCCGGTCAATTCGCAATCCTCGTGTATTTTTGAATACCGATGTTTATTCTCGCGCCTTGCCAAAAAATCCAATTGCTGTGAGTATAGGTCGTTTGCACATGCAAATTATCGCTTTCGAGTTTGACCTGGAAGATATCTGTGGTCAACTTGAAGCGCCATGGCTATATTAGCATAAAGTATATAGGATGTAGACTATAAAGAAATACGTCAAACACTGAGCTGAAATTACGCGATTAACTTTTCATTCGCTTCGTGCAGATTAAGCGAATTGACGTTTGTGTTTAAAAAATTGCTGTAATTTCTCTGCGCAGACTTCGGTTAATACCCCATCCGTCACTGTAAATGTATGATTTAGAGCTTTAAAAAGATGCCATTGGTTCGTTAGCGCACCAAAACGCGTATCGTACGCACCAAACACGAGTCGCTTAATTCTAGCTTGGATCATAGCACCTACGCACATTAAACAAGGTTCTAACGTAACATACAATGTCGTCTCTAATAAACGATGATTTTTTAGTTGTTTAGCCGCTTGTTGCAGCAATAGAACTTCAGCATGTGCGGTAGGATCGCAATGAGTAAGCGTTTGATTATAAGCTGTACAGATAATCTGTTTATTTAACACCAATACTGCCCCAACTGGAACTTCACCAGACATTTCTGCAAGCTCCGCCGCCTTTAAGGCCTGTTTCATGTAGATTTTATCATTCTGCAAAAAATTCATCACACCGAACTATTTAAATTAATTTTTTTCGATTTCCCGCGGGAAAGGGCCGCGGGAAATTAAGATTGAGTTAAAAGATGAGCGATAGTACTCTCTATCCCTCAGGAAAGGCTAAAAATAATCCATTTATTTTTTAGTATTACACATCTTACAGTGATCGCAACCACAGTGGCAGCCTTTGTACGAGCGAGGGCAGCATAAATATTTGATCAAGGCGCCCACCGCTAAAATTGGCAGCATAATATCAAAGAAACGCGAAACCATGACTATGGTATCTACAGAATCTGGTTTAGCAAGACTTGCAGCAATAGCCATCAGAACAGCAATAATAATCACCACTGCTGGGAAGAATTTACGACACATATCAAGGTCTCCTTGCAAATTTAAATAAAGGTTTCTTTATCAACACACTATTGTATTTTATTTCACCATGACACTGGGCAGTAAATACTATCATAGTTGGATTTTATTGTCTTTGCCTAACCGCCTCGAATAAACATATCCCGGCAGCGACCGAAACATTTAAGCTACTAACACTGCCAGCCATTGGAATAGCCATTAAACCATCGCAGCGCTCTTTGGTTAAACGACGCAAACCTTTACCTTCAGCACCTAATACCAACGCCAATGCTCCCGTCAGTTCCTTATCGTAAATAAGTTGTGTAGCGGATTGATCTAAACCATAACACCACACTCCTAGCCTTTTTAATTTCTCTAGCGTACTGGCCAAATTAGTGACTGTAAAGAGCGGTGTTATTTCAGCCGCACCCGCCGCAATTTTTCGTACGATCGGCGTCATACTTACTGAACGATCCTGTGGAATAACGACGGCATCCACACCGGCTGCATTAGCAGAACGTAAACACGCCCCTAAATTATGTGGATCCTGAACTTCATCCAACACTAATATAAACAGCGGCCTAGTTTCGTTTTGTATTCGTGGCGCCAACAAAGTCAGTAGGTCACGTTCGTTTAATTGCGTAGAAATTTTTATCTCCGCTAAGACACCTTGATGCGCCGCACCATTCGCCCACCGATCACATTTAATTTTCGGCAAAGTTTGAATGGGAATATGATGATAGGCAGCCAACTCCAAAATCTCTTGGATGCGTTTATCTACTCGACCTTCTTGTCGGTAGAGTTGATAGATTGTTTGTGGTTGTGAGTTTAACAACGCCGTAATAGCATGAAACCCAAAAATAAATTCTTTTTTAACACTATGACTCATGATAAAATACTCAAAAAAAAATTTTATATTTAAAGGATGAAATACCTATGTCTGATACACTGTCTATACGCATAAACCCTGAATGTTTACCTTTTTTAAATCAAGCTCAAGCTAAAAAAAACATTTCCGCTCGTCAAAATACCTTTATCGATAGTGTTAACGAATTACATGCCACCGTAAATCAATTAAAAAAGCAAACTGATTTTCAATTGGACAAAAAACAAGAGAAAGAAATCAGCCGCGGTGTTTTTTATGCCTTAACCCCGTCCTTAGAAAAAAAGAGCGCCACTAAGCAACAAGCTATCACTTTAACCGATTTACAAAACGTTCTGAATAAGGAATTTTATATTAAAGATAAATCTGCCACGATTTTTATCATTATGTCACTGTTAGAGCCTAACTCGCTGCCTTTTGCATTAGCTACGCTGGCCTACTCTGTCTTAACTGACGACAGTATTTGGTCTAATGAGTGCACAGCACTCGATTCAAGGTTTAAATATACGCTGAAAGCAAAGTCAGATCCCAGTAAAGCCAATATCATTTTTAATATGAGGATGCATTTAAAAAATGCTCAGTTTCCGGAAAATTCATCCCTAGGCTCTTTATCTATACAATTTACAATTAATCAAGAAAAACAAATTAAATTGCTGCCACTGAATATGGAATTTAATTTTGTTGATAAAAAAGCATTTAAACAATTTAAAAAAGAATTGTGTCGCGACTTTCGGGATTGGATTTTTCTACATAAACCTCAGTGGAAAATTCCAGACTTATGGATCATACCGATGTTGATCGGTTACTTATTGGGCTTAATCGTTATGATTAGTCTACTTAGTTTAAGCTTAACGCCTATTTCACCGTTGCTACTACCGCCCTTGGGCTTGATGCTGGGCTTAGGTTTAGCGAGCTGTTTGCACGTCTTTGTGCATAGGAATCTACAAAAAGATCAAGAAATACGTAAACGACCCATCCATTTATTTAATGGAAAACTCTTTGTTAATCCTCATAGGTCAACAACCTCATTTTTTGTTCGTCCTACCTGGCTTAACCACTCTGTAGTATCCGAAGTATCCGAAACTCATTTTAGATATCATTGATAAAGTGTATTATTTTCTTTTCTTAGCTTTTTTTGTAGATTTTTTATCTTCTGGCTCGAGCAATTCAAAATCAATTTTGCGCTGATCGAGATCGACACGCCCTACTCTCACTTGTAATCGATCACCTAAACGATACACAATACCGGTACGTTCACCTTGCAAGCAATGTCGATTCGCATCAAATTGATAATAGTCATTATGCAGTGCGCTCACATGCACTAAACCTTCGACATAAATATTTTGCAATTCAACAAAAAAACCGAAACCCGTTACATTGGTAATAATACCATCAAAAACTTCACCCACACGATCGCGCATATATTCGCATTTTAACCAATCTAATACTTCTCGCGTCGCTTCGTCGGCACGTCTTTCAGTGGTAGAACAATGTTCACCTAAACGCGCAATGGTAACTTTATCATAGAAAAAATCCTTAGGTTTGCGTTTGGCTAACACATGACGAATGGCACGATGTACGAGTAAATCCGGATAGCGCCGTATCGGTGAGGTAAAATGAGCGTAAGCATCGAATGCCAATCCAAAATGACCAATATTTTCCGGACTATAAATCGCTTGACTCAATGAACGCAACATGACCGTTTGAATCAAATGCGCGTCGGGGCGATCAGCAATTAATTTTAATAATGTCGAATAATCGCTGGGAGTGATGACTTTTTTATTAGGAAAACGAATACCTAGCTCGGCTAGAAACGCTTTTAAATCGGATAATTTTTCCATAGCAGGAGCAGCATGATCGCGAAATAAGGTGGGTATTTTTGCTTTTAATAAAAAATGTGCGGCTGAAACATTAGCAAGTAACATACATTCTTCAATAATACGATGTGCCACTGTACGAACACTAGGAATGATCTGTTTAATTTTTCGATTTGGCCCAAAAATGACTTGCGTTTCAGTTGTTTCAAAATCAATCGCGCCGCGTGCTTCGCGTGTTTGACGTAACAATTGATAAAGACTATAGAGATTTTGTAAATGCGGTAACAAATTTTTATACGCAGGAGGACACTTATTGGCTTCTAACCAAGCAGCGACTTCATTATAAATTAATCGTGCGTTAGAATGAATCACGGCTGGATAAAACTGAAAACGTTTTAATTCTCCTTTGTTGGAAATCAACATATCGCAAACCATACACAGCCGATTGACTTTAGGTTTTAACGAACAAAGCTCATTTGAAAGAACTTCTGGAAGCATCGGTAACACACTATTCGGAAAATAAACTGAATTGCCACGTGCTTCGGCTTCTTTATCTAACTCACTTTGCGGATTGATGTAATAACTCACATCCGCGATCGCCACGACTAAACGCCATTGTTTTTTTTGTCGTTCACAATAAACCGCATCGTCAAAATCTTTTGCATCGGCTCCATCGATGGTAACGAAAGGCAGTTGTTGTAAATCAACTCGGTCATCCGATTCCTCATTGGGTAACACGCCCGCTTGTAATGCAGCAATTTCTTCTTGTACCGAATCTGGCCAAACATGGGGTAGATTATAATTACGTATCGCTATCTCAATTTCTAAACCAGGCGCCATATGTTCGCCCAGTATCTCGGTAATCCGGCCGATGGCTTGTTGACGAAAACTAGGAAAACGTGTTATTTCCACGACGACAATCTGGCCAGACGTCGCAGCACTTTCATCATCTACACCAATTAAAATATCTTGCGTAATCCGATTATTCGACGGTACAACAAAAGCAACCCCTTTTTCTTTAAAAAACCGTCCCACTAACGAGGGTGTATTACGCTCTAAGACTTCAGCAATCACGCCTTCACGTCGATTACGTCGATCGGTTCCAATGATGCGTGCTAAAACTCTATCGCCATGAAATACCAACTGCATTTGCCGTGCACTTAAATACAGATCATCGCTACCATCATCGGGAACCAAAAAGCCAAACCCGTCGCGATGACCAATAATTCGGCCGCGCACCAAATTCATTTTGTCTGGCAATCCATATCCTTCACGACGTGTTAACACAATTTGTCCATCTCGTTCCATCGCCCGCAAACGTCGTCGCAAAGCTTCTTGGCGTTCGGGATCCGTTAACCCTAAACGTTGATTAAGCTCTTCGCGTTTAACCAGATGACCACATTTTTTTAAATAATCTAAAATGTATTCGCGGCTAGGAATGGGATTATCGTATTTACCGGCTTCACGCACTGCATAGGGATCAACGATAGGTTTCGATTTTTTTGCCATAATTATCACTTGTTAATGAGTTATACCGATCGCACTGAAGATACAAAATTTTTAACGAGCGAGCGGTATATCCGGGTTATCTGGCTAGCACTAGCCAAACTTGGGCTTCAAGCCATTCAAGAGGAGGATCGCGGTTCTCCTCTTGAAAATTCCATTTAGATGAGATCAGTATGTTGTATTTCTTAATCGCTTCATCCTAAACTATATTTAGTATGATGTCGCCCATGTTTCAAAAACAAGCTTGCGTATTGAGAAATACCTACTCATTAACGAATAGTCTATTCATATATCACCATATAAACTTTGTAATATACTAACCGCTGCCAAACCGGCAGTTTCTGATCTCAACACCCGTGGCCCGACCTGCATAGCATGATAAGCGGCAACACGGGCACATTTCTGTTCGTTTTCTGACCATCCCCCTTCGGGACCTACCAATAACGCAACACTCTGACAAGGTGGTAAAGAATTGATATTTTGTTTGGCTTCAGGCTGCAAAATTATTCGCTGCTCGACTTTTATTGCCGTCGTAGCCACGTCAAAGGTCATAGGATTCTCTAACTTCGGCAAACGGGTTCTTCCGGATTGTTCGCAAGCCGCCAGCATCACCCCTTGCCAATGTAAACAGCGTTTTTGCCAGCGTTCGGGGGCTAACTTGAGCGTACTATATGCCGTTAATAACGGGATAAAACGCGTCACACCTAATTCCACCGCTTTTTGTAACATATAATCCATTTTATCGGATCGCAATACCGCTTGCGCTAAAGTAATTTTCAAAGGCGACTCACGATTCACAGCAGAAAATTCACCGAGCTTAACACTAACCGTACTTTTATTTAACTCAATAATCGTGGCACGAAATTCTCCCGCTTGACCATTAAATACGATAAACTCATCACCGACCTGCAAACGAAGCACGCGAATTAAATGTCCGGCCGCTTCTTTAGATAGGTTTATAATTTGTTCCGTGTTTAAAGCTTGCGGTTGATAGATACGAGTTAGACGCATAGAATGTTAACGACCTCAATAATTTACTGATAAATTTTTTATGCAAAAGATTAGTGTAATTATTTTAGCGGTTTTTTTGAGCAGCTGCGCAAGCTTTACTCAAACACCCCCATCACTCCCCCGACCAAAAATAGTCAACCACTATCTTTCCTGGACGCAACGTAAGGCACAACTCAACGCCATTCAAAATTTTCGTGTCAATGGCAACCTTGCGGCACACGAAACATCTGGACATGGCGCCAATGCCTCATTCAGTTGGGAACAAACCTATCCTAACTATCAGCTGAGCTTTTTTGGACCTTTAGGCACACAAAGTGCGGTACTTAACGGAAATCCTCAGCAAGTCAGTTTAACCATGCATCAACAAACTTACCACGCACAAAGTCCAGAACAACTCTTATACGATCAATTAGGTTTAAATTTACCGGTATCACAATTTTATTATTGGTTACGCGGTCTGCCCGCTCCACAATCCCGTTATACCACGAACTTAGATGCTTATAATCGTGTCATGCAATTACGTCAATCCGGCTGGCGAGTCGTTTATCAACATTTTACTAACCTAGGTAAAATTGATTTACCGGATCGGATTGACCTATCCAATTGTCAGTGGCAAGTCCGCATTATACTCAATCATTGGGATATTAAGTAACACCATGTACTATTGGCCGGCCCCTGCTAAATTAAATCTGTTTTTACATCTTACCGGTCGTAGGCCCAACCACTATCATGAACTCCAAACTGTTTTTCAACTGATTGATTACTGTGATGAATTAAGTTTCACACAGCGTACCGATCCACAAATTAATTGTACCTGTTTATCCTTACTCAATCCCGTCACCGCAGCCGTTATACCCGACGAGGATAATTTAGCGATTAAAGCCGCACAATTATTACAAGATAGAAATAAAAACTCACCCGGCGTTGATATACTGATCAAAAAACGTATTCCGATAGGCGGTGGTTTAGGTGGCGGTAGTTCCAATGCCGCCACCACGTTAGTCGTATTAAATCATTTATGGAATATGCATCTTCCCTTAGACGAACTTTTAAAGTTAGGCGCAACACTCGGCGCTGATGTCCCTGTATTTATCCAAGGAGAAACGAGTTGGGCTGAAGGTATCGGTGAAAAACTCCTAGCGATACAGTTACCGGAAACATGGTTTGTGATTATGATTCCACCACTCGCTATTTCGACTATAAAACTTTTTTCACATCCCCGATTGACATACAACACGACACCCATCAAAATACAAACCTTTTTAAGCGGATCATTAACAACACAGAATGATTTTGAATCGATCGTCAAGCAAGATTATCCCATGATGGCAGAAGCTTTAGACTTCTTAAATCATTATGCTCCTGCTCGCTTATCAGGGACCGGCGCTAGTATTTTTGCAACACTCAGTTCAAAAATAGCTGCCGAAACATTGTTAGAAAAAATCAAAGCACCTTATCGGGGCTTTTTGTGTAAAGGGTTAACCACTTCACCTTTACAACAAATAATGAAAAATTGGGGTGTCGCCAAGTGGTAAGGCACCGGGTTTTGATCTCGGCATTCCTAGGTTCGAATCCTAGCACCCCAGCCACAATTCATCCGTCTTTCTCTATTCTTTATTTAACACAATGAGGTTCCTCTGTGTCTGAAATGATGCTCTTTACGGGTAACGCTAACCGACCTTTAGCAGAAAAAGTCGCTAAACATTTAGGTAAGGAATTAGGTAAAGCCACCGTCGGTCATTTCAGTGACGGCGAAATCATGGTAGAAATTTTAGAGAATGTCAGAGGACAAGACATCTTTATTATGCAACCGACGTGTCCACCGGTTAATAGCAATTTAATGGAACTTATCATCATGGCCGATGCCTTACGTCGAGCATCCGCTAAACGTATTACCGCCGTTGTTCCTTATTTTGGCTATGGTCGACAAGACCGCCGAATTCGTTCTTCACGTGTTCCGATTACCGCACGCGTGGTTGCAGATATGATGACTGCTGTCGGCATTAGTCGTTTACTGACTGTCGATTTGCATGCCGATCAAATTCAAGGATTTTTTGATATTCCAGTAGATAATGTCTATGCCACACCCGAAATCTTAAAAGATATGGAAGGACAGAAAATCTATAAAGGAAAAGAGCAATTAATTGTTGTCTCGCCAGATATAGGGGGTGTCGTTCGGGCACGTGCTATTGCTAAACGTTTTAATGATGCGGATATCGCCATCATCGATAAGCGCCGTATTGGTCCGAATCGAACTGAAGTCATGCATGTTATCGGTGATGTCAAGGATCGGAATTGCTTAATGGTCGATGATATCGTCGACACTGGTGGTACACTTTGTTTGGCCGCGCAATCTTTAAAAGAAAATGGTGCGAATTTAGTCATGGCCTATTGTACGCACGCCGTTCTATCAGGGAATGCTATAACCACTATTCAAAACTCAAATATTCATGAACTCGTCGTTACGGATACTGTGCCACTGACGGATGAAGCTCGGCATTGCAAAAAAATTCGCCAACTGAGCTTGAGTGATATGTTGGCAAAAACTATCTGCCGCATTAATTCTGAAGAATCGGTCAGTTCAATGTTTGTTGACTAATAGCCACTCTAAAACACTTATTAAATCACTCAATTAACATTACGCCATTCTAATATGAAAGTAATTGGCAGGCGTTCCTTCTGTTTCGATGCAGAATCTCATTTTACTTCATTATTTCTAAAAAATGCCTGGAATTTCGTTACAAATCCCCGTAAACTACAGCCCACTTAATCCTGGTCGCGGGATGAGTATTTTTTTGAATTTGAGGAATAAACTGATGTCGACTAACCATTCATTTGAACTAACTGCGCAAGCTCGAGAGGCGTTTGGGTCGGGTGCGAGCCGCCGTCTCCGCCGTCTTGAGAATCGCATTCCTGCTATTTTATATGGTGCTTCAGAGCCACCCTTGCCGATTTCCTTGGAACATAATCAGGTATTACGGGCATTGGACAATGAAGCCTTTTACTCGCATATTCTAACTATCAAAATTGATGGCATCGAGCAAAAAGCCGTACTAAAAGATCTACAACGGCATGCTTATAAGCCACGCATTCTACATGTGGATTTACAGCGGGTTTCAGCGAAAGAAAAGATTACCATGTCGGTGCCTTTACACTTTAAAGGCGAGACTGATGCCCCCGGTGTCAAAGACACAGGGGGTGTGCTAACCAAACTATTGAATAGTGTCGAAGTTCGTTGTTTACCTGCCGCCCTTCCGGAATATCTAGAAGTGGATGTATCTAAATTAGGACTGGATGAATCCATCTTATTGTCCGAGCTCAGCTTACCAGAAGGGGTTGAGTTAACGGCAGCAATCAGTCATGAAGAAGACAGACCGGTGGTCAACATTCACATACCGCGTGCGGTTGTCGAAGAAGATCTAACCGCAGCGCCTGAATCAGCCGAAGTACCGGCTATCAATGTCAAAGATGATACCGAACAGGAAGCGAGTGAAAGCAAAGAAAAGGCCGAAAAGGGTAAAGACTAAACTTTCGGCATGACATCTCACTCAATACAGCTGATTGCCGGCTTAGCAAATCCTGGTAAGGACTATGCAAAAAGCCGGCATAATGCCGGATCGTGGCTGATAAGCGCACTACTCCATTCATTGTCCTTATCCCCTTTAAAGATGGAAAATAAATTCCATGCCTCCGTGACTGCCTGGTCTCTTCCCACTGGGAAATGTTGGTTGCTGGTTCCTAACACCTATATGAACGATTCAGGACGTGCGATTAAAGCCATAACTCATTTTTATCATATCCCACCTGAAGCGACATTAATTGTCCACGATGATTTGGATTTATTACCAGGTGTGGCACGCTATAAAGAAGGGGGTGGTGATGGCGGACATAATGGTTTAAAAGATATTATTAGACATTTACAGTGCAAAGATTTTTGGCGGTTACGACTCGGCATCGGCCACCCTGGCCAGCGCGACCGCGTACATGATTATGTTTTAAGTTCACCTTCTGTTTCCGATAAACAAAGAATAGAGCTTGCTATCGATCAGGCGCTGACGACAATCACGCTATTTGCTGAAGGCAATCAAGCACAAGCCATGCAAATGCTACACACGCAACAAGAATAACTGGAAAACATTATGGGATTTAAATGTGGCATCGTTGGGCTTCCCAATGTGGGAAAATCCACCTTATTTAATGCGTTAACTAAAGCCGGTATTGCAGCCGCCAACTACGCTTTTTGCACCATCGAACCAAATATAGGCGTTGTACCTGTTCCCGATCGACGTCTCAACGAACTAGCCAAGATTGTTAAACCACAAAAAATATTACCCACAACCATGGAATTTGTTGATATCGCCGGTTTAGTGCAAGGAGCTGCACAAGGTGAAGGGTTAGGAAATAAATTTCTAGCGCATATACGTGAAGTCGATGCGATTGTGCACGTTGTACGCTGTTTTGAAGATCCCGATGTAGTCCATGTCACAGGCCAAGTTAATCCAGTCGCTGATGTACAGACTATTCATACCGAGTTAGCCTTAGCCGATCTAGAAAGCGCTGAAAAAGCGGTACTACGTCTTAACAAAGCCAGTAAATCTAATGACAAATTGGCTCAACAAAGCAAAAGCTTACTTGAGCATATCATTCCAGAATTAAATCAAGGTCGTTTATTACGCCAACTCGATTTGAGTCCTGAAGATTTAAAGTTATTGCGTCCTTATTCTTTTTTAACACTCAAATCAACCTTATACATTGCCAATGTCGATGAACAAGGTTTTGTTAATAACCCATTACTTGATCAATTAGAAACTTATGCCATTACAGACAAAGCCAAAGTCGTCGCAATTTGTGCAAAATTAGAAGAGGATTGTATCGAGTTAAGTGATGAGGAAAAACAAGAATTTTTACAAGAATGTGGTTTAACCGAAACCGGTTTGGATCGCTTGATATGTACCGGTTATGAGTTACTGGATCTACAAACCTATTTTACTGCAGGTGTCAAAGAGGTCCGTGCTTGGACCGTACACAAAGGTGCCACTGCACCCCAAGCGGCAGCGTGTATCCATACTGATTTCGAAAAAGGATTTATTCGTGCTGAAGTCATTAGTTATGATGACTTCATACATTATCAAGGTGAACAAGGTGCCAAAGAAGCCGGTAAATGGCGCTTAGAAGGCAAGACTTATCTCGTCAAAGATGGTGATGTCATGCATTTTTTATTTAATGTCTAGCTTAAAATTCCTTCTTAAAAAAACAATTTTTTTCTCATTTTTATGAATATATTTTTTTGTGTCGAATCTAATTAATAATTAATTCTTTATTTTAATTAAAAATTAATTAAAGTCTTATTAGATATAAAGATAACGGCATCATACGTTTTTTACAAAATGAATAAATTATTAAATTTTTTTATGTTGTTTTTTTATTATCTAAATTAAATAATTTTTGTTATAATTTAATAAAATAATATAGACTATATTATTATTAAACTCCAGAATAAGGAGGGCTTATGAATTTAGATTATTTAGATAACAAAATACCTCAACGTTGGCTATTGTTACTGTGTTATTACCTACCCTTTTGTAATTTATTATCTTTTTATATAAGGCCTAGCAATTTTTATTTTAAATGTCGCACATTTATCAATGAACTTAAGCACAGCGGTCAGAAAGATTTTCCTTTAGCACAGCTGCCTAATTTTTTATATCTTTTGGAAAAATATTCGTTTAAAGAAACTGAGAAAAAACTAGCCAACGAAATAATTTCCGAAATTTTGATTAAAGATCATAATAAATTCAAAAAAGATCATTTAATTGCGTTCTTGGCACGATTTGATCCTGATGATAAAAGTAGCCGTACACCTATCCTCAACAACGCCCTGGAACATATCCCCTCTAAATTTTATGCTGAATACTTGAGCAGCTTAAACCCCAGTCAATGTACTTTACGAGACTTAAAATGGTGTGTACGCTTAAAAATTAAACTGAAACTAGAAGATAGGTTAGCACTCACCTTATCATTGCCTAATGACAAATTAATTACCTACCAATCAATTATTTTTCCATTAGTAGGCCAAGAATGTAATGAGCTCCTAAATCCTCAATTCGGTTTGAATAAATTTTTAAGTGCTCATATCATTAGCCAATTGCTAGAATTTATCTTTATTCGTAATCCTCGTTTAATTTTTTCTGCTACTTTCATTCAAACATTACTAAGCCAATTGTTGGAAATGCAAGACCCATTATTAACTTCACGTATTTTAAAACTGGATATATCAGAACGATTTACTTTTTTTGAAAACTTTTTAGTCAATAGCGAAAATTTCCAGCAAACCAGTCACCATTTCCTTAGTTTTTGCCAGGAAGATCAATGCTCTGCTATGATCGATCACTTGATCAATTGCGTATTTAATACTCAAGAAGCTGCGCAGGATGAAACCTTACAGGAAGAAAAAAAATTGACTCTGGATAGCTGGAAGAATTTTTTATTAACAAAACTCTTGGAAGGAAGCTATCGATTGAGTTTATTTCAATTTCTTGCTATCCAAACATTAACCAAAAAACAACTGGATTTAGAAAAACTAAAACAACTTTTTAACACGTGCAATTCACCTGAACAGGAGAAAAATTTTTCACTTGCCTGCCAATCCTCTGTTGTTGAATATAGTATTCTCGCAATAAAAACCTATATTAAAGATAATTTCATGATACACGTACACAAAGAAAACACTCGTCACGATATTCACCGTGCTTTTTATCGATTTTTTAACAACGAGTATACGGGTAAACCTCTCAATGTTTCGAAACTTATTTTAAAAAAATTACCTGAGCATTTACAAGCTACCTACGAAATAGATTTAAACTTTTTACAACAATTATTATCGCAACTCTATTTAATAGAAAACAACCCTAGCTTAGTGGAATTTAAAAATAAACGTTGGATGGCATGGAATAAAGCTCAAAGAGAATATGAAGAAATCAGCGAGGCGCGTAGAGAACTTCTACAACGCATCCACGATGGACTACAAAGTAGTGTTTCTTATCAACGCATGAATGAGATTTTTGGCAGCAAAGCACAAATCGTGCAGGAAAAATGGAAACAGACTTTAGGTGTTCATTTTTTTGATGCCAATGATAAAGAGGAGCGTAAACTCGCATTACAAGATGCGGCTAAAATTATCCAATTTAAACGTGAATATAATGATACTTCTTCCTTGGGCACTTCACCCATGGCTGGCAGTTATTTTAGCTAACACTCCATCATACCCATTAAGAAAATCCGATCTTCATTTTAGGCCGCTTCAGACTAGTTTAATATCCTCCGAGCGATTAAACAGCTTATAAAGCATTTGAAAGATTTACTCCTCCGAGTAAACTAATTTATGATCATTTAAATAATTTAATAATGACAAGGAGATTTATGGATATTATTAAAGATATAAAAGTAGTTCCCTGGGATCACCAAAGTGGTACGGGACCTTTTCATGTTATTTTTTCGAGTCAAATTTGGAAAAACGATTGGTGGGTAGAACGCGAACATTGCCCGGGAAAATGGCAAGAAGACCCAAATCATAATCCATGGCGTATATTTCGCGCGGCGACGAGTGAAGAAATAGCCCTAGGCAATCCAACAAGTTGTGATAGTGCCGAAGATTGCAACAAATTATTATGCAAGGATCCAAAAACTGAAGCTACCTATCAGAAAGTGGGTTATAAAGCCGATGGATCGGGTACTAATCTTTCGTACACTTCAGCGCGTGTCGCAAAATCTGTTTACAATATTTACGAAAAATCTGAGACCAAACCTAAGTTATCTGCTTATATAACTGATTGGTGCCAATATGATGCCAGATTGCAAAATGAAACGGATCCTACTCAAGCTGGACGTGGTTTTGATCTTACTAAAATCGATCCTAACGTATTTGACCGACTTATCTTTTCTTTCATGGGTATTTATGGAGACTTTGGAGAAAAAGCCAACGTTTTGCAAAAATCAGTGGATGGCTGGAATAAACAAGCATCCACTGCAATGAGAAAGGGCCACATCGTGCTAATGGATCCTTGGGGCGATCTCGCCACTTATACCAATGTAGGTTTAAGCGCAGCTCAAGGACATATGGGTTTAACTTATGATAATTATCTCAACTATTATCAACAAGAAAAGGCAGCCGGCTTATTAGGTGGGATGAGAGAACTTAAGAAAAAAAATCCCGCTTTAAAATTCTCTTTTAGTGTAGGTGGTTGGACTTTATCAGGATTTTTCTCGGATATGGTTAAAAATCAAGAAATGCGCGAAGAATTTATCGATAGTATCATTGATTTCATCGAGAGATTCCCGATGTTTGATGGTATTGATATCGACTGGGAATATCCAGGCACCACCGGAAATGCGGGTAACCATTTTGATCCAGAAAACGATGGTAATAATTATGCTCTATTAATTAGTGAATTACGTACCGCATTAGATATTAAATTTGGAAAAAAAACCAAAACTATCACCATTGCGATGAGTGCGGATCCTGAAAAAATGAAATTTAGCAACATAGCAGGCTTGAAAAAAGCAGGCTTAGATTTTATTTTTCTGATGAGTTATGACTTTTTTGGTACTGGTTGGGCTCCTAGTTTAGCACACCATAGCAACTTGCAAAAATCACTAGTATCTGACTTTTCTGCGATCAAAGCATTGGCTTATTTGGTAAGTGAAGGTATTCCAACCCAGATGATTCATTTAGGTGTGGCCAATTATGCACGTGCTGCAGCAGATGCGAATTTAAGCTCATTAAAATATAATATACAAGGTAAGGCTTTGGGTAGTTTTGAAAACGGTGCCTATGAATTCTTTGATTTAATTAAAAACGTTCTTGATTTAGAAGCAAACGCAGCGCAAGGCAAAAATGGTTTCAACCTAATGACCGATACCGATGCCGATGCGGATATTCTGTATAGTACGAATACTCAACATTACATCTCGCTGGAAACACCCCGAACAGCAAAAAACAAAGGTGAATACGTTAAAAATCATGGTCTAGCAGGCTGTTTCAGTTGGTCTTGCGATCAAGATGATGGTTTATTAGCCAACGCTTGCAGAGAAGGAATGGGTTATAAGGTCATTAAGGAAAATTTTGCGATGGATCACCTATATAATAAGGGTATAGAATTTAATATGCCTGGGAAACTTAAAAAATAAATAATACTTAAAATTTAATTTTAAGAGTGCTCTTCAGGCACTCTTTTTTTTAATCAAAACTTTGTTTCATTAAACTAATATTAAACAAAAAAGTTGGATCTTTTTATTTTTACTTAGTTATCATGAAAGCAGATTATTTTCCTGCATCCAATCGTCGTTATAAATCTTGCTTAGATATTTAATACCACTATCCGGTAACACTGTCACAATAGTGGTAGGTTCGGTTAATTCGGAGGCAATCTTTAATGCCACCCATACGTTGGCACCCGATGAACCTCCCACTAATAATCCTTCTTCTTTAGCTAAGTGTCGCGCGGTTATAAAAGCATCTTTGTCATTAAAAGGAACAATTTCATCCAATACTGAAAAATCGAGTGCTTTCGCAATGTGATCTTCACCGACACCTTCAATTAAATAATTACAATTCCCTTCTTTTGAAATTTTTCCCGTCTTAAAGTATTCAAAATAAATAGAACCTATGGGATCGGGCATCACCACTTTAATGGCTGGATTTTTTTCTTTGAGAAAACGACCTATACCAGAAACTGTCCCGCCAGTACTGCCAGATGCTATAAAAATATCGATTTTACCGAGTGTTTGTTGCCAAATTTCTGGGGCCGTGCTGACATAATGTGCTTCAGGATTTTTTGGATTATCATATTGGTCGATTCGAAAACTATTTGGCGTTTCGGCAGCGATACGTTTAGCCACATTGACGTAATGTTCAGGAGAATCCGGAGCAGCTGCGGTCGGTGTCACCACTATTTCGGCACCATACGCACGTAAGGCATTTTGTTTTTCCAGACTGACTTTATCTGGCATCGTCAAAATAGCACGGTAACCTTTTATAGCGGCTAGCATCGCAATAGCGGCACCGGTATTACCAGAGGTATTTTCAACCAGCGTACCGGCAGGTTTTAACCAGCCTTTTTGTTCCGCATCGGCAATAATATACTCAACAATTCGATCCTTGATACTACCGCTAGGATTAGCAAATTCACATTTTACTAAAATAGTAACCTGCTTATTAGGCACAATTCTTTTTAATTTAATAAGCGGTGTATTCCCTATCGATCGTAAAAGAGAATCTATCATCATAAAAATTGAGCAATTACTTTACCCATATCGGCAGGCGATTTTACCGTATGTACACCAGCTGCTTCCAAGGCTTTAAATTTTTCAGCCGCAGTACCTTTACCACCCGAAATAATCGCACCGGCATGGCCCATACGTTTTCCAGCAGGTGCTGTCATACCGGCAATATAAGCCACCACAGGTTTAGTAACATAGGTTTTAATAAAATCTGCCGCTTCTTCTTCAGCCGTACCACCAATTTCACCGACCATTAAAATAGCTTCCGTTTGCGGATCTTCTTGAAACAAACGCAATATATCAACAAAGTTCATCCCTGGAATAGGATCTCCGCCAATACCAACACAAGTACTTTGACCGAAACCTAGATCAGTCGTTTGTTTAACCGCTTCATAGGTTAACGTACCCGAACGTGATACGATCCCCACGCGACCGGGTTTGTGGATATAACCAGGCATAATACCTATTTTACATTGGCCGGGTGTAATCACACCAGGACAATTCGGTCCTATTAAGCGCGCATGGGTATTCGTTTCTAAATAAACCTTCACATCGAGCATATCCAATACGGGTATCCCTTCAGTAATACAAACAATTAATGAAATACCCGCATCGGCGGCTTCAACAATAGAATCTTTACAAAAAGGTGCGGGAACATAAATAACACTCGCATCAGCACCGGTTTTTTCAATAGCATCAGCGACGGTATTAAATACCGGCAAATCTAAATGCTGTGCTCCCCCTTTTCCAGGCGTTACACCACCGACCATCTGTGTACCATAAGCGATGGCTTGCTCAGAATGAAAAGTTCCTTGTTTCCCGGTGAAGCCTTGACAAATGACTCTGGTGTTTTTGTCGATTAATATACTCATACATCTAACCTTTTAAGAAAATATGTTTTATTTTGTAGCCAAAAAATCAAGTGCGAAGAGTATCACGCAATTATTGGAGATTTAACAGCCGCTACTATCTGTTCCGCTGCACCGGTTAAACTATTCGCAGCAATGATATTCAAACCACTTTCAGATAATTTTTTTGCCCCTACCGTTGCATTATTACCTTCTAAACGCACCACAACCGGAATTTTAACACCCACATCTTTAACTGCACCAATAATTCCATCGGCAATCATGTCACAACGGACAATACCACCAAAAATATTCACTAATATCCCTTTGACTTTTTCATCGGATAAAATAATCTTAAATGCTTCCGTCACCCTTTCTTGTGTAGCACCACCACCCACATCTAAGAAATTAGCCGGGTTACCGCCGTGTAATTTAATTAAATCCATCGTCGCCATGGCGAGACCCGCACCATTCACCATACAGCCAATGTCGCCATCTAAAGCAATGTAATTTAATTCCCAATCATGGGCACGATTTTCACGTTCATCTTCTTGGGAAGGATCACGCATAGCGCGTAACTGAGCTTGTCTAAATAAAGCATTATCATCGACTACCACTTTGGCATCTAAACAGATTAGCTGATCATTTTTATCGATAATCAAGGGATTAATTTCGACTAAACTCAGATCACGCTCGACAAACATCTTACCTAGACCTAATAAAATTTGCGTAAATTCTTTTAATTGATTCGGTGTTAATTGCAATTTAAAACCAATATCACGTGCTTGATAAGGCATCACTCCTAACAAGGGATCCATGGTAATTTTTAATATTTTTTCGGGTGTTTCTTCAGCCACCTTCTCAATTTCAACACCCCCTTCGGTACTTGCCATGATAACCACCCGACGTGTACTGCGATCAAGCACCGCGCCTAAATAGAGTTCGCGTTTAATATCGCAAGGCTGGGCAATCAATACTTGACTAACCGGTTGACCCTGCTCATCCGTTTGAAAGGTCACTAAACGTCGACCCAGTAGACGTTTACTTTCCGCTACTACGGCTTCTTTACTCGTAACGTATTTAACACCCCCTGCCTTGCCTCTTCCACCCGCATGTACCTGAGCTTTGACCATCCATGCATTTCCACCTAATGCTTCTGCAGCAGCCAAGGCCTCTTCGAGTGTGCTAGCGGGTTTACCTAAGGGGATCGGTAGACCATATTCGCTAAATAGTTCTTTACCTTGGTATTCATGTAGATTCATGGATTTCTTTTTCTCCTAATTATTACTATTACTTTTTAAAAAAATGTAACGGATAGTTCTCACTCACAATGTCTGCTTATTGGAAGTCATTCATTGCTGCTAGCTTACACGTCAATCAACAAACGAGATGGATCTTCAAGTAGTTCTTTAATGGTTTTTAAAAAGCTCACTGATTCTTTGCCGTCAATAATACGATGATCATAGGATAAAGCAACATACATCATGGGTCGAATAACCACTTGACCGTTTTCTACCACAGGGCGTTCCTCTATTTTATTCATCCCGAGTATCGCACTTTGCGGTGGATTAATAATGGGTGTTGCAAGTAGCGACCCGAAAACTCCGCCATTGGTAATAGTAAATGTACCTCCGGTCATGTCTTCAATAGCGATCTGATTTTCTTTGGCTTTACGACCATAATTGGCAATCGTCTTTTCTATATCAGCAAACGATAAACGATCCGCATCGCGCACAATAGGTACCACCAAACCCCGATCGGTCGAGACAGCAATGCCAATATCAAAATAACTATGATAAACCACTTCGTTACCATCAATGGATGCATTCACAGCGGGAAAACGCTTCAAAGCTTCTATAACCGCCTTAGTAAAAAATGACATAAAGCCCAAACGTGTACCGTGTCTCTTTTCAAAACTGTCTTTATAGAGACTACGCAGTTCAATGACTTTTTGTAGATTAATTTCATTAAAAGTTGTCAAAATAGCCGCATTATGCTGCGCCGCCACAAGTCGTTCAGCGATGCGCGCACGTAACCGTGTCATGGGTACACGTTTTTCCAAACGTCCATTGCGGGCAGGCGTATCCGATACAGGGGCATCAGCAGCCATCCGCTTGGATAGATCCGAAGATAATGTTTGTGGTGCAGGTGCTTTTGCTTGCTGCAATACATCGGATCGCGTCACACGACCTGATTTACCGCTACCTGAGATATTCTCTAAAGGTAAACCTTGTTCTGCTGCGCTACGTCTTGCCGCAGGACCTGCCAAATGGGTGTCACTATCCGCAGGTTTAGTTTTTTCTGCGACGGGTGCTGCTGCTGATTGAGAGGGTTGATCTGTTTTCATACTCGCTTCCTTGTCAGTGTCTAGATGCGCTAAAATTTCACCCGCTTTAACCACAGTTCCTGCTTGTTTTATAATTTCGCCCATCACACCGTCGGCGGGTGCCGGTACTTCTAAAACCACTTTATCAGTTTCCAGATCGACTAGATTATCATCCCGTTTAACCTTTTCACCTGATTTTTTATGCCACGTGATGACGGTCGCATCAGCAACCGACTCAGGCAACATCGGAACTTTTACTTCAATACTCATCTCTGGATTCCTCTAAGTTAATTCAGCTTTTTGGCTTAAAAAAAATCTAGGTTAAAGCTTCTTTAACCAATGTTTGTTGTTCTTCTGCATGCACTAAAGGTGAACCTACCGCAGGAGCTGCGGAAGCGGGTCTACCTATATATCGTAAGGTTTGAGTTTTTCCAAGACACGAAACAAGATGATGTTGGACACCATACCAAGCCCCTTGGTTTTTAGATTCTTCTTGGCACCACACTACATCTTTGACTTTAGAATAACGTTTTAGTTCGGCATTGAGCTCGATGTCTGGGAAAGGATACAGTTGTTCGATACGTATCAGTGCAATATCATCACATTTTTTCATGCGACATTGTTCAAGTAAATCATAATAAACCTTACCGCTACATAAAACGACACGTTTTACTTTTTTGACGTCGACTTCACGGTCAGAAATAATAGATTGCCAACCGCCGCTGCTTAATTCATGCAAAGTCGATACCGCTAATTTATTGCGTAACAAACTTTTCGGTGTCATCAGGATCAAAGGTTTCCGATAGCGGCGTAACATTTGCCGCCGCAAACAATGAAAAATCTGTGCGGGTGTACTGGGGACACAGACTTGCATATTATCTTGTGCGCATAGCTGTAAGAAACGTTCTAAACGGGCTGAGGTATGTTCAGGACCCGAACCTTCGTAACCATGAGGAAGAAATAAAACCAAACCACACAATCTTCCCCATTTTTGTTCCGAAGAACTTAAAAATTGATCAATAACAACTTGCGCGCCGTTAACAAAATCACCGTATTGTGCTTCCCAAATAACTAAACTATTCGGATTAGAAATCGCATAACCATATTCAAAACCCATGACTGCCGCTTCTGAAAGTATGGAGTCAATAACAGAAAATGCATTGGGATGTTTGGCAAGCTGCGCTAAAGGGACAATGGTTTGATTGGTATTAAAATCGTGAAGTACCGCATGACGGTGGAAAAAGGTACCCCGTTCACTGTCTTGACCGGATAAACGCACTTCATAATCTTCTTGCAATAAAGTGGCGTAAGCCAGCGTTTCGGCATAACCCCAATTTAATGGTAATTGACCCGCGGTCATTTTACGTCGATCTTCCATAATTTTGGCGACTTGTGGTTGCAATACAAAACCTTCGGGTAAGGTTTCAATTTGTGTAGCCAATTTTTTAAGAAGTTTTAAATTGACCGCGGTATCAACCACGGCACGCCAATCTTGATAACGATAAGGGCGCCAATCAATACGATACGGATTGTCGTAATCGATAGTAAGACGTTGCACAACGGGCTCACCATTATCTAAGCAATTTCTATAGGCATCGGACCACTGTTGAACCTCGTCTGCAGTTACTATACCTTGACTCATTAAGACATCGGCATACTGCTGTTTTGCTGTCGGTAATTGCTTGATAGTTTGATACGTTATCGGCTGGGTTGCGGCAGGTTCATCAGCTTCATTATGGCCGTGACGACGATAACAAACTAAATCAATAACGACATCTTTTTTAAACGTTTGCCGAAAGTCAAATGCCAGTTGTAAAGTAAACAATACCGCTTCGGGGTCATCTCCATTGACATGAAAAATCGGCGCATCAACAATTTTAGCTGGGTCGGTACAATACCAACTCGAACGCGCGTCTTGCGGGTCGGTGGTAAAACCGAGTTGATTATTCAACACAATATGTAAAGTCCCACCGGTTCCATAGGCTTCGGTTTGTGATAATTCAAAATTTTCCATAACGATGCCCTGACCAGAAAAGGCCGCATCACCATGAATAAGTAAAGGTAACACCTGACTTCTACCACTATCTTGACGTCGCTCTTGGCGTGAACGTACTGAACCTTCTACCACAGGGTTAACAATTTCTAAATGTGAAGGATTAAACGCCATAGCGACGTGCATGATGCCATGATCAGTTTTTAAATCGGCAGCAAAACCTTTGTGATATTTCACATCTCCCGAGCGATTTTCTTGTGTTAGCTTACCAACGAACTCTTCAAACAATTTAGCCGGTGATTTACCTAAAATATTAATTAAGACATTTAATCGACCACGATGTGCCATGCCAATCACAATTTCTTGTACCGAATCAGCACTGGCATACGCGACTAATTCTTCGAGTAAAGGAATTAAACTATCACCGCCTTCCAAAGAAAAACGCTTTTGTGCGACAAATTTATTACCGAGAAATTTTTCTAAACCATCCGCCTTGATCAAACTTTTTAAAATAGTTTTTTTAATTTGTGCTGAAAAACTCGGTTTACCCGCAACCGATTCAATACGCGATTGCAACCAGGATCGTTGTGCGTGATCGACAATATGTTCATATTCAAAGCCTATAGTTCGACAGTAAATCTTTTTTAAATGCGCTAGCAAGCTTTCTGCCGTAACACTTTGTAAACCGAGTAAGCCATTAAGATTAACGGTACGACCCAAATCTTGCTCATTAATATCGTGGCTTTCTAAACTTAAATCGACTATTTTTCGTTTGGAGGCTAATGCTAACGGATCCAAATGCGCTTGATAATGACCATAGCGCCGATAAGCATCAATTAATCCTAACAATTTATACTGCAAATCGCTGGTCTGGCGAGTCGTTCTCTTCTCAATAGGACGTTGCGCTAATTCAGTGAAATAAGAACGTATGTCGGTATGCGAAACATCCTTTTCTTTATCACTGAGTTGATTAAAATAGGTTTGCCATTCAGCACTGAGCTGATTCGGGTCACGTAGGTATTGCTCATAGAGGGTTTCTAAATAAGTGCCATTGCCACTAAATAGATAGGAATTTTTTTGTAAGGCCTGTGCCGATTTTAATTGCTCAGTCATGATGGTTAAATTTTATCCTATTAAGTGCTCACCGTTAAGTAAACTTATATACTCCGTGTGAGTATAGTTTATTGTATTTATCTAAATAACAGAAATCATCGCTGACTCAGTGTTCTGCTAAAAAGCTTCACACTTCTTCCTGTAAAAGCTCAGAACGTATATGACCTATTGCCTTAGCTGGGTTAAGACCCTTAGGACAGACCGTGGTACAGTTCATAATAGTCCGACAACGAAATAAACTAAATAAATCATTTAATTCCGCTAAACGTTGTTCTTTGGCATCGTCGCGATTATCTACCAAAAAGCGGCAAAGCCACAATAAGGCTGCTGGACCCAAAAATTTATCCGGATTCCACCAATAAGAAGGACAAGCGCTAGTGCAACAAGCACATAAAATACATTCATAAAGCCCGTCTAATTTTTCGCGTTGCTCAGGTGATTGTAAACGTTCTTTGGCGGGTGGCTCTTTATCATTAATAAGATAAGGCTGAGCTTTTTCGTATTGACGATAAAAAGGTTCCATGTCCACCACTAAATCACGTATCACCGGTAAACCTGGCAACGGTCTCAAAATAATCGGCGAGCGCAAAGAAGAAACCTGCGTGATACAAGCCAAACCATTTTTACCATTGATATTCATGCCGTCGGATCCACAGACACCTTCGCGGCAAGAACGACGAAAGCTCAAGGTTTGATCTTGTTCCTTCAAACATTCCAAGGCTTCCAATAACATCATGTCTTTACCGGACGCAATCTCCAGCGTGTAATCCTGCATATAAGGCTTTTTGTCGATCTCGGGATCATATCGATAAATAGAAAATTGCATAATTTAGCCTAATGAGTGAATATATAGAACATACAAAAAAGCCATTCAACAACACAATCCATTAAAAGATAAAGAGGTTGCATTAGTAAGATCGCTCTTTAAGCTCCATCGGCGGTACCGTTAAAGGTTTCCGATTAACCGATCTAAAATCTATCGTATCCGCTTTAGAAAAGTATAGTAAATGCTTTAACCAATTTTCATCATCCCGTTTCGGAAAATCTTCACGACTATGCGCACCGCGACTTTCTTCACGCGTTAATGCAGATAGTGCAGAAGCAGTAGCCACTTCCATCAGGTTATCGAGCTCTAAGGCTTCCACGCGCGCGGTATTAAAAATTTGACTATGATCGGTTAAGACCGCATGGTTTAGACGTTCTTGCAATCGTTTTAATTTAACTAAGCCTTCTTCCATATATTTCGCCGTACGAAACACGCCAAAATCGGTTTGCATAATTTTTTGCATCGCATGCCGAATCTCGACCAAACTTTCTCCTTGCTTGGATTGCTCCCAACGGTTCAATCGACTTAATGCCACATCTAAATCATCCTGTGTAATATTAAGTAGTGGTAAATCTTGGATTAAGGATTCGCCGACATGTAAACCGGCTGAACGACCAAACACAATTAAATCAAGCAAAGAGTTACCACCCAATCGATTCGCACCATGCACAGAAACGCAGGCACATTCACCCGCTGCGTATAAACCTTCCACCACTTGATCCTGACCTTCGATATCGATCGTGATGACTTGACCATGCACATTAGTAGGTATTCCACCCATCATGTAATGACAAGTTGGAACAACGGGTATCGGTGTGGTAATGGGATCGACATGCGCAAACGTCAAGGCCAATTCACGAATTCCAGGTAAACGTTTTTTAATAATATCTGCACCCAGATGATCCAACTTTAATTTGACATAATCAGTGCCTTCTGGATTAAATCCGTTTCCAGCACGTAATTCTAAAGCCATTGCACGCGCGACGACATCCCGCGAAGCTAAATCTTTGGCATGGGGGGCATAACGTTCCATAAAACGTTCACCCTTTTTATTAATGAGATATCCCCCTTCACCACGACAACCTTCTGTCACCAATACACCAGCGCCGGCGATCCCAGTCGGATGAAATTGCCACATTTCCATATCTTGAACCGGAAAACCCGCGCGTAAGGCCATACCGATGCCATCACCCGTATTGATCATCGCATTGGTCGTCGATTGGAAAATTCGGCCTGCACCACCTGTCGCTAAAATAGTGGCACGACTATGAAAAAAAACCACTTCGCCGGTTTCAATACATAAAGCAGTCAACCCCGCGACTTGGCCTTGTGGGGTTTTAACCAAATCAATAGCATACCATTCATTAAAAAAATGTGTTTTAGCTTTTAAGTTTTGCTGATACAAAGTATGTAACAAGGCATGGCCCGTTCTATCTGCCGCGGCACAGGTACGAGCAGCTTGATCCCCACCAAAATTTTTGGATTGGCCACCAAAAGGACGCTGATAGATCTTTCCTGACTCCATCCGTGAAAACGGTAAGCCCATATGTTCCAGTTCATACACTGCTTCAGGACCCGTTTTACACATATACTCAATACTAGCTTGATCTCCTAAATAATCAGAGCCTTTAACGGTATCATACATGTGCCAACGCCAATCGTCTTCATGCGCATTACCTAAGGCACAGGTGATACCACCTTGCGCAGAAACCGTATGTGAACGCGTTGGGAATACTTTAGAAATTAACGCAACTTTCTGACCTGAGTGGGCTAATTGCAAGGCCGCTCGCATACCCGCGCCTCCCGCACCAACGATCACCGCATCAAATGTGTATGTGGGTAAAGCCATAGGTTAGTTGCCCCAGAAAATCACTAAACCCCAGATAAAATAGAGGAATAGCGCAATGATAATGATGAGTTGACTGAATAAACGTAAACTCGCTGATTTAATATAGTCCGTCACTATCGTCCATAAGCCAATCCATGCATGCCAAAATAAACTTAATAAAAATAAGCTGCTGAACAAACGCATACCAAAATGACTAAATAGACTCTGCCAGGTCACATAATCCAGAGGCTGATGACAAAGAATAAACGTCAATAAAAAGATAATATAGGCTGCCAAGATCAGCGAAGTGACGCGTTGGATTAACCAATCACGCAAACCGTTACCGCTCAGACTGGTTACATTGGTTAATTTTTTTACCATAAATAAATTCCCATCACACCAGTCAATAGTATCGCCAGCACCATCACCACACCTCCGCTAAAGCGAGCTGACTTCAGTTCTTCGCCAATTCCACCATCCATTAACAAATGGCGTATACCGGCAAATAAATGGTAAAAGAGTGCCAATAAAAAACCTAAGAGCATCAATTTAATTAAAGGGTGTGTAAAACACGTATGTACGGTAAAAAAAGCCTCTGGGCTCTGCAGTGTCAGTGTCATAACGACTAAAAAGACCGGGATAATTAAAAATAAGAAAAAACCCGAGATTCGATGCAAAATTGACACGATTGCGGTAATAGGAAAGCGCATCGTCAATAAATTAAGGTTAATGGGACGTTTACTCACAGATTGTAAGCCTTTAAATGAAACTAGAGGAAAAAGACTGGGCGATTATACGCTTAAATAGAGCGCAAATACAAATTAGTTTACTTTGATACCGGTGGGTGTTTAAAGTAAGTCTAATGACTCTATTAATAAGCAAATTCAACCGCGGAAGTTACGCATTATCTACTACTTGCTTATCCTTCAATTCGTAAAAACTCCTAAATAAAATTTAATTTAAACCCACCAAACCTGCTAATTTTTTCATCTCATCAGCTTTTAACTCACGGTATTGGCCTCTACTCAAATCCTCAGGCAATGCCACATTGCCGAATCGCACACGCATCAAACGACTGACGCTAATACCTTGCGATTCCCATAAACGTCTCACTTCTCGATTGCGACCTTCTTTCAACACCACATGATACCAATGATTGACACCGGATCCACCGCGCTCTTCGATACGCGTAAAAGCTGCTTTGCCATCTTCTAATTCCACGCCTTGAGTTAAACGTTGCAGAATTTTCTTATCTACTTTGCCTAATACACGCACGGCATATTCTCTTTCAATTTCGTAAGAAGGATGCGATAAACGATGCGCTAATTCGCCATCATTGGTAAAAACTAATAACCCTAAGGTATTGATATCTAAACGACCGATCATGATCCAACGTTGACCGCGCAATAATGGCAAGTGTTCAAATACTGTCGGCCGCTGGTCTGGATCCGAACGTGCACAGATCTCACCTTCTGGTTTATGATAGATCAACACACGGCGCTTAAAATCGGTAGCGGGTATTAAAGAGACGGGCTTACCCTCTATCAAGATTTTTGCTGTCAAATCAATTCTATCACCCAGTTTAGCAGGCTTCTGATTAATCCGAATTCGACCTTCGCGGATCCAACGTTCTATTTCACGGCGCGAACCGATACCTAAATTGGCCAATACTTTTTGGATTTTTTCATTCATGCCAGGTAACCTGTTAATTCTCTCATGCTACGCTAAATTAAAAATCGGTGTTTGTATTTCTTTTTCTCTTTCGAATAACCATTTCTTGTAACAATTAATTTAATGATATACTTAAAAATGCTTTTCAGGATGAAAAGTTTGATGCAGGAGTCGTATGTTAGCCAGGATATTGATTACACTATTATTGATACTCATCGCTGTAACCACTTACACACAAACCCATCACACTATTATTTACCAACCCTATGCCGCGCATCGCTTGAAAATACGGATGGATCAAAATCAGCTAACACACAAAACGCCTATCTCTGACACTTCCTAGGTATCACCGTCATGGTAAGCGAACGTAATGACAAACCAGAAGCTTTAGCCGAAAAAAATCTTTGATTAAGTTAGTTTTTTAACCTGAAATTAAAATTTATACGTGACTGATAAGGTAAAGATTCTACCTTGGAAACGTGCTTTAGCATTAAATTCCTGCATAAACTTACCCGTCACGGTTAAATTCCATGGACTATACCTATAACCTAACTCTGCGCCAGCTGCATGCACTTCGTTAGTAGTGACATTCGTTAATAACGTCGAACCGCTATCCTGTCTAACCTGCCATTGATCATAGCCAGGAATACCGATTTCTAAGGTTCCATGATCGAATGGTATATACTTACTGATTCCCCAATTTAAGGAAAAATAATCTCCTGGTTTAATATCCACATCCGTTTTTCGTTGATTGATATCGTAAGTAGCCGTTAACAAAAAAGCCAATGAATGGTGTTTATCAAAATAAAAACCACTCGCTAGCTGTAACTCATTCGTCCAAAAACCTAAGCCAATATTATTACGATCAAAACGTGCATAGCGTCCACTCGGTGCATAAACCGCATAAGATGCAGAAACATCCACATAAGGCCATTGCCA
This sequence comes from Rickettsiella endosymbiont of Litargus connexus, assembly GCF_964277335.1. NCBI lineage: Bacteria > Pseudomonadati > Pseudomonadota > Gammaproteobacteria > Legionellales > Coxiellaceae > Rickettsiella > Rickettsiella endosymbiont of Litargus connexus. The sequence continues at coordinate 620,396 of NZ_OZ195516.1, read as the reverse complement.
AGTCAACCAAATCGGCCGCAGATACACATCACCCCAGCCCCAACTGGATTGATTAGCGGCAATTCCAGTGTTTTGGATTTGTAAAAAAGCTTGTAAAGAAGGATTAGCAATGGGCTGTATCACCATCAAGGCATACTTAGCACCAAATAGCTTTTTCTTGGATGACCAAAGAAAAGTAGGCGCAGTGAAAAAAGTATTTACACCAATATCAAGCTGAATCGGCACTCCTTTAATGAGTACCGATTGAATAGAATTTCCGTTACGATCTTTTAAATCATTACTCGTGTATAAATAGTTATATAAGGTGAAATAAATTCCCTGTGGCGGAGGGATAAAGCTTCGTATATCCCAACTCCCTGGAATATAATGACCTATCTCCCCCGCCTGAACGTACGAAACAAAACCATAGAATAAGATGATACAACTAAAATAAACCTTAGCCCATTTTAATTTAACCCGTTTTATTCTGTTTAGAATCAAATCGTTTAAGTCCTTTTTGATAACGGTGAATTTTGTCTAAATAATGCGATGCATACCATTGCATATCAGTTATTTGTTGGGTGGATAATGGCTTTATTTTGCCTGGAGAACCCATTACTAAGGAACCATCTGGAATAATTTGGTTTTCTAACACCATGGCATTGGCAGCAATCAAACATTGCTTACCTATCACAGCGTTATTCAATACTTTAGCACCGATCGCAATCACTGAATAATCTCCCACGGCACGCGCATGAACCATTGCGTGATGAGCAATCGTTACATTTCTACCAATTTGCATGGGCATATCCGGATCGGTATGTAACACTGCACCATCTTGGATGTTCGTATTTTCACCAATTTCTATTACGGTATTATCGGCACGAATCACCGCTTGAGGTAAGATAATGACATGATTATGAATGATCACTGCACCAATGACATCCGCACTTTCAGCAATAAAAATATCGTCACCTAACAAGCTTGGAATTCTGTCTTCAAAAGAATAAAGCATTTAAAAGTAACCTAATTATCCAGGACATCGAGTGAAGCCTTGGATTCATTATCGGCCACATGTGGTCGCTCGGGAGATTCACTCATCCCAGGTAAGGGAAAAGGCGGTAATTCTGCTAACTCTTTTAAGCCAAAATGATCAAGAAATAATGTCGATGTAGCATACAGATTAGGTCGTCCCGGTACTTCACGTTGTCCGATCACCTGTATCCATTCTTGTTCCAATAAAGTTTTAATCATATTGGGATTCACCGCTACACCGCGTATCGCTTCAATGTCGCCGCGTGTCACTGGTTGCTTGTAAGCGATGATACTTAAGGTTTCTAAGAAAGCTCGTGAATAACGGGGAGGTTTTTCCGGCCAGAGTCGTTTTACCCACACGTTGAGTGGACTAGCCGTTTGAAAACAATAACCACTCGCTAATTGTTTTAATTGGATACCGCGATCATGATAATCCTCGGCAAGATTCAGTAGAGTTTTTTTTAGCGTCGATGTATTAGGCCGCTCTTCCTCAGTAAACAAATCCAAAAGACGCTTCAAACTCACCGGTTCGCCGGCCGCAAGAATAGCTGCTTCACATATTGATTTAAGCCTTTGGTTTTCCATAAGCAAACTATAGCAGCTTAACAATAAGCTGGCTATTGCCCAAACAACTTGATCCAACCCATTAATTGATGTCTAATAAAGTAAGTCACCAGGGGTGCCTTTAACAGGCTGAGAGAATGTTAATTCATTCAACCCTTATAACCTGATCGGGTTAGAACCTGCGTAGGAAGAAGTGTCATGAAAACAAAAAATTGTTTAGGTACGTTGTTAGCACACCCCTCGTCGTCTACCTCTAGTGCCTGTGCATTCACCTTAGAATCGCTATTCCGTGATGTTGAGCAAATCCGTCAAATCCAGCCATTAATCCACAATATTACGAATTGGGTCGTTATGCCAACGACGGCTAATATGTTACTAGCCTTAGGTGCTGCGCCGATAATGGCACATGCCAAAGAAGAGTTAGATGATATTATTCAAATAGCACAAGCCTTAGTCATTAATATCGGCACACTCGATAATGATTGGCTATCTTGCATAGAGTATGCCCAACTTGCTGCTTTAAAACGCGGTATTCCAATCCTATTGGATCCGGTGGGCGCGGGCGCAAGTGCCTATCGTACCACTTCGGCCTTAACTATCCTCGAGCGCGGTGTTGACATTATCCGTGGTAATGCTTCAGAAATTATGGCTTTGCGAGATAGTTCAATCAAAACCAAAGGGGTTGATACATTACATGCCAGTGAAAATGCACTTAGCGCTGCATTCGCCTTAGCTCAGCAACACCAATGTATCGTCGTTATTAGTGGCAAAATTGATTTTATTGTTAGTGTATCAAGTTCCGTCGCACTCGATTATGGAACCCCGCTACTCACTAAAGTAGTCGGCATGGGATGCTCCTTAACCGCTATGATGGCTAGCTTTTTAGCTGTAAACCCAGATCAATTTAGCGCTTGCATTCATGCCATGGCCTGGATGGGACTCGTTAGCGAAGTTGCCGAAAAAAAATCGAATGGACCGGGAAGTTTTTACAATTATTTATTGGATAGTCTTTATACCGTACAAAAAAAAGAGATACAAAGTTTACTTAAGCCAAATGTTGCCATATGACTATAAATTATTCCTATTATTTGCTTGCTGATGAACAAGCGTGCGCACCGTTCTCGATAATCGATGCCGTCCAACTCGTCCTAAACCAGCACATAACCTGCGTTCAATTACGCATGAAAAATCAAAAGCGCGAAAACATCATCAACACGGGTAAACAATTATTACGTTTATTACGATCACGGAATATTCCTTTAATTATCAATGATGACCCTGATATTGCACTCGCCATTGATGCGGATGGTGTGCATATTGGTCAAACCGATCAATCCTATGCCGTGGTCCGTCAACAATTAGGCCATAAAAAAACTATTGGCCTTACGATAGAAAACATTCAACAAGCACAGCAATGTCGTCATTATGATTGTGACTATTTTGGTGTGGGCCCAATCTTTACGACTCAAACCAAAAAATATCTTACACCGCCGATCGGGATTGCTCATTTAAAACAAATTAATAAAATACTGAATGCGCCTGTCGTAGCAATCGGCGGTATCAATCTAGAAAACATCCCCTCTGTGTTAGCCACAGACGTGGCTGGCGTGGCTATTGCATCCGCTATCTTTTCAGCCGCCGAACCCCGTCTTATGAGTCAACAATTAGCGCAAACTATTTTGCAAAGCTCGTATGTCGTCGTTTAACCCTTCGTTAGCTCAAGTTGTCAGTATAGCGGGTACCGATCCGTCCGGCGGTGCTGGTATACAAGCCGACATCAAAACTATTTCAGCCACCGGAAGTTATGCGGCCAGTATCATTACCATCTTAGTCGCACAAAACACACAGTCTGTTACTGCAATACAAGAAATTCCATTAGACTTTATTCAACAACAAATTGATGCCGTGTTCACCGATTTATCCATAACCGCTGTTAAACTTGGCATGCTTTATCATGAAAATATTATCCAATTAGTCAGCCGTAATCTAAAAAAATATCAACCCCCTTATGTTGTACTGGATCCGGTCATGATTTCTCAAACCGGTCATGTGCTATTAAAACCGCAAGCCATACTCGCTTTAGTCACTGATTTATTCCCTTTAGCGACACTGATTACACCCAATATTCCGGAAGCCGAATCCCTCTTAAAACTTAAAATTACTCATGAATCCAGCATGCAAGACGCCGCTATCTTGCTGGCGACACGCTATAAAGTTTCAGTACTCCTTAAAGGCGGCCATCTCAACACGAAACATTCTTCAGATATTTTTTATGATAATTCACAAAAACAAATACATCGTTTTGAAACGTTACGGATAAATACTAAAAATACTCACGGTACCGGATGTACTTTATCCGCTGCAATTGCTTCTTATTTAGCACAAGGCGAGAATTTATATACTGCCATTGCCCGATCAAAACACTATTTGACGCAATGTATTTTAGCGGCAAAAAATTTTAATCTCGGTCATGGTCAGGGCCCAGTCAATCATTTTTATTTTCTAGATAAGGTCGCACAACATGTTTGATGAACTAAAAAATGCTGTTGCAGATATCATGCCTAAAATTTATCAGCATCCTTTTAATCAAGAGCTCGCTCAAGGGACACTCCCTATTGAAAAATTTACCTTTTATTTAAGCCAAGATGCCTTATACCTTGTCGATTTTTCTAAAGCACTTGCGCTTACCGCAACGCGGCTGCCACACGATCAGCAAAGTGAATTATTCATTCAATTTTCCATGGATGCACTTAAAGCCGAACGCGATCTGCATATTAACATTCTAAAAAAATATGCTATCCATACTTCGACAACGCTTAAGCAAAGTCCTTTTTGTTTTATGTATACCAATTATTTGTTACGAATGGCAAGTACCGCCACAGTAGAAGAAGCCGTTGCAAGTTTATTACCTTGCTTTTGGATTTATCAACAGGTAGGACAACGTGCTTATGCTAAAAAAACTTCACATAATCCTTATCAAGAATGGATCGATTTATATTCAAGTCATGAATTTAATCATTCGGTTGACTTAATGATAGCGACCCTAAATGATCTTGCCACACAGGCCAGCATTTCCTGTAAACAAAAAATGGTCTACGCATTTAGACAAGCCAGTTTGTGTGAATGGCATTTTTGGCAAGGCGCTTACTCACAACAAAACTGGCCGATTTAAAATAAAATATATTTTCTAATCTTATTTATTTATCTTTTTTCATTTAAAAACTATTTAAAATATAAGTTATTTAATTTAATTAATTTAATCTTAATGCTATTGTGAATATAAAATTGACCTGATATTCTTATATTTTATTATAAGTAAAACAATAAAAAAAGTAAAATAAAAATTACTTAAATAATTAATTGTTTTTTCATAACATAGAGGGATAATCAATGTTAAATGAATATCAAGTGGATCCTGCCTTTAACAAAAATCTTGTTTTTTCTTTTGAACCTGCACCAGAAATAAATACGAATAAACTACCCGTTTTAGCTGAGAATTGGCTAGATGATTTCCAAGAAATTATTTGCCAATCAGATAGCACATTACCAAAAAATATTTTAGATCATCATTTAAATGAAACCTCCGATTACCGTGCCAAAAAATCTCTGCGAGAACAATTACAACTTATTTATCATCGCTTAAAAGGAAATTTAGACTCAGAATTAGATATACTTTCGACGGATAATCGTGACGCTATCATTAGTCAATTAACTGACGAAATACTACACTGCACCGAAGGTTTTCATAACCGCGTTAATATTATTGTTGACTCATTTCACAAGCCGCGCAATTTAGGCGAATTACTATGCGCCGTACGTAAAGAAATAGTTCAAGAAGTCGCCTCAACACTAACAAAGGAGATTCATGCCTGGAATCGCGTTAGTGTCATTGCAGCGAGCGATGGCTTAGGCGTAAAAGCCAATTTTCCTGAGGACCATTACTCAGGCGATTTATCAGAAACTTTAATTAGACGTACTTTGCAACAAACATTTTATAAAAACTTCACGCCTTTTAATTTACCCAGTTTATTAATCACTGCATTTATAGAATTCATTCCCGAATTAGAAATTGAGAAAAATAATGAGCATGGCATAACGTTGCAAATGAGGAAAAAGATCGTTAGTCTGATTAAACGTTTTTTACCTAACTATATCAATGAAATTCCTAATAATAAAAATAATTGGCAAAAGTATTTTAAAGCTTTTTATGACAAAAAAGATCCGTCAATTTTTAGTTTTGTTAATCTCGATTGGGAAAAATTGTATCGATCTTTTTACAATGCGCTATCTCATCAAAAGTATTTTACCAATCCGAAAATAAAAACATTGTTTGATAGTGCTTGTTATAATTTATTCTTAAAAAAAACTCCCGTCCATGAAACCGCAGAACTGATTTCCCAACTACTTAAAGAAGAAAGATATTCTGATTTATTAGAACAATTAGTCGAATTAAGCACTCGATTTCCAAATTATTACCTACAGTTAAGCAAAAAGAATATTTTTACTAAAAACTCTCTAGCTCTCATCGATCATTTGACACGACAATTAAGAATTAGTCGTGAATATTCCTCAGAAATTATGCAAGGTTTTCATTTAATCCTTCACTTAGATTTACGCCGTAAAAATTTTATCATTGGAAAAATAGCTGATTTGCTCGTTTCAAAAAATCAAGCGGACTTTAACCCATTGATGTTAGCTGCATTTAATAACCCTGATCTGGTAAAGGATATCCTAGATTTTCTCAGAACGCATGCAAGCATTATTACCGCCCACGATGCTGAAATACCAAAAAAAATATTTTTAATGAAAAATAAAACTAATTTGAATGCGTTAATGATAGCCGCTATGCATCATTCTGATGCCGTAGAAATGATACTGGACTTTATAGGAAGTCATATCCAAGAATTAGATGATCATCTATTACAAGAATTCTTCTTAGAAAAGCAAGCCAATAATTACAATGTGTTAATGTTAGCCGCAAGCAAGCAAGCCGAAGCGATGGTCACTATTTTAAACTTTTTAACGACCCATATTGGACGCTTTGCAAATGATACATTACGCCACTTATTTACGCAGCAGCAAAAGGATAGTTATACCGCTGTGACCTTAACAGCACGCGATCATCCTGATCGTGTACAAAATATTTTATCTTTTATAACCAATCATATAAAAATTGACAGTGAAATCTTACGTAAACTCTTATTTACTGAATATTCAAATGGAACCTGTACGGCGTTGATGTTAGCGGTAAAAAACCAAATCGATGCCACCTACTCTATTCTAAGATTCATTTCTGCCAATATTGAAAATTTTGATTCTAAAATTTTAGATAAAATGTTTTTAACAAAAGATCAAAATAATTTTACTATTTTAATGTTAGCCGCACGTTATCAGCCTAAAGCTTTAGAATTTATACTTGCATTTATTGATGAAAACATTGCTTTTTTTCCTGTAAAAAATCTTCCCGCATTTTTTATAGATAACAATTCCGATAACTATAATTGCTTAATGCTTGCCGCTGAATACCAACCTATCTCTGTGCTCCCTATTTTAAACTTTATTAGTAATAAGTCTGAAAGCTTTAAACCCTACTTAGAAAAAATAGTGTGGACAAAAAATAAAAAGGGCTACAATAGTTTGATGCTAGCACGTCATCATCCTGAAGTCATGGCCTCTCTTATTAATTTTATTAATACGCAATCAAAAGAGATCGTATATTTCACTTTAAATAAAATTTTCTTAGAAAAAGACGACTTGAGCTTAACGTTTTTGATGCTATTAGCCAGAGATAAAGCCTCCTCTTTAAAATTTAGCTTTGAATATATTGAAAAACACTCTCCGCTCTTTCTTAGGGAAATTTTACCTCAGTTACTCCTTGAAAAAAATGAATTAGAATACAATAGTTTAATGTTAGCTGCGCGTAATCAGCCGGATGCTGTCGAACATATCCTAAATTTCATCCAAAATCACCCTCAGTTTTTTTCATCGACGTTTATTAGCAATCTTCTGTTAGCCGATGACAAAAATAAAACGAGCACATTAATGATAGCGGCACGGTATCAGCCAGAAGCTGTCAAAGTTATTCTCAATTTTATCCAAAAACAAACTCATATGCTTTCATTCACCTTTCTTAATAAACTACTGTTAGCACACGACGAATATGGCGTTAATGCATTAATGACTGCAGCGACTTACCAACTTAATGTGATTGATCTCCTATTAGATTTTTTAGCTCAAAATATTAAGTATTTCAGTAACGATGCCCTATATGAATTTGTTTTTAAAAAAATTCATGATAAAGCGGCAGCCATGGCGTTGTTTTTTGGAGGTGGTTATAATTTTAAAAAAAGTGTCTTGTCAGTCATTACTCAACTCAACGATCGGACGGCAGCTAACGTCTTGTTAAAGTTTATAGATAACCATATTGAAATATTGGGGATCAAAATCTTCGTTGATTTACTAACAGAACAAGACGATAAAGAAAATTATATTTTCCAGACGGCATGCTCCCAATATCCTTTTATCATGAAAAAAGTCTTAAACTTTATTGCCAACTCAGAAAATAGTGAAGCCTTAATGCCTATTCGTGGCTTATCCGCCTATTTTATATTCGAACAGATCTCTCGATGGTCAATAGAAACGACTGCTGATAAAAATTTAGTCGATAAAGTTCTATTGAATTGCTCAGCATTATTATTAATTTATTTTAATAAAGATTATTTTGCTAAAAGGCCTAATAATTTGCAACTCGTTACTGATAAGTTATTTGACTGTTATTTAAACGAACTCGAAGAGCAAAAAGCCCAGAAAATAATCTACACCACTAAATTTTCATTTTTTAATTGGCGCTACTCTACAACGCAAAAAATAGAAGCAGCACTCTCCTTAAAAAAAGCTTTAGTTACACAAGAAATGGATAAAACATCCGTTTTAATGAAACTCAAAGACCAGTATTCTATTTTATCTTCCTATCCTCCTCTTTGTAATCTATTTGCTGCCTACCAAGAAAGCTATAAGCAGGCTGAGCAGGCTAAGGAAGTAGATGAATTAACTTTGGAAAACGATGCCGTACATCGTCAATTCGATGTGCCGGCTTACCATCTATAAACATTTAATTTAAAATTTTTTAGTCAAAGAAAATCCGTATTTTCTTTGACACGAAGTGAATCAAATTGAAACAAATTAAGCGTTAATGCGGGTAGGCTCGAGGAAGTTTACTCGTAAAACCCAAATAAAGTGCAATAATAGCCATCAAGAGATAGAAAAAACTATCGGAAATAGTAATGTGTACGATACCTAGATTACCATTTATGGCAAAACTCCAAATCGCTACCGCAGCAAAGATGCATCCAAAAAGCTTAAAATACAAACGCGCATAAAAGATAGAACCACTAGCAGACAAAGCAAGCAGACCGACCAGTATATAAAAAAGATTCAATAAAATAGCAACCGTAAAAAAATTGAACAATACATGATTGGGAGCAATCGCTGGAATGAAGCCCAATAAGCCTAATAGAATAAAAACAATAGCAAAGATTAAGGCCATACCTCTTAAGAACACGCTGAAACTCCCTTTACAACGTTTGGCTTTTGCTACCAAAGTCTCGAGTATAGTTTACTTTTAAAAATTAGCAAATAAGCCATACGTCTTAAATAAGATGACTCTGATCGCTAAAAATGTTTAATTATTAGGCATTAGGATGACAAATCTATATTTACCCACAGATTCTGTGAATAACTTTGTGGACAGCGTTGGGGGAAGCTAGTAAAAACCTTTATTTATAAGTCATCGTTACAATTTGTACAAGCTTTAAACAAAAGAAAAAAAATGTCTTTTTTCAAATAGTTATTTCCTGTCAATCAGAAAATTACTTTTAATGCTGTTAAGATTGCATAGAATAAATTAAATTAAGCTGACTTGTGCAAAAGTCCTGACCATTCTTAGCTAAACTTAGCGTTGTCAATAGGTAGTCTATGGAAATTTATAACAAACTTTTCAATCGGTTAAATCCAGATGATTTATTACTAACAGGCAATAAACGCTTAATTCCTTTTTTACAGAAAACTTACGCGCATTATCAACAAAAACAAAAAAAACAAATTTGGTCTACACCGAAATTTTTTACTTTTACACATTGGTTAGAAACGCTTTGGGAAAAACAATTCATTGAAGAAACCGGTTTCTCTTTGCGCTTACTCAACAAACACCAGGAATGTGTACTATGGCAAACGATTATTCAGCAATCGGCTTATTTTTTTTTAGATACGGCCCATACTGCAAAGAAAGCCCAGGAAGCTTGGCAATTAGTACAGCAAACGCAACTTGATTACCGATCTCCTCTTTTTAAACAATGTAATGAAACCGAAACCTGGCAAACATGGGCCAATCATTTCGTAAATCTTTGCCAAAGCCAGGCTTATATTGATTTATCGAGTGTCATTAATCATCTGATCCTATTATTTAACAAGAAAATTTTAAACCCTCCGCAGCGTATTTTTCTGATAGGATTTAATGAAATAAACCCACAATACCAAAAACTGCTCGGCGTCTTACAAGAACTACATTGCCACATCGATCATTACGCACCGATTTATCCAAGCGCTAAACCACAACGTCTACGCTTAAGCGATAAAGAAACCGAATGTCATAACATGGCACTCTGGACTTATCAATCCTGGCGACAAGGTAAAAAAAATATCGGCTGTGTTATTCCCAATCTAGTCGAACAACGTACTCATTTACTTAATACCTTTACCGACCTATTTACTGAATTGGCGCCTCAGAGCATCAATCCTCCTCCCTTTAATATTGCTGCGGGTAATCCACTGTCTGAATTTACATTAATTCAAACCGCAACTCACATTCTTAGCTTAGAGTCCGTCAATGCATTTCCGAAAATCAATCAATTATTACGCTCACCCTACGTAGGAGGTTCTCAACAAGAACAATCACAACGTGCACAACTTGATATTTATCTGCGTTGCACTGCTGAGAATAAACTGAGCTTAGATCAGCTACTTAAACTCAGCCAGCAACAAGCCTGTCCTCTTTTTAGTCATTTAATCACTCATCTCATTCATTTAATAAAGAAATATCCTATCCATTTTTTAGCTAAACCCAGTTTTTGGTCAGACTATTTTGCTAAAAAACTTTATGCTTTTTCTTGGCCTGGAGAACGTGTATTAATCAGTAGCGAATTTCAATTGCTGGAACGTTGGTCTGAATTATTAACTCAGTTGGCTAGTTTAGATTTTATTCTTGGAGAAATCTCACATGCAGAAGCATTACAGCAATTACATGAATTAATTGCGAATACCTTATTTCAAACTAAGACATTGCATGAACCGCCTATTCAAGTATTAGGATTACTGGATACGGCAGGCATGTATTTTGATGCCTTATGGGTGATGGGACTCGATGACAGAACCTGGCCAGCCGCTGCAAAGCCTAATCCTTTTATTCCTTATGCTTTACAGCGCACCTATCAAATACCTTATGCCTCCAGTGAACGTGAATATTATTTTGCATCGATGTTGACAAAAAAATTACGTGCCTGTGCAAAAACTCTTATTTTCAGTCATGCGGCACAACATCTGGATCAGATTTTATGTCCTAGTGTTTTGATTAAATCTATACCAGAGACTGAATTAAGTGATCTGAGTCTACCCAGCTACCAAACTTTTGCTAAAAAAATAATGGTTAGTCAACAATGGGAATATTACACTGAGGAATCCGTGGCAATAGCTGATGCAGATAGCTTTTCTGCTGGTACACAGCTCTTGCAATCGCAAGCGGCATGCCCATTTCAAGCCTTTGCGCGCTGGCGTTTAAAAGCACGTTTTCAACCATTCCCGCAAAACGGACTTAACGCACGAGAACGTGGCATACTCCTACACCAAATCTTGGAACAATTTTGGAATAAGGTGAAAAATCAAGAAACCTTATTAGCGCTAACACCCCGCGCGCTCCATCAACACATCAATACAGCAATTAACTATAGTTTAAACCTATTTAGTAAAAAACGACCGCTTGTTTTTAAAACGCATTTTATTAACCTAGAACGACAACGTTTGCAATCTTTATTAAATAACCTCATTGATTTAGAAAAACAACGACCCACTTTCAGACAAACACAACATGAAAACAAACGACAATTAACACTAGGCAAGTTGTTGCTGTCATTACGCATCGATAGACTTGATCAGCTTAATCCAATGGAATCTATGATTATTGATTATAAAACCGGCAAACCGAGTAAAATAGATTGGTTGGAAGAACGTTGTGATTATCCGCAATTACCGTTGTATTGTTTAAGCTATCCAGAAACCGTGCGTAGCTTTGCCATCCTACATCTACGTAGTAATAAAATTACACTGCAAGGAATTAGTGCAGAAGAAACTGCACTAAAGCAACTCACACCCTTAAAAAAATTAAAAACTTCCGTCGTCTTAAACCATTGGCCAGACCTACTTAAACATTGGCAAGCTTCCTTAGAAAAACTCGCCATAGAATTTCAACAGGGGATTACGCAAGTTAATCCGAAACAGGGTGCTCACACCTGTCGACATTGCGATTTGCAGTTACTTTGTCGTATTAACTCTCTGCAACTTAATGTAACAGTCTCATGAAATCTCCATTCCAGTTAGTCGACTCGGATCAACGCCAGCGAGCACTCGATCCTAACGCATCGTTTATTGTGCAAGCACCCGCTGGATCCGGAAAAACAGAATTATTAGTTCGCCGTTATCTGGTGTTATTGGCGCGCGTAGCATGCCCAGAATCAATCATTGCGATTACTTTCACACGTAAGGCCGCTAACGAAATGCGCTTACGGATTATGCACGCCCTAGAGCAAGCACAAAACATTGAACCAATCGCTAGTAAAAATAACGAACGATATTATTTAGCCCAAAAAGTGCTGGCACAGGATCAAGCCTTAAACTGGAATTTATTAAGCAATCCCAATCGACTGCGCATACTCACCATTGACAGTTTTTGCCAATCCTTAACTCGACAAATGCCTTTACTTGCTGGGTTAGGTGAAAAATTGACACCCGTCGATAATCCTGAATGGTTATATCGCTTAGCCACACATGAATTACTCAACCAGCTCGAAGATAAAGTGCCTTGGCAAGCCTCATTAAGTCATTTATTGAGTCATCTCGATAATGATTTTCAACGCGTAGAAAATTTATTCATTCCAATGTTAACGCGACGTGAACAATGGTTAGATTATTTATTGCAACATCAACAAGATTTACGCAAAGACTTAGAACACGCTTTATTTAACATTAATCAAGCATTGGTCGAAAAATTAAATCAACTCATTAGTCAAGACGTTGCACAAGAACTTTTTCAATTGCTCAATTTTTCCTTACAGCAGCGCCAATTAACACCTTTAGTTCAGCACAATGATTTAAAATTTTGGCAAGCAGCGGGTCATTTATTGTTAACGGAAACCCACACCTGGCGTAAACAATTACGAAAAACTGAAGGTTTTGCTGCGGCTAATGAAAAAAATAATCTCGAAAAAACTGAAATTCAAACACTAAAAAAACAATTATTGAATTTAATTACCCACTTAAGTCAACAAAACTTAGTACAAGAAACTTTAATTGCTTTAAACCGAGCACCACCTCAACACTACTCAGAGGCGCAATGGCAGATTCTCAAGTCACTCTTTGAATTATTGCCGATTTTAGTGGCGCATTTAAAGTTCATTTTTCAACAGCAGAAAAAAGTCGATTATACCGAGATCTTACTCGCCGCAAGCGCTGCGCTAGGACAACCTGAAAACCCCACTGACTTAGCCTTGGCTTTAGATTATCAAATTCAACATTTACTCGTGGATGAATTTCAAGATACTTCCAGTACGCAATTCCATTTAATTGAAAAATTAATTGCCGGCTGGGAAAAGCAAGATGGTCGCACATTATTTTTAGTGGGTGATCCGATGCAATCGATCTACCGATTTCGCAAAGCCGAAGTCAGTTTATTTTTAGACGTACAACGACAAGGCATCGGTTCATTGCAACTCCAAACGTTACGTTTAACTGTTAACTTCCGTTCGACCTCTGGCATCGTCGATTGGGTCAATCGGCATTTTAGTCAGTTATTACCCGCCACACAAGATATGCAATCCGGCGCAGTCTGTTACTCGGCCGCTAATGCTTACTCACAAGCGACACAAACGGATACCGTAGATACCTACTGGCAACTCGCCAATGATTCTGCCTCGGCAGAAACCGCAGAAGCCGATCAGATCATAAAAATTATTCAAAAAATTAAACTTAACGATCATCCCGGCTCAATCGCTATTTTAGTCCGTGCACGTAGCCATTTACGCAGCATTTTAACTGCCTTGCGCAGCGCGGCAATTGCTTATCAAGCCATAGAGATCGACAGTCTCGCCGAAAAATCAGCGGTGCAGGATCTTTTAAGCTTAACCCGAGCACTGCATCACTTAGGTGATAGGATCAGCTGGCTCGCCTTATTACGGTCACCCTACTGCGGCTTATCGTTAAGCGATCTTTATCAAATTACACAATTTAATGATGAAAACCAAACGATTATTAGTATTTGGCAACAACTCCAGCAATTTGAAAAAATTTCTCTTAGCATAGAAACTAAACAACGTTTACGCCGCATCGTGCCGATTTTACAACAAAGCTTGCAACAACAAGGACGTATTCCTTTCCCGTTATGGGTCAAACAAACCTGGTTACAATTAGGCGGGTCTACCACTTTGTCAAACTGGGAAGAAATGGATGATATTCAGGCTTATTTAAATTTTCTAGATAATAAAATTAAAGTCGAAGGCGAATCATTCGATTCTTTTAAATTAGGTGATGAATTAAGTCACATTTACACACAAACCACCTCGACAACTGGCGCTCAAGCAATCGAAGTCATGACACTACATAAAGCCAAAGGTTTAGAATTTGATCATGTGATCTTACCTGGTTTACATCGTCGTAGCCGTCCTGAACCCTGCCCTTTATTATTGTATAGTGAACAAATGCTTGGGCAACAAAAAAAAGATTTTTTACTGGCACCGATACCTGCCAGTCATGAAGAACAAAATTTAATTTATAATTATCTGTTGCACGAAGAAAATAAAAAAAACACCGCGGAATTAACACGTTTGCTTTATGTCGCCTGTACTCGCGCCAAGAAATCATTACATCTATTAGCAACGTTAACAAAAGACACCTCTGGAGAATTTAAATCCCCGGCGCCACAATCTTTGTTAAGTCAGTTATGGCCGGTTTTAGACATCCAGGCAAAAGACGTGTTAAGCAATGCTTCCATACCCACTCGTACAAATCTACCTGCTCAACCTTTATTAAAACGTTTACCCGCCGATTGGCAGTCTATTCCTAATAATCAATTTGAGACACACGCTGAGATAAAAATCAACGCTTATTCCTATCAATGGCTCTTACATCCAGAACGCATACTAGGAACGGTCATCCATCGTTTATTATATCAAATCAGTCAAGATGGTTTAGACCGATGGAATAGAAAAAAAATAAGTACCTCACAAGCGATGTTAGGCAGTTTACTGACACAATACGGCCTGTTAGACTCCTATCTACCGCAAGCTTTAGTGACACTCAACACTTGCTTAGAAAAAACCTTAGCCGATCCGCGCGGGCGTTGGATTTTAAATCAGCAGCATCTTTCACCACAATCAGAATATGCAATAACTGCTCTACTCCATGGCAAATTGGAAAACTTTGTCATCGATCGAACGTTTATTGATCCCATTACTCATATACACTGGATTATTGATTATAAAACGACGGATTATCAAGGAAATAAACCCGAAGAATTTTTAAAACACGCCATGCAACAACATCAACAACAATTGAATCGCTATGCGCAAGCACTGTTGTTGGATACACAATATTATGCCCGCCAGACGCGCTGTGGATTATATTTCCCACTCACCTCATTGTGGTGCGAGTGGAAATTTACGGAAGTGTCTATCACTGAATCGAGCCAATAAATTTAGTTTATTACAAAAATACTTACCGACATTCGGGTATCCTTATCGATGTTGAAGTAGGCATTTTATTTGAATCGTTTTTTCCATTGCCTTTAAAAAAAATAAATGCACTCGATCGGCTATTTTCTAAATTATTAATTACTTCTGCTTGTTTTTCATGATGGAGATTAATTTTATTATTAAAAAATTCTATAATTTTATCAAAAATAGTTTGAGTTAATACTTTGACTTTTAAAAATGCAGCGCATAATCTATTTAATAACGAGTCTGAAGGCTCCTCTGTCGAATTCTCAGATATCCGATTTTGCTGATCATACCGCTTAGCTTTATTATATATTTTTAAAAACTGAGAAAAGTGTTCTTGATCTAAAATATTTGAATGACTAAATTTAGAAAGTACCTGAAATAAGTGCAGCAAATCAGCTTTTTCTAAGTTAGTAATAGGGGTAAAATTATCCTGAGTTAAAATAGCCGCTTTATCCAATAAAGAAATTACATCCGATAACGTTTTAATATCAAAATCTGCTTTTTCTATTTTATCAATATTCTCATGCGTTAATAGATTTTTTAAATTAATGGCCAAATCAAAGTTTTCTTGAGTTAAGACTTTTGATTTATCTTCTACTTGTATAAATTGAGCCAGCACTTCGAGATCAAGCTCAGAATTATCGAGCAATTTATCCAGATTAGCTTGGTTTAAAAGAGGATCGGTCCCCCCACTTAAACTGAGTTTATTGAGTACACTAGAAAATAGTTTACTATTTAGTTGCGTTTTAGCATTAACTTTATTTAGGTTCTCCTCCATAAGTAAATCAAAGTCATTCAACCTTACCCACATTTTAGCCATTTCGAAAGCATCGGCATGCGTTAAGCTAACGTAAATTGCATCCATATTAGTAGAAAAATTAACGGTTTGGAAAAAATCGGATTGCTTGAGAAAAAACTCTACTGCCTTAGAAATTTGAAATACTGGCGAGATCGTTAAATGCTCAAAAGATGGGAAAGTTAATAGTGTCAGTATTTTTAAATAAATTCCATTTTCTTTTTTTTGTATAATTTTTTCCTCCAGCAATCCCTCTAGTTTAAATGTTATGTCAGTATTTTCAGAAGCTAAGTCCCTAAATGTTTTTTGCGGGAAAGATTGTTTTGGGAGTTTTTTATCGAGAAGTTCTTCCTTTAGAAATTGGTTAAATTTTTCGAAAAATAGTCTATACGCTTGCCTATCCGTTTGCTGGCTATTAATAATATTCTGCATATTTCGTAATGCAGCGGAGCGTGAAAAATATCTAATAATCCCATCGTGCTTTAGACTCACCTTCTTAATCTCTAAAGCGGTCTTAATAATTTGAAAAATTTTATTGTGATTTATGAGTTCTTTCATATTATTCTCCGATGCAACGCACTGGATCTCAGTGCCTAGTGTATAGAAGAAGCCTTAAGAAACACTTAAATATCAA
Source organism: Rickettsiella endosymbiont of Litargus connexus (assembly GCF_964277335.1). Taxonomy (NCBI): domain Bacteria; kingdom Pseudomonadati; phylum Pseudomonadota; class Gammaproteobacteria; order Legionellales; family Coxiellaceae; genus Rickettsiella; species Rickettsiella endosymbiont of Litargus connexus. The sequence goes on along the minus strand of NZ_OZ195516.1, from coordinate 603,349 downwards.
GGTTAGTAAAAATACGATTTTTTATGCTGAATTGGATTTATTCAATCAAAAAAATAACTTTGTAAATTTTTAAATTTAAAAAAGCGTATGCAAAAATTTAAAAGACCGCTTTCATTAATAAGCTAATCTGTGTATGTAAGGCCTCGGTTGCACTATGCCAATGGTTATGAAAAAGATAACCGGCACCAATAAACAGACTAACCCATACAACCGCACCAAGATACGCAAACACAGCAAAATAGCGAAAGGGTAATTTTAACGCCCCAGCCACATAGCCAGTCAAGTGTCGAACGCCGGGAATAAAATAACCGATCACTAACGCCCATTTACCGAAGCGTTCAAACCAATTGTGTGCAAGCTGATAACGCTTTTCGGTTAATCCGATATATCGCCCCCAACTTTGACTCAGATAATGACCTGTGGCTAAACCTAGACCATAACTACCGCTGATACCGCAACAACTTCCCGCATAAGCGGCTAGTAAACTTGGAACTATGGCTAGTTTTCCTTTGGCCATTAAAAATCCTAATAATAATAGTAAAGATTCTTCTGGTATGGGTAAGGCAAAAACTCCTAATCCAAACCAAACAAAAATCGCCAGACTACCATAGTGATTTAACCAAGGTAAAAAATGATCCAGCAAAGCGGGTAAGGACATAAAATGTATTCAATAAATAAAACCATTTAATAGCATCAACAGCCACCTAATAAAGTATAGCGTTGCAACCGACAATGATTATGCTATTGATGCTTTTTTTCTCAACTTAATCAGGACGGGTAATCGCCTCTTCGATCTTTTTCAAATCCGCTTGACTTTTATCGGTTTGGCTCGCTGTCACTTGTTCCTCAAGGGAATTGATTATTTCTAATTGGTTGTCAGCCACTTGATTATCGAAAACATCAAAATCATCGTTACTGCTAATGATATCATCGTCATCGTCGTCGTCATCACTGACTCGAACATGATTCGAAGGATAAGGTAAAATAATTACCTGCGTACCAATATCCGCAAATTCTCTATTCAGCCACTGAGCATCGTCACCAAATAATCGCAGGCAACCATGGCTCGCATTGTAGCCTGGCACACCACGTGAGCCGTGCATAGCAAAACCACCTTTAAAGAACATGCAATATGGCATCGGTGCACCGCCATAGGGTTTAGGGAATTTAGTTGAAGTACAACCAGGTCCCCGTTTATCATAAATTTTGAAGGTTCCAGAAGGCGTATGACAAGGTCTACCTAAATCTGGACACCAATTTTGACCACTTGATGCCGGCCCCCAGCGAATAATATTTCCAGCAGGACCATAAGCTGCCCAGGCATTTAATGCCGGCGAGTAAACAATCATTTTTTTACCAGAAGGCGCTCTATAGGGTGAAAATGGTGTATACTCCATCCAATTAGTTGCGTCGAGATTTCGTGGTGCAGCGATCCTCATTCCCGGCCAAATACCCGTATTCATACGGTTAATACGTTGGACCAATTCGCGTCGTTGTGGATTGGGAAATAAGGTATACCAAGTTTCCCCTCTCGCTACGACCAAGCAATACAATCGAGGATCATTACACAGGCTTTGTAATAACCACCCGCGCGCGGCAAAGCTGTCACCATGCATAATGAAGAACACAACAAGCAATGCAATCAATAAACCAAATCTTATGAGTATACGCATAATTTCTCCTTCCGCTGAGTGAGGGCGGTTTTTTCGCTTTTTAAGAAAGCGTTACTCTTATTAAAATGATAGTCTATTTTTAAAGGCTAAGAAGAAATATCATGCTTAAATTTACTGAAAAAAACCGTAAATGGTGGATCCTACTCGCCATGTCCAGTTCCTTAGCACTGGTATTTATTGACCAAACGGCCTTAGCAGTCGCTTTACCGGCTATTCAGCGTGAACTGAATCTCAGTAATAGCCTCACACAATGGGTCATCAATGCTTATTTATTAGCTTTAAGTGCCATCATCCTATTGGGTGGAAAAATTGGCGATAGATTAGGCCATAAACGTGCTTTTTTATTTGGCGTAACTGTTTTTGTACTGGCATCGGTATTAAGCGCCTTAGCCGAGTCTGGCGGGTGGTTAATCACGATGCGTGCCATACAAGGTATCGGCGGTGCGTTTATGATGCCTTCGACCAATGCTTTGGTCACTAACGCCTTTCCTGATAAGGAACGTGGCAAAGCGCTAGGAATTTATGTAGCCCTGGCGGCTATCTTCCTTGCCTTAGGACCTTTATTAGGAGGATTTTTAACTCAGGTATTTAGTTGGCGTGCCGTTTTCTGGATAAATTTTCCGATCGCTTTAATCAGTATTTTTCTAGCGATTTCCTCTGTTCCTGGCTGGACACGCACTGAAAAATTAAATATCGATTGGTTAGGATTTTTTATCTCCATCCTTTTCATTAGCGGATTTGTATTAGGTTTTATGGAAGGTCCTAATTGGGGATGGACCTCTTTATCTAGTATTAGTTTATTTCTATTTAGCACACTCAGTCTTGTTTCTTTTATTGTATGGGAAAATAAAACCAGCAATCCATTAGTAGAATTAACTCTGTTTAAAAATCTAACTTTTTCTATTTTATTTAGTGTGCTGCTGATTATTCAAGCGGTGGGTATCGTGTTTATATTTTGGGCGATTTTTCTACAAAATGTTTTATATTACACCCCTTTAAAAGCCGGTCTATTGCTGTTACCAGCTATGTTGCCTATTATAATTATGGCTCCGCTTGGTGGTCATTTACGTGATAAATACGGGCCCACGATACCGATGTTTTGGGGATCGTTACTAGTTATATTAAGTCTTATTTGGATAGGTATTTTTTGTCATCATCAAACCTATCCTATTTTATTTCCTGGTTTACTCGGTTTTGGCATTGGTATGCCCTTGATATTATCCGGCATTATGGTAACGGTAATGAATATGGTCAAAGTCGAACAACGAGGGATTGCTAGTGCGATATTGAATTGCTCACGACAATTTGGTACCTCGATAGGCTTAGCCGTGTTAGCAGGTTTGTTAGGCAGTTTAAATAAATGGCAACTCGGTTCTTTTTTAAAACACAGTGCGCCCCCCTTTTCCTCTCTGCAGGAATATCAAATTGATGGTTTATTAGTACAATCGGATCGCGCTATGCAAGCAGTCCGTCATTTGTCAGCACAAAATTTGCACCTGTTAAAAGCAGCGGCCGCTAAAGCGTATACGACCTCCTTTAGTATCACAATGTTTGTCGCAGCTTTGTTTGGCTTGATTACCTTAACGCTAGTATCTAAGCTTCCACGTAAAAAGTAGATCAATTAAAGACCAGCATCCCGCATTCTTATCTATTTATTGATTAAATTAATTTCTTAAGTTTCTGCTAAGAAAACTAATTTATAATGCCAGCATTTTTTAGTCATTAAAACTTTTAATCTATTTAACTGCAAGGAAGTCACTCTTTATTTTTAAAAAAACCTAAGATCAATGCCTACTTCCTATGTTTTCGATTCCGCTTTAAACCTTAATAAATGCTTCCAAAACACTCCGCCTTTAACTCTACAAATCAATGATTTGTCTAAACTACCTGAAGCTTGGTTGACAGAATTAGAAAATAAATGTCGTCAAGTTACGCCCAACTTAGAAAAAAATATTTTTTTTAAACATGTCGGCCCTATTGCTCAATATAAACTTAAAAAAGCTTTAAAAGAGCAATTATCATTTTTATATTATCGTGTTTCAGGTGGTTTAGACACGCCTCTAGGTCCTTTAGATAACGAGTCAAGTAAAATATTATTACTCGAATTACTCGAAGATATCCATCAATGCACACCCGGTTTTCACATTCGGGTGAATAAACTGGTCAATTCACTACAAATACCAACCGATCTGGATCAGTTATTATATTTAGTTAGGAAAAGTATTATATTAGAAATTGCCGCTCACTTAACCAATACCGTTGAAGCGATATATCAAGTTCATGTTGTTGATCGAGTATGTCGAATTGCAAAAAAACAAGGCTTAGCTATAGAACCGAATATTCAAAACGATCAATACAAAAGTTTATTATCCGGTAGCACGATTCGTGAACGCTTAGAAGAATTTTCAACACACTATACGGCATTTAAAATTCCTTTTTTATTAGCTGAACAATTACAACTTATTTTAAATCAGCATGGGTATAAAGGCCCTGAAGATATGGGTTATGCCACCGGTCCTGCAGAACATATGCTTGATATTATACAGCGATTTTTAACTCATCCCGCTAAGTCAAATACAAATAAATTTTGTCCTTTTTTCATTCTAGATAAGTTTGACGAATTTGGTGACGCAACGCGGATTTATGATATTAATTGGTCTTTGATTCGACAGCTTTTTTTTCAAAAATTAAACAACCATAACTATTATACCGCGGAACCACAAATAGTTGATTTAATGGATTACGCTTACTATCAAGCCCTAATCCCTAAAAAAGCGACTATTGAAACAGAAACTAAGCTTATTCATAATAAACTTTATGATCAAAATTTTATACTACTGTTTGACGAATTAATCTTAATTCAAGATAAGTTCCCTGATTATTGGAAAAAACTCATAACCCATCCACTGATAATAAAAAATCTTGACACTTTTTTTAATTTTTTAATAGCGCAGCCCCGTAACGTTGCTAATGCTCGAGAACTATTAAAAAAATTAAATTTTACTTATACCTTATTTTTTTCTCAAAACGATAAATTTATTTTAGACAACATCATCGTTGGAAATGCTAGTAAAAAAAATTTAACGGTAATGGATGTCAATCATAACCTACTCTTAAAATCAATTAGATATCGACCTGAAATTACTAAAAAAGCCTTTAGCCTTATTTTTGCTAAAAGTAATCATTCTCATCAAGTGTTTTTTAATCTTGCCGTCAAACAAAATAGTGAAGGCTCTAATCTTTTAATGCTAGCTGCGCGATACCATACCGAAACAATGCAACATATTTTGGGTTTATTAAATCAATTTATTAATTGTTTTGAAAAAGAAAACATTACCGAATTATTTTTTAGACAAAACAAAGAGAACTGGAACTTTATTAGTTTAGCTGCTAAATATCGATCGGATGCTATGAAATTTATTTTTGATTTTATCAGTGAAAATCCTTATTATTTCGATGAAGAAATTCTCAATAAAACCTTCAATCAATCCACCTATTCTGAATGGAATTTTTTTTACTTTTTAGCGCGCTATCAAACTAACGATGAAGTCACTATTTGTTTAGATTTTATCAGTGAAAAATTTAAACTTTCTAAAAATACCCAATGGCTAAAATTGATTTTAAACAATCACATGGGAAATATATTACGATTGGCGGCGCAATCCAATTTAAATGCACTCAGCAGTTTCTTAGCTTTCATTAATCAACATAGTGATCACATTGAACTCCCTAGTTTAAGTGATTTTTTCTTACATTCCAGTAAAAATAATTGGAACTGTTTACATGCCGCAGCGCGTTACTCTCCGAGCAATCTGTCTTTACTTTTACAGTTCATCAAAGAAAAGAGAGATAAATTCTCTGATATCGCAATAAAGAATTTATTTTTTGCACAAAACGATACCGGTCGTAATTTTTTAATGCTGGCGGCTCATTATCAAACAGCGGCCATCAATCGAATCATTGAATTCATGCAGCAGCAATCTCAACTCTTCGACAGAGAAACCTTGAGAAACTTATTTTTACAACAAAATTCTGATGGTTGGAATTTTTTAAGCGCAGCGCATAATCAGCCCGGCAACCTACAGCTTTTTTTAAATTTTATCCTTGATAATTTCGATAAATTTAATACGAAAACGATTAAAGAAATTATCTTCCAGAAAAATAAACGTGGGTATACTTGTTTGCATCTTGCTGTCCGTTATCAACCGGATAGCATAAAAAATATTTTAGATTTTATCGATCAGTATATCGATAGTTTTACTCACGAATTTGAACAATTATTGCTCGCTAAAAATAAACATGAAAAAAATTTATTACTGCTTAGTTTAAACTATCAATCTGATGCAGCTATTCATTTTTTAAGTTTTTTTAATCAGCATGTTGATCGTTTTGCTACACTTAAAAATAATGAAATTTTTAAAAAGTTTATTTGTCAGACATTCCTATTAAGCAAGGATCAAACCTTAATTAAAACCACGCTGGCTATTCATAGTGATTTATTAGTTGATAATTTTTACCGATTAGCTTTCAATGAAATGACTATACCCCGCTGCACACAATTTTTTTCATTAAAAATGTGCTGCTCTAAACAACTAAAAACAGCTGCCCAAGCATTTAAAGATCTATTAAAAAGAGGTTTACACGCTAACGACTTAATGGAATTAAAAATCATGTATCCTGCTGTAGCCCGTGGAGAACTGGGTAAGCTTTATCAAGCGTTAAATCAGGTTTTTTGTAACAATAAAGAAACGCAACCCATCAATGAAATAAAGCATCCCTACCGCTTATAAAGGGATCATAGCATAGCAGGACTGAGTTAATCATTTATTTCGCCGCCATTCAGTCCCGGTGATACTATCCTCCAATACCACCCCTAAATTCAATAACTCATCACGTAACCTATCCGCTTCTTGCCAATTTTTAACCGCTCTCGCTTCATTGCGTGCCATAATTAAAAGGTTAATTTTTTCTGCCTCGTTGCTATTTTGTACTAGGCCAAGTTTTAAAAACTGTTCTGGATCCTGTTGTAAAATACCTAAGATGCTTGCCAGATAGCGTAAACACTCCGCATAGTACTGCGCTTTTTTGTTATTCGTTCCGCGAAAACGATTAATTTCACGTGCTAATTCAAATAAGACTGCTAAGGCGTCGGGTGTATTAAAATCATCATCCATCGCCGTTTGAAATTTTTCTAGGTATTCTCCTGAGAATTGCTCAGGAACAAAAGTTTGTGGCGCTTTACCCACCAAGCCGCGTAAGCTGGTATACAACCGTTGTAGTGCCGCCTGTGCGGTTTGTAAATTTTCTTGGCTGTACTTAATCGGACTACGATGATGGCTCGACACTAAGAAATAGCGTATCACTTCAGCCGGATATTCTTTTAAAACATCACGCAGCGTAAAAAAATTACCTAATGATTTAGACATTTTTTGACGATTGATTTGTACAAAACCCACATGGATCCAGGTATTAACAAACTTCTTAGCGGTTGCCCCTTCAGATTGAGCTATTTCATTTTGATGATGAGGAAATACCAGATCTAACCCTCCGCCGTGTATATCAAAATGTTCGCCTAAAGCCGCCATCGACATGGCCGAACATTCAATATGCCAACCGGGGCGCCCTACTCCCCAGGGAGATTCCCAACTCGGTTCGTTGGGTTTAGCTTTTTTCCATAACACAAAGTCTAAAGGATCTCTTTTGGTAATATCGACAGCAACACGTGAACCATGGCGTAACTTTTCTAAATTTTGATGCGCTAATTCGCCATACGATTTAAATTTATTCACTGCATAACAAATATCACCATTTTCTGCCTGATAGGCATAACCTTTATCGAGCAAGATTTGAATTAAATCTACTATCTGTGGGATAGCATCCGTTGCTCTGGGTTCATGCGTCGGTGGCAGGATATTTAATTGGGCGAAATCTTCATGCATCGCTACTATCATGCGTTGTGTCAATGCAGACATGCTTTCATTATTTTCTTTGGCACGTTTGATGATCTTATCGTCAATATCAGTGATATTACGAACATAATTTACCTGATACCCTTGCATGCTTAAGTAACGCAGCATGACATCAAAAGCAACCAATACGCGAGCATGGCCAATATGACACAAATCATAGACCGTCATGCCACACACATACATACCGACTTTCTTGGCATGCAGGGGTCTAAATTTTTCTTTTTTTTGCGTTAACGTATTATAAATTTTTAGCATAGCATATTCTCTCGCGAATTTTTTCATTGCCTAACAGGCTAAATAATTTAGCCAGCTCAGGACCATCGTGACGCCCCGTTAATACCAAGCGTAAGGGTGAAAACAAAGCTTTGCCTTTAAGATTTAATTTTTCTTGTAATTGTTTTATTAAAACTTTAAAATCTGTATTGCTTTGCTCTAATAAGTCTAAGAGTGTCTGCCAATAAAATGGATCAACTTTTTGTAAGAATTCCTCCACTTCTCGGGTAAAACTTAATCCCTTAGATTCTGCAAATAAAATAGTCGCCCATTCTACTGCTTGCTCAGGAAAACAAATTGTCGAACGCATCAACTCTATAAATTCTAATTCAGCCACATAAGGCACTAAATTTTTTATTTTAGGCTTTAACCATTCGTACAGTTTATCATTAGAAATATGTAATAAAGCTTGTTTTTGCCAATATAATAATTGGGTTGGGTCATAGTGTGCCGGTGATTTTCCGAGACGACTCGGTGAAAATTGATCGGCTAAAGCATGAATATCAAGAAAACTTGGATTAGGATAAGTATGACCTAAGCGTGCTAAATAATTCTGTAAGGCTTCGGCAAAATAACCTGCTTCCCGCAAACCTTTAATACTAAAACTCCCATGACGTTTTGATAAAGGCGCACCATCCTCACCGACAATTAATGCCATATGCCCATAAGCCGGAATATTTAAACCTAAAGCCTGCAATAACATAATTTGCCGTGGTGTGTTGGTGAGATGATCTTCACCACGCAATACATGCGTAACTTTCATTAATGCATCATCAATCGCGTTACAAAAGAAAAATGCGGCTGAACCATCACTCCGCTGAATCACAAAATCGCCGATATCATCACTGGAAAAGCTTTGCTTGCCTTTGACAAAGTCATCAAAACGTATCACTTGCTTAGGTAAAACATGAAAACGCAAACTCGCTAACTGACCTCGAGCCTTTTTTTCGGCCACTTGCTCGGTAGTTAATTGACGACATTGGCCGCTATAACGTGGTGGTTTGCCCAGTGCCAGCTGATGTTTACGCATCATGAGCAATTCCGATTCACTACAAAAACAAGGGTAAGCACGACCGATACTAACTAATTGTTCATAATAAAGCGTGTAAATCGCTTGCCTTTGCGATTGGTAATAAGGCCCCAAGCCTTTTTCTTGACCAGGACCTTCCTGCCAAGGTAAACCTAACCAGAGTAAGTCTTCCTCTAATTCTTTAGCCAGCGCCAATAGCGAGCGCGTTGCATCACTGTCTTCTATCCGCAATAAAAAACAACCGGCCTGTGAATGGGCCAACAAAAAATTAAATAACGCGGTTCTAGCATTTCCTAAATGGATATGGCCGGTAGGACTAGGTGCAAAACGAGTTTTCATAATCAACTACTTGTTTAAAATTTTGGTAGGTTCATCCAAGATGTTTAACTATTATTAGGGTTAAAAAATATCATCACGACCTGCTAATTTACGCTATTATTAAGTCCTATGTCGACCCTCTTTATATCCGATTTACATCTCAGTAGCGACCAACCTGCCATAACGCAGTTGTTTCTAAATTTCTTACAGTACCAAGCCAAGCAAGCTGAAGCTTTATATATATTAGGTGATCTATTTGAAATTTGGGTAGGTGACGATAATTTAAGCACCTACAATCAAAGCATTATAGCGGCACTCGCTGAATTAACGGCCAGTGGCATAGCAACTTACTTCATGCCCGGGAATCGCGACTTTCTCATAGGTAAACGTTTTATTCAGCAAACGGGCTGCCGCTATCTTACTGATCCGACAATGATTGATTTGTATGGAAATCCCACATTACTCACACATGGTGATAGTTGGTGCACATTAGACAAACATTACCAACGCTATCGGCGCTGGTCGCGTAATCCCTTTTGGCAATTTTTATTTTTACATCTACCTTTAGTATGGCGACAAAAAATTGCTAATTTCTTACGTAATCAAGAACATTCCACCGCATCGACTGATGCGACGAAATATGATGTAACCCTGCCTGATATGTTAGCTTGCTTAAAACACTATTCAGGTACACAACAAATCATCCATGGTCACACTCATTTACCAAGTATTCAATTAATAAAAATTGCGGATGATACATGGATAAAACGTTTTGTGTTAAGCGACTGGACTTCTAAGCAAGGGAATGTATTAAGCGCATTACCGAATCATAGCTTTGAATTAATCTATTTCAACTAGTCTCGATTAGCTTACCGTTTAAAATCAAAGACGTATTACGTATACTGGATACCTTACAAACTAACGAATTATGTCCTTGTCATTGGAAAAAAGGCGGAGCCCCCTAGCATCGCACTGTTGACCAAACCATAACCTTTCAGGAGATTATTATGATCCTAACGATAGAAACATTCAAAAACAAACTGTTAGACAGTGCAAAAGATATTAAACTAAATCTATCGAACATTTTAACAGAAGAAGGCTCACCGGATTTAAGCAAAAAACAGATCGGCGGCATTGCACTGGCTTCGGCGTGTAGCATAAAAAATACAGCCTTAATAGGAGCCGTTTTATCGGAGTTTAAATCTATATTGTCAGAAGCAGAAATAAACGCTGCCAAATCCGCAGCCACTATCATGGCAATGAATAATATTTATTATCGATTCATTCATTTGGTTAATGATAAAGAATTTTCGAGTATGCCGACTAATTTACGCATGGGTGTGATTAGCGATCCAGGTGTCGATAAAGTGAATTTTGAATTAAATTGTTTAGCGGTATCGGTAATCAATGGTTGTGGCCTGTGCATTGAAGCCCATACTCGCGGCTTGATAAAAAATGGTGTCAATAAACTGGGGATGCAATCGAGTGTGCGTATCGCGTCAGTATTAAATGCTGCAGCGGTTGCCTTCGAAATTGCAACACTTCAAGAATAATTAATCTAAATAGCTTGTTTACTGAGTAGTTTATACTCAGTAAACAGCATTCGCTTAATAAACCTTTTGCTCAAATTAGTATTGAGCTTTCTGTATTTCAAGATGACTATGTATAGACTCGGGTAAGAAACTACTCAACCAATCTTCTAAAGGTTGGAAATGTGGTACTAATACGGACTCTTGCCAAGATGCTTCTTTAGCGAACGGAGTTAAACTGACCAGCATCATTAATAACACTACCACTAAAATTCCGCGTGCAATTCCAAAAATAATCCCTAACACACGATCAGTGCCGCTTAATCCAGTATTCGCGACAAGTTGACCGATCAAATAATTAATCAGCATACCCAATATTAATGTCACTAGGAATAAACCGACAAAACTAACCACTAACCTGACTGAATCAGAATGAATAAAATTTACCAGTAAATCAGCAATATAACGATAAAAAATAAAGCTGACTGCAATCGCGGCAACCCAAATAACCAAAGAAATCACTTCGCGCACAAAGCCTCGCATGACGCTAATTAATACGGACAACGCAATGATGGCGATAATGGTGTAATCGATCCAATTAAATGTAGACATCAGAAAAACCTTAGAATAGTGTAAAGAATTTTAAACGTGTAGATAGCACCCCGTTGGGTTATATAGTATAAACTACTTTTTTAAAGTAGTGATATTAATAACGTTTGAAAACGGAGAAAGCCTATATCTTAGGACAAAAAAAGACCGATAGTATTTTAAATGCAACCCATTAACTCCTCTATCACTTAATTTTTAATTAATTCAAAGGAAGTAGTGTCATGTGGCAATCGAATTCTACTCTTGACGCAGGAACTCTGTTACGTCGCGCTGCAGCCGAAGGAGACGTAGACAAAGTTAGAAGCTTGTTAGATGATAAAAACTTTATCAATCATAAAAGTTCAAATGGTAATACCGCATTACATTGGTCTATCGTCAATAAACATTATGCCGTCACGAAACTCTTATTAACTCTCTCTGGCATCCATGTCGACGCTAAAAATAAGCAAGGTGATACACCTCTACATTTAGCGACAAAACAAGACGATAAAAAAACCGTCTATCGTTTACTAAAAGCCGGCGCGGGAAAAAAAAATATAACCGACAAAAAAGGATTTTCTCCTTTAGATTATGCTTTGGATAAAAATTGTAGTTTTATAGTCGCTAAATTAAAACAAATGCTTCCTAATATGACTTTTAAAAATGATGATCAGCTTGCCGAACAAGCCTATGAAAAATTTAAAACAAACAATACTAATCTACTACGCAATAAGAAAATCTTTGATCCTAATTATCTTTGTAATGATAAAGTGGCTCGTTATTTTCTACCGGGCAACCCGTTCACGTTAGTCGCGATACAAGCCGCCATAGAGAGAGGTGTCCTTAATCCGCATAAATTATTTTGTTCGGGTAATTTACTGCAAAGCGCAGCCGTTTCTCGAGTTGACACCTGTGAAAAATTTCGTTGGCTACTCGAACAAGATGTCGATCCTAATCTGCAAACCTGCCACGAGATAAATCCTTGTTCTTATAAAAACACTGCTTTACATACACTGATTGCTAACGAAGATGAAAAGGATGCGCTAGTGTTCATCGATATGCTCAATACTAATCAAAAATTTAACTTCAATTTGACGGATAATGAAGGAAAAACCTGTCTTTGTTTAGCGACAAAAGTAGGTTTATCTAACGTGGCTAAGAAACTAATTAAATTAAAAGATAGAGTTGATGTCAATGTTCCTGATGAAGACGGTAATACGCCTCTACACTATGCGCTTCTGTTAGGACATTCATCCATTGCGACTGAACTGCTTGCCCATCAAGCGAACAAAAATGCAAAAAATAAAGAGAACAAAAACCCTTATGAATTATTAATCTCAACCGATAGTGAAGATGTTAGGGACTGTTTAGAGATCACTTGGATTAATCCAGATAAAAAAGTTAAACCTTCTAGAAAAACTTATATTCAACTGTGTATGGAAAATAGAGAACGCGCTAAAAATGAGTGGGTTACTATTTTTAGCAATATCAACCTACCTATAGCAAATAAGCGAAAAAGCATTTGTTTTCTCCTAGCCGCAGCAACCGGCGATTTAACTAAGCTGAAAGATCACTGTGATAGCTTTACACTGAATCAAGTTAACGCAAAAGGGAATACTGCTTTGCATTTAGCCTGTGATCGCGGCCATGATGAAATTATAAAATATCTTTTAGAACAACCCAAAGTCAATCTTGACAAAAAAAATAATGAAAACATAAAAGCAATTGATCTATTGAGTAATCCATTACTTGCGACATTATTCAAAGAAAAATTTTTTGGTATAGAAGAAAAAACAACTGAAGATAAAAAAGATAATGGTAATCGATTAGTTCAGGATTCAGGAACTCTCAGTAACAAAACGAATGGGCTTTAAGCAATTAATAATAATAGAATCTCAAAGCTTAGATTACTTAGTCGATCATTTTATAATCAAGCCAATAAACTAAATATGGACCTTAATAATCCCATCCAGCGTGTAGACACTATGTAATCGATAACCCGCAGCCAATAACGCTTCTTTTCCGCCTTGCTGTCTATCCACTAACACAACGATATCTTTTACTTGTATATCGTGTTTTTTTAAAATCTCTGCTATCTGTAACACACTGCCCCCGGTAGTGACGACATCTTCAACGATTAAACAATCTTGACCGAGTTTAAAAACTCCTTCGATTTGTTTTTTAGTCCCATATTCTTTAATTTCTTTTCGACACATTAGCATCGGCAGGTTTTGACCGAGTGAAATAGCCGTAGCCATAGGTAATGCGGTATAAGGCACACCACATAACAAACTCGGTTTAAGGTGTTTTATCTTACCCCACAAGGCATTAGCAACGGCCCGCAATAACGGTGGATAGGAAATAATTGAGCGACAATCCATATAGATTGGCGAAATTTCACCGCTACGCAGCGTAAAATTGCCCCATTTAATCATACCCCGGTTAATTAAAGCATCGAGTAATTTTTGTTTTTCCATCATTAGGCTTAATTAAGATTGTCACTATCCGTTTTCTCTGGCGCTAAATGTATTAATGTATCGGTTTGTTCCGGACTTACGATCAAATCTTCTTCGATACGTTCTAAACCCACTAAGCTTTCACCTTCATTCAGTCGTATCAGTCGTACCCCTTGTGAATGACGGCCTGCCACACGAATTTCAGCAACTCGTGTACGCACTAACGTCGCTTTATTGGTAATTAACATGACTTCATCAGAAGGTAATACTTGCACCGCAGCGACTACATTTCCATTCCGCTCGGTGGTTTTAATCGCGACCACACCGCTACCACCACGACTCGTCAAGCGATGCTCAGGAACAGGGGTGCGTTTACCATAGCCATGACTGGTTGCTGTTAAAATTAATCCTTCAGGCTTAGCAATGATTAAGGAAATAACTTGCTGTCCTTCTTGTAATTTAACACCTCTTACACCACAAGCCGTACGGCCCATACAACGGACTTTACTTTCATTAAAACGTATGACCTTACCCGCATTAGTAAACAGTAAAACATCTTGCTGACCATCGGTTAATGCAACGCCCACTAAACGATCACCTGCTCTCAAATCAATCGCAATAATTCCGTCGTTACGTGGTCTAGAAAAATCAATCAAACTGGTTTTTTTCGTCGTACCATTCGCCGTAGCCATAAAGATAAAATGTTCGGCACTATAATTCTGTACGGGTAAGACGGCAGTAATTCGTTCCGTTTCACCTAAAGGTAATAAATTAACGATAGGACGACCTTTGGCAATCCGGCTACCTTCGGGTAATTTATACACTTTTAGCCAATAGACTTTACCCACGCTAGAGAAACACAATAACGTAGCATGCGTATTGGCAATTAATAAATGTTCAATAAAATCTTTTTCTTTGACATCGCCTGACGACTTCCCTCGACCACCACGACGTTGTGCGTGATAAACATCTAAACTTTGTCGTTTGACATAACCTTCATGCGACAATGTCACCACCACATCCTCGGCAGGAATCAAATCTTCTTCATTAATTTCAGCATCAACACTAATAATTTCGGTACGTCGTGGATCAGCGAATTCTTCTTTAATTGCCATCAGTTCATCATGAATCACCTGACGTAAGCGTTCCGGTTGATTGAGGATATCTAATAAATCAACAATAATATCTAATTGATCGCGATATTCTTTTAAAATTTTCTGTTGTTCAAGGCCCGTTAAACGATGTAAACGCAGTTCGAGTATCGCTTGTGCCTGTTCAGGTGATAATCGATAACTATTTTCGCCTTTTTTTACTCCATATTCATGCGCTGCATCTATCGTTAATTGGGTTTCCAGCAAATCGGTTTTAGTCAGCATCTCAGCCACCATACCTAATTGCCAAGTCTGAGCTAACAGCTGAGATTTGGCATCCGCGGGATCCTTAGCGATCTTAATCAACGCGATCATCGGATCAATGTTCACTAAAGCAATACCTAAACCTTCTAAGATATGGGCACGTTCTCGGGCTTTCCGTAACTCAAAGATCGTACGCCGTGTCACCACTTCTCGACGATGTGCTAAAAATTCGATAATTAATTGTTTGAGATTAAGTAATACGGGTCTGCCATCGACCAAAGCCACCATATTAATACCAAACGTGACTTGCAATTGGGTTTGCGCAAATAAATTATTCAATAACACATCCACGTTTTCACCGCGCCGTACTTCAATCACCATGCGCATACCGTCTTTGTCGGATTCATCGCGCAATGCAGTAATCCCTTCAATACGCTTTTCCTTTACCAATTCAGCAATTTTCTCGATGAGTTTTGATTTATTTACTTGGTAAGGGAGCTCTGTCACAATAATTCGTTGTTTATTCGATTTTTCGTCCTGTTCGAGTTCGATACGTGCTCTAACAAATACTCGTCCACGACCACTGTGATACGCCTCAATAATACCCTGCTTACCATAGATTAAACCCGCCGTCGGAAAATCAGGTCCTTTAATAAAGTGCATCAAACGTTCTATGGTCAATTCAGGATCGGCTAATAAGGCCACACTGGCATCGATGACTTCAGCAAGATTATGCGGCGGGATATTAGTCGCCATACCAACTGCAATCCCTGAAGAACCATTGACCAGTAGATTGGGTACGCGGGTCGGTAATACGGTAGGAATCTGTTCTGTTTCATCATAGTTTGGTGCAAAATCGACAGTTTCTTTAGCTAAATCTGCTAGCAAGGCATGTGCCAACTTCGACATCCGAATTTCGGTATAACGCATCGAAGCCGCGGAATCACCATCAACCGAACCAAAGTTACCTTGTCCATCAATCAACACAGAACGCATGGAAAAGGTTTGCGCCATACGCACGATGGTATCGTAAATCGCCCCATCACTATGTGGATGGTATTTACCAATTACATCACCCACCACACGAGCAGACTTTTTATGCGGCTTATTCCAATCGTTGCCAAGCTCACTCATGGCAAATAAAACTCGCCTATGTACCGGCTTTAAGCCATCTCGTACATCAGGTAACGCTCGACCTACTATGACACTCATAGCATACGCCAAGTAGGACTGCTTTAGTTCCTTTTCAACTGTTACTGAAATGATTTCATTAGCCACTGATTCTGCCATAAAAGCGCAAACCTATGATACTTAAAGAGTTCTAGATAGTTATACTCACAGCAATTGGATTTTTGGCAAGTGGCGCAACAGCAATCTGGGTATATACAATATATCCAGATTGCTGCAAGTTAGGTGCAATACAAGCAAAAATTCAAGCCCAAAGAGTATACCATAAATAGGCTTAACTGGCAGTGTGATCCAGTAAAATTTTTAAACAAAAAAAGCGTTTTTCCTTAGATTTAATAGGAAACTTCAGACGATAAATTTAGACTTTTCCTGGCTACCCTATGCTGTTTAAAAACAGCGCAGGATAGATCCAAGAGAAAAAGCAAATTATTAATTATTCTTAAACCAGCCTATAAACAGTGATTTCTAGGCTGGTGTTTATAATAAATTTACTTATTTTGATCCAGCGGCAGAATTAGCTGAGTTATCTTTATTAGCGGGTTCTGCGGGTGTTGTCGTATTGGTGGTTTCTTTGTTAGATGATGTATCCGGTGTTACTGGAGTAGCGGGCGTAACATCGCTAGGTGGTATTTGAGTAGGCTCCACAGCTTGTGGACTAACCGACATTGGCGCATCCGAACCAGATGAATTCGCTGGATTAGCCATTTGATCTTGAACAGGCATTGCGGTATCTGATTGATCTCCTTGCTTATCAGAAGGCTGATGATTACAGCCGACTAACGCCGCCGTCAGCAGCATTGAAACCAAAAACTTCTTATACATAAGCAAAATTCCCCATCTAAAAATAGTGCAAAAAAACATTAAAGAACAAAGTTGTCAGCAATAGACTGACAAATCCGTAGCCCATAGTAGAAGCCAACTTAAGCATAGCAAAACTTTCAAGTAAAACAAAATCTCATAAAAATTAGACTTGACTGATTAAGTCCTGCACACCTCCTCTTCCTATTTTAATTAACCAATCTACTCAATATTGTTATAAAATCCTCTGCTGAACCCCCTCTTTTATTGCCAACCTACTAAATACTGTTATAATAAGTCCTAGATTTAGTTTCCAGTGTCAGTATATAGCTCGGCTAAACCCTCTATTTAACTGACATAAAAACAGAACGAAATGATAAGAAATCAACGTTTTTGTAAATAGAGCTAACTAAGGTAAAAATTTTTAGTTAATAAATTTACTCTTGGTGATGAATTTTAACGCCAAAATTAGAGAATTAGTCCGGCTTCTTAAGTTTGCAACTTTTTATTTGGTCGATATTCTTAGGGTGCAGATTTTGTGAATAGTAAATATTATTCGCAAAAAATATGGTATTCAGAATAGGCAGCATATAATCCGTGTTAAAATCAGATATTTAAAACTCGCTACTTAGCCTAAAGGGCAAAATAGCTTATGCAAAGAACCCTGTTGACTCATTCACCCCTTTTAATTAATTAAGCGGTCATTGTTTCAGGTAATGGCAATAGTTTTTAATTTCTTTTAACCACAATTATCACATTGACAAATAAGCAAGCTTAGTTGAGCCTTCATTAAAATAGGATTCAACGATGCATAATGAAAAAAATCGAATATTGATCAATGCAAATCAACCAGGAGAAATTCGGGTTGCTTTGCTCGAAGACAACAAGTTATCCGACCTAGATATCGAATATAGTGGTCAAGAACAAAAAAAATCGAATATTTATAAAGGAAAAATTAGCCGTATTGAGCCTAGCTTAGAGGCTGCATTCATCGGCTATGGCGCCGATCGTCATGGTTTTTTACCCTTCAAAGAAATCGCTCCTTCATACTTTAAGGGGAGAAATCATGAATCACAATCCATCAAGCACTCGCTGAAGGTCGGCCAGGAAATGATGGTACAAATTGAAAAAGAAGAACGGGGTGACAAAGGCGCTGCTTTAACCACTTACATTACTTTACCCGGTAGCTACTTAGTATTGATGCCTAATAATCCGGGAGCCGGCGGTATTTCACGACGTATCGAAGGAGAAGAACGACGCGAAATGCAAGATCTCATGCAAGAGCTCATGAAGCAAATGGATCTTTCAAAAGATATGGGCCTTATTCTACGCACGGCAGGCGTAGGTAGAGAGTTTCCCGAACTACAAAATGATTTGCATTTGCTTATCCAACAATGGAATGCCATACAGAAAGCATATAATGAGCGCCCTGCTCCTTTCCTTATTTTCCAAGAAGGTGATCTGATCACACGTTCGATACGTGATTATTTAAGACGTGATATTGACGAAATTATTATCGATGATAAAAAAATCTATGAAAAAATTAAACATTACATAGAACAAATTCGACCTGATTTTGTATCGCGAATTACGCTTTATCAAAATTCTATCCCCTTATTTATGTATTTTGATATTGAAGAAGCCGTTGAATCTGCATTTAAGCGCAAAATAGAACTCTCCTCTGGTGCCACCATAGTTATCGATCGTACCGAAGCCTTAGTTTCTATCGATATTAACTCAGGGCGTTCTACCAAAAATGTAGACATTGAAGAAACCGCCGTTGCCACCAATCTTGAAGCGGCTAAAGAAATTGCCCATCAATTAAGGGTGCGTGATTTAGGAGGCTTAATTGTCATTGACTTTATTGATATGAATTCAGAAGAAAATCAACGTAAAGTCGAAAACTGCTTACGTTTAGCAACTAAAAAAGATCGTGCACGCATCCAAATAGGTCGAATTTCTGCGTTTGGATTATTAGAAATGTCACGACAACGCTTACGCCATTCCTTAGGAAAGGCTAACGAAACCCTATGTGCACGCTGTAATGGTGAAGGAACAGTACGAACCATAGAATCATTAACTTTATCTTTATTACGTGCAATAGAAAAAGAAGCTTTAAAGAAATCTACCCAGCAAATACGTGTCGAAATACCTGTCGATATGGCTACTTATCTAATCAATGAAAAACGCCCAGCCATACAACAAATTGAGCAACGTTATAAAATAAACCTAGTATTAATACCTAATCCCTATTGGCAATCTCCTCAATTTAAAATTACTGGTCTAGGTAGAAACATAAATCTGCAGGCGAATGAAAACGCGAGCTACCAAATACTCGATAAATCTTGTGCAGAATCACCGTTACCCTATAGCGCACCGACTATTAAAACGATAGAAACACCAGCTGTTAAATCCTTAAGCTTTGCGATTAACAAAAATAAAACTAAAACTCAATTAGGTTTATTAAGCCGATTGCTAGGTATGCTAAAAGATCTCGGTAAAACCAAGGTTGAGCTTAATAAAAAACCATTAAAAAAAGAGATAACTCATACATCTATGTATCCTAACGATCCACATAGACATCCTTCAGAAAGACGTTATTCAAAAACAAATCGGAATAACCGAATGCGAAATCCTCGCCGCGATGATAGAGACAGACGTGATAAAGATGGAGAAGGAAGCGATAATGGTAACGGCGGGCAACACCGCCCTAACACGGGTAAGCAACCACATAATCGTTATAATAAACATCACGCTCAACGTTATGAATCACATCCACAACAACAGAATAATAAATCGACTCCTGCTGTTGTAAGCACAGAAAGAAAATCATTAGCTAATAAAAGAAAACAACCCCTGTTAGAAAAAACAGTAATAAAACCCGAAAATAAACTACACACTCAAGCATCGAGAGAAGAAAATCTAACCATTAAACCAGAATCTAAAATTCCAGAAAAAAAAGTGATTATCTCGCAACAACAGGTTGAAAAAATTACTCCGAGCCAGGAGAAAAAAAAACCACTTGCTGATCCAGTGACTAACACAGCTAACGTTAATGCCAGCAACCCTACTCCCTCTACAAACGCTAACAATCCCTCGTCACAACGCCGAAACACGATGCGACGTTATGGCGGTGAACCCAAATTACGTCATCGCACCTACAGTCACTATGAACAGGATCAAAAAACCAAAAGCTAATAATTAAACTTGAATCCATCTAACACCTAGCCTTCCAAACCCTCGGTTTTAACACATAGACCACCGAGAGAAACGCTGTAAATTGTAAAAATGGGTGCTTCACGTTCTTAATAAACAATAAAGACAACACTTAGCTGGATGGATTAGCTTGCCAACTACCATACAAAGGGTTTGGTAAAACGAAATAACCGAAACCAAACTGACTATATTGTTGCGTATCATTAGGGAAAGCATACGCAGTAGCTTGCTTAAATTCAGGGAAATCTTGGATGTTATCGCCAAAATAGGCAATCACGAGATGTGGAGGTAATTTGTTAGACCATACCATTTCATGGGGATCATAGCAGCCATGTGTCACGGCATTAAAGCGTGGATTTTTATCTGCTGGATGTTTAGATTTTTTATCATTCGCTAAAATAACTTGATCAAAAGTAACGTGTTGTTGTTTTAAATTATCGATAGTGGCCTCGAGGCTGGTAATTCCAGATCGATCAACATAAGAACCATCACGATTAGAAACCAAACTCACATAACCGCCTAATTGATGCACCAATCGCGTAAACGCTACAACGCCTGGTAATGCGTGTGACTTTTGCGGGATCGTCACATAATGTTCAAAGTCTGCTGGATTCGCAGCTAAGTTGCTACATTGATAGTAATACCAGGAATTATCTAACGTCGTTTCGTCAATATCTAAAACCACGCCCCAGGTTTTAGCTTTGGGATGATGCTGTTGGACCCATTGTTTAATATAAGCCGATCCGATGTTATATACCTGTCGATAACTAGCTTTTTTCTCTGCCGAATTTCGATACCATTTAACCGCTTGAGCTATCGCAGAGTTTTTTTTTGCAGTCGGCGCGCAAACAATGACGTATTGATTATTAGCAAAAGCAAGCGGGGAGAAAACAGATAGATACACTAAGGTCACTATTAACCATTTCTTCATATATTTTTGCTCTATCAAATTAATTAAATGACACTCGACTCAAGCTAAAAATTCACAGTTCTTATCCAAAATAAATAAAGATTAGGATTGATGATAAAAAATTCAGAGATTTATTTCAATTAATATTATTCAAACTGAAAAGCCTGCGTTTTTTAAATAGTCTTTGCTATTTATTAACTGCCTCAGGCTTTTTTTATTGGTGGAGCTAAGCGGGATCGAACCGCTGACCTCTTACATGCCATGCAAGCGCTCTCCCAGCTGAGCTATAGCCCCGTGTTGAGCATTTTACCGTAGCACCAAACACTGTCAACCGTGAATATTAAGCTAAGTAAAAATAAGCTTTTATCCGTTAGATTGTACAAAGGTGATTTTACTCAATTGAATTTCTTCACTGGTATTTAAAGTCTTCTCAACGAACGAGTGCTGCTGTTTTTTACACCAGAAACTTGAAGAGGAATAGAGACTTTTTCCCAGTTGATAGGTTTCTTCTCCCACTTTAAAACAGAATCCTTGAACAAACTGTAAGAATAATGCTGGTAATAGCTTGCTATTTTCTGAAAGAAATAAACTAGGATTCCATAACAAGGTCCAGATCATCATCTGCACTAAAAAACACAGTATTTTATTGTGGATCTTTTCAGCAAGCTTTCGAGTCAGCGGTTGTCCAATAGCCACGCTTAGATAATTTACCGAAAAATAAGTAAAAATTCGGGCAATTTTTTGTTCTATTTCTACGGTTTGATCAAAAAATACGTTGTTAAAGCCCGCACTCACCACAGCAAAGAGGAAAGGTTTCAATCCATACTGGATATAGGCGGGAAGTAAAGGATAGTTACTTCTGTGAGCTAAACTGACATTATCAAGACAAGCCGAAGTAAATCCAGCTAATAATGAATGTAATAATAAAGGTAGGCCTTTTTTCACTTGTGAGGTAAATTCTTCACTAGAATAAGAAACTAAAGCAGTTTCCTGTGAACCTGTTAAATCTTTATCTGAATAAACCAGAAAATTCCTTTTAGATAGCGCACTAGAATTAAAGAAAGGAAATTCTGTAGACAATGTCTGAGTTTGACTCAAACAGACTTTAATATCATTTAAATAGATCATCGGTGGTTCATGTCCATTAGGGAAAATACTGAGGTAGTTATTACATAGATTGACCTGCTGACGTGACCAAGCCACAAATGCCTGAACATTAGAAGCGTTATCGATGAATGTATCCATCTCTGTATAGAAGCTACGCTTATCCTTCTTCTGTAGGAAACAGACTAAGGTTTTAAATAAGTCAGGCTTCTCATTCACTAAGTACGCAACCCATTTTAAGGCGTTAAAATAAAAAGGGTATTGACGTGCTTTAAAAAGTTCAAATATAAAGGTATCGTTTACAAAATTTCTTAAGTCATAAATATTCTTTTCAGAACAGATGCCGCTAGAATATAACTCAGCCATCCCTTCGACCAATGTCAAATCGATCTCTCGATTTTGGACATACAAAGCATATAAATGGTGAACATATCCATGCTTTAGAGCGGGAGGATCGAGCGTGTAAGTATAGGTCGAACCTAATAAAGGACCGGTTTGGCTTCGGTTTTCAAACGGAAAGTAAGTGGCCAAGGTACCGAATTTTTCAGAAGGAATATCGCGCTCGAAAAGAAATTTATCTATCAAGAAGTTTTTTTCAGAGTCAGCCAAATGTAAACGATATTGACTGGCATTATAGTTAGGTTTAAATCCAAATTTTTCCATCCAAAGAACAAACGGCTCTACCGCTCTCATAGCGACACATAAGCGATCGAGATCGACTTTAGAACAGTTATTATTTCTAATATCTATCAAAAAACCAGGCAGTCGATCGATTGAACAGCGATAGTTATCTTTAAAACGAACATAATCAGATTTACATTGCGATCGATAATTTTTACTTTTACATAACTCAGTAAGCTGGGTCGAGTTAGGGTAACTTCGCGCAAGATACGATTTATATACAATAAACTGTAAAAAATTTTTTTCGACATAGCGTTTAAACTGATTATAAATAAACTTGCGAGCATCCTGAAGAAACTGATTGATCATCGCTTGATTGACTATAACCTTCCTTACCCGACTTACTTTCAACGTATGAGCCAGCATACCCAATGTATCGAATAGCTCCATAGCCGCCAGCTCATTTGAATCAATCTGCGCTTTATCCAGTGAATAGGCCAAATCGCTAATCGTTCGTATTAAGACAGGATAGTTTTTAATAAAAGTTATCGATTGAAAACTTAATAGTAAGGTATGGCGAAATTGTGATAAAAGCTCTAGTGAGTTAAACGGTCTTTGAGAAATTTTTTGAAAATCATTTGTCCAAAGGCTAATCTCAGGTTTTTTAAATAAATCGCGATACTTAGGTTCGAGCATTAGCGATAACAGTTGAAGATAATGGATCACGACGTTTTCTTGCTTACTATTAAAACGAGGTTCTACGCTTATTTTATCCAAAATCCCAGCAGTAATTTGACTGAACTCTCTTAGAACCCCCTTATGCCATGGCTTAGTTTCTGCTAGTTTTCTTAGAAATCTAAAAAATAGAGTCGTTTCCGGAGGGTTATCAAAAAAATTAACCGATGTAATTTGTTGGTTAAATGAACTTAAAATCATTGCTAAACCAATAGGATTTATAGAAAAATAATCAGGCCATTTTTCCTCATTCAATAACAAAATTTTTAAACTAGGAGAAATAGGCCAAGAAGAAAAATTTGGCTTAATAGGCATTAAATCCATAACTTGCATATAAATCCCTTTATACTTTTCATTTATTTATTTAACTTTAATCTAAAATTAGTTTACAATAAAATTTTACAAAAAAATACAAAAAATTAAGTTGGCAGTTAATTAATAAATGATTTTTAATTTTAAAAAATTATTGAGATCCCAATCTAAATTTTTGGGATCAATTTAAGACGCGGTCTAAGCGGACTAAAACTTCTTCTTTACCTAATACGCGTAAAGTCGCATTAATAGGTGGTGATACACTCCCTCCTGTCACAACATAGCGCAAAGGCTGAGCCACTTTACCCATTTTCAATGAAAGTTCAGCGCCTGTTTCAATTAATACACTATGTATCGATTCATCTGTCCAAACGCTAAGTGATTGAAACCGATCGCGGAGAATTTTTAATAACACTAACCTGTCGGCTGAGAGAGTCTTTTTTTCTATAGTGGGTGATAAATAAAAATAACGGCTTTTTTCAGCCATTTCATTTAAGGTTTTAACTCGTTCGCGTTGTAACCTAACCACATCCGTTAAATCCGGACCGGTATCGCTCGGTATGTTTAAACGCTGACATTCCTTTGCTAATAACTCAGCGATTTTTTTTACATCATCGGTTTTTAAATAATGTTGGTTTAACCAAATTAATTTATCTGGATTAATCGCCGCTGGTGCTTTATTTAAATGGTTCAAGTCAAAATACGCTATCATTTCGGCACGGGAGAAAATTTCTTGATCGCCATGCGACCAACCTAGTTTAACCAAATAATTTAACACTGCGTCCGCTAAATACCCTTCATCTCGATATTGTAAAATATTAGACGCACCGGTTCTTTTAGAAAGTTTTTTTCCATCGCCGCCTAGGATCATCGGTAAATGGGCATACACTGGCAAACTAGCCTCTAAAGCCAGTAATATATTGATTTGTCTCGGTGTATTATTCAAATGATCATCGCCGCGAATGACATGAGTAATCTGCATATCACTGTCATCGACGACTACGGTAAAATTATAGGTCGGTGAACCATCACTGCGAGCAATAATTAAATCATCTAATTCACTATTTTGAAAAATAACTTGACCGTGCACTTGATCATCAACGATCACTTCACCCTGTAACGGATTACGAAAACGCACTACATAACGTTGCTGAGGTAATATCGATGTTCTCTCTCGACAATAACCGTCGTAGCGTGGTTTTTGATGTTGGGCAAGTTGTTTTTCTCGTAATTCAGCTAAGCGTTCTTTAGAACAATAGCAACGATATGCCTTACCTTCATTGAGCAATTGTCTTAAAACTTCTTGATAACGGGCTAAACGTTGACTTTGAAAGATGGGACCCTCGTCATAATCTAATCCTAGCCATTCCAAACCTTGTAAAATAACATCAGTTGCCGCCACTGTGGATCGTTCGGTGTCAGTATCTTCAATGCGTAAAATAAATTCACCTTGTTGTTTTTTTGCGAATAACCAAGAATATAATGCCGTTCTAACGCCGCCGATATGCAAATAACCGGTAGGACTGGGTGCAAAACGAGTACGAACTTTCATAAATTAGCCTTTATTTTTATACTCACCCTCATTGGATTTTTAACAAGTGCCGAAACCATGCCGCGATCTCCATCGTTACCTATCCATAAGGAATGCGAATTGAACGGTAACGCAAACAAAAATTCAAGTGCGAAGAGTATATATCAAATAGATTGAAACGGTTTAATATCGCCTCCACCACAGCGAATAATTTCGGGTGTATGGGTGGATAAATCAATGACGGTTGTTGGCTCTAGACCACAAAAACCTCCATCAATCACTAAGTCAACGCGTTTGCCTAAAATATCACAGATGGCTTCGGGTTCTAATAAAGGTAAATCAGAACCCGGTAAAATCAAGGTCGTACTCACTAAGGGTTGATCATTCATTTCCAATAGCGCATGCACTATTTTATTGTCCGGAATTCTTATACCGATCGTTTTACGTTTGACATTGACTAAATAGCGTGGCACATGAGAGGTTACGGGCAATAAAAAAGTGTAAGGACCTGGCGTGTTGGTTTTTATTAAACGAAAAATAGGATTTTCTAACTGAGCAAAGACTGCCATTTCTGAAATATCACGGCACAATAAGGTCAGGTAGTGTTGGTCTTTCAACTGACGTATCTGCCTAATCCGTTGTATCCCCTTTTTATTACCTAATTGGCAACCTAAGGCATAAGCTGAGTCGGTAGGATAGACAATCACGCCTTCTTTCATCAAGCTATTGGCTGCTAGCCGTATCAAATGCAACTGAGGATTTTCTGGGTGGATCTTGAGAAACTGGCTCACATTACTAACCCTTTCCTAAACAAATCAGACTATTATACATACGCTTCGCACTTGAATTTTTATCGATGTTGCCGATCAATTCGCTATTCTCACGTAAAATATTGTACACACACAGACTGCTGCATGGCCGAAGCACTTGACAGAAACCTAATTACTATGAGTATACTAGGGTGTATCGACTCTCTATTACTTCACCCAATGCGCCTACTTTTCGATTTTTTGCCTATAGTTGCCTTCTTTATCGCTTATAAGTTTTTTGGCATCTATGTCGCAACCGCAGCCGCTATTATTATCAGTTTGTTACAAGTAATCAGTTACTGGATTAAGCACCGTACCGTACCTAGTATACAACTTATTAGCTTAATCCTCATCCTCTTATTTGGGGGTGGAACTTTGTTATTGCATAATGAATTATTCATTAAATGGAAGCCTACTGTTCTTTACTGGCTACTCGCCTGTGGCGCATTAGTGACACAATATTTTGGCAAAAAACCTTTAATGCAGCATCTATTAGAAACAAATATTGTCTTACCCGCTCACCTTTGGTTCTCTTTAAACAGAAATTGGATCATCTTTTTCACCTTAATGGGCAGCATTAATTTATGGGTTGCCTATACTTTTGATACGAACACCTGGGTCAATTTTAAGTTATTTGGCTTGTTGGGAATTACTTTTCTCTTTATACTCGTGCAAGCAATTTATTTAGCGCGTTATATTCGATCCGATGAAAAAACATGAAAAATAATAGTCCGACACTTGATACATCCACCACAATTCGTAAAAAACTCTATCAATCACTCGCACCTACATTTTTAGATGTCATTGACGAAGGCGATCAGCACATAGGCCATGCGAACGAAGGCGCCGGCCATTTTTCAGTACGAATCTCCTCACCTTTATTTAAAAACAAACCCTTAGTTGAATGTCATCGGCTGGTTTATGCCGCATTGGGTGATACCATGCGTACCGAAATCCATGCTTTAAAAATAGATATCACCACGTCTGAGTCATAATGTTCACAGTTGTAATGTTCTAAAATTATGATTTAATAACGCCTGATCATTATTTGGTTTATTTAAATTTAAAATCGCACTAAACCTATCCGGGTATGTTATGACTGTCTCATTTAGATACTGAGTAGAAAAAGAGCATAGCTTACCCACATCACAAAAATTCTTAGGCTTAAATTGAATAAAATTTTCATGGAGCTCAGTTTCGTTACTACAAATATCTAATTCATCTTTTGTTTGAAATGTTATTAATAAGGGGCAATTAGTTTTAATTAAACGGGGAAATATTTTATCGACTATTTTACAAAAAGTACGCTGCCTATTGTTGTGATCTGTAAAATCAGGATTACGCAAAATTCCCAAGTCAATTGGCTCAAGAGCTACTTTATTAGTTATTTCATCGAGATTAGAAGCATCTGCACAGATAAATTTTACATTTTTGAAATCCCTATATCGATTTTTGTTATCCTCAATTACATTCCTGTTATTGTCTATACCAATGTAATTAACTTTTTTATTTTGATATTGAAAGTACATGATCAGTGGTATTATTTCTGTAGAGATACCACACGCTAAACTCAGAATGGTAAACGTATTTTGATGATTGTTTTCTGGCGGAAAAAACTCGGATAGTTTTAATGAGCTTATAATAAAATGAAAAGCAGTTGCTGATGCCAATTCGCCCTCAAGTTCCTCAGATGAGGTAATTTTCGCGCATTCTATCTTTAATAGTTCGTTTACTAATGTAAAATAGCAAGAAATTTTTTCTCTTAAGTCTTGGGGCAAAGTAGATCGATCCACATTAACATGCAAATCTTGTAAAAAATCATGCGGTATCTTTCCACATTTATTTTTTATAAGGTGACTCGCGCCCGATTGGATTAACAAGCGAATAGTTTCATTATATGCTTCAGAATAGCCACCATGGTTTTCTTTCGCATTTAAACAGGCCCAATGCAACGCGGTATTCCCATTGGAACTTTTAGCATTCATATTAAAGCATGAATTTTTTTTATTTTTATTTTTATTTAAAATTTCTTGAACCGCATTAAACTCCCCATCCGCTGCATATCTACGTAATAGGTATTCTTCATTATTTTTTAAATCCTTTTTTTTTAAATTATTTTTAAACACACTTTACCTTCCTTTGTTTTTTTATAAAATTAACAATATTTCATAGTTACTTAAAATTTTTATCGTGATAGAAATGGTTCCGCTATTAATAACAATTATATATTCTCAAGATAATTGTAATTGCATCACTTTAAACCGTCAACTTCAAATATTACGATTACAGCTTTCTTTATAAAGAAAGAAAATTTTCTTTTTTATTTTCATTTAAAAACAATTAAATTTTAACGATTATTTTTTTAAAAATTAATTTATATATCAAAGGTGAAAATAGTTTGGATGGTAGTAATTAAAGTGTATACATTATTTGCTGTGTCGCTAACATCAACTTATTTTCGTCAAATTGATTTTCCCTGTTACCTTCTTCTTGATAAAAACGATAAAGATTTTTTTTATATCTTGCCGAAATAAAAATCGGTTTATTTTTAACTTCGGCACCCACGATTAATCTCAACAAATCGTCATAGTCCATTTTATTGGTGTTAAGAAATAAAAGCGTCTTCAATGGGTGATATTCTGGAAGATTTAAATAATTCAAGCACGCTCTAGCGGAACGAGTCTGACCATTATTTAATCCATAGCGATTCATTAAACTGACAGCAATAAAATTTTTTAATAAATTCTTTATATGATCGCTACTTATTTCTAGTTGTCGTTCTTTCGCATTCAATTGTTGTAAACTTAACATGATCGTTTGTTTCTGCGATTTATTCGCTCGCCATCCCATATGCCGGATGACGGTTTGCATAAAACATTTCGCAAGATTAAACAATAGCATGTTTTTTTCTTTTTGGATGTCGACAAACTGTTGTTGCAGTTGGGTCAATTCTTTTTCTGACGCTTGTTTAATCGTCTTTTTTTCATATATTAAGCTCTGTATTTGCTCTTCTAAATGGTGTAATCGAGTAATCGTTTTGTCTTCAGCCTGTTGTTTTTCATGAGATAAAGCTAGCTGTTCGTGGTAAGTTTCTAAACCTTCGATGGCATTGATCTTCTGGTTCATTCTCACTTTGTATTGAGGGATTTCTTGGAAATAATGATCAAATAATTGATCAAAGTCTTGTTGCTTTGCCCCACCCGATGAATTCAGAATATGTTTAATAAAAGCAAGGATTTTTTTTCTGCTTAGTAAACTTAGCAAACATTTACATTTTTCAAAGTTAGTTTTAATTAAATTAAAAGTTTCTTCTGTGATAAAGTTCCAAAGGCTATCATAATAAGTAAAAGGAAGCACACTTAAACCTCGATAATCTTTTTGATAAATTTCTGGTAAGGGTGGTTTTTTGCCAAAAAAATCTCCTCCCGACGCGCTATAACACTATCACTTACGCGTAAATCATGTTCACCGCCGTATTGATCCGGTTTTCCTGGAGCGGATTGTTCTATACCGAGCAATAAACCAGATGACTTCTGTGTTTCACCTTGATAAAAGTTAATATATAAATGCCCATGTTCGCCATTATTCTGGATCATCTTTTTTGAAGCAAAATGTTGATTGCCTACACCACCCAACGCTAAATCGAAACCATAATGTTCCGCTATATCTAATTTATTTGATGTATGTTCCTGCATAAACTCCGAACAGGATGTCATTAAGCCTGTGACGGAATTGTACGCAAAGTTAATCGTGGCTTGTCCGATATTAATTTTTTCTTCTTTTAAACACTTATAGATAAAGGGATTGGTGGTGTTGTCATTATTATCAATCCTTTCTGCTTCTGTTAAGACGCTAATACCGTGTGTTGCTGCATAACGCCAGCTATTCTTATCAATAATCAGCCAATCCATTATTTGGCGTGCTAGTTCACTAGGAAATTCAATTAATACTCGACTACCATGTAATAAAATAGCGGCTATGGGAAAATGCGTTAACGTCGTGTTGGTTTTGAAATAGTTGTTTAACGTATCAAAGGGGTAAAAACATTGATCTGAGCTGTGCCGATAACAAACTTGACCAAAAAATAAAAGCAGCATACTTTTTAATAACCTATCCGCTTTTAGTTTATCTTGCTCGGATAAGCCATAGTCAACAATCGCTAAACTCATGAATTCAATATCGCGCTTAAATTGGTTATCTAAGCTATCATTTCCAAAACGGATATGATTGAGTGCTTCATGTCTCAATTGAGTAATTTCACCTTCTTGTAAAATTACAAAACTATCATCCTGGTTTTCCTTAGTCATAGCAGCTCACCTCCTTTTTATTAATATTTTATTGAGTTAAACGTTATTTTCGGGTGCTTAGTCACTAAAAAAATTTCTATTAAGCTCTAAGCAGCCTCATTTAAGTCACCACCACTGAGGATAACTCTGGATCTTTACGATAATTAAGCAGGATTTCCTCTGCAATTTGCTCAATAATTCCTAGGCTAGAATCTTCAGTAATGACACCGTAATCCTCTTTTATGGCAGCTAAACGTCTTTCGACCAATTTTTTAATACTCCCATTGGGAAATAAACGGGCTAATATACGTCGCGCTTCTACCGGCCCCAAATTATGATAAAGCCGATTACGTAAACTTACGTCTTCTACCGTCGTACTAAACGCCCATAATTCGATAGGACCTAGCGTTAATGTTAACAATTGGGTATTCATCCCTTCTTTTGTCGCAAATTGCGCTAAGAAGGTAGCGCCGCCTTCACGTGGACCATGCACACGTGTTCGCAATGCAATTTTAGCGGTAGGGGACAAACCAAAGGTTTCTACTGATTTCTCAATGGATTGTGCAGGACCGGCATCCATAATATAAATCGACGTGGCGAACTCTACCATCACTTCATCAAAATCATCTAGGGATTGAGAAAGTAAAGCAATCTGGACATTCCATTTGCGGCCTTCACGCATATCCACGATCACTTGATCACGAACGGCTTTTGCTTTTGAGGTCCGATGAAATTCATCAAAGACTATACGCTTAGGGTCATCGCGCAATTCTGCAATACGTTGTTTGTGGTAGTCACGATATTGGCTGGCAATATCATTTAAATTTTCTTCACTCAAATAATAATTTCGCGCGAGTATATAACGTGCCAGCATATACATAACAGCGGTTTGTCTATCTGCTGCATCACCACCGCTTTTTGCCACCTCATCCAAATCTAATGAGACTATCCTTGCTTCACCCAAATCAAAACGCGTCACGCGTGATAAAATCGGATATTCTCGAATCGCACTGGAAATCATCCGTGCAAAGGCATTAATTAAACTTTCGCCAGTCGGCGCGGTTATTTTCCCATACAAATCTTCTATGATAGGCGTGCGACATATAGCGGCTGCATCGGCAAGTAAAGGCATTGCATAGCGTTGTGCCAACATAGCTTCATGTGGAAAACCTGAAATAAACAACGCATCCGTCACTTCCCACCAAGTCGTACGCTGATCCGCAATAAAACCCATTTCCTCTAGAATTCCATCCACTAAGGGTTCAATACCCGAAGTATACGGATAAGGCAGCCCCTCATCAGAAAGACTTTTGTAAAGTTCATCGATAACCAAACCCGCCATATCAGAAATAGCATCGTAAGGTTTAACTGCACCTAACGGCGTAGTTAATAAAGTTAAAAAATTAACTAAAAAGCTACGCTCTTGTGGTGTTGGGTAACGACAACCCAATTGCGTATCAAATGGATTAATCGAATAATCCGCTGTCATGCGCAAACGGTGATACGCCACCCAATGTCGATTCGCCACCGGTAATGCTTCGCGTAATAAAGAAATCAACCCGCTACTTGAAGGGCCGATATCAATAATGGCAATACGTGGTAAACGTTGTAAACCACCCGCCAAACAAAGCGCTAAATTTAATGTATTGGATAGTACTGATTTTCCTGAGCCAGGACGCGCGTAAATCAGATCGATCCAGGTGGTTTGTTCACTTGAACCGGGCTGAAATGGCCAAGGCTTACCATCAGGACTCCGAAATAATTGGGCACCCGTCTTCCATGGCGACGCTGGTCGTGTAATTGGTAACATATAAACGACCTGAGAAAAAGGCAGTATGGTTGGTGTGGCAACACTTTCTGCGGATATACCTAGCAGCGTTGAAGCAAGTCCACCAAAGGGATCACCAGAAACTTCAGAGACATCACAGGAACCCCAACCTTCGATGGCTTTAGCTAATTCTGCCGCGCGAGTACGTAATAAACCTATTTGTCCCTCGGGCGCCCAGGTGCATGCCGCTACGCGTAATCTCACTACCGCATCATCCGTATTAATCGCCACATATTGCAACAAATTATTGGCATCACTCAGCAAGCGATTTTGCGCCGAAGAAAAACTCAATATAGAAGCCAATGTCGATCGTAATTTAATAGTACGTAAGCCATCACTTTCTACAAAGAAAGAAATCCGCCATGGAATTCTTGCAGATAAAGTACGTTGCAATAAGGCATTGAAAGTTTTTATCTCCTTGGGTAAAAGATCAATAAACACACAAGAATAAATTTTATCGCCAAAGCGTACGGTCCTTAAATCTAAATTCTCGGCATCACGGGGTAATACTTGGCGTGCTAAAGAGGGCCATAAAATATCAGAAATCGTATTGCGTGATCGATCATATTCTTTCAGTGATATTTTATCGCCTGGTAATGAGGGGCGCCAATTTTTATCGGTAAAAGCAGGATCAGCTACTGAGCGAATCGCATGCAGTGCATCATGGACTTCTAATAAATTGGCCGCAATATTTAAATCCGCTAAATCATGGCGTATCGAACGGATAAATGCATCATGCGTATCACGCAAATCGGGTATGGCCGCAATGACATTTTGCGTCAACGTGGAAGGAGGAATTTTTTTTTCGCGAATAAATTTTAATTTATCTTTAGTCGAGCGCTGATGTTGTTCCGTGGTTAAGCTAGTCGGTCGTGTCCAACAAACAAAATAAACACTTTCAGAGGCACAATGCTTCGCGAGAAAATTAACTCGTTCAGCAAATAAATCATTTAACTCTAAATTTAATCGTTGACTGGTTTGCTTCCCTGGTTCTAAAATTTCTTTTATTAGGTCAGAAACAACTTGTCTATCATATTGAAATAAAACCTGCAGCGCATGACCCGAACGTGAAAGCGCAATTTGCAACGTTTGTGTTAACCCTTCGTGCAAACGCTGAAATTCAGTCGTTCCTATGAGTTGTGTCACACCTAAAATCTGAATGACCGAAATAAGCGAGCCATCATGGGCAACGAGCACACTAGGACTATCGGCAGTTTCTAAATCGCAATAGGACTCCACTGTCTGCTTAAGTGATGTACTCAACCAGGCAAGGAAAGAATCTATTCCATCTAAAAATGAATTTAGAAATTTAGCCATGCAAATTTTTTTATTGTAAAATAGTTGTTATTGAACGTGACCAATCTGTACTTTGATACCTAAATCCTGCTCGTGAAGGTAATAAGCGAATAGCGCTAAAAATTTTCTTGTCTAGTAAACTCTTATTTTCTGACTCAATGATAAGTTGGCCGAAAACAGCCGGTTCCTGCAATTGCACACCCCATTCGTCTTCTATCACTTGAGCACGTAACTTTAAATTTCGATACGCATTTTGCGCTGTCTCTTTATACTTGGTTTCATTATTCATTGCTGTAAACAATAAATGACAAAAACCATTTAAATGATTTTGCGATACTTCGGGTAAATAAATTAAAATGCCTCCACCATACGTTTCGACCGATTCTAAAAAAAAGCATTGTGTGCATAAACTACAAGCGGTTACTAAATTAGACATTTTATTGTTATGATAATTTTGATCCAAGTTAATTATTTCTTGATGTTTTTTTGATTGTAAACCACAAAATTGACAAGTGAACTCATCACGTTGCCAAATTTTTTGAGTAAATTCCTCAAAGCGCCGATCTAATTTACGTTGCATAAAAAGACGCCAGCCATGTGGATTTACATTTAATTTAATGGGATACATCGTTTAGGGCCCCGGCAACCCAGTCGTACCCGAAATTCCAGCTGCACCACTGGTCCCGCCAAAAATCGTATAACCGGCAATAATAAAGATATGGGGTAAAAAAATTAAAGCGGACCCCACAAATAATAAAGCAATCGGTGTTCCTATTGGAATTTGCGTAGGATTATCTTTATGTGCTTTAAACTTCAGCATCGAAGCCATAACAAAACCGATCCCAGCCATATACGCACCTGCGGTAATCAGCTTGGCTAAACCTTCAAATGATTTTGTAATCGTTAAGGCCATATCCCCTAATGTCATCACGCCATCGGCTTTACTCACTGCTGCATAACCTAAGGTAGTCAACATCACCGTTACTACGGATAGAGAGCGCTGGACACTTAACTTTTTAAGCAAAACCATTTTTTTATTTTTCATGCATTTTTAAATCCTTAAATCATTCACCTACTTTAAAACACTAAATGGTAACTTTAGCATGACCTATTTCGAAGTAATTTCTGAATAGATTCTTCGGCCTTGAATTTTTGTCTACGTTGCTGCTTAACTCTCAAGCTTCATATAATTATTATAAACTTCCTGAAAGCCCTGTCGTACCACTAACACCCCCTGCGCCACTGGTTCCACCAAAAATCGTGTACCCGGCAATACGGAATATATTCGGAAGGAAGATTAATGCGGCACCAATAAACAATAAAGCAATCGGTGTTCCAATAGGGATTTGTGTAGGATTATCTTTATGTGCTTTAAACTTCAGCATCGAAGCCATACAAAAACCAATACCCGCCATATAAGCCCCTGCCGTAATCAATTTAGCAAGTTGACCAAAAGAACCCGTAATCGTGCTAGCCACCTTGCCTAAATTATCATCTGTATCCGCAGCTAACGCTAAACTGGTATAAAAATAGACGCTCATCCACAAGGGCAATTGAGCTAAACTAGATACGCTGCATCGAATCCGCTTAGCTTTTAGGAATTTATTTTTCATTTTACATTCTCCAAACATTCTCTATTTATAATAATGATCCACTCTAACTTATACCAAAACTGGCTTGTAACATTTCCTTTGTACCTTCGATATTAATTGCTAAAAGCCCAGCAACAATATGTGTAACCGCTTTGCCCATCGTACTCCTCCCATTAGGATTAGATACATGGGTAAGACTCACCCAGCCTTTTATAAACGAGATAGTACCTATTAATTGAATAAAGCGCAAAACTGCCTGTGAGGCTAAAAACGTTGATAGACTACTCGCTGGCTCATAACTCATTGGATCCGTCACGCTGGTGGTCGCAAAAGTCGTTAACAGCATACTTTTAAAAGCAGTGGGTGCATACAGCAGTGCCGTGCCCGCAAAGAAGACCATCATAGTCGCTTTAAAGTTAGTTTGCACAGACATCATGGTGCGTAAATCACCGTAAACCTTTAATTGATATACTCCGCGAAAAATAAAAGCGATGCCCATCAAATAAGCCAGCGCGGTAATAAGACGGTAAATATTAGGAAATTGATTCGACACGGTGAGCAACATACTTTCAACATGAGCATAATGCACCCCACTGCAACCACTTAGAAACAAACAAGCTAGCAAGAATAAAGCAGGTCTCCAGGATTTCTTGATAAGATTGTTGTCACGGAATAAGTGCATGATTAATTACCTATCATCTGGGTTATAACCAATGATGGCTCCAGAACTCAAAGTAATAATTCCCTGATTAGGATCTATTGCGGTTATAACACCATATCCGGCTAATTTATCTCCCCTACCTAAAGTAAGCGTTGAACCATCCTGTAAGGTTAACCACACACGACCCGGTATGATTGCACGCACATAATAAATGGGTTTAGGTGCTAATTTTTTTCTTTCGCTTAGTTTAGTTTTAGCTTTTTGCTGTTTTTGAAAAAAAGCTTCTTGTTGAGTCCGTAATAGTTGAGATTGTTCATTCATATCGATTAATCGCACATTGAGATCCGCTAAAGTTGATTTAATATCGCTTAATTCCGAATCAAAATCTTGGACATGCGATTGTAACTCACGCTGTTCTTTTTCAATATGATTAAACCGATTATCGAGCGCCATGTTAGCTTGCACGGCGGCTGGGATCGGCACAGCGGAATTTTGTACTTTTGCGACCGTTTTAGGTTTCGATACAGCCTGCCTATGAATTAATTTATCCACTATTTTATAAATACCTAAACTTGTAAAAATAATAAATATAATTAAAAAAATATGATGACGTTGGGTCTTTTCCAAAATAGCTGATGCTGGATCTTTACTTGTTGTACCCGAAAAATGTGGCGCTGATTCTGTTGAATCCTGAAGCTTATATTCTTCATCAGAATTATAATTTTTCTTATCCATTATCCCCTCATTTTACTGTGAATAGTTGTCTGTAAGTCTGTATTAAGCATAAAAATTAACTCGTCGGTAATGCCGGTAAATCAGAAAGAAATAATATACCCACCGGTGTTCCTGAAAAAACTTTCACTGTCGGCGGCGTATTGAATAGGCTCCTTAATGCTGACGCATATTGCTGGCCCACTTGACCTAAACCAACAAAAGCTCTCTCACGTGGTGATAAATTAATTGGTTGATTAGTCGGGTTAATAACTACCGCACCGGCATACGTGTTACCATAATCTAAAAAGGATTGACCATAACCTTGGAGAAAAGCAGAAGCAAATAAAGTCCCATAACGTAACCAATAGTGATTATTGGTATCGCTGGATAAAGCCGTACGTGCGGTATTCTCATCAATAGCAACGGTATTAATTGGAACACTTTCGGATAATTTGGGGAGGGTTAAGGTATTAAAGGAAAGTAAAACCTTTTGACCTTGATTGCTTAATGCACCCATTAAACGGGCGCCTTTAAATTTGCCTTGTACAATCTCTGCAAGTACCGGTCCTGGCTCATCACTATTGACTGCCGTCAATAGCACGGCATACATAATAGTCCCTGCTTTTACGGCCGGCGCTTTGGCGTTTGCTTCAGGTCCAGACAATGTGCTCGCTAAACCATTCCCCAGTCGATTTAACTCCGGCATTCCTGCTACATATTGCTGATTGGGCGAAGTCCAAGCCGCAAAAAGCTGACTTGCTTGGGTACTCATCGAAGTTTGCATTTGTTGTTGTAATTGATCGGCTTTTTGGGCTGAAATTTGTTGCGCTTGTCTATCTAAAATGCTCCGTAATTCTGGATTAGGATTACTCGCCGTGTCAGAGAGTAAACTAACAGCAGCATGGGTTGCTGTCTCATTATTGTTTGTTACTGACGCCGTATTTCTGTGGGGTGGTGTAATACTACCAATAGGATTACTTTGTGAATCGCGCACAACTCCACCTGCGCCTAATTTCCCTAAGGCTTTACCTTGTACGTCTCTAAGCAGGCCATCGTTACCTACACTTCCGACTAAATGGCCTTGACTATCATAAACAGGCGTACCGGGTGCAGTTGCGCCGAGTTTTCCTATAATTTCATCATGTAATCCGCGTACCAAACCATCACTATCTAACTTACCAATCACCTTTCCCTGTGTATTACGAACTTCAGCATCACTATCAAGCGTCCCTATTAATTTACCCTGATGATCATAAACAGGTGTACCTGGAATAGCATGTCTTTTTTCATGTGTTCCTTTTAAGTAAGCATGACCAATAATTTTACCGGCTGAATTACGCACAATTCCGTTTGCATCGACTTCACCCATCACATTTCCTGCGGCATCTCTTAACTTACCATCGGCACCAAGCGTACCCAGCAAATGACCTTCGGAATCATAAACAGGAGCACCTATCATGTTAACACCCGTTTTACCGATAATATCGCCCTGAGAATTACGAACAGTGCCATCCGCATCGACTTCACCAATAATATGACCGTTGGCATCTCTTAATTTACCATCGGCATCCACCGTACCGATCAGATGGCCTTTTTTATCATAGGCTGGAATAACAATGCTGGCTTTGGGAACAACCACTTTACCAATCACTGCCCCTTTTAGATTACGTACAATACCATCAGGGCCCACTATGCCTATCACACGACCTTTTGCATCCCTGACTTTTCCATCTCGATCTACCGTACCTATTAACCGACCCGCCAGATCATAAATAGGATCGCCCATCGCCGGGACTGCAGCACTACCGATAACCGTTCCATCTTCCGATCGGACTAAACCATCAGGACCTACTTGGCCGATAATTTGTCCATTCCTATCCCGTACCTTACCATCCATACCAAGATGACCAATAACTTTTCCTTGTGCGTTATAAATTAATGTTCCCGATTTTAATTGACTCGGTTGCAGAGATAAACTGGCCGCTGTCGACTGTATACCCGCACATGCCATATATTTTGCGCAAGCCTCACACGGTGAACTGACCATTGGGCAAGGTAAACCACCATTTTGATTAAACTGATTAGAGTCGAGTAAAGTGGGAATAGAACTCGCACCCGTTTTTTCAGCGATAGCCGCTTGTTCAAGATTTTGTTGGGCTTGCAAACGTTGGTAATCCGCGGGGGGTGATTGCTTTAATCCACCAGGAACTGATTCAATATTGGGGGACCCTTTCAGCTGTATCGAAGTATCTTCGACGGATGTTTTTTTATTCGTAAAATGCATAAATCCATATAAAAAACCAAATACAAGGATGCACGCTGTTACTAGAATAATGCTACGTGTACGGATATTTTTAAATAAATTGGCAATATTTTGCAATTGAAGTTTCATAAATTTTTTTAAAATCCTTCAACTTTTAATTGGATAGACTGTCCATCTTCAAAACCCAAAATAAGGGGTGTTTTGGGCATTTCATAGGCCTTCATGCCATCTGGACTCGACATCGTAGAAATCCAGGCGGGTGAAATTAAGGTTAAACGTGTTCGCAAATAAAGATGATCACCCGCCAACCAAGCTTGAGCAAGGCCTCCTGAAATTTTTAATGCGGTATTCCCTGGGGGTGGAACACCTTCTAAGATATTTAATAAGGCTGGATCAGCGCTTTGCGGTAGATTTCTTCCTAAGAGTGCTTTTGCATTAGGACCATTGCCGGGAACACGTAAATCAACTCGATAATCTACCGCTTTTTGACCCGAAATCAGTGTCACCATCACCGGTGTTTCTAAACCACGTAACTGTACCGCAAGATTTCCAACGTTATATAAGGAAGTCGCTTGTATCATCAACAAATTACTTTTTTTATCCCATTGGATATTAAATGCTTGTGGATTACCAATATCATAATTGTCCACAGGCCAGGATTGACCGGTTGAGTCAAGAAACGCGAGTGTCGTCACATAACCTTCGGCTAAACGGATTACCGTCGGTGTCGCACCAGGTTCTAACTTCACATATTGAGATGAAATAGTAGGCCGCGGTGGCGTGCCAGGTGTTGTAGCAGCAGCCGCTTGGGTTTGATTAAAAAGTCCTCTTAAGCGTTTTATTTGTTCCGGCGACATCGGTAACATCGTTTGCGCCATCGACCCAAATGCCGCTTTATTAAGGGATTGTATCGAAACAGACGCTTTATCGTTATCAGCACTTGCCTCTACTGAATTGCTAGCGGAAGGAGAATCTTGTTTAGCTGAATTTTCTGCCGCTGCAAACGACACCGCCGAAATGCTGATTAAGACTATCAGTGCTAAAAAGTTAAAAATAGTGCGAAACTTTCTTTTTTGATCAGTAAAAAAATACATACTTGTTAACCGGTTATTCCCCCGCCTCCCGATACAATAAATTGCGCAATACCGATACCACGTGGCGATGTTAACGTCGAAACTCGAACGATTAACATCGTGACTGTCACGGCTTGTTGAGAAAACTGACTGGCGCTTTGGAAAGTAATGAGCATCGGAATTTGCACTTTCCAAGTATAACGACCTGCTAATAAACCTTGTTCTAATATGACTGGAACACCTGTCGCCACGGCCGAGACAATTAATTTTTTACTAATCACGGCTTGCAAATTATTCGAACTTTTTATCGCCGAAAAAAACATTTGTTTTCCTTCTGGCGTAAAATAATCAGCCGCTTGTTGTAGCGCTTGTCGATAATTAACGAAGTTATAACTATAGGCTGCCGTTGCTGCGGTATTAGACCATTCCAATACGGCAGCATTGCTTAAATTCGGTTGCGAAAAAGGCACCAAAGGAACAACACGACCATCACTGCTGGTTGCAAAATAACGGGGTGCCGGCGGATGGGTCACGATATAAAATAAGGCGCCCGCTAAAATTAATATAACAAAAAAACTAAACATTAAAGCGGCGACAACTTTTCTATAATTATCCCGATAAAATTCGTTACGTAACTTAACGACTTGTAGGGCATCTTCTTTCATGGTCATCTCAATTTTAAAATTATTTTTATTAAATTAAGTACGCATATCGCTTGAGGATTCGAATGAAACTAAACGTGTTAACTTTCCGTCTTGAGAACTTGCATAAAAATCAGGCGTAGGAGAAAAGACAGCTAAATAAATGACTAGTGCACTTAATATCAAAATTATAAATAAAGTGAGTAACAGCGCACTACAAACACGGTTGTAATTATCCCGATAAAAACCTTTACGCGATTTAAGCAACTCAATTCGATTCCCCACTATGACCTCTTTTTGTCTAATTTGGTCTTATTTCAACGAACTATAACTCAATACTAGGCGAAAAAGCTAGTTTTAAATACATCATTTAATTTCCCAAAAAAAGGTTTTTTAGGGTTGTTTATCGTTTCATTTCCTAAATTTTATTAGCCCCCTCGCTTCTTTTTTTCACTCGCTATCTTCAGGACGCAAATGGCGCGTTCTAATCTCAGTTGACAAAATTTTCGGTTGATCGCCATCAAATCTCACTCCTCGCTCATCGCTTTGGTCTCCTCTATCCCAAGCTCGAGCGACAATAATTCGTACATTCAAACCCTGTTCTAATAGATAATTTTGGATAGTTATAGCTTGTTGTCTCGCTAAATCTGAGGTTTCATACTGTAAATCTCGTGTCGGATTAAATGTCAGCACATCAATTCCTAAATTTTTTCGTTGGTTGAGCAAGGTGACTAGTCGGTTTAATGTCGGATAAGCACTAACTTTTAATTTAGAAGTATTCTTAATGAAAAAACGGGAATTAGGGAGAGTTAATCGCAACTCATCTCCTACTTCAAGTCTACGCACACCTTCTTTGCTAATAGCATTTAATAAATTAGCCTGTTGCGCAGCTGGGCTTAGTGATTTTTTAGGCGTGCTCGTACAAGCTGAAAGCAACAAAAAAATAAATAATAAAAAAATTCGATTTTTCATACATTAACTCGACTATGCATCTGACTTTTCCTCACGGGAGACCCGTTCTTTCTTAATAGCTAACAACAATTTATTCACATCTTTAGCCAGCTCTGCTCCTGGTAATATAGGATGAAGTGCCGGTGGATAATGGGTTGCTAACGCCATATCTTGAACAATTTCCGCAGCGATACTATTGGCATGTTTTTCAAATTTACCGGATACTTTTTCTATCACCGCTACTAATTTTTGTGTTATCGATCGTTTTAAAAATGCCGCGTTAAATTGATCCGGATTATCCACCGTCATCAAACTCGCTAATTGCGGTGTGACGGTTAATGGGGTGAACACATTTAATTCATTGTCAGGTAATGTTTCTTCTGTCTCAATGACTGTTTCTTCTTTACTGGCCTCTATAGGTTGATCTAAAACTAATAAAGCAGGCACTGCTGCTTTAATAGGATTGAGTTCAGGATGTTCGGATAAGGTTTGTGCCAACCTAGTAATAATGGTTGATTCATCAAGTTTAGTCAGTGAAAATTGTGCTTTGTCTGTCACTTTCCGAAAGTTTTGTAGGCGTGATTGCAAATCTAACAAATAGCGATTAGTTGGCAGACCTACTTTTAAAAATTGATTCAGTCTCATGCGGGCCACTGGACGTGGATTCGCATAAAATAATCGTGCGCGAATAATCTTAGATTTAAATAAAATGTGTGCTTCTCCTTCACGCTGTTCTTTTAAATCAAGTAAATCGATACGTGCCCGCTTTTCTGAAGAAGCGCTACGTGTATCCGCATAATTATTCATCACACTTTCAGCGCGGGTTTGAAAAGCATCTACTTTAGTAACCCAAGCCTCGCCTGCACTTTT
The DNA here is from genome assembly GCF_964277335.1 of Rickettsiella endosymbiont of Litargus connexus. Lineage (NCBI taxonomy): Bacteria > Pseudomonadati > Pseudomonadota > Gammaproteobacteria > Legionellales > Coxiellaceae > Rickettsiella > Rickettsiella endosymbiont of Litargus connexus. Next base: position 560,759 of record NZ_OZ195516.1, on the reverse strand, counting down.
TGAAAAAAAGTCCCACGTTTCTAATGGATCTTCCAATTTCATACAAAGTTTAATATTACAGTTCGCCCCTATCGATGCCGCTTCTTCTTTAGACGCTTTTTGAAAAGCGGGCAAATCTTGTCCTGCAAAAACGATGGAAAACCCTAATGAACGGGCTTGAGCAGGAACGACAGCAAACCCAGGGACTGCGTAATAGCCATATTCATCGAGCACACACAAGTAAGGCGTTAAAGAGTTAGTAGGCTTACGCTCAATAATATCTCGGTAATCCCCTTCGACTTCCTCCCCTAAACCCGCGGCTAACATTGCTTTTAAAGAAGCAATGATCACTTTACCTAGATTAGATAATTCATCCGGTGATTTTTCAAAAGCAGGCAATAAGACCAACAGAATACGGCGATTGAGTACGACGTCTTTTAAATCCACTTCTGCCAAATTCGTTCGTAAAATATGGCCATAGGTATCGGCTAAGGAACCAAAAACACGCGTTAACTGCATGGTAATAAACCCATGTTGCTCCAAAACTTGTGAAACTTGTTTTCCTTTTTTGGATTTATCATAGCCAGGCAAGTTAATCAGATAATTAGTAATCGGTTCCAATACAACTTCAGGAACATCAATTAAGCTCAAAGGTTCTTGACCATCACGTGGAAATATTTTATCGATAACGATATTTTCTACTCGTGTTAACTCAAAATAATTACGTACCACATTAACATCTAATAGAATTCCACCTTGATCACGGATATAAACTAATAATTTCATTAACGCTTCAACAAATACGATGGCTCTACCTTTCCACATATCCCCATCCGGTGTATTACTACTCGCATCCATTAAGCTGACGACCAACTGAGATAACATACTCGAAGAGCCATTAGCAAAAGGATTCATCGTATTTGACAACCGTTTTTCTTGTGGCCCAACAATATCCCGCGCACCAGTCATAAAATTGACTACAAGAATATCGTCTTCACGACCCATGGAACGTGCCATCGAGAAAACTTTAGCAAATAAGCTGTTATCTCCTTTGCCATCCACGTAGATAAATCCACTGCCCTGTACCAATGCATTAAAGGCTAAGGATATTAACGCTTCAGTTTTACCACTTCCGGTAGAACCAAAGATCAAACAGTGCGTCCGCATGTCATCGTTGCTAAACCATAACTCTTCGCCGCTAGATATTTCATTACCAAACAAACAAATACCACGTGCTTTTTGTGGTTTATTCGATCCGGCTTTTAAATCATTATGGTCTAATTGATGTGAACGTTGTGGCATCCGAAAGGGTAAGCAGGTTTTACGTGTATACGCATAAAAAAACGACAGGATACCCAGTAGAAAGATAAGATCGGCAATTGCTGGAATAAAAAAAGCACCTGAAGCGAAACCTACTAATAAAATCGTAACGGCCTGAGGATTTTTGAAAAAATCGACAAAACGCTGAGAGAGCGTACGCGTATCTCGTAATAATCGACGCGGATCTTGTTCGTGTTTTTGTTCTAAACCACGTGCTATCGCTACCATACCTTACTCAACTCTAATATATTATTTGAAGCAAAGTTTTCTTAATCTATGTTTAACCTGATCCAAGAACATTTTACACGTCTTCAGCATCAGGAATATAAAGTATGTCTTTAATCGCGGCTTCCAAACCATTCACTGCTTCTTCTACCATAGGAACCATCAGTCTTCTACCCATCGCACGTTCAACATTCCAGTGTGCAAAGGGTCCGCTCACTTCTGAAAAAGCGGTTTGACGACCGACTGAATTTAACATAAACCACAATAATCGATCCGTGGGTTTTAGCCACAAAAAATCTGCACTCGCCAAAACACCTTCTTTTCTTGCTAGTTCTAACATCGAGGCCATGACTGTTAAAATATAAGCATGACTATACATCACGCATTGGACTGATTTATTATTTTTATGCTTTTCTAATAAGGCATCTACACCTGAAAAATCAAGCCGCCCGCTAGTTGTCGATTCTGCAATTTGTAATAATAATTTCAATGCGCCATCGCGATCACGATTGGCTCTGGCAGCAAAGACAGCAAACAATGCCTTAGTTGCTGGTTTTAAGTAGTGAATACCTTGCCAATACTCGCCACATTGCATGACAAATACGTGGTGCGCCGCCTCTCTTTTTATACTCACTGTCCGTTGATTATGTTTCTTTGCTGCCATAGTCATGGAGGAAATGATTTTTTCTTCGTGTAATAATTTATATTTTTTGGCAAATTGCATCGGTGATAATGCCATCGCCCAAGGACCTTTATCAATATCTTCCTTAACTAAATCAAGTTTAATGACCGGGGAAATTTGTGGCCAATTTTTCCTTTCTGCTGCTGCGAGCGTGCCCATATTATAAAGTTTTTTAAATTGTAGATTAATATGACTAAAATAAATAATTAACGCTAATGCGACGAGGATCACAATAATCGGATAACGTAAATAATTACCGACCTCACGGCTGATATCTAACAGTTGTGGAAAAGGTATTTGCGCGGGAATTAGATGGTGAATACTTACCGGAAGTTGTGCCATAGAAGGCAAGACGAATGCAATTAAACGCGACTCCCAAAATTTAATTTGTAGTATAAAAGCAACAATTTGAGTATGAAAAAAAGCCCAAAACAACCATCCTAAAAGAAAGACACATAAAATAATCCATAATGGAGCAAGTGAGTTATCTCCGGATTGCTGTTGTTGTGCGGGAGCGGCCATAATAATTATTTATTTTTTTGTATACTCTTCATAATTGAATTTATGCCTGTGCTGCCTCAACCCACAATCCTGTTCGCGACACTTGACAAACACTCAATTGCTGTGAATATTTTTTTACATTCAATTCTGTTTTACTAAAAAATTTCTAACCACTTTATATTCCCCGGTGGCATGCACTAAACGAATAATATTCTTTAATTGAATCGCCGATGCACGCAAGCTAACTAATTTGCGTCCTTCGCGATCGGTACGTACTTGTTCCGCTGTGTCATTTAGAATAGCATCACTATGCACTTTAACCACGGCGTAAGCATGATTTAAATTTCTATCATTTAAACGAATCGCTGCTCGAACGTCCGTTTCATTGTAATAAATGGGTCTTCCCATGGTATAATTTACTAAAGAGAAAACGACTTCTTGCCATTTGTTTATATTGTCACCTCGAGATTGATAAAGGGCAATATACACTTCGGTATGTTCAGCACTATTCGCTGCCAACAAATCCTTCGTAAGTTGCTCATGGTGCTGTTCTAGACCGACTCTAGTGACAAAATCATCGCGTAACTCTTCTAATTTTTTCTTAATCCCTTTTAAAAATAAATTAGCTTGCCATGGACCCGCCGCTATTCCTTCCTCTAATATTTTCTTTATTTCTAAAGCAGCTTGAATTTCTTGCTCAGTCTGAAGCATAAATTAAGCCCCTAATTCTCATCAGCAACAATTAAAAGTTCGCTTAGAGGTAGCTTCTGCGTTTGTTGTTTCGATTTTTTGATAAATAGCCTTTAAATAAGCACCTGCCCCTGAAAAGTTAGGACTTTGGCTTTTAAGCGCTACTCTGTCAGTCGCTTGTATAACGCGAGTTAATTCTGCTAAAACATTTTCTTTTTCGTCATGCAAAGAACTACTCTTGTATTTGTTGCCAGAATCAGAAAAATTCAAATTCATCTTAGTCAGCTCCTTATACTCATTTTTATAGAGTTACTATTTTATCTATTTAATAGTATGAAATTAACACACACAAACCTACAAACGAGCCCGTTTATCGTATAACTTAAATCCATTTAATGGGGAAAATTCATAGTTTCGGGTCAAGCCCATCACTTTAATAAGCTCTCCCATTTCACTCGGCGATGTTAATAAATGTGCCTGTCGATTGACATCCATCGAGGATGCCTCATCATAACATTTTTCTATTAAAGGTAACAAATCATTGTTAAGCAAGAACGCCGCTTGTGATGTATAACCGGCCACTTTTAAGCCAGCTTGCAGTGCCGCTTGTGCCAAGCAACTAAAATCAACCGACGCCGTGATATCCTGCAGACCCACTAAACTTAAAGGATCGTCATGGATGCGATGTTGGTAATAACACCTAAGCGTACCATTGACCCGGTCAGGATGATAATATTCTTGGGCTGGAAAACCATAATCGATAACTAAAATTAAACCCTGTTTTAAAGCGAAACTAAGCTTATTCACCCAATCAGGTAGTTGCCCACACACCTCAGATTGATAGGCTTTTACATTTGGAAAGTACGCCGCTTTTAACTTGCCCAAATCATTTAACACGTAATTTTTAACAGGACTCAGATGGTAACAAAAACAATCTTTTTCACAACCAACTCGCACCTCTTGAATATTAGCTTCAGTCCAAAAGAACTGACTCACGGGTAAAGCATCCAGCACTTCATTGGCCAAAATCACTCCTTTAATAGGTTGTTTTGGCCAGTCATGTAACCACTGAATTAAAGGAAATAGATGAGGAATATCTTGCTGTAAGCGCTCTTGTTGACGTTCTCTAAGTGTTGGACTGATTTCAAAAATTTTATAGGCCCCAGGCAAACTCTGTTGTTGTTCTAAGAACAACAATAAATCGATGGCTAATTGACCGGTGCCCGCTCCGACTTCTAAAATATCGGTTTGACCTAAATTCGCAAAGACTTGCTGGCATTGTCGGCCGATGCATTGTGCAAATAAGGGAGAAATCTCAGGTGCGGTAGTGAAATCTCCCATTTTACCAAATTTTTCTAAATGCGCTGTATAATATCCCCACTCTGGCTCGTATAATGCCAATTCCATAAATCGTGCAAAGCTGATAGAAGCTGATGGCTCATGGCGTATTTCTTCAGTAATCAATTGGCATAATGCGTCACTTTGCGTTTGCAAGGCAGCAGTCGGAACCGGTAAACCGAGCGGTATTGTTATCATTGTTACTCTAACTATTCTAAGGTAAAAGCCATGTTAGATGATTCGAAAGCCCATAGTAAAGTAGTACTTATAACCGGTGCCGGAAAGCGTGTTGGTGCGGCTATCGCCCAACATTGTCATCAGTTAGGTATGCGAGTGGCCATACACTATAGAGAATCCGCACAACAAGCGTTTTCTTTATGTACAAACTTTAATCTACAACGCCCAGATTCCGCCATAACCCTCGGCACCGATTTACGTGATACCGACCATCTGCAAGATCTAATCACGCAAGTCACCCGTAAATGGGGCCAACTCGATGTTTTAATTAATAATGCGTCCAGCTTTTATCCCATGCCTGTCGCCAAAGTAACACCTAGTGTATGGGAAGATGTGATGGCAAGCAATTTAAAAGCCCCATTTTTTTTAGCGCAACTTGCAGCACCCTATCTTAAAGAGCAAAAAGGTTGCATTATTAATCTTGTTGATATTCAAGCACAACGTCCGTTGAAGAATTATTCTGTGTACTGTATTGCCAAAGCGGGATTGGTCATGCTTACTAAGAGTTTAGCTAAAGAATTAGGACCCAACATTCGCGTCAATGCGATTGCACCGGGTATCGTTTTGTGGCCAGATGATGATACCGAGTTTAACGACGCCTTACGTGAGAAAATTGCTGCCCGAAATGCCTTAAAACGTATCGGAACCCCTCAAGATATTGCTAAGACGGCGGCTTTTTTAATTAATCACGCTGACTTTATCACCGGTCAAATTATCGCAGTGGATGGTGGTCGTTCACTCGGTTATTAATCAGAAAGAAAAAGACGAAAGGTTTTAGTAGAAGAAATAGAAAAAAGTCCCGCCAGTGTCTTATCTACTTGAAAGCGACAATGCTACGATGGCGATTTGTGATGCACTTTAGGCTTCCTACTTAAAGTAGGCATGCACACCATGCATCAAGACTATCTCCAACCTTTTAGGATCAAACTTCAAGCGCTATCCAACGGAACTTTCATAGTCAAGTGTAGCTTTTAATCAAGATAATGCAAATTATCGGCTATAGATCAAATTTTGAGCTGTTCTCTCATTTTCTTCAAGTACATTTGAGGAAGATTGAAAAAAAGGAGCTTTGGTATTTTTTTTAAGTTTAGTAAGTTTAGATAGTGATGATATTTCTACAAAATCTTCACCATTATATATAGAGTCAACCTGCGATTGTCTTGTAGCATCACTTATTCCTAAATGCGCCTCATAAGATGCTTTTGAATCTTTTTCCCAAGGTATAGATTCACCAGATTCAATTTTTCGCACATCAGAATATTTTTGTTTAAAATTATCTTGAATTGATTTTCCTATCGGATCTTGCCCTTCTAATGTATTTAAGGAAACAAATATATTTTTCAATCCTCCGCTAGACTTTTCTAATATTTCTTTAATATAGTGATAGACAAAATAAACACAAGAATAGTTATCAGCCTGCTTAGCATGATGGATATATTTAACCTGATAACCTTGTTTCTTTAAATCTTTTAAACAATTCGGATAAAAAAGATTTCGCCACCAAGATTGTGAATCATATGTATTTATTTTTTTCCTACCCTCTTCAATATTAACCTCGACCAAGACGCAATGTTGCTTCCATAAACGTGATTGCATTAAAGGGATTAATAAAGTGGTTTTTTGTTCGGGATTATTTTTTTCAAACTGTTGGATAACCTCGTTAATATAAGCAAGATTTTGCCGTGTTTTTTTGGCATCGCTAACCGCTTGAAAAACAAAAATAGAAGTTTCATTTTTTGAAATTTTTTTAAATGGAACTAATTTATTGTCTTTATCTATTTCATCTTGAATAGTATAACCCTTCTCTTCTGTAAGAGTCCCTATCATATAAGATAGAACTAGATTATTTAATTGCGTAGGATTTAATCGTGACGGTCTGCTTGCTGTAGGCATTTCTTAGCCCTTTTTATTATTATTTCTCCTTATTTTAATTGAGTTGTATTAAACAATAATTAACACCTAAGAACATGACTCCTTACTAAAGTTCTGAATAATTCACCATAACTGAAAAACAACTCTGTTAAGAAATTTATTAACATAAAACCTTGTTTTTAAACTAGAATAGGACTAAAATGGTCCCATTTCAGACGGGTATAATAAAAATTTACTTATTATGTTAAGACTCAGCAAACTAACCGATTATGCCGTGGTCATCATGGCGTATTTATCACAACATCCTGGATTGGCTATTAATGCGAAAAGCATTGCCGAGCATACCGGCATCTCTTTACCGACGACTAGCAAACTACTGAAACGTTTAAGCCATGAAGGCCTTTTACAGGCAAATCGAGGCATTAAAGGGGGCTATCAACTGGCCTGTCCAGCCACAGATATTGCACTCGGAACCGTGATTCAAACCCTAGAAGGCCAAATTGCTCTGACCGAATGTAGTCATCACACACGATCCTGTCACTTAGAAAAACAGTGTACGATTCGGGATAACTGGCGTAGGATTAGCGCCTTTATTCAGGCAACGATGATGCATATTAGTTTAGCGGATCTCATCCAGCCACTTAAGCGAAGTCAATTAGAGAGACTAAAAATAGAAAATCCTCTTCATTTGCTACCAGAGAACAACGCATGACTCAAGCTGCTTTAAACAAATTATTACAACAAGATTATCAACATGGCTTTGTCAGTGATATTGCGGCAGATACGTTGCCCTGCGGGTTGAATGAAGACGTTATTCGTCATATCTCAGCGAAAAAAAATGAGCCTGAATTTTTATTGGCCTGGCGCTTAAAAGCTTATCGCCATTGGCTAACGTTAACCGAGCCACACTGGGCTGATTATATGCATTATCCCGCCATCGATTACCAAGCGATTAGCTATTATTCGGCGCCAAAAATAAAAAAACAGCTGAATAGTTTAGATGAAGTCGATCCGGAGTTGCTACGTACTTATAATAAATTAGGTATTTCACTTCAAGAACAGGAACGCTTATCGGGTGTTGCCGTAGATGCCGTCTTTGACAGTATTTCTGTCGCCACTACGTTCAAAGAAAAACTGCGCACAATGGGAATTTTATTCTGCTCCTTTTCTGAAGCCGTGCAAGAATATCCAGAGCTGATCAAAAAATACTTAGGTTCTGTCGTCCCTTATACCGACAATTTTTATGCCTGCTTAAATGCGGCGGTGTTTACCGATGGATCTTTTTGCTACATTCCACCGGGCACACGATGTCCGATGGAATTATCCACTTATTTTCGAATTAATGCCGCGAATACTGGCCAGTTTGAACGAACCTTAATAATTGCCGACGAAGGCAGTTATGTGAGTTATTTAGAAGGATGCACGGCGCCACAACGCGATGAAAATCAACTCCATGCCGCTGTGGTTGAATTAATAGCCTTAGATCATGCGCAGATAAAATATTCCACTGTGCAAAATTGGTATCCTGGTGATAAAGAGGGCAAAGGAGGAATTTACAATTTTGTCACTAAACGCGGTCATTGTCGTGGCGTGCATTCAAAAATTTCTTGGACACAAGTCGAAACCGGGTCTGCCATTACTTGGAAATACCCTAGTGTTATTCTGCAAGGCGATGCTTCTGTCGGTGAGTTTTATTCTGTGGCCTTGACTAACCATAAACAACAAGCTGATACCGGAACTAAAATGATCCATATTGGCAAAAATACTAAAAGCACGATTTTGTCGAAAGGAATTAGTGCTGGTCACGGCCAAAACAGTTATCGTGGTTTGGTCAAAATAGTCGAAACAGCCGACCATGCGCGTAACTATACTCAATGCGACTCACTCTTAATTGGTGGAAACTGTAAAGCACATACGTTCCCTAGCATTGAAGTTAAAAATCAAAGTGCACAAATAGAGCATGAAGCCTCTGCTTCGAAAATTAGTGAAGATCAGCTTTTTTATTGTTTACAACGGGGCCTTGATAGCGAAACCGCCCTTTCATTGATCGTCAATGGTTTTTGCAAAGCGGTATTTAAAGAATTACCTATGGAGTTTGCGGTTGAAGCACAGAAATTATTGGGTTTAAGTTTGGAAGGATGTATCGGTTAATTATTCATAAAGACGAAGAAAAACATGTTAGCTATTAAAAATTTACACACAGAAGTCGATAACAAGAAAATATTACGTGGGGTTAACCTTCATATAAAATCGGGTGAAATACATGCCATCATGGGACCTAATGGTTCGGGTAAAAGTACCTTAGCCAATGTTTTAGCAGGACGTGGTAACTACACACTGACACAAGGCGAAATCAGGTATTTAGGGGAAGATCTAACCCGCTTAACACCTGAACTACGCGCACGCGCCGGAATATTTTTAGCGTTTCAATATCCCGTCGAAATTCCGGGTGTTAGCAACGTTTATTTACTAAAAGCTTCTTTAAATGCGATTCGCAAAGCACGTGGTGAAACTGAACTCGATGCCATGGATTTTTTAAACTTGATTAAAGAAAAACTAAAATTGGTCGAAATGGATCAAGATTTTCTGTATCGATCCGTCAATACCGGTTTTTCTGGCGGTGAGAAAAAACGCAATGAAATTTTACAAATGGCGCTTTTAGAGCCTCAACTCGCTATCTTAGATGAAACCGATTCTGGTTTAGATATTGATGCTTTAAAAATAATTGCACAAGGTGTCAATAGTCTGCGATCACCTAAACGCGCTATAGTGCTGATTACGCACTATCAACGTTTACTCGATTATATTAAGCCCGATCATGTCCATATATTGGCTGGCGGAAAAATTATTCGTTCCGGTGATTTCTCTTTAGCGCAAACCTTAGAAAAAGAAGGTTATACGACTATTTTACAAGAAGAATCGTTGGTGTAGAACATGTTAAACCCTAAAAAAATCAATGATGTTAACGCTATAACCCATTATTGTCGCGAATATCAACGAGTTGAAAAAAAATTAATCGGTCAGGATCAAGACTATTTACATCGATTACGACTCGCTGCTTTAGAAGAATTTTCTACGTGCGGTTTTCCTAGTAAAAAACAAGCCGATTGGAAATACACCTCCTTAACGGCTTTACGTCAAACGCCTTACTCGTTAAGTGCGCCAACACGCAACACGGTTACAGCAACGATGCTGGATCCCGTTAGTAGTGAGTATCGCTTAGTCTTTGTGAATGGTTTTTTTGCTGCACATTTATCTACGATCGCAAGCCTAGCTAACTGTAAAATGACTCATTTAGCTACCTTGCTGAAGCAACCGTCTGAACGCTTCAATGCAACTTGGAAACCTAACGAAACGGTCGAAAAAAATAGTTTTACACATTTAAACACTGCCTTTATACAAGATGGCGCCTATATTTATTTATCTGCCAATACGCGTTTAAGCTCACCGATAGAAATCCTGTTTATCAATACGGATGAAACACCTCATCGTTTTATCCCTTTACGTAATATCATTATCGCTGAAGAAAATAGTCAAGCGACTATTATCGAAAAATATATTGATATGACTCCTGGAAATAAGGCTAATTATTTTTTGAATACGGTGACCGAATGTTGTTTAGCCGCCCATAGTCATATCGAACATTACAAAAACATTACTGAAAGTAAGCAAGCACAGCATGTTGGCAATCTTTGTGTCACACAACAACAAAATAGTCGATTTTCAGCGTATTCACTGGCTTTAAGCGGTGCTTTAATTCGTAGCGATGTTTACGTGAAATTATTAGCGCCGCATGCCTATTGTCAATTAAAAGGTCTGTATTACGCCTTAGACCAACAACAAGTCGATCATTGCACACAGATCGATCATGTGAGCCCGGAAACCCGCAGTGAAGAATTTTATAAAGGTATTATTGATGACCAAGCCCGTGCCGCATTTAACGGGAAGCTTATTGTGCGCGAAGGGGCTATACAATCCAAAGCTCAGCAACTGAATAAAAATTTATTATTATCCGTACAGGCTGAAGTGAATAGTAAACCTCAACTAGAAATATTTACCGATGATATCCAATGCACGCACGGTGCGAGCATTGGCCAACTCGATAAAGAGGCTTTATTTTATTTACGTGCTCGAGGATTAACCGCAACCGCAGCAACTGATCTACTCGTTAAAGCGTTTATCCAAGACATCATTGAACAAATGCCATTGTTTAATGTTTCGTCTTTATCCCGTTCAATTAATAAATACTCATGAAAGTGTTTGATATAAAAAAAATACGATCTGATTTTCCTATTTTACAAGAAAAAATAAAAGGTAAGCCTTTAGTTTATCTCGATAATGCGGCAAGCACACAAAAACCTAGCTCGGTTATTGAGCGTCTACAGCATTTTTATCGCCATGAATATAGTAATGTGCATCGCGGCATTCATACTTTAAGTGAAGTAGCCACTGAAGAATTTGAATTAAGCCGCGAAAAAATTAAACAATTTATTCATGCAAAGTCTTTTGCAGAAATTATTTTTGTCCGTGGCACCACTGAAGCTATTAATTTAGTGGCGCAAACCTATGGTTTAAGTCAGATCAAAGCGGGTGATGAAATTATTATTTCGCATATGGAACATCATGCTAACATTGTACCTTGGCAAATTTTATGTGCACAAACTGGCGCCCAACTTAGAGTTATCCCGATTAATGATTCGGGTGAGTTGATTCTAGAAGAATACCAACGATTACTCAATCCAAAAACTAAATTAGTCGCTATCTGCCATATTTCTAATACGTTAGGGACTATTAATCCAATTAAAGCGATCATCGATACTGCCCATGCGAATAGTCCCGAAACCAAAGTGTTAATTGATGGCGCACAGGCGGTGGCTCATCAAAAAATTGATGTCCACGCTTTAGATTGTGACTTTTATACCTTTTCAGGCCATAAACTCTTTGCGCCGACCGGTATTGGTGTTTTATATGGTAAACAGGAATTATTAGCGCATATGCCACCTTATCAAGGCGGCGGCAGTATGATCACCGAAGTCAGCCTGGAAAAAAGTCATTACCGCGAGCCACCGTATAAATTCGAAGCCGGTACACCGCATATTGCCGGCGCCATTGGACTAGGAGCCGCTATTGATTACCTCAATCAATTAGATTTTAACGCGATACAGCTTCATGAACAGCAATTACTCGATTATGCCACGCAAAATTTACAAACGATTCCGGGCCTACATTTAATAGGCACTGCCAAAGAAAAAGCGGCTATTTTAAATTTTACTGTGAGTGACTCACGTGGTGTGCGTATCCATGGACATGATATCAGTGACGTTTTAAATGCCGAAGTCGGTGTTGCAGTACGTGCTGGTCAACATTGCACCATGCCATTAATGCAACGCTTCAATGTCGATTCGACCGTACGCGCCTCATTAGCATTCTATAATAATAAAGAAGATATTGATGCCTTAATAAGTGGTTTACAGTCATTAAAACAATTGTTTAAATAAAAATGATGTCAGATTTACGCGAACTTTACCAAGAAATGATCCTGGACCATGGGCGCAGTCCTCGCCATCACCATGCGATGCCGTTAGCCAATCGTCTAGCCAATGGTTTTAATCAACTGTGTGGTGATCGTTTAACAGTCTATCTTAAAACGGATCAAGATAAAATTACGGCGATTAGTTTCCAAGGTTCAGGTTGCGCCATTTCGATGGCATCCGCTTCATTGATGTCGGAACTATTATCAGGAAAAACACTCAACGAAGCTGAATCGTTATTTAAAATCTTTCATCAGTTATTAACAAGTGAATCCACGACCTCTGAACAATTACTCAGGCTCAAAAAATTAGCGGTTTTTTCTGGTGTTAAAGCTTATCCTGCACGAGTAAAATGTGCTACGTTGGCATGGCATACCTTACTCGCTGCTTTGAATCAAAACACCGAATTAGTTTCTACCGAACATTAACACATTAATAACCCACTCATGACACCCTACCCACTTAACGAAGACGCCTTAATTAGTTTAAAAAGTGCTATTATTGAAGCACTTAAAGGTATTTATGATCCTGAAATACCGGTCAATATCTATGATTTAGGCCTTATTTATCATATTTTTATTGACCCACAAGGTCTGGTAAAGCTTGAAATGACGTTGACTTCGCCGGGTTGTCCTGTTGCACAAACTTTTCCCGGCATTGTAGAAAATGTGATCAATAACGTAACGGATGTTAACGAGACGCAGGTGGAATTAGTTTGGGATCCACCCTGGACTAGCGAAAATATGTCTGAAGCCGCCAAATTACAATTAGGCATGCTATAAAAAATTTTCTGCGGTCCTAACGTTCACACAGGAGAGAAAGCGTGACAAATTGGGTTGATGTAATCGATGTAGCAAGCTTTCCGGTGGATAGCTATAAAGTATTTGATTGGAATGGCTTATCCTTATTAGTTTTCAATCTAAACGGTAAATTTTATGCCATAAAAAATCTCTGTACGCATGAAGATCAATCATTGGAAGGCGGTGAGATAGAAGGAGAAGAAATTATTTGTCCTTGGCATGGGGCCGGTTTTTGTATTAAAACGGGTGTTGCAACCCGCGCTCCCGCTTTCACAGGCATTAAAACCTTTCCTGCTCGATTAGTCGATGGCAAAGTCCAAGTCGCAATTGATAGGTAAATTCCAATGTTTTAACCTGACTTAACTATTGCTTTAAAGTGTGAAGTTTTTTAATTCAACTTCTGAAGCCTTGACAGAATTATTTTTTTCCTCGTCACTATAAAAAAATCGCTGCTTAGCTAAGCTAGTTACTAAAAAATAACTTTGGCTGCTTTCTTGTTGCTCCAAAGCTTTTATTTTTTCTTCGATAGTTTGTAATCGCGTGTGCTTTTAATTTAAAAACTTTTTCAACTTCCCATTTTGTTTTAGCTATTGCTGACGTATCTAATTGTTCTAGATTAGGCAGCGCTAATTACTGTAGAATTTCTTCGGATAATTCTAAATTTTTAAATAAAATTTTGTGTTTAGAATTTTTTGGTCAGGTGAGATAGGGTGGATCCTGATAAGGAATATCAAGGTAGCGATAAACATTTACTCGGAAGCAATACGTCTATTATTCCCTTAATAAAGGTGTATCATAGATTTCTCGGTATTTTCTGTCAATTAAAAACCTAAAGTACAACCTATCACCTCTACATCGCTAATTTTGCAACTGTCTTTGCTAACGTATCCTCTTCAGTAAAGGTGGTTACACCCGAAACGGTTGCTGAAGCCTGTAAATTATCAAAAAAAACAGATGATCCCATTAATCGAGGTGCCTGCTTTATATTTTCTGAATTTTCAGGTTCAAATAGATTTTTGGTTTTTTTTCTGATTTTCTTCCTAAAATTAAATCCATGAATTCCTTTGTCTTTGGAATCCGAAGAGTAATCTGTTCTACCAAAAATATATTTTTTTTTCTCTCTAACCTCCTCTCTTTCTCTTTGTGCTCTTTCTACCTCAACTATAGTTTCAGGAACATTCGTTAGATCTAACTCAATTTGATAGATAATGCCAATTTCTTCGAGTTTTTCTTTGGACACTAATATTTTTTCTAATTTAACCGATTGAAAATCTCCGGATATATAAGAAGTTTCGTTTCGCTTAAAAGGAGAAGGAATGTATAATTCTTTATATTCTTTTCCATTAAAAGAATAGATTGTTGAACCACCGTCCCTAAAAACTTCCCTACTGTCAATTTTAACTTTTTCCCAATCGGTGGGTTCTTGCTTCATCCAAAATTCTTTTTCAGAATTAGTCATAAAAAAAAGTGCTGTTTTATCTTCTGTAATATTCGCTTGAAATAAATTCTTTGGTTTTAACATCGTATTGACCTTTTTTTAATTTAATCTAAATATACTAATAAATTTAAAAATAGCCGCCAAGGATAATTTAATCCTATTTATTACAAAATACTATTTAGGGTTTTTTGTCGATTAAAAGATTATTTAGAATAATAACCTATAGATTGTTTATTTTTTAAACAGCTTCTGTAACGCCAGTCATCTAAACGTGTTCAAACGCTTTTACACACATTTTTACACAGCTTTAACACAGAAACTGTGAATAGTGCCTCCTTCCGTTTGTTCTTCTATGGGATTCTCAAGTGCCTGTAATTGTTTCGCATAAAGAATTTTTTGTTCTTTATAAATATTGATTTGATCACTGAGTCTATTGACCGATTCTATAGGGGGATATTTTAGATTTTGTATATTTTCTATTGTTTTTCCTAGTAAGATGATAATATTTTCTACTTTTTGAATTTCTTGTCTTTTTTCGTCTAAGTCTAATTTTTTTTGTACTTCTTCTCTCGTCTCAGGAATACTCGTTAAGTCCAATAAAGATAAATTCGGAATACCTCTCTTATGAAGTGCTTCTTGAGATAAATGAATCGTATCTAATGGAATTTCTAAGGTTTCTTTTAATGCATAAGCCTTATTTTTAACTATAGAAATATTTAAGCTATCCATATAATCGTTTTTTTCAAAAAAATAGATTGTTGAATTTTCTTCTTTTGGTTTCAATAAGTGCTTTATTTTAAGCTCCTGCCAATCATTCAGGCCTCTTTTTATCCAAAAATTTTCAATCGAGGTGGTAATAAAAACAGATAATGGATTATTTTTATCATTCTCTGTGCAAAATAAATAACGTGGCTTAGGTTTATTCGTGCTATCACGGACAGAGAAAAAAGTTACACCATTGGGAGGAATATAATGAGTTTCCATTCTTTTCATACATTTATCCGTAGTTTTTTGCGATTATATTATTTTAAAATTTTACCTTGTTGACTCAAAGCTCAATTATTAAAAAGGAGTTTAATAGAGAAACTTGAATATTACTAGCGTTTTAAATTACTCCTATTTTTCCATCGGATTCCATGACACCCATTAATCTTTTTAGCCAAATGGGTAAATTAAAATTCTTATCTAAAACACCATCAATAGAAAATTCATCCGCACCCAATACGACATAACTCAAAATAAAAACACTCCACATGACGGGATATTCCCAACCACCACCGGGCAAGGCCCAAATAAAGCCCTTTAAAAAATGATGGCCGATAATGGTTGCAATAATTAAATAGAGGGACGTGCCTAACGCACCTACACGCGTTAAAAAGCCTAATCCTAATGAAATGACACCCGCTAGTTCGCATAAGCCTGATAATCGGACAAAAAAACTGGGATCAACCACATTTAAGTGCATGAAAGCGGTTACGTCAGTTCGGAAAGGGATACGCCCGGCAAATAATTTTTCGGTACAGTGAGCAATGAGATCAAATCCTACGTAAAGTCGAATAAAGCTTAGATGCCATTCATAGGCCGACATTTCAAACATAACTTGAGGTTTACGCTGTAAAATAATAGGTCGTCGTTTAACATCGTGATAAGCAATATAAATAAATAAAATGACTAAACACAAAAAACTAATAATCACGGGTATCATCGGTACAAAACATTTATGCAGACCTAAAATTCGTAACACGGATAGCACACTAAACGTTGCAAATAAAAATGGAATACAAATATATCGATACAACATACACAGCGTGATGATGCCACCTAAGCTTAATAACACAATAAAAAAAGTGGGATTAGTAGGAATTCTATGGTTTGAAAAAGCCAAAATGATTAAGCTGAGAAACATTCCTACGATAGCAATAGCAACTAATGATGAATAGGCTTGTTTGAACATGAGTGCTCCAGTTAAGCAAATTAGTTTCAACCCCTTTTAGGCATCTTGCGTTAAAACTCAGATAATGATTGTTTTAACCTGATCGATCCATCTCTCTAAAATCAAACCATTGAACCTCAATTAGTATAGTATTTTATTTTTATACGGTAAGAAATTAAACTGTTAAGACTTCAGTTGATGAGTTGATATAAATACGGCATTAAATCACTGGCTAATAAACCACGCTCACCTTTTAGTCTAGCCGCTTTATCACCCGCCATTGCATGTAAATAAACACCACACTCTGCTGCTTGCTGTAAAGTGAAATGTTGCGCCATAAGTCCGCCGATTACTCCACTTAAAACATCACCCATGCCTCCACTGGCCATGCCAGGATTACCCGCTAGACATATTCGTAGTGATTGGTGAGTGCAGACTAAACTACCTGCTCCTTTTAGTACAACAACACCACCATATTTCTTTTGCAATGCCTTAACTGCCTTAATTCTATTCGTTTGAATCGCTTTAACCGTGCAGTCCAATAATCGCGCTGCTTCACCTGGATGAGGTGTTAGTATCCAGTTGTTTGATTTTTTAGGGCGTTTTGCCAGTAAATTTAAAGCATCGGCATCCAATACTTTGGTTTGCGAAACCTTTAAAAGAGACGTCACTAATTGTTGTGACCAACGGGACTGACCTAATCCTGTTCCTAGTACAATAACACTCGCTTTTTTGAGTAACGGCAACAAATCGTTGCTCGTTTTAACTGCATGCGCCATGATTTCAGGACGCTGACTGATGATGGCAGTAACGGATTCAGCTCGAGTAGCCACACTGACTAAACCCGCCCCCACACGCAACGCGGCTTCTCCTGCTAAACGTACAGCTCCCATCATGCCATGATCACCGCCGACTATCAGTGCATGACCAAATAATCCCTTATGAGCATCTCTAGGTCGCGGCGTTAATAATTCCTTAAAATCATTCAATTGTATACTGGATGGTTGTATCACCTGAGCAATCCTTTCATCATTAATCAATCCACTCAGTTAATAGCTTAGTTCAATTTTTAAAATTTAATTTCCAAACTAAACTCATAATGACGCTTTAGGAAAAATTGTATCGATGAATTGCGCGCTGATATTCAGATCACATTGTGCATCGATTTCACGTACACCGGTAGGACTGGTAATATTAATTTCGGTCAAATAATCACCAATGATATCTAAGCCAACAAATAACAAACCTTTTTCTCGTAAACGAGGCCCCACTTGTTGGCAAACCCAAACATCGCGTTCGCTTAATTTAACGGCCTTACCTATTCCACCTACCGCCAAATTAGCTCGCGTTTCACCGGGCGGCGCGACACGTGCCAAAGCATAAGGAATAGGTTCACCATGAATCATAATAATACGTTTATCTCCACTACGCACTTCGGGAATATAGCGCTGTACCATCATATAAGATTGGTTGTTAGCGGTTAAGGTTTCTAAGATGACATTGTTATTGGGATCATTGACGCGCAATCGAAACACTGAATAGCCACCCATTCCATCCAATGGTTTAGCAATAATATCTTGGTGTTCCAACAAAAATTTTTGTGCCGCATGGATACTGGATGTCACTAAACTGGGAGGACAACATTGAGGGAAATTTAATGTAAACAGTTTCTCATTAAAATCACGCAAACTTTGTGGGTGATTGACAATTAATACGCCAAGCTGCTCCGCTTTATCGAGCAATTGTGTCGTATAAATATATTGCCTATCTACCGGAGGATCCTGACGCATCAATATCACCGATAAGCTGGCAAGTGGGGCAATCGTTTCCTTGTCATAAGTAAACCAACTTCTCTCATCATCTTTGACTTGCAAATTGCGCATGCGTGCATAAGGTTTGTCATTGACTAAAAAAAGATCCCTAGCTTCCATATAAAAAATCGGCCAATCCCTTTGCTGTGCTGCTAGCAATAGGGCCAAGGTAGTATCTTTCTTAGGATTAATCCCGGTAATGGGATCCATAATCACACCCAGAGGCTTAAGCATGGTTTACTCCGCTTTCTTTAAAACTTCGGCTTGTTCACGTGCCGCCGCCAATAAAGCCAATCGTGCGATGACACCATACACATAAAACCGATTTGCACATTTTCCTTTTGGTTGTCCGCTATGATCGGGAATATTACACGCTTGCACAAAAGGTAAAGGCTCAAATTGCATACCCGGTGTATTCAGATTATCGCTGACACCGCGACCGGTATGGACACGATAAAAACCACCCACTACATATTGTCCTAGCATATACACTACGGGTTCAGCAACCGCCTCATTCCACGTTTCGAAAGTATAAACTCCTTCTTGGATAATCACCTGATCAATAGGTCGACTCCCTTTAGAAACCATCATATCACTGCGTTTTTTACGATTAAGTTGTGAGATTTCTTCCGCTTCGCGAATAGACAACACACCCATACCATAACTACCTGCATCTGCCTTAATAATGACATAGGGTTTTTCTTTAATATGATATTGCGTATATTTTTTTTGTGTTTTTTGTAATATTTGTTGACTTTTTTCTATCATGCACGCCTCACCTTCACGTTGCATAAAATCAACACCGGCACAACGTGAAAAATAAGGAGTAATCAACCAAGGGTCTAAATTCAGTAATTGAGAAAATTCTTTTGTTACTTGCTCATAGTGAGCAAAGTGATTTGACTTTAAACGCTTATACCAACCTAAACTAATATTAGGTAAAATAATTTGTTTGATTCCTTGTAGGATTTCAGGGATACCATTTGCTAAATCATTATTTAATAGAATCAAGCAGGGTAAAAAATCACTGACTTTGATCTGATTCGCTAGCCGATGGATCGGTTCTAA
Organism: Rickettsiella endosymbiont of Litargus connexus; assembly: GCF_964277335.1. Taxonomy (NCBI): domain Bacteria; kingdom Pseudomonadati; phylum Pseudomonadota; class Gammaproteobacteria; order Legionellales; family Coxiellaceae; genus Rickettsiella; species Rickettsiella endosymbiont of Litargus connexus. Next base: position 541,334 of record NZ_OZ195516.1, on the reverse strand, counting down.
TGTTATCACTCCGCCTGATTCTAACTTAATTTCTTTGGTTGTTTTGATGTCTTCTAGTAAGGATCCCACTCTCACTTCAAAACCGGCTTTACTCAAAATATCCTGTAACCTATAAAGATTTTCGAAATAAAAATTATTTCGGGTATGATTTTCTGGGATTAATAAGATACGTAAACATCCTGGTACTAAGCGTTCTAAGGTTTCCTGTGCCGCTTGGACTGCCAACGGCACAAAAGCTTCATTCAAATTATTAAATCCCGCTGGAAATAAATTGGTATCGACCGGAGCTAATTTAAATCCCGCATTGCGTAAATCAACTGAAGAATAAAAAGGAGCCGGTGTTTTACGCCATTGTTCACGCAACCAATTTTCAATTGTGGTTTGTGCTACCAATAAGTGTTGTTCTAACTGGTGAAGCGGATCTAAGCAATGCGATGCTAAACATGGGATCTTATATCGATTTTCTGATGATGTTGTCATCCAGCTAACCCCCAATAAAGAAAAAGGACTTTTTTAGTGTATCTTAACTAAACAACTAAAAAAGTCCTATCAGTATTTTGAACGACTTTCTTTCAATAAAGTATAGGAAAGTCAATTTTATTTACCTACAATTGCAAAAGTAGATTTTCCCTCATCTGTTCGTCTGAATCCTCAAGAGGAGATTGAAGAATGGGGATATCTGAAAAAAATTGCATAATATCTTTGATTTTCTGATCCGTTAGTCTACATTCTATCTCTCCAGCCGCTCCTTCTATACTAGTTAGCTGCGCAATAGGTTTAACTATTAATAGTTTCATCTGCTCATCCCAATAATCATTTAATTCTTGCGTTTTAAAATTGGGTTTTCCAGTGATTGGATCTTTGTGTAAGAGTGCGTCAATAAGTACTCTTCCCATCACAGCATCCTTTTTTTGATCCACAATCTTTAAAGGTGTTTCACCTCTGTTGCTCACAATATTGAGTGAGGCCCCTCTCTTTATAAGCAGATTAACAATCTTGTCATAACCCATTCGTACCGCAGCATGTAATACGGTTTCACCCGCAATATTTTTACTATTAATATTGGCACCGTGATCTAAAAGCAAATTTATCTGCAGAGCAGTATCCTGATAAAATGCATCATGTAATTGGATTGTATGAGTTAACTCCTTCATTTTTTCTGCAAGCTTTTCAGTAGGTGGTAATTTGCCTATCTGTATTGTAAATAGCTTACATAATTTTCCTTGAGTAATAGTAAAAATGGACCCTATTTCTATCTCATAATGGGATAAAAATAGTTTGCAGTCCTCTACAAATTGTGTAAATTCGCCCACAGTTAATCGACTGCGAAATTCAATCCTGTAAGCGGTATTAGAATTACCCACTAAACGACATTCTTGCCAGAATGCTCTTTTTAATAATTTATTTAACTTTCTAAACTCTTTTTTCTTCATAGCAAGTCCTTTTTATATCAATTAAAATCGATATTTTATTAATAAGCTAAACAACCTATGATCCGCTTAACGATTATACCTATAAACTTCAGCATAGACGGTTAGAAATAATCTCACTATTTTTAAAAAACTCAAAAATAAAATCTACACTGCATTGAGAAAATTAAAAAAAAATAAACTTTCCTAAAAACATGACTTCAAAAACAATCTTTAACCCGCTATAGTAACATTTTATTCAGTATCCACATGGGAATGACTTTTTTTCAACGTCTTGGTCGTTTTTTGCTCGGAAAACCCCGAAACCCTTTAAATCCTAACGCGCAACGCAATATCGCATTGGTGGCTTTTTTAGCCTGGGTGGGCCTAGGTGCGGACGGATTATCTTCTTCTTCTTATGGTCCTGAAGAAGCATTTATTGCTTTAGGACCACATTACAGTTCTTTAGGTCTGTATATTTCCATTGCTACCATACTCACCGTTTTTATCATTGCACTGGCTTATAATCAAGTCATTAGCTTATTTCCTAGTGGTGGTGGTGGTTATAAAGTGGCCACACAATTATTGGGTCCCCACGCAGGATTGATTTCCGGTGCAGCACTCATCGTCGATTATGTCTTAACCATTACCATCTCCGTCGCCAGCGGTATCGATGCTTTATTTAGTTTATTACCTCATTATTTTCTAAATTATAAACTGTTGACTGCCGCTGCTGTCATCATCCTATTAATTACACTTAATTTACGCGGTATGAAAGAATCGATTAAGGTTTTAATGCCCATTTTTTTAGGTTTTATCGCCACACACTTTTTTTTAATTATTTATGGCGTCATTGCACATAAAAGTAATTTACCCAGTGTGTTTTCCGATACCTTAAGTAACACACTCAAAATGTCAGAGCAAACCGGTTGGTTATTTATTATTGCTTTATTATTACGCGCTTACTCATTAGGAAGCGGAACTTACACGGGGATCGAAGCCGTCTCCAACAATGTGAATCGACTGACGGAACCCCGCGTACAAACCGGCAAGTGGACCATGTTTTATATGGCGCTTTCTTTAAGTTTTACTGCGGGTGGAATTATTTTGCTGTATTTGTTATGGCATGCGCATCCCGTTTATGGTCAAACCTTAAATGCAGTCGTATTTCATAAAATTTTAGGTGATTCTGCATTAGGAAAGGTGATGTTAACTGTCACCTTATTGATGGAAGCAGGCCTGTTATTAGTCGGTGCGAATACCGGCTTTTTAGCAGGTCCCAGTGTGTTAGCGAATATGTCAATCGATAGTTGGTTACCCAATCGTTTCCGCCATCTTTCGAGTCGTTTAGTCACACAAAATGGTGTCATTGTGTTTGGTATTGCTGCGTTACTCATATTGTGGTTGAGTGGGGGGCGAGTTTCTTGGTTAGTCATTCTTTATAGTATGAATGTGTTCTTAACCTTTTCACTCTCTATTTTAGGTCTATGTGTTTATTGGATCACCCATCGAAGTAATGCATCCCCACACTGGGTAGGTCGATTATTTTTTTCAGCTTTTGCATTTCTAGTAACCTTTAGCATATTGATCATCACTCTGATATCCAAATTTACATTCGGTGGCTGGGTAACAGTGCTAATCACAAGTTTTGTTATTTTAATTTGTCTATTAGTCAAAAAACATTACACCATGGTCTTCAATAAATTACATGATATTGACCTATTGATGACTAGCACACCCTTAAAAACACCGACTGTGGTCAAACCCTTACAGCCTAAAGAAGCCACGGCTGTCATTATGGTAGGGAAACATCGTGGTATCGGTTTGCACAATCTGTTATGGATACTACGTATGTTCCCGAATCATTTTAAAAATTTTGTGTTTGTTACGATCGGGATCGTCGACGTAGAAAGTTTTAGTGCCAAAAAAGAATTGACTACGATGCAAAAAGATACGAATGAGATGTTGGATTATTTTGTCACTTATTGCCAGGAACAAGGCTTAGCAGCAAAAGGTTTTTCAGCTTATGGGACCGATCCGACAGAAAAATTAACAATTCTCTCTAAAAAAATTATAAAAGAATTTCCACATTCAATCTTTTTCGCCAGCAAATTGATTTTTAGTAAAGATAACTGGATAACTCGCTTATTGCATAATGAAACAGCAATCATGCTACAACGACGTTTACACTTATTGGGCGTACAACTGGTTATTTTACCCATGAAAATAGATTAACATGATAAAAAAATCTGCTCCGGAAAAAAGTCCAGCCAGCATCTTGCAGCAAGATCCAGAAAGCGTGTTAGCGTTTATTCAAAAAAAAGTACAGCAATTAACCAAACTAAATAAGATCTGGCAAGCTGAAATTTCTAACGATCTAGAAGAACATACGCGTATTGCTAATTTTCGTGACGGTTATTTAATTGTCGAGTGTGATAGTGCGGCCTGGGCTACCCGTTTACGTTATATATTGCCTGATATAACTCAAAAATTACTTAAACATCCGGATTTGCGCGATTTAACCCATATTGAATGGAATATCCAGCCTCTGTTTCACACGCCAAACGCACAATTAAGCCCGCCCCCTCTGCTATCCAGTGCTAGTGTAGCATTACTGAAAAATGCTGCAGGTACTATACACGTTAAACCTTTACAAGAAGCTCTATTGCGCATCGCAAAGCATGAAAAATAACATTGTCGGCGCACAGAATGTAATTGGATAAACTATATAAAACCTGCTATTTTGCATCGTGACTACTGATAAGATTATCATAGGGAACTAAGTGTTTTTTATAAAGTTTGGTTAACCCCTCTCCATTATCCCGCCAATCACGTTGTAGTTCAGCCGAGAGCGCAAACCAACCCATAGGAATAGCTCCAGCGTGTATCATACGGCTAAGCGCCGCATCACGTATCGACTTATTCAATGTTCCTGAAGCATCTACCACGATATAAACGTTATATCCTTCACTTAATGCGGCTAATGCGGGAAATGCTACACAAACATCCGTTACGATGCCTGCGATAATCAGTTTTTTTCGACCTGTTGCTTTGACCGCTTTTACAAAATCTTCATTATCCCAAGCATTGATTTGCCCAGGTCTAGGAATAAAAGGAGCATTCGGAAATTCCTTTTTTAATTCAGGTAAGAGTGGTCCATTAGGACCTTTTTCAAAACTCGTTGTTAATACAACTGGTAAATTATATAACTTACCGATAGCCGCTAAAGCTAAAATATTATTTTTGAATTCATCATATTGATAATCTCTAGCTATCTGCATCAAGCCAGTTTGATGATCGATCATTAATAATGCTGCGTTTTCTTTAGACAAGCGATTATCACCTACTTGTCTTTTGGCACACATATTTGCATTGTTCATTTAATCCTCCATGATTAAGATAGTTTATTATAAGCATTAATTAGGTAAATAACTATCCTATATAAAACTTATAAACTCCCCTCTTCTTCCGACCATCCCGCTTTCACCTTGACCCAAAGCTCTAAATAAACTTTTTTATCAAAACACGTTTCCATATCCATTCTAGCTTCGGTGCCAATTTTTTTAAGCAACTCGCCATTTTTACCGATAATAATGGCTTTCTGACTGGATCGCTCTGTCCAAATAATCGCAGAAATTTTAATGATTTTTTTTTGTTCAACAAATTGTTCGATACTAACTGTTAACCAATAAGGTAATTCTTCGTATAAACTACGCATTAATTTTTCGCGAATAAATTCTGCGGCTAAAAAACGCTGGCTACGATCCGTATATTGATCCGGCGGATAAATAAATTCAGCGATCGGTAATGCTTCGGCGATCACTTTTTCTAATTCCTCAATATTTTTTCCTTTTTGCGCTGAAACAGGAACAACGGCTAAAAAAGGCATTTTTTCATAACAGGATTGCAAAAAAGGAAGTAAACGACTCTTATCTTTTATTTTATCTATTTTATTAACAATTAATATCACCGGCTGTTGTTGTTGCTTTAAGCGTTCTAAAATTGCATCCTCTTCTGCAGTCCAACGATTGGCTTCGACAACAAAGCCAATGATATCAACATCGATTAAAGCATTTATCGCTGATCGGACCATTGCTCGACTTAATCGACGTTGCGTGTTTTGATGGATACCCGGCGTATCGATATAAATGGACTGTGTCTGTGTGTCGGTTTTAATTCCTAAAATTTGATGGCGAGTCGTTTGTGGTTTAGATGAAGTAATCGTTAATTTTTCACCTAGGATTTTATTCAGCAAAGTAGATTTACCGACATTGGGACGTCCAATAATGGCGACGCTACCACAATGACTTGCTAGATTTTTCATAGTTATACACTCTTCGCATTTGAATTTTTGTCTGTGTTACCGTTCAACTCACCAATCCTCGGGGTGATTGTAGACATGTCGATGGCGGCATAGTCGCGACACTTTGCTAAAGTGTCCAATGACTGGGAGTCTGCGTATTGATTTCAAGCTTTATAAATTAACTCTAATTCCTCTAAAATTTTTTCTGCTGCTTTTTGTTCAGCACGGCGCCGACTACTTCCTATCCCTATCGCTTTATTAGGCAAACCATGTAGATGACATTCTACTTTAAAGGATTGTTGATGAGCGGGCCCTTCTAAAGCGAGTATGGTGTACACGGGTAACGCTAATTTTTTTGCTTGTAAATATTCTTGTAAACGAGTTTTAGGATCTTTAAGCTCGGGAATGGTTTCGACGTTTTCTAAACGATTTGCATACCAACGCAGAATGCAAGTCTCACAGACTTGAAAACCACCATCGAGATAAATAGCACCCACGACGGCTTCCATACCATCGGCTAAAATAGATTTACGTTGCGCGCCACCGGTTTTTAATTCTCCCGCACCTAGACGTAAATATTTTCCTAATTCGAATTCTTGTGCAAGATCGGTGAGAGTTTCACCACGCACCAAATTAGCACGCAAGCGACTTAACTCACCTTCGCGCGCTTTAATATTTTGACGAAATAAAGCCGCCGCTATAACAAAATTAAGTACCGCGTCTCCTAAATATTCTAATCGTTCATTATTTTTATTGCCGCGAAAACTACGGTGGCTGAGTGCATCTTCCAATAATTCATGATTTTTAAATCGATAATTTAATTTTTCACATAAGATTTCTATTTCTGCTTTCACGATTGCCTCTTAAAATAAAAAACCTTATCTAATGGATACGCATACCCAAGCGATTCCAACGAACTCGGTGTTGTTCGTTATCCCAACTAAAAAATACCCACATGGCCTTTCCTATGAGATTTTTTTCAGGAACAAAACCCCAATAACGGCTGTCTAAACTATTATCTCGGTTATCACCCATAACAAAATAATTACCGGGTGGCACATGAACTGAAAAATCTGTTGATGATTGATCAGGACGTAGATAAATATCATGTTGAACGCCTAATAAATTTTCCCGTTTCAACAATACCGGCCATTTTTCATTCAAGCCATCTCGATCAGTTTTCTCTCCCAGTAAAGTTTGTGGAGCAAGCTGGCCATTAATGGTTAATACTTTATCCTTATAAGTAATAACGTCACCCGGTAAGCCGATTACGCGTTTGATGAAATAAATTGAGGGATCTTTCGGCCATAAAAAAACCACAATATCACCCCGTTTAGGTTCACCGATGGGAATAATTTTTTTATGAAGTACCGGTAAGCGTATGCCATAACTAAATTTATTTGCAACAATAAAATCACCGATCAATAAATCAGGTTTTTCAGAACCGGAAGGAATGCGGAACGGTTCAGCCAAGAAAGATCGTAATAATAAAACTAAGAGTAAAATAGGAAAAAAAGAACGTGCATATTCAATTAACATCGAAGGATGAGCAATTTTTTTTCGCTGTCGAATAGGCGCAAAAATCAGTCTATCTATTAAAGCAATGGCACCCGAAATGATGACCGCCATCGTTAAAAAAAATTCAAAATTAAAACTCATCATAGTCACTCTATATAGGATTATTTCTTATCTAGTTGCAAGACAGCTAAAAAGGCCTGTTGCGGTATCTCTACGCGACCGACTTGCTTCATGCGTTTTTTACCCGCTTTTTGTTTTTCTAATAATTTTTTCTTACGTGAAACATCCCCCCCATAACATTTAGCGATGACATTTTTACGTAACGCCTTAACCGTTTCTCTTGCAATAATATGGCCGCCTATCGCGGCTTGTAGTGCCACCTCAAACATCTGACGTGGAATAAGCTCTCTAAGTCTAGCTACCAATTGACGGCCCCGATATTGTGATTGACTGCGGTGTACCACTAAAGCAAGGGCATCGACTTTATCACCATTAATTAGAATATCCAACTTGACTAAATCCGCTTCTTGAAAACGGATAAACTGATAATCCAGTGAAGCATAACCCCGGCTTAAAGATTTTAAACGGTCGAAAAAGTCTAAAACCACTTCACTCATCGGCAATTCATAAGCGATAGAAACCTGTTTGCCTGTATAAAGTAACTTGGTTTGTATGCCACGACGCTCGTTACACAGTGTGATCACTGCCCCTAAATAGGTTTGTGGCACGAGTATATTCGCCAAAACGATGGGTTCACGCATCACAGCCACTAAATTGGCAGCCGGTAAATCAGCCGGATTATCCACATGTAGCGTTTCTCCCCGCGTGGTTACTATCTCATAAACAACGGTAGGGGCGGTAGTAATTAAATCGAGATCGTATTCTCGTTCTAAGCGCTCTTGGACTATCTCCATATGCAACAAACCAAGAAAACCACAACGAAAACCAAATCCTAATGCTTCGGAAGTTTCAGGTTCATAAAATAGTGATGAATCGTTTAAACTGAGTTTTTCCAACGCTTCGCGAAAATCGGTAAACTCTTCGGTATTGACTGGAAATAAGCCCGCGAATACCTGAGGATGGACCCGTTTAAAACCGGGTAAAGGTGCGCCGGCTGGCTTCGAGGTATGAGTTAAGGTATCGCCGACCGGTGCACCATGGATATCTTTAACACCCGCAATAACAAAACCGACTTCACCGGCACTGAGTGTCTCCATTTCTTGTCGTTTAGGCGTAAAAATCCCACATTTATCAATAAGGTAACTGCGTCCCGTGGACATCACTTGGATCTTGTCTCCTACTTTAAGCTTGCCATTTTTTATGCGTACTAAAGAAACGATGCCTAAATAGGTATCAAACCAAGAATCGATAATCAAGGCTTGTAAGGGTTGCTGTAAATCACCTACGGGTGGAGGAATAACGTGTATGAGCCTTTCTAAAAGTTCTAAAATACCTATCCCTTGTTTTGCACTTACTCTAACCGCCTCTTGAGCCGGTATGCCGATGATCTCTTCAATTTCTTGGATGACGTTTTCTGGATCGGCTTGTGGTAAATCAATTTTATTTAATACCGGTAAAACTTCTAAGCCTTGTTCAACCGCCGTATAACAAACCGCAACGGTTTGTGCTTCGACACCTTGAGCGGCATCGACGACTAACAACGCTCCTTCACAAGCCGCTAAAGAACGTGATACCTCATAAGAAAAATCCACATGTCCTGGCGTATCAATAAAATTTAACTGATAGCGTTGGCCGTCCCGAGCGGTATAATACAAGGTAACGCTTTGCGCTTTGATAGTGATGCCACGTTCGCGTTCTAGATCCATAGAGTCCAGTACTTGTTCGGACATTTCTCTCGCCGACAACCCTCCGCAAACTTGTATTAACCTATCGGCCAAAGTCGATTTTCCATGATCAATATGGGCAATAATAGAAAAGTTACGAATATTCTGCATGATAATATTGTATCGCCTTAAACTATTTAAAATGTCGTTTTTTTACTGGATAAAGCGAAAGAGTATAACGGATTTATACTCACAGCAATTGGATTTTGGCAAGGTGCCGAGAAAATGAGCAACCGGAGTATATTAATAGATACATGAGGATTGCGAATTGAACGGCAACACAGTCAAAAATTCAAGTGCGAAGAGTCTATCTTTATTTTTGTAAACGTTGTTGTAACCATTGTGTTATATCCATAATTTCTTGTGGACAAACGCTATGACCTATTGGGTAACGATTAAACTGTACAGGATAAGCTAATTTTTTTAAACACTCGTAAGAAAATTCGCCTAATGCTGGTGCGACCACGTTATCTTCATCACCATGAGCCATAAAAATAGGAGTTGTTTTATTCGCGTCACTCGCTTCTTTTTCTAAAAAATGATGTAAGGGTAAGTAGGTCGATAAGGCCAAAACTCCCGCCAAAGCATGTGGATAACGTAAAGCCGTGTACAAAGCCATTGCGCCACCTTGAGAAAAACCTGCTAAAACAATCCGATTGGCAGGAATACCTCGCGCCATTTCTTTTTGCATCAACTCAAATAAGCTTTGCGCAGCAGCACGAATACCCGCCTCATCTTCAGGCGAGCCAAATGTTAGGCCATGGATATCATACCAAGCTGGCATTTTCACTCCACCATTTAAACTAATTGGTCTCACCGGCGCATGCGGAAAAACAAAACGAAAGCCTGTGCTTAAGGCCACTGCTCTAGCCATATTGGCTGAATCGTGACCACTGGCTCCGAGTCCATGTAAACAAATGATGCTAGCTGAAGGAGATTGGATCGGATTAAACTCTAAATAATCTAATGGCCTTGGGTTTTCCATTGTGAACCTCATAAAAATTAAGACTGTTTTTTACTATATTGCTTCCGAATTGCTTCCGAAGAAAAATCACTTATATTTTCAGTATATACCGCTCCCTAATATTTTTAAATTTTCCCCTTTGTGTTAAAAACGAGCAATTTTTACTTAAAATTTTTGGCGTCAACTCCACCTAGGCAGGATTGTAAAATCTTAGCACAATAGAATTGATGGATTATTTTTAACCGCTCGCAATTTCAATTGCGAATACTATATACTAGGAGTTTCAAGGTTTCACAATAGCGCTTTATGAAGTTTTCATTTAATCCTTCGCTGGCTCTTATACTTTAGAGTAAACAAATTTTTTAGATGCTATTCGGCTGATAATAAATTAAATTTCTAGACCCATTAACTTTTAACTTTATGCGAACAAAACACTGCTGTTACACTCTTTATTTAAGTATTGTATTTTTAGCCGGGTGTGGACAAATGGGTCCTTTATATTTACCCGATCAAAAACCACCCGTTTATATCCCTCATCATTTTGCTAAGCCTGCTCCCTAATGTCTTTTCATTATTCAAATCAGGTTTTACATGCAGAAGCGATCCCTATCACACACTTATTAGCTAAATATGGTACGCCTTGTTATATCTACTCGAAAGCTAGCTTACATCGCCAATGGTGTAGGTTTAAACAGTTATTCCAAAACTCGCAGCAAATCTGTTATGCCGTAAAGGCTAATTCTAATCTTTCTATTTTAGCTATTTTAGCCAAATGGGGGGCCGGCTTTGACATTGTGTCTGGCGGAGAACTTGCTCGTGTCCTGCTAGCAGGAGGAAACGCAAAACAAACTGTATTTTCTGGTGTCGGTAAAACCGGCGAGGAAATCAAGACTGCTTTACGAGCAAATATTGGCTGCCTCAACGTTGAATCACCCTCTGAATTACTCAGAATCGAAGCGCTTGCAAAAAATTTGCGTCTACTGGCTCCGATTGCCTTGCGTATCAATCCCAATATAGATGCTAAAACCCACCCTTATATAACAACCGGTTTAAAAGGTACTAAGTTTGGTCTAAGCGAAGAAGATGCCTTATCACTCTATCGCTTAGCCGCACAATCTCAACATTTAAAGATTCAGGGTATTAGCTGTCACTTAGGTTCACAACTCACAACACTCGATCCTTTTTTACAAGCAATGGAGCAATTGTTAAATCTTGCCGAACAATTAGAGAAAGAAAATATCCTATTAAAAACTATTAATTTAGGCGGTGGCTTAGGTGTTGCGTATCAATCAGAAAATGTTCCAAGCCCTGAAGAATATTGCCAGAAAATTTTAGCTTTACTGAAAAAAAGAAACTCTAAACTTCATTTAATCATCGAGCCCGGCCGCGTAATTACCGCACAAGCAGGTATACTTGTCACCAAGGTTGAATACCTTAAATCGAATAGGGATAAAAACTTTGCTATAGTCGATGCAGGCATGAATGATCTCATCCGGCCTGCTCTTTATCATGCGGAACAAAACATATTACCCATCATGCAACATAGCGATAGACCCAAAAAAAATTATGATATCGTCGGTCCTATTTGTGAAAGCAGTGATTTTCTCGGTAAAAACCGTCGACTGGCACTACAAGCTGATGATTATTTAGCAATTATGGATAGCGGTGCCTATGGTTTTTCTATGAGTTCCAACTATAATTCTAGACCGAGAGCCACAGAGATTATGGTTGATAAAGATCAAGCCTTTTTAATTCGCTCACGTGAAACTTTAGATCAATTATGGGTAAATGAAACGATAATCTCAACATCCAATTAAAAACCTAAAGCAAATCCAATGAAAACTGAATTTACTAAGATGCATTTATTAGGGAATGACTTTGTTGTTGTCGATGCCCTGCAACAAAATTTTAAGCCCAATGGTAAATTGATAAGGCTCTGGGCCAATCGACACCGTGGTATTGGTTTTGATCAGCTATTGTTAATCGAAAAGCCTCGACCTAAATCCAAACATTTTTATTATCGCATCTTTAATTCCGACGGCAATGAAGTCGCTCAATGTGGTAATGGTGCTTTATGTGTTGCAAAGTTTTTATTAGAAAAAAAACTTTGTATGGAAAATCCCATCCATCTGATGACCATGAATAATCCCTTGGAACTCAACATGGAAGCAAGTGGTAAAGTCACTGCCAATTTAGGTCTCCCGATTTTTAATCCAGAAAAAATTCCTTTTATCAGCCTGTCTGCACCACCCATTCATCCTATCGAAACACCTTTTGGGCGCTTTGATTGTTGTGTTTTATCTTTAGGCAATCCACACTGTGTAATTCAAGTCAATTGTTTAGATAAAGCGCCGCTAGAAGACTTAGGCACCTATCTTAATCAGCATCCCTATCCTTATTTTCCGCAAGGATGTAACGTCGAGTTTATGAAAATTCGGGATCCAAAACAAATCGATCTCCGTATTTATGAACGTGGTGCTGGAGAAACTCAAGCCTGTGGCAGTGGTGCCTGTGCTGCGGTCATTGCCGGACGTTTATTAAATCGGCTCACTAAAAAAGTTAATGTCAATTTACCCGGGGGCCTTCTCACAGTAAGGTGGGAAGGTGAAAATTCTCCTGTCTTTTTACGCGGAACCCCTGTCAAAATATTTAGTGGTGTTATCGATTAATCCACATTGTGTCCCAGCATTTTTTTAGGGTCAACCGCTTTATCGAATTCTTCCGCTTTGAGATAACCCAAAGACAAACAGGCTGCACGTAAACTCGTTTCTTCATGTAACGCTTTATGCGCAATTTTAGCGGCTTTATCATAACCAATAATAGGATTTAAAGCCGTCACTAACATCAGTGAATTTTCTAGAAAATGCTTAATTTTAGCTTGATTGGCTTTTAAGCCTTTAACACAGTAGTTAGTAAATGATTGGCACGCACTACTCAATAAATCGACCGACTGTAAAAAATTATAAATCATTACAGGCTTATAGACATTTAATTCGAAATTACCTTGACTACCTGCTAAGGTGATCGCCGTATCATTGGCCATCACTTGCACGCATATCATGGTCATGGCTTCACATTGAGTAGGATTCACTTTACCTGGCATGATCGAAGAACCCGGTTCGTTTTCAGGTAAAATGAGTTCACCTAAACCCGATCGCGGACCCGAACCTAACCAACGAATATCATTGGCTATTTTCATTAAAGCACAAGCTAAGGTTTTGAGCGCTCCGCTAGCAAAGACTAACGCGTCATGAGCAGCCAATGCCGAAAATTTATTTTTCGCTGAAACGAAAGGTAATTTAGTTTCTTCAGCAATGATTTTTGCAGTTAATTCGGCAAATTTTGGATGCGTATTCAAGCCTGTACCCACTGCTGTACCGCCAATTGCCAACTGATAAAGCCCTGGTAAGGTTTGTTCGATATTCGCTAATATTGATTCCAATTGATCGACATACGCTGAAAACTCTTGGCCTAAGGTTAAGGGTACCGCATCTTGTAAGTGCGTACGTCCAATTTTAATAATATCCTTAAATTCATGAACTTTTTCAATCAATGCTGCATATAATGTCTGCACAGCAGGAATTAATTGTCTAACAATAGCCAGTACAGCAGCGATATACATCGCGGTAGGAAAGGTATCGTTAGAGGACTGGGATTTATTGACATGGTCGTTAGGGTGAACCGGATTTTTACTGCCACGCTCTCCCCCGGCTAATTCTATGGCACGATTCGCAATTACTTCATTCACGTTCATATTCGTTTGTGTGCCACTACCCGTTTGCCAAACGCGTAAAGGAAATTCAGCATCAAGCTGTCCAGACTTTACTTCTTCGGCCACTTGAATAATTAAATCAGCTTTGTCCTTTGTTAATAAACCTAATTCCAAATTGGCTTTAGCAGTCGCTTTTTTCAAAATGCCAAACGCATGAATGACCGCCAACGGCATCGCTTCGTGACCTATGGCGAAGTGATGCAAACTCCGTTGTGTTTGAGAACCCCAATAGTGATGAGCTGGAACTTCAATCGGCCCCATACTATCGGTTTCAATACGCGTATTTTTTGTATTTTCTGACATACCACCCCTATAAACAAATTAGTTCAGCAAATTTAAAGTGAGTTTGCCAACAAAGTATAAAGACTCTATTTAGCATTGGCTAGTTTTAAGCTAAGCCACCCAAACTTAGAGCAACACTAGTCTAAATCACTGGCAATTTAGAGGTTGCGCCCGCTTGTTCATACACACATTTCGGCACTAAATAACCGGGTAACCTCTCGCGCAATGCAGTCATGAGCTGTTTAGCTTTTGTTCGAGACACCTCAAAATGTGCTGCCCCCTGCACTTTATCTAATAAATGCAAATAATAAGGGAGAATCCCACAGACAAATAAACGATGACTCAAATTAACTAAAGCTTCAACATTATCGTTGATACCTTTTAATAATACGGTTTGATTTAATACCGTAATTTTTTGTTGACGTAATTTGCTCATCGCATGTTGCACCGAATCATCTAATTCATTAGCATGATTACTATGCGTAACCAATACCGGTTGCAAACGCGTTGCAGTAAACCCATTTAAAAACTCAGGGGTAATACGCTCGGGTAAGACAATTGGTAAACGAGAATGGATGCGTAAAATCTTTACATGCGTTATATTCGCCAGATCATTGGCACATTGTTTCAAATAGTGATCATTAGCCAATAAAGGATCGCCGCCACTGAAAATAACTTCACTGATTGAAGTATCCGCTTGGATATACGCTAAAATAGCCTGCCATGCCTTGCCACCCGGAATATTCTCTGTGTAAGGAAAATGACGCCGAAAACAATATCGACAATTTATAGCGCAGGCCCCTGCCATCGTTAGCAGCACTCTGCCATGATACTTATGTAATAACCCAGGCAATGGATTAATGGCATGCTCGTGCAAAGGATCACGACTAAATCCTTCCGCCGTTATTTCCTCTGCGGCTAAAGGAAGTACTTGTTGTAAAAGCGGATCAGCTGGATTGCCTTTTTCCATCCTTGCCAAAAAATTTTCCGGAACGCGCAAAGGAAATAATTTTGCTGCTCGCTGCGCTGCAGGTAATAAGTTTTGATTGAGTTCTAATCGATCTAATAATTCTGCTGGATCCGTTATCGCTTCTTTAAGTAAGATTTGCCATTTTTTTTTCATAAATCTTAATAACGTCTATTTTTTTAAGCCTATCTTTAAACTATAACATAACTATCTTGTTAGCTAATTCCCTTTTAAATTAAATTTTAATAACAAACAATGAAAAAGCAAACGAAACAACTTAGGGGCAAACAGTAGTCACACCATTCACCATACACACAGTTCCTGAATTAATATTGACCGGATTTCCTGTCGCTATCGAAGAATTGGTACCCTGCACGCTTAAGTTACTATCTATTACTGTGATGTTACTGCCATTACCATTACTTAAGACAACAGCATTACCCGTGTTACTGTTATGAACCACATCAATTGTCGAATTTGTTATAGAGATATTCGTGTTTGATAAGGTTCGTATACCTTCATAATTAAAATTCGACGTTCCTGTCAGTCGAATCGCTGAATCTATAACAGAAACACTGCCTCCCATAACAATTATTCCAGCACCTCCTCCTAACTCTTCCACATCTATTGTGCTATTTTGAATAGTTAAATTGGAATTACCTTCTTTTACAATTCCTAATTGACGAGCATAGACAGCTGTATTTTCAATACGAGTCTTTATCCCTAAATCTTCTAGGCCATAACCACCATAACGATTGTTTTCATTTCCGATATCGCTACCACGAATCTGATTATTTTGACCATTTATTGTAACGCCGGTTAACGGAGATCCTCCCAGAAAAGGGATCAAAATGATATTTTCTAATAAATTATTACCCGCTAAAACAAATCCCCCACCAAACGTCGAACGATCGGTACCGGTTGCCGGCGCTGAATAATCCGTTGTACGAGAGTGTATGCTTTGACCATTATTTAATGGCAGAGGATCCGTTCCAATGTTTGCAAAATAGTTTCCACCATTAAAATACATACGCGTATTAGGCAAAAGATTATTTAACGTATTCACACCGGTTTGACTAAAATCAGTAGGGCCACAGGGATTCTCAAATGTACAATTTGCTAACGTTAAACTGCCTCCTCCATTGTTCGGTGTCCCTGTCTGACTAAAAAATGCAATGCTATCGCTGACCAATACACTACGACTACCACTACCCATTCCATATAATAACGTTTTGCTCGGTATCCCAGAACCATGACCTAAATTGGCTAAATAGCGCTCCACCGGATCCATTAAACGCTCAGATAGACTCGGATCTGCCCAATGTTTTCTTACCCCTCCAAAACTAATTCCTATACCCCCTATCACATTACTGTGCTGATAATTATCGTAACTATAATTTGCAAATACTCGGATATTGTCATCAAACCAATATTCCATTCCTGCCGCTCCACCACGCACCTTATCGGCATTAGCTATGTCAAAAAAATAAGCTCCCAAATAGCCCTTTAAAGGCACACTACGAAACAATTGATAGCCGACTCTTGCATCTGCTCCATTACCCACTTGTTGAATGGCATTCGCATCGCTAAACACACTATTTATCATTTCCGTATGACCCGTAAAAACGGGTGTGTTTACGATATCAAATTCTTTGATGCCTAATTCATTACTACGCCCTGCCACAGGGATATACACATTAATCCGTGCATCCCAACGACGACCCATCACTTCTAAACCTGGATTCGTTAGCCAAAATCCACTGCTATTTTCGACACGTGTATGTCCTGCAAAGAGATACCAGCCTAATATCGCCGACTCATTCTTAATCCAGCGATAACCTAAACCCACATCACCATACCATTGCTGATCACTACCGTACGCGCCTTGTGGATTCACATACAAATTATGTTGCTGATCACCATCCAAAGAAATCATCAAGTCCGCCTGACCTACCGTATACACACCCGTAGAAGCATTCGCTGAAAACCGTGGCGGTAAGAGCTCTCGTGCTTGAACATTCGATATAAAAAAAATAAAGGAACATAATATAAAATGAAAAGTATGGCTCTTTAACATCAATCCCTTCCCTTGCCGAATATTCTTAATACAAATCGAACTTATGACAAAACGTTACTTTGAGAAATTTAGTTTAATACTTAAATGGATGGGTGTAATTCACTAAACTCTATTAGACAGAAAATTAATATAATTATTTAGGCTTTCCATACGGGTATCAGATTATACCTTACTAAAGATAGTATGCACTAACATGACTAATCTTGCATACCTTGTGAAGGGAGCATTACGTGAGGAAGTGGTTGATTAAGACTCGCTAAATCGTCAGGGGGAATATTAAGCAAGTGTAACGCATTATTCATCACATGAGAAAAAATAGGTCCTGCCGTATAACCACCATAATATAAGCGGCCTTTTGGATCATGCAACACAACTGCAACGACGAGACGTGGATGGCTCGCAGGAGCAATGCCAATAAAAATACTATTATAACGATGTTTTTCATAACCGTGCACACCAACTATGCGCACAGTACCGGTTTTACCAGTCACTCTATAGCCTGGAACACGTGCTAAGGGTGCTGTTCCACCTTTAGTCAGTACGGACTCTAACATATCCAACACTTCTCTACTAATAGCCTTATCTAGCACACGTTGTCCCGATGGAGCATCACCTTGAATTTTAAGAAAAGTCACCGGAACTTTAACACCCTCATCCGCTAACACGGCATAAGCTTGTGCCAACTGCAAAGCAGTCACTGAAATTCCATAACCAAACGACAAGGTCGCTAATACAAAAGGATTCCATACTTTAAAATTGGGTAAACTACCGGTTCGCTCACCCGGAAAACCACTTTGCGTAATTTGACCAAAACCCACTGTATTTAAAGTATTCCATAAATTTTCCGCGGGTAGTGAAAGAATCAATTTTGACATGCCCATGTTGCTAGAAATCTGTAATATCTTGGTTAAATCCATGACACCATTATTACGTTCATCCATAATACGTTTACCTGCAACGATCATCCAACCAGGCGATGTATCGATTTGACTACTAGGAGTAAATCGACCACTGGCTAACACGCTCGCCATACTAAAGCTTTTAATGGTAGATCCCGGCTCAAACAAATCGGTTAATGCACGATTACGCGTATGGCCGTCCTGTGTTGTAAGCCTGTCATTAGGATTATAAGAGGGCCAGTTTGCCATTGCTAAAATTTCACCCGTTTTAACATCAAGTACAACGACCGATCCAGAATCCGCTTGATATCGTTCGATTCCTGTTTTAAGCTCTCTAAAAGCCGCATATTGGATGCGTTTATCTATACTTAATTGTAATTGATGTCCTGGTCTGGGTTGACGGATTGATCGTATATCCGCTACAACATGCCCTAATCGATCTTTAATCACTTTCTTTAAACCGGATTGACCTTCTAGCCAATTATTATAAGCGAGTTCTAAACCTTCTTGCCCTTTATCATCCACATTCGTTAAACCCACCACATGTGCCATCACCGGTCCTTCTGGATAATAACGATGATATTCATTTTGTAAAAAAAGGCCGGGTATTTTTAGATCCTTGATTTGCTTGGCTAAACTGGGATTTAAACCACGCTTTAAATAAACAAATTCTTTAAATTGACCATGTAACCCTATTTCATGAATAGTTTGAGGATTGATGTGTAAAAAATGACTGAGTAAAGAAAGTTGTTGTCTATTCGGATTAAAATAAGCAGGATCTATCCAAATAGCATCTACCGGAGTACTGATCGCTAAAGGTTCACCACGGCGATCCAAAATCATACCGCGATGTGCAGGAATAGTTAACGTACGCATTGTTCTTGCATTCCCTTGGTTACGTAAGAATTGGCGATTAACAATCGTTAAATTGATAAGTCGTCCAATTAAACCTAAGGCGACGATCAACAATATAAAAACCACTATCATCAAACGCCATTGGTAGGTCGAAGCAATAGGAGTACGTTTGTTTTTTTTGACGCGACGACGCTGCATGAAAACTAAACCTCTTGCTAAACCAAATTAAGAGCTTGAGTCCGAGGCAAGCAAGTCAAAAACCAAAATTATCTTGAGAAATAAATATTCTAAATTCTTTTCACAGAATAAAATCAAGTCGACAAGACCCTTTATAAAAAGATCGAATAGCATTTTTAAACAGACTTCGTTAATAAAACCGTGTTTTTCATTTCAGGAATTCGCATTCCTAATTCTTGTTGCGCTAAAGTTTGTATTCTCACTGGCGCCACCCAAGTATTTTCTTCGAGTAATAATTGGCCCCATTCGGTTTTTAAATGATCGTAATCTTGCTGACTTGCTTGTAACTGACTATATAAATTACGCTGTACGGTTTTTATATAAATCACTGAGAGTGCTGAAGACAATACGGCAAGTATTAATAAAATGAGCCCTAACATCTTTAAGGAAATGACCCAACTTTGCCCTCGCTCCCAAGTTAAAGAACTTTGTGTTAAAGCACGTGCTGCCATATTCATGATATTTTCTCCGCAATTCGTAACACAGCGCTACGCGATCGTGGATTCGCTTTAATCGCATACGCATCCGGTTTAATCCTGCGACCTAAATTTTTTAATTTAGGCTCCCATTTAGCTGGCATGAAAGGTAGCTTTTTTAATTCCACCGCTTCATGAGTATGCTGGCGAATAAACCGTTTTACGATTCGATCCTCTAACGAATGAAAGCTAATAACTAATAAACGCCCACCTATCTTCAACACTTCCAAACTTTGTTCTAAGCAGACTTTTAAATCTTCCAACTCATTATTAATTCGAATGCGTATTGCTTGAAAGGTTTGCGTAGCAGGATGTTTATGCCTCTCCCAACGAGGGTGAGCTAATTTCACTACATTCGCTAAATGAACTGTCGTTGCAATAGGTCTTAATTTCCGTTCTTCTCCTATTGCTCGAGCAATACGTTTTGCATAACGTTCTTCGCCATAATCCTTTAATACTTGTGCAATTTCCTTCTCTTGTGCACAGGCTAGCCATTCTGCTGCGCTGATTCCTGTTTTTGGATCCATGCGCATATCTAATGGCCCATCTCGTAAAAAACTAAATCCTCTATCCGCTTGATCTAATTGAGGGGAAGAAACCCCTAAATCTAATAAGATTCCAGCGACCTGACGCATAATACCTTCGATTTCTGCTATGGCTTTTAGACGCTTAAATGAACCCTGGTACACTTTAAAGCGCTCATCATGACCCCATTGCTGTTGCGCATAAGCCACGGCTTCAGGGTCCTTATCAATAGCAATTAATCTTCCTTTAGGTCCTAAATTCTGTAAAATTTGCCCTGCATGCCCACCACGCCCAAACGTGGCATCCATATAAATTCCATCCACATCAATGGCTAAATTTTCAACAACCTCTGCCAATAAAACCGGTTGATGCTGCTCTTGTTTTTGCATCGACAAACGCCTACAACGCTAAATTCTGTAACTCATCAGGTAACTCTTCCGGTTTAACGGTCTCTGAAATCCATTGAATACGATAATCGTCCCATTCTCTAGCGCTCCACAATTCAATTTTTCTACCTTGACCTACGACCATAATTTCTTTTTCTAAATGTGCATAATTTCTTAACACTGCTGGCAATAAAACTCGGCCATTGGTATCGACATCCAAATCAGTTGCATGACCTATCAGTAATCGTTGAATACGCCGCACAGCTGGATTAAAACTGGGTAAGGCCTGCAATTTTTCTTCGATGATTTCCCATTCCTGTAAAGGATAAAGCAATAAACAAGGAGACTCGGTATCGATAGTGAGTACTAGTTGAGGTTCTTTATCTGTAGGTAGTAACTGTCGATAGCGAACCGGTAACTTGATCCGGCCCTTCGCATCGAGCACTACCAAATTTATACCCCGAAACATAATTTATCCCATTTTTGCCCACATTTACCCACTTTTTGCCACTTAATTACACTATAGGAATTAGAATTGCTTCTTGTCAAGCATTAGCTGGGCTTAGATAAAATTGATGGGGAGTTTTGTGTTTAATAAGCACAAAATGAGCCGATACAGAAAAAAATATTTAGCGAATTAATTACCTTAATGGTAATACTTTTTAAAAAAAGAGAGTTAGCCGATAAGCCGGGTTCTGTCGTGGACAGTCATTCATCTAGGATATACGTCACCATACATCTCAAGCGACCTACCCGAACCTAGCGTGGGCCACGCCTAAAAGGTTCCTATTTGGTCTTGCTCCAAGTGGGGTTTGCCCTGCCATCACTGTTACCAATGATGCGGTGCGCTTTTACCACACCTTTTCACCCTTACCCAGCTATACTCTTCACACTTGAATTTTTGGCTGTGTTGGCGCTCAACTCGCAATCCTCATGTATTTTGGATATACATGTTGACTGCACGAACGCGGCACTTGCCAAACATCCAATTGCTGTGAGTATATAATTTAACTAAGGCGGTATATTTTCTGTGGCACTTTCCGTAGGCTTACACCTCCCAGGCATTACCTGGCACTTTGCCCGATGGAGCCCGGACTTTCCTCTGTAGAAACTACAGCGACTGTCTAGCCAACTCTACTTCAGCTTAGCGTACTATTTTTTCCCTATGCTTTGCAATACAATTAAAAAGTTTTATTCTCCTATTTATTAATGATGGTTTAATGAAAAAATTATATATAGGTTTAATGTCAGGCACGAGTATGGATGCAGTGGATGTTGCATTAGTCGATTTTTCAAATAATCAACCCAAATTACTTGCTACCTATAAATCCCCTTTACCTCATCGGTTACGTAAAGAACTCAATAAACTTTACTCTATAGATTCAATTAACATAGTAAAATTTGCTGAACTCGATCAAAAAATCGCATTAATTTCGGTGGAAGCCGTTAAAAAACTATTAGAAAAAAGTCAATGTTCTGCCAAAGATATTTTAGCGATAGG
This sequence comes from Rickettsiella endosymbiont of Litargus connexus, assembly GCF_964277335.1. NCBI lineage: Bacteria > Pseudomonadati > Pseudomonadota > Gammaproteobacteria > Legionellales > Coxiellaceae > Rickettsiella > Rickettsiella endosymbiont of Litargus connexus. Next base: position 519,319 of record NZ_OZ195516.1, on the reverse strand, counting down.
TAGCCACGGGCAAACTGTTTTTCATTATCCCCACCTTTCAAATTATCCATTTACTCTTCAGATTGGCGATCCCAATATCATTGCAGAAAAAACCGGTATTACGACCATTGCGGATTTTCGTCGGCGAGATATTGCCGCCGGAGGTCAAGGAGCGCCCTTAACGCCGGCTTTTCACAACACGATTTTACGCAATAAAAAAGAAGAGATTATCGTGTTAAATCTCGGTGGAATTGCCAATATCACTTATTTACCTGCTGATCTAAAAGCGACAGTTTTAGGCTTTGATACGGGTCCTGCGAATTGTCTACTCGATCAATGGATACAATATCATCTTAAACGCTGGTTTGATGACGAGGGTGCTTGGGCAGCAAGTGCCTCTTTTGACCAAGCCTTGTTAAACCAATTTTTATCTGATCCTTATTTTCAACTAAAACCCCCAAAAAGTACTGGGCCCGAATATTTCAATTTCAAATGGATACAGACACAACTTGCTTTGCTAAATCAACCGCCCGCACCTGCTATAGTGCAAGCAACTCTTTGCGAGCTGATTGCTGTCAGTATTTCGAAAGCTATATTAAGCTTTAAAAGTACGCATGGCGTGATTTTACTCTGTGGGGGAGGAAGTAAAAATACTTATTTAAGAAAACGCATCCAACAACATTGCCGCCACCATCCTATCTTATTAACCGATGATCGAGGAGTACCCAGTGATTGGCTAGAAGCAATGGCATTCGCATGGATTGCAAAACAAACTTTAGAAGGCAAATCCAGTAACCTCCCCGAAGTAACCGGCGCTAAAAACGCAACCATACTCGGTGGAATTTACTTAAAAACTTAAGCGGCAAAAGAAGAACCGCAACCGCACGTGGTTTTAGCATTCGGATTACGGATAATAAACTGTTCCCCCGTTAAATCCGATTTATAATCTATTTCTGCACCGACTAGATAAGCAAGGCTCATAGGATCAACGAGTAACTGAATGTTGATAGGGCAATGATCTCCAGCATCTTCTTTAACGATAGCTTTGGTTATCACCGTATCATCGTCATTGATAGTCTCATCGAAACTAAATCCGTATTGAAAACCAGAACAACCACCACCCGTAATAAATACACGTAGTTTTAACTGAAAATTCCCTTCTTCAGTAATCAGCTCCCCTATTTTGTTGGCTGCATTTTCAGTCATAACAATCGGCTGCATTTCAGACAGAGACATCTCTGGAGGCAAATTTTGTGTCGATGTTATTTCTGACATAAAGACCTACTCGTATGGGGAATTGGGTAAAAATTATACATCATTTTGCGAGCTAGGCCTATCCTAAGCCTATCTATTCGTAGAAATAGCTGAGCCCTGAGAACATCCCTTTGAGCATTTAATTAACACTCTGTAATTGTCTTCTCAACTGCTTAAAATCCTTAAAATTTAAACTATCCGGCAATAAAACTAAAGAAATTTTAGTTTTTTTCTTATTTAAAGCAACAAAATTTAATAGCACAAAATAGCGGGTACAAATGCTATCATCCGCCAAATGTTGCATACTCACTTCACCAAGATTATTCCTTAATTGCCAACAACCGATGCTTTGTTGTTGCCAAAATTCAATGATAGAATAAGGATTATTTAATAAGACATATTGGCAAAAAAGCGTCACAAAACTCATCAAACAAGCCAAACTTAACAGTAATTTAGTCCACCAGGGCCAGGGCAAAAAGCACAAGCAAGCGATAGCGCCACCATGAACCACCAGGAGTAAAATAGCTAAATAATAAGAAGATTTTAAACGATAAAAATTAGCCGCCACAACTTATCCGTTCCATTAAAGCTTGCATCGCTCTATCTGTCATGGGCTGACGCTTAATTAAATAAGAATAAAGTTCTTGATCAGGATAAGTTAACAATCGTTCAAATAAATCTTGATCATCAGGCACTAAAGTTAGATAGTTTTTATCGAAAAAATCCTGTAAAATGAGATCTAATTCTAGCATTCCGCGCCGACATTGCCAACGTAAACGTTGTCGTTTTTCTTGCAAATTTTTCATAACGAGAAGTGATAATCTCTGCCAAAATCAAAAGTTAGTTAACTAGAATATCACGAATTTGCCGCTGACTACTATCACCCATAATAGCATAGCCTGCGGCATGAGGAAGTTTATCCTGATAGATTTTGGAAAAATTGCTGAGATAGTTAGGATTAAAAAAAATACTTTTCACACCTAAGCTGGATAAAGTCACATAATTAGCACGTAACCCTAAAGGCGTTTTTTTCAAAAAAAGTAATTCTAATTCTGGATAAAGAGGGTCCCTGTCTTGTATCGTATTTTTGTTAGTTTTTTCAACCAAAGCAAAAATATCACGGGTTTCAAGAAGATCATCCCGATGATCTTCTGCAGATTGGGTCGGATGAACCACTAAGAATCCAGAATTTTCAGGCAAAAAGCTAGGATAATCAGTATTTTTAATACTGAGATCCAACACTAAGGCTCGAGTTAATGGTCGAAATCCCATAAAAAAAATTTCTTCGCTGGGAAAAAATCGAGTCAATAAAATATACGCTAGACTAGCTATCGCCACTAACAAAACCGCTATCAGTATTTTTAAGCTAGTCATTTTGGTCATTTTATTTCCCTATCATTTCGACAAAAAAGATAAAAATTAATCTAGTATACTGTTCGTATCTTGATGACTACGCGTTCAATAAGTTTATTTGGCAGGCCGATATCGTTCATCATGTTTTGCCAGTACTTGTTTGGCTTGCATAATACCCCCCGGATCCAAACTCCCTTCAACCACCACTGACTGTCCCTCACGGAACAAATCCGGTAGCACCCCTTGATATTCAACTAGCACATTATGCGACGCATCACTCACTACAAAAGAAACTAACAATTGTTGCTCATTTTGTTTCACGGTGCCTTTTTTAACTTGCCCCCCTAAACGAAAAAGTCGACCTGGGGTTACGTGTCGTTCAGCGAGTTGGGTAGGTGTATAAAACAAATTAATGTTTTGTTTTAACGCATAGAGAGATAAACCAATAACAAATGCAGCCACCATTATCATGAACAAAACGAAATTTAAACGTTTTCTTTGGAGCACATTCATTGCATTTTTTTGTCCGTAGTCCTAAAAGAAATAGCGACTCTATTTTAGAGAACAACTAAGTATTAGTAATCCGTTCATTGACTTGTAACGCTGCAAAAACTTCATTGAATTGTTGAGTAACACGCAAAAAAGTGGTGCGTTTAGAAAGTTCTTTCAAACGCTGCGCACCCACATAAGTGCAGGTAGAACGTAATCCGCCTAAAATATCAAGTAGGGTATTTTCGACCTTACCTCGATAAGGAATATTAACTGAACGACCCTCACTAGCACGATAGTCATTCATCTTACCATGATGTTTATGCATCGCCTCACTTGAACTCATTCCATAAAATCGCATAAACAATTGGCCATTTTCCTCTACCTTTTCACCCGCACATTCTTCGTGACCGGCCAGCATACCCCCTAGCATAACAAAGTCTGCTCCTGCAGCAAATGCTTTAGCGACATCACCCGGTGAAACGCAGCCACCGTCTGCACACAAATGCCCGCCTAAACCATGTACTGCATCTGCACATTCTATGATAGCGGATAATTGAGGATAGCCTACACCTGTTTTCAAACGGGTTGTACAAACAGAACCCGGACCGATACCGACTTTAACAATATCAGCTCCTGCTAAAACCAATTCTTCAGCCATTTCAGCCGTCACTACATTACCCGCGATTAATGTTTTTTTAGGATATTTTTTTCGTAATGCTCGAATACTATCAACAAAACGTTGCGTATAACCATTAGCAACATCAATGCAAATAAAAGGACTCGGTGCACTTTTAATAATTTTTGCCAGCATATCGGCATCTTCCGGTTTAATTCCTGTCGTCGGGAAACAATAAGAAGTCAGTTTAGCGTGTTGAGTAGAAAATTTTTTCCAGTCTTGTAAGCTTGCAAACTTATCAATCGCGGTAAGTAATTTATGATGTGCTAAGCTTTTCGCCATAGCAAAAGTACCCGTATGATCCATATTCGAAGCAATAATAGGAATACCTTTCCATGAAAGCCGTGAGTGCTTAAAGGTATAGTCACGAGTTAAATCCACATCGGCACGCGTTTGCAACGTGCTGCGTTTCGGCCTAATTAACACGTCTTTAAAATCTAATCTTATTTCGTGCTCAATGCGCATAGTGTAACCTCATGACTTATTGACAGACTCGCTGCATAGCGCCACACAGCGAGTTTAATCACTTTTTACCAGGATCTACAAAAATAAACCGCGTGTAGATATAGTAAGCTTTAAAATGGGCTATGTTATCATATCATTGAACACGACAACGAAACTGCTAGCTTAAATTCTAACGCCTAACTTTCAATACGCATCGTTTTGGTTATGAAAATGCTGCTTTCTAAACACTAGACTTGCGCGTTTATCCGTACAAGCAAATCTATCAATACTGCTGGAAAGAAGTCTTATGAAAAAACCCCTGGTCCTAGTCGATGGCACTTCCTATCTATACCGTGCTTTTCATGCACTTCCGCCGTTAAGTAATTCTAGAGGGGAACCCACCGGCGCCGTTTATGGTGTCATTAATATGCTACGCAGATTAATTAAAGACACTAACCCAGAGTATATGGTAGTGGTTTTTGATGCTAAAGGTAAAACTTTCCGTGAAGAATTATATACGGAGTACAAAGCTCATCGCCCTACGATGCCAGATGACTTACAATTCCAAATAGAACCTCTCTATGCCATCGTGCGTGAATTAGGCTTACCACTCATTATCCATTCAGGCGTTGAAGCCGATGATGTGATAGGGACTTTAGCCGCTAAAGCAGTACAACAACAGCTACCGGTTTTAATTTCTACCGGTGATAAGGATTTTGCGCAATTAGTTTGCGAACACATTACCTTAGTGAACACCATGACCAACTCTCGATTAGACTATCAAGGTGTCGTTGATAAATTTGGTGTCACTCCAGAACAAATAACCGATTATTTAAGTTTGATTGGTGATACGGTGGATAATGTCCCTGGAATTCCCAACGTAGGACCAAAAACTGCAGCAAAATGGCTGAATCACTATGGAACTCTGGAATCACTGATAAAAAACGCCCATGAAATTAAAGGCAAAGTAGGAGAAAATCTTAAAGCCCATCTCGACAAACTCCCCTTATCGCGTCAATTAGTTACGATTAAAACTGATGTCGACCTCGAGTTTGACTTAGAAAAATTTCGGCCCCAAGCTCCTGATACTTTAGCGTTAATGAATAGCTATAAAAAACTAGAATTCAAAGGATGGATGCGCGAATTAGAAAAAAATTTAGATTTAAGCAGCCAAGCCAACGATAAAAACCTATCTACACAAACCGCTTATTCATTAATTCTCGACGAAGAAGCTTTTCAAGTACTTTTAAAACAATTAATAACAAGTAAACTCTGGGCATTCGATACTGAAACAACGAGCTTAGACGTCATGCAAGCCGAACTGGTCGGTCTATCTTTTGCCATTCAATGTAAAAAACCTGTGTATATCCCCCTGGCCCATAATTATCCAGAAGCACCCAAACAATTATCTAGAGATTGGGTTTTACAACAATTAAAACCTTTATTTGAAGATCCTAAACAACTAAAAATAGGTCATAACTTAAAATATGATAGCGGCATACTGGCGAATTATGAGATCCCACTACAAGGGCTTCACTTTGATACCATGTTAGCGTCTTATTTACTCGATAGTGCAAGTAATTCACATAGCCTCGATAGTGCGGCAATAAAACATCTGGACCATAAAACCATACGTTTTGAAGAAATCGCTGGTAAAGGGTCAAAACAAAAAACATTTAATCAAATCGATATCCAGGAAGCCGGTCCTTATGCTGCCGAAGACGCCGATATTGCTTTACGGTTACATGAAATTCTTAAACCGCAATTACAGACTTTAGCAGGTTTATCTAAAGTTTTTAGCGACATTGAAATGCCGTTAATACCCGTATTATCCCGCATTGAGCGCCACGGGGTGTTAGTCGATGCACAATTACTAGAAAAACAAAGTCGTTCGATTGCAAAACGTTTATTAAAACTTGAAGAAGAAGCCTACCAATTGGCCGGTAAAACCTTTAACTTAGGATCTCCAAAACAATTACAAACGGTGTTATTTGCGGAGCAAGGCTTACCTATTTTAGAAAAAACACCCAAAGGCCAAGCTTCAACCTCTGAAAGTGTTTTGCAAGCACTCGCTATAAAATTTCCGCTAGCTAAAGTCATTTTAAGGCATCGAAGTTTAAGTAAATTAAAATCAACCTATACAGACAAACTTCCATTACAGATTAATCCAAAAACCGGTCGTATCCATACCTCTTATCATCAAGCTGCCGTCGTAACAGGACGGCTCTCGTCCTCAGATCCTAATCTACAAAATATTCCAGCACGCACAAAAGAAGGTCGAAAAATCCGACAGGCTTTTATTGCTCCAGCGGGCTATAAAATCCTTGCTGCGGATTATTCTCAGATCGAATTACGTATTGTTGCCCACTTTTCACAAGATAAAGGCTTATTGGATGCGTTTGCACGAGGTCTTGATATTCACAAAGCCACTGCAGCAGAGGTTTTAAATATTCCCTTAGATCAAGTGTCACATGAACAGCGTCGTAGTGCTAAAGCGGTCAATTTTGGCCTCATTTATGGAATGTCTGCCTTTGGCTTAGCCAGACAACTAGGCATTTCACGTGAAGAAGCTAAAAATTATATCGATCGCTATTTTGCTCGTTACCCTGGCGTAAAAGACTATATGGAGCGAACACGGCAACAAGCTCATGAACAAGCTTATGTCACGACCTTATTTGGACGTCGTTTGAATTTAGCCTTTATTAATTCCAGTGATCCTTTACAACGTCGAGCCAGTGAACGTGCTGCAATTAATGCTCCCTTACAAGGTAGTGCAGCAGATATCATAAAAAAAGCGATGATCACTATTGATCATGCTTTAACTCAGCAAGCTCTTAAAGCACATATGATTATGCAAGTTCACGACGAACTGGTGTTCGAAGTCGCCGATGAGGATCTTAAGTCAGCAAAACAACTGATTGAAGATTTAATGGTCAATACCACACAGCTGTCCGTTCCCCTCATGGTCGATACTCAGATAGGATCGAATTGGAACAAAGCCCTTTAACTAGAAGAGCGTCATTTTATCTTAAATATACCAAAAATTACCTATTAGGTATAAAATGACGGACCTTAAAAAAATCCGAAATTCATTTTTTATCACTATTTTTATGGGAATATCCTGTTCTCTTGAGCGGATGAACCGATAGACTACACGCTTACATTCTCCCTGACTCCCCACTGACCGGACAAACTCTTAATGTTCAGGGCTATGCCCTATGCATTTCCCATGCTAAACTTACTGCGCTTGGTTATAAGCTAAATAAATTTAAGACCAAGGCTTTTTGAGATTATATTTATATTTAAAATTTGCATGGAGAAGCTAATTATGTCTAAAGGGCAACTACAAGATCCTTTTCTAAACGCATTGCGTAAAGATAAAGTTCCTGTTTCGATCTATCTTGTTAACGGGATTAAACTTCAGGGTTTAGTCGAATCATTTGATCAGTTCGTAGTGTTATTAAAAAACTCAGTTAGCCAAATGGTCTACAAACATGCTATTTCAACAGTCGTTCCAGCAAAGAATGTTAAATTAGCAAGTATTGATGAAAGCAATGATCTACAAAATTGTAATGTGACTGACGAGGAACTAGAAATCAGTAATGCTTGAACGTCCCCAAAGCGGTGAGCTAGCGCTTTTAGTCCATATTTATTTTAAAAAATATGAACAAGAAGAAATAGTAAAAGAATTTCAGGAGCTAGCTCTAGCAGCGGGCGCCCAACCGATGGCTCTCATCACTGGGCGACAACGTCGGGCTCAAGTAAAATATTTCATTGGCTTAGGTAAGCTTGAAGAAATAGTCACTGCCGCCATTGCACACCGATCGCAGTTAATTCTATTTAATCATGATCTCAGCCCCGCTCAAGAACGAAATTTAGAACAAAAATTACATTGTCGTGTATTAGGGCGCACCGGATTAATCCTCGATATTTTTGCGCGACGTGCACGTACTTTTGAAGGGAAATTGCAGGTTAAGCTTGCGCAATTAGAACATCTCTCCACTCGGCTGATCCGTGGTTGGACACACTTAGAAAGGCAACGCGGTGGTATTGGCTTACGCGGTCCTGGCGAAACACAATTAGAAACGGATAAACGTTTAATTCGACAACAAATTAAAGTGATAAAAAAACGTTTAGAAAAAGTTCGCTCGCAACGTGCGCAAAGTCAGCGTGCAAGAAGAAAATCTCACACACCCTATATCTGCTTAGTCGGTTACACCAATACCGGAAAATCTACATTGTTTAATCGGTTAACTAAATCAACCGTTTTCGTTGCCAACCAGCCTTTTGCGACATTAGATCCCAGTATACGTCGTATGCCTCTTAATGACGGACAAATAGCCATTTTGGCCGACACGGTGGGTTTCATACGTCATTTGCCTCACCCTCTAATAGCCGCTTTTCGTGCAACATTAGAAGAAACCCAACAAGCCGATCTATTATTGCATGTAGTCGATGCCACTAATACAGAAAAGAACGAATGTAACCAAGCGGTTCATGACGTTTTAAAACAAATACACACGGATCACATTACTCAATTAGTCGTCATTAATAAAATCGATCGACTTGAAAATTACTCGCCTCGCTTAGAACGCAATGCAGTAGGCCTACCGACTAAGGTTTGGATATCTGCTCAATCGGGCATAGGTATCAAGCTATTAAAACAGGCAATCATCGAATGTCTTGCATATCAAAGCAGTACCGAAAATTCTTATCGGTTTAATCTCCCGCTAGCAGATCTAGATGCCTCCCTTAGCCTCACACGACGGGATGAAAAAAACTCAATAATGCCTAAAATGCCGTTTATTTAGAGTTTATTCGGTTTTTCTAGCACCAAATTAAACGATAGCTTAAATGCCGTCTCAGACTTTTAACCACGCATTTCTGAATTAATAGTTGCTAGAATGGCTCAGCATGCCTAAAATGCTCCTCTAAGTGGAGGTTATCTATAGTTAGATTAGTCAATCCGTTAGGTTCATTAATACAAAATCTAGCGTAAAATCTAATGAAAAGTGAAAATACTTAACACCGACCGACTAAAAAGCGGTAAACTGTGCTGTAAAAACAATAGATTCGTATACTCGCCGTTATTTGGATATTTTGACAAATACCGTGAAAAAGATGACAAATTGAGCAGTAACAGACAAAAATTCAAGTGTAAAAAAGAGTATAGCTTCTTAAGTTTGTAGGTTTCTAAATATAAACTAGTTTGTTTTAAAGAATCGTATTAATGCTTCCAAAACAATTCCTAGTCAAATCGCAAGAATATTGCGATAGAAAAATATAAGCTTTGGAAAAATCTTAAAAAGCTAACAATTGGAGCATACTATGCCCTGGAACGAACCGGGTGATCCCAGCAAAAACAAAGATCCGTGGACAGGACGACCCAAACAGACTCCTCCCGATCTCGAAGCCTTTTTGCGTGATTTATTTAAAAAAATTATTGCTTTATTCAAATTAAGAATTTTGAATAATAAATCGGGACTTGCTCGCCCATTGATCCCCACAAAACTTAATGCAAAGGCAATCGGTCTAATTTCGATCTTCTGCTTACTCGCATGGCTTGTGATCGGTTTTTTTAAGGTTAATCTGGATGAGTCCGCCGTTATTACACATTTTGGAGTGTATCGCGCTACGGAAGGTTCTGGCTATCATTGGATTTTAAAGCCATTCCAACACGTTACCATAATCAATTCCGGGAAAGTCAGTAAACTTTCTACTACGGTTAAGCTGCTAACACACGATGAAAGCAAAATTGCTGTTGATGTCAACATTGATTACTCAATTGTTAATCCACACAATTATCTTTTTAACAGTGCTCATCCTTTACTCAGTTTACAAGCAATCATACACAGTGCAGTTAATCACACGCTCAGCCAATTTACTTTAAATCAACTGCTCACCACTTCACCTCTTGCATTGGCCAATAATTTACAAAAACAACTCAATACATCAATGATAAAAGAACAAACCGGCTTAGCTATCAAAAATATTGAATTAGGATCCATTCAAATTCCAAAACAACTACACGCTGCTTTTACGGATGCCGCTAATGCTAAACGGGATCAAGAGCAACTTGAAAAATTGGCTAATGTTTATGCGCTTCAAGTAGAACCACGTGCTAAAGCAGAAGCACAACGACTGATAGCGGATGCCAAAGCTTACCAACAACAAACTGTTTTAAACGCTAAGACAGAAATTATTCGTTTTTTAGCTTTATTACCTCCTTATGAAGCCTCTCCTTCATTGACAAGGAAACGGCTTTATTTAGATGTCTTACAAACGATGATGGCACATAGCAATAAACTGGTTGTTGCTAATAGTGCTCACACCAATTTTTCCTTAACACTCAATCAATCCAGTACCCTACCCTCTATAAACACAACTAAATTAAGCCCTATCAGTGCGGCAGATACTAACGATAAAAAAGAGATTACTGCTAATAAAGAACCTAGTAATAAAAAAAATAATACTATCCCCAGTAGTTACAATATTTCCGGAGGATATGAATGATCATTCTAAGAAAAAAAATTCATTTGCTCTTAGGCTTTTTAGTCTGTTTATCTTTTATTCTTTACCAAAGCATCACTATCGTACCCGAAGGCCATCGGGCTTTATTAGTGTCTGAAGAAAAATTAATGTCTAATGGACAAGAATCAGATTCGGTTCTTAAACCGGGTTTACACTTTATAATACCCTTTTTCATGCGACCGATATTGCTCGATAATCGCTTGCAAACACTAATATTTAGTGAAAAAAGTGATGAAAAGAACTCGCCAGAAAACCCCCTTACTATCGACTATTTTGCGAATTGGCACATTAGCGATCCTATACGCTATTATCAACAAACAAAAAATAATTTCCAACAAATTAAATTGTTAATCGGCCAGCAATTAGCTAGCTTATTCAATAACAAGAATACGCCTATTCCTTTTAGCCAACTTATCTTACAGGGGACAACGACGCAACAAAACTCCGTTTTGTCTGCAGCGAATAAACAACTCAAAACAGCAGGTATTCAGCTTACACAGATTGGTTTTAAACAGCTCCACTTATCTGCTAACGCCAATACACGATTACTAAACAGTATGAGTACTGAGCAGGAAAATAGTGCCATTACCCAACGTGCCGAAGGCAAAGCCCATGCCGAGTTGATTCGTGCCAACGCGGATAATTCAGTGAGCTTAATTTTAGCTAAAGCAAAAGAAGAAGCGGCACAAATTCGTGCGCAAGGAGATGCCGAAGCCGCTAAAATATATAATAAAGCCTATAATAAAAATCCAGAATTTGCTGCTTTTTATCTCAATCTACAAGCCTATCAACAAGGCTTTAATCAAACTCCAGTGAATAATTTTTTATTATTAAACACGAAAGATGAACACTTCAAATTAGAAAAAGATCAAATAAATAAAAACAAAATTAAATTAACCAATTAAACTAACCGCATGAAGAAAGTACGAATTATGCCACTATCTTTTCTCTTTAGTTTAATTAACGTATCAAAGTATTTGTTATTGGGTGTTTTTTAAATCATGACAAAAACGATCATTATAGTGGGTTGCCAATGGGGCGACGAAGGGAAAGGAAAAATTGTTGACTTGCTCACACAACATGTTAAAGCAGTCGTACGCTTTCAGGGAGGACACAACGCCGGACATACTTTAGTTATCCAAGGAAAAAAAACTATTCTACGTTTAATTCCCTCTGGAATTTTACATGCAGGAGTAGAATGTTTAATTGGGAATGGCGTGGTGATTTCACCGGAAGCTCTACTCAAAGAAATGGAAGAATTAGAACAGCAAGGCATTCCTGCACGCCAACGTCTCAAACTCAGTGCAACCTGTCCTATTATCTTACCCACACATATCGCACTCGATGAAGCACGCGAAAAAAGCGGAAAAAATGCCATTGGAACAACAAAACGTGGGATAGGACCTGCCTACGAAGATAAGGTAGCGCGACGTGGTTTACGGCTTTGTGATTTTTTCCATCCGCAGCAATTCGCTGAAAAATTAAAAATACTTTTCCACTATCACAATTTTTTACTTGATCATTATTATCAGGCTCAAACGATAGATTACGAGAAAGCTTGTACGCATTTATTAGCATTAGGTAAACAGTTAGTTCCTCTCATTACCGATATCCCTGCACTCTTAGCAAAATATCATGAAGAAAAGAAAGCCTTATTATTTGAAGGGGCACAAGGTACCTTTTTAGATATCGATCAAGGCACTTATCCATTTGTCACTTCATCGAATACCATTGCCGGTTCTGCAGCTACAGGTAGCGGTTTAGGAATCCGTTGTTTTGATTATGTATTAGGTGTCAGCAAAGCCTATAGCACGCGTGTTGGGAATGGCGTCTTTCCCACGGAATTGCAAGATCAAGACGGAGATACTCTTAGAGATCGCGGGAATGAATACGGGAGTGTTACCAAACGTCCACGTCGTTGTGGATGGTTAGATACAGTTTTATTGCGCCGTGCAATCCAGCTAAGTAGCGTCTCTGGCTTATGTCTGACTAAACTGGATGTATTGGATACATTACCTTACATTAAAATTTGCACTGCCTATCAATTAGGATCTCAGGTACTCACCGACTTACCTTTAAATCCAGAAGATCTCACACAATGCATTCCACTGTACGAAGAACTCCCTGGGTGGCAAACACCGACAACGCCGATTAAAGAATTAGCCAAATTACCAAAAAATGCCCAGACTTATTTAAATCGTATCGAAGCATTGGTTGGCGTACCGATAGTCATTATTTCCACTGGTGCAGATAGAGATGAAACAATTATTTTGGAGAAAATTGTTTAACTTCTCCAATTCTAAACTTTTTATTTTGGTTTCGGAAACTATTATGGAATCCGCTTTACTCCCAAGGAAATTGTATAATATAAGAATTTAGGAAAAAAATTTTTGGCTTCAATTTTTTATTTAAAGGATGAAATGGTAAATTGTATGCGTCTTAAAAAAAAATCTTTTAACCCTGAAGAGCAATTAAAACCCATTCCAGTCACTTCTCCCATAGATAATCCTATCCTTTTCTACATCCGTTGCTTATTTGATTTACAGCTCAAAACTATTACTGACTTTCTACGCCCTAAATTAGGTAATATTTGTAATTCAGTGCTTGACATTGGCGCTGGAAATTCTCCATGGAAAAGCTTTTTAGGTAAGGATGTTAACTATATCGGTTTGGATACTCATGCCTCTAAAGATTTCAATATGAAAAAAAATGACGAAATCATTTATTATTCGGGTGGAATTTTTCCATTTTCTGAAAACAGATTTAATCATGCGTTATGCATAGAAGTTTTAGAGCATATTTTTGATACAGAAACTTTTTTAAGTGAAATTTTTAGGTGTTTAGCCCCCAATGGTAAACTTATATTAACCGTTCCTTGGTCAGCTCGAAGGCATCACCTACCGTATGATTACTTTCGTTTTACACCTGAAGCTCTCGAGCAACTTTTCTTCGATAAAGGTTTTGCTGATATTAAGATAGAAACAAGAGGTAATGATTTTGCTGTAATTTTTAATAAAATTTTATGTGTAGTTCAAAGTATGCTTTTACCGAAAAAGAAAAAACTAATGTTACTTAGCTTTCCTATTGGATTAATTCTTTTACCCAATTTATTATTATTTTTTATTCTGGCGCACCTAACAATAAAATTGAAAATTAAATCTCACTTTGATCCACTAGGATTTTCAGTCACGGCTACCAAACCTACCAATACTACGACATTCAAACCATAGATAAGAGTTTTTTTATGTCCTCCCAACGATCTTGCCCTGTTTGTAAATCTTCTAGCAAAGATGCAATACTTTTTCAAAAAGAAAATATTGATGAAAAACGAATCTCTAGATTTAGTTACGCATCGCGTAAAGAGCCTGAATTTATGTGTCATCATTTGATTCGTTGTAAGCTCTGTGAGCTAGTTTATGCTAACCATCCACCTAATGAAAATCATTTGGCTAATGCCTATCATATTTCTGAGTATGATAGTGCCGAAGAAGCGGATGACGCAGCATTTGCTTATATTAAAACAATACAGCCTATCCTAGAAAATTTAAAAATTAAACAGAAAGTACTTGAAATCGGTTCAGGCACAGGAATATTTCTGGAATTATTAAAAAATCAGGGGTTTGTAGAACTAATCGGCATCGAACCTTCTTCTGCAGCAATTGAATCTGCCCCTAAACACCGCCAAGCTTGGTTACGAAAAGAAATTTTCCAAGAAAAAAACTTTGATCCTGGTTCATTTGATCTTATCTGTTGCTTTATGACAATGGAGCATGTCTATGATCCATTGATAATAGCGTGCGCAGCGCAACGATTATTAAAACCCAATGGGGCTTTTGTTACCGTCACTCACGACTACAATAGTTTTATAAATCGAATTCTCGGTAAGAAATCTCCAATAATCGATATTGAACATATGCAATTATTTTCCAAGAAAAGTATTTGCGAACTTTTTAAGCGTGCTAATTTTGATAACATTGGCTCAAAAGCATTTATCAACCACTATTCTTTTAATTATTGGTTACGTCTCACCCCTTTACCATTAACTATCAAAAAACAATTAAAATGGCTAAGCTCTTTAATTGGCTTTGATAAAATTAAAATTGGATTAAATGTTGGGAACCGGATAACTGCAGGATATAAATTATAATGAAAGTTAAGTAATCCTAAACTTCTAGTTTGGCAGAAATAGATAAATCCCTCAAAATAGATTCTAATAAACTTTCAGCATTTAATCCAACAGAGCAACGTAGATATGCTTGATCGCCCACTAAATGCACAACTTTTTCATCTAGGGCATAACTATGAATATGAGGACAATCTGGACCCAAACTGACAGCTAAGCTTGCCACCAAACTATTCATTCCACCAAACGGCATATGCTCTTCAATAAGAAAAATATGTCTGCTACGTCGAAGTAAATTCAAGCAGTTGCTGATTGGAAAAGGTTTTAGTAAAGGCATAGAAAACACGCCTACATTCAAATTATAACTTTCTTTTAAAAGAAGCTTTGCTTTTATAACCTCAGATAGTACCGTTCCATGACAAATAATATTAATCTCGGAAAATATATCACTTTTGAAACTTGCTTCAATATCAAAATAATCTGAATGCAGCAGAGGTTCTCCTCCCTTAGATAATCTAAGATAACTCGGACCAGAATTTTTTTTTATATAGCTCATACAAGCATCTAATTCAAAATTATCGGCAGGACTGAACACCTTCATTTTTGGTAAGGGTAACATAGCAGCCAAATCTTCTATGCCAAAATGTGTGTAACCATTTAGCCCATAAGCCAACCCTGCGCCGACAATAGTAACCACCACATTAGCGTTGTGATAACAAATATCATTGCGAATTTGCTCGAGGCAACGTAAAGTTCCAAAATTGACAATACTGTAAACAAAAACTTTTTTTCCTCTTAATGATAAGCCCGCTGCAATTCCAATCATATTTTGTTCAGCTATACCCACATTAATGAACCGCTTGGGAAATTCTTGGGAAAAAGGTTCAAGTACTGAAAAACCCAGATCGGCAGTTAAGAGATAAATAGTTTCATCTTCTCTTGCCCAGGTACATAAAAGTTGAATAAATTGATTTCTCATTGCGAAAGCTCTTTGTATGCTGCTTCATATTGCATTTCGTCAGGTGATCGATAATGCCAAATCAAAGTATTTTCCATAAAACTAACTCCTTTACCTTTAACCGTGTGAGCGATAATGACTTTAGGTAAATTCGCTTGATAAACAAAAGCTCGTTCCAATGCATCATAATTATGTCCATCCACTTCTAAAACTTCCCAGTTAAATGATCGCCATTTATTTGCAAAAGGTTCTAAATTTAATACCGCGTTAGTTAAACCAAAACTTTGTATTTTGTTATAATCAATGATAATGGTTAAGTTTTTTAAATTATGGTGAGGTGCAAATAAAGCAGCCTCCCAAATTGAGCCTTCATCACATTCTCCATCACTTAGAATGACATAAACCTTTTTATGAGTCGCTAAAGCAATTCCACAACCGACAGATAATCCATGACCCAATGCACCTGTCGATAACTCCACACCTGGAACATGAGTGGTTATATGTCCAGCAAGTCGACTACCATTCTTACAATATTCTACTAATTCTCGAATAGAAATAAAATTATAATAAGCTAAGATTGAATAGAGGGCAGCGGCCGCATGGCCTTTGCTCATGATAAGAAAATCTCGATCTGGTTTTTTAGGATATGCTGGATCAACATCCAAAATTTTCGCATATAAAATATTCAAAATATCCACTACCGAAAAGCAACTCCCTATATGAGAAGCGCGTGTAGTATAAATCATTTCTAAAATATGTTTTCTAACCGATTTTGATTGTTGAATAAGATCATGCATAAAAAATTTATAGATTAAATTAAAAATTCATTCAATTGATATTTTTTACGAAACCATTCCATAGTCAAATTTAAG
This sequence comes from Rickettsiella endosymbiont of Litargus connexus, assembly GCF_964277335.1. Taxonomy (NCBI): domain Bacteria; kingdom Pseudomonadati; phylum Pseudomonadota; class Gammaproteobacteria; order Legionellales; family Coxiellaceae; genus Rickettsiella; species Rickettsiella endosymbiont of Litargus connexus. The sequence goes on along the minus strand of NZ_OZ195516.1, from coordinate 502,637 downwards.
GCATTCACAAAGTTAATTCGTGGTGCTAAATTTAAATGCTGTTTAATTAAAGTAATATCTGGAATGTAATTATCCTCGGCAATGCTAGATTTTATATTATTGTTAACTATCTTAATCATAACTTTTGGTTCCATACAATTCGCTATCCTATGAGCCATTTCTTCTATGGAATATTTTTCGTGGGAACCGACATTATAGGCGGTTAAATTTTTACCCTGAAAAAGAATAGTCCATAGCCAAATGCATACATCTGCGATATATAAGTAAGATCGAAAAGAGTGACCATCACCCTTTATAAGAATAGTTTCATTTTTCAAACGATTGTGAATAAAATTACCAATTGCAAAATGCAAATTCAAAGGCACATAAGGGCCAAAAAAAGAAAAACAGCGTGCAATTTTTAGATCAAATTGATACTCTCTCGCATATAAGTTACTCATATATTCAGCAATAAACTTACCTATCGCATAGGAAGGCATTAATCCAGTTGCTTCTAATCGTGAAAGATGGCTTTCATTAATTACATCCACTCCAGATTGCTTTCCATAGATAGCACCTGAACTAATAAAAAGAAATTTTTTAACACTACTATTTTTTGCAAATTCTAACGTATGTTTAGTACCCTCAATAATCGTCTCCAACATCTCCCACGAAGAAACTCTTGTATAATTGCTATCGGTTGCAGCATGTATTACATATGAAAATTTACCTTTGGGATATTTAAAATCTAGTATATTCCCTTCATAAAACTGGAGTGATTTATCATTGATTAAATGAGGACATTTTTTTAAAAAACTTTCAGCATCTCTTGTCAAAATAACTGCTTCTGCATTTAACTTTAATTTTTTATTTATCCAAACGAAACTTTCTAAAATCCAAGTTCCTAAAAATCCTGTTCCTCCAGTGATAAAAATACGTTGATCTTTTAATTCATTCCATATGGTTAATGTTTGTGAAAGTATGTCATTTAAGTCTTTACTTAGCAGATTATCAGGCATAAAAATATTTATCGATTATGAAGTGACTTTTTCATTTTGACTATTATTTTTCTGATTTATACTAAAATTAATTCGCTCTTCCTCAACCACTAAAGGTCGTTTCATTATTTTAGTATGTATCGATCCTATATATTCTCCTAATAATCCAATAAAAAATAACTGCACTGAGAAAAAAAAGAATAAGCCACATAAAATAGGCGCTATCCCCATACTAAATGCGCTCCAAAAAAATAATTTTGCCAACAAAAAAAATATCGCTAAAAAAAAGCTAAAAATTGATAAAAAAAATCCACCAATCGTCGCCAAACGAATAGGCAATTTTGAATAATTAGTAATACCCAGCATAGCCGTATCATACAAACTGTAAAAATTATTTTTTGTCACGCCATGTTTTCTAATGGGTTGAGTATAAGAAATCTCCTTTCTTACAAAACCAATATCAGATATAAAACCTCTAAAATAAGGATAAGGATCATCAATTTTTTTTATTATATTCAAAAAGGCTCGATCATATAAACCAAACCCGGTAAAATTTTTGACTAAATCAACTTCGGCAATAGCGGTAACAAATTTATAATATAGCCTTCTAATTGCAAACATAATTTTTGATTCTTCACTTTTTTCTTTAATACCAATCACAATCTTATAGCCTGACTCCCAAGCTAAAATAAAATCATAAATCATTTTCGGTGGATCTTGCAGATCCGCTGCAATTAAGATCGAAGCATCTCCATTGGTTTGTAATAATCCATAGTAAGGTGATCGGATATGTCCAAAATTACGTGTATTAATTATTATTTTCACATGGCAATCCTGAAGCGCTAGTTGTCTTAATCTATCTACCGTTTTATCTTTTGAATCATTGTCAATAAATAGATATTCATATTGGTAATGAGGGAATTGTTTAAAAATTTCTTTTATTTCCTCATATAGATAAACCACATTATCTTCTTCGTTATAACAAGGTATGACAATAGAAATTAATTTCATTGTGATCGCTGAATTATTAATTTATTAATTACTGGATAAGTCATTTTTTCTCTCCATAATTGATTTATAAAAAAACCAAATATTTATTGATTAAGTAAGATAGAGTTGCCATTAATCCACTTGCTATTAAACCACTTATATACGCATTAACTCCAAATAAACTAATAAGTTTAATTAACAAAATAAATAACAAATAAGTAATAATATTAAACACAATAAATTTTTTAATCCGTTTTATCTCTAATTTATTGAAAACTAATTTACCCATTGTAAAAAAACTAAATATAAATCCAAATAATTTTGAGAATAAACTTGCATAGAGATAATGAAATCCTATAAAAATAAAAAAAGCATAAATTCCATACCCAAATAAAGTGTTTATTCCCCCAACCACTATAAATGCTATTAACTGTTTTCTTGCTTCAAAATTTTCTTTTAGAAATTCAAAAAATAGAATCGGTTTAGCTAACATTATGAAATTAAACGAAGTTTTTCTGAAATTCATCTATTTGTGCCAGTGTGATTTCTTGCATATTTTTTTCCTTTAAATAATTTTTATACCATTCAATCGTCTTGACTATCGCTGTTTCTATAGGCCACTGACTTTTCCAAGCCAGAAACTCTTTTGCTTTAGTGGAATTTAAGCGAAGTAAACTCGTTTCATAGGGCTGTTCACTCGTATTTTGAATCCATTTTATTCCACTTTCCCAATGTTTGATGAGTGCATCAGTAAGCCAACTCACGGTTCTATCCTGCTCTTCATTAGGTCCAAAATTCCAAGCTTGAGTAAAGGAGGGTGGAGATTCAAATAATTGTTTAGCCAATGTAAGGTATCCATACAATGGCTCTAATACATGTTGCCAAGGCCGTAAAGCATTTGGATAACGTAGAAAAATATTTTTTTGTTTTATACAAGCCTTTACGACATCTGGAACGAGACGATTCTGACCCCAATCTCCGCCTCCAATAACATTCCCTGCTCGAGCAGTAGCAATATTAATTTCTTTATTTTTTAAATAGGAATAGGAATAGGCTTGTGTCACTAATTCCGAACAGGCTTTACTGCTACTATAAGGATCATAACCACCTAAACTATCTTCTTCATGATAACCTCGATCTAATTCTTGATTTTGATAACATTTATCACTAGTAACATTAACTATTGCTTTAATCGAATCTGTGAACCGTGCCGCCTCCAAAAGATTAGTCGTTCCGATGATGTTTGTGGAGTAGGTCATTAATGGTTCTTGATAGGAAAAATTAACCAATGGCTGAGCGGCCATATGGATAATAATTTCTGGCTGGTGTTTTTTTAATACCCTTTGAACTAATTCAAAATCTCTTATATCTCCAATGATACTCATCATGCTCTTGCAAAGCTGAACACTATCAAAAAGGTTAGGTTTAGTAGGCGGTTCTAGTGAAAAACCGACACAATTAGCGCCTAAAGACTGTAACCATAAAGAAAGCCAAGTTCCTTTAAAGCCCGTATGTCCTGTGATTAATACATTTTTTCCATTCCAAAATTTCATCGTAGTATCTGTCATTAGACCGAAATAGTATTTTTTGCAACCGAGGGTGTTTCCCAAATTTTCCAAGGTGCTTTGCCTTGAGACCAAAATGTTTCTAAAGTCTGTTTGTCACGTAAGGTATCCATAGGATGCCAAAATCCATTATGGAAAAAAGCCGATAACTGACCTTCTTGAGCTAACGCTTCTAAAGGTTTTTGTTCCCACGCAGTATAATCGTTATCAATATATTGAAATACTTTGGGAGATAAAACAAAAAATCCACCGTTAATCCAAGCACCTTCATCTCTTGGTTTTTCTTTAAAAGCGTTTACTTTATTACCAATAATGTCCAAAGCACCAAATCTGCCTAATGTTTGTACTGCCGTTAAGGTCGCTAAAGTTTTTTGTTGCCGATGGTAATGAATGAGAGATTGAATATCAATATTTCCAACACCATCACCATAGGTAAAACAAAAATCTTCATCATCAAGGTAAGGTAACGATTTTTTTAGACGCCCCCCCGTCATAGTATGCTCACCCGTATCCACTAAGGTTACTCGCCATGGTTCAGAATTGTTTTGATGGATTATGGTGCGATTTTGATTCATATCAAACGTAACGTCTGATGTATGCAAATAATAATTAGAAAAATATTCTTTAATTAAGTATCCTTTATAGCCTAAACAGATAACAAAATCATAGATCTCAAAAGTTGAAAAAATTTTCATGATATGCCAAATAATAGGTTTGCCCCCTATTTCGATCATCGGTTTGGGTCGCAAGCTGGTTTCTTCACTAATCCGCGTACCTGCACCTCCCGCTAATATAACCGCTTTCATAATCCTCCTTTCTATTAAAAAATATCCTTATTGCCAACTATCGTAACTTAACTATTTTCGAATCTTAATTTAAATGTAAAATCAGTATTTTGTTGAACTCCATCAACGATAGCTCCTCGTATATATTGGGGCTTTGCAGAAGCCAACCATGTAATGGCATTATTCTTAAAACTTTTGGGTGCGGTTAATCGTAAAAAATAAAGTTTTCCTTTTTTTAATTTAATCGATGTAAATGTAAATGTTTCCCAAGCATTATCTTGCAAAAGCATTTCTCGGCGTTTAAAAACAGCTAATTGTTTACGATCTCCATTCAAAATTTCTAACTGAATAAAATTATGATTCTCTCTTAAAGGAGCAGAAATAAATAAATCTATCTGTTTAAGTTTTGTTTTTTTAGCAAAAAATTTCTGTTCAAAAATTCTACCCGATGTTAGCTCACCAAAAGTTTTTCCTTTATTAGTACTTACTATATAAAAATCGTTATTATTGATATTAATTATAATCATAAAAATCGCAGGAATAAGAAAAATAAATATCCCTATATAATACCTTTGTCTAATCATACGATATGAATAAGCCGCATCGATATCTTTATTATAAATTAATTTAAATTTAAGAATCAGTTGTAAAATTAAATAACCCCAAAATAAAGATAAATAAACATTGGCACTAAATCCTTTAAATAGCTTAAATAGAACGCCTAAATTCTGAAACTGTACAAAAGATAAATTTAATAATTCAGCTCTAAACATTTCTAAATCGACATTATCTTGAAACGCTAGAACAATATAGGCTATAAAAAAAAACATAGCGCATAAATCAAAAATTAAAAATTTTGAAATTTTAAATGGGTTACTTAAAACGGTAGTCAATGCGATGGAGGGCGTAATAAATATTAGCCACTGAGGGTGCCATAACATAAATAGAAATGGATAGATACTTGAACATAGAAAAATAAATGCAGCTATTTTTTTATAATTATGAGCGTTATCTAAATAATACGAAATACCCGCTAATACCGAAAAAATTGCAAAGATATAATATATTTTTTGTCCATTATATATTAAGCCTGAAGAAAAAACACGGGCAATTACAGGAAAATCCAATACACCAGAAACATAGATTGGCGAGTGAAAATATAATATCTGAATCAAAAACGTAGGTAATGAAAAAATCAATCCACATAAAATTAACTTTAAAATTTTTTTTTCGAAAAAAAATAATAATGGAATAAAAACAAAAAAAGGGAAATATTTAAATGTAATTGCTAATCCAAATAAAAAAGAGGCCCAATAAGTTTGTTTTTTTAAAAAAGTGAAAAACCCAAATAAACTTAAAAATACATAGAAAATATCATATTGCGAAAAAATGAATTGTGAAAATATTGCTATAGGTGAAGTTAGCCAAAGCCAAGCGGCATAAATTCCCCATTTTCTACTTTGCTGATATAGTTGTGTTATTTGATAAAAAATTACGGCCGTAGCAATATAGAATAATGTGGTTAAGAGTTTAAGCCAATAAACTAAATAATAAGAGAAATAAAAGGGAGATTTTATTAGGCCTAAAAATTTAAATGGATAAAGCCACACTGCAAATATTGCATAGATGGATGGCGGATAATTAGCATACGCCAGAACACCTTGACCTTGAATTTTTTTACAGTTCTCATAAAAATCAAGTGGTTTGCCATATAAATAATTTAAGGAATTCCAGCCTGTAACAAGTATATCAACATGAAAAAAAGCAAAATAGCAGAAAAAAAGTAGCATTCCTCCCAGAAAATAATCTGTCCTACCTAATCGATAATGTGGAAAAATTGCTTTTTGATTCAATTTTTAAAATCCTTTTAGTTAAATAAAATTTTGCTAAAAAAAATACATATTTCCTGCTCTATGCTATAATTCTTATACGATGATTGCAATAATTTCCTTAAGAGCTTAACGTTAGCCAGACTAACCATTTCTTAAACGAAGTAAAATCTAGTTATTAACAATAATTAAGATTTTAAAAAATTTTAAGTTTTTTTTACCCTTGGATGAAAAAAATATGATCAAAATTTTTAAACGTTTTTTTAAATCTGCTCATAGAACACTTGGTAAATTTTTACCTTTTTTTAATTACACCCCCGATACTTCATATTCCACTATTCCCTCAAAAAACTTAAAATTTAAAGATATTTTTTATCAACACAATCAAAATGTTTCAGACAAATGGGTTAATTATTTTGATATTTATGATAGCTGCATGGAACGATATAGGGGCAATAATTCAAAAATTCTAGAAATAGGAATTCAAAATGGTGGTACTTTACAGATTTTTAATAAGTATCTGCAAAATGCTGAACTTTTTGGAGTAGATATTGATCCTAACATTGCTAATCTAAGCCTAGAAAATAACATACATATTTTTAATTTTGATATTACTGATGAACAAGCAATTGCCAAACACTTTAACAAAATAAAATTTGACATCATTATTGATGATGGTTCACACATCAGCTCAGATATCATTAAAACATTTAGATTACTTTTCTCTAAGTTAAAACCTGGCGGTATTTTTTTGATAGAAGATTTACATGCTTCTTATTGGAAAAGTCATGGTGGTTCTTACTTAGGTGACAACTCAGCAATTGAATTTTTCAAAAAATTTGCTGACTTACTTAATTTTTACCATATTAATGATCCTCAATTCGACCAAATTTTTTCTGAATCAGATAAATTTATATTTCAATGGCTACAATCTATTAGTTTTTATGACAGTGTGGTTGTAGTCCATAAGTTACTTTCTCCAAGAAAAAAACACTACGAAAGAGTCATGGTGGGTAAAATAGAACCCGTTGTGCCAGTAATTAAAATTGCAAAAGAAGAAGATTGGTACCACCATTCATAAATTGGCTAGTGATCCACCATAGGAATTGAAAAACAATATTAACATATTGCAGTTTTAGCATATTTGGACAATGTCTTTAAAATGCCTGAAGAAAAGGTCTCTTGGGGTTGCCAGTCTAATTCTTTTCTAATTTTTTCTGCATTAATTGCATAACGCCAATCATGCCCAGCCCTATCCTTTATAAAAGTTATTAGATCTGTATATTTATAGCTCATAGGTCTAATATTGCTTAATACCTTGCAGATAATACCTATTACTTCTAGATTAGTTAATTCAGTATTGCCACCAATATTGTAACTTTCTCCTAATTTACCATAACGAATCACTCTATCTATTCCACGACAATGGTCTTTTACATAAAGCCAATCCCGGATGTTAGAACCATCACCATAAACAGGAATAGATTTTTGTTGTAAGCAACAATCTATAACGGTAGGAATAAATTTTTCATTGTGCTGAAAAGGTCCATAATTATTCGAACAATTAGTTAAACTAATAGGAAGTCCATAGGTCTTATAATAAGCCCGCACCAGATAGTCAGAAGAAGCTTTGCTGGCTGAATAAGGAGAGTTAGGTCGGTAAGGCATTAGCTCAGTAAAAGCAGGCTCATCTTTCTGTAAACTTCCGTATACTTCATCAGTAGAAATATGATGAAAACGACAATCCCATTTACCTAAACCTAAATTTTCTAACCAATATTTGCGGCATGCTTCTAATAAAATAAATGTACCCGAGATATTAGTTTGTATAAATTTCTCGGGTGAGTTAATCGAACGATCGACATGAGTTTCCGCTGCAAAATGGATCACTGTATCTACTTTAAAATCGTTCAATAAACTCATCACTAAATGACTGTCGAGTATATCTCCTTGTACAAAATGATGCTGAGCAGGAAAGATTAAATTTTTTAAATAATCTAAGGATCCTGCATAAGTCAATTTATCAAGGTTAACAATAAATATTTCCGGATAATGGGTTTGATAATAACGCACAAAATGACTGGCAATAAAACCCGCACCTCCGGTGACTAAAATATTTTTAGGTTTATATACCATAGTAAGACTTTACTACCTTTTTCAAACCTAAAAACCAATTATTGGGTTTAATATCAAATACTCGTGTAATCCTATCGCAAGACAATTCAGAATTAGCCGGTCTAAGTGCAATACTAGGATAGTCTAATGTAGCAATAGGTATCACTTTTTTTACCATTAAATGATTTAGTTGTTGCGCGTCATCGATTATTTTCTTAGCAAATTCATACCAGCTCAATGCAGGTGTTCCCGTATAATGATAAGTGCCCCATTCAAACTGATTACTATATAAAAATTTTACTATTTTTAGCAAGGTTTGTGCAATATCCCCTGCATAGGTGGGAGCGCCTTTTTGGTCGGCAATGATTCTTAGCTCGGTTCGTTCGTTTGCCAAACGAAGAATAGTTTTAACAAAATTATTACCGTAAGACCCAAATACCCAACTTACTCGCAAGATGATATGCTTATGCCAAATTTCCCTTAACAAATTTTCACCACTTAATTTACTTTTACCATAAACAGACAAGGGTTGAGCCTCATCTTCTTCAAGATAAACATTTTTTTTTTGACCATCAAAAATATAATCCGTAGAAATATGCAATAAAGGTATGTCGTATTCTTGAGCAATTTTTGCTAAGTTTTCAACCCCTAAACTATTTATACTAAAAGCAAGTTTATTTTCCTTTTCAGCTTTATCAACTGCCGTATAAGCTGCAGCATTAATAATATAATGGGGTTTAATTGTCGCTAATACATACTCAATTTGTTCGAGATTTGTAATATTAAGTTGCGTGCGCGTAAAAGAATATAATTTTAAGTTACGATTTTTTGCTAAATTGACAATTTCATTACCTACTTGCCCATTTGCACCTGTTAATAATATTTTTCCAGAAAAAGACACTAAAATAATCTCACTAGTTAATTTATCTCGCTAGATTTTTTATAAATACCATCTTTTATACCTCTGATAGCAGCTAATAAACTTTTTTTAGGTTCAGGAACAAAGGGTATTTTTTTAATTTCCAATATGTTCCGAATCAATATAAAAAAACGAAAATCAAACGGATATTTTTTCTCTCTAAAAAGAAAAAAGCTATTCCGTATTGCATAATAATACCGCATGGGGTTTTGATAAAGCATAAAGCTATTTTTTTTTATTTTAATTTCACCAATAGTATGTTGAATCTGAATTTTTTTTAATCTTTCAACATGATAATCTTTAGAAAGTGCACGCAAACACCACTCTAAATCAACTAAATCAATAAAATACTCTTTTTTAGGATAGCCAATATTCTTTAAAGACTTCACTAAAACTAACATCCCAGAACTAATAATAACATTATTTACCCTATATATATTATCTATTTTGCTTGTAATTTTAAATCTTTTGTTCAATACTTTTTTCACAAATTTCTTAAATTTCTTAAATTTCTTAAATTTGTTAAATTTGTTAAATTTCTTTTGATACCAATCATAAACTCTAGGATCTTTCCATAAAGGCCCAATGGCTACCAAACGAGAATGTATTTTTTGTAATTGATAAAATTCTAATATCATACTATTAACAAAATATTCGGGAAGTTGAGTATCTTGATCTAAAAAAAGCACAAAATCAAAATTCTCTGATTCAGCCATTTCACAAGCATAATAATGTGCGCCCGCGATTCCTACATTTTTAGTACTCTTATATAAAATAACTTTTTCAGAATCAATGTAATTCAAGCTATGATTATCAGATGCATTGTCAAATAATAAAATCTTTACCTGCTCATAGTCCAAACAAATACGAATAAGCTCTAATATTTTATTTTTATCTGAATTATAAAGTACAATATTAATTAATATGCGGGGTTCAGACATGCAATTTTTTCCATGGGATAATATTTAACTATTTAGCTGATATTTTTTTTAATAAAAATCCATCCTTAATACCTCGACAAGCTGCAATAAAACTTTTTATAGGTGCCGGTGAAAAAATTATTTTTCTTAATTTAAACAAATTTCCTAGTAAAATTAAAATTTTGTAGGAGAGCAGGATATTTTTTTCATGAAACAACAACAAACTATTCCGTAGAGAATAATAATAACGAATAGGTTCTTCATATTGAACACGTAATTTACTCCATTTTTTGACTTCACCTATTCTATGCAACATCTGTACATCAGATAACATAAATATCTGGTAATTTTTGTATAAAGCCCGTAAACACCATTCGGTATCTACTAAATCGATAAAATATTCTTTTTTTGGATAGCCAATATATTTTAAAGTAGGTACCCAAATTAACATTCCTGAACTAATTAATACCTGTTTTAAATTTGGTGCTTTTAAGAAGGTTCTTATCTTATCTTTTAATAATGCTCTAGTTTTTGACTTTCCAAGCTCAGGATCACTCCATGAGGGACCAATAGCACACAAACGAGAGTGGATTTTTTGTAATCGATAAAATCCTGAAAGCATATTCTTTAAAAATCCCGAGGATAACTGACTATCCTGATCTAAAAATAGCAAAAAATCAAAATTTTCTGCTTCCGCCATTTTGCAAGCGGTATAATGTGCCCCTCCTACACCGACATTTTGGGGGCTTTTAAATAAGATAATATTCTTATTGTCATCGATCTCAAAGGATTGTGAATCTTCACTATTATCAAATAGTAAAATTTTCGTTTTTTCATATTGAGAACAAACCTCAATGAGGTCTAATATTTTGTTCTTGTCGGCGTGATAAAGGACGATATTAATTAATACCGAAGGTTTAGACATCATGGTCATAAGCTATTTTAATAAGGTTCAATATACCTTACACTAGAAAACATTTAAAACTCACGTTAAAATTTTTATTTAAGCAAAAATTAACAAGGAAAATTAGCAGTGAAAGGTATTATATTATCAGGCGGCTTAGGTACTCGTCTACATCCCATAACCAAAGGAATTAGTAAGCAATTATTACCAATTTATGATAAGCCCATGATCTATTATCCGCTTAGCGCTCTCATGTTGGCCGGCATTCAAGAAATTTTAATCATTACCACCGTTGAAGCGTTGTCCCAATATCAGAGTTTGCTTGGGACGGGTGAACAATGGGGGATCGATCTCCATTATTTAACCCAAGAAAATCCTGATGGTTTAGCCCAGGCTTTCGTTATAGGTGAAAAATTTATTGGCAAAGATTCAGTAGCACTTATTTTAGGTGATAATCTATTTTATGGAGAAAAATTTTCCGAGATCTTAAAATCTGCTGCTGGACAACAAAAGGGGGCTAAGATTTTCTGTTATTTTGTCAATGATCCCGAACGTTATGGTGTCGCGGTGTTTGACAAATACCATCACTTAATTGATATTGAAGAGAAACCCAAGCTCCCTAAGTCCAATTGGGCGGTTACGGGTCTTTATTTTTATGATAATCAAGTCATTGATATTTCTAAAAATATTAAGCCTTCTAAACGTGGTGAATTAGAGATTACCGATGTCAATCGTCAATATTTAATGCAAGGTCAACTTTCACACCAACTGATCCATCGTGGCAGTACCTGGTTAGATACCGGAACCCATGATGCTTTATTGGAAGCTTCCCATTTCGTGCAAGTAGTCGAAAAACGACAAGGCTTAAAGATAGCTTGTTTAGAAGAAATCGCTTGGCGCAAAGGGTTTATCAGTGATGAAATCCTAGAAATTTCTGCACATAAATTACTCAACAGTAGTTACGGTAATTATTTACTCGATATCCTTAAAAGAGAATTATGAAAATTATTCCCACATCGATCCAAGATTTAATTTTAATCGATCCTAAATCGTATCCAGATGAACGAGGCTTTTTTTTAGAAACTTTTCAGGCAGAGCGTTATCAACGTCTACTAAAAAAAGATATTTATTTCGTTCAAGATAATCTATCTCGTTCAAGGAAAAATGTATTACGTGGTCTACATTATCAGATTAAACAACCGCAAGACAAATTAATCACGGTCATCCGTGGAAGCGTATTTGATGTTGCTGTGGATATCCGAACTCAATCGGCTACTTTCGGGCAATGGTTTGGTGTAATTTTAAACGATGAAAACCATTACCAGTTTTTTATACCCAAAGGGTTCGCTCATGGATTTTGTGTACTGAGTGACATAGTCGATTTTCATTATAAATGTAGTGATTACTATAATCCTGACGCTGAACAAGGGATACTTTGGTCTGATCCTAATATAGCGATTGATTGGCCTTCGCAAGCACCAATAATATCCTCCAAAGATAAAAATTATACTTATTTAAAAAACTTACCGTCTACTTTATTATTTTAACAACCATTTCCAGGAGTAATATAAAGCTGATTTACTTGCAATCCATGCCATCTGTTTATCTTGATAAGCCGCTCTTTGCCAAACATGTTTAATTCTAACGCTTGGTGAATAAGCTATTTGGGAAATGCTTGCCATACGCCGACCCAAATCGGAATCATCATAATACATAAAAAATTTCTCATCAAAACCTCCTAAACGTTTGAGCAGATCCAATCGACAAAACATAAAACAACCGGTAGGATTACTTAGCTTAAACATCACTTCGTTATAATTTTTATCTTGCATTTCAAAGTGATTTAACTGTTTATGAAATATTTTTTTAAAAAAATTCGGCGCAAAACGACGCAAAAAACTTATCCAAAGACTAGGGTTATGTCGACAAAGGTGTACTCTTTTCTCGTTCATATCATAAACATCTGGAACTAACATACCAACGTACGGATGTCGTTGCATAAAATCAAATGCGTTTTTCAGTGAATCCGGCATTAAATAAACATCATTATTAAGAATAAGGTGATATTCGGCATCACTTTTAAATATAGCTTGGTTATGACCATAGCCATAACCGCCATTTTTAGAGGATACAATATAATCAATAGGTAAATTCACAAAAAAATTTTTAATGCTTATCGCCAAAGCATTATTTTTTTGTAATTCTAAAGCGCCATTATCTACTAACGTAATTTCATAAGAAATAGCTGGTGGCATTGCACTCAGTAGGCTTAAAAGACAATCTTTAATTTGTAAAAAGCTTTCTCCATACACAACAATGCTGATTGAAAGTTTGATTCGATACATTAATTTATCTATCTTCCTATTGTTTAGCCATTATGGTCGCAATAGAGGTTCTTGTTGAAACTAAGTCTAAGCTTAGTTAACTTGAGAATAAAACTTTAAGCCTTCTTCTAGGTTACCCACGTATTTAAGCTTTCCCTTTTCTAACAACACGACTTTATTACAAAGCCTTTGAATCGTTTCGTTAGAATGTGAGGCTAAAACCATAATACTGGATTGTTCAATAAACTCTGCTAAACGTGCTTCTGCTTTTATCTTGAACGCCGCATCTCCAGCCTCTATCATCTCATCCATCAATAGAATATCTGGCTTTATACAAGTTGCCACTGCAAAAGCTAAACGCAGTTGCATTCCTGCAGAATAAGTACGTATAGGTACTGACAAATATTCGCCTAACTCCGTAAAATCTGCAATTTCCTGCATTTTCGCTTTAATCTCTTTTTGACCAAGACCTAACAAAAGTCCGCGCACTAAAATATTTTCATAACCTGTTGATTCTTGATTAATCCCTAACATGACATTCAAAAGAGGAGATACGCTACCCTGTATATGGATACTTCCTTGCGTAGGCTCATATATCTTAGCAAGTACACGTAGTAAAGTGCTTTTTCCTGCGCCATTATGCCCAATCAAACCCACCCGATCTCCATGCTCTAAAGTAAAGCTGACATTATCTAAGGCTTTAACAACGACGGTATGCGCTGTCTCCTTACGTAAAGCGCCGCCCGTTAGACGCAGGAAACGTTTTCTAATTGAACGAGCATTGAGATGATAGATAGGAAAATCAACCGTTAAGGAATTAAGTTGTATTAATGCCATTACAAAATACTCATTACAACCAATAGGCAATTCTAGCACGATAGCGGCTAAAAATTATAAAGGCAGAAAAAATACCTAATATAGTCAAACCTAAAGTTGTGATTAACGTATAGTTTGAAGGTAATGCACCTAATAAAGGGCTTCTAAATAATTCCATAAATTGTGCAAAAGGATTTAAGTCAATAACGTAATGATAACGTGCGGGTAAAATACTCGGAGACCATAAAATAGGGGTTAAGAAAAAAACAACTTGTATTAAACTGGCTACTAATATCGGGATATCGCGAAACCGTGTCCCCAAAAGAGCCAATATAGCGCTATAACAAACTGCATTGATCCAGAGTATCAATAAACTGATAAATATAAAGAGTGTACTGAAATTAATTTTAAGAGAAAAAAATAATATTAAGGGAAGTAATACTAAGCTATTATGAAAAAATATAATAAAGTTTCGCGTAACAGACTGAAACAGAAAAAATGAGTACGGTTGTTTCATTTGTTTTATAAATTGATCAGCACTAACAAACGTTACTGTTGCATCATTAACGATCAATGAAATTAAATTCCAACCCAAAATTCCTGTTGCAAGAAAAGGGTAATAGACGGCTAAATTTATTTTGAATAGATGACCATAAAGTATCCCCATGGTATAGATAGTAATCGCCATACTGATGGTGATCCAAAATGGTCCTAATGTCGAACGGCGATAACGGAGTTTTACCGCATGCCAAGCAAGTAATAACCAAATTCGCCAGGATTTCAAGCCGTCTGCAATATCATTCCAAGCAAGATAATATTTTTTATACAATGCGGATTTAACCATAATTCTACTGTTATGTTATTTTAACTACATAAAATCTATGCATGAATAGAGAAGCTATTAAATTACAAAAAATTAGTGGGAGAATGGGTTGGGCTTTCAGTTAAATGTTTATGCTGCAACTTTGCTGCCTCAACAAAGCCTACAAATAATGGATGACCATCGCGTGGATTCGATGTAAATTCAGGATGAAATTGACATCCTATAAACCAAGGATGATTTTCTAACTCGATCATCTCAACCAAAGTTCCATCTTCGGAACGGCCAGAAACAACTAATCCAGCCTTTTCTAATGAAGGTAATAATTGATTGTTAACTTCATAACGATGCCGATGGCGTTCAATAATGCGATCACGACTATATAATTCTCTAGCCTGAGTTTCTTTTTTTAGACAGCAAATTTGGCCACCTAAACGCATCGTACCCCCTAAATCTGAATCTTTATCGCGTTTTTCAAGTTGGCCATCCACAGTAGTCCATTCTGTTACCAAAGCAACCACTGGATAAGGTGTATCCGCATCAAATTCAGTGCTATGGGCATTGGTTAATCCCGCGACATGACGAGCGAATTCGATCAAGGCCGTTTGCATACCTAAACAAATTCCTAAATAAGGTATGTTATTTTCACGCGCATATTGCGCCGCTAGAATCTTTCCAGCTATTCCTCGTTTACCAAAACCACCAGGTACCAAAATAGCATCCAAGGGCTCCAGTAGTTTGACGCCCTGTTGCTCTAAAGCTTCCGCGTCGATATATACCACATTCACATGCGTATGTGTTTTAATGCCTGCATGTATTAAGGCTTCACTCAAGGATTTATAGGAATCCGCTAGACCCATATATTTTCCAACCATCCCAATTTTAACTTCGGCGGTAGGATTTTCTTTGGCCGAAACGACTTCTGCCCAAGCTTTTAAATCGGCCGGCGGATAATCTTTCAAACCAAAACGTTGTAATACCCTTTCATCAACGCTTTGTTGGTGCAATAACAAGGGTATCCGATAAATATTATTCACATCGGGCAAAGATATGACGCCTGATAGTTCAACATTAGTAAATAAAGCAATTTTTTCACGTGCATGCTCTGGAATTTCTTCCTTGGAGCGACAGATAAGCATATCGGCCTGAATACCGATAGAGCGTAATTCTTTGGTGGAATGTTGGGTAGGTTTAGTTTTAATTTCACCTGCCGTACTAATATAAGGGACTAACGTCAAATGAATAAATAAGGTAAATTGACTACCCAGTTCAATACGTAATTGACGAATCGCTTCTAAGAACGGTAAAGATTCAATATCCCCGACCGTTCCACCAATTTCGACTAAAGCAATATCGGCTCCGTGCGCACCTTTTAATATTGCTTGTTTAATTTCATCGGTAACGTGTGGAATAACTTGCACAGTACCACCTAAATAATCACCGCGGCGTTCTTTACGTAATACTCGGGCGTAAATCTGCCCAGCAGTAAAATTATTGTCTTTAGTCATTTTTGCGCGAACGAAACGTTCATAATGACCTAAATCTAAATCGGTTTCTGCTCCATCTTCCGTAACAAACACTTCACCATGTTGATAAGGACTCATCGTTCCCGGATCAAGATTTAAATAGGGATCCAACTTGAGTAAGCTAACTTTCAGCCCACGAGACTCTAAAATAGCTCCTAAGGAGGCTGCAGCAATCCCTTTCCCTAAGGAAGAAACCACTCCTCCCGTAATAAATATATATCGTGTCGCCATTTAAGAGAGTTGAACCTCCGAAAATAAATGATTATTTAGCCAATTTGCTAACAAATTAGCGACAAAGCTAGCCGCTTGGGACTCACTCATAAAGCCTTTATCATAAACTGCTTCACAGACATCTGCAAAACAAAAACCTTGTTGTAATAGATGTAAAACTAATGCCTCCGCCTCAGTTAAAACCACTGCGTAAGACTGTAATCTTTTACGCCAAACTACGCAATGATTCTTAATCATCCGTACTTCTGGTAGGGGTTTTTCTTGAATTAAGGCTTGCCATATCGCATAGCTATTATAATTAAAGCTAAAATATTGTACTGAAGGATGAAATTTAAAACATAATGAGGGCCAGTTTTGTTCAGCAATATTCGCTAATACTTCAAAATTCAAACAAGGCGCATCGGCTGCTTCTAAACTCGTAATTAAGCCCTTAATTAATTGCGTTAATTCACTCAAATAGAGTTGTTCAGAATAAGGTTCTTGTTCGGTTAGAAATTGTACTAATGGCTCACTAAACTTTGCTATCGAATAAAATTGCGATGGATAGGTATCAATAAAGTCTTCTGCCAGCACGGTAAAGGCTTCATCACCTAATAGCTTAGCTAACAACCCATACTCTTGATGTAAAGCATCAATTAAACGCCAATCATAGGCATTACGATAGACGGCTAAGCGTTCGTATACCGTCCCTTTTACTGGCGATACTAGCTGGTTTAAAATTTGCTTATCTTCTCCCATTAAATGGGTTTGCAATCTATGTTGCAAATTAGCTAATGCAGACATTTTCCTTCCAAATATTTTTTGCTATCTTTTTGGCCTGTTGCAACTCAGCAAATAAAACTGGAAACTCAGGTATCTCGTCATCACGTTCTATCATGGTCGCAACTCTCCCAAATCGTTTTACTGCTTGCGCATAAAGAGACCAAACCCCATCGATAATAGGTGCATCATGTGTATCTATAATATAATCCCCACAATTTTTATGTCCTGCTAAGTGAAACTGCCGTACTCGATGGACAGGGATTGCATTTAAATAGTGTAATGGATCAAAATGATGATTTACAGAGCTCACATAAATATTGTTAATATCAAGTAAGATTAAGCAGTCCGCTTGTTCAGCGATAGTCGTTAGAAATTCCCATTCCGTTACCTTGGAATCACGATATTCGATGTAACTTGAAACATTTTCTAACAAGATCTGGCGACCTAAAAAATCTTGTACTTGTTTAACGCGATCAACCACGTGTTTCAAAGCTTCTTCAGTATAAGGTAATGGCAATAAATCATGCGTATTTAAGCCATCAACTCCTGTCCAACATAAATGATCGGAAATCCAAACAGGTTGTATTTTATCAGCCAGCGCTTTTACTTTTTTTAAATATTCCCTATTCAGGGGATCACAACTTCCTATCGACAAAGAAACGCCGTGCATCACCAACGGATAGTGCTCGCGTATACGATTAAGATAATGTAGTGGTTTACCACCGGGAACTAAATAATCTTCAGTAATTGCTTCAAACCAATCTATTTCAGGCCGATGTTCTAAAATGTAAGAATAATGTTGGGTTCGCAAACCAAGACCAAAACCTAGAAAAGCATCCATTGTGAGGAACTAACCTATAAAAAAAATCTTTTAATAAGAAAAGCCGCGTATCAATACGCGGCTTTATTGTACATAGTCATATGGCTAATGAACAGCCATAAATCACTGAAAACTAATTATTATCCATTCATTTGGCTGGTTGCATTTTCAGCGGTTCTGCAATGACGATGGTGGCGGTGATGTCTTTTTGGAGGACACGTTTGCTTGCATCGGCTCATACATTTACATGTATTACATGGAGGCACGCAAGGTGTTGCACAAGGTGTTTCACAGATTGGTGTATTTTCTGGAATGTTGCGCGCACCTGTTGCACAACCAGATAAAAATATAGCAGCTGCAGCAGCAGCGATAACTAAACCTGACTTTTTCATGATCATGATCACTATCCCCTGTAATAAAAATGGATAAGAAAAATTTTTCTGTCACTAATACCTACTGCTTATAGCATTACACCATAGAACAGCTAGTGACACTTAGTTTTTATACATAATTGTAAAAGAATGCAAGTATTTTTTAAATTTCATTAAATAAACGCACAAAAAATAAACTATTTTGAATTTTTTACTAACAAATTGCGACAATAATTGACAACAAAAAAATAAAAAATAAAAAATAGTAAAAAACTCATAAACATTACACTTTCATTAAATCGATAATAAAAAGCGCACAAGCCAACTAAACCTAATACAAAATTTGCACTCCCGAAAAGAATATTAATTTGTAAAGGAGAAAAATTTAAAGCTAATAATAAATGGTGCCCATGTTGTCTGTCTGAAAAAATAACCGATTGACCTTTTATTAACCGATAAAGCATCACGGCAGTCGCATCAAATAACGGGACCGACATAATCCACAACATCGTCACGGGCGTTATCGGCCGAAAGTTGCTTTGTGAAAGCTCAATTAAAAACCAAACTAAAGAAAAACCTAACAACATACTCCCCGCGTCACCCATAAATATTTGCGCATAGGCACGACCTGGAAAAGGAAAGTTAAAGCAAAGAAAACCTAACACACTGGCTACCAATAACAATAATAGAGTAGCCACTGGAAAATGCTGTGTCGCCATCGCGCAATAAATTAATAAGATTAATTCCACTAAAACTAAAGTTCCCGCTAAACCATCCACTCCGTCTATCATATTGATGGTATTAATAATTCCCAATCCGGCAATTAACGTCACTATTAAACTGGTGTAATGCCCTAAATAAATAGCTTTTAAAAAAAATAGATTACCGAGATAGGTAATATAAACATTCCCCCAAAAAATCATTAACAATACCGCAATAATTTGTGCAAAAAAACGACTTTTCGCTGATAACTCTCGAAAATCATCCAACATACCCACAAAAACTAATAAAGCCGATCCCGCAATAAAACTACGATAATTTTGCAGGGAAATAGGCAACGTTAACAAGCCGACTAATAAACCCATCAGCATTGCTAAACCACCAATCAAAGGAATATTTCCTTGATGTTGTTTTCGAATATCCGGCGTATCAATTAAATTTAATCGTAAAGCGAGTGGAGACAATAAAACAACACAGAAAATAGTAATAAAAAAAGTTATTATTACAGAAAAAAAAATCATCATATAATTGCCTACCTATTATAGGACTAGATCTCATTATATTTTAAAAATTAGTTGGGGATTATGATAGACTTGTATCTCATGGAGTTATTTTTCCATAGGTAGATAAATAAAATTTAGAAAAATAAATTTTATAGCAGTAATTTCTATT
Source organism: Rickettsiella endosymbiont of Litargus connexus (assembly GCF_964277335.1). Classification (NCBI taxonomy): domain Bacteria; kingdom Pseudomonadati; phylum Pseudomonadota; class Gammaproteobacteria; order Legionellales; family Coxiellaceae; genus Rickettsiella; species Rickettsiella endosymbiont of Litargus connexus. The sequence continues at coordinate 482,571 of NZ_OZ195516.1, read as the reverse complement.
CCATTCCATTTTTTTTAAACTTATTAATCTCTAAACTGCATACTATAAAGTTTGGCGTAATAACCATTTTTTGTGAGTAGTTCCTGGTGTGTCCCTCTTTCTACGATACGACCCGCATCTAAAACTAAAATCTGCTTTGCTCTTTCTACCGTTGAAAGCCGATGGGCAATAACCAACGTAGTGCGATTATGCATAAGTTCTTCTAATGCCGCTTGAATATGGCGCTCAGCTTCGGTATCTAATGCAGAGGTTGCTTCATCTAAAATTAAAAAGGGGGCATTTTTAAGTAAAGCGCGTGCAATGGCAATCCTTTGTCGTTGACCGCCGGATAATAACACACCATTTTCACCAATTAAAGTATTAAGACCTTGAGGTAATTGTTCGATAAACTCAATGGCATGGGCTGCCCTAGCTGCACGTACTATCATTGACTCACTCACATCACTTAATTGTCCATAAGCAATATTATGTGCAATGGTGTCATTAAATAACGTAACGTGCTGGGATACTAAAGCAAATTGACTACGTAAATCTTTAAGTTTTAGTTCACGGATATCAACCCCGTCGATTAAAATTTTTCCTAAATAATTATCATAGAAACGGGGCAATAAATTCACCAAAGTAGATTTTCCACTCCCTGAACGCCCAACCAAGGCAATCGTTTCGCCGGGATTTATTTTAAAACTGATATCCTCTAAAATAGGTTGTTGAGATAAATAGGCAAAACTTACCTTTCGATATTCTAAACAACCTTTAAGTACGTTAAGTGTGTGTGTGCCTGCATCTAATTCATTTTTTTCATCTAATAAATTAAAAATGCTACCCGCTGCAGCAATCCCACGCTGTATGATGCTATTCACCGCCGCTAAATTACGCATGGGTTTTAGTAATAATAACATGGCCCCTACCATGGAAGTAAATCCACCCGCAGTAATATGTGTTAAATGTGAAATGGCTAAGTAAATAGTCACTACGGCAATGGCACCGGCAATAAGTTGCACACCGGAACTGGCAAGAGAATTCGTCACAACCACCTTTAATTCACGAAAACGATTCCTAGCTAATAAATTTTTAAATTTTTTAATTTCATATTCTTCGCCACCAAACGTTCTTATCACTTTATAACCATCGATAACCTCTTCTGCCACTTGCGTCATTTCACTCATTGATTCCTGAACGGCACTATTTAAGCTACGCATACGTCGACTAGAATAGCGAGCTATCCAAATCATGGTTGGAACCGTAATAAAAAACAATAGGCTCAACTGCCAACTCGCCATTAACATGACAACAATTAATCCCAGCACAAAAAAACTTTCTTGTACTAATGTAATTAACGCATCGGTACTCGCATTGGCCACCTGATCCACATTATAAATAATGGTAGAAAGTAATTGACCCGATGTTGTATTGTCATAAAATTTAGCGGGTAAACGTAATAATTTAACCAGTATGTCTTGTCGTATATTCATCACGACACTTCTTGCAACCCGTGCTAAGCAATAACTAGATGAAAAATTCGCTAAACCGCGAATTAAAAAAGCAAAAATTAAAATAAAAGGAAGGTAATGTATAAAATGTTCATCTTTATCGACAAAACCTTTATTCAGTAAGGGTTTTAAAAACCAAATAAGTCCGGCATCCGTGCTGGCTAATAAAATAGTCCCAATGATACCTAATAAAAACCAACTCCAATAATGGCGAAGGTAATACAATAAACGTCGATAACTATAAAAACCCGTATGATATTGCGATGTCTGTTGTTCTGTCATATCTTTTCTTAATTAAATGGCAGTACCACCCACGGTTAACGCATCAATTTTTAATGTAGGTTGTCCGACACCGACAGGAATACTCTGACCTTCTTTACCGCAACTGCCAATGCCATTATCTAATTTAAGATCATTACCAATCATAGAAACTTGTGTTAACACATCAGGTCCATTGCCAATCAAGGTCGCTCCTTTAACAGGCCGCGTCACTTGACCATTCTCAATTAAGTAAGCTTCACAAGCAGAGAATACAAATTTTCCTGAGGTTATATCCACCTGCCCTCCAGAAAAATTCACCGCATAAATCCCTTTTTTTACTGTCGCTATAATTTCTTCTGGAACATAAGGACCAGGCAGCATATAAGTATTCGTCATACGCGGCATCGGTAAATACGCAAACGATTCGCGACGACCATTTCCTGTCGATTGCGTTCCCATCAATCGCGCATTTAATTTATCCATCATATACGCTTTCAAAATACCCTTCTCAATTAAAACGGTACGTTGAGTAGGTGTACCTTCATCATCAATAGTCAGCGATCCGCGCCGATTAGGCATCGTTCCGTCGTCCACTACCGTACATCCCGCTGAAGCAACACGTTCACCCATTCGACCTGAAAATGCAGAGCTCCCTTTACGATTGAAGTCTCCTTCTAAACCATGGCCTACGGCTTCATGCAATAAAACGCCTGGCCAACCAGGCCCTAACACGACCGGCAGCGTACCTGCAGGAGCTTTCACTGCCTCTAAATTCAATAGTGCTAAACGGACTGCTTCTTTTGCTAAGTCAGTGGCTACCTGATCCGTAATAAAATAGCTATAACCGGTTCTACCACCCCCCCCAGCAAAACCTTGCTCACGCAGCCCTTTATCTTCTGCAATCACACTAATATTTAACCGAACTAAAGGACGAATATCAGCCGCCATACCACCCTCACTATTAATCACTAGGATCACTTCTTGTGCCCCTACTAAACTGACATTAACGTGTTTAATACGCGGATCACAAGCACGTGCCACTTCATCTACTTGACGGAGTAAGCTTAATTTTTCCTGTTCTGTCCAGGAAGAAATAGGGTTAATCGGTTGATATAATGACTTTAAAAGCGGATTTTTTTGCCAAGCGTGAATTTGGCCATGCTGTCCAACTTTAGCAATACTCGCAGCCATGGTGGCGGCAGACTCTAAAGCGGGTAATACAATATCATCGGAATAGGCAAAACCGGTCTTATCACCGCTGATGGCACGTACGCCAACACCACGTTCAATATTAAAGCTTCCATTTTTAACGATACTATCTTCTAATACCCAGCTCTCTAATTGACTGGCTTGGAAATACAGATCAGCCATATCCACTTTAGGCGTTAATAAGCGGCCTAAAATTACTTGTAATTGATTTTCAGTCAGTCCAGCGGGATCTAATAAGGTTTCACAGGCTAAAGTTAGATTATTTTTCATCATACTCGCCATCCTAACTTAGCTGAAGTCAGGATGCAATTTTACTCATCTCAACAAATTTAATAGCGATTACTCCCTCTATCTATAAGTAGATCGAGGAAATAAAATACTAGATTCAGATGGATTGAAGTTATTAATCTCTGGATAAATAAAAAAACCTCCTGTTTGGGTGTATGCAACTAATTCCAACCGATCGGTTTGTTTATCTGATTGTGTTTTTATTCTTTTAATGGGATTAATGAATTGTCTTTCATAATTTAAATATCTGAAACTACGCAAACCTATATCAATCGTTTCATTCTTTTTTACAAAGTCATTAATTTTCAATAATAAAGCTTGTTTAAAAATGGTAGGACTTTCTTTAATACACCCTTCTAATCGATCATAACCAATAACTTCTGTGACAAAAATCTCTGGGATACTAAAAAAATCGAAAGTTGAAAATAAGTATTCCAAAATTACAGTAGCTGTTATTGATTTTTTTTCTATTAATGTTGAGAATACGTGTAGTAAGTGAGGAAAATACCATTTATCGCCGTCATGACCAAATTCAGTTCTATTGAAATATCGCTTTAGCTCTGCATTTTTTAATTTTTCTAAAAGACTATCAGGGGATTTTTCTAACCAAATCGAAAAAAATTCGACTGCATCAGAAAAACTTCGATTCACATTAATACATTTCTTTAAAATAAATTTAAGATAGAATTCAAATTCAAGGTTAGAAATTTTTTTCAATTCAGTAAGCAAAAGATTAATTAATCCTTCACCTGCAGCACAATCTAGATAAAAAAAGAAACTATGCTTGTTTAGGTTTACGTTTCTATTTGGAAATAAAGAAAATTTTTTTTGTGCTCTTACTGGCATAATACCTCTTGTTAATCTTATTTTATAAAAATAAATGCAACAATTTATCGCAATATATTGTTGAGGTAAACTATGTTGGTTTTTTAGTTGATAGGCTTAAGCAGAAGTTTTAACTACATCCGGTTTACTCCAAGATCCAGTAATATGATAGGAGGTCTCAGCAATTTTTTGTACGGTAGAACCTAATACCGCATTGGCTAACCAGGTTACAACACCGGCAACCGGGCCACCTGCCAATCCAACTATCACCGGTAAACTGGATGTAAAATGCGGTACCACTTTAACCACTAAATCATAGTCCTTATTTAACATTCCAATTCGTCCAGCAATACTTATTGAAGCAACTGGACCTTCGATAGTCACATCACGCGTGATAGCATTACCATTTCTTAAAGTAAAATTACCTTGTAACTTAGTAAAATCAAAACCTTTAGTTTTTAAATCACTAAAATCCAACTGCAACCGTTTAGTTAAGCTTTGTATGCTTAAAAAAGTAAGTAATCGACCAAAGTTTAATTTAGCTTCGTTACTCGATCCAATATCAGGAATCTGACCATTGCTGGCCGTAAAAGAAAAATACCCTTTAAGTTTAGTAAAGCTCACCTGATAGGGGGCACCCTGCCAATTTAAATTAAATCGCATATGGGCCTGTTCTGCGATGATACTGGCTGGCAAACCCCAGCTGCGTAAAAAATTGCTTAAATTAGCGCTATCTAATTGTCCTCTCAATTCGGTGGAATGATCCGCATGCCATGCCCCGCTTGCTATAAGATGATAATTGGCATCCCCTGCATTTAATTCTCTAACTAACACGCCTCCAAGCATGGGACTTAATTTTAACTGCACTGCTCCAAAGCTCATCTCTTTATAACGCACTTCTCTAGCGTTTAAATGGATCTTAGGTAATTGTTTAAAATTCCACGTGTTGATTCCTTTAGACTCAATCGATGAATCTAAATTGATAATATCAAAATTGGCTACGATCGGTTGTAAACTACTTTTAGGTATCAAAACCGTGCCTTTAGCTGTTTGATTATCAATACTGAAACGCCAGCCATTTTGTTCAGGTTTTAAATGCGTCAAGAGATCATCATAATGAATCGTTATTTGCAAATTTGGTACGGAATGAATAGCCAATTCTATGGGTTTTTTCCATAATATTCCCGTCAATTTTTCGGCAGATATGCCATCCTGGTTAAAGCTGAAAGGTCCTATTAATTGTTCTAATTGAATATCATGCTTTGGAATTTTTAACTTAGCATTTTCAATCTGAGCTAGACCCAGTAATTTTAATTTTTGTTTTCCTGATTCGAGAGGAATAGCTATTTGCATACTAAGCTGCAAAGGGCCTGTTAATATTAAATTTTTTAATTGACTTAAAACTCCTTGAGCCAAAGGTGTTGCCAGCAAAAAGGCTTGGCCTTTTTCTAAACGAGTATCAATTTGACCACTAGCAATATGTAATATAGCTTGGACGTTTTTCTTAATTATCGGTATATTGGCCTTTATATTCTTCAATGCCGTATCTTGCAACTCGGCAGAATCCACTAAGACTTGCATTTGCCGGCCAGAAAAAATAAGTTCGCCATTAATTTTTTTCAAAATAGGCCAAGCTCGCTCGTAGTTTAAAGTAACCTCATTTATTTGTGTATCAATTAAAAAAGTTCCATTATGTTGATCAAAAGGAAATTGATTCACTGGCCCCTGTAATACTAAACTTCCTAAGCCTGATCCTTGACTAATAGCGGTACTAAGCCAATGATTGAGCTCTGGACCTAATAAAGTTTGCGGTAAATAATAGCTAATATGCGTTGAATGATTTATTTTCACGTGAGCTAATAAACTAATCTGGGACTGAATGGCATGTTTAGGAATTAATAACGAAAACTGTGAGTTAACCGAAATATCCTGATTAGCGGCTTCAAATTTAGGGACTTCGATTAGCCATGCATTATCTTTTTGCTGCCAATTCAATTGACTCGATAAACTATCCAAATGTATCGGAGCTTTAAATAGTTTATTAAAATCTAGGCTGAAATTGTTAGAATGCGCAATAAGATTTCCCCTGTGCGGTGTCATATGCAAATAAGCATCTAATCCTTGGATTCCTGGAGTTTTTTTCCCCGCTTGCACACCGAAATGATGAACCATCGCCCCTATACTCCAGCTATTCTGGCTAGTAACTTGCCAAAGTATATTCATGAAAAAAGGAGAAAAGGAAAGCGTGGGTTGTTTATCAATTTTTACCGATGCTGCCTGTAAGTTAGTGATCAACGCTTGAAATTGCGTAAAATGATCCCATTGCCACGTGGCCCATATTTTAAAATTTGCTCTCGCATTTTGTAGCTGCAAGCTGGGTTTCCACTGATTAAACCATCGATCCAGAAAAATATTTTGGCCGTGTATATAAATAGGTCCCCTAAGATGGTTTTGAGAAGATGATAGCAGGGAACCACTCAGATTGACTTTAAAATTTAATTCAGAAAATTTTTCTTGTAAAAAACTCAATCGCCCACTTAATTGATGTCGATCACTGCTATTTTTTAATAGTAAATTTATGTGCATTGTCGGCCATACAGGACCCGATTTTGGATAAAATTTTAAATCCGCATTTTCTAAACTTAACTGGGGTTCAGCTAAAAACCATCCTATTAATTCATTCACGGCATTCGAATTAGGCGCAGAAGTTTGATCGAATAATGTGTTAATTCCATTAAAAATTAATTGATTATCTTTAGTTTGGTGAGCAACTAACTGAATACCATTCACACTAACCGCACCTAATTTAATACCTCCACTCAGTAAACTATTGAAGATATCAATACCTATATTAAGCTGATTAACACTTAATAGAGGATGGGTTCGAGCGTCATTCCAAATAATAACTTCAGAACTATGAAAAATAGGGGTTAAGCCCTGCCATGCCACAGAAAATTGCTTAATTTGTACGGGTTTATGCAATAGTTTAGCAGCTAAGTTTGAAACCGATTGTGCTTGTTTGTTTAAATAGGGTGTTAAAATTCGTCCTGCAATGACTATCAATGCAAAAAAAACGATACTACTCGTTAAAAACACGATGAGTAAGCGTAATATTGAATACAGTAATTGTTTCATTCGATGGATGCCAAATAAAATGAAAATCGAACGTTAGCTGGCCTATAAAATATCCAAATTCAAATTGTTAAAAACAAACTTAATATAGATGTTTTCTATTAATTTAATAACGTCTCATAAGCTTGTGATTAAATATATACTCATTATACTCATTGCACCTCAAGATGCGAGTTTACATCTTCAAGTGCGCGCGATATATATTTTATATAGTAAAATTTTTATTTTTTAACGCCAATGATAATCAGCTAGGGTCTATCATGTCATCAAAATTGCCAACTATTTCTGTGATTATAACTACCTACAATCGTCCTGATGCCTTGCATTTAGTTTTATCGGCCTTAGCACAACAAACACGGTTACCGAATGAAGTCATTGTGGCTGACGATGGCTCAACCGATGAAACTCGATTATTAATTAACCAATTACGAGGTCAACTTAATTATCCCCTCAAACATGTTTGGCAAAAAGATGAAGGTTTTCAAGCAGCTAAAATCCGGAATAAAGCAGTTCTACGCGCCCATCATAATTATCTTATTTTTCTGGATGGCGACTGTGTCCCCTTCTCCGATTTTATTGAAAATCATCACTTACTAGCCGAACCTCATTGGTTTCTTTCTGGCCATCGCCTACTACTAGAGAAAAAATTGACGCAAAAAATCCTGCAAGAATTTTTACCCATTTATAAACACACAACACTACAATGGGTATTACACTATTTTCATCGCCAGTCAAATCGTTTATTTCCTTTATTACGAATTCGATTAAATAAATTACGAAAATTACAAGCGAAGCATTGGCAAGGAGCAAAAAGTTGTAACTTAGGTTTATGGAAAGAAGATTTTTTGACCGTCAATGGTTTTGATGAAAGCTTTACAGGATGGGGATATGAAGATTCGGACTTAGTCATCCGCTTAATTCGCGCAGGGATTTATCGTAAATCAGGAAAATTCGCGGTTCCCGTTATTCATTTGTGGCATCAACAAACTAATCGCGAACAAGAACCAATAAATCTTAATTTGTTAAAAAAAGTAACTGAAAACCAACGAATTCGTGCCAAAATTGGCTTAAATAATGTAAATTAATTAGATTTGAAAGTAATTTTCTCAGATTTATAGGATAATCCCGCGAACAACAAAGCGGTGAAAATAACATAAAAACAACCTTGAGTGACATCCATAAGCCAAGAATTAAACAATGAACCCACCGCAATAGAAACCAAAACCGCTTGCGCAAAATATTGACGTATACCTTGCAATCGAAAACTTGCCCAGGCATGAACAATAAACAAGCTTAACAAAATAACCATCCCTAATAAACCAAATTGCACTGCAATATTGAGATATTCATTATGGGGATTTTGAGTCGCAAATTGTTTATTTTCAGCAACTGCTAAATAGTCTTGTGCAAAACTTCCTGTACCTGTTCCTATCCAAGGATGTTCTTTAAATAACTTAAAACTATTATGATAAAACTCTAAACGTAAACCTACCGATGTAGCAAAATTTCCCTGTTTATATTGGGTCACTTCACTCTGTGCTAGATTGAAGCGTTCTTTAAAATTAGCAGGTAAAAACAACAAGCTACCACATAAAAAAAATGAGATTAATAATCCCGCCAGGAGACCTTTCCAAGCAAATTGTTGCCAAGCTAATAATAACAACAAACTAACTAACACCACATAACCCGATCGACTTAGATTAATAAATAATACGTTATAAGCTGCTACTAAAAACAGCAAAACAAAAAACCAGCGCCAAGTTTTTTTAATTGAGAAAGCTAAAACAGCATAACAATAACTGGTAAAAGCTAATAAAAATCCTGTAAAAATATGATCCTTAAAAACACCTGAATCAGCAGTAAAGCGATGTACAAAATCCCAGTGTCCAAAAAATTTAATCAAAGAAAAAAGTAACGTGAGACTAGCCGATAATAAAAATGCAAAAAAAGCATACTGGGCTGTCTTGTCATGTCGAAAGGTACTAAACAAAAAAAATCCTAGCAAAAATTTACTATATTTTATTACGGTATGGAAAGCGATTGGTCGTTGCACCGTCGTATAAGTAAGACCTATTAAAAATAGTCCAAAAAATAAAATAAACATCAATGCCATCGGGTTATAACGCAAAACTAGATATTTTTCATGCCAATTCCCCGCTAATAAACAACAAAGCACCGTCGCTGAGAAAAAAATCATCAACGCCGCAGTTGATAGTGGTAACACAAATGCAGACGCCACCGCAAAAATTTGACTAAGTCGTTGAAAATAATTTCTGAGTGGACGAGATGGAGTCAATGCATCAACTGACATGGTTTATCCTGTGATAAAGATAGATTAATTTAACATAACGATAAAAAACACCTAAAGCATTGGAAACAGCTAATATAAAACCTTCACGTCCATCCAAAAAACCTAGCCTTAATAGATAGCCACGAATAAAACACCACATTGTATGCAAAATCGCTTTAAATAGAGAGGATTTTTTGTGCTGGTGATAAGCCATTAGAGCCCCAAAGCTAGAATAATGATCTAGCTTCACTAACACTTGGCTAATAGTTTCCATTGTCTTGTGAAACATAACTTCTTTCAAGCAACCTAAATGCACATACCCATTTAATTTTTCATGTATAATTGCGGGTGTAAATTGAATATGAGATAAGCGGCGAAACAACCTTATGACTTTATCCCTACCCCAATCTCCGTAACGAATCTTTTTTCCAATAAAAAATGAGGCTCTCTTAATCGCAAAAGCATCATGTTGCTCCTGAGTATTGCTTATAATCTGTTTTATTTCTTGAATCAAGCTCGCGCTTAAGGCTTCATCTGCATCGATAGACAACACCCATTTACCTTTCGCTTTATCTAAAGCTCGATTTTTTTGTAAACCAAATCCTGGCCAATCGGTGGAAAAAATTTTCTGTGTATATTGTCGACAAATTTCTAGCGTATTATCTTGGCTACCGGAATCCAAGATAATAATTTCATCCGCCCACTTTACTGATTCCAGACAACATTGGATATCTTTTGCGGCATCTTTTACTATCACAATCACGCTTAACGCAAGCATATACTTTTAAAAACCTTGTAAAGCTAGCAGAATATACCATATACGAATTAGGGAAGTAGCGTTAAAATGTTAAATTCATCTACTTTTTTCCAACTGCAGTCTTCATTTTTATATCACAGAAAGCAAAGATAAAAGATAGTTTAAACTGAAGGTATATCCGGATAATTAATTAAAATTCTGACTTTATTAATCACTTGCTGAGCAGTTAAATTTTCTAAACAACGACTATGACTTCGAATATGTTGCTCACAACCTTCTTGAAAGCAAGGGACGCAAACGCCTAAACCTTGCATTAAATAAACATTATTTCTATGTTGCGATCCAACTCGAACAAATGGATTGCTTAATGTCCAAGCTTTGGGCCAAGGACCCCATTTTACTGGATTACTTGGACCAAATAACGCGATCGTTGGAACACCTAGAGCCGCCGCCATGTGCGTTACTACGGTGTCCGGACCAATATAAATTTTAGCCTGACTCAATAAAAAACCAAGTTGATTCAAATTTAAGTAACCTACCCTATTAATAGCGCCTTCTGGTAAGCTATCGATTAGTTCGGCTGCAATTTTTTTTTCTAATTCATTTTTATCTCCAGTTAAAACCACCGTATAGCCGACTTGTAATAACCAGGTAGCGACGCCTATCCAACCTTCTTTAATCCATTCCTTGTAAGAAAATTTAGGCTGTAGGTGTAAAATAGCTAATTTTTTATTGATATCAACGAGTTGGCTTACTTTCTGCCTATCTTTTTCCTGCCAAGTGATAACAATCTCTGCGTAAGGATTTAACTGTAAAACTTCTGCCAAACGTAAATTCATTAATACGGTATGCGTAGCAATGTTATCAAACTCTACCGTTTCCGAGAGTAAACGCTGTTTCCACCAACGACTTTTATCCGCACCTAACATGCCTAAACGATATTTCGAAGCAACAAAAGCGTATAAGTTAGCTTTATCTCCAGGCAATGTAGATACCGCCATGTCATAAGCGCGAAAAATTTTTTTTATTAACTGGCAATGCTGATAAAAATCAGCATGTTCTTCAATGGTAATAATATTTTGTATATCGGGATTGGCGTTGAGTATCGATTCAGTCCCTTTAAAGACCAAAAGATCAATCTTAGCTTCTGGCCAATGACGTTTAAAGGTTCGAATTAAAGGAGTAACGAGTAAAACATCCCCAATGCGGCGAATACAAATAATTAGAAGGCTTCTTGGCGGTAAATTGAGCATATCCTTTACAAATACTGCGATTTGCTATGCAAATAGTATGGAGAGAAAAATAAAAATCCAATCCGTTTGACTTCGCAATCAAACATCCATTCCTTGAATAGTTAATTCAACTCTATCAAATAAAAGAAAACATTAAGATTATATAATTTATAATGCTTAAGGATTATCTTTAGAAATATCGATTTTTACATCGCCAAAACATTGTATATTATAAAATTCATCTTTTATATCTTTAAACCATTTTACTCGAGAATCAATACCAATTATTTCACGAATAATTTGAAACATCTCGGCATAATGATTATTACATCCAAAATCGTGCTCAAATTCTGTACCGTCAGATAATATTATCTTTACTTTACTCATATTAAGCCTTTTTAGGATAGAATTTTGCAAGCCTCTTTGAGGGCCGACCCGTCGCTAAAGTGATGTGTATGGGTAGAATCGTACTGAGATTTTCCATCAACCACTTATTTAAACAGGCATCTTCTCCGCTTAAAGAAACATCTATTGGTTTTTCAATATGAGCTGCTATTTTTGGTGCAATACGTTTTTTGAATGCTGCATTTCCTGAATAGCTTAATAAACTGCGCTTATTACTAGCTTTACTAAACATATATCCCCCTTGGAACCATTTTCTTTAGATTGCTAGTTAATTTTTTAATTAGATGACATTAATTTTATTGGATTAAAGCAATCTAGATACTCAATCGATACTCAGTATGCTTTTAATAATTACTCTTTTTCACTTGAATTTTTGTCTGTGTTGCCGCCAACTCGTCATTTTTTTCACGGCATTGCCCAAAACACGATTACGGTGAGTATTGTTTTTAATATTTGACTTAAGTTAATCTCTTATTGGTAAGATTTTTGAAACATTCGTTTTTTTCTAAAAATTTTGATGCATAAGTAATAAAATAAGCTTCACTAAATATAGTGGTTATAATTTTTAAAACAACAATATATAGTATATATCTATTTTACTTACGTTATTTTATACAATCACGTATAACAACTTTAGCAAAAGATTGCATTATCCACAAGTTTTCAAGGGCTTTTTCACAGCTTATACAACTAGTTACGCGCGGATAAGCAAATTATTAATCATAAGAAATAGTAAACAATACGCTTGCTAGATAAAAAAATAGCTACTTAAAAAGAAATCCGGTTGACCATTTAAAAGGGTCAACCAGATAATAGTAATAAGGCTTGCTAACTAATTACGCAACAATTAAAGGAAGTCGTTGGATTTGTTTCAGAATTTGCATCACTCCCTTTACCGGAAAAGAAATTACTTTTTTTTACACTGGATGAAATAAAAGAACGAGGATAATCCGATTGCTGGCTTGGGTAATATTTTTTAATTAATGCTTCTAAGATGCTTATCGTTTTTACACTAGGTTCTCCCGAATAGTTTTCAGGTTCAAAATGCATTTGAAATGCTCTGATGACTTCTTTGGTTTGGAGATCTAATTGACCTGTCACCTCTATTTTATACCCATAATGTCGTAGATTATTTTGTATCCATTTATAATCAATTCCTTGCTCAATGTAAATTTCCTGCTCAATAGCTGATACTTGCTCTTCATTAGGCCATGCGCCTATCTCTCGATCCGCTAATTTTTTCCACAAACGTGTGCCAGGATCCGTCTTTCTACCTGGTGCAATATCAACATGACCTGTTATAAACTGAGGAGCTATTTGGTAATAAACTGCTTTTTCATCTTTGATTGTTATTTGCTCTTGAATTCCTTTAATCAGATCGACCAGTGTATCAATTTGGTGATCGGTATATTCATCCCACTTAAGCTTCCCTTCCTTTTCTAATTGATAAAGTTTTTCTTGTTCAATAGGAAGAAAAACATCGTTAGTTTTTCGCCATTCTTCAGTTAACGTTTTATATTTACTTATCAAATCTTGCGAAACCTGTTCTTTATAAACTTCACGATCAGGCGGCGGCACTAAACCGCGTGTCATGTCGGATAAAAACGCAGTGAATAATTGTTCCTTTTCTAAAAGCTGATATAAACTTTCATCCTCTTTTTTTAAAGTTTCAACAATAAATTCTTTAAGTTGATTCTCAACTTGATAGGTAAATAATACTTCTCCAGAATCTTGGACTAAACCATAACCATAATTAACGATTTCTATACCTATTGACGTATCATTTAAACCACGTCTACCCGCAAATTCACTGATACCGGCATGCCAAGCACGATTGTTTATATCTACAAATTGATAATAATCAAAGGATTCTTCTCCCTCTTTAAAGGATTGTTTTGGAATTAAAAAGTGTGCGCCAACACCGCCGCGAGTTAATGTTTCTATGGAGTCCTTTTCTTCTAAAACGGTATAATGCAATATGATAAATCGTTGGTGTCTATCAAAATTTTGTTTATCCGCCGGTATAAATTTTTCTTTCATAAATATTTCCATTTTTACTTTAATTCAAATTATATTTTACTAAATATTTTTCTTAATATAAATAAAAAAATATTTTGAATAAAATTAACCAATTAACTTTTTATATTTAAAAATTAATGGCGCATATCTAAAGGGTTTATTCTTAGTACATTACCCATCAATGGCCAGACTAAAGCACTCATTAATAAAGATATCCAAGCCCAGCGAAAATCAACCGGAAATCCAAGCCAAGCGTGTATCCAAATAAGTATCATTTGATAGATCATTAACACAACAAAGATAAATAATAGTTGTTGCAGCAATGGGAACATCCGAAATTGCAAATGAAAACGGTAAGCCAAATAAGCAACCACACATAAAGCCAAACTATGTTCGCCCAAGCAGCTACCATATAGCACATCTATAAATAATCCGAGTATCCAGGCTAAAGTAAAATGAATATGCTCCGGCAATACCACGATCCAATAAATTAAGACTAAGGGTAACCATAAAGGAAAAAATAATGCTAAAACAGGAGGTAAAGGAATAATATTCAGAATTATCGCTGCAAAAAAGCTAATCGCAATGAGCAATAAGGTAGAAAAATAAAGTGGTTTCATTCTGCTATCCTATTTTTTAACCGCGCGTGAAAGTATTTTAGCCTTCGAATTAATTTCAGAAGTGGGTGTATTGACTGACGAAATTAATAAAACCGGCCGATTTCTATTTAATTGTGCACTCGGATCAACTTGTATACTCGCAAATTGTGTTGCAACATTCGTATTAATCGCACTAACGACACCGACAGGATAGCCGGCTGGGTAACGTCCTCCTAAGCCAGAAGTCACTAATAGATCATTCACTTTAATATCCACTGTACCGGGAATATCTTTTAATAAAAGTTTTGCGAGCCGTCCTCTTCCCACTAAAATTCCACGAGCATCGCTACGTACATCTTGGACAGGAATTGCACTACGAAAATCGGTCAGTAATAGCACGCGACTACTTAAAAAATCTACACTGATGACTTGACCCATCACCCCATTGGCATCCAATACCGGTTGACCTACTCTGACCCCATCCGATTGTCCTTTATCGACGATTACTTCGTTAAGTAAAGGATCGGCATTAACCAGTAATAATCGTGCCAAACGAACATGCTGCTTTTTGAGATGTTCAGTCGCAGCTAATAATTGGTTCAATTGCCTATTTTCACTTTCTAAAGCGGCATAACGTTGCAATCGAGCTTGTAATAATACTTGCTGCGTACGTAAAACGGCATTTTCAGATTGAATTTTTTGTCGCGTTACAAAGTTGCTGCTGATAGTGTGAAATAATTGCACCGGGGCATCAACCATGTATTGCAAAGGTGCCACAACGTTATTTAAGGTGCGCCGCAGTGACGGTAAATAATGATGATAATCCAATAAAATAAGTAATAGCGATAAAAGAACAAAAAAAACTAGCCTTAACCCTAAAGAGGTTTTTCCACGGTTAAATAATAGTTTAATAGCGCTTACCTGCTAATCTTTGACTAAAAAATCCCCACCCATTTCATCGATAATCTCGAGTGCACGACCACCACCCCGCGCAACGCAGGTTAATGGATCTTCTGCTACGACGACAGGCATACCGGTTTCTTCGGTAATTAGACGATCTAAATTTCTTAATAAGGCACCGCCACCCGTCAAAACCATTCCTCTTTCTGAAATATCAGCCGCTAATTCAGGTGGCGTTTGCTCTAATCCAGTACGAATGGCACCGATAATATTGGCTAAAGGTTCTTGCAACGCTTCTAAAATTTCATTGCTATTCAAAACAAAAGCTCTAGGAACGCCTTCTGAGATATTACGTCCGCGTACTTCAATTTCGCGTACTTCAGACAGAGAAAAAGCGGTACCAATTTCGTGCTTAATTCGTTCGGCGGTAGGTTCACCAATTAAACTTCCATAACTACGTCGAACATAATTGACAATCGCTTCATCGAAACGATCACCACCAATACGCACGGATTGAGAATAAACCACGCCACCCAAAGAAATGACAGCCACTTCAGTAGTTCCACCTCCAATATCCACCACTAATGATCCACGCGCTTCGTCAACGGGCATGCCTGCACCAATAGCCGCTGCCATCGGTTCTTCGATCAAATAAACCTCTCTAGCACCGGCACCTAAAGCCGATTCACGAATCGCTCTACGCTCAACTTGCGTTGATCCACAGGGTACACAAACCAAAATTCGAGGAGCAGGACGTAAAAAACGATTTTGATGGACTTTGCTAATAAAATGCTGCAACATCTTCTCAGTGACATAAAAATCAGCGATGACTCCATCTTTTAAGGGGCGTATCGCATTAATATTACCGGGAGTACGGCCTAACATGCGCTTAGCTTCCCAGCCTACCGCAAGTACACGGCGCTGATTTCCGTCTTCTAAACGAATAGCGACTACAGATGGTTCATTAAGGACAATTCCTTCGCCACGAACATAAATTAATGAATTGGCTGTGCCTAAATCGATGGAAATGTCTTTAGAAAATAAACCGCGGAATTTGCTTAGCATAAAGTTGACCACCTACGTATGAGCGTTTACCTACACAATATAGTGTGTGCCTAAGCACTTTAGCAAATCTAGAAGATTTTATGCAAGCAACCTGACAAGATAGGAAAAATAAAATCGCAGCAAAGTCTGGAGTCACTTCAACATAATATTTTCAGATTCGCAAATTTAAGCGTAATAGGTATAATACCGAGCTTTTTATAGTATTTTAGATTTGGAGTTTTGTTCGCTATGGTGATTACACTTGAAGATGTTAATAAAATTGCTGATCTCGCTAGGATACAAATCGATCCTAAGGAAGCTACTCGATACTTAATCAGTCTACAAGACATTTTTAAGCTAGCCAGTCAAATGGATGCGGTCGATACTGTCTCGGTACAGCCCGTCGCTCATCCTTTTGGCATCACGCAACGCTTACGTCCTGATAAAATCACTGAGATTGTACATAGAAAAGATTTTCAACAACTCACTGACTCTACAGAAGCAGGACTCTATTGCGTCCCCCTTGTTTTAGAATAACTTTAGAAGAGATTAACAACTATGCATAACCATACGCTCGCTGAGTTATCTACCGCCCTTCGAGCCAAAAAAATATCAAGCAAAGAGTTAACCCAACATTTTTTAGCGCGTATCGATAAATATGATAAAACCTTAAACAGTTTTATTACGATCACACCCACTGTAGCGCTAGAGCAAGCCAAACAGGCTGATCGACAACATCAAAATGGCAGTGCGGGGCCTTTGACTGGGATTCCTTTTGCACATAAAGATATTTTTTGCACGACAGGCATTAAAACCAGTTGCGCATCTAAAATGTTAGATAATTTTATTCCTCCCTATGACGCAACATTGGTCAATCGGCTGAATCAAGCAGGAACCGTGCTATTAGGGAAAACTAATATGGATGAGTTTGCTATGGGCTCATCCAATGAAAATAGTTTTTATGGTGCAGTAAAAAACCCTTGGGATATCTCGCGTGTACCCGGCGGATCTTCTGGTGGTTCGAGTGCTGCCGTTGCTGCTCGATTAACGCCTGCCGCCACAGGTACCGATACGGGAGGTTCCATAAGACAACCCGCTGCACTATGCAATCTTACTGGACTTAAACCCACTTATGGCCGGGTTTCACGCTATGGGCTTATTGCCTTTGCCTCTAGCTTAGATCAAGCCGGTCCAATGACACAGACCGCTGAAGATGCCGCGCTCCTAATGAATGCCATGGCAGGTTTTGATGAAAAAGATTCTACAAGCATCGACCAGCCGGTTCCCAACTATTTATTGACATTGAATGATTCTCTCGAAGGCTTAAAAATTGGTTTGCCAAAAGAATATTTTTCGCAAGATCTTGATCCTAAAGTTGCAGCAACCATCCAAGCCGCTATTAAGCTCTATGAAAAATTAGGCGCAAAAGTGAGTAGCGTCAGTTTACCTAATTGTCATTTAGGTATTCCGCTTTATTATATTATTGCATCCGCTGAATGTTCTTCCAACCTTGCTCGTTATGATGGTGTGCGTTACGGTTATCGCTGTAATAATCCGACTGATTTAAAAGATCTTTATGAAAGAACCCGCGGCGAAGGATTTGGTAATGAAGTAAAAAGACGGCTGTTGATGGGTACTTATGTCTTATCCGCTGGATCTTATGATGCTTATTACGCTAAAGCACAAAAAATTCGCGCTCTTTTAATTCAAGAATTTAAAGAAGCTTTTCAGCAGGTTGATATCTTATTAGGACCTACCACACCAACAACTGCATTCAAACTAGGTGAAAAAACCAACGACCCGGTGAGTATGTATTTATCCGATATTTACACGATCGCTATCAATTTAGCAGGCCTACCTGCTGTTTCAATTCCAGTAGGCTTTCTTGATGGACTTCCCTTAGGGATGCAACTCATTGGCCGACCTTTTACTGAAGCAAAATTATTGAATGCCGCACATCGTTATCAACAAGCGACCGATTGGCATCAAAAAGTACCGGAGAGTTTTAATCTATGACCTCGGCTATACACAAAAAATCATCAAAAAATAGCAAAGTCGAGCCTGAAAAACCTGCTGATGCATGGGAATCTGTTATAGGACTTGAAGTTCACGTTCAATTATCCACACTATCAAAGCTTTTTTCAGGGGCAGCAACCGCCTATGGCGCTGAACCCAATACACAAGCGTGCGCAATCGATTTAGCTTTACCGGGTGTACTACCCGTTTTAAATGCAGAAGCCGTGAATATGGCCATTAAATTTGGTTTAAGTATCCAAGCAGACATCCCTCATTATTCAATTTTCTCACGTAAAAATTATTTTTACCCTGATTTGCCTAAAGGCTATCAAATTAGTCAGCATGAAAATCCTATTGTCGGCCCTGGACACTTAACGATAGTCTTAGAAAATGGAGAACAAAAAATTATTCGTATTACGCGCGCTCATTTAGAAGAAGACGCTGGAAAATCGCTACATGAGGGATTTGAAAATATGACGGGCATCGATCTGAATCGTGCCGGAACTCCTTTATTAGAAATTGTTTCAGAACCCGATTTAACTTCACCCAAAGAAGCGGTTATCTATCTTAAAACATTACATACCTTGGTTCGTTACTTGGATATCTCTGATGGTAATTTACAAGAAGGCTCATTTCGCTGCGATGCCAATGTCTCTGTACGTAGAGCTAACCAAAAACAACTAGGAAAACGCGTCGAAATTAAAAATCTAAATTCGTTTCGTTTTATAGAAAAAGCGATTCAATATGAAATTGAACGCCAAATTGCGGTTTTAGAAAACGGTGGCCACATTGACCAAGAAACCCGTTTATATGACACCGATAAACAAGAAACTCGCCCCATGCGCAGTAAAGAGGATGCGAAAGATTATCGCTATTTTACCGACCCGGATTTATGTCCTGTCTTTATCAATGCTGATTTTATTGAAACACTCTATCAAACTTTACCTGAATTACCACAAAAAAAATTAGCTCGCTTTCAAACAGACTATAAGTTAAGTGCTTATGATGCGAGTTTACTGACAGCTACTTGCGAATTAGCTAACTATTTTGAAGAGGTTGTTAAAGAAAATGTTCCCGCTAAATTAGCCGTCAATTGGATCATGGGAGAACTTGCAGCCGCTCTAAATAAATCAAATTTCACCATTATTGAATCTCCCATTAGTGCCAAACGATTAGCTACTCTATTGCAACGAATTGCTGACAACACGATTTCTAGCAATATCGCCAAAAACGTGTTTGAAGAATTATGGAGCAGCAACAAAACCACTGATAAAATCATTCAAGAAAAAAATCTACAACAAATTACGGATCAAACCGCCATCTTGAGAATTATTGATGAGATTTTAATAAAATATCCTGAACAATTAGCTGACTATCGATCTGGAAAAAATAAACTATTTGGTTTTTTTGTGGGTCAAGTCATGAAAGCTTCAGGTGGTAAAGTAAACCCTCAACAATTAAATCATTTATTAAAAGAAAAACTCGATCAGTAAAGAAACTTTATGTTATTACAAAAAATTTACATTGAGACGCATGGTTGCCAAATGAATGCGTATGATTCAGAAAGTCTATACAACCTCTTATCTCATTCTCATGGCTTAATCTTGACTAAGGATCCACACGAAGCAGACGTCATCGTCTTAAATACCTGTTCTATTCGTGAAAAAGCGCAAGAAAAAGTTTATTCCCAGCTAGGACAATGGCGTAAAATTAAAGCCTTGCGAGCTCATATCATCATCGCTGTAGGTGGCTGCGTCGCGAGTCAAGAAGGCGCCGGTATTATTCAACGCGCGCCTTTTGTAGACATTGTATTTGGGCCTCAGACTTTGCATCGACTTCCGGATATGATCAATCAAGTTTTAAAGAAAAAGCAAACTGTGGTTGATATTTCTTTTCCTGAAATCGAAAAATTTGATCACTTACCCGCTCCACGAGCTGAAGGTCCCCGCGCCTATGTCTCTATCATGGAAGGATGTAATAAATATTGTAGCTTTTGTGTCGTTCCTTACACACGAGGTGAAGAAATTAGTCGCCCTCTAGATGATGTTCTCGCAGAAATTGTACAACTCGGTGAACAAGGTGTCCGTGAAATTACCTTATTAGGACAAAATGTTAATGATTATCAAGGTCCTCGCCATGAAGGCGGCATAGCCGACTTAGCGGATTTAATACGCTATATCGCCACAATAGACCCTATTTTGCGTATACGATTTACTACCTCTCACCCCTTAGCATTTTCAGAACGTTTAATTCAAGCGTATGCCGATGTACCAAAATTAGCCGATCATTTACATTTACCGGTGCAAAGTGGCTCCGATCGAGTTTTAGCGGCGATGAAGCGTGGTTATACCTCACTAGAATTTAAGTCTAAAATTCGTAAATTACGCAAAGTTCGACCCAATATTGCTATTTCTTCAGATTTTATTATTGGCTTTCCTGGAGAAACTGAAGCAGACTTTCAAGCCACTCTTAATTTAGTCGAATCTATAGGTTTTGATCATTCATTTAGTTTTATTTACAGTCGCCGACCTGGTACGCCGGCAGCAGAACTTCCAGATGATGTATCTCCCCTCGTAAAAAAACAACGTTTACAGATCCTCCAAAATCTCCTAGTATTTCAAGGACAGGCCCTAAGTAAAAAAATGTGCGGTAAGGTCCATCAAATATTGGTTGAAGGTCCTTCTAAGAAAAATAAAGAGGAATTTCAAGGGCGTACAGAAAATAACCGTGTGGTTAACTTCAGAGGTCACGCGCGCTTAATAGGTCAATTAGTTCCTATTACTATTACTGAGGTATTAAGAAACTCTTTACGAGGAGAATTAATAGTAAATTGAATACTCAAGCTTATACTTTTCAACTCATGCCCGAAGATAATCATCGTTTAGCGAATCTTTGTGGTCCCTTTGATCAGCATTTACGTCAAATTGAGCAAAAACTCAACGTTTGCATTTATAATCGTGGTCATGACTTTCAAATTAACGGCCCTAACTCTGCTGTTGAAGTTGCCGCTAAAGTTTTACACCATCTTTACGCAGAAACCGGCACAAAAAAACACACACTCACGTCGAATACTATTCATCTCGTCTTGCAAACCGCTCAAACTGATCCGAATATGACACTAAAGCCCCTTCAAACACCTGGTATTGTGATTCCAACTAAACGTGGCCCTATCAAACCTCATAGCCCAAATCAAGCACTTTATATCGATCGTATTTTAAATCACGATATAAATTTTGGTTTAGGCCCCGCGGGAACCGGTAAAACTTACTTGGCTGTCGCTTGCGCAGTATCCGCGCTAGAGAAAGAACAAATTAGCCGAGTCATACTCGTTAGACCCGCCGTTGAAGCGGGTGAAAAGCTAGGTTTTTTACCGGGTGATTTTTCGCAAAAACTCGATCCTTACTTTCGCCCCCTTTATGATGCATTGAATGATATGCTCGGTTTTGAATTAGTGATGCAACTCGTCGAACAACACATTATTGAAGTCGTTCCTTTAGCTTATATGCGTGGACGTACATTAAATGATGCCTTTATTATTTTGGATGAAGCTCAAAATACCACGAAAGAACAAATGAAAATGTTTTTGACACGCATCGGTTTTAATTCCAAAGTGGTTGTGAGTGGTGATACTACACAAACCGATTTACCGCGTGGCCTAGAATCAGGTCTGTGTCATTGTTTAAATATTTTAAAAAAAATAAAGGGTATCAGCTTTACTGAATTTCAAATGCAAGATATTGTCAGACATACATTGGTACAAGCCATACTACAAGCTTATGCGCAAAACGAAAGCCAAAGAAAAGCGCATTAAAATCACGATACAAACTGTTACTAGTCACACTTTTATTCCTAGTCGTTATTTCCTGCAACAATGGGTAAACAAAGCGTTCTCAAATAAAATTGGAAGTAGCGCAGTGAATATACGGCTTGTTAGTAAAAAAGAAAGTGCTGAGCTGAATAACTTTTATCGACATAAAAAAGGACCTACTAATATCTTATCATTTCCTTTTGAGCCGCCACCTAAAATTTACTCACCGTTTCTAGGCGATTTAGTCATATGCGCCATGCTGGTTAATCAAGAAGCTAAACAACAAGCAAAAACCCGCTTAGCCCATTGGGCACATCTGGTTATTCATGGTTGTTTACATTTGATCGGTTATGATCATATTTATAACAAAGAGGCCACCCAAATGGAAACCATAGAAATTCAATTATTAAAGGAATTAGGTTATGAAAACCCCTACATCTGACGATAAACTTAAGATAAAAAAAAATCGTCAGCCCTGGCTCACTCGTGTTCATCAAGCTTTCAAGCAAGGTCCTAAAAATAGAAAACAACTGATAGAATTATTGCATTACTCACGCCAGCGCAACCTACTCAACTCACAGGCGCTCAAAATGCTTGAAGGCGTATTACAAATCTCTGACATCCATGTCAGAGATATTATGGTTCCTCATGCCAAAATTACCATTATTTCCGAAAAGGCTAATTTAGCAACCTTACTTCCTATCGTTATCGAATCGGGTCATTCGCGTTTCCCGGTTATTAATGATGAACGACGTGTTATTGGTTTATTATTGGCAAAGGACTTGCTCAAATTCAATCCATTAGACCATCAAGACAGTTTTGATATCCGTGATATCTTACGCCCTGTGGTGTTTATACCGGAAAGTAAACGCTTAAACAGTTTACTCGAAGAATTTCAACATAAACATTATCATATGGCTATTGTCGTTGACGAATATGGTGCCGTATCTGGTCTAGTGACTATTGAAGATGTTTTAGAAGAAATTGTGGGTGAAATTGAAGATGAATATGATGCTAATGAGGAAGTTTTTATACAAGAACAAAATCCTAATCAATTTATTGTCAAAGCCATGATGCCCATTGAGGATTTTAATGATTTTTTTAATTCTCATTTAGCGACCGATCAATTTGATACCATCGGTGGAGTCATCGCGAATCGTTTTGGTTATTTACCGAAACGCGGCGCCAGTACGACTATTCATCCTTTTCGATTTAAAGTTTTACGTGCTGATAATCGTCTTATTCGTCTATTGCAAGTCAATATTGAAAAAACCAACTAGGGAATGCTCCATATGAAATTAAATAATGCTTCGCTGTTTCAGCAAAGTTGTTTTATTAATGGAAAATGGATCCATGCAAAAAAAACTATCCAAGTTAACAATCCTGCTACCGAGGAAAACATTGGAACGGTTCCTGATTTAGAAACAGCAAACGTACTTGATGCCATCGCCGCCGCCGCCGCCGCCTGGCCGATGTGGCGATCAAAAACCGCCGTAGAACGTGGCGAATTACTCTATCGTTGGTACACACTTATTTTAGAAAATATCGACGATTTAGCGCGGTTGCTCACGATAGAGCAAGGAAAACCCATTAGAGAAGCTAAGGAAGAAATTCGTTACGGCGCCTCTTTTATCCAATGGTTTTCCGAAGAAGGCAAACGCATCTATGGTGACATCATACCCGCACCATTAGCCAACCAGCATTTGTTCGTCAACAAACAATCCGTAGGCGTGGTAGGTGCTATTACACCATGGAATTTTCCTAACGCCATGATCACACGTAAATGTGCACCCGCTTTAGCCGCTGGCTGTTCCATTGTACTCAAACCTTCGGGATTAACACCTTTTTCAGCCTTAGCATTAGCGGTACTCGCCGAAAAAGCCGGCATACCACCCGGTGTATTTAATATCGTTACGGGTAATTCTGAATTGATCGGCACTATTTTTACCGACAGCTCTTCAATACGCAAGCTTTCATTCACTGGCTCTACAGCTATTGGCAAATTATTAATGCAGAAAGCAGCTAATTCGGTAAAAAAAATATCCCTAGAATTAGGCGGCAATGCACCGTTTATTGTTTTTGAGGATGCCGATATCAATCAAGCAATCCTAGGCGCTATTGCATCAAAATTCCGTAATAGTGGCCAAACGTGTATATGCACCAATCGTTTTTATATTCATGAAAAAATTTATGAACGTTTTACAAAAAAATTAGCTGATGCCATTCAACAGTTAAAAGTAGGTAATGGTCTAGAAGATACTGTTCAAATAGGTCCTTTGATCAATCAAGCGGCGGTTAAGAAAGTAGAAAAACATATTACCGATGCATTGCATCAAGGAGCCGAACTGGTATGTGGCGGAAAAATACATACGTTAGGTGGGAGTTTCTTCCAACCGACACTCTTAAAAAATTGCACAGCCACTATGTTAATTGCCAAAGAGGAAACCTTTGGACCTGTCGCGGCATTATTTAAGTTTTCTGAGGAAAAAGAAGTCATCGATTTAGCCAATGCCACTGAATATGGACTCGCTGCTTATTTTTATACGAAAAATGTTGATCGGGTTATCCATGTCGCCCAACAACTCGACTATGGTATCGTCGGCGTCAACACCGGGCGCGCTTCGAATGAAGTCGCACCCTTCGGTGGTTTCAAGCAGTCTGGCATTGGGCGTGAGGGCTCAAAATATGGTATCGAAGACTATTTAGAAATTAAATATATCTGTTTAAATACAGAATAAAGATTATCTTGTTCTAAGCATATTATCGCTTGGTACTATGTCTGGAAGCAATGTATAAGCAAATTTTGCTTTGTTTTCTTTAAATGCCCCCAGTTTTAACAATTTCGTGCTTATAACAGGGCTAATAGGTCTTAACAATTTTTTAACCGCATCTCTTTGATAAGGTTTAAAGTAATTTAATAGATCGATATAAAATTCCTTTGATAGTTGGCCATTTTGTCGTTGAAAGCCTTCTATCTGATCCCTCATCAAAGGAGAGTTCAAGAACTTAATGGCATCATTTGGAGGAAAAAGTTCAATAAAATTTTTAAGATCTTCTATGTTCATAGAAGCAATGATGGCTTGATGACCATATTCCTGAACGTTTCTTTTAAAAAAATTTAATCTCGATTCAGAACACTCTTTTATAATGGATAATCTGAATTGTGCAAGTGATAATTGACTCCTCTTAGTAACCTTAGCCTGTGATTCGTTATTACTTTCTCTAGAATTCGTATTAGATTGACAGCGATTATAAATCTTATCTTCTGTTCTTTTTGGTATTGAATAGGGAGTCATTCTCTTGACATTTTGTTTAGCAGGAAAAATACCCCCAAAATTTTTTTTATCGAATGGTAATAAATCATTGAAAGCCGGATCCTGGGATAAACAAGCGCTAAGTACTTTTATTTCGAGTTCAGATAGCGCAGACAATTTAATATCAAAACGTTTTAATAAAAGTTTGAAGGCATTAAATCGATCGAGCTTAGGAAACAAAAAAAGAATCGCTTTTAATTGGATAGACTTAAGTTCAAAATTTTTTAGTTTATTTTCCTTAATTAAATTTTTTAATTCAACAATCCGTAGCTCTGAATATTTAATTTTTTTAAAATGATTTAATAAGCTTAGCTTTTTGTTATTGGTTATAGTTATCATAATCTTATTATTAGAAAAAGTGGTGGCGTGTAGTCTAACAGAAAATTTTTACTGCTCAGTATATAAAATTATTCAAGCAAAATATTTCATATTATATTTATGCACTATTAATTTTATTGATAGAATACAGCATAACCTCCCATCCTAGCTTATCAAGCATTCTATCTAAACAATTTTAAACTTTATTGCACGCCAGAATGTCCAAAGCCACCCACGCCGCGTTCGGTTTGCACAAATTCAGGAACCAATTCAAATTGTGTTCTAACGACCGGTACAAACATTAGTTGAGCAATTCTATCTCCGGGCTGGATTGCAAACTCACTATGGCCGCGATTCCAACACGAAATGAATAACTCGCCTTGGTAATCGGAATCAATGAGACCAATGAGATTTCCAAGTACAATACCATGCTTATGGCCAAGACCCGAACGCGGCAGGATCACAGCCGCTAAATTTGGCTGAGCAATATAAATCGCTAAACCAGTGGATATTAGCTCGGTCTGGTTAGGCAATAATTGTATGCCCTGCTGAGTACACGCGCGCAAATCTAATCCTGCGGATCCCTCTGTGGCGTAGCTCGGCAATGGAAATTCCTCACCTAATCGGGAGTCCAAAATTTTTAATTGGATATTTTGCATCATCAGATCCTATTAGAAATGAACTCTCATTATAACCCAATCTAACTGTACATTTATTAAACGATTTTGTCGGGTGTAACTGGTATTTACCTCCCCCACTGCCTATACTTTTTATAAGAACGATAGATAAATAGTCCAAAAATTATTTCATTTTCCATGGGGTAAAATATGAAAAAAATTAATTCATTCGCCTTAATAGGCCTTTTATTAGTCGGCCTAACAGCCTGCGATACGATGTCACCCGACCAAAGACGCGTGGCCGGAGGTTTAGGTGGTGCCGCAGTAGGTGGTCTATTAGGTAACACGATTGGTAGTGGCTCTGGTAGAACTGTAGCGACAATAGCCGGCGCAGGATTAGGTGCTGTAGCAGGAAGCCAATTAGCTGGCAGCTCAGGCAACCGCTACTAGAAGATAGAAGAATATATACTCACCGTTATTGGATTTTTGACAAGTACCTCGATTGAGTCTTGCATAGCAACACAGACAAAAATTCAAGTGTGAGAATATAACTTACCTTCGGATAGCCTAGATATACGCTCTGCATTCAAATGAGCGTATGTCTAGGCTTTTTTATACCGCTCTTTATTTCACTGAAAGCCTTAGATATCATTTTATATTGAGTCGATTTTTCTTTTAAATCACTCTCGCACTTGAAGATGCAAACTCGCACCTTGGGGCGCTATGGGTATATTCTCTATAAATGCTATACTTTTTCCTATTAAATCGATATTAATACACTTATGCGTCTAGAAAGTATCAAATTAGCAGGATTTAAGTCCTTTGTTGATCCCACTACCGTGGCTTTTCCGAGTAATCTTACCGCTATTGTAGGCCCCAACGGCTGTGGAAAATCGAATATTATCGATGCCATACGCTGGGTTATGGGCGAAAGCTCTGCCAAACAACTACGAGGTCAATCACTCGATGATGTGATATTTAACGGCTGCCATACCCGAAAACCACTAGGCAAGGCATCGATTGAACTCAATTTTGATAACTCTGATGCAAGTCTAGGAGGTCAATACAATAGCTATACGCAAATTTCGATTCGACGTGAAATCACGCGAGAAGGCCAATCGATCTATTCTCTTAATGGAACCCGTTGCCGTAGACGTGATATCCGAGATATTTTCTTAGGTACGGGTCTAGGTCCACGTAGTTATGCCATTATTGAACAAGGTATGATTTCTCGCATTGTGGAAGCTAAACCTGAAGAGCTGCGTGCTTATATTGAAGAAGCAGCTGGCATCTCAAAATATAAAGAACGACGTCGTGAAACCGAGTTACGTTTGGAACATACACAGGAAAATTTAAATCGTTTAAATGACGTAAGAGAAGAACTTAGCAAACAACTTAAGCATTTACAGCGTCAAGCCAACGCCGCGGAACGCTACAAATCACTTAAAGAAGAAGAACGTTTCCTAAAAGCTCAATTACAAACTCTTCGTTATCAAACATTTCAGGAACAACTACACACTCAATTAAATGAAATACAATCGGTTGAAGAACAACTACATGCCTCTCAACTTGAACAACAGCATTTATCCGCACAGGTAATAGCCGATCGTATTGAGCAAACTCAAGCACGACTAAATTTTAGTAACTTTCAAACTGAATATTATGAACTCGGCAATGAAGTAACCCGTTTAGAAGAAAATTTACGCACACAAACAACACAACTTCAGCAAAATCAACTCGAGCTAGCCGACTTAACCAAAAAGAAAGCGGTTCTTGAAGAACAATGCCAATCCAGCGAAGCAAATCAGATTCAGATTAATCAAAGACTTAATGAACTCCAGAAAAAACAAACTGAACTTCAGGTAGCCACTGAACAAAGCCTAGTTTCATTAAAACAAGCGGAGAAAAATTATGCCGGATGGCAAACCCAATGGGAAACCATCCAAACCTCTTTTATTGAACTAAAACAACAGCACCATAGTGTTACAACACAAAACCACTTTGATCAACAGCAATCTCACACATTAAACCTACGTATTGACCGCTTGCAACATGAGCATGATGAACAAACTAACATTTTGAATCCTCAGAATAAACAATCTGAAAATTTAAACGAAATTTTAGCCTCGATTGAAGCAAAATATACACACTGTAAAACTCAACAAGAACAGATAACTCAACGAATTCTTGAACAACGTACTCTTTTACAGCAAAACACTAAAGAATTGGATCAATTGAAAAGTCATTTACAAATGACGCAAGGAGAATACGCCTCACTCATGGCCTTGCAACAAGAAGCCTTAGGTAAACGCGAACATACCTTATTGGAATGGTTTAAAAAACATCATTTAACCGAACAACCTCGACTAGTACAGCTATTACAAGTAGAAACCGGTTGGGAGCGGGCAATAGAAGTGGCTTTGAACCAACATATCCAAGCGGTATGTTTTACCGACCGAGATTCTTTAGATGATTTTTTAAATTCTCCCCCGCCGAATACGGTTAGTTTAATGACAAAGTCGATACCCTGTGAATATTTTGCTGCGACTTTTCAGAATCAGTTAACACTAGCGCCTATTAGTAGCAAGTTTACAGCGCCATGGCCACTTGAACACTTGCTCGCAGGAGTCTATGTAGCCGAGAACGTAACAGAAGCGATGGAACATACCAAGCAATTAAAAAGTTATGAATCTATCATCACACGTGAAGGAATTTGTTTGGGTAATCATTGGATTCGTTTAACGGGTGGTGATGATCATAAAGCAGGCTTATTACAACGAGAACGTGAAATAACTCAGCTACAAAAAGTGCAACAAGACATTCAAGAACAGCTTGATAAGAAACAAATAGACTATCAGCATATTCAAACCCAATTAAAAGAACTGGAAGATACGCAAGCAAAACAACAGAAACAATCCACTGAATTAATTGCTCAACAAGCGGATTTAAGTGCACGCCAAAAAGTCCAACACGCTCGAGTATTTCAAGCGAAACAACGTCTTACAGCAATACAACAAGAATTGCAAGAAACTAAACAACACTATGCAACGATACAGGAAAAATTACAGCAAGCCTGCGAAGAGCAAAAAATAGCACATACTCAACTGCAAGAAATAGAAAAACAAAGGCTAACTCACTTAAAAGATAAAGCTATCTTGCAAAACCAACTCAATGAGTCGGCACGTGTCACTAAAGACTATGAAGCAGAACTTCATCAACATGAGTTACGTTTACAAGCGATGCATCATCAACTAAAAACCGAACTTGCCACTTTAGCTAACGTAAAACAGCAGTATAGGCAATTAGAACAACGTCTTAATCAATTGCATGAATTGATCGACGTTGCTGAAAATCCGATAAACTCACTTCAGGAACAACTCAATCTACAAATCGATAAAAAAAATAAACTGGGTTTACAACTTAAAGAACATCAAACAAAGTTAGAAATCATTGATAAAAAAATTAAAGACACCGAAACTCAATCACAAGCACTGGAAGCTCATCTTAATTTAGATCGAGATTCTTTAGAACAACAACGATTACTTTCACAAGAATTACGTATACGGGCTAAGACCTTAGAAGAACAATTGCAAGAACAGGGTTATGAACTGGAGAAACTTTTATCAGAAATTCCTTCTGGACAGATTGATATCACTGAACGTGAAACGCAACTGACTCAATTAACTCAGCGTATTGAACAGATGGGGGCAGTAAATCTCGCTGCTTTGGAAGAACAACAGATAATTTCAGAGCGTGAAAAATATCTAGAAGCCCAATATAAAGATTTAACCGAAGCCTTAGAAATGTTACAAACGGCTATTCAGAAAATGGATAAAGAAACGCGTAACCGGTTTAAAGAAACCTTCGATAAAGTCAATCAGAACTTCATTACTTTATTTCCAAGGCTATTTTCAGGCGGTGTCGCTTCATTACAACTCCAAGATCCCGACTTACTGAGTAGTGGTATTTGCATCATGGCGCAACCACCAGGAAAACGAAATAGCACCATACACTTGCTTTCAGGGGGAGAAAAAGCCTTGACGGCAACTGCTTTAGTTTTTTCATTTTTTCAGTTAAATCCTGCTCCTTTTTGCCTATTAGATGAAGTGGATGCGCCATTAGATGATACGAATGTTCTAAGGTTTTGTAAGTTAGTGAAAGAGATGTCGAATGAAGTGCAATTTATCTTTATTAGCCATAATAAAGTGGCAATTGAAATGGCCCATCACTTGACAGGAGTCACTATGCATGAACCGGGTGTTTCGCGCCTGGTCGCTGTCGATCTAGAAAAAGCCATAGCCATTGCTACTGCTTAAGCCTACAATGAACCGGTTACTTTTCTTCCTATGCGAGTGGTATATTTTTAGTTTTATTTCTTCGTATGATACGATGGAGAGCCAGACATGGAAACTTTAATAGCTCAAACGTTTTCTTTATTTAGTAAAAAACATTATTTCTTTCAAGAGGTATCGATGTGATGGACATTGACTACTTACTGATTATTTTACCTAGTATTATTTTTCTCGGTGTTTTTGGTTTAATACTTATTATTTGGCATGGAAATTTTCGCAGTAAAAAAGAAAAATTAAATGCCGAACATTCAATAACAAAACCTCCGTCTAAAACTGAGCTATCGACATCGCGACTCGAACCTACTTTCACTAAATCTAATCTGAAACAAGAAAGCACTAACAACAAGAACTCCATAACTCAATATGACCTCGATAACTATATAATCTTACAATTAATGGCCCCCAAACAAAGACCATATCGCGGATATGAACTGATCCAAACATTGACGAGTGCCGGTTTTCACTATGGCAAAATGAATATTTTTCATTTTTATGCCGATCCTTTAGCCAAACAAGAGCTTTTATTTAGTCTAGCCTCAGCTATCGAGCCTGGAACCTTTGATTTAGATAATACCGGAGAAATAGTTTGTCCCGGATTATGTCTATTTATGTCGATCCATCAGGTTAAATCCGCGCTGAACACATTTAACTTAATGTGGGAGACGGCACAAATTCTCGCACAAGACTTAGATGGTGTACTGTGTGATAAACAACTACAACCTATTGAGGATCCTTCTCGATATCACTCACAACTTCATGCTTATGCCTAAACCATCCGATAGCCTCATTAAAAAAATGGAGCGGCTTAAAAAAAAAATTAACGAACACAACTATCGGTACCACATTCTTGATGACCCATTGATTAGTGATGCCGCTTACGACAAACTGTTTCGTGAATTAGAAGATCTCGAAAAACACTATCCCGAACTGGTAAGCAATGACTCTCCCACACAACGCGTCGGTAGCACTCCGTTAACATCCTTCCAACAAGTCCAACATGCTATACCCATGCTCTCTTTGGAAAATGCTTTTTCTGAAAAAGAAGTACTCGCGTTTAATCAACGTATACAAGAGAGATTACAGACCGAAGACGATATCGAATATGCATGCGAACCCAAATTGGATGGTATTGCCGTAAGCTTAATCTACTATAAAGGACAACTCATTCGTGCCGCAACACGGGGCGATGGCCATACTGGAGAAGATATTACTTTAAATATCCGTACCATTTTAAGTATTCCCTTACAACTTCGAGGGTCGGATTACCCGACAAATTTAGAGGTACGTGGCGAAGTATACATTCCCAAAAAAGCCTTTCAACAACTTAATAATCGGTTAAAAGAAACGGGAGAAAAACCATTGGTTAATCCACGTAATGCGGCAGCAGGAAGTTTACGTCAATTAAATCCTAAAATTACTGCGCAACGTTCTTTAGCTTTTTTTACACATAGTGTCGGACAAATTAAAGAGGGTCCATTAGCAGCGACACACACAGCGATCTTAGATCAATTTAAACGTTGGGGTTTACCTCGTTGCCCACAAACTAAAACAGCGAAAAATATATCCGCCTGCTTAGCGTATTATTATAAAATAGAAAAACAACGCGTGACTCTTCCTTATGAGATTGATGGTGTCGTTTACAAAGTTAACTCTATTGCCTTACAACAGCAACTGGGCTTTGTTTCACGTGCTCCACGCTGGGCACTTGCGCATAAATTTCCCGCGCAAGAAGCATTTACACGGGTCCTAGCCATCGAGTTTCAAGTGGGCCGTACGGGTGCCTTAACCCCGGTTGCACGATTACAACCCATTTTTGTTGGAGGGGCAACGATTAGCAATGCCACTTTACATAATATGGACGAAGTTAAACGCAAAGACATACGTGTAGGGGATACCGTTATCATCCGTAGAGCAGGTGATGTTATCCCAGAAGTCGTCAGCGTCGTTCAAGAAAAACGGCCCGCTAACACCTATGATTTACAATTACCTAAACACTGCCCTATCTGTGGCTCAGATATCATTAAATTAGAAACCGAAGCAACTGCACGCTGCAGTGGCGCCCTCTATTGCCCAGCACAACGTAAAGAAGCCATCAAGCATTTTGTCTCACGCAAAGCCATGAATATTGAAGGTTTAGGCGATAAACTCGTCGATCAATTAGTCGATACTAATTTAATTAAAGATGTCTCTGACCTATACCAATTAAAGATAGAACAATTAGTCGATCTTGAACATCTGGGTGAAAAATCCGCTCAGAAATTATGCGCCGCCATACTCGCTAGTAAAAAAACCAGCTTAACCCGTTTCTTATATGGCTTAGGAATACGTGATGTGGGTATAACGACAGCCCTAAATCTCACTCAACATTTTCAAAAACTGAAATCTATCATGCAGGCGGATGAAGCGTCCCTACAAGCTATTCCCGACATAGGTCCTGTAGTCGCAGCCCATGTTAAAAAATTCTTTAGCGAAGCTCACAACCTTGAAGTAATCAAAAATCTACTGATAGCTGGGATTACTTGGCCAAAACCTCCTGGTATTAAACAGCAACACGTCTCCCTCTTAACCGGAAAAAATTTTGTTTTAACCGGCAGCTTATCTGAATTAAGTCGCGAGCAAGCCACCACTTTGCTCCAAGGACTCGGAGCAAAAGTCACTTCTAGCGTGACCAAAAAAACCGATTACGTGATTGTAGGCCAAAACGCTGGATCGAAACTCACGCATGCCCAGGAGTTAGGTCTCACTATACTGACAGAAAAAAATTTTTTATCGCTATTAAAGAAAGCAAATTTATCGTAAAATTACCTTTTTGGTAATAAAAACTAACACATACTTGCACATCAAGAGGCTAACAGGCATCTTGCTATGCAATCATCTCGCAGCGAAGATACCGTTCGCTATGAATTGAAAGATACGCATCTTTAAGTGCAAACTTAATAGATACTCACAGCAATTGGATTTTTGGCAGGGTGCCGCGAAAACGGAGCAACCGGCGTGTATAGAACATACATGAGGATTGCGAGTTGAACGGCAACACAGTCAAAAATTTCAAGTGCAAAGAGTAATAAAATAATAACAATAATGAGGCAAATTATGCGCATTCTATTAGTGGAAGATGATGGGGCATTAGGTGATGGGATTCACAAAGGTCTAAAACAATATGGCTATACGGTGGATTGGCTCACTGATGGCCGGACCGCCTTAAGTTCTATCAAAACAGAAACATTTGATGTCATCCTACTTGATTTAAATTTACCAGGCCTACCTGGATTAAGTGTCCTCCGTGAGATGCGCGCAGCAGGTATTACGATGCCTGTACTCATCTTAACAGCACGTCATGCCATCGAAGATAGAATAAAGGGATTAGACAGTGGTGCTGATGATTACTTAACTAAGCCTTTTGACTTAGATGAACTCTCTGCCAGAATCCGCGCTTTACAACGACGTTTTTCCAGCAATCGTGCCGCTCCTCTATTGACATACCGGGATATCGAATTAGATCCCAGCTCATTTACCGTTACGCTCAAAGGGCTTGCTATTAGTCTGTCTCGTCGTGAATTTAGTTTACTGCAAAAATTATTAGAAAATGCCGGTCACGTTGTTTCGCGCGACTCACTTAATCAATGCCTCTATGGCTGGGGTGATGAAATTGATAGCAATACACTCGAAGTCCATGTCCATAATTTACGAAAGAAATTAGTAGATACGCACTTTATTCGAACAATACGCGGCGTGGGTTATATGGCAGAGAAGGAAAATAATTAATGTTTACTATTTTTTCGATTAGACGGTTCTTATTGTTTAATCTATTAAGCACGGTTATCGCTACTATCATCATCACTGCTCTCGGCAATTATTATATAGACTGCCAAGCTATTAATGTGAGTTTAGATAATTTATTGGTGGAAACTGGCTCACTCCTTAAAACTATTACGAATAATCCACGTTTCTTAACGCCCGAAACACTTAGAGTCATTCAATCACAACTCAATATAGGGATAGGGAATACTCCTAAAAAATACTTTTCTTCCAGCCCTCATTTAAATATCACTCCTATCACTCAAAAACGGTTACGTTATAAATTTCAATTGTGGGATGGCGACGGTAAGCTGTTATTAAGTTCAGAAAAAACACCCGCTGCACCACTCATCAGTAAACCGGGGCTCAGCGATAAAATTATCGATGGACAAAAATGGCGTACTTTTACCATTTATGACACTAAACGCGGCGTCATCTTGGTCTTAGCAGAACAATACGCAGCGCGTTATACCATGATTCATAACATGTTAGTGAGTGATACTTATCTCACACTATTAATTTATCCTTTATCAGGAATCTTTATTTGGTTAATTATTGGTAGCGGATTAAAGAGTATCCGTTTTTTTGCTAAAGAAATGGCGGAAAGAGCGGCTGATCATTTAGATCCCGTTGATCTCAATGAAGTTCCTGTAGAAATAAGCCCTTTGGTAGATGAGCTGAATAAACTTTTTTCACGTTTACAACAAGCTTTTGAACGTGAACAACGTTTTGCCGCTGATGCCGCTCACGAATTACATACGCCTCTCGCTGCTCTAAAAACCCAAGCACAAGTAGCACTTAAAACGACCGATCCACAAGAATGTTACTTGCATTTAAAACAAGTGATTGCGAGCGTCGATCGCTGTACACATGTCATTCAACAATTACTGACATTATGTCGCTTAAGTCCTGAAACCATCATGCCAGAACACTTTACACAAGTAAATTTATCACGCATAGCTGCCGAAGTCATTGCACAACTAGCACCCCAAGCTATCCTTAAACAGATCGAAATCGAATTAATCGCAAAAGATTCTGATTATAAGCTATTAGGTAATACTACTGGCTTGCATGTATTAATTCGTAATCTAGTCGATAATGCTATTCGTTATACACCCACAGGGGGAATTATTAAGGTACTTCTCCTTAATACCTCTGATTCCATTATCTTACAAGTAATCGATAATGGGCCTGGGATTCCTAATAAATTACGCGCGCGAGTATTTGAGCGTTTTTTCCGTATCTTAGGAACAAATGCACAAGGCAGCGGTTTAGGGCTTGCTATCGTAGAACAAATTGCAAAACTACATAAAGGTTCGATAGCTTTAGATACGCCCTCAGAGGGCACCGGACTACAAATTGAAGTTCGCTTTCCAAAAAATCAGTATCGTTTTTTAAAAATCTAATATCACTTCATAATATAGGCATTGCTACTCACAATGCCTAATACCTATTAATTCATTAAAACTTGTTGATAAGAATTCAACACTCTTCCTGTATTTTCTTGATTATTAATTGGGCTGCTCCAAAATAACGGCCGCGGACAAGTTAATAGCGCAGGCTGATATAAATTAGACTCCGCTTCATCTGAAATACCACTGTCTGATTGACTATCCATGGTTGTTATAAACGCCTCATCTTTATTTAAGTCTTCTTCTTGTTCTAATTGATCCCGATTCGAAGTGACAGAAATATCAGATGAATCATCCTCCCAATCAGTATCCCAAGCATCTTCCTCTTCGTCAGAATCATACTGGCAAGGATAAATATTCTCTGCTATTTCTTTTTTTAATGCGGTTTTTAGCATTAAAACTTCCGTTAAAATAAACTGACTTAATTTAGTTAAGTCAGTTTCTAATAGCTTAGGTTCCATTTTTTTTGCGTAAATTTCTAGCTCTGCTGCAACATTTTGAAGTTTATCTAATGTCAAATATAAATGGGTACATTCTGAGTTGGAAAATGCTTGATTAGTCGTATGAAAAAATAAACTTCTATTAATATAAAAAATAGTTTCTAACTTATTTAAAATTTGATAAAAATTAGAATCGTTTCCATAACAACGATCAACTTGTTTATCTAAATTTTTCCTAAAGCCTTCATAACAAAATTGCATCTTATAAATTGATAAGCTTAACAACTGTTTAAATTCGGAAGTTAATTGATTTAAATTTTTATTTTCCAAGTTAACTTCCTCATTAAATTCATATTGAAGTTTAAATCGTTGTCTAATCCCTTCAATTAGATTGTAGATACCTCCTATTCTAACTGCATTTTTGTGAATAGATGTGTTTTTGATAAATTCTTTTATTTCACTAATTTTCTCTTCAAATAAAGAAAATTTTTTATCAAAAACAAATGCTTTAAGCTTAGTCAACTCTTTGGATAACTTAATTTTTTCATCTGATACTATGAGCAATTTAATTCTATAACTTAAATAGTTAAGTAGTGAATCTATATCTGAACACTCCTTACTGAGATCAGAAGCAGTTCCACTATATAATTTCTTCTTATAAGATGAACTCCACGCTTCAAGTAATTTATATTCATTAATAGGGGTATAAATTAAAGAGGAAACTTTATTTTCGAGAAATTTTTCTACCATAAAAGGCAGTGCCTTATAGGTTTCCATTTCTAAATTAACATCTAATAAATCATTTTCAGTATTTGCTATACGATGTTTTATATTTCTCAAAGCTTCCAATATTTTTTTCGCATCGGCTAAATTTCTAAGCTTGGGTTTAGGTTTAATAATCCAAGAAATAAACATTTGCAACCAACGCACCACTCGCCAATTTGATTTCACTGTTAATTCTGATTCAAGATATTCCGGAAAAAATCGAACAAATAAATCAGAATGACTAGTATTTTTAATCGTTAATAAAATTAAATTATATAAAGCATCTTTTTGCACTTCATTTCTATAAATATTTTCTTTATTAAAATTTTTAAAATAATTCTCAAGAATTTTTTTATCTAATTTATTTATTTCATTAAAAAAAATAATGACTGCATTACTAAGCAACAACTTATAGTCAACATCATTTTTTGAAATACAATTTAATTTATTTTTATATTCCTGTAATAATTTATTATATTTTTTTACATTCATAAATACCTCTTTTTTTATTTTTTTTATGGGTATTATTTTTAGTGAATGATAGGCTACTTTTATTAAATGAAATTGTCAATTAAATTAATTTTTTAAAAATTAATACTTAATATTTCTTTATTTAAAAAATTTTAATGTAAATTTTTTTTTAAAATTTTTCCTAATGCGGATTTTTGGAGATAATTTAAAAACACAATTTCATGCGGTAATTTATAGCTAGTCAATG
Organism: Rickettsiella endosymbiont of Litargus connexus; assembly: GCF_964277335.1. Taxonomy (NCBI): domain Bacteria; kingdom Pseudomonadati; phylum Pseudomonadota; class Gammaproteobacteria; order Legionellales; family Coxiellaceae; genus Rickettsiella; species Rickettsiella endosymbiont of Litargus connexus. Next base: position 444,562 of record NZ_OZ195516.1, on the reverse strand, counting down.
CAGCACGACAATCCTTTAATAGCTCATCAGATGTTAGGCTCTGATCTTTTCTTACCACGAACGCTTTAATTGCTTCGCCGGTCTTATCCGATGGAACGCCGATAACCGCAACCTCTTTTACTTTAGGATTTTGTTGAATAACTTGTTCAATTTCTTCTGGATAAACATTAAAACCAGAAACTAAAATGAGTTCTTTTTTACGACCCATGATAAACACGAAACCCTGATGATTGATACGCGCTAAATCACCCGTTATTAACCATCCATCCGGCGTTAATGCATACTCTACATCAGCCTGCACCCAATAATTTTGCATGACTTGAGGACCTTTCACCCAGAGCTCACCCACCTCCCCTATTTTTACTTCATTTTTTTTATTATCACGAAGACAAATATCCGTGGAAGGAAGTGGTAACCCCACATGGTCCCCTGCTACCACTAAATCCCAAGGAGGGGCACAAACAACCGGAGAAGCTTCAGTTAGACCATATCCTTCTAATAATAATTTTCCTGTTATTTGTTTCCAGCAAATTTTAACGTGAGATTGTATTGGAGCACCACCACCTAAGGCGATTTTTAAATGCGTGAAATCTAAATTTGCAAATGCCTTATGTTTTAAGAGTGCCTTAAATAAAGTATTGACACCTAACAAGGTACTAAAATGGGTGTCCGCAAGCACTTGAATAAGCTGTTTTATATTGCGCGCATCGGGAATTAAACAATTCTTACCTCCTAAACGCACGCACATTAAACCATTAACCATTAAAGAAAAAATATGATACAACGGCAAAGCGGTAATAAATGTTTCTTGTCCTTCACGCAAAATAGGTCTTACCCAAGACCTTAACTGCTCTATATTCGCTAGCATGTTACGGTGAGTTAGCATTGCACCTTTAGGGACGCCTGTCGTACCGCCAGTGTATTGTAAAAAAGCAAGGTCTTCTCTATTAATTACCACCGATGATGTTTTTAAGCTTCGACCTATTTTTAGAATCGTTAAGAAATTAATCGGATGTATCGTTGGATCTTTTTGTTTTTTGTTTTTTATAACCCACCAAGCAGAGCTATTGACCATCCAAGATCGCGGCCAAGTCAGCATATCACCTAAGCAAGTCGTAATAATGTATTTTATAGGCGTGTTTTTTATTACATGAATGATATTAGGTAGAAAATTACTTAATATAATTAACACTTTGGCCTGTGAATGATCGATTTGTTGAGTGAATTCGGGTACGGTATAAAATGGATTGACATTAGTCACTACCAATCCTGCTTGCAACACCCCAAAAATAGATATCATATATTGTGGACAATTAGGTAGCATGAGCGCCACTTTAGTTCCTTTGCTCAATTTTAATTCCTGTTGCAAATAAGCGGCTAAGCGACGACTTAAATCAGCCCATTGATCATAGCTAATCGTTTGCTGAAAAAAACTTAATGCAGGCAACGAGCGAAATTTTTGACAAGCCTCTGCAAATAATCGATCGAGTGATTGATAAATATCAGGATTAATCTCAGCAGGTATTTGTTGCTGATAACGATTCAACCAAATTTTTTCCATCATTCACCACCTAGAAAATTAAAGGCGAGCATTCCCTATTAAGTTTTAGTATATAATGCCTACTTTATTTCGATATTAGTGACTAGGTGGACTATTTATGCACAGTTTGATGGGAACATCACAAGAAGCCTTTAAATTAAAGGCGAGTCTATTCACATTGACTACTTTTCATTTATTCAGCGCCGATGCACAACTAGTTCATCAACAATTAAAGCCTTTAGTAGCGCAAACTCCCCGTTTTTTCCAACAATTACCTATTATCTTAGATTTATTTTCCTTACCTGCTGTCACCGGACCTATCGATTTCCCGGGTATTATCAGTTGCCTACGTGGTTATGGGTTAATTCCTGTAGGAGTACGTGGTGGCAATGCAGAACAACAAACATTCGCTATACAATCAGGTCTCGCTATCCTTGCCAATGTAAAAACTGAATCAACTGACACTTCGCCAAAAATAAATACTGCCTCACCTGCTATTAACTCTAAGTTGATTACTCAGCCCGTACGTTCTGGCCAACAAATCTATGCAAAAAATAGTGATTTAATTGTCATTGCCTCAGTCAGCCCTGGAGCAGAATTGTTAGCCGATGGTAATATCCATATTTATGGGCGATTAAAGGGTCGAGCACTTGCGGGTGTAACCGGAAATCAACATGCACATATTTTCTGCCAAAATTTAGAAGCGGAACTTGTCGCAATTGCTGGCCATTATTGGCTAAGTGAAGATTTACAGGATTTACAACAAACGCTTAACAACGGCAGTGTGCATATTTCTTTAGAACAAGAACGTTTACAAATGAAACAACTCGCTTAAATAATCTTCTCTTAGAAAAGTTAGATCTCCTTTAATTGTGCAAAATAAATATCGGGCCAACGTTCCATAGTCAATTTCAAATTAACCCGACTGGGGGCTAAATAAATCAAATTCTCTTTAGCATCATGTGCTAAGTTGAGAGCCGCTCTATGTTGAAATTCTTTTAATTGCTTATTATCATCCGCACTCACCCAACGCGCCGCAATAATATTAACGGCTTCATAAGCGCATTCTACTCTATATTCATGTTTTAATCGGTAAGCCACCACATCAAACTGCAAAACACCCACTGCCCCTAAGATTAATTCGCTACTGTTCAAAGGCCTAAAAATTTGTATGGCGCCTTCTTCAGATAATTGCATTAATCCTTTTAACAATGCTTTAGATTTCAATGGATCTTTTAGACGAACGCGTTGAAATAATTCCGGAGAAAACGAGGGAATTCCGGTAAATTTTAGCGTTTCGCCCAGGGTAAAACTATCACCTATCTGTATCGTACCATGGTTATGTAAACCAATAATATCGCCTGGCCATGCTTTTTCCGTTTTCACTCTGTCACCCGCCATAAAAGTCAGCGCATTATGTACCGTGATTTCACGCTGAGTTCTGACATGAAATATTTTCATACCCGGTGTATATTTTCCAGAACATAATCGCAAAAAAGCAACCCGATCTCGATGTGCTGGATCCATATTCGCTTGAATTTTAAATATAAATCCACTGAAATTCGCTTCTTGTGGTTGCACTATTCGAACATCTGTTTTCCTTGGCTGCGGACAAGGTGCATACGTCACAAATGCAGCTAGTAATTCTTGCACACCAAAATTATTAATTGCTGAACCAAAAAAAACCGGTGTTAACTTTCCTGCAAGATAATCTTGCTTATTAAAATCTGAACTCGCCCCCTTAATCAGCGCCAATTCATCTTGTAATTCATCGAATAAAACACCCACTCGTTCTTTTACCTTAGGATGATTAAGACCTGTAAAACATTCACTTTCTCTACGTTTTAAATTACTTGACGAAACATAAAAATAAACCTTATCTTCTAAGGTATGATAAATACCCTTAAATTGTTTTCCCATTCCTATAGGCCAAGTGATGGGGGCACAAGCAATCCCCAAAGTCGATTCAATATCATCTAATAATTCAATAGGTGTGCGCGCTTCTCTATCCATCTTATTAATAAAAGTCAAAATGGGAATCTGGCGTAAACGACAAATCTCTAATAATTTTTTTGTTCGCGGTTCGACACCTTTAGCTGCATCAATGACCATTAAGGCAGAATCGACTGCCGTTAAAGTGCGATAGGTATCCTCAGAGAAATCAGCATGACCAGGCGTATCTAATAAATTAAAAATACAATCTTGATAAGGAAATTGCATCACGGAAGTTGTGACAGAGATTCCCCGTTCTTTTTCTAAGGCCATCCAATCCGAGGTAGCATGGTGTGCGGCTTTACGGGCTTTGACTGTTCCAGCAAGCTGTATGACACCACCCCACAACAAAAGCTTCTCTGTCAATGTCGTCTTACCCGCATCCGGATGAGAAATAATTGCAAATGTTCTTCTAGATAAAATTTCTGCCGAATACGATGCGTCTGACATATAGACCCTATGGATTTAAATATTAAAACTAACCCTTATTTTAAAAGGGTTGTTATTGTATACGAAATTACGTTGCCGTTTTCATCTAATTCATCGGTTCTTGATAATGCCAATTGCCAAATTAAGTATTCTAGTTTAACCTGGCAACTTTCTGGGAGAGGTGTCCGAGCGGCTTAAGGAGCACGCCTGGAAAGTGTGTGTAGGTTTATCCCTACCGCGGGTTCGAATCCCGCTCTCTCCGCCAATGGTGGTTATATCGGTCCCTTCGCAACGCAAAGCAGCGAACCCCGTCAGATCCGGAAGGAAGCAGCGGTAGTTGTCCATGCGGGTGCCGAGGTGTGGCTGCTATAACCGCCTCCATTAACGATCTGACGATCGGGTCAAGGTGGTTCTTATGAGTTATCAAGTCCTTGCGCGAAAATATCGACCTCAGTCATTCGAACAGTTAATTGGTCAAGAATCCACTTGTCGCATCCTAAAAAATGCACTGCATACACAACGAATCCATCATGCTTATCTTTTTACCGGTACACGTGGAGTTGGAAAAACAACCTTAGCACGTTTACTCGCCAAATGTTTAAATTGTCAAACCCAGATCACACCTGAGCCTTGTAATCAATGTGTTCCATGTCAATCGATTAATACGAATCGTTTTACCGATCTTATTGAAGTCGATGCTGCTTCACGCACCAAAGTAGAGGATACTCGTGATTTACTGGCTGATGTCCATTATGCGCCTAGTCAAGGCCGCTATAAAATTTACCTTATTGATGAAGTGCATATGCTTTCTTCACATAGTTTTAATGCCTTATTAAAAACGCTTGAAGAACCTCCACCTCATGTCATTTTTTTACTAGCGACTACCGATCCACAACGCTTACCTGCCACGATACTTTCACGTTGCCTACAGTTTCACTTAAAAATTATTTCTGTCGCACAAATTAGCGATCATCTCGCTTATGTTCTAAAAAATGAAAAAATTCCTTATGAACCCGCGGCACTGTCACCGCTTGCCAAAGCGGCACGAGGTAGTTTACGTGACGCACTAAGTTTATTAGATCAAGCGATTGCTTATACCAATCAACCTCTCACAAAACAGGATGTCCACACCTTACTCGGCCATGTTACTAACACTGAAGTCACTAGTTTACTTGAAGCCTTGATTTTAGAAGATACCTTTCAGCTCTGGTCTCTGGTCGAAAAATTAAACGAACTAGCCGTTGATTTTTCATGCGTTATTGATGAGCTCCTCATTTTTTTACATGATATGGCGCTGAGTCAACGGTTTAAGAGTGAAGCAAACTATACCCAACCCGTCATCGATTTAGCTGAAAAATTTTCACCCGAAGACATACAACTTTATTATCAAATTGCTTTATTAAGTCGACGCGATATAACGCTAGCACCCACACCACGACTGGGTTTTGAGATGATGTTACTTAGGTTGCTGGCGTTTAAACCCGCTATTCCGCAGGCAGACCCTTATCGCCTAACAAAACCAGCTCCTCCACCTACGGTAACAGCAAAAAAACAAACAACTGCGCACAAAGTAGAGAAAGTAATCGTGCAAAAATCCAAAAAAGCCTTACACTGGCCTGCACTGATTAAACAATTGAACCTAACGGGCTTAACCTATGCCCTCGCCCAGCAATGCGTCTTACAATCTTATCAAAGCAACCACATTTCTTTATGCCTAGACCCTAAACAAGCCGCACTACGCAGCATTAAACAAGAAACCAAGTTAGCGCAAGCACTTTCGGATTATTTTGAGAAACCAACCACATTAGCGATTATCCTTGGTGATGCTAGTTTATTGACTCCTGCGCGTCTCGATCAACAGCACAAATCACAGCGTTTAGAACAGACGACAGAAGCTCTGCAGAAAGATCCTGCTATTCAAGCGATTATGCAAACATTCGATGCTAAACTACAGCCTGAGTCTATTCAGCTTTTGGATGAAGATTGAATAGACTCCCATATAAACCCATTGCACTTCAAGATGCGAACCAGTATCTTGAAGTGACTTCATCTTATCGATGGAGATTCTCAAGCAGAGAGGCAAATTCTCTATTTGAGTAGCTAGTCCAAGTTGTTTAGCTTAGATAACCTATAACCAGATGTATATCGCTCAAAAAATAGTGTAAAAATTTGCATCTTCAAATACAGGTGGTATAAACCAATAAAGTTGATCCTACAAAGAGGAAAATAAGATGAATATGAAAGTTGACCTAGATACGCTTTTAAAACAAGCACAAGACATGCAATCCAAAATGCAATCTGCTCAAGCCGAACTAGCACAAATAGTGGTTACCGGAGAAGCAGGTGGTGGTATGGTTAAAGTTATCATGGATGGCCGACACATGGTGAAATCCATTTGGCTGGACCCCGCCTCATTACAAGAACCGAAAGAATTTGTAGAAGAATTGCTTGTAGGCGCATTTAATTCCGCATTAAAAGAAATTGAACAAGCATCACGTCAAAAATTAAATGACTTAACAAGTCTTATGCAAACTAAATTTAGTAGTGATATCGCAACACCGACGATTGAATAATAGACGCTTAGGCATTGGATTTTTGGCCGTATCGTGTAATAAAGCAAGCAAAATGTATTAATCCTATGTGGATTACAAGTTGAGCAGCAAACCGGACAAAAATTTACGTACAAAAAAGATAGAATTTAGTATTCGTAATATAGAAGGTGTGAAATATGGCTTTTAGCCCTTTGATAACACAATTGATTGCACAATTTTGTTGCTTGCCGGGAATAGGGCCTAAATCCGCACAGCGTATGGTTTTTCATTTGCTTGAAAGAGCACGCTCGGATGGTTTAGCGCTGGCAAAAATTATAGAACAAGCCATTCAAGAAGTTGGAAATTGCGAACAATGTAGAAACTTAAGTGAAACGCCTATTTGCACGTTATGTTCAAGTTTAAATCGAGATAGCAGTCTACTTTGTGTTGTTGAAACGCCGGTTGATGTACTTGCTATTGAACAAACGGCCAGCTATCGCGGTTATTATTTTGTTCTAATGGGACGATTGTCGCCACTCGATGGCGTGGGCCCTGAAGAGCTGGGTATTAAACATTTTATTCAGCGCATTAACACTCGACCTCCCCAAGAAATTATTTTAGCGACTAACCCCACTGTAGAAGGCGAAGCAACAGCACACTATCTCACTGAACTAATTAAGGAAAAAGGTATTAAGATCAGTCGCATTGCGCATGGTGTTCCATTAGGTAGCGAGCTAGAGTTTATTGATAATCATACGCTAGCTCGATCATTGTTTGCACGCGTCACTGTTTAACAGATTGACCATGCTGGATATGGCTAGCCTATCCAGATGACAATCCATTCATTAAAGACCCAGTGATTTTTGTGTTTCCGGGAAAAATGGAACCTCATCTTGGTTACTTTGGAAAAAAATAACGCTTCTACGATTTTGAAAAGATGAAGCAAGACAAGCTTGCTGATTACTACGCTCTTCTGCTTGCAAATAGCGCTGATAAACTTCGCTTAGAGGTAAGTCAGGATGACGAAGACGATCGCGTGTTAATAAGAAAAATTTTTCTCCGATAGTCTCTTTTATTTTTTCGCAATTAACAGTTTTCTTATAAGCGGGATTTGTGATAAAACTTTTTTCGTTAATGCCTAAAGCAAAAGCGACAAATGCGGAAGGTATAGCCCCTATAATACACCTCGGATCGACCTTAGAAATAATAGCGTAATCTACCCCCTCATTGATCTCTTCTGTATAACCTGCAACAAACTGTTTGTTTAATAAATTTTCTTCACACAAAGGAATACTTTGTATATTTTTTTCACTGGTATCGATCAAATAAATATATCCATAAGTCCCAGCAGAAAACTGCTCATATTCCAGGCCCGTTAGTTCATTGCGATTACAATAAGTATTAGATGCACAAATAAAATCAGGATAGTATCGTTTAATGTAGGGTAAACTGGCTAACACACTTATCTCATCCTGCTGCGTAAAACCATTGGTAAACACATTATTTAAGGATTCTATTAAGTGCAATTGTTTATCAAAAGCTTCTCCGCGCAATAAAAATCCATTTTTTGGGCCATAGGAAATGATAACCTTATCTTGATTATGGTGAGACAATTCAAAGGAAGTTTCAGGCAGTTGTCGATCGGCAGAAATATTTTCCATGATAATTATTATCCTTTTGTTTAAGTATAAAACACTTAAATAGGTTAACAGAATAAAAAAATATTGGGAAGATTAAAATTAAATACTTTAATTTTAAAAAAATTTAAAGATATATCCTCACCTTATTATTAATTTTAAACTTTTAAACGCGGCTAATAAAGTGAGCATACTATTTAAAGAGGATTTAAGCTAAGGCTTGCTTGGCTTTTTCAACGAGCTGTGCAAAAGTAGCTTTATCAGTAATCGCTAAATCCGCTAAAATTTTACGATCAACCGCGATTTCTGCCTTACTAAGACCCGCAATAAAGCGACTATAAATCATACCCTCTTCACGTACTGCGGCATTAATACGCACTATCCAGAGTGCACGAAAATCACGTTTCTTTTGCTTTCTATCACGATAAGCATATTGACCTGCTTTTGTTACTGCTTGCTTCGCCGCTCGGATAACACGGCTGCGTGCACCTCTATAACCTTTGGCTGCTTTTATAATTTTTTTATGTCGGGCTCTTGCAGTCACCCCACGTTTCACTCTTGGCATCGTCTTTAACCTCTTTAATAATCTTTTGTTTTCTTAAGAACCTTGTAACAGTCGTTCGACTGCACGTACGTCACTGGGATTAACTAAATTTGTATGACGCAAGTGGCGCTTGCGTTTACTATCTTTCTTAGTAAGAATATGGTTATGATGTGATTGTGCACATTTATAACCTTTAGCTGTAGGTTTAAAACGCTTTGCAGCACCTCGGTGACTTTTTAACTTAGGCATAGAATCTACTCCGCTATTACTGATATATTTTTTAGCTACTTAGTTTTTTTGGGGCTAACGACTAACACCATTTGTCGGCCTTCCATCTTAGGTTTATCATCGATCGCAGCATAATCAGCTAGATCCTTTTCTAAACGTTCAATAAGCTTAGCACCTAAATGCAAGTGAGCAATTTCACGACCTCGAAATCGTACCGTGATTTTAGCCTTATCCCCTTGTTGCAGGAAACGAATCAGGTTGCGTAGCTTGACCTGATAATCCCCTTCTTCTGTTACGGGTCGAAACTTAATTTCTTTCAATTGAATACGCTTTTGCTTTTTCTTTTGCGCTGTTTTTTGCTTACTCAATTCAAAGAGATACTTACCATAATTCATGATCCGACAAACGGGAGGAGCCGCTGTTGGCGCAATTTCTACTAAATCAAGTTCAGCCTCTTCAGCTTTTCTTAGCGCTTCATTTAAAGAAACCACACCTAACTGCTCACGATCAGGGCCTATTAACCTTACTTGGGGAACACGAATTTCGTTGTTAACCCTGACCTTTTTTGCATTGCTGGTTGCTGACCTAGGTTGAAAACCTCCTACTGGTCTATGCTGAATAACTTTTTCTGTACTAATAACTATTTCTCCGTATCGATTCGACTATGCGGCACCATAGCCTGTCGAATCATCTGATAAAACATATGGACCGACATACTACCCAAATCATCCCCTGTTTGTCTACGTACGGCGACTTGTTTCGTATTGACTTCTTTAGCTCCTATCACGAGTTGATAAGGAATCTTCTGTAAGCTATGTTCGCGAATCTTAAAGCTGATCTTCTCATTTCTCAAGTCCAACTTGACTCTTAGCCCTAAACTCTCTAATTCCTGGGCTATTTCAGTGGCATAATCTCGCTGCTTATCGGTAATCGTCATAATAACTACCTGAATAGGCGCCAACCAAACGGGGAAATGACCCGCATAATGTTCAATCAATATCCCTATAAAACGCTCTATAGAGCCTAAAATGGCTCGGTGCAGCATAACCGGTGTTTTACGCTCGCCCTGCTCGCTGACGTACTCAGCGCCTAAACGCCCTGGCATAGAAAAATCAACTTGGACCGTTCCACACTGCCAAACACGGTTTAGACAGTCTTTTAAAGAAAATTCAATTTTTGGGCCATAGAAAGCGCCTTCGCCCGGCGAATAAGTCCATTTTAGTCCTGCTCTAGCGTCTAAGGCTTGCGCCAAGGCTTTTTCTGCCTTATCCCAACTTTCATCGGAACCAACCCGCGCTTCTGGGCGTGTCGCTAATTTAAGGATAACTTCATCAAAACCAAAGTCGGCATAAACCCCGTACAACAAATCAATAAAAGCGGCCACCTCCGCTTGAATCTGGTCTTCAGTACAAAATATATGGGCATCGTCTTGCACAAAGCCGCGTACGCGCATTAAACCATGTAAAGCACCTGAGGGTTCATTACGATGACAAGAACCAAATTCCGCGAAACGCAATGGAAGATCGCGATAACTTTTTATTCCTTGATTAAAAATTTGGATATGGCCCGGACAATTCATTGGCTTAATAGCAAATTCCGTATTTTCCGTAACCGTGGTAAACATTTCTTTAAAAAATTTATCCCAATGACCTGATTTTTCCCAAAGCTGACGCGCCAATAATTGTGGTGTACGTATTTCTTGATAACCTGCACTTTGTAAACGTGAACGAATATACTGCTCAATAATTTGATAAATGGTCCAGCCATGAGGATGCCAGAACACCATACCAGGTGCTTCTTCTTGAATATGAAATAAATCTAATTGTTTCGCTAATTTGCGATGATCTCGTTTTTCAGCTTCTTCTAAGCGATATAAATAATCTTTTAAATCATTTTCGGTTAACCAAGCGGTACCATAGATACGTTGTAACATTTCATTTTTTGCATCGCCACGCCAATAAGCGCCTGCAACATGCGTTAATTTAAAGACTTTAAGCTTACCGGTACTCGGGACATGAGGCCCACGGCAAAGATCAATAAAATCTCCTTCCCGATACAGCGATAATACTTCCTCTGTTGGAATCGCAGTAATAATCTCTGCTTTGTATTCTTCTCCCAAATTCCTAAAAAATTTAATGGCCTCTTCTCTAGACATCGTAGAACGTTGTATGAGTAAATCCTGCTTGACTAATTCCTGCATACGCTTTTCAATTTTTAATAAATCATCTGGCGTAAAAGTGTGTGATAACGCAAAGTCGTAATAAAATCCATTTTCGATAACAGGTCCTATCGTCACTTGTGCCGTTGGAAATAACTGCTTGACGGCATGTGCAAGCAAATGAGCCGTCGAGTGACGAATAATGGCTAATGCTTCCGGATCACGTGCTGTCAGTATTCGGAAACGAATATCTTTCGTAATGGAATAGGATAAATCCACGAGCTGACCATCAATTTCTGCTGCTATAGCCGCTTTTGCCAAACCCGGGCCGATTTGCTCTGCCACTTGATAAGCCGTAGCGCCGCTAGCGACGGTACGTTGTGTTGTATCCGGTAAAGTAATGACAGGCATACATCTATAAAAATATATTGGTAGGCACGAGTGGGATCGAACCACCGACCACCACCATGTCAAGGTGGTGCTCTACCACTGAGCTACGTGCCTACAGGTTATAAGAGGGCGTCGTCATTCTGTGTCGACGGGTCCTGCCGCTCTCGGCAGTTTGCGCGTCACCCGTCAACAGCAATCGACACTTCCATGACGAAACAAAATAAATGCTAAAAATAAAACGAGAAAATAACATTCTTGATTTACAGACGCAACTGCTTAATCAATTCCCATTATTTTTTCTTTAAGATTTTTTAATTTATCACGTGTTTCTGCGGCTTCTTCAAACTGCAAGTTTTTCGCGTAATTAAACATTTCGCGTTCCAATTGTTTAATTTTTTTGGCGAGTTCTTCTGGAGACAAAGCCGCATAGTAAGCTTGCTCTTCGGCAACTTTAAGCAGATGTTGTTTATTTGTGGAAACATCGGATCGCGCTCCCTCAAGAATATCATGAACTGCTTTTGCAATCCCTTTCGGCGTAATATGGTGTTTTTTATTAAAGGCGAGCTGCTTAATCCGACGTCTCTCCGTTTCGGCGATAGCTTTTTGCATCGAGCCCGTTATTCTATCGGCATACAGAATAGCTCGACCATCAATATGGCGTGCTGCTCGACCTATCGTTTGGATTAAAGAACGCTCGGAACGTAAAAATCCTTCTTTATCGGCATCTAGAATCGCAACGAGTGCAACTTCTGGCATATCAAGCCCTTCACGAAGTAAATTAATTCCAACCAGTACATCAAATTTGCCTAAACGCAAATCACGAATAATTTCGACTCGCTCCACGGTATCAATATCAGAATGCAGATAACGCACTTTTACGCCATGCTCGGCAAGGTATTCAGTTAAATCTTCAGATAAACGTTTAGTTAAGGTGGTGACTAAGACGCGTTCGTTTTTTGTCACACAACGATTTATTTCAGAAAGTAAATCATCCACTTGTGTGCCTACGGGTCTTACTTCAATTAAAGGATCGACTAAGCCTGTTGGCCTGATGACTTGCTCCACTACTGCACCCGAATGTTCGAGTTCATAAGTACTCGGAGTCGCAGAAACATAAATAGTCTGAAAGACTAAATCAGAAAACTCTTGAAACTGTAAAGGTCTGTTATCCAAAGCAGAAGGTAAGCGAAAACCATACTCCACTAAAGTTTCTTTTCGTGAACGATCACCTTTATACATAGCACCCAGTTGAGGGACTGTAACGTGTGATTCATCAATCACCAACAAAGCGTCTTTTGGTAAATAATCGAGCAACGTAGGTGGCGGCTGACCGGCATCGCGACCGGATAAATAACGCGAATAATTTTCTATTCCATTACAATACCCTAACTCTAAAAGCATTTCGATATCAAATCGAGTACGTTGCTCTAAGCGTTGAAATTCTATTAATTTATTCGCGGTTTGTAGTTGCGCCAACCGGTCTTTTAATTCAATTTTAATCGACTCAACCGCGTTTAAAATTTTATCTCGCGGCGTGACATAATGAGTTTTTGGATAAATAGTTAAACGCGGTACCCGTCTCAGTAGTTCGCCTGTTAGAGGATCAAAATAACTAAGCTGTTCAATACTATCATCCAATAACTCGATACGTACTGCTTCTTCGGCAGACTCTGCAGGATAAACATCAATCACATCACCACGCACCCGGTAAGTGGCGCGACGAAAGTCTGTGTCATTACGATTATATTGCAATTCAGCTAAACGCCTTAAGATAAAACGCTGATCGATTTGATCGCCCCGGCGTACATGTAACATCATATCGATGTAAGTATTAGGATCACCTAGACCATAAATAGCCGATACCGTTGCAACAATAATGACATCTCGTCGCTCTAATAAAGACTTGGTAGCCGATAAACGCATTTGTTCGATATGTTCATTGACCGCCGCATCTTTTTCAATATACGTATCGGTCGTAGGCACATAGGCTTCCGGTTGATAATAATCATAATAAGAAACAAAATATTCTACGGCATTATGAGGAAAAAAATTTCGCATCTCACCGTACAACTGAGCGGCTAAAGTTTTATTAGGCGCCAAAATAAGAACCGGTCGTTGAATTTTTTGTATGACATGAGCAATACTAAACGTCTTACCCGAACCTGTTACACCTAACAAAGTTTGGTGCGCTAAGCCTGCCTGCAAACCATGAATCAACTCCTTGATCGCAATGGGCTGATCGCCTGCCGGTTTAAAATTGGAAGTTAATACTAAAGTTTTAGGCATGAAATAATATCAATCTCTTGGTCAATAAGTGCTAGACAAACCATGCTGGGTCTTTAACAACGAGTATCTAATCAAATATAGTGAAAAAAATAGAAATCCGTAAGTTTATCTACATAAAAAGCAGACTTGCTTTATTATTAATCTCTCGCCGATAATAGGCTCTATAATCAGTTTAACTTAACTAGACCTAATCTATGAAAATAAATCTCTCACATCGCGTTTCTCAAATTAAACCATCACCCACTTTAAGCCTGTCTGCAACAGCCAATCGACTCAAAGCCAGCGGCAAACCCATTATAAATCTGACTGTCGGTGAGCCTGATTTCGATACTCCCGAACACATTAAACAAGCCGCTCGTCTCGCTTTAGATGAAGGGTTTACCAAGTACACCGCGGTCGATGGCATGTTACGTTTAAAACAAGCCGTCGTTGCTAAATTTAAGTTAGAGAACCAACTGGATTATTCATTGGATCAAGTCATTGTTTCGAGTGGTGCGAAACAATCCATTTATAATCTGATGCAATCTTTATTAAATCCCGATGATGAAGTGATTGTCCCAGCCCCCTATTGGGTTTCTTATCCCGATATGGCTTTATTAGCAGAAGCCAAACCGGTTTTTATCCCCACGTCGATTGAATCCAGCTTGAAAATTACGCCACAGCAATTAGAAGCAGCGATTACTGAAAAAACTCGGCTTTTTATTATTAATAGCCCTTCCAACCCGACTGGAATGGTCTATACGCCCGCCGAACTCAATGAACTGGCCAAAATTTTATTACGTCATCCATCCGTCTTTATTCTTACCGATGACATTTATGAGCATATCTATTGGGGGAATGAACCTTTCAAAAATATTATCAACGTATGTCCCGAATTATATGACAGAACCTTGGTCTTAAATGGCTGTTCAAAAGCTTATGCCATGACCGGCTGGCGCATTGGTTATGCGGCTGGGCCTAAAGAAGTCATACGCGCCATGACGAATGTGCAATCACAAAGTACGTCTAATCCTAATTCTATTGCTCAATTCGCAGCAGTGGCTGCTTTAACTGGCCAACAAGACTGTGTCCAACAGATGAATGAGATTTACCATCAACGTCATCATTTTTTTTCAGAAGGACTTAATAAAATCCCCGGTGTACATTGCTTGTCTGGACAAGGCGCTTTTTATAGTTTTCCTTCGTTTCATACGTTTATTGGAACTCATAAAAAGTTTGTTTCTGATTATGAATTAGCCGATTACTTACTCAATCAAGCGAATATTGCCACCGTTCCTGGATCCGCTTTTGGTGCACCCGGTTATTTACGACTTTCCTATGCGCTTGATCATGCAAGCCTAGAAAAAGCGTTATCACAACTCAAAACAGCGTTAGCACATTTAATTTAAGGCTTACTGCTGCCTGACACATTTTTTAAGCAGAATATCGACCTATCCCGCGTGTTTCTCTTAAAAAGATAGCTAATACTGCAACAATAACAAATGCAACGGGAATAATAGATAATGCATGTTGAAAACTTTCGATTGAAAATGCCATTAAATTTCCCCTAACGTGTGTACCTGTAGATACATCTAAAATTTTTCCTATTAAGGGCTGGAATAAAGCACCTCCAGACATCACTAACAAGTTAGTCAACGCGATAGCCGTCCCCGCTAAACCTGCAACATTAATTTCTCGAGCAATAGGAAAAATAATAACTTGTGCAGAACTACACAGACCAAAAATAAATAATACAAGCCCCAAACAATGGTGAACCATAAACGGAAAATAAATAAGTAACGTAAATAATGCCGAACCTAATAAAGCACCTATAATAATGGGACGACGTCGATTACCAATTTTTTCTGAAATCCAACCCATTAAGGGACAACCAATAGCCCAACCTAAAAAAATAAAAGACACTTTCGCTGCGGCAGCAGAATTCGATAATCCATAAACCCGAATTAAATAAGGGATACCCCATACTTCTGCAAACGCAGAAAGTGATAAATAAAGTAGGGCCCCTATAACCCCCACTAACCACATTTGTGGATTCCTACATAGTTTAAAAACAGCTTGAAAAAACTCTTTATAATTTAACACTGGGTCAATAGGCTCGTGTGTGGTTTTCACCTTTTTTGTTGCCGGTATGAAATACCATAAACATATAGTTAATACTATCCCTATTGCCGCTGCAATATGGAGTGTGACGGTAGATCCTAAGGCAAATACGAGCTTTGATAAAACGATATCTCCGGTCATTGCCCCGATCATTCCTAAAGAAGTTGCCATCCCTGCAATAAGAGCAAAGCGTGACGGAGGAAACCATATCGCAGCCAGTTTAAGCACACCTACAAAAGCGAATGCTGAACCAAATCCTACTAAAAAACGACCTACTTGTGCGGTAGAAAGATAATGATGGGAAAATAAATAGGTTCCTATGGCACACACTAAACAGGCAAAAGCCAATAACTTCCGGGGGCCGAATCTATCCATCATGATGCCTACGGGTAGTTGCATCGGTGTGTAAGCGTAGTAATAAAAAGCCACTAAATTTCCGAATGCCGCACCACTGATATTGAACATTTTTAGTAAATCTTCCGTCATTACACTAGGCAAGATTCGCAAAAAATATTCATAACAGTAAAAAAGAGCCCCTAAGCCACATACCAACCAGGGAAAAAGGTCAATACGTTTTCTCGGCATAATCATACCCCCAGAGTAATAGAAATAAGCAGTATAGGCACGCGAATTAAAAATTAACGGTAATTGTAATTTTTAAGCAAGCCAAACTAAAATAGGATTAAACTAAGCCGCTTCTTTTGGGACAGACTTATCTGCAGCCTTAAGAGTGTGTTTACCGTATTTTTGTTTAAATTTATCAACACGGCCACTGGTATCAACAATTTTTTGCTTACCTGTGTAAAAGGGGTGGCATTTTGAACATACTTCTATAGTAAGAGCAGGCTCACCTAAAGTAGAACGAGTTTTAAAACTATTACCACAACTGCAAGTAACAGTGACTATGTTATAGGATGGATGGATATCTTGCTGCATAATAATTTTTATATCCCTTGAATAGAATGAGGGCGGCATTATAACAGAACAAATTATAAAACAAAATTTTTGGGGAAAACCATCGCCGAATACATTCTTTTCAATCCTAAAAAGTAAGTAATTTATGTACAAAAATTGATATTAGAATGCCTTATATTGACCTAAGCGGTGTAATCTATAAAATCGAGCCAAAAATAGGTTTATAATCAAACAAAATTAATGTGAAGGAGTGTGCTTAATTGAAAATCGTATGGATTAAAAAAAATTGTCTCTTTTTTCTATGTAGCAGTTTCATACTCATTAGCTTGATGACACAAAACAGCCATGCCTCAACCTATGGACTACAAGTAGCTTATGGAACAGGTAAACCTGACCAGTTAAGAGGGTACCGGGTGGCCATGCAACAATTTTGGCCATGGACGGGCTTCTCCCAATCTCCTATGAATTTAACCGGCTACTGGGACCTCAGCTATGCTAATTGGCATACTCATCCCCCTCTTGCGAGTCAACCTCGATCTATTAGTATTGTGGCCCTATCACCCATTATACGCCTACAAAGCCGGGAAAATTGGCTGTTAGCTGCCCAAACTTATCTCGAGCTGGGTGTAGGTGCTAGTTGGCTTTCTAACAATCATTTGGGGCATCGAAATTTGGGCAGTCAATTTGCCTTTCAGGATTTAATGGGTTTGGGTCTACGTTGGCGAAAAAGTGCAACCTCGATATGGACCTTTAGCTATCACTATTTACATTACTCAAATGCCAGCTTATTTCCTCCCAATCAAGGAATTGATGTCAAGCATTTATTTACACTAGGTTATGAGTTTTAAGCACTTATAATATCTCTCGTATTTGAAAATACTTTTCGTCCCCTTTAATGAACTATGCGCACTGAAGACTTATTTTCAAAAGATTTTTTAAAAACTATATTGTAAAATATCGTGAGCATCTTATACTGCACAAACTGTTCTTAAATGCCATCCAATACGCACGCTTTCAAAAAGAGCGAGCGTCAATGAACTAGGGATCTTTTTTAGAGGCTATAATGCAATGGCCAAAAGCAAATCACCACCCCAACATTCAACCATTGAACATCAAGCGCTACGCCTTTTCACAGAAAAGGCTTATCTTGATTATTCCATGTATGTCATTCTTGACCGAGCCTTACCACACATTGGCGATGGTTTAAAGCCTGTACAACGACGCATTATTTATGCCATGTCTGAATTAGGATTAACAGCACTTGCGAAATATAAAAAATCAGCACGAACCGTCGGTGACGTCTTAGGTAAGTTTCACCCACATGGTGATAATGCCTGTTATGAAGCAATGGTATTAATGGCACAGGCTTTTTCTTATCGCTATCCACTTATTGATGGCCAAGGTAATTGGGGATCCCAAGATGACCCCAAATCGTTTGCCGCCATGCGTTATACCGAATCGCGTTTAACACGTTATGCACACGCTTTACTCACCGAATTGTCCGATGGCACGGTCGATTGGCTGCCTAACTTTGATGCAACCCTAGAAGAACCTAAATTATTACCCGCGCGTTTACCCAATATCTTATTAAATGGTGGATCAGGTATTGCAGTGGGTATGGCGACGGATATCCCATCACATAATTTAATCGAGGTAGTCAACGGCTGCATTCGCTTATTAGACGAACCAAACACCACATTAGCAGAACTTTGTGAGTTGGTTATCGGGCCTGACTTCCCTTCTGCGGCAGAAATCATTACTCCACGCGCTGAGATTAGTCATATTTACCAACAAGGCCAAGGCGCCATTCGTGCCCGTGCAGTTTATACCGAAGAAAAAAACCAAATTGTCATTACCGATCTCCCTTATCAAGTATCCGGCGCCAAAATCATTGAACAGATTGCTGAGCAAATTCGCGATAAGAAATTACCACTGGTAGAAGATTTACGTGATGAATCGGATCATGAAAATCCAACTAGGCTGGTGATTGTACCCCGATCGAATCGAGTGGATAATGATACCTTGATGACCCATTTATTTGCAACAACAGACTTAGAACGTAGTTATCGTATTAATCTTAATATGATAGGTCTTGATGGGCGACCTAGGGTTAAAAATTTACTCGTCATATTACAAGAATGGTTAGAATATCGACAAGCTACCGTAAGAAAACGTTTAGAGTTTCATTTAAATAAAATTTTACATCGTCTTCATCTTTTAGAGGGTTTTTTAATTGTCTATCTGCATATCGATGCAGTCATAAAAATGATACGGCAATACGATGATCCCAAAATCCAGTTAATCAAGCGCTTTAAATTAAGTGCTACTCAAGCCGACGCCATTTTAGAAATACGTTTACGACAATTAGCCAAACTAGAAGAAATCAAATTGCAAACAGAACAAGAAAACTTAATCGCAGAACGTGACAAAATTCAGAAAATTTTGTCTTCTAAAGCACAATTGAAACGCCTTATTCGATCCGAATTGCAAGAAGATGCGAAACTCTATGGTGACAAACGTAAATCACCGCTCGTTGAACGTAACGCCGCGCAAGCCATGCAAAAAACTGAAATCATTCCCTCCGAACCCATGACGGTTATCTTATCGACTCGGGGTTGGATACGTGCGGCAAAAGGTCATGATTTTGATGTCAGTGGTTTAAATTTTAAAGCGGGCGACTCCTTAAAAGCAACGCTACTTGGCCGCAGTAATCAATCGCTTGCTCTCATTGATTCAACCGGACGTAGTTATTCAACCTCGATACATACGCTTCCTTCCGCACGAAGTTCCGGAGAACCTTTAACAAGTCGCTTTAATCCCCCCACAGGTGCTAATTTTGAAGGTATGATTACCGGAAATCCTGAACAGTCTGTGTTAGTCAGCGCTGATGCCGGCTATGGCTTTATTACCCAATTATCTGAATTGTATTCTAAAAATCGTAATGGAAAAGCATTATTAAAATTATCTCCTCATGCTCAAGTCCTACCCTTATTAAGCGTAGATCAGATTGATTCTAACTATATCGCATTAGCTACCAATACAGGTTACTTATTAATTATTTCTGCACAAGAGTTACCGATATTGGCGCGTGGGAAAGGTAATAAAATGATGCAAATTTCCCCTAAAAAACTCGAGCAACGTGAAGAATTTATAAATAAAATAGCTATCTTACCTTCAAAAAACAGTAAGTTAAGGCTAGTTTCTGGAAAAAAACAGTTTATTTTGAAAGGCTCAGATTTGGCCAATTATATTGGAAAAAGAGGACAGCGCGGCCATAAATTACCACGCGGTTTACAAAAATTAGATACCTTAACAATCGACTTAACCTGAATAATGATGAATTTTAATAATGAATAAAAATATAAATTATTGTTTGTTTTTCTTACTCGCCGCTTTTTGGAGCGGTTCATTTGTTGCGATTAAAGCGGTGGTATTACAGGTTCCTCCTTTCTTTGGCGCCATGCTGCGCGTAGGTTTAGCGTTAATATTCTTAAGTCTTATTTTTTGTTTTTTAAAAAAAAGCGTCGCTGTCCCTTTTAATTTACGCTGGCGCATTTGGATCATGGGGCTTTTTTCTCAAGGACTTCCTTTCTTCTTCTTGTTTTATGGTGAACAACATATTTCACCTGGTTTAGCAGGTATTTTAAATGGAACCGTACCCATTTGGACATTAATATTTAGTTTAACTTCCCCCAAAACCAGAAATTTTTCATTCTTAAAGTGCATAGGTTTATTCACCGGTTTATTAGGTATCTGTATTATTTTTTGGCCCTTACTGGATTTTAATACCGCACATTCTGCCTTATTAGGTACCGCCTCTGTATTACTCATGGCCATCAGTTATTCAGTCGGTAATTTACTTAATCAACATATGTTATCAGGTCAAACTAAATTAGATTTTTATGCCAACCTCTATCATCAGCATTGGGCCAGTCTTATCTTTCTAATGCTGGTATCACTGTTATTCGAACACTGGCCGAGCAGTAGTTTATTATTGCATACACCTATTATCTGGGTGGCAAGCATCTACATGGGTTTATTCTCCACTGCAATAGCTTGGATTATCTATTATCATTTAATTCGCGAATGGGATGCAGTACGTGCAAGTGCGGTGATGTATATCGTTCCTATCATGGCTATACTTTGGGATTTTGTTTTTTTTCACAATCGCCCGCAATGGTCAGAAGGCTTAGGCATAATAGCCATTTTATTTGGTGTGGTATTAATTCAATGGCCTAAAAATTTACCTAAGTCACTTATCTATTTTATAAAAAATAAATAGTAATTTAGTTAAACCATTTAAGCTGGATACAACTAAAAGGCAAAATAGCCGCAGAAAATAAAACTTTAGCTTATGCTTTAAGTCTTAAGTAACTAAGGTTATATTGCCTCATAGTGGCTTGCTCTATTTAACTTAAATAAAAAAATTGCTCGCAAACTAAAATGTTTTGGCTGTTACGTTAGACTCAAATGTATTTATAGAATCAATAATTCGATCCTCCCGTTCGCGACGTTCACTATCAATAACATTAGTATTTGATTTTTTTCTTGGTTTTTTATTAAATAATGTACTTGCTAAAAGTAATGTCCCATTGGCATTGCTATTATTCACTCCCCTATTATCCGCTAGGTGTGTTTCAGACATTGAACTCAGGTTGAATCCCCGAGCTTCAGCCTGCGCAGCGAGAGGATTGGTTCTAAAAAATCCCGTTGCATTCACCAAAGGCGCAAGCGACTCATTTAATTCACTCATAGCAAAAAGATCACTTTTTAATGCGGATACTTGCTCTCTGGAAGAAGTATCATGAGTTTTATGGCGTTGCCTTTTCTCCTGATCTGGATTTAATAACTCTCCATTTTGTTTTAAGAGATAATTACCTAGTTCTGCAGGATTATCTTGATGAACCCGATGAAGGCGAAAATTATCTTTATTATTTACAGATTTTATCTTGGTAACTTGCTTCAAATAGTGAACGAGATTATTATCTCCAATTTCTATTGCAATATCTATAGGCGTAGACTCATCATTATTTTTAACTTCGGTACTTGCGCCTTGCGTAAGCAAAGATCTAACAAGCTTAATATTCTCAGTTTCCACTGCCATATGTAAAGGAGTACTTCCATCAACATTTTTAGCTTCTATATTAGCACCTTGCGTAAGCAAATATTTAACCAGCCTAATATTCTCAGTTTCCACTGCCATATGTAGAGGCGTATTTCCATCACTATTTTTAGCTTCTAAATCTGCCTTGTTATCAAGAAGGTATTTTATAAGGTTTGTGCGATTATTTGAAACGGCTAAATGTAGTAACGTATTATTTTCATTATCTTTTACCGATAAATCTATTTTTTTCTCATTAACAAGATACTTAACTATTTTTGTATTACCGTTCTTAATCGCTAAAGATAAAACGGTATCACCCTCATTATTTTTAGCTTCTACATTGGCACCTTTAGAAATAAGAAACGCTATTATCTGGAAATGACCATTTTTAACCGCTGAAAGTAAGGGAGAATTCCCCTGGATATCTCTGCTTTCCAAATCAAGCCCCTGAGTAAGAAAATACTTAACTAATTTGAAGTGACCATTCCAGGCAGCCGCATGCAACAATGTCTGATCATAGTTATCTTTAGTGTTTAAATCAGAACCTTGCCCAACTAAATATTCCACACTCTTTAATTGGCCTTCCCAGGTAGCATAATGTAGTGGTGTACTTCCATATTTATTTTTGTTTTCCATCAAACTAGAATCTTTAGTGACTAAATTTCGAACTGCGTTTAAATCGCCTAAAGCCGCAGCAACATGTAATCGAGTATTGCCAAAATTATCCGATTCAAACAATTCAGATTCATGAGGTTTCAAGTTGATGGGTGATTGAGAAGTTTTAGATATATTATATTTTTCCATTTAATTTACTCCTATACTTATTATTTAATATTCTTATGAATATTTTTCAATTTAATAAGAAAGTTTATTTTTACATAAAACCACTCGATCATTCAACTTTTCTTTACTATTTCATGTCCATTTTAGTCAATTATTTTTATTATTTTATAAATAAAAATTTAGTTACGTTATTTTAATTTTTAATCATTTTAAAAAAGATATTTTACCTCTTACAATCGATCAACTCTCAGTATAAGAGATTATTTTAGGTGAATTGTATTTTATTTCAGAATAGAATCAGTCTATTTGCTCGCTAAAATCTGACGTAAATGATTCGCAAATGTTTGACTTTCTTCTTGTCCAACTATTCGAGAATCTGTTAATTCTTGCCCATTCGGTGCAAAAAATAAAAAAGTAGGGGGGGCAATCACATGAAACTGACGCTCTAAGGCTCTATCTTGGTGATCGTTCGCAGTGACATCTGCTCTTAACAAGACAAAATGTGACATTAAGGATTTAACTTGCGGTGCAGTAAAGACGACCCGTTCCATTTCCTTACATGATAAACACCAATCCGCATAAAAATCGACTAGCACGAATTTATGCTGTTGTTTTGCTTGTATTAAGGCGTGTCTTAAACCAGAAATACCTTTAATTGTTTGAAAATTATTGGTTTCAGCGCTTACGACTTGATTAGGATGAAGTAGGCGAAAGGGTCGGGAATTGCTGGGAATGATTCGTGCAAGCAGCCACGCCGCCATAACCAACATCAGTATACCTAAAACAATTTTAATTCCATTCATCCAAGGCCCTGATTTAGGCAACCATTTACCTGCCGAAGTTCCAATAACTAATAAAGGCACACCTGAACCCAAACCCAAAACAAATAAAGCAAGTCCACCCAGTATGGCATTACCGGTATTGCCAATATAGGTTAATACGCCAACTAAAGGTGCGGTGACACACGGAGAAATAACTAACGTGGACAAACAACCCATCAAAGCTACGCCAATATAATTACCTCCTCGTTGACGATTCGTGATATGAATCAGCTTTTCATGCCAACTGGCAGGCAGGCGTAACTCATAGAAACCAAATAAAGAAAAAGCGAGCGCAATAAACAACGTACAAACAATAATAATAACCCATGGACTTTGTAAAAATGCTTGTAAATAACTACCTGCTAAACCAGCAAAAACACCCGCTACCGCATAAGTAAGTGCCATAGCCAGAACGTAAGTTATTGACAAACTAAACGCTTTAGCCGTCGTCAATTGCTTTTGACCTAAAATGATAGCGGATAACACTGGAATCAACGGCAAAACACAAGGAGTCAGCGATAATAATAAACCAAACCCAAAGAAACTAATCAGTGTCCAAAAAATATTATGATTGGCTAATAAGCCTAAAATTCTACTTTGTTCGCTGGCCATTTTTTTAATTCCTTGACCTTGATTTTTTGTCAAAGAATTCTGGCTTAAGTCTGTGCTATTTTGATTAGTTTCGGTAATAGGCATTCCAGCAGAAGTTAAGCTTATGTGTTTAACTATAGGCGGATAACAAAAACCCGCTATGGCACAACCTTGATAGTGGATTGCCAAATCAAGATTTTTATCGGGGAAAGGATTAATAAATTTTAATAACGTAACCACATGCCCTTGGTAAACTTCGTATTTCCCAATAAATTGATTATGCTTAACGATCCCCTTAGGAAAAAACACTGACCTTATATGTATAGGCGCACTGTCAAAATGTATTTTACTCTTATAAAGATAATAACCAGGCTTGATAGTCCAACGTGCCGCCAACGTTTTATTATTTAAACGCTGCACTGAAACTTGAAAAACCTGATCAACGGGTAAAGGCTGTTGCATGGCATAAGCATTTAATATTCCTACACCCAAACTCAAACTAAATAATAAAACTTTTAAAAACTTAATAAAATTAAACAAAATAGTTCTTCCTATAAGTTAATTATGAGTATCAAGTACTAATATTAAATAGATCTTTTTTCCAAGCAATTTTTCTAAGAGGTATCGTCATTTAACACGGTGAGGGGGCATAAAGGCGTGGTTTTTCTGTGTTTCGTTACTCACCTACTCAAGTATACTGCGTTACAATAGTCGAAAAATCTATGCTTTCTGTCTCATCCTCACCACGTGTGACGATGCAGCCGAAAATCTCACAAAAAAAACAATATTTCGTAAAATATTTAAGAAAAATTAGGGCTTAATCTTACTTAGAGACTAAGAAATTCAAAAAATCCGCCAAAAGACGCTTGTCGCAACCTCTTAGCTACTATATTATGGAAACTCCTCTGACCTAGTCAAGTCTCAAAGGATAATGTATATGCAAAATGCACTCGATCAACTTCCTGTTCTACCTATGGTGGCTAGCGCTGGCGCACCTCAACAGCCGTTAAAAACTTATGTCGAACAGGCTTTAGAAAATTACTTTTCACAATTAGATGGAAACTCACCTTCTAATCTTTATGGTCTTGTTTTAGCCGAGGTTGAATCCCCTATGTTAGAAGTGGTATTACGCCAAACTCGCGGAAACCAAACCAAAGCAGCTAAAATGTTAGGTATCAGTCGTGGTACTTTACGAAAAAAACTCAAACAATGTGACCTTTGCTAGATCAAAAGACCAGTAAATAAACCTCTCGTGCAATTATAAAAAAAAATAACAACAAGAAAAAAAATGTCTTCAATAACAAGAAAAATCTATTTTAACTGGATATTTTGGTTTTTCGTTGGAAATGCCTTGTTATTTTGGGGAATTGGCTTGCATTATCTTGCCAGTATTATTCCCTTTCGTTTATCTGTTTCGTCACTCGCTAATCAACTGCTGGCGTGTTTGTTTTTATTCAGTGCATTTTTCGGTCAACTTGGTTTATTTGCTTGTATTGCTGCGATTATCCCCATCTTACTTGCCATTCTTTGTCCTAGAAAAAAACTCATATTTTCTGTTTCAGTTATCCTAGGCTTCTTGTTTGCTTATTTACTTAGCATTGATACATTTGTATTTGGCCAATTCCACTTCCATTTGAATGGTGTTATTTGGAAATTACTAACGGGCGGTGAAGCTAATGAGATATTTGATATTTCCTGGCTAGAATGGCTATTGATAGGATTATTAACTAGCTTATTATTTGCTTTCGAAATAGGTTTAGCCCTATTCATATGGAAAAAATTGCGGCATAAAACCTATACCTTACACTTTCCTGTTGCAATTCTAGCTTGTCTTTTATTTTCCTATTATATGCTTGCACTATTAATCAAAAACTCCACTGCACTTGCACTCAACCAGCAAGCTTACACCCTACCTCTTTATTATGAAGTCTTAGCCGAATTATTACCCGGCAAACAAGCACTGCCTGAATTAGAAAGTCTTTATCGTTCAGATTTTGTCGAAATTAATCATGCTAATCAAAAACTTGACTACCCACTTCATCCGCTCATTTATAAGCCCGTTAAAAAACCAATTAATATTGTCTTTATTCTGATCGATAGTTGGCGTTTCGATATGTTGAATGCTGTCAATACGCCGAATATTTATCGTTTTGCTCAGCAAGGTTGGCAATTTCAACAACATTTCAGTGGCGGAAATGGAACTCAACCCGGTCTATTTTCTTTATTTTATAGTTTACCTGCTACCTATTGGACAGCCACGATTAATCAACATAAAAGCCCTTTGTTTATGGATAAACTACTCGCAGAAAATTACTCTATAGGTATTTTTGCAAGCGCCGAGCTGATCGCACCGCCCTTTAACCAAAATGTATTTGTCGATGTAAAAAATCTAAACACTTCAACTATAGGGCATACCCCTTACGATAGAGATAAGCAAATTACTAAAGAGTTTAAGCAGTTTATTACGCAAACCCCATCACCTTTTTTTAGCTTTTTATTTTATGATGCAGCACATAGTTTCTGTATTGGTAATAGCCCAGTGTCTATTTTTCAACCGAGCATCCCAGTCTGTGATCGTCTCATTTACACGAATCATACGAATCCAAACCCTACGTATAATCGTTACAAAAATGCCTTATACTACATAGACCAACTGGTAGGACAAGATCTGGCTTTACTTAAAAAACGCCATTTATTAGAGAATACACTTGTCCTTATTACGGCAGATCATGGTAATGAGTTTAATGATAATCATCTCGGCTATTGGGGACATGCCAGTAATTTTACTCATTTTCAAACTCAAGTCCCATTGATCATTCATTGGCCAGGACAAAAACCAATGCGGGTAAAGCATATGACGAGCCATTACGATGTGATACCTACTTTACTAAATCGAATCTTTGGCTTGCAAAACCCTTTAACAGATTACAGTGTAGGCCAATCTTTGTTTAATAAGACCCCTCCTCCTTTTTTATTAATTCGTAGTTATACCAATTTAGGGCTGGTAACTAATAAAAAAATTATCACTCTCTTCCCTTCAGGTTATTTTCAAATCCAAAATCTACAAGCTAAGATGCTGCCCAATGAATCATTACCCGTGAAAAATATCTTAGCCGTTTTAGCTTTAACTCAGCGTTATTATGTTAAAGATAAAAATTAAGCCTTTTCTATTTTTTATCACTTGACAGACTCTGTGTGGCTTTAGCACAATAGACGGCCTTTGGCTATGTAGCTCAGTTGGGTGAGCAAGAAAATAAAAAGCGACGCTTTTTCCTTGCGAACGCTCGAAGCAGGATGCGCAGGGCCGGCTTTCAAGCGGAATTGTGTAGCGTAGAAAGGAGCACAGCAAAGTAGATCGAAGTTGAAGAAGTTTAGGCTATGTAGCTCAGTTGGTTAGAGCACAGCATTCATAATGCTGGGGTCGGTGGTTCGAGCCCACCCATAGCCACCAAAAACTAATCCGGATCCTACGTTATTAAAAAAAATCCTATCCCTATAACCTATTTTACACTTTCTACGCTACCCATTTGCCGTGCTATATCCAAGGTTTCAGTTAATTGTGCAACAGGAAATACTGTCATGCCATTAATCACTTGCTTGCTCCTATTCGCTTTAGGAATAATCGCTGATTTAAAGCCGTGTTTCGCCGCATCACGCAAACGTTCCTGACCATTGGGTACTGGACGGATTTCCCCGGACAAACCGACCTCGCCAAATACCAAACAATCTTCAGGAAAAGGTTTATCCCGTAAGCTCGATAACACCGCTAATAAAACCGGTAAATCCGCACTGGTTTCTAATAAACGCACCCCACCCACCACATTAATAAAAACATCTTGATCATACGTCATAATCCCCGCATGCCGATGCAATACCGCTAACAACATCGCTAAGCGATTACCTTCTAATCCTACGGTCACTCGACGTGGATTGCCTAAGTGACTGTTATCAACTAAGGCCTGTACTTCGACCAGTAAAGGGCGACTGCCTTGCCAAGTCGCCGTCACTAAACTACCTGAAACCGGCAAACCGGATCGTGACAATAACATCGCTGAAGGATTGCTAACTTCACGCAAACCTTTTTCGGTCATGACAAATACGCCTAATTCATTCACCGCACCAAAACGATTTTTAACCGATCGTATTAAACGATGTCGGCTATCGGCTTCACCTTCAAAATACAAAACCGTATCAACCATATGTTCTAAAACGCGAGGACCTGCAAGTACTCCATCTTTAGTGACATGGCCCACTAAAAATAAAGCGATACCGGTTTGCTTAGCTAAACGTGTCAATTGCATAGCACTTTCCCGAACTTGACCTACTGCGCCCGGCGCAGACTGAAGTAAATCAGTATGCATGGTTTGGATCGAGTCAATCACTAAAACTTGAGGCTTTTCTTGTAAAGCATGCATTAAAATACTTTCGACTCGGGTTTCAGTGAGCAAGCGAATTTTCTTTTGTGGTAATCCTAAACGCTGAGCACGTAACGCTACTTGCTGCAGTGATTCTTCTCCTGTTATATAAAGCACCGCGTGATGCTCACTTAATTGACAAAGACTTTGTAATAATAAAGTAGATTTTCCGATGCCTGGATCGCCACCCATGAGTATCACAGAACCTGGGACTATCCCTCCCCCCAGCACTCTATCAAGCTCTTTTATCCTTGACGAAAATCGTTCTATCTCACTGAATTGAATACTGTTTAAATCCGTTATTTTTGCATCGGCCGCCGCATAACCTTTAACACGGGGAAAAGTGTGTGAGGAGAGAGGCGCACTTTCTTCTAATATACTATTCCAAGCTTGGCATTCACCACATTGCCCAGACCATTGTAAAAACTGCCCTCCGCAGGATTGACAACTATAAACGCGTTTCGATTTAGACATGCTGTTTTTCCTGTAATAATTGACGCACAGCGCTTAATAGATCAGGAAAAACCGGAATTTCGTCGGCTAGTTCACGATTATTTAACAAGGTTTGTTCCCCATTACCGGTCAACACTAAAATAGGTTGGCAACCGACTTTAAGAGCTGCTTTAATATCTCGCAGAGAATCACCAATAGCGAAAATGCCCCTTAAATCGAGTTGATAATAATCAGCAATTTGTTCAAATAAGCCGATACCCGGCTTTCTACAACAACACTGATCGTCAGGAAGGTGTGGGCAGTAAAAAACCTTATCCACCTGACCTCCCAGCGCTTTTATGCTGCTCAACATTTTTTGATGGATAACCATTAAATCAGCATCGGTGTAAAATCCTCGACCTACACCCGATTGATTGGTTGCCACAGCGATGGTGTAACCTGCCTGACTTAATAAGGCAATGGCTTCTAAACTCCCCGGAATAGGTAACCACTCCTCAGGCGTCTTGATATAGTCCTTAGATTCAAAATTAATCACGCCATCCCGATCCAGGATGATAAATGCAGAGTTTTTAGCATTTTTAGCCATTTTTTACTCCCTTTAAGTCTCTCTTAACATTAAAGACTTATACTTTTCAGATATTTCATTAAAGTTTACAGTATATTTTCCATGGCCATACCACAAACTGAAAAAGAATTAGATGCTGCGTTTCTAACCGCTTGGCAACTAAAAGAAAAAATTAAAGAAAACTATATCTCAAGAACCCGTCATATTCACTTGAAAAAAGATGAAATACAAGAAGAAATCATAGAATTTATAAAATCAAATCGAGAAGTGGTTAAGCGATATATTGAAAACAAAACAACGACTGAAGATATCCTATTAGCTCAGATTATGAAACAATTTAAGGGGATACACAAGACGATAGAATCCTATAAACAACCCCGAAAGTTTTTTCAGAATAATCCAAATAATTTTATTAAGGAAATAGAAAAAAAGCTCAAAGATATTAATGAAATATTTAATATGCTTCACTGGAAATACACCGATATACCCGCTGAATCTATCAAGCTTACGACTGATCCCAGGTTTAACCGCTAAAATTCCCTATCGCATAACGAGTGATAACATTTTTCAAACAAGCTAGATTATTGATAAGACCTAATCCGTACTGGCGCGTTTTCTGTAATATCGGATTGCTAGCGGCAAATAGATATTTAATGCTATCCACACCACCCATCATGACACGATTATGAAAACGACGCTCTCTTTCATAACGGCGTAAAGTATGAAACGCACTTATCGATCGATGTTTCTGCTTTGCCTCGATGATCACCTTTGCTAAACACTGCGCATCAGCCAAACCTAAATTTGCACCCTGCCCCGCTAAGGGATGTAGTGTATGCGCCGCATCACCGATTAAAGCAACACTCGATTTTATGTACTGCTCTGCTTCTTGGATTTTTAATGGATAACTTAAACGTGGACTTGTCGAAGCAATTTGACCTAAACACTGTTCGAAAACTTTGGTTAATTCTCCACAAAAAAGTTCGTCATTTAGCGCTTCCAAGCGTCGTATTTCTTCGGGTGTATTCGACCAAACAATGGAACATTGATGTGCATCTCTTAAAGGTAAAAAAGCCAAAGGACCATTCGCTAAAAAAACCTGTCTTGCTATCTGGTCGTGCGTCAATTCAGTTTGTACCGTTGCAATGAGTGCACGCTGCACATAATCAGTCGCTTTAATTGGCAAATCAGCCCATTGTCGAACTTTAGATTGCTCCCCATCGGCACCGACTAGCAAACGGGTACTTATTTCTCCTCCAGACGCTAATGTAACTACCACTTGATTTTTTTCTATCTGCATATCGACTAATGCATCCGGTGTAAACCAAGTCAACTCACTATTCGTTTTTGCTTGTGTGTGTAGTGCTTGTTCTAAATCATAATTCTTGACGATATAACCTAAACTGGCTTGACCGATATCCGCACTATCAAAAAAAAGATGGGCTGCTTGCCCAGATTCCCATACTTGCATACTACGGAACGGCGCATCGTGTTTTCTGTTGAACCGCTGCCAAACGTTCAGTTCTTGCAAATAATGCTGCGAACCCAAAGTAATAGCAATAACGCGAAGTTGAGAAGTAAGACTGGAGGATATATTAGGAGAAGTATCTTTATTTATTAGGGCGATCTTTAAATCTTGATCCTTTAAGTGACAAGCCAGTGTTAAGCCAACAATACCTCCGCCAACAATAACGATATCATAATCAGTTTGTACTTCTAAAGTCATAATGACTCAGAATATTGATAAGTAACATATTCCGGATACCAAAATTGACGATCGATTTCTTCAGCTAAATCAATCGACTCCGAAATTTTTGCTAATCCTTCCTGGCGCGCTTTAGTTGCTACAGCGAGCGCAATACAGCGACTAATCGCATGTATGTCTTCAAAATTAGGTAATAATGCATTTTTTGTATCGGAAGTTTGGCTAACAAAACGACTTAAGGCTTTAGATGCTTCCCAAAGCATTCCCTCGCTCAAATGCGTCGCTTGAGCTATGACGACACCCAAACCTATTCCTGGATAAATAAGGGCATTATTACACTGTGCAATTGATATTTTTTCACCTTTAAAATCAACTTGACCAAAAGGACTACCCGTCGCAATGAGCGCACGTCCTTCTGTCCAATTGAGTAAATCATCCGGAGTGGCTTCTGATTTCTCAGTAGGATTGGATAAAGGAAAAATAATAGGATCGTCGACCTGTGCAGCCATGGTTTTAACAATCGCTTCAGTGAAAATTCCACCTTGGCCAGAGCAACCGATTAATACCGTGGGTTTAAATTGTTTCACCACATCATACAATTGTAACGTAGTGACTGTTTCACCCATCAAATGTTGTGCATAGGGTTTTTGAAAAATAGTCAGCCCCGACGTTGCATCATGTATCAAACCCTGTCGACCTACCAAATAAAATCGTGATAAGGCTTCTTCTCTAGATAGACCTTGTCGTACCATCCCTGCACAGAGTTGGTCAGCAATCCCGGTGCCTGCTGTTCCAGCACCCACAATAACAACACGCTGTTCAGTTAAAGGAATTTTAGTCCGATGGATAGCAGATAAAAGTGCAACCAAAGTCACCACACCCGTTCCTTGCATATCATCATTAAAAGTACACATTTGGTCATGATAGCGTTCTAAATTACGCCTAGCATTTTCCCGACCAAAGTCTTCCCAATGTAAATAAGCTCGAGGTAATTTTCGTTGTATCGCTGAGACTATGTTTTCTACCATATCATCATATTTTTGACCCGCTAAGCGTGGATGACGCCAGCCCAAATACATCGGATCATTCAGTAATTGCTCATTGTTAGTTCCGACATCGATTTGAATAGGTAATAACCGATTGGGATGAATGCCCGCGCACAAAACATAAACCATCAATTTTACAATACAGATATCCATTCCACCAATCCCTTGATCGCCAATACCTAATACCCCTTCGCCATCCGTCATCACGATAATATCCACTTCGGAATTCAAACGATTTTCCAGGAT
This sequence comes from Rickettsiella endosymbiont of Litargus connexus, assembly GCF_964277335.1. Taxonomy (NCBI): domain Bacteria; kingdom Pseudomonadati; phylum Pseudomonadota; class Gammaproteobacteria; order Legionellales; family Coxiellaceae; genus Rickettsiella; species Rickettsiella endosymbiont of Litargus connexus. The sequence continues at coordinate 412,083 of NZ_OZ195516.1, read as the reverse complement.
TTCATCAATATGATCTCTATTTGGATAAGCGATATACAAACCTCTTGGCTGCTGGAATTCATGGCTAAATTGCTCAACGGCTTTTCCAACCGTCGGCGTATACAAAATAGGCAACATTTCAGTTAAATGTTGACTCACTAATTTATAAAACAACACCTCATTCGTATTATGCAAACTACGTAGATAAAGATGCTTTTCTAAATTATTTTCTTTTTTTAAAAATTGTTGATAAACACGTAATTCTTGTTGCTGCAAACTTTCAATACTATACGGTAACTTACCCCGTAATCCCAATTGTTGCCGTTCTGATTCAGTAAATGCGGTACCTTTATTTAACTTAGCGGTAGTTAATAACGCTGAACCCAACGCGTTAGTTTCCAGGTAAAGAACCTTAGCATTTTTTTTATCAATGATGGATCTAAATTTTGGCATACTAATATTCTTCTTTTTGTAAAGTTAAACCACGAGTCAAACCGGGAAGTCGGCCATGAATGCCCATTAAGCGGTGAGACAAATTTCTTTTACAACGTGGAAGTAAATCCATTGCTAATAGACCATTATTGTAAATGAAAGTCAACGGCCCGAAACGGGGCTGCAATCGCGTCAATCGCTCAGTAAATCGGATGATTTGTCGCTGTGCCGTCAAACGTGCATTGAGATACGATTGAGCCAAACTCGCATCAGCCAAATCTTTATGTTGTTGCAAAGCATGTACTATCAAATCTACGCATTCAGCCATATCTTGTAAACCTAAATTTAGACCTTGGGCGGCAATCGGAAGTAAAGTATGCGCGGCATTTCCTAATAGGATCAACCCTGCTTGCGCTTGAGTTGCTGAAATACAACTTTTTAAAGGATAAATCTGTGGTGGAGTATAGTGTAATAGCTTACCAAAACGATAAGAAAAATGTTGTTGTAAATTCTCCAAAAACTCTGACGCCGTTAAATTTTGTAAGGCTTCAATCGTTTTCGGTTCTGAAGTCCAAACTAAGCCTATTTTATTAGCCAGCAAAGGTAAACAAGCAATAATGCCTTGTTTCGTAAAACGTTGATAGGCAATATGTCGATGATGGCGACTAATATCAATGAATGTCGTCAAAGCGGCCTCCGAAGTAGGCCTAATGTTTAAACCAATTTTCAGCAAACTGCGGACAGTAGAGTGTGTCCCATCCGCAGCAATAATTAAACGTGGATAAATAATTTTTTTTTCGTTTTGAAGATGACTGAATACAACCTGCCAAACCCCTTCATGTTGGTTGATTGATTCACAGAGAGCAGGATTATACAGATCTAAAATCCCTTGCGCCCTTTTGCTAGCCTCAGCCTGAAGCAAAGCCTTAGTTAATTCATATCCCAAACGATCCGCAGGGATAACGGCACCTAATTGTGGAACACCCAACTCTTTTGCATTCATTCTCGATTGAGCAAAACAAGCCTGCTGCGAAATATGCACGCTATTAATCGGATTTGCATACATTTCTAAAGCAGTCCATAGATTTAATGTCTGTAAAATACGTAGACTTGCCAAATTCAAAGCGATAGGCTTACTTTGTGCAGGTAAAGCCTCATCGAGGGACTTAAAAGAGGATTGTTCGATCAGCGCGATCCGTAATGGTAAAGAGGATAAAGCTAAAGCGAGACTACTTCCTATGATTCCCGCACCCACGATGAGAATATCGTAATCCTGTTTCATGAGGAGGTTCGCATTATATTTTCAATGTCAGCGATATCTTTGGGTGTTTGAGATGTCAACACTTCACAGGCGTCATGAGTCACTCGTACATCATCTTCAATACGGATACCAATATTCCACCATTTTTTATCAATACTCGGTGCTGGACTGATGTAAATACCGGGCTCTACCGTGAAAACCATTTCCGGTTCTAAACTGCGCCATTTTTTTTCTACTCGATAACAACCCACATCATGGACATCTAAACCTAACCAATGACTACAACCGTGCATATAAAATTTTTGATAACTTTTTTGTTGAATGAGATCACTAACATTCCCTTTCAATAAACCCAAATCTACTAAACCTTGCGTTATACACTCTACACAGATTTTCTGTAACTTGTTCCATGCAACACCTGGTTTTATCAACGCTAGGATCGCTTGCTGAGCTTTTAATACAATTTGATAAATAGCTTTTTGTTCTGAACTAAAACGACCATTGACTGGAAAAGTTCGAGTAATATCGGAGGCATAGTGTTGATATTCGCACCCGGCATCAATTAATACTAAATCACCCGATTTTAACTGAGCACGATTTTCCATGTAGTGTAAAATGCAACTATTTGCTCCACTTGCAACAATATTAGGATAAGCTAAGGCTTGACTCCCTTGTTGGTAAAATTCATAGAGTAATTCTGCTTCTAATTGATATTCATATAAACCTGGCCGACACGCTTGCATTGCTCGCTGATGAGCTTTACTGGAAATATGGGCCGCCTGGCGCAAGCTATCCAATTCAGTTGGACTTTTTCTAAGTCGCATTTCATGAACTGTATTAACTAATTTTTTAGCATACTCCACCGGAGTTTTTTTTAAGCGCGCTAATAACTTATTAATTCGTTCTAAAATTGGGTTGTGCAGTTTTTCATCCCAAAGATGATAGCAAACACGACTTAAATATTTAGGAAAATTCACTTCAAATTGATCGATAGGATAAGCTTCATCCACCCCGAATTCTTCACAAGCTCGTATTTGGCCAATACGTTCACCATTCCAAATCGCAGCGGCTGAGTCCTCTGGACGATTGAATAAAATAAACCTACCAAATTTAGTATTATCAGGTATGAGTAGCGCTATCGCCTCAGGTTCAGGAAATGCAGTTAAATAGTAAAAATCGCTGTTTTGGCGATACGGATACAGTACATCGCCATTCCGTATAGATTCTGGCGCTGCCATTAAAACAATAAGCTCATCGCTCTGTATTTGGGATAATAATTGCTTGCGCCGATGCTGTAATTCCAAAAGATTAAACATAGATCATTAGCAGTAGATGGTCTTTTTAATGAAGATACATAGAGCCTGTACTTCCTTCTACTGAGTAACGAATTAACTCTTCATAAATCAAAGGGATAGCATGAGTAATAAACTCGATTGCTTCATCATAAGCCAGTTTATCAAGTTCAGTTACTTTTAAATGGTTAATTTCAAGCTTGGCAATCTCGGCAATACAATACAAGGCCTCGTGTATAACATCAGGTGTCTCATCTTCAATAGAGCTCCCCCCTAAGCCTAACCCATATAAAAAACCCTCACACCACAAGCTTAAGGCTTCAGCACGTTCTTCTAATTCATGTTGTTCATCCGGCAACAATAATTGAAACGCTTGCAAGCCACTTAACTGACGACAGGCCGCATCATACAAGCCCACAATGGCACCTTGCGATCCCAGCATAAAGGGAGGCCTAGTGCCCAAGCGCTTTAGCAAAATATCGATCAAAAAGCCGCCGTTAAGTTTAGGGCCCACACATACAAAGCCGCATAACATACCATGTATTTCCGCTGGAGAAGTAGCTACTTCTGCTTGCGTCAATAAATGGTAAAAATCATCGAAAGCAGGGGCTTTAGCCTGAGTTTGCATGGGCGTACTCTTTTAAATAAAGTAAGTCTTAACTATATTACCATTCTAAGCAGTGTTAATACAGCTAAGCAAACCTTAACAAAAATAAAATCCGCATAAAGCCCGTCATAATGTAAGGTATTTTCTTTATTCGCGCCAATTTTGCATTAAGACTTAACGTTAAATTTTTTAATTAATAGACAGTAAGCGCTTAAAATAGATTATACTATTCAAGTATCTGACTCAGTCGATAGTTTTTCGATCGATACTTTCATAAAGTCAGGGATAGTTGATTTATTTACGGTGTGCATGCTTGCAGGGTGTGTCGTCATTCAGCGATAATGGCACACACCCTAACAAGAAGCCTAAAGTAGATAGACTTAATCCCACCTGCATCCCAGGATCAGGAAACGAGCTGAGTCAGATATTTTTAATATCATAGGAAGCTATGGATACTCGCCAATTATCTCGTAAGAAATTACAACAGCAGCGAGCCAACCTTACTTTAAACGAACAAAAAATAGCTTCTGCTATCATTACCGAACGGTTAAGTCATCATCCACTATTTTTACAAAGCCGAACGATCGCCGGCTATATAGCCATTCAACAGGAAATTGATCCCTCAGCACTCATTCAAAAAGCCTGGCACAAGAAGCAAACTTGCTATTTACCCATTTTACAAGGACAGCAATTAATATTCTGTGCTTATCAAGCGGATACGTTGTTAAAAAAAAATCGATTTAATATTCCTGAACCTCCTTTATCTTTAGATGCTTGCATTGCGCCTGACGCTATCGATTTAGTCTTAGTTCCTCTGGTAGGCTTTACCGAAAAAGGTCAACGCTTAGGAATGGGTGCGGGTTTTTATGATAGAAGCTTTGCTTTTTTATTACATTCACCTCAATCGATACGGCCTTTTTTACTTGGCCTTGCCTATGAGTGGCAAAAGTTAGCTTCTTTCAATGAAAGAAGCTGGGATGTTCCTTTAAATGCCATTATGACTGAAAAACAAATTTACTTTAGTCAGGTTAAATGAACCATTTTTGTTTCTCTACGAATACATTTGAAATAAATGATCTAAATGTTGGCTGAATTGTTTAAACAAGCTTCCATTTTTATCCTTTTCCGGGGGTGCATTAAACAAGACTGCAAACGCACCTAAGTCACCATTTTGCAATCTAAAATAACCGGCAATGGTATACACCGATTTTGGTACACTTATATGGCCTGTTTTAAAACTTGACCATTGCATCCAAGGATGCTGCGCAGTCATCATCCCACGCCAAATTTTTTGTTGTCCTGGCACAACTAAGCTTCCATAATATATCGGAAAATCACGTTTATTTTTATACATCCCTTCTAACAGAATAATAAGATCTTGGGCCGAAACACGATTTAATGGTGTTAATCCGCTCGCATTTTTGAAGAGGGGTAAACCACCCGCATTCTTAATAAGAAAATGAGTGTTTGCCACCATCGGTTTATAGCTATTAAAAAGTAATTGTGTCGCATCACTTAATTCTACTGATGCAACTAATTTTGTTTGACTGTCTCGCCATAAGTCCAGCATCAACGTATCGGCTATATAATTATTACTATAAAATAGCATGTCCTGCAAAGAATGAATCAGTGGATCACTGTCTAATTGGGTTAACAATCTATCAGTGCGTAATAAAGGCCTTGATTCAACCTTTACGTGACCATTTAAACTGACACCCGATTTTTTTAAAAAGGCTACTAATAAATTTGCAGTAGTTAAATTGGGATCGCCGACAGAACGATAAAGCGTCAATGACTTACTTCGTACACCTAATTGACCGGAAATTATTAAAATTTCTTTTTTATTCTGTGTAACTCGATTAAGTTGAATAGTACTATTTTTTCCAGAAATCGTGTGCACACTGCTTTTAAGGACGACGTTATCTAAAGCATAGGGTATAATTTTTACTATTGCGGCATCACCTACTTTCAAACCCGGTGAAATAGTAACGGCGATGCTTCCAAAATTTGTACCTGATGAAGTAAGTAAACCATTATAGGCTACACTTGAATGAGTTTTTGCTAGGATCCGATCGGGATCGTTTAGAATAACCTTACCAAAATAAGAGGTGTTAACGATTAAATAACCTGTTATTTTATTTAAACCTATTTGTTGTAGATTATTTATTAAGCTCCAAATCTTTTTATTAGTCAATTCCGGATCACCCAAACCATAAAAAACTAAATCTCCGTATAATATGCCCGCTTTAATGTGTCCTCTTATATACACTTGCGTCGAAAAAGTATGTCGATCTCCCCAGTGCGTTAATACACTCGCAGCAATAAAAAGTTTCGTTACCGATGCGGGAATTAAACGTAATTGCTCATTCTTAGCATAAAGGATCTTAGGATGGGTCAAATCAACCATTAGCTCTGAACTTTGAATATTGTCTTCATTAGCCAGTACTGTCGCACAAACAATATAAAAAAATATCAATAAATAGTTTAACAACCCATATTTTTTCTTTTTCATGTGGAATCTATTTGGTGAAGCTCAAAGCATTCATTATTAAGGCTTGAATAGACTAACAGTGATTGGATTTTTGCCCAGTGTCAGGAGGCAGATTGCAAATCAAGCAATAACACAGACAAAAATTCAAATGCGTAGAGTTTATTAATGACTGATAACTTGCCATACTCCTTGGCTATTCCGGCAGGCTATGTAGTTAAAAGAAGGGGGATCAAAGAAACCTCGAATTAACTTTATTTCATAATCTCTACATCCTTGTCCTTCAGGATTAACGAAAATTTCTTTACTAGTAAATACAAATCGAGCACCCGTAGTATCGCTAGTCCAACTAATAAACTGCGTAGGTTGCGCAGTGGCTACTAAATTTTTCAACTTACTATGATCCGTATTTCCCATAAAATGCGCAACAGAAGGATCAACAAAAATATCCTTACTATTATCTAACTGCGGTTCTACTGGTGTTTGCGGTATCTGTACGTGATGACTTGCACAGGCTGTCAAATTTAAAATAAACGTCCCAATGAATAAACATTTAATGATTTTTTTTTGCATCATTTATTTCCTCAATACGCGTACGGACTAACTGTCCTCGATTAATGCCACATAATAATTCGAAACGAAAAGATGACGTGCTTTCTGCTATTTGCTCAATAGGTAAACCCGTTCCCCATAGCACCACGGGATCGCCTATTTTAGCATCCCATTGATTCGACAAATTAACTGTCAACATATCCATAGAAACTTGACCTATCAATTCACTGAGTTTGCCATTCACCAAAATAGGGGTACCACTTTCAGCTCGATGTGGATAGCCATCGCCATATCCTATAGCCACAATTCCTACACGTAATGGTTTAGGAGCGATCCATGTTCCTCCATATCCGACTCTATCGCCTGGTTTTAATTGATGAATTGAAATAATTTCAGATTTTAAAGTCATTACTGGTTTAAGCGCATACTGTACACCCGATGATTCTGAAAAAGGTGACACACCATAGAGTATTAATCCTGGGCGGACCCAGTCGGCATGAACTTTAGGAAAAGCTAAAATCGCAGCAGAGTTAGCTAAACTGGTTGGAAATTGGCATTCTTTAAGAACCTGATCAAAGCGTTTTATTTGGTTTTTAGTCGTTGTATCCTCTGGTTTATCGGCACTTGAAAAATGTGTCATCACACAAACAATATTTAGCCAAGAACAGTGATGGAGCTTTTCTAAAACAGCTTCAAAATCATTCGGTGAAAACCCTAAACGATTCATTCCGGTATTTATTTTTAACCATACGTTAATAGTGGCGGGTAATGGACGTTCGCTCAACCAATTTAGCTGATTGCAATCATGTATGACGGTATCTAACTCATAATCAGTTAATAAAGGAATTTCATCCTTGGAAAACAAGCCTTCCATTAAAACTATCCGTTGCTTTAATCCTGCCTGACGTAAATACAATGCTTCTTCTGAACAGGAAACACCGAAACCCTCGACATCGCTTAGTGCTTTTGCGATAGAAAGTAAACCATGCCCATACGCATTCGCCTTAACCATAGCCAATAATTGGGATTGTGGTGCAATTTCACGTATGCGTTTAACATTATGACGTAGTGCACCTAAATCAAGTTCTACAGTAAAGGGTCTGCTCATGCATAATTCTCAGCATGATAACGTTGCGGAGCAAAATTTTCAAAACGAGTATATTTTCCTAAGAAGGTCAGTCGCACCTTACCGGTAGGTCCATTACGCTGTTTAGCAATAATAATTTCTGCGCTACCTTTATCTGGGCTGCCTTCATTATAAACTTCGTCACGATAAATAAAAATAATCAAATCGGCATCTTGTTCAATCGCACCTGAATCCCGTAAATCAGACATCACCGGTCTTTTATCGGCACGTTGTTCTAAACTACGGTTTAACTGCGACAATGCGATAATAGGCACATCCAATTCTTTAGCTAAAGCTTTTAAACTGCGCGAAATTTCGGATATTTCTGTCGTGCGGTTTTCCTTAGAACCTGGTACTTGCATTAATTGGATATAATCGATAACAATTAATCCTAATGCGCCTTGCTCTTTAGCCACTCTTCGTGCACGCGCACGAACTTCTCCAGGACTTAACGCTGCCGTATCATCAATAAACATCTTTGCTTCTGATAACATGCTGACTGCTGAAGTGACACGAGGCCAATCTTCATCACTTAATTTTCCTGTCCGTATTTTATGCTGATCAATTCGTCCTAATGACGACATCATCCGCATCGCTAATGCCTGACCTGGCATTTCCATGCTAAAAATCAATACGGGTTTATCCCCTTGTATTGCTGCATGTTCTGCAATATTCATGGCAAATGTTGTTTTTCCCATTGACGGTCGGCCTGCAACAATCACGAGATCAGCGGGTTGTAACCCCGATGTCATTTCGTCTAAATCTTTATAAGCAGTGGAGAGTCCCGTGATCACTTGATCGGAATGAAACAAGATATCAATTCTATCGACCGCTTTTGCCAAAAAATCGCTAATTCTAAGTGGACCACTCCCACGTGTGCCTTGATCAGAAATCTGAAATACTTTTCGCTCCGCTTCGTCTACCAGTTCAGTGATCGAACGTCCTTCTGGCATGAAAGCATTTTCAGTGATTTCAGAAGCGATACCAATCAATTGGCGTAAAATTGAACGTTCTCGTACGATATCGGCATAAGCGACGATATTGGCAGCACTGGGTGTATTGCGCACCAATTCAAATAAATAAAGATCGCCGCCTATTTCTATCAATTGATTCGAGCTTTTTAAAGCATCTGTAAGAGTGACTACATCAAAAGGCTTCGCATGATTGGCAAAACTAACAATCGTACGAAATAAGATACGATGTGATAACAGATAAAAATCTTTTTCTTTTAATCTGTCTGCAACTCTATCCCATGCTTGATTATCCAGCATTAATCCACCTAAAACCGATTGCTCGGCTTCAAGTGAATGTGGAGGTAACTTTAGATGATCGGTTTTTTGCATAGCAAGAATTGCCTAAACCATAAACTAACAAAAAAAATCCTTGTTGCTAGTTTAAATTTAATCTTTTACAGAAGTTAGTAAAGTGCTGTATTTATTCCTATAAAGATACTCTTAGCACTTGAATTTTTATCTGGGTTGCTGCTTAACTCGCAATCCTCATGGTTGTCAATACGCTTCAGTTGCTTTTTTATTTTCGCAGTCTTGCGAAAAAATCAATTGCTATGAGTATAATAGGACTTATCGTTCAAAATACAACATCCTTGTTATATTAGCCAGCTGTAAGTAATATAAAGGGGCCTGTCGAAATTTTGTTGGATAAATAATTATTCTTCTGCAACAACATTTACTTTCAATATTGCGATAACATCACTGTGTAATTGCACAGTGACTTCATGTTCACCCAATTGACGTAACGGACCATTAGGTAAGCGAATTTCACTCTTTTCAAGTGTGACACCTGCAGCATTTGCTGCACGGACCAATTCAGAAATACCAATAGAACCATATAAACGACCTTCTTCTGCTGACTTAACCGGTATGGTTAATGCTAAATCATTGATAGCCGCGGCACGCGTTTCAGCGACGTCTAATTTTTCTTGTGCGACTTTCTCTAATTCAGCACGCTTCATTTTGAATTCAGCGATAGTTTCCTTATTAGCAGGTACCGCCTTGTTTTCAGGGTATAAATAATTTCGCGCATAACCGTTACGCACCGTCACTTGATCCCCTAAATCACCTAAAGAATGTATTTTTTCTAATAAAATTACTTGTGCCATGAAAAATAAACCTCAAAATTCACTTGTTAACTCTTTATGTATCAACTGTTACTTTCTATTCTTAACCGATAGCGTAAATTAACCCAGCTATCGATAACTGCGAATAGTATCAGTGCAGTGGCTACATAAGGAAAAAAAACTACCAATAGAACATAAAATAGAAAAATCCATTTATTAGCTACGTTTCTTAAATCCGCCACCGCATGAAAAACACTTAACCCTGCTAATACAAAAATTAATCCCACAACAGGTAAGACATCTTGCGCTAATACTATTCCTAGGAAACTTAATATACCTATCACTAAAAGAAGGAGTACTTCCCATAGACTCAGCCGGACACTTTTTAATTCCAGTCGAAACTGGCCCGGATTATATAGCATTGACTGCAACCCTCGTGCAAGTATTAAATTAATAAGTACCGACAAGGAAATAAATGCGACTTGAAAACCAGTAGCAAACTTAGCAAAAAATTGAAAACGTGCTGTGTTAATAGCGACATTAAATTGATTTTTAACCAATGTGGCATAATGCTCGAACTGATTTGACCATACCTCATTGATATGTGGTATCCATAAATGCACTAAGAGCACTGCTAATAAACCAAGCAACAGACTGGTTGTTAATACAGCTTTCCAACTCTGGGTTTGACGTAATATTAAGGCTAACACATACGTAAATAAACTGCCGCCAATAATTCCATATAAAATAATTAAACGATTACCTAAACTAGCGACAACAACGGCCGGTAAAATAACCCATAATAATACGATAACCCCTTCTTTAGCGCCCTTACGTAAGGTAACTAAAGAAACAATGACATTACTCACCCATCCGAACAAAGGAAGAATAGTAAAAAGTAGTCCTACTATGACGGCCTGTCGGCGGCCACGCATCACATAGCTTGCAAAACGATGCAATATACCTCTTGGACTTGTCGAACTTGAATTTTTTTCTATGTTGCCGCTCAATTCGCAATCCTCATGATTCTCATCATTTTTAGCCTACATTAACCCATGTTTTGATGTTTATCACAATAAGGAAGTAATCCTAAAAACCGTGCGCGTTTAATCGCTTGCGTCAATTTACGTTGAACGCTAGCGGTAGTTCCTGTTGTGCGACTGGGAACTATTTTAGCGGTCTCCGTCAAATGATTTTTTAAAAGAGGGAGATCTTTATAATCGACCTGCATACCTTCAGCAGAAATTCGGCAATGCTTACGGCGTCTATTTTGATAATTGTTCATAAAATCTATTCATCCTAATAATTAAAAGCTGATAATTAATATTACAAGGTTACTACACCGCTCTTCCTTCAACTTCAGTCTCTCTAGAATCTCTAGAATCTCTAGAATCTCTAGAATCTCTAGAATCTCTAGAATCTCTAGAATCTCTAGAATCTCTAGAATCTCTGGAATCTCTGGAATCTCTGGAATCTCTGGAATCTCTAGAATACTCTCGTCTATTTTCCTGGCCTTGCATTTCTTTTGCTTTTGCTAAAGGAGACATTTCAGTAATAGCTCGATCGACTTTTATAATCAGCTGACGTAACACCGCATCATTAAAGCGAAAATTATCGCTGAGTTCAGCCATAGCCTCTTTCCCGCATTCTATATTCATTAGAATATAATGCGCCTTAGGAAGCTTATTAATAGGAAAACAAAGCTGTCTACGACCCCAATCTTCAAGACGGTGAACCTGTCCGCCGCTATTTTTAACAATGGCCGTATAACGTTGAACCATAGCAGAAACCTGATCACTTTGATCAGGATGAATTAAAAGCACTATTTCATAATGACGCATAGTATCTCTCTCGGTTAAAAGCCTCCCAACTCACGTGGTGAGGCAAGTATATACTTAAAGGACTACCCTAAAAGCGGGCCTATTATACGGTCGGACCCTTTAAGATGCAATAAATCCCTACTGCTTGACAGGCCTTTCCTTGCCACCTAGCATTCAGCTTTAAATTTAATCATTACCTCTAATCTATCCTATGGATTTAGCGCCTATATTAGCCTTGGTTAAGCAAGACCTTGACCAGGTCGATACCCTAATCGATAACTGCCTTTACTCTGATATTCCTTTGATATCAGAATTGGCGAAGCATCTTATTAATAGTGGTGGTAAGCGCTTACGCCCATTAATTGCCCTACTCAGTGCGAAGGCCTTTGGCTACCAGGGAGAGGGGCATAGGCAGCTTGCGGCAAGTTTAGAACTCATCCATACAGCGACCTTATTACATGATGATGTCATTGATGGTTCAGAGCTACGCCGTGGCAAAAAAACCGCCAATAGTTTATGGGGGAATTCCGCCAGCGTTCTAGTCGGGGACTTCCTATACTCGCGCGCCTTTCAATTGATCAGTCAAATCAATAATTCGCGTGTGCTTACATCGCTCGCAGATGCCACGAACACATTATCCCAAGCAGAAATTTTACAATTACTTAGTTGCCACAATGCCGATGTTGATGAAGCCTATTGCTTAAAGATTATCCAAGGTAAAACGGGCGTACTTTTTTCTATCGCCGCAGAACAACCCGCTATTCTAACTACACGACCCGAAGCTGAAATTTCAGCCATGGCCCATTATGGCGTGCATCTAGGTATTGCCTTTCAATTGATTGATGACGCACTCGATTATTCCGGAAGCAGTCTACAACTCGGCAAAAGCTTAGGCGATGATTTAGCCGAAGGTAAACCGACACTCCCCTTAATCTATGCGTTGCAACACGCGAATGCTACGCAAGCACAGCTCATAAGGGAAGCGCTCACACAAGGCAGTCAAAAACATTTGACCGCTATTTTAGATATCATGCAATCTACATCTGCTCTCAATTACACACGTCGCCTCGCCCAACACCATATTCAACAATCCTTGATCCATTTAGATAGCATTCCTGATTCAGATTATCGTCAAGCCCTGGCCCAACTGGCTAAGTTTGCCATTGAACGCACTTATTAAGTTTATAAAATAAGCCGTCTTTTTTTAGCCTATTTAAATTCATAATAGTTTAGGTGTCTAATTAGCACTTTTTTAATTCGAAAACAATTAAATCGATTAAGGTTATTTTAATAAAATCTACTTATAATTAACGGGCGAAAAATCTTTCTTAAAAAAACTCTATGGCAAAAATATTAAAAAGTACTAACAAGAATTTAAAGAATTTTGAATATTTACGTAAATTAAACGATAATAATAGTTCACATGGAATTTATCTTTTAAAGAAAGTAAAAAATAATAAACTAAAAAGCCTATGGGTTGCTAAATTTTTAAATCAAAAAAAAGAAGCTCAACTAGAAGCGCTTTCCCAAGACTTGTTCCGCTTGATACTTCCTCAACAGCCAAAAACACGCTGGGGGCAAATACCTGGAAATGAAGCGCTTATAAGCCAATCCATTGAATATTATGTGCTCTCCAGAGCAATACTTAACTTTAAAGATAAATTTTTTTTCTCTCCAAAAAATAATGAATCCATACTCAATCATAGCATTACCGGATTGGCGGCTACACAAGTTTTAGCATTATGGTTAAATGAAATCGATTTTAAAGCGGGCAATGTCGGTATCGATCCCGAGAAAAAAATAGTTATAAAAATTGATGGGGGTTTAAGTTTTATTTCATTAAACCCTAATTTCAGCTATTTACACCAAGGAAATTTTAATATTACTACAGAGGATCTTGAAGCACTGCCTAATTTAGTAAACTATGAAGCTTGTAATTGGTTACAACAAATTCGATGGGACTTGAATAAAAAACATAGTATAAAAACAGCACCGACAGAATTAGACAAAAAGATCAACCAAAGCCCTCAGTTTAAAAATGAATTATATCAAACTATCTTACGCATTATTTCATTACCTGATGCGCTTATTCATTTTTTTACCCAATGTTATATAGCCCAGCACAGCGATGCACAATTATTTTCAGACTTTATCATCCAAAGAAAACATCAACTAGAAGCTGCCGCGAATAATATTCTCGCTTTTGATAGTTATCGTCAAAGCAATCAAGCAAGAAAAGATATAATGACCTATTTAAACTATCTAAGAAACTTTAAAACCATGGGTAAATCTGTTTTACTCACTGATTTTTCAAATAAAAGTAACCTTAATGTCGAAATAATCATCATTGAAAATTTTAAAAAAAATAGAATAAATAATTTTCCTAGAATACTTAATACGTATCGCACTCGCTTAAACCATACGATTGATTTATTCTCTGAGAAATTTGAAGACTGGCTACTGCCTTTAGATCGAGAAAAAATTACTTTAAATATCGAATTTTTAAATAAAATTGTAACGGAATATTCGGCTTCACCCTCATTTTTAATGAAAAATATATTTTATACGACATTAGAAAAAGTTAAAAATATCCTTAAAACAGAAAACGCACCAGAAAGTTCGCTTATTTCAGATGTCATCTTATCCATTAACACTTTGCTGAATGACAGAGACCATCTAAAACAAAAAAAATCTCTACCGATTTTGGAAAAAAACAAAACGATTCAACCATCTATTTCGATAAGTTTTTTTAATAAAAAAAATCAAAAAATATCAACCGACCATCAATCTAACTCACCTTGCACCAGTACTTGTATTATTTAGTTATTTTTTTTTCGATCTAAACTATTTTTTACTAAAAAATAAGGTGTATTAATATGCTATTAGAACTTTATCATGCTGCTAAAGCAGGAAAACTGCGCGCTATGTACATTTGAATAGCGACTCTCTTAAAAAAGCAGCGGAAAAGACAAATTGTCTACACTTGAATCGCGTCGCTTAACTTAGAGCTAGCTGAATGAAACCAAAGCTGATAGAATTCCTCGAAATTTTTGACCTATTTCGTCAATTGCGGGGTGTAGCTCAGCTTGGTAGAGCACTAACTTCGGGAGTTAGGGGCCGGAGGTTCGAATCCTCTCATCCCGACCAGCCTATCCCACAAAAAAAAACTTAAAAATTAACCTATTTCGTTCATTCTATTCCATTCAATTATTTTCCAACCTGGCTTACATAAGCACCATGTACCAAATTTGTACCAGTTACTAAATGATCAGCAGCTTTCTTGAGATAATCACTATTCAAATGCGCATAGCGATTCACCATATCACTATTTATTTGAGTAAAAAGGGTTTAATATTCTATGAAAGGTGATATCGGTAAGATTTACTCAACGGCTTATCATAAACCTAGTCTGGGAGAATTATTGTGGATCCACACGTTACTTAAGTACTGACATTTCTCCTGATGAAATTCCTTATTCAAGATTAGCTAAAAAACTATGGGATGATGAATCAGAGTTTGCCAAGTTTGCCCTTGCTCTTTCGCTTCTGAATAAAACATATGAATATTCATTTTCATTTTTTTAGTTAAGGCAGTAATCTCTCTTTCCAAAGCATTAATTTCTGCTTGCATCTGCGCTTGATTTTTTCTCGTTTCGGCATTTTCTGCCTCCAACTCTGCAAATTTTTGATCCATCCACTCTAAACTCTTTCTATCGCGTTCTGCTTCCTCTAGTAGTTTATCTACATTTATCTTCGATTTAGGAATATATCGCTTTAATTTCGTTAAGCCTTTACTCAGCTTTCAAGCGAGTTTTCAGCAAAGTATTGAAACGCTTTAAATAACTCAGTTTGGATTAACTTTAAACACTCATCACCATGAGATTTATCTGGATGAAATAATAAACTACAATGTCGAAAAAAAACAGGTCAATCGATGCTCTAAAAGCTTAATTATCCGCTAAAATTTTAGCGGGATAAATTATTACAATAAACTATAAAGAAAAGCTCCATTATTATATCAATAAATAATATTTTTAACGCGAGCAAAATAATTTGTAGTTTTTTTTAATTTAGTTAATAGATTTTTTGTGTATAATTAAGTTATTATAGATAGGTTAACCGTAAAATATGCTAGAAATAAATCTGTGAAAAAAAATATCGCAATTAATGAAAAAATTTTATTAAATGATGCTCGCGGTTTATTTAAACTTTTTTCTGAAGAAAAAAATGATTTTGATAGTATTAATTTAACAACCTTACTTAATAGACTCAGTAAAATTATCACGCCAAAACATTTTTTTTCTTATAAAAAAAATATTTCCGAAATAGTTTATTTAATTCCATACTATAATTTTAGACCTATAGGTATCAGTAACCTATTAAATGCTTTTTCTAAATGGCCTATTTCAATACATGAAGCCCCCTATTCAAAAGCTATTAAGCATTTACTACAAAAAATTCTGTATCAAACGCGGAATTTTAATGGACAGAGTATTTCAATGACACTCAACGCCCTGAGTAAATGGCCTAACATAAAGGAAATCTATTACTCAGAAGCGATAGATGCACTCGTTCAGTATATTCCTCAAAGCGCTCCTAATTTTAATGGACAAAATTTTTCAATGACACTCAACGCGCTGAGTAAATGGCCTGAGTGCATTAATAAGGTCGTTTATTCAGAAGCGATAAATGCGCTCGTTCAGTGTATTCCCCAAAGCGCTCCTAATTTTAATGCACAGCATATTTCAGTGACACTAAACGTGCTGAGTAAATGGCCTGAGTGTATTGTAGAAACTGCTTATTCAAAAGCGATTGATGTACTCGTTCAATGCATTATCAAAAGATCACGTGATTTTAATACACAGGATATTTCAAATACACTTAACGCGCTGAGTAAATGGCCTGAGTGTATTGTAGAAACTGCTTATTCAAAAGCGATTGATGTACTCGTTCAATGCATTCTCAAAAGATCACGTGATTTTAACACACAGGATATTTCAAATACACTCAACGCGCTGAGTAAATGGCCTGAATGCATTAACAATGTCGTTTATTCAGAAGCGATCGCTGCACTTATTCAATGCATTCCTCAAAAAAATCGTAATTTTAATGCACGGGAAATTTCAAATACACTCAACGCGCTGAGTAAATGGCCTGAGTGTATTGAAGAAACTGCCTACGCAAAAGCGATTGATGCACTCGTTCAGTGTATTCCTGAAAGCGCTCGTTATTTTAATACACAAGCTATACCAGTTATACTCAACGCGCTGAGTAAATGGCCTGAGTGCATTAATAAGGTCGTTTATTCAGAAGCGATCGCTGCACTCGTTCAGTGTATTCCCCAAAGCGCTCCTAATTTTAATGCACAGGATATTTCAGTGACACTCAACGCGCTGAGTAAATGGTCTGAATGCATTAACAAGGTCGTTTATTCAGAAGCGATAGATGCACTCGTTCAGTGTATTCCCCAAAGCGCTTATAATTTTAATGCTCAGGATATTTCAAATACACTCAACGCGCTGAGTAAATGGCCTGAATGCATTAACAAGGTCATTTATTCAGAAGCGTTTGCTGCACTTGTTCAATGTATTCTCAAAAGAGCACGTGATTTTAATGCTCAGGATATTTCAAATATACTCAACGCGATGAGTAAATGGCCTGAATTGTGTCTTCAGGATTGCCTCGGGTATTTAAAAGCAATCAATGTTTTGATTAGTTGTATCCCTGAAAAAATGGATACCTTTACTACACAGATACACCAGATTTCTTTTTTAACATTAACTTGGTGTAAATTTCAATTTTTAAATTATTCAAATGCTCAATGGATTAATAAAGAAGAAATAATCAAAAAACTAATAAAAAATAATGAAACATCCATTATAAAAGAATTAAATTCCATAACAACGAGACAGTTTTATCAAGTTTATTTATTTCAACCTGATCTTATTCCTTGTAGACTTAGAGAAACAATTAAGTGTCATGAATTTGAATCAGAAGAAATTAAAACTTCTCGATTACAGAACGATGTATTCCAACATCTTTTGGCTTTTTTCCCAGAATTTAAATTTGTAGCTGAACATTTTTTAGAATTTACCTACGTCGACATCGCTTGGCCTGAAAAAAAAATTCTTATCCAAGTCAACGGTCCAAGCCATTATGCAGAAAAAAAATTGAATTTATCAAGTCAATTTAATAATCATCTATTCGAAAAACTAGGCTGGTCTGTCGTTATTATTCCGTATTTCGATTGGAAAGAGCTTATAAAAGATAGCGCTCGAAAAAAATATCTTAAAAGAAAGTTAGGTTTTTTAATAAAACAATTATCTGAAGGAAACGCAATCAAAGCAGCTATCCTCTATAAAAATAATGAAAAATCCGATATAAATACACCCTCAATCGATGATGAAAGAAAACTTGTAAAGCTATTTAACGGAAAGAGACCGAAAACATCGTTAACTTTAAACGATAAAGAGGATAATCAATACCATAAATCTTCACATCAAAGATTTGGAAAAATATAGTACAAAAAAAACAGGAGTTTTACGCTAGGAAAGGCTAAACTAAGAGTAGATTAAGGATTAATAAGAAAAGAAAGGATGTCAGGATTTAAGTGCACAAAACAGCTATACTAAGCATTTTTACAAGCCAGTCATGTAAGGTATTCAGGCTTAGCGCTATCCGAAGTAAGCCCTATCGAATGATCGCATGACAGCAGTAAGTCGCTTTTTGAAAAATAAATCCTTTAGGCAGAGAGAGGTTTAGGAGGTTTCCAAATGCTATATAGACAAAGCAGCGCCTTGTTTGTTCGTAACCGATAATACGGTGCTCACAAAAACGCACAGTAAAAAGATAGAATTAGTCAATTACAAATATTCAGGAAATCTACATGGTTTAAAAGAAGCGACATTTATTCCCTTTGCTTATCAAGGTATGATAAAAATACAGATGGAAAAACTAAAAATAACCATTTTTGATTTTATCGCTTGCAAGGCGAGAGAATTAACGCCAAAAGCGATGGACATTGATGCGCGGTATTCCAGTTTAAAAAACTTTAAACCGATTAGAGACCATGTCTGGGTGGTAATTTTTTTTGAAAAGACTTATTTATTTAATGGACTAATAATCAGCCTCATGATAAATTTTTTAAACGGAATCTTAAGGATAGAGTAGCTATTGATTTTTTAAAATCATATTTAGCACCGCAGCTTTACAAGAAGATTGATATTAATTCTCTCCCATTAACAGAAAAAAGTTTTATTGTTCCACAGCTTCGTGAAATTCATAGTGACGTATTCTAAATGTTTAATGAAGTACCCGGTTATTTATTCTTCTGCTTGAACTAAATTAATTTTTAGAAATTTTTAATAAAATATCGACAAAACTGCTAAATTTTAGTAAATTATTAATTGATGCTTATTTTTTTTAATACTTTTAGTATTAAAAAAATAAATTGCTGAAAAATATTAATTTAACAATTTGTTAGATAATTTAATTAATTATTTTAATCTTAGCTCATAAAAAAATTTAAATAAGAAACCTAAAATAAAAGGACTTAACTATGCTACAAATAGAAAATAAAACTCAACAATTTTATCGTTATTCTAAGTTAATTCAATTACAAGAGATAGAACATTCCATTAAACAAAGAATTTCTTCACGCATTAAACGAGCGCCATCTGTTAATACACTTGTCGAAGCCACTGCAAAAAACGATTTTAGTTATTGGTTAAGTCAAGAAGATATTGCTGATATTGCTCGGATAGAATATAACCAATTCCGCACTAGAACCGAAAACAATGCTGAATTTGAAATATTAGGTTCAATGACGCAATTATCTTCTACCGTAAAATCATTTCAAGAAAAAATTAAAACGAATAAATGGAGCAAAGCTTTGCTTACGTTAATTATGAATCTTGAAAATTTACATTGGGTTACTATGCTTATATCGTATAAAAATAATAATTATGTTGCCTATTACGTAGATTCAAAAAATAATCCTATTCCTCAAAATTATTTTGAATTGCTTTATAATCCATATCTAATACATCCAATAATAAATCTAAACTCAGGCTATATGCAACAAAAAGATGGCTTCAATTGTGGTTTATGGGCACTCGAAAATGCGGTGGTTCTAAATGCAATGTTTGATCACAAGGAACCACTTGATTGGTTAAGTAAAGCATTGAGACGGGTGCACGATAAAAATTATTTTGAAGGGAAAAGAATATTATTATCCGAAAAACTCATCAATGATCCTCTATGGAAAGAACGCCATTTAAATTTTGTGCATCCTGATGAAATATCTAAAAAAACGCAATTATTAGATGATTCATTTACTCTAGATAAGCTTGAACATGACTCTAAACGATTAAAAGCCTCGCCTAACAAAGAAAAAGAAAAGGTCACGGCTTTATTAGAGATCTTTGTTACTACTTTTTTAAGTTTTTTCTTAAAAAATATAGGAATTTATCATGTACTTGCTAAGGAAAAACGATTAACAGCGGAAGCACTTAAAGTTGAAATAAAAACGGGGGCTACAAGCGCTTTATTCGGTGTATATATTGCCGATAGCCTTGTAGGTCTAATTCCTGCTTTGGTTGCTTCACTTAGAACAATAAGTAGTAAGTATTATATATCAAAAGATAAGGCGCAAAAGATAACCCATTTTTTTTCTAATGTTGAATCAGGAAATTTAGATTCTATGCTAGCTGAAGTAGCTGTTAATATTTTTTACAGCTTTGAAAGTCAATTTATGCAGGTAACGGACAAAGCAGGTGAAAAAGTGGCAATAGAGAAACTCGCAGAGGACGCAGTCGAGCGAATATTCAATGCTATAAACAAGCTTTATGATGTTAACTGCGTTTTTTCTAAACAATTGCTAGAAGAAAGTGTGTTAAAAGGTGCATCGGAAAAATTTTTCGATCCAAATCTTAAAGAGATCGCACTGACAACTTCAGGTTATATGATTCTAAATAAAGAAGGAGAAAAAATTAACACCAGTAAATTATATGAACATACAGGTTTAGTAGAACTTAGTGCAAATGATCAACCTATTAAATTTTATGCAACTAAAAAGTATTCACGTCATAAATATGGCTATCGCCGTCTATTTGATTGGGAAAAAGAAGTCAGCGGTGAATTGAAGAAAGACCTGAAAGAACAATATATCAATGATCAATTTCTTCAGGCAAATGATATTTCTCAATTTCATTTAAGAAAATATTCTTATGTTTTCTCTCAAGAAACTAACCATGCCGAAGCATCGCGCCTTTTAGATAAAATTAAAAATCATCAATTCCCACAACCAGTTATTAAGGATCAGAATAATAAAAAGCCTATTTATTTTAATTTAAGAAAACCAGTAAAAAACTTTAGTGGAAGGATTGAGATTCTTAAAAATTTGCATCGCACGCTGATATCGGAAAGAACGATAGCCATAGTGCCTAATTGGTCCACTTTTTCGATTTCTTCGGATAAAGATATAGCAGACACGCATGGTAGCGATTCATCATCAGCTTCGAGTGGCTCCCTTTTATCCATTAGTGGGTTGGGAGGAATAGGCAAGACACAATTAGCTTTACGCTATGCTGAACTCTATGCGCATCATTATGATCATAATGTGTTATGGATCGATGCAGAAACTATTGAAAATATAGCCTATTCTTTTAAAAAACTCTCTAAAAAGCTAGAAATTTCTATCAGTGAATATGGACAAGAAAAAACACTTGAAGAAATCGTAGAAAATGCTTATGAGTATTTTTCGGATAGAAAAAGTTTATTTATTTTTGATAATGTTGAGAATTACCGTGCAATCGAAATTTATTTACCTAAATCGAGACCTGACAACAAACCCACGGTGCTTATAACCTCACGTTATGGCAATTGGGATAATGTCGCAACTACGATGAAGCTTAATGTATTTACCGAAGTTGAAACCCAAGAACTTATTAAGAAATCATTGGGCTTAGATGAGAGTACTCAACTTGAAAAAATACTGGAATTAAATCAATTACTTCAAGGCTTGCCGTTAGCACTACAACAAGCGCTTGCTTACATTAAATTGAGAAGATCTACTGATAGTATTTTTTCATTTCAGGATTACATTGAACTGTATAAAGAAAAAAAGAAAGAATTATTAAATTTTGATTTTACAAAATATTTTAACGATCCTTATTTAGAAACAGTTTTTACAACATGGCTTATTACGTTATGTAAAATCAAATCTAATCCGATAGGTGAAGATGCAATAGAAATTTTAAATATTATGGCTTATTTAAATCCAAATAGTATCTCCATTAACAAATTTGAGTATTTAAATAAAATTTATTTTCCAAAATCATACGATCTCGCTAGTATTACCTCTTTATTAAACAGTTATTCTATGATTAATTCGCATGGAAAAGAAGATGTATATACCATTCATCGATTAGTTCAACAGGTCATACGGATTAATCTCGAAGAACATCAGGAAAAGTTTAAAGCGATAGTCGAAAAAGCACAACTACTATTTTGGCATTGGCAATTTGCTTTTAAAAAAGACCAAGAAGTTTTCTTCCACTATCTACATTTTTTAATCTATATGGCAGAACATAAGGAGCTTATTGGTAGCTTGTTGTTTGGTCATCCAGAAAAAATACTATTTGATAATTTAATTCTTAAAAATGAGAAACAGCGTCATTATTTTATTGATTTAGCCTACTTGAAATTTCCAAAGGAAAAATTTCTTAAGTTTGCAGGAGACGCAATTGCCTACTATATAAAATTTGGTTTGTTTTTCTCTTTATCGGAAATACTTAATTATCTAGAAAAAAAATGGTCTATAAAAAGTTTTTCAAAGGAAAATATTAATTATATTAGCGAATATATTAATAATTTAAAGAATTCTAAGCTAAAATTAAATCGATTTTCGAGTAATCCTGAAAAAAAAGCAAGACAAAGAAGCGCAGTTTTACTCTATGCTGAATTTAATCACAAAATATTTGGGAATTTTTTTTTCAAATATGCTGGCTGCTCATTTCAAAGTTTAAAGAGAAGTATTTGTTTACTTTCTGAAGCTGAAAAAAAGATCAAAGAGCACAGGAATCAAGCGATTAAAGCTCATTTTAAAAAAATAGAACAAGTATCCCGTTTTATCAGTTCAGCGTTGATGACTAAAGATACGCTATCAGCCTTGATTCAAGGTCATTTTAATGAAGTGGCCATTAATTTCGGATTAATGACTAGCAGTCTGTTTTTTGGAAAAATATCCGATAGCTTGCTCACTCAAGGAAAAAACTTAGCCTCCGATGCCAGTTTACTTGAAAAGAATTTAGGCTTGGAAAATAAAAAAGTACTCAGCATTTTATTCAATGAAAATGTATCTTCCATGGGCAAACGACAATTTTTAGGTAAAGCACTGCAAGCGGCTTCGCCATTTGTTGCTAAAGCCACCTCAATTTATTTTGCTTATAATCTTAAAAATGAAATACACGCTTATAGAATGGGAAATAAAGATGTTCTTCCGAATATCATTTCAAATAGTGTCATTTTGAGTATCGATGGCATCGAAGCCGGTATCGAGGGGGCTGAATTTCTTGGATTTATTACGGGGATATCCGCCTTCACTGGTCCTCTTGGAGAAGGAATGGCGCTAGTTGTCTGGCTAGGAGCTGAAGGGTATGCGGTTGAAAAACACGTTGAAGCCATTGAAAAATATGTGCATCTTTCTAGAGGAGAAAAATTTTTTGAGTTTTTACTTAGCACACTTCATCTGGCTCCTTTAGAATATATACAGCTTAAAGCCAATAATGGGCAATTAGTAGAACGTGCGATTAATTTTTTAAAAGATAACACCGCTATTCAGTGGTATATTTTTCCTGCTTTTACTTTTGTAGAAGATACATGCAAAATCCGTAAAGCTTTTTTAACTGAAAAAATAAATTTTACACCTGACGATAATAATCCTGACGAACCTGCTGAGGGTAATTTAATTTGTTTATCCGCCTCTCCACCTCCTTATGAGGTACTTAATATAAAAATGAAGTATTACTTATGCCATAAGACCTTAGGCGTAAGCTATGCACTAAACAGAACCGGTAATGGAACTTTAGTCGATTTAGGAGAAGGAGAGGACGAAGTCATTGCTTTTTCTCATTCCCCCACATTATTTATTGTACAAAACGGTAAAAAACGGTATCTAGGGGGTGATAATGGCAATGTATTTAATTTGCAAGGAAATTCGATTGCAGGCCTGCTTCAAGGAGGCAATGAGACTGATATACTGGTCCTGGATAAATTTCATCCTGAAAACAGTGATTATTTGCTATTTGATACGGATGGATTCTTATGCGGAAAAAACAAAGCCGCCATGCAATCGATTCCACCCTTTTGTGCGCCTGATGAGATTAGAGTCCAAATCGATCGGATCGATCACATTTACGGACGGAAAAATGAATCTGATATTTTATATCTTGATCAGGATGTTCGTTTTATTGATGGCTACGGGGGAAAAAATCAAACACATCCCGATAATTTTTTTATCACTGATCGTTCTTATAAGAATTTAGAGTTTGTGTTAAGAAATAATACACTAATCACATTTTTATCAAACCCAACAATAGACTCGATAAGCTATCGAATTCCTTCTGGCGAGATAGGTGAGTCTTGGATTCATTATTATTTTAAAGAAACTATTCAGCATCGATTCTTCTTTGAATATTTCCTACATGAAGTTGATTTAATATCGATTCAAGATAATACAGTACATATTTCTATTTTAGTGGGTGAAGATAAAGATAAAAAAACATTTTCTCTTAGTATTTCAGAGGCTTTAATGACCTTAGAGGTCAACCAAACTCATAATACAGCACAGCATTCCAAAAACTTCTATTATTTTTTTAAAGATTTTGAAATAAAATTAATCACTAATGAGCATTTATATGGAAAAGAAATAATCTTTAATAATAAAACAATGGATGAAAAAATTAGTTTATTTAAAGCATTAGCCAATCGTTTAGAAAAAACTTTCTCTATGCAATTAATAAACAACCTCACCCTATCGATAGGTCGAGAGAAAAAACATGAGATTTTTTATATCAATGGTGCCTATGAAAATCATTTGGTGGGGAATGGAGGTGAAAATGTTTATACTATTTTGCCTAATAAAAAAATATTCTTTCCTGTTTCTAATATAGTTCTCTATGAAACCTCTAATGATTCAAATGAGTTGCTCGAGCGGATAGATACGTTAGATTTACGGGAAATGATAAAGGAATATAAACAAATCTACCCAAGTGCTGTTACCTCTTCAGATGTATTTCCCTTTGGAAATGATTTAATCTTAACCTTAAGTAATGCGATTTATGCTCCGATTTATCCTGATTCTTATGACTCAAATTGTTTTGAACCTTGGCTGACGATCTTATTAAAAAATGCACTGTTTGATAATAGTCATTGGTATCAAAGACTGGATATCTTTTTTGATATTCTGCCCAAAAATATAGTTTCGCTAGACGATGAAGTTTGGAGTTTAATTACAGCACCTTTACTTTTTACTGCCGATAAAAAGATTATCGTCATTACTACTCAAGATATAGAAGAGGATACAGAAGTTCAGGTATTAAAAAATATCGGAAATTATGCATTCTTTCGTGATGAAACTAATCTTATACTTACTAATGCTTTTATAGTTTTAAATGATTACTGCACAATTATCTGCCGCCATTTTTATCAAGAACCGGAAATGAGAAAAAAGATATTATCGACGACATTTAAATTTTTTGACCAAGAAATTCATCCTAATGACCATCAAAAACAAATTGAGCATGCGACACATTTTCAACATTTATCTCAAATAGTGATCGCTAGTAATTTGAGTAGCCTACTTACACATACGTATTTAAATTCAATAGGGATGAAAGGTCATCAGAAGAAGTTATCTCAGCCACGAGTGCGTCGTAAACGTCAAGCCCATCAAGAAGAAAAAATAATAGTTGACGCCATACAAAGCTCGACAAGCACAAAGAAAAATTCTAAACAAACCAATCAAACATTTTTTCATGATAGGAAACATGCTTCTCAAGCTAGTAGAATTGAGGAGGAAAACCGCATCTTAGCAATAGCAGATGATTATCTCGAGAAATATGATAGTTCTTTACGAAAAAAATCGTATCGGAATACTAAAAAACTGAATCAGAAAAAAAATAAAAATAAAAGAAAAGATGTGTTTCCATCTGTGCGGGGAAAAGATAAACCCAATATAGCAAAGCATCCGCTACTTAATCAAAAAAATAATGCTAATTATTTCCAACCAATTACTCAAAACTACCTTGCTTCTAAAACACAAAAAACATTACCTAAATTTCAAACAGAAAAGCAGCTTCGGCTAACTTCTAAATCAGAATCAACAAACACAAAAGATAATTTCTTTAAAAATTCCCATTTTGATAAAAATAAGAGTTTTCATAAAACGAATAAATTTTTACCGCAAGAAAATTTAAGATTAGAGAAAACGCGATCGATATATCCTAAATTACCCTATGAACAAAATCAAACGGGCTCAAAACCGAATTCGCATTCTTTCTCTATACAGCCACACACGCCTAATACTCACAATACACTGATCTTTTTAGATTTTGTTGTTAGAAAATCTTTAAGAAATCCCATTGTGCCAGTTTCTTTGGATAAAAAATTAAACAAAAACATAAAAAGAGCTATAATACAAAAAGATAAACTTAATAATCGAACATATTTTAATTCATAGTCCATAACCTAAGAAGTTTGCTTTGTAAATATCTAGCAACTAAATTGATTAAAATGATCCTATTCTCCATCGAGAATCTCCGTTTTATTTTCACGAAGAGCAGTAACCGCTAAAGCCCATTTCATTTCTTCATTCAGATCGGAATAAAGAGAAGCTTTTTGATGAACCACGGCTTGTTCACTTAAGGAATGAAAATCATCCCAAAGAGGTTTATTTTTATTTTACATATAAGGCTTATTATTCTTTTAGCTAATTAAACAAAGAATCGGCTCCTTCTTGATAATGGACATATACCCGTTAAAGATCTTGAAGATCTATACATTTGCCACAAAGAATTAAACATTTACGTCAAGCTGCTGAAGATATTGAAGCTTTCAATGGTTTTGAGATCTATTCAAAAGCTTTAGAAAAATTAGAAAAACAGGAGTTAGCACATGCTTAATTCTACTAGACAATTAGTACCACATAAAGCACTTGGCAACACGTCTTATTCTGGTAATACTGCCACATTCTAATATCATTACGAACCGTCAATATAATATAATTTTCAAAAAAATTTGATAGTTTATAATAAAGGCTCAGATAGAAAATTTTTAAATTAATTAATTAATTTTTACAACAAAGGATTTTTTATGACAAATTTTATATTTAACATATATAGAGAAAATACCAATAATTCTTCGGACAGTTATAAGCTACCTGATCAAATATTTCCGCAAGAGGATATAACGAATTTTTCTGAAGTTTACAATTTTGAAATACCACCTAATAGTAGTAAGGATGTGCTAAACCAAAATAGTGGAATCATCCCTGGAGCACATAAACAATACCGGGTGGCTAACATGGGTAGGAAAGATATCATTGCTCAAATTAGGTGGGGTACAGCAGTTCAATGGATGGGGGTCATGGGAAAACAAATAATACCTCCTGGAGAAACGAAAATTGTTAGAAATGAAGGTCGTGCATATTACTGTACTTGTTTACAGCTTATTAATGAAACTTCTTCTAGATCTATAGTGGGAGCAAATTATGCAGGTTGGTAATACAGATATCACAATGAATAAACCATTTGAAATTAGTAATTATAATCCTAGATATATCCAATTTATACATAATTACTCATTGGAAGAAGTAGATTTTAATGCAGCGCTTAAATCGGTGTTAATATTTGGAATAGGAAAAATACCAGGAGTAGGTGAAGGATTAGCACTGTTACTTGATATATTCTGGCCACAAGAAAAGGAAAATTTATGGGAAAAAATTAAAGATAAAGTAGAAAAACTTATTGATCAAAATGCTTTGCAAATAATAGAACTAATCTTATCTGGAGATATAAAACAATTTGAAGAAAGAATAAAAACAGTAAATAGCGAAATTTTAGGAAAAAAATTAAAAGATGCTAGTAATCATTATATGAATATAGCAGAAGACTTAGTAGGGTTTGAAAAAAAATTTATTTTTGCAGATCTAAAAAGATTAGACAAAAAGGCAATTAATCTCTATGTACTGCCATTATATTCCACGACGGTATTAATGAAAGTATCCTATTATATCACTGGAATTCAAAAGGCCGAATTAATTGGATTAAACGAATCACAAACAACAAGACTTAAAAAATATTTAAATAGTTTAATACACGATAGTAAAGGAGTTAATTATTACATTAAAACCTTAAACGAAGATCGTATCGATGCAACTTACGATGATGCCCCACCGGATGAGATATTCGACGCCATGATGTACACACGTAGCTTTGCTGCTATAAATGGTCTAGAATACATCCCTATTTGGAATAAAATGGTTGAGTTGCATTCTTTAGATACGGAATGCTACGTAGATGTAATTTCCTATTCAAAATTATTTGGTCGACAGACCCCTGATTTAGCTAAACAAGCTATTGCAGTAGAAATGACACAGCCTCTGACACCTGATCTTCTAAATAATGGCCAACGCAATAAAATAAAATCTATCACTGGATACATTCGAAGGATAGGAGGGAGTCCTCGAGTAGGCGGTGGGAAAATCATCTTTGAAAATGGTACAAACTACCAATTTGGGACTATCACAAATGAATTGGTTTACAAAGAATTGAATGGTGCCTTAATTAATAATTTGGTAGTTTATGGTAATAAAGCGATAGATGAAGCAACCTTTTATTTTTCAGATGGAAGTCAACTTTCTTTTGGCGAACGGGCATACCCCCCCACATATCATGAATTTAAATTATCAGGCCATCATATCGTTTCGTTTTATATAACTAGCGATGCGCCTAGTCTTGCTGGCCAAGCAGCTAACATCGCTGTAGCTTATCAACTTACTAATAAATAACAAAATTTTCAAGTAACCCATAGATTAATTTAAATTTGTGGGTTACTTTTATTTATTTTTTATGTAGCTCATTCGAAAATTATGAGGAAGATGTTATGAACGCAGCACAACAATTAAAGCAACAAGGTTAAGAGAGTATCTACTCGGAGTAGATCTAATTTTAAGTTGTGATCTTACAAAGTTTTTATGGATGATCATAGCCAAGAGGTTGATAAGTCGTCATTTAAGAACCTGAAATTCGAGTATCGAATTTCTTTATTTTGAGTAGTAGTATGAGCAAAATAACTAATAATAAAATAAACGGGGATAACCACAAGCAAAAGGTTATACGCGAGAAAGCGGGCTTAAATGAAATAAACTCACCATAACGGCTCACTAAATAATTTTTTACTTGGTCTACCGATTCGCCCTGCTTGATTCGTCGATAAATCACTAAACGCAGATCGTTTGCTAGAGGCGCATTCGAATCGGCTAAGTTTTGATTTTGACAAACTAAACAGCGCATTTCATGAGTGATTTCTTCAAATTGGATTTTTTTCTCTGAAGAATCAAAGACATACATTTCGCTTAATTCAGAAAAAGCTAATGGAGAAAAAAAAATGGCCAACCAGAATAGTTTTCTTAAACTATTTTTTTTAAAAAATTTTTTAACGCCTTGCATGATAAAATTTTAATTAATCTATGATTGACTTTTATGGAGATGTTTAATAAGTGGTTGCATATTCTGTATCCAAATCGACGAAGTTAATGGGCCTACCTGCTTATAACGAATAATGCCTTGTGGATCGATTAAATAGCTTTCAGGCACACCATAAACGCCTAAATCTATAGCAAGTAACCCTTGCGGGTCAAAAATAATTTTTTGAAAGGGATTGCCTTGTTGTCTTAGCCATTGTTTTGCCTGATTAAATTCATCACGGTAATTTAAACCGTAAATAGAAATGGCATGATTTTTCTTCAAACTTAATAAAAAAGACTGTTCTTCAGTACAAGTTAAACACCAGCTTGACCACACGACTAACAGTGTCCAATGTTGCAAAAATATTTTTTTTCTTAATGTTATTGATTTTTTTAGTAAATCATTGGCTGAAAATTCTGAAATCGGTTGATTAATTAATGGCGATGGCAGGTGATTGGGGTCCTTTTCTAAACCTTGCCATAAAAAACAGACGATGATCAATAAAATAATTAGCGGAATAATATAACGCATGAATACTAATACTTAATTTTTTTATAGCGTCTGGAGAGTATGGCCCATAGACCGCCAAGTATCATGCATAAACCGCCCATCCAAATCCAACGTACAAAAGGTTTGTAATAAAAACGTAAAGCCCAGGTCTGTTTGCCCACCGGCTCAGCCAAAGACACATATAAATCGCGCCAAATACCTGCTGCAATAGCGGGTTTGCTGATCATGACATCGGTTATGGGATAATAACGTAATTGTGGCCGTAGAAATAGACTACTTTGATGGTTCACTTGAATAGTAGCCACTGCGCCAGTGTAATTAGGACCTTGCAAGGCATCCACCTGTTGCAAAGTAAAATGATAACCTGCTAATGACAAGCTTTCTCCGATACTCATTCGCACATTACGCTCAAGACTATAATAACTGCTTAAAATGATTCCTATCGCTAGAATAGCAACACCTAAGTGTGCGACTAACATTGCACCTTGCGTTTTTATAATATTTTTTAAGCTTAATTTTTTTTTAAACGATGCCACTAGCAACTGTAAAGTATTTAATAGGATCCATAATGTCAAGCTTAAGCCTATTAGCACTTGCCAATGCAGTTCTTTACTCAACAAAATAATCAAGATAAAACTTAAACTGAATGAACTGAGTAGGATACTAACTATTTTTCTTAAAATCTCGCCACGTACTTGATGCTGCCAGGGTATTAAATAGGATAGGCCCATAAAAAATAATATTAAAATAGCGAAAGGTGTCAACACGAGACTAAAATACGGTGCGCCCACGGAAAGCTTACCAAAATCTAATACTTCAATAATTAACGGATACAATGTGCCAAGTAACACAGTAAATACCATCACACTTAATAAAACATTATTCACGATTAAAAGTGTGGTGCGGGAGAGCAAACTCACGTGTAAATCTTGTTGTTTTAATCGATGGATTTTAAAGGCATAAATAGCCAACGCGGTTCCTATCAATACCACTAATAAACCTAACATGAAAACACCCCGCCAAGGATCAACCGCAAAGGCATGCACAGAAATCAAAATCCCGGAACGCACGATAAAAGTGCCGATTAAACTTAAGGCAAAGGTTAATATGGCAAGTAATATCACCCAGGTTTTCAGTAATTCTTTTTTTTCTACCACTAATAAAGAGTGAATTAACGCGGTGCCCGCAAGCCAAGGTAATAGCGATGCGTTTTCGACGGGATCCCAAAACCACCAACCTCCCCAACCTAACACACGATAAGCCCACCAACTGCCTGATACAATTCCCCACGTCAAAAAACACCAGGCCGCTAAAGTCCAAGGCCGCATCCAAGTTGCCCATTGCTTATCGAAACGACCGCTTAATAATGCGGCTATAGCAAAAGCAAAACTGACCGAAAAACCCACATAACCCATATAAAGTAACGGCGGATGAATAATTAAACCTGGATCTTGTAATAAAGGATTCAGATCTCGTCCATCCATCATTCGCTCTGCCGCTAAACTAAATGGATTCGAGAGTGTCAGTAGAAATAATAGAAAACCTGCGCTAATAAATCCCAGTACCGATACGACTCGTGCTAATAAAGCCAATTCGATGGATTGATTTAAAACAATGACGGCAACTGTCCATAGATTTAAAATAAACACCCATAATAATAGAGAACCTTCATGTCCACCCCATAAGGCACACACACGATAAAACCAAGGCAAGTGGGTATTAGAATTTTGCGCCACATACACAAAGGAAAAATCATTGACTAAAAACGCATAGGCTAAACTTAGCATAGCCAGCGCAATGAATGTAAATTGTGACAGTGTTATAGGTTTAATCCATTTAAGCCAATTACGGTGTTGGTAATAAAGACCGGCTAAAGGAATGCTGCATTGAAGCAATGCTAGAAAAAAAGCGCCTAGCAATAGCGCATAAGAAAATGTCACAGAAAACTTCCTTTGTATTATTTATATTCGTTAGGCTTTTATATTTTACATATAATTGTTACTTAATATAATAAAAGTATTAAATAAACCGTATACTGATCATCAATACTATTTATGCCATTTACCTTTTTATAAAAAACTGCTAACTTACGAGCATTTATTGAATACTAAGGCTTGTATGACTCAGCGTTGTATCATCATCGGTATCGCCGGAGCGTCTGCTTCGGGCAAGAGTTTATTGGCCCATACTATTGTCAAAGAACTGGGCTCTGAACAAGTTGCTGTTATCTCGGAAGATTCTTATTATAAAGATAACAGTACCCTCGCCTTTGAAAAACGCTTAGAAAACAATTATGACCATCCGGATGCTTTTGATCATGACTTACTTATCCATCATCTCAAGCAATTGCAATCTGGTAAATCAGTAGAAATTCCTATTTATAATCACACGCTGCATATTCGTGAGCAACAAACACGACCTCTGGGTCCACATACCATTATTGTCTTAGAAGGGATTTTACTTTTTGCTGAAATTAGCTTAAGGGAATTGATGGATATTCGCATCTATATGGATACACCATTAGATGTTTGTTTGAGTCGCCGCATCAAACGTGATGTCATAGAGCGCGGTAGAGAAATTGAGGCGGTGTTAGCACAATATCAAGAAACCGTTCGTCCGATGTATTCGCAATTCATCGAACCTTCGAAACATTATGCAGATATCATTGTTCCACGGGGCGGCGAAAATCGAATTGCGATTGAACTCATCAAAGCCAAAATTCGTGAATTATTAAATAATTTTAGCAACAAAAGTAAAGAGGAAAATCATGGGTCTGCTAGATAATAAACGTGCCTTAATTGTTGGTTTAGCAAGTAATCGATCGATTGCTTACGGAATCGCGGAAGCCATGCACCGCGAAGGAGCAAAACTCGCCTTTGCCTACCAAGGTGAAAAATTAAAAGACCGTGTCACTAAAATGGCAAATAGAGACTTTGAT
Organism: Rickettsiella endosymbiont of Litargus connexus; assembly: GCF_964277335.1. Taxonomy (NCBI): domain Bacteria; kingdom Pseudomonadati; phylum Pseudomonadota; class Gammaproteobacteria; order Legionellales; family Coxiellaceae; genus Rickettsiella; species Rickettsiella endosymbiont of Litargus connexus. Next base: position 379,255 of record NZ_OZ195516.1, on the reverse strand, counting down.
TCGAACATCGTCATTCCTTGCGATGTCAGTCGAGATGAAGACATTACCGAACTTTTTAAGCAACTCAATGTCAGTTGGGATGGATTGGATAGTTTAGTTCATTCCGTTGCTTACGCACCCGCCGATCAATTGCAGGGCGATTATCTCGACAATGTAAATCGTGAGGGTTTTAGAATTGCACATGACATCAGTAGCTATAGTTTAGCGGCATTAGCCAAAGCAGCGTATCCGATGATGACAGACCAACCGAACGGAGGAGCTATCCTAACGCTCAGCTATCTGGGATCCGAAAAGGCTTTGCAAAACTATAATATTATGGGTTTAGCGAAAGCGAGTTTAGAGGCCAATGTTCGTTATCTAGCGAATAGCTTAGGTCCCAAACACATCCGTGTTAATGCCATCTCCGCTGGACCAATTCGTACGCTAGCCGCCTCAGGCATCTCAGGTTTTCGAAAAATTCTAGCTTATAATGCTGCCGTTACGCCCTTACGCCAAAATACCACCATAGAACAAGTCGGAAATACGGCAGCTTTCCTCTGTTCGAATATGGCTTCAGGAATTACCGGGGAAATCATCCATGTTGACGGTGGATTTCATGCCATCGTTGCTATGGGTGAACCGACTGAAACAGTATAGCAAAAATACCTCTTTTCTCCCCTAAGCTTGGAATTTAACGCTAGTGCCATATTCCGGGGCATAAAAATTCGCATTCTTTCCAGTGAATGGTATATTACCTTAACAACATTAATAGGGTTTTAGTGTGTTCCGTCCCATCGCTTTATATATAGGTTTGCGTTATACCCGTGCAAAAAAACGTAATCATTTCATTTCCTTTATTTCGTTGACATCGATGATCGGTATTGCTCTCGGGGTCACGGTCTTAATCACGGTTTTATCGGTAATGAATGGGTTTGATAATGCGATTCGCGATCGTATCTTTAACATAGCCACTCAAGTCGCTATCACTGCGACGAGCGGCCATCCATTGACGCAAATTGCTCCGTTAAGACAAAAAGTATCTCAACAAGCCGGCGTCATTGCCAGCGCCCCGTATGCATCTGGACAAGGTATGTTAGTCGATCAAGGACAACCGCATCCGATTATGATCACCGGCGTGCTTCCTGAATTAGAAAAAAACGTTTCTGAAATACCACACAAAATAGTGGAAGGTAGTTTCAATTTAAAACCGGGTCACTATAATATTGTGTTGGGCGAAGAATTGGCCTTAGGTTTGGGTATCCAAATCGGTGACAAGGTCAATATTATCACACCCCGTGTTAGTTTAACTCCAGTCGGTATTATTCCACGTTTTAAAACGTTTACCGTCAGTGGGATTTTTCAGGTCGGACGAAGTTTTGGCTTTGAAAGTAGTATGGCTTACATCGCACTAAAAGATGCGCAAACTCTCTTTCAATTAGGTCAAAGTGTAACCGGCTTACGACTAAAATTAAATGATTTGTATGCGGCCCCCCAGGTTTCCAGCGAGCTTAATAAAGCACTCCCTCCAACTTATACCGTAACCGATTGGACTAGTACCTACGGTAGTTTGATGTATGCTATTTCTTTAGAAAAAAGAATGATGTTTTTTATTTTATTATTATTAATTGCGATCTCTGCCTTTAATTTAGTGTCATCGTTAATGATGGTGGTCACTGATAAACAATCGGATATTGCGATTTTGCGCACCCTAGGCGCTACACCTGGTACGATTTTAAGTATTTTTATGGTTCAAGGGTGCGTGATTGGTTTTAGCGGTACATTACTGGGCTTAATCGGTGGAATTGCGTTAGCCTCTCAAGTCGGTAACATCTTAAGCTTTATTGAACATACTTTTCATATACAAATTTTTGCTTCTAATGTCTACTTTTTCGTGGATAAATTACCTTCCAAGATTGAAACAGCCGACGTCATTCATATTTGTTTAGCTGCTTTGGGTATGAGTTTATTAGCCACTATCTATCCGGCATTAAAAGCCGCGCGTACACTTCCCGCGGAGGCTTTACGTTATGAATAGATCATCTAGCGATTTTGCGAGACCGCTTAAACAGAATACCACTGTTCTGAGTTGTACTGAATTAAGCAAAACCTTTCATGATGGCTCTTTGTATGTAGAGGTCCTCAAGCCTATTAACTTTTCTGTAAAAGCTCGTGAGCGTATTGCTATTGTTGGCCCTTCAGGCGCAGGAAAAAGTACACTACTGCATTTATTAGGGGGATTGGATCGACCCAGCTCAGGTGAAGTTTTTCTGGCAGGGCAAAACCTAGCTGAGTTGAGCGAAAACCATCGTAGCCATCTACGTAATCGTTATCTTGGCTTTATTTATCAATTTCACCATTTATTACCTGAATTTACCGTATTAGAAAATACGTGTATCCCATTATTGCTAGCTGGTGCTAAACCGGTATTCGCTCAGAAAAAAGCACTTAATTTATTAAAAAAAGTCGGCTTAATACATCGACAACATCATAAACTAGGTGAGTTATCGGGTGGAGAACGTCAACGCACTGCCATCGTCAGAGCACTGGTTAATAATCCACTTTGTATATTAGCCGATGAACCAACGGGTAATCTCGACAGTCATACTGCAGAGCAGGTTTATCAAACTTTACTTGAGCTCAATACAGAATTTAATACCAGCTTAGTGATTGTCACGCATGATCAGAATCTCGCTAGCCGATTGGATAAAATTTTACATATGGAAGATGGCCAATTAATTTCTACTTGTTAGAAACAAATTTTTTCACCTTTTTTTTATTAATCTTCCAGATGTTGTCAGTTAAGTTTTAAGTAATCACTCCATAGTTTTGTAAAATTTTTTTAAAATCTTTTTCTTGTATAGGTTTTAGGTACACTTCATTGACACCTAAAGCCAAATAATTTTTTTTGCAGGCATCATTTAACCAACTACTGGTTAATACGATAGGTGACCTTTGGTTGACATTTCTTTCATCACTACGAATTAAATTAATAAAGATCTTGGTACTACAATCCGGTAAATTGACATCTAAAAGAATAACTTTGTAAGATAAAGTCAATTTTTCTAACGCCCTGCGTGCTGAATGGACGCATTCTACGTAACAACCGAATTTCTGAAGATGACTAACATTGATTTTTTGACAAATTTTATTATCGTCTATCGATAAAATTCTAGCCACAGATTGACCGGTATTTTTCATCGGCAAATTTTCTGCTAAAGATTTTTTCAACCCCGGATGCAAGCTATTTCCAAAATCTTTAATTTTTTCAACGAGATGGGTTCGTAATTTTAATATTGACATTGTTCTTCTCCATAAATTGAGCAATCGTTTTATTTCCTTTTATAGGTTGTTCAACTAAATTTTTATAATTATCCAAAATATAACGCTATAAATTTTTTCAAAAACAGAAGTTTTGCGATTTTTAGTCTCAAGATCAAACAATTTAAATACGGTCAGCCATAAGATTACAATACTATGACTTAATTTTCATACTTTTTTAAATAAATACAACTCATACTATCCACTCTATGGAGGATATTCGTTATAATGGATCCATTACGCGATGTTTCCTTTATGAAATTTAAGTTGTGTTTATAAAATAATGACTGCTATAGTCTAATTGACTAAATAACCACTTTAATTTAAAAAAGCAACCGTCATCTTTTAATTTATCATTTTAAGTTTAAGGATATATACCTCTTTTAAAAATATCAGAACTATTCTGGTTAACTATTAACCGAAAGATTTAATTATTCTGATCGAAATAATCTTAAATAGTTAATTTGAAAAATAGTTTTATCTTAATCGGTACTATTTGCACCTTATTTGTTACTTTTTTAAACATTCATGCAGCAAAGAATTTACATAAATAAAGCTCCTTAAATAAAAGAAGATAAACGCTATTTAGTCTTTTATTAAGACTAAATATTATCTTAATAGACATTTTATGTCAAATTTAGTAAAGGAAGATAATGAAGAAAAATCCTAAATCCATAAAAGAAAAAAACTCCTCTCTCGCCTTGGATATTCAAGAACGCGCTAATCGACTCAAATTTTTGCGAAAAATGTCGCACCTTTCAATGAAAGAATTTGCTCAACATTGTAATCTGGGCTTAACCACCATTAATTATTGGGAACAAGGGTATAGTAATGTCACTGAACGTGGAGCACAAAAAGTCTGTAAGGCTATGCGTGAAGAAGGAATAGAGTGTTCAGTGATCTGGTTGATGACAGGATATGGCGAACCCCCGAAGGTAACCGACTCAAGCAAACTTTCTAAATTAAATTATAAAAATCTTGAATCATTATCCAGAACCTCTATTAACGAGAAGAAATCCGACTATCCCATGGAAAATATCGAAATTAAAGAGGAATTAATGCTTTTTAGAAAAAATTATCCTGAGCATCTGATATATCTTATTGATAATGAAAGTATGAAACCGCTTTATAGTCCAGGCGATCTGGTGGCTGGAAAAAAATTAATCGGTAAAAATATGGAGCTGGCTCACGGCGCAGACTGTATCATTGAACTGGAAGGAAAAGAGCTAATGGTTAGACGCGTAAAAATAGGACATGCTGCTAATCGTTTCGATCTCTATGTGATTAATTCGGATACTTCACTCGAATTTCCCCCTTTACGCAATATCAAAATATTAGCTTTAGCACCCATTATTCGAATCTGGAAACCGATTAAATTTTAATGTAGGTTAGCTTTTTTTTTCTTTTCTGGCTTATCCACTAGCATATAAAATAACTCATTGGATTTCACCATATTGAGATCATGACGCGCATGTTCTTCCAAGGCGACTTTACCTGACTTAAGATCCTTAATTTCAGCAACCATAGCCGTATTGCGCTGGCTGAGCTGTGTATTTTCTTTCATTTGCATAGTAATCTGTTTTTTAAGTTGGTGCACTCGCCATACACCCTCTTGTACAAACCAAAGCTTGTATTGCAAACTTAAAAAAAGTAGTGTCAAAATAACAATGAGCGGTTTCATTTAATGACTATTTAAAAAACGTGAAAAAAATTGAATCCCTGCATAATCTACCTGATTTTTCTTTGAAAGCTCTGCTTCAATCCGTAACAAACGATTGTATTTAGCGGTTCGATCGGTGCGACACACGGAACCGGTTTTTATCTGGCCAGCTCTAGTACCCACCGCTAAATCGGCAATACTGGTATCTTCTGTTTCACCCGAACGATGTGAAATCACCGTTGCATAGTGTGCTTGCTTTGCGAGCGAAATCACCTCTAAGGTTTCACTCACAGTACCAATCTGATTCAATTTTATAAGAATCGCATTGGCTAATTTTTTATCTATTCCTTGCTTGAATAAAACGGGATTAGTCACAAATAAATCATCTCCGACCAGTTGAATTTGTTTACCCAGTCGTTGTGTGAGTTGTAGCCAACCTGACTCATCGGATTCGGCCATTCCATCTTCTATACTAATAATAGGATATTGTTTCACGAAATTCTCTAAATAAAGAATCCATTGTTCCGTATCTAATTCCTTATTCTCTAAACAATATTTTCCGTGATGATAAAATTCATTACTTGCTGCATCTAAACCTAAATAGATATCCTTGCCTGGCTTATATCCTGCTTGTTGAATAGCGACTAAAATACTTTCAATTGCTTCCTGATGTGACTGAAAATTAGGTGCAAACCCCCCTTCATCGCCAACATTGGTATTGAAACCTTGTTTTTTTAGATAGGATTTTAAACAATGAAAGATCTCCACCCCCCATCGTAACGCTTCACTAAAAGTAGGCGCCCCTACTGGCAAAATCATAAATTCTTGTATCGCTAATGAATTATCGGCATGGACACCGCCGTTAATAATATTCATTTGTGGTACTGGCATTAAGTATTTTTTATCTCGTTGGCCCATCAGCTCAGCGATATGCACATAAAGTGCTTGTCCTTGTGCTAAGGCAGCGACTTTAAGCAAACTCAGTGAGACACCTAAAATAGCATTAGCCCCTAATTTTCCTTTATTATCTGTTCCATCTAAATTTTTCATTAACCTATCTAATTCATTTTGATCGATCACCTCTTTTCCCATTAATTTTTTTTGTATCGGTCCCAGAATATTTTGGATAGCTAATAAAACGCCTTTACCTTGATAACGATCCGGTCTCTCTGTATCTCTTAATTCTAAAGCTTCCTTTGAACCTGTCGATGCCCCAGAAGGAACACTCGCCTCAGCTTTTAAACCTGAATCCAAAATGACTTCGACAGCAATAGTAGGATTACCTCGCGAATCTAAAATTTCATAGGCATTTATCTCAGTAATTTTTGACATACCTTCTACCTATAACGTAGTTTCTATTAAACTGGTTTTTTTTACGGTTTTATCTATTTCTTGTAAAGTAGCTAACAGTTCTTCTATTTTTCCTAATGGCCAAGAATTAGGTCCATCGCTTAATGCTTTTTCTGGGTTCGGATGTGTCTCCATAAAAAGCCCAGCGATCCCAACCGCTACGGCAGCACGCGCCAATACGGGTACAAATTCACGTTGCCCTCCCGACGATCCCCCTTGACCACCGGGCAATTGCACGGAGTGAGTGGCATCAAATATCACTGGACAATGGGTTGCGCGCATGACGGCTAATGAACGCATATCCGAAACAAGATTATTGTATCCAAAAGTAACGCCACGCTCACAGACCATAATCACGGCATCACTAACTTGACGTGCTTTCTCAACGACATATTGCATATCCCACGGAGAAAGAAACTGACCTTTTTTAATATTAACCGGTAAACCTTGTTGAGCAACTTTTTGAATAAAATTAGTCTGTCGACATAAAAATGCCGGTGTTTGTAAAACATCTACTACACTAGACACTTCATTTAAAGGCGTATCTTCATGAACATCCGTAATGATCGCAACACCCAAGTGCTTTTTTACTTTTTCTAAAATACGTAACCCTTCTGCTAGACCTAAACCACGAAAACTCTTGGTTGACGAACGGTTTGCTTTATCAAAAGAAGATTTATAAATAAAGGGGATATTCAACTTATCCGTTATTTCTTTCAGGCGCCCCGCCGTATCCATAGCCAATTGTTCGCTTTCCACGACGCAAGGACCTGCCATAAGAAATAATGGTTTATCAAGACCCACTTCAAAATTTAGCAATTTCATAATAATAAGCGCAAAATTAAAGATTCATAGTTTACTCTTAAACTGAATTAAGTCCTATACCTCGATCCTTAGCAACGTGATGATTCTTTAAAAGGATCTGAAGAGTAAAATTTAAAAATTCGATTTTATAAAGAAAAAATATTTTTTATAAAAAATTAGTTTAGTGTTAATATAGGAAAAAATAATAATGGGGCTGCATGAGAATGTACTTCGAAAATAATAAAATTTTATTCTCAAATAAAGAAAAAAAACCCGATCTTTTAAAAAAAAGATTGCTTTTTAATTTAATTAAAAAATCTAAAAAAAGCTTATGGCAAAAAGTAAGCAAAAAGAGACGTCAGCAATTTGGTAAAAATAGTTTAGAGGCTAACAAGAATTTATTTTTTACGGACAATAAATCTTTAGTCGAATTTCAACTAAAGAAAAATTTATTGGCTTTCCTACCTCAATATAATGCAGAAAATGCTATCCATACACTGTATCAACGTTATATACAGAATAATAAAATGAATGAACAGGCCTATTTACATTTTTACAATCGCTTAACAGCAAAAATCGATATTTTAAAAATTATCGATGCCGATCATGGAAAAAATATTGCTTTAAACCCAGATATCGTTTGCAAGATGCTCTCTCTATTAACCTATTCTGTTGGACTACTTTCTTCTGCCCTGTTTCACGCTATCGCGGCAATTACTCGACATGGAATCAATGAACTAAGTGATATCAGAAAAATTAACAGTGCCAAAAATAAACTCAATCATTGGATAACTGATCTGAATTTCATTAAATTACTCAGTATTATGCTGACAAAAACCCATGAGCCGGATTTCGCTCACCAAGAAAAAATGGACTATTTCCTCGATGAACAATTTTTAATATTTTGGTCTTTGTTTAAAAAACAAGCTAAAATGGATACTGAAATCCCTGATTTAAATGATTTTTGGTCGACCTGTTTAGTTGAGTATGTTAAAGAATTAAAATGTCCTCTTTTAAAGGATAATTTCGAGCATTGCTTAAATGAAATGCTTGCTTCAGTTAATTTTAATCACCCACATCAAGAGTACTCGCAGTTACCTAATACAAATGCGTCCAATCAATATAAAAATGTCAGTACACCCAGCCAAGAAAGCATATTTCTTGCTCAATGGATATTACAAACGGTCATTAGTCATTATTTAAATCGCATGTTGGAACTTAATCAGACAGTTAAAATGCATCCCAATTCCTCAGCGTTTACATCAACTTTTTGGCACAATGGAAACAAAAATTCTAGAGAAAATTTTAATCCACCTAGCCCTGCAATTAATTCAATTTTTTCACCTAGATTAATCGCAAGTTATTAACTTCGTGGATTTTAATAGATTGTTCTAATATTTCGCAGCGTATATTTAACAATAAAACAATTAAGTAAAAGCTGATAAAGGCTACTATCATCGCTAATAAAGGATAGAGCATGGAACGCTCGATTAAAGAAGGGCTTAAAAAATGGATAGTCGCGCCTTGGTGTAAAGTATTCCACCAATACACTGAATAATGAATAATGGGTAAATTCGCTAAACCCAATATAAGCAATATCGCCGTGTTTTGTGCAGCCATATGACGTTCAGGCATTGCAGAACGCAAAGCAATAACCCCTAAATATAAAAATAACAAAATAAGCTCCGAGGTTAAACGCGCGTCCCATACCCACCAAACTCCCCACATTGGTTTAGCCCAAACACTTCCTGTGAACAAGGCTAAAAAAGTAAACCATGCGCCTAAAAAAACACTTCCAGAAACGATCAATTCTGCTAATTTAATACGAAAAATTAAACTAATCCCTGCAAAAATAGCCATAATAAAATAAATAAACAAGGACAAAAAAGCACTCGGGACATGTACGTAGATGATGCGAAAAGCATCCCCTTGTTGATAATCAGCCGGCGCTAAATACAATCCTCCAACCGCACCATAACTACCAAATACCAGTAAAGCTAAAGCAAACAGTGGAATTAAATAGGTCGATAATGAATAAAAATGTTTTATTGCTATATACCGATAGATTTTATTTCTTCTTCGTTTAGTCATTTTATTATTTCCTTTAAACAGATAACCTATAACAATAAACTCATAGTCATTTAATTTTTGGGAGTGGCACGTTATAAAGCAACCTCGAAATGTATTATGTAAAAGCAATCCCTAAACGCAGTATTTTATTAATAACTAACGGAGATAAACTCATGCTTAGAATCATTAACACGCCTAACCAAGCTAACGGTCCATTCGCAGGTAATCCCATACTTGCTAAGGCAACCGCACTGCTCGCAAAAATTAATACGGGAATGTAAAAAGGGATGATGATCAATACTATCAATAACTCACTATGACGAAGCCCTAAAGTTAAAGCTCGTGCAATACCACCCAGAAATATTAAGGTTGGTGTGCCGAATAAGATAGTAAAGTAGAGCGTTTTTAAAGCCATGACCGGAATAAATAAGCTTAGACTCAAAATTGGCGTCACGAGAAATAAAGAAACACTAATCACTAACCAAAATACTAATAACTTAACAAATATGACTAAAGTCAGTTCATTCGGCAACAAAATGAGCTGTTCCAAATCGCCTTCCTTCCAATCATTTCGAAAAAGCTGATCTAACATTAATAATACCAAAAATAAGATGATTACCCAAAAAATCCCCGAGGATATTTTTTCTAATAAAATTGGATCAGTGCTTATGCTTAAAGGAAATAAAATAATGACTAAAATTAAAAATAATAACGGGTATAATAGCTCTTGATAACTACGAAGAATAGCGATTAACTCACAACGTAAATTGATTAGTAGCTTGAAAAAAAAGTTATCATTTAACATTACTTACCCTATAAAAAAATTTTTTTTATTTCCGAATGCAATGAATAGACCGATGAATGACTGGTAAAAACAATGACTCCTCCTCTAGCACTTTGTTTTTCCATTAAAGATGACAATAAGGTAATACCTTGTTTATCTAAAGAAGTAAACGGTTCATCCAAGATCCAACAATTTGCTTTGATCAATAACAATTTAGCTAAACTCAAACGTCGTTGTTGACCTATGGAAAGTTGCTTTAATAAGGTTTTTGTACAGTGTCTTAAATTTAATTGATCCAATATCTGATGAATGTCATGGATTGCTTTGCGTTTAGATTGGTGGCGAATTAAATTTCGTCTCGTCAGACATAAATAAAGATTTTCAATCAAATTGAGCGTGGATTTCATGCCTAGGCGGTGGTTAACATAGAGTAAATTTTCAGTAAAATTTATACTATTTTTCTTAATTGAAAGACCATTCCACATCACTTTTCCTGTTAAAGGAATACGTAATCCAGTTAATATCTCCAATAAAGTCGTTTTACCTGAACCATTTGCGCCAACAATATGCAAGGTCTGTCCTTGGCAAAGTTGAAACGTGAGTTGTTTAAACAGGATCCGTTTACTCCTTTCATAAGAAAGTCCATCGACTGTTAACACATTCTTTATTCCTTGATAAAATGATGGGCTCTATCCCGTTTCATCCAATAATTTTCTATTATTTATGTCATCACTTGCCTATTTAGCTAAGTCCTGTTGTATACATAACAGGGCGTACGCTATATTATTCCTTTTTTCCACTACTTAAAAGGCCAACCAGCATGTCATTTCTTCTTCAATATGTGGTTTTCCTAGCGAAACTTTTTACGTTGGGGCTAGCTATTTTAGTAATAATTGCCGGAGTTTTTTCTATTGCGCGCAAAGCTAAAGAACACAATAAAAATAAACTCTGTGTTAAAAAACTTAATAAAAAATTTCAAGAATTTGCTGAAACCTTAAATTCAGAAATTCTGAATAAGAAAGAACTCCGAAAATATGTCAAAGAACAAAAAATTAAATTAAAAAAGACTGCTAAATTATCAAAAAAGCGGGTTTTTGTCTTAAATTTTCAAGGCGACATCAAAGCAACTGCCGTTAATAATCTACGTGAAGAAATCACTGCGCTCATCCAAGTCGCTACACCGCAAGATGAAGTGGTATTGCGATTAGAAAGCGGCGGGGGAATGGTGGCTCCTTATGGATTAGCGGCTTCACAGTTACAACGTTTAAAAGATAAGCGCATTCCTCTGACCGTGACAATAGATAAAATAGCCGCGAGTGGCGGATATCTAATGGCCTGCGTTGGTGATAAAATCTTGGCGGCTCCGTTTGCGATTATTGGTTCGATTGGCGTCGTGGCACAACTTCCTAATTTCCATCGCTTTTTAAAAAAAAGAGATATTGATTTCGAATTATTAACCGCTGGCGAATATAAACGTACACTAACGATTTTTGGGGAAAACACACCAAAAGCACGTGAAAAAACCCAAACGGATCTAGAAGAAATCCATCACCTTTTTAAAGCTTTTATTCAAGCAAATCGAAAACAAGTCGATATGACCGAAGTCGCTACGGGAGCCCATTGGCTTGCAAAAGATGCATTAGCCCTCAATCTAGTCGACGAACTCATAACCAGTGATGATTATTTAAGTCTACTGGCAGGAAGCGATAAAGCAGAAATTTATGAGTGCCAGTATCTAACTAAAAAATCAGTGTCCGAAAAATTAAGTAGTAATGTACAATCTGCTCTAAGTAAATTAATGTGGTTTAAAACGACTGATCGTTGAAAATTAAACCACACTATTTCATTAAAATCGAGCTTCTTAGTTCTCTTGCCTATGCAATTTTATGACCTATTATAAAGAAATAAGCGCGCTCATTGTTGGCGGTTTGCTAGCCTTCGCTTTTGCCCCCCTGGGTATTTATCCTTTAGCTATTTTCTCTCCTGCTTTATTGTTCTTACTCTGGCTAAATAGTTCAGCCCAACGGGCTTTCATTTTAGGATTACTTTTTGGTATTGGTTTTTATGGTGTTGGCGTCTCATGGGTATTTATTAGCATTCATGAATTTGGCCATACTTCTCTTTTTTTAGCCTCGTTAATTACTGGCTTATTTATTTTTATATTAGCTTTATTCACTGCTATCCAAGGTTTTTTAGTCAACCGTTTTTATCCTAGTAACACGCTCATGAAGCTTTATTTAATATTTCCTAGCTCTTGGGCATTAACCGAATGGGTACGTAGCTGGATATTTACCGGATTTCCTTGGTTATTACTAGGAACCAGTCAAGTAAACACACCGCTGAGTGGTTACGCACCCCTCTTTGGAGTCTATGGGTTGACTTTTCTAGTCGCTTTGACGGCAAGTTTATTTCTAACTGTATTCTGCCCTCTTTTAAACAAATATTTTAATTGTCAATTAGATCTTAAAAATTTTCATTATTACCGACCCTTATTTGCAGTACTAGGCTTATGGGTCCTAGGATATCTCTTACATTTTATCTCTTGGACACATATCCAGGGAAAACCCATTCAAATCAGTCTGGTGCAAGCGAATATTCCCCAAGAAATAAAATGGGAGCCTGCGTATCAAAAAGCCTCCTTAATACACTATCAACAATTAACGCAAGCACACTGGAATAGCCGACTCATCATTTGGCCAGAAGCCGCTATTCCTCTATTACAAAATCAAGCAGAACCCTTTTTAAAACAGCTCGATCGACAAGCTAAACAACATAAAACGACGCTGATTGCAGGGATACCCATCCAAAAAGGCTTCCAATACTACAATGGTATGCTAGCCTTAGGCCTGGATCATGCGACCTATTATAAACAACGACTGGTTATTTTTGGTGAATATCTCCCTTGGTGGATCCTCTGGGCTCATGGACTATTAAATTTATTAGATATTCCCATGTCAAGTTTTTCGCCTGGGCCCAATAATCAGCCTATATTTAGGGTAGCTAATGTTAATTTAGGTACTTTTATTTGTTACGAAATTGCTTATTCCCACTTAGTTCGACAAGCCTTGAAAAAAAATGCTCAGTTACTATTAACCATTAATGATGACGCCTGGTTCGGCCATTCTTTTGCCTTAGCTCAGCATCTACAAATTGGTCAATTCCAAGCCTTGGCCACCGGGCGTTATTTAGCTTTTTTAAGCAACACCGGCCTAACCGCCATTGTCACACCTAAAGGCAAAATTATAGCGAAACTTCCTCCCTTCGAGACCGGCGTGCTCACCAGTTCGATTTATAAAAGTGTTGGTTTTACACCCTGGGTTAATCTGGGTGATGGTTCGATTATTATCTTTTTAGTAGGATTAAGTCTCTTATGTTACGCTTATCGAAAAGATCAAACTTAGCCATTTATCCTTCCGTTAACTCAGGCTATTATAGACTCACGTCGTATCCAAACGGCTATCATAATAAAAATTGGAAATGGGTATATAATCAATAACTATTTTTAATCTATTCAAATTAAGAGTACTTTAGAAATGGGGCCTATACTCACCATTGGATTTTTGGCAAGTGCCGCGACGCGCAATCGACGTGTAATCCGCATGAGATTGCGAATTGAGCAGCAAGAGGCAAAAATTCAAGTCGAAGAGTATAACTAAAACAAGGTATCTAGCCACATGCAAGAACAATATCAACCATTAGCACTTGAAGCGGACATCCAAAAATTTTGGGAAGAACACCAGTGTTTCAAAGTCACTGAAGATCTCAATAAAGAAAAATTTTATTGTTTATCTATGTTTCCCTATCCTAGTGGTCATTTACACGTCGGTCATGTCCGTAATTATGTATTGGGCGATGTCATTGCCCGTTACCAAAGAATGTTAGGTAAAAATGTTCTACACCCGATAGGTTGGGATGCTTTTGGTTTACCCGCTGAAAATGCAGCGATTGAAAAAGGGATACCGCCGGCGAAATGGACTTATACCAACATTGAACATATGTCCAAACAATTTAAACAGCTCGGCTTAAGTTTTGACTGGAGTCGAGAAATTACGACTTGTAAACCGGATTATTATCGATGGGAGCAATGGCTTTTTATCCAATTACTTAAAAATGGTTTGGTCTATAAAAAAAATGCTTTTGTGAATTGGGATCCTATTGATAAAACCGTATTAGCAAATGAACAAGTAATTGATGGTCGTGGCTGGCGTTCCGGTGCGCTCATAGAGCGTAAAGAAATTCCACAATGGTTTTTAAAAATCACCGCCTACGCTGATGAATTATTAAACGATCTCGATACTTTAGAAGCATGGCCTGATGAAGTCAAAACCATGCAACGCAATTGGATAGGTCGATCCCAAGGTTTAACTATTCAATTTAAAGTCAATCATCCTGAATTAGATCCGATTGAAATTTTTACTACGCGTCCTGATACTTTATTTGGAGCTACTTTTATCGCACTTTCCCCTAATCATCCGATTACACACTTTGTCGCTCAACATGATCCAAAACTGCGAGATATCATTGCCAGCTTTCAACAAATACCCACCTCAGAAGAAGTGACTGCACATTTAGAAAAAAAAGGTTTTAGTACCGGTCTCACCGCGTATAATCCTCTCACCAAGGAAAACGTACCGATATGGATAGCCAATTTTGTCAAAACTGACTATGGCTCAGGAGCCATCATGGGAGTGCCTGCGCACGATGAACGTGACTTTGAGTTCGCCAAGAAATATCATTTACCGATACGCCCCGTCATTCAATCTACTCAACCGCATGATTATCAGTCCGCTCCCCTTATTATGAATACGGGAACATTAATTAATTCGGGTCTCTATACGGGATTAAGTGCCGAGCTAGCGTCTGTCACGATCGCAAAACGGCTCATTAAAGAAAAAATAGCGAAGCATACGACCAATTATCGACTTCGTGATTGGGGTGTTTCACGCCAGCGTTATTGGGGAACACCCATCCCTATTATTTATTGCCCGACTTGTGGTGTCGTTCCCGTCCCAGAAGAAGATTTACCCGTTATCCTCCCCGAAACAATAAACTTTAATGGCGAGGGCTCTCCTTTAAAAAATATTCCTGAGTTTTATCAAACTAGCTGTCCTACTTGTAAACAACCCGCCACCCGAGAAACAGATACTTTAGATACATTCGTCGAATCTTCTTGGTATTACGCGCGCTTTGCTTGTCCTACACAGAACAGAGCTATGTTAGATGATCGATCAAAATATTGGACGCCTGTTGATCATTACATTGGTGGTATTGAACATGCCGTATTACATTTACTCTATGCCCGATTTTTTCATAAAGTATTACGTGATTTAGGTCTACTGAATTCTAATGAACCTTTTACGCGCCTGCTGACACAAGGCATGGTACTTAAAGACGGTGCAAAAATGTCTAAATCTAAAGGCAACACGGTTGATCCAGCCAAACTCATGTCGCAATATGGAGCAGATACTTTACGATTATTTATTCTATTCGCTGCGCCTCCTGAGCAATCTTTAGAATGGTCTGATGCAGGTGTTGAAGGTGCTTACCGGTTTTTAAAACGTTTGTGGGCGTTAGCCTATAGCAACCCTTGGATATTAGAACTCAACGAAACACATAAACATAGCCTCACACCTCCCATCGATTGGACAAAAACTCCTAATGAGCATCGTAATTTACGCCGACAAGTCCATGAAATTTTGCAACTTGCACG
Source organism: Rickettsiella endosymbiont of Litargus connexus (assembly GCF_964277335.1). NCBI lineage: Bacteria > Pseudomonadati > Pseudomonadota > Gammaproteobacteria > Legionellales > Coxiellaceae > Rickettsiella > Rickettsiella endosymbiont of Litargus connexus. Next base: position 363,580 of record NZ_OZ195516.1, on the reverse strand, counting down.
CCATGATTTTGAACGACAACAGTTTAATACGGTGATAGCCAGCTGCATGAAGCTTTTGAATACGCTACAAACAGCCAGCCAACTATTAAGCGGATCATCGACTGATGAAGATGCTCAGCACACACTTAAACATATTATATGGCAAGGTTTAAGCATACTATTGCGCTTATTAGCGCCCATCGTTCCTCATATAACACATGCTTTATGGAAAGAACTTAATTTTTCCGGTTTAATTGGCAAAGCACATTGGCCAAAAGTGGCAGCTGATGCCTTAACAGCAGAAAAAATTGATTGGGTAGTACAGGTGAATGGTAAATTACGTGCACAATTATCGCTCGATATGCACTATAATGACGAAACACTGAAGGCGATTATTCTCAATGACCCCATGATCAAACGCTATACTGAAAATCAAACGATTAAAAAAATTATTATCGTCCCCAAAAAATTAGTTAATATTGTAATTTAAAATGAAAGCACTTCAAGACGCTTGCTCACCGCTTAAAGTGCAAAGAGTCTATATATGATAACTCGTTGCTATCCATTTTTATTTAGTCTTTTTCTAAGCTTCATGCTAACGGCTTGTGGCTTTCAATTAAGAGGCCATGAATTTTCGTTACCTTTTCGTACACTTTCTTTGGAATCTAACCAACCCTATAGTCATTTCACCAAAGAATTACAAAAAGCATTAGCAGCGGCGGGAGCCAATATCTTACTCGCAACTCCGACATCTCCCCGCTTACAAATTCTTGCACAAAATTTTACTCGCACAGCTACCAGCCTAGGAAATGCCGGACAAACAACCACCTATTTACTTGTTTATAGTATTTTATTTCAGATAATCGATTGCAAAGGCCATGTTTTATTAGCTCCACAACAAATCCGCGCCACACGGACATTTTCGATTACATCCAATCAACTTGCCGGTGACCTCAACACGGAAAATGATTTACTAGAAAATATGCAACAAGATGTCATTCAACAACTTTTAATTCGTTTAGCTTCCCCAGAATTACACCAGCAACTTCGTTGCAACACTTGTCCTCAGCAATAATCTTATGCAATGTCGTTATGAACAATTACATCAGCAATTAAATAATCCTGTTTTAGCGCCGATTTATTTGATCTTCGGCGAAGAAATAGTATTAATTCAAGCCGCCTGCCATGCCATTCGTTTAACGGCAAAAAAAGCGGGCTTTACGGATCGACAAGTATTTTATGCCGACAAACTATTTAATAGTTCTTCGCTGATGGATTGTATGAATAACTATGGGTTATTTTCAGAAAAACAACTCCTTGAATTACATCTATCACAAGGTTTTTCTGAAACCGTAACACAAACGCTGACACTTTATGCAAAAAACCCACCTCACAATAAACTTTTACTCATAATAGCCGGGAAGCTGGATCGTCGTTTACAGCAAACCGCTTGGTTTAAAAGTATTCATAACGTAGGTTTAGTCATTCCTATATGGCCTTTGCAAGCCTCACAATTATTTAAGTGGGTAACAGAGCGTTTTCATGCTCATGGCTTAAAAGTAGAAAAAGCGGCTATTGAATGTCTTATTTTTTCCACCGAAGGAAATTTATTAGCTACTGCGCAAACGATAGAGAAACTCAGTTTATATTTTGACACAAAAAATAACGTGATTACGACTGCCTTGTTGACGCAAGCACTCAGCGATAACGCGCGATTTGATCCTTTCAAGCTGACCGATGCGGCATTAGCAGGAAACGCTGAACGTTGTTTACGCATTTTAGTGCATTTAAAAGAAGAAGGGATCGAACCTTTATTAATTTTATGGGCACTAAGCCGCGAATGCCGAATATTAGCTTCTTTGGCATTCGAACTTAAGCAAGGCAAAAATCTGCTCACACTTTTTAAAGAACAATCGATATGGGAAAAGCGCCAAATACTCTATAAACAAGCCTTAACACGCCATCCCATGACACAGTGGTATCAGCTGTTGCGCCTTGCCAGCCGCATTGATCAACTTATAAAAGGGATAGGCACAGGCTCTGTTTGGAATGCTTTACAAACACTCAGTCTTCACATTGCGGAACCCAGTGACACTCACAGTAATTGGGCTTTTGGTAAGTATCACGAAAAAGATTGCGAATGGCATGGTAACACAAATAAAAAAATGAGAGCGAAGAGTAGCTTATTATGATAGGAATCTTAGGTGGCAGTTTTGATCCCATACATTATGGGCATTTACATATTGCACTCGCCTTATATCAACAGCTCCATTTGAGTGAAGTCCGTTTCATTCCTTGTAAAAATCCTGTTACTGACAAAAAAATAGTGGCGACTCAACAACAGCGATTAACTATGTTAGCACTGGCTTTACAGAATTATTCCTATTTTTCAGTTGACGAACGAGAATTACACAGAACCACTCCTTCCTATATGATAGAGACATTAGCTTCTCTACGTCTAGAATTGGGTAATACACCTTTGGGACTTATTTTAGGCTATGATAATTTAGCTCAATTGAATCATTGGCATCAATGGACATCCCTAATCGACTATGCACACTTATTAATTGTACCTAGACCTGATCATGCTGAATCCTATTCTAAGGAAATTCACGCTTTTGTTGAAAAGCACCATACACTGGATCCTTTTTTATTATCACAACAACCCGCTGGATTATTACTCATGACTCATGTACAAGCTTTATCTATCTCGGCTAGTTACATACGCAAAACGATTGCGAGTGGTCATTACCCTGTGGGTTTATTACCGGCTAGCGTCCTTGATTATATTTTGGAACAAAAGTTATACTTATGACACAACCCACTTTAAATAAAGATCTACAAACTGATCTAATAAGCTTATTAGAAGATCACAAAGCAAAAAACATAACTGTCCTCGATGTCAGTAAAATCACCGATATTACCGATCTCATGATCATTTGCACTGGAAATTCTAATCGACATGTTAAGACCTTAGCACAGTACCTCATTACAGCCGCCAAAGCTAAAAACATAACGATTTATGGTATAGAAGGTGAAAAAGAAGGGGAATGGATACTAATCGATTTAGTCGATGCCATTATCCATATCATGTTACCTCAAGAACGTGAATTTTATAATCTTGAAAAGTTATGGAGCCAACCGTAAGTAAACATGATCATTCATTTAATTGCCGTAGGAACTCGATGTACGGCATGGGCTGAAACAGGTTTTCAAGATTATCAGAAGCGTTTACCGGCGGAATGTAAACTTAATTTAATGACCATACCGCTTAGTAAACGTAATAAAAATTCTCCCATTTCGAAGCACATTGCCGAAGAAGAAAAAAAAATATTAGCGGCTATCCCGAGACGATCCCGTGTCATTGCTTTGGATGTCAAAGGACAAATGTGGAATACCCAACAACTGGCACAAGCTTTACAACAATGGCAGTTAGAAAGACGAGCGATCAGTTTATTAATTGGCGGACCCGATGGTTTGGGGGACACCTGCCTAAACCAGGCTGAACGTATTTGGTCACTTTCAGCCTTAACACTCCCTCATGCACTGGTTCGAATTGTCGTGGCAGAACAATTGTATCGTGCTTGGAGTCTATTAAATGGACATCCTTATCACCGAGAGTAGAGTATATGCTTCGTACTCGAAATTTTGTCGGTGTTGCCCAATATTTAAAATAAATGAAAATGATATATTAATTGTAAAACTATCCAAGCGTACACACCAGCCATTAAATCATCGACCATGACACCTAATCCACCGGGCATTTTTCGATCGATCATCGCAATTGGCCAAGGTTTCACAATATCAAATAATCGAAATAAAACAAAACCTATTGCTATCCATGACCAACCTTTCGGAGCAGCAAACAAAGTCAATCCAAATCCACATATTTCGTCCCAAACTATCCCTGAATAATCATGAACTCCTATTCCTCGCTCTGTCACATCACAAATCCAAATGCCTAAGAGTATGGCAACTAACAAAACCAGTCCATAATGAATCAAAGATAAAGAGTGTATTAAATAATACAAAGGAATAGCGACCAATGTTCCACAAGTACCTGGAGCAAAAGGCGATAATCCAGCACCAAAACCAAAAGCAATTAAGTAAATGGGATGGCTAAATACCTTACGGACTAAATCCTTTTGCATAGTTTCTCTCATCACATTCAATAAAAAAAGATTATATACTGATTAGAAGCCAAGACGCGAACCGGAAAGCACGTATCAATAATTAAATAAAATGTTGAAATCCCGTTTTATCTATACTAAAAGTTGATCCATTTTTATCAAGTAATATTAACCCAGGTTTTTCTTTAATCGTCCCTATGCAGGTATAAGGCGTATTCAAAGTGGCTAAATGGAGTTTCAACGCTCTTTCATGCGCTTCTGGCACAGTAAAGCATAACTCATAATCATCTCCTGAACCTAAAGCTAATTGCCATGCTCTTTCAGTTGGTAACGTTTGCACACTATCTGATAGAGGAAGTTTTTCTAGTTGAAGTATCGCCCCCACTTGATTGGCAGATAAGATATGACCTAAATCAGCCGCTAATCCATCTGACACATCAATAGCACTGCTGGCAACATCACGCAATGCAAGACCAATCTCGACGCGAGGTTCTGGTCGATTTAAACGCTGCATGACGGCAAAAATTTGAGAGGATGTTAATAATCCTAAGCCATCTTTTTTTTGTATGGCTTCTAACGCCAAGCCTGCGTCACCTATGGTCCCGGTCAGATAAATGCGGTCACCTGCGCGTGCTCCGACACGACTTAATGCTTTTCCTGGCGGAACAAACCCCAACGCTTGCACAGTAATGGTAAGTGGTCCTTGCGTCATATCTCCTCCCACGAGTTGTAACTGAAAATGTTGCATAAGGGAGAAAAAACCATCGGTAAATTTTTTAAGCCAGATTTCATCGGCATTAGGTAGCGTCAGTGCCAATAAAATCCATGCGGGCTTCGCAGCCATTGCGGCAAGATCACTTAAATTGACTGCTAATGATTTATATCCAATATCCTCAGGTGATGTATTTTCAGGGAAATGTCGACCTGACACTAATGTGTCGGTACTTACTACCAAATGTTGACCTAGTGGTACATCCAATAAAGCCGCATCATCACCTATCCCTAAAATAACATCGCTACGATTGCTCGTTCGACTAAAAAAACGTTGAATCAAATCAAATTCATTAAACAACATCATTAATTAAGTAAAAAATTATACGATTAAAAAATTATTAATCCTTGTACTCCAAAGGACGATTTTTTTTTGCGAGTAAATCTAAAATACCGTTAATATATTTATAGCTATCGGTGGCACCAAACATTTTTGCTAATTCGATAGATTCATTTAAAGCCACTTTATAAGGAACTTCCGCACATTCAAGTAATTCGTAAGCACCTAATCTCAAAATTGCCAATTCTACCAAATCTAATTCTTTCAGTGGGCGATCTAAACATTGCTGTAAATGACTATCTAATGATGTTTGCTCTTTCAAAACTCCTTGAACTAACAAAACAAAATAAGCGGTATCCACACTCACCATTTCTTCTTGAGCCAAAAATTTGGCTTGAATAGCAGAAAAATTTTCGTGCGTTAAATGCCATTGATAAATGGCTTGCATAGCAAAACGACGAGCACGTTGTTTTGGCTTAAAATTATTTTTTTTCGATTTCAGTGTCATGAGAATGTTTTTTATTAGCGGAAATATCTTGTTTTAATTGTTCAATTGCCTGGTTAAATGCCTGGATATCTTGAAAGCTGCGGTACACTGAGGCAAATCGCACATAAGCCACAGGATCTAAATCACACAGCTCTTCCATGACCCATTCACCTATTTGTCGCGAAGAAATTTCACGTTCTCCCAAAGAACGTAATTTTTTCATTAAGCGTAGAATGACCGCCTCCACTTGCTCACTGGAAATGGGTCTTTTTTCTAGGGCTTTAAGCATGCCCGCCCTGAGTTTTTCTTGATCAAATGCACTTCGTGTATTATCACGCTTAACCACCCGAGGTAACCCTAACTCCGCCGATTCAAAACTACTAAAGCGCTCGTTACATTGTAAACACTCGCGACGACGTCTTACCTGCTGGCCATCACTACTCAGACGAGAGTCGATCACTTTAGTATCTGCTTCATTACAAAAAGGACAATACATCATTGAATCTCTAGAAGTACATTTCTGAGGTTACACGGAGTATACTGGAAATTGCCGGCATAGTGCCATGACTTGTTTTCTGACCTTTTCAACTGTCGCTGGATCTTTTAGATTATCGAGGACATCACAAACCCAATGTGCGACGTCTCGAGCCTCATTTTCTCTTAAACCGCGCGTAGTCATTGCCGGTGTACCTATTCGTAAACCACTGGTTATAAATGGTTTACAAGGATCATTAGGAAGCATATTTTTATTTAAAGTAATATAAGCTTTTTCTAAGATACCTTCTGCTTCTTTACCTGTAATTTTTTTAGCGATCATATCGATTAAAAAAAGGTGATTATCCGTTCCGCCTGAAACAATTTTATATCCTCTCTCCAACATGACCTGAACCATAGCCTTCGCATTATCAATAACCTGCTGCTGGTAAATTTTAAAACGAGGGTCTAACGCTTCTTTAAATGCTACCGCTTTTGCAGCAATAACATGCATCAAAGGTCCACCTTGCTGACCTGGAAATACGGCTGAATTTAATTTCTTTTCGATCTCAGGATTTGAACGCGCTAAAATTAAGCCCCCTCTAGGCCCACGTAAGGTTTTATGGGTAGTACTAGTTACCACATCAGCGATGGGAATCGGTGAAGGATAGAGACCCGCTGCCACCAAGCCGGCCACATGTGCCATATCCACCAAAAAATAAGCCCCCACTTCATCCGCAATATCTCTAAATCGTTGCCAATCCACCACCCGTGAATAAGACGAAAACCCAGCAATAATTAATTTGGGTTTATGTTTCTTTGCTAAGGCTTCAACTTCTGAATAATCAATCAATTGCGTATCTTGTGTAACACCATAAGCAAAGGACTGATATATTTTTCCTGAAAAACTGACTTTTGCTCCATGTGTTAAATGACCGCCATGAGCTAAACTCATCCCCAACAAACGATCACCTGGTTCTAACAAAGCCATATAAGCGGATGCATTCGCTTGCGAACCCGAATGTGTTTGCACATTCGCATAATCCGCTTTAAATAATTCCTTTGCTCTATCCATCGCTAATTGTTCGACGAGATCAATGTATTCACAGCCACCATAATAGCGTTTACCAGGATAACCTTCTGCATATTTATTGGTTAAAACAGATCCCTGTGCTTGCAATACGAGTGGACTGGCATAGTTTTCTGACGCGATTAATTCCAAATGATCTTCTTGACGTTGAGCTTCTTTGTTCATTGCAGACCATAAATCAGGATCAAAGTCGCTAATAGTTTCTTGTAGTGAATAAGGCATGATTATTTAACCCCACATTAGAAAACAAAAAAATTAATAGTTAAGCTAACTTTGGTTTATATTACTCTTTTTAACATTGAATCAAAAGCTCGTTTCTACTTCCTGTCTCATGTCGTATCCGTTAAAAATAAATAGAAAAATTACCGTTCACTCCAAGCAGCATCTACTTGTTATACTAACAATTTGAGCTAAAAAGAAAAAAGTTAAATCTGATCACTCGTTAAAAAATCTAGCTAGTTTTAGCTATTATTGCTAGTATTCTTTCTTTTCAAATAATTCATTCATTCGATTTATGTCAGAACAATATATTTATACTATGCAGGCAGTGAGTAAAATCGTTGTCCCCAAAAAAGAAATCCTAAAAGACATTTGGCTCTCTTTTTATCACGGAGCAAAAATTGGAGTTTTAGGGCTTAATGGTGCGGGTAAATCGACTTTACTACGCATTTTAGCCGGTATTGATAAAGATTTTGTGGGTGAAGCCCGACCATTACCTGGAATCAACATTGGGTATTTACCTCAAGAACCCCAATTAGACCCGCTTAAAGATGTCCGTGGCAATGTGGAAGAAGCGATCGCAGAGACTAAAAAATTGCTGGATCGATTTAACGAAATCAGTATGAAATTTGCCGAGCCAATGAGTGACTCGGCCATGAATCAGCTCTTTACAGAGCAAGGAGAACTACAAACCCAGATTGATGCGCAAGGTGGATGGGAATTAGAGCGTAAATTAAGTATCGCCGCAGATGCACTGGGTTTACCGCCATGGGATGCAAAAGTCACTCAACTTTCCGGAGGAGAGCGCCGTCGTGTAGCCTTGTGCCGGCTGTTATTATCAAACCCCGATATCTTGTTACTCGACGAGCCCACTAACCACTTAGATGCACAAAGTGTGGCATGGCTAGAACGTTTTTTACATGATTATCCTGGCACAGTGATAGCCGTTACACATGATCGCTATTTTTTAGATAATGTAGCGGGCTGGATTTTGGAGCTTGATAGAGGTCATGGAATCCCTTATGAAGGAAATTATTCTTCTTGGTTAGAGCAAAAACAACAGCGCCTGGCTCAAGAAGGAAGGCAACAAGCAGCGCATGAAAAAAGTTTAAAAGCGGAATTAGAGTGGGTGAGAACCAATCCAAAAGGACGACAAGCAAAAAGCAAAGCCCGGTTAGCGCGCTTTGAAGAGCTTAGTTCACAAGAATTTCAAAAACGAGCCGAAACTCAAACGCTTTATATCCCTCCCGGACTACGTTTAGGCGACTCGGTATTGGAATTTGATCATCTCACTAAAGGCTTTAATGGACGAATATTAATTGATAATTTCAGCTTTACGGTGCCTAAAGGCGCTATAGTCGGTATTATCGGCCCAAATGGTGCTGGAAAATCTACTTTATTTAAACTCATCATGCAACAAGAACATCCGGATAGCGGACAAATACATCAAGGTGCTTCTGTGCAATTGGCTTATATTGATCAAAGTCGCGATTCACTCAATCCGGATCATACCGTATGGCAGGAAATATCCGACGGGCTGGATATCATGACAATTAACCAATTTCAAATGCCCTCTCGATCCTATGTCGGGCGCTTTAACTTTAAAGGTTCCGACCAACAAAAATTAATAAAAAATCTATCGGGTGGCGAACGTAACCGTGTCCATTTAGCCAAATTATTGCGTGCGGGAGGAAATGTTTTACTCCTGGATGAACCCACCAATGATTTGGACGTGGAAACTTTGCGCGCCTTAGAAGAAGCATTATTAAGTTTCCCCGGTTGTATATTGGTCATTTCTCACGATCGTTGGTTTTTAGATAGAATAGCGACTCATATCTTGGCATTTCAAGAAGACAAACAGATTGATTGTTTTACGGGTAATTTTACCGAGTATGAAATGGATCGTTTAAAGCGTTTAGGTATTAACGAGCCTCCAGCTAAGCAGAAAATAAAATACAAAAAATTAATCGATTAACCTAAACTTTTTAAGGATTCATTGATTTCTGATAATTGTAATCTATGTTAGTCACTTTGCTTAAAACCGAAAAAGAAACAACACAAGTAGTCCAAAAATTTGCTGAATGTTGCCCTGAAAATAAAAGACTGATCATTTTTTTAAACGGTGAGTTAGGTGCAGGCAAAACATTCTTTGCTCGTGCTTTTATAAAAAGCTTAGGCTATCCCGGTTTAGTAAAAAGCCCGACATATACCTTGATGGAAACGTATGAGGTAGCGCATTTTTGGGTTTACCATCTCGACCTCTATCGTTTACAATCGGCTAACGAAATATTCGACATGGGTCTTTGTGATGAATTTGACCATACAGGTATTTGGCTAATCGAATGGCCTGAACGTGCTTTAGCCTTTTTACCTAAGCCGGATATTGTTTGTCAAATTGACATAATCGGAACCCACCGACAAATACAATTCTTTGCCAAAAACCACGAAGGGGCACAAATCTTACATCTATTCAATCAATGCTTAAATAATAATGAGCACTAAGAAACAAAGTATGCTAATAACCGCTTTTATCAAAGCGTCATAGGCGTGAGATCCAATCTTTGTAACCTTCTGATAAAAGTCAATCTTATTAAGGACTAGTCTCCTCTATTCCTTTTCCTTATACTCAAGCTATGCTAACGGACTCTTATCCAACTATTCTTATCCCTGCTTACCAGCCTAACGATAATCTGGTAGCACTCATAAAATCTTTACGTGACAGCCAGCCCCAGCAGAGAATTATTGTTGTTGACGATGGATCGGACGTTGATAAACAAGTCATTTTTTCAAAAATTCAAACTTTTAATATCGAACTTCTTCGCCATACAAAAAATAAAGGGAAAGGTCAGGCGCTTAAAACAGGATTTCAACATTGGTTAGCCACTAGCCATTCTAAAGAATTAGGCATTGTAACGGCTGATGCGGATGGTCAACATCTTCCTCAAGATATTCTACATCTGTCCACCGTTTTTATGCAAAGTCCTTCTGATCTCTATTTAGGCAAACGTACATTTAATCAAACACCGATTCCCTGGCGTAGCCGATTCGGTAATAAACTTACCAAATACATTTTACGCCTTTTTAGCAAAACCATCTTAGAGGATACACAAACGGGTTTGCGCGTCATTCCACGAAAACTCTTATTACCCTTATTAAATTCGAACGCCCGAGGCTATGAATTCGAGTTGGAAATGCTATTAATTGCTGAAGAACATCAAGTCAATATTCAAGAAATTCCTATAAAAACAGTCTATTTAGATGATAATCGTTCATCGCATTTTAATCCTTTGATTGACTCAATCAAAATTTATTTTGTGTTTATTCGCTTTGCTGCAATATCCTTAATTTCCGCCGCTATTGATTTTGCATTATTTTTCTTAACTTACTGGCTTAAAAAAAATATATTTTTAGCGGTATTATTGGGACGCATTTTATCGGCCACTTTCAATTTCAAATTGAATCAACATCTTGCTTTTAAAAGCAAAAATCACTGGCTGCCCGCTGCGTTGAAATATACGGCCTTAGCCTGTTTTTTAGGACTTATTGCCTACAGTTTAATTACATTAATCCATGATTTTGGAATAAATGTCTATAGCAGTAAAATTATTGCAGAAATTGCATTATTTATTCTTTCATTTACCATACAACGTTTTTTTATTTTCAATAAAGTTCCCACATTGGAAAGCAAATATTAATTTGGGTAGTTTATTCTAATTTAAATTTAAAGCTTCCAAAATTTTAATTTAAGCGTTAGCAATACAATAAAAAGGTTATAAAACGATGTATCGTCATAAAAAAAAACCCTATTTAACATTATCTGATTTAACTCAACAGTCAGGAACCGAGGATCCCACTTCATGGGTTTCCGAACAAAACATTGCAGTTATTCGACATGGAAAACTTTACCTACCTGATAATACTGCTCCTAATGCATTAGTTCAAAAAAAAGAAAAAAAATCAACAGCCTCTGAAATAAAAATTTATCGACTGATTGCCTCTAATAAACAATCTGAAAAAAAATCAATTTTACAACCTATTTTTAATCGCCTGAAAGGATCTTTTCTATTTTTCCCATTAATATCTGGTGGAAATTTAGATTTATCACAGTATTTTTTGTTTGAACAATTTAAAGAAAAAAGAATCATAGCGGCCTCATGGTTAATGAAACAGCTATTTTTGTTGCTGGAGGCATTGCATCATCTACATACTGAAACATTTGTACTTGAGGGTCGTGTATTTAAAGGAATCATCCATGGTGACATTAAACCTAGTAATATTTTAATAAATGAACTCGGTAATCTCGTATTGGCCGATTTTGACTGCGCTTATCCTGCAACTGAGCCTGCGTGTCAGTTGGGTAGTTTGCGTTATATGGCTCCTGAATTATTTTCCAATTTGAATTTTACGCTAACGCCCTTTTTAAATATCGATAAATCGGATATTTGGTCACTGGGAATTACACTCTATCGACTATTAAATAATAAATTTCCTAATTTCTTTCCTAGTTTTAATTACAATCAAAAAAATTCTGCCCATCATTTTTTTCAAGAAAAAATATTTGATAAAAATACTCCTTGTATACTTTTTGAAGATAATATCAGCAGCTTTATTGACTTAAAACAATGGGGAGAAAATTATTCTTCATCTTTTATAGCAAAAAAAGCGAGAGAAAGTCTTAAGATTTTACAGCATCATAAAGAAAAAAATATAGCTCACCTTACTCTATCGGATATTTTAAGTCATTTATCTACCGCTATGTTAGGTTCAATAGACGATCGTCCTAATACAAAGGAACTCTTAACGCTGATGCACGCATTACAAAAACATTTTAGCCCCTTTAATGATAAGGAATCTCAAGAATTTATTAACGAATTGCTTAGCCATTCCTCATTGAATACAGAAACCTGTGTCAATAAAAATTTAAACCCTTCTGGAGCAAAACTTAAGAATAAAACTCGATCATTCAGCTAATGCCCATAATTTGTTAGAATTATCTTCTTTTCTTAACTGTATGAAATTATGTCAGGTCGTATCCAACACCTATCACCTCATCTAGCCAATCAGATTGCAGCCGGGGAAGTGATTGAACGACCTGCGTCGATCGTAAAAGAGCTAGTCGAAAATAGTCTAGATGCGGATAGCCAACAAATTAATATCGATATTGATAAAGGAGGGATTCAACGTATTCGTGTTCGTGATAATGGTCATGGTATACACAAAGATGATTTAATTTTGGCATTAGACCGACATGCCACGAGCAAAATTAACACGTTCAATGATTTAGAACGGATCAACACACTCGGATTCCGTGGTGAAGCCTTAGCCAGCATTAGTTCTATTGCTCGTCTCAACTTAAGTTCCTCTACAGAAACAACACAACTAGGCTGGAAAATTACTTGCGATTATTATCAGCAATACCCTTTAGCTCCTGTTCCTATCGCTCATGCGCAAGGAACGACCGTAGAAATTCACGATCTTTTTTTTAACACGCCAGCGAGACGCAAATTTTTAAAGTCTGAAACCACTGAATTTGGGCATATAGAAAACTTAGTAAAACGTTTAAGTCTCAGTCATTTTTCCATAGAATTTAATCTGCATCACAATAAACAACTCATTTACCAACTTCACCCTGCCTACGACGAAATGGCGAAAGAAAAACGTATTGCCACCTTATGCAGTCGTTCATTTGTTGAAAATGCTATTTATATTGATATGCAGAGTATGGATTTACGTTTATGGGGCTGGATTTCATTACCCACTTTTTCCCGTAAACAAAGCGATTTACAATATTTTTATGTTAACCAACGTATGGTAAAAGATAAGTTAATCAATCATGCGGTGAAGCAAGCTTATCAAGACGTCCTGTATAATGGTCGTCATCCCGCTTTTACCCTATTTATCGAAATCGATCCTTATGCCGTCGATGTCAATGCACATCCTGCTAAATATGAAGTTCGTTTCCGTGAGAGTCGCTTGGTCTATGATTTTGTGAAACAAAGTCTACAAAAAGCATTAGCCAGCACACGTCCTAAACTACAAACGATCCACTCAATACCTCTCGCAACTCAATTATCGGCTGAAATAAATGAGAAAATCACTGATATCTCTCCTGAAGTGACTCCTCCTCAACAAAGTAGCTTACCTCTGCAGGCTGCAGCAGAAGATTCTACAAGCCATCACACTAAGACTGAAACTAATGCTTGTCTTTCACTTCAAGAACAGAACAAATTATTAGCTGAAAAAAAATCGACTCTGCCATTAGCAGAAAAACCAACAGAAAATGAGGTCTGTGATCCCCCCTTAGGTTTTGCCTTAGCACAACTGCATGGTATCTATCTCTTGGCCGAAAATTCACACGGCTTAATTTTGGTGGATATTCATGCGGCACACGAACGTATACTGTATGAACGTTTAAAACAAGACCTACAAAATACTGGAATAAAAACTCAGCTTTTATTAATTCCAATCTGTTTAACACTGTCTCAGCAAGAACTTCAGCTATTAGATGAATACATAAGTCTATTTACACAATTTGGGTTTAAACTTGAAAACTTGGGTCCTGAAACCGTTGTTATTCGCCAAATCCCTGAACTTTTAGCAGAAAATAATATAGAGCAATTAGTGCAAGATGTTTTGAGTGATTTAATTCAGCATGCTCACAGTCAACACCTTCCTGAAAAAATAAATGAATTACTTTCTCGCATCGCTTGTCATAGTGCTGTACGTGCACACCGCAAGATGACACGGATTGAAATGAATCAACTACTCCGTGATATGGAACAGACTTCGCGTAGTAATCAATGTAACCATGGTCGACCCACCTGGAAACAGTTGTCTTTAGCTGATATTGACCGGTTTTTTCTACGTGGACGTTAAACCTGTTATTTGCCTGATGGGCCCAACGGCTTCAGGAAAAACAAGTCTGGCTATCGATTTACTTTCCTATTTAGATTTTGAAATTATTAGTGTGGACTCAGCCATGATTTATCGTGGCATGGATATTGGTACGGCCAAACCTTCTGCACTTATTTTAAAACAAGCCCCTCATCGATTAATTGATACGCATGATCCCAGTGAAATTTATTCCGCCGCTGAATTTAGATCAGATGCGATTTCTGCGATTGAAAACATTCTTAATAAAGGCCGCATTCCTTTATTAGTCGGCGGAACGATGCTGTATTTTCATGTCTTGCAACAAGGCATTGCCACTTTACCGCCAGCTAACTTTCTCATTCGCGAGCAACTAAAAAAAGATCTCAAAAATTTAGGATTAAAAAAACTTCATGAACGTTTATCTGCTATTGACCCAATGGCTGCACGGCGCATACACCCTAATGACCCTCAACGTATCTTACGTGCATTAGAAGTTGCACTGGCATCAGGGAAAACATTAACGGAATTACAACTGGCGCCCACTCTATCACCGTTACCGTATTTATTTATTAATATTGCTTTGCTTCCTGATGATAGAAGTCGATTACACAAAGCCATCGCCACGCGTTTTCAAACGATGTTAGATCGCGGTTTCATAGAAGAAGTTGAAAAATTATTTAAACGCGGCGATCTACACGCTAACTTGCCGGCTATTCGCACCGTAGGTTACCGACAAATTTGGAATTATTTACTGAATACTATTTCTACTACTGAGATGCAAGATCGTTCCATTATTGCGACGCGGCAACTTGCTAAACGTCAAATAACCTGGTTACGTTCTTGGCCAAAATTAAATAGTTTTGCCAGCAACAATAAAGAAAATGAAAAGAAAATAATAGAACTAATTAAAATAAATTTAAATAAATAATCTAGGACGGCTCTTTTTTAAACGTTATTAACATTATCAGTGCTACAACAGCACCCACAGCAAGATATAGACCCGGTATAGCAACATTCGTCGTTTTGGTTATTAAATAAATAGCAACCAATGGCGCTGTTCCACCAAAAATAGAGTAAGCCAGATTATAACTGAATGAGCCTAAGGTATAACGTACTGGAACAGGTATTCGATCGAGTGTTAGCGCCATTAACGGGCCTTGAAAGCTAGCGGCAAGAATAGTAAACATTATTTGCGCAATAACAATCATAAAAAAAGAACCCTGCGTAATCATGACATAAAGCGGATAACTGAAGCACATCAATCCAGTTGCACCTGTCAACATGATAGGTTTCCGTCCCCATTTATCCGAAAGCCAACCAAAAAAAATATCGAGCACAATCAATAAAATCAATATCAGTGTATTCAGTGCATGGGCATGAATTCGAGAATGACCTAGAACGTCCGTAAAATAAACCGGCATAAAAATAAAAATGAGATACGTTATCAATGCGGATAATAAATATAGACCCATTAATTGAACAATTAATATTTTATACGCTACAAAAATTTTTTTTAATGGAAATTTTTCTATTAAACATTGAGCGTGTAAATGCTGAAATTCTGGCGTCTCAGCAGTTCGGGTTCTTATATAATAAGCAATCAAACCACTCATAGTCGCTAACAAAAAAGGTAATCTCCAGGCAAAACTATAAAGAAAATGACTTTGAAATCCAACGAATAAAATAAAAACGATAAGTGATCCGAATAATAAACCAATCACGGAACTTGCCCAGATTAACGATGAAAAAAAACCCGTTTTATTGGAAGGTATCGATTCTACAATAAAACAAGCCGAACCAAATGCTTCTCCTCCTACCGCAACACCTTGCAGTAATCGAAAAAAGAGTAACAAAAATGCAGCACTGATTCCGATCATGCTATAACCAGGAAGCAAACCCATTCCACCTGTCGCTATTGCCATTAATAATACGCTTAAGCTTAAGGCTTTTTTTCTACCCCGTGTATCGCCGAGGTAACCAAATAACGCTGCACCCAAAGGCCTTGCTAAATAACCCATAGCAAAAACACTATAACTCAGCAACAAGCCCATGCGGGGTAAAGCAGGAAAAAAAATCTGTGCAAAAATACCTGCTAAATAGGCATAAAGACTAAAATCATACCATTCTAAAATAGTCCCTATACAAGCTGAAAAAACAACCTTTTTTTGATCGCTGGTCAAACATTTTTCCTTACACTGATTGAGTTTGATACCAATCAATAAATTTCTTTAATGCTTGTTGACGAAAAGAAAAACGAAAAAAATCATCGGTATACCGTAGTTGTGCCAAAGTTTTATCAGAACCTTCTGGTTTAAAGATAGCGGTAAAAGGAAGTTTAGGATGCGAAGATAAGTCTTCTGGCATCACTATTGTGCCTAAACAAACCCCTTCAAATAATTGAGTTTGTACTCCATCGGTGTAAGCTAACTGCAAAATAAAAGAAGCACGATTATCATCCTCAATCAATTTGAATAAACCTTTAAAACCTAATCCTTGAAAGACAAATTTTGATAAAGTCCCTGGAAATAGATTATAGGCAGCAAAGAATAAGCCTCCATCATCAAGTAACAATGGTTGTTTGACGGCATTAAATGCTTTTTTCACTTTATCTAACACCACTATTTTTTGATCTAAACTCTGAATTTCATCAATATCAATCGCATATTGTTCAACACGAAAAGTCGCAGGCACTCTATTAAAAAAATCGGTCACTTCTTCGAATTTACCGGCATTATTGGTCACATAATAAATTTTATTATTCAATTTGTTTTCCAAAAATTACTTTAAGTAAAGTGATTCAACCACACGATCGGCATTATCTGCAACAAACCCAGTAAAATAATCATGCCATCGTCTTTTTACTCCCGCTTTTTTGGGATAACGCCATACAAACTCGATAAATCGATCCGATAAATCAATGACGCCATCGGTGAGTTTTATGGATTTAATAGCCGGTTGTGTTGAACTTTGTTCTATACCTTTATTAATATTGCCTTTTATCAAACCACCCTTTTGGTTCAACGAAATATTTAAAGTAGCGCTCAAAAATTGATTAAATAGTTTTAGCTGACTAAAACTATTAGACAAATGAATACTCCAAGCGAAATGATTGACTTGACGACCCATGACTAACACCCACGCTAACAGTTCATTTTGATTTTTTACTATTTCATATTCTTGCACGGTAGGTAATGGCCAATCTCTCGATTGAAGATAATTCAAAATAAATTTCGACAGTTCAGTCGCTGCCTGCTCATCTTGTTGTAAAGTCCGATAATGCAGAAATTTTAATTGCTCCGTATCCAAAGGTTTAGCAAATCCTACATAATAATCAATGATTTTTAATACATTGGGCGTTAACGCTTCGCGACGAAAATCGGCAACTACTATTTGCGCTGGCGCCTCCGTAGCTAAGGTCTCGAGACTTATTTCTTCCGATAGCCATCTAAAATTATTTTGTTTTTCAGCCAAATAATCCTGTCCACGAGGGCTATAACCAAGATATGAGAACAAACAAGACAGTGTATCCATGCCAGTACATGGACCCGGTAAATCAATCAGCGCAAAATGATCCCGGATTAATTCTTCCTGAAAATGCTTCTGTATATAACTTTGAATTGTAGATAACTCAGTTAAATGCGTACTATAACTCTCCCATAATTGGCTGAAAATATAATTTTTAACACGATTTAACATAGACACCTCTAAAGTTCATAATGAAGAGAAAACTTCTTCACAACCCACTCGCAAATTTTATACCGAATACTATATACTAATGTCCTTTACTAAATTATAAGCTAATATTATTAAGCGCTATGTATAAAATTTCAGTTTATATCCCGAGTCATCACTTAGAATCCGTCAAATTAGCCATGTTTGATCAAGGCGGTGGTCGATTAGGAAATTATGAACACTGTGCTTGGCAAGTACTAGGACAAGGTCAATTTCGTCCTACGGCGCAGGCCCATCCTTTTTTAGGTCAAAAAGGGATTGTAGAAACGACTGACGAATATTTAGTCGAAATGCTTTGTGAAGAAAAATTTATTAAATCGGTCATAGCGGCTTTAAAAAAATGCCATCCCTATGAAGAACCTGCCTTTTCGGTGGTTCGATTAGAAAATTCCTATGAGGCAATAAAACCCCATGTCTAAGCTACTTCGTGTTTTATTTACGTTTATTGGTGCTGTTATTTTATTGGGCCTAGTTTCATTGATAGGTCTCGTGGTATTTGTAAACCCTAATGATCTTAAACCACAAATTAGTCAAGCCGTCACCCAGTTTACTGGCCGTCAGCTGCAATTAGGCGGAGACATACAATGGTCTATTTTCCCATGGCTAGGATTACAATTATGTAATGCTAAACTGACTAATAATCCTGGTTTTGGTAAGAATCCATTCGCACAAATTAAAAAGCTGGATATTCAAGTTCGTTTACTTCCTTTATTACATAAACAATTAGAAATTGGTAAATTACAAGTGAATGGTCTCACACTTTATTTGCTAAAAAATGCTAAAGGTCGAGTCAACTGGGAAGGGCCACTGACCTCTTCTAAAAAAACTTCTAGTCATTCAGAAAATAACCGTTTAGAGCGTTTAAAACCCATAGGATTTATCGTAACTGGTTTAGGCATTCGGGATGGACATATTATTTATGTTGATCAACAAAAAAATAAACGCTTTGAAATAACGCATCTCCAATTTAAGAGTGCTAACCTTGCTATTAATAAAAGCTCACCCTTTGATATTCAGTTTAACTTAATTTCTAACGAACCCACGATTAATGCGGCTATTAAATTACGATCGAATATTTTACTCAGTACTGACAAGAATCATCTAGAATTTAATCATTTTAATTTAAATACTTTATTAAAAGGTCCTAATTATGCTAAAGGCGAACTTCCTCTGTCTTTAAAAGGCCACATCGATATTGATTTGAATAAACAGGATATCATTGCGGATCAACTGGTCGCCATCATTAATCAAATTAAACTAACAGGACGCATCACAGGTCAAAATTTTTTAAAGAATCCTCGCTTTGCCGGCAACTTAAACAGCCCGCAAATTAAGACCGGACAATTAATTTTTCAGCAAATACATCTTGGCTTTCAATTTAAAAATAATTTGCTGACGCTTAATCCAATAAATGCCCAATTTTATCAAGGTCATTATCAAGGTAATGCCTCTATCAATCTTAATCCAAAAGTACCTTTTATCACTGCTCAAAATCAATTTAATCAAATTAATACCGCATTGCTATTTCAAGATCTGATTAATCAAAGTCGGCTACAATTGTCCGGTTTAGCGACACTCAATCTGAACCTATCAACGCAAGGAGATACCGCTGATGCGCTCACAAGAAATTTGAATGGACAAGGCCGCTTTAACTTAGATCAAGGTGCTTTAAAAGGGGTTAATTTGTCGTATTGGATAGCTTTAGGCAAAGCCTTACTTAAGCATGAAGTCGCGCCTAAGAACACGGGTTCGGATACCCCGTTTGATAAATTTAACGGTAGTTTTAATATTAATCAGGGTGTCGTCAATAACAATGATTTAATCATCCGTAGTGGCCGTTTACGCGTTAATGGTAAAGGGGTTTTAAATTTACCGCTACAACAAATTAATTATGAATTACAAGCACAACCCATATTATCGGATGGGAGTCCTGAAGGAATTGCCATACCTATTAGAATTTCAGGACCTTTACAACATCCTTCTATTAGCCCCATTCTGGATCAATTAAGTATTGATATCATCAAAGAAAAACTTAAAGGGAAACTCGGTGATGCATTAAAAAAATTAGATCTGAACAAACTATTTCACTAATTGCTCAATTAAAACATCAAGTAACCCATTTTTACAAAAACCACCCGTGACACTAACCGCTAAACAATTCCAACAAAAAATGTTAGCCTGGTTTAGTCGATCGGGCCGCAAACATCTACCCTGGCAACAAACAAAATCTCCTTATTCTATTTGGCTTTCGGAAATCATGCTGCAACAGACACAAGTTGTAACAGTGATTCCCTATTTTCAACGTTTTATACAACATTTTCCAACACTGTCCTCACTCGCTAAAGCCGATATCGATGAAGTCATTCGGCTCTGGTCAGGCTTAGGTTATTATGCACGAGCACGTAATTTACATCGCTGCGCGCAAATCGTTGAAAAAGAATATTCAGGTAAATTTCCGCAAGATTTATTGTTATTACAAAATTTGCCAGGCATCGGCCGATCAACCGCGGGAGCCATACTGGCCTTAGCCTTTAACCTACCCGCCGCCATACTTGATGGTAATGTGAAACGTGTATTAACCCGATTTCATACCCTCTCAGGCTGGTCTGGTTTAAGCAAAGTCAATAAACAATTATGGGCTTTAGCTGAACTTTATACACCAAAAAACAAACATATCCGTCATTACACACAAGCGATGATGGATCTAGGTGCACTGGTTTGCACACGCACACAACCCAAATGTACGGAATGTCCTTTGCAAAGCCATTGCAAAGCTTATACTGAAAAGAGCACGGCAAATTATCCGTCACCCAAACCACGTAAAACTAACCCTTATCGTGCTATCACGATGGTAATCTTAATCAATGAGCATCAGGAAATTTTGCTAGAAAAAAGGCCACCGAGCGGAATTTGGGGTGGGTTATGGAGCTTGCCAGAATGTTCTATTACAGAAAAAGTAACAAATTTTTGCAAAAAACATTATCATTGTGAAATAGAAAAACCTATCAAAAAATACCCCTTTTTAAAGCATACGTTTAGTCATTTTCAACTTGAAATTAGACCCGTTCTCATTCAGGTTAAACATTGGCATCCGCCACTGATGGAATCTAACTGTATAGTCTGGTATAACAGGCAACAATTAGCATTAAGAGGCGTTGCCGCACCTGTCAAAAAATTATTAAGCCAAATATGCGCATAGAAACTGGAGTTTTGGCTGCTGCGAAGAGGGTTGCGAGCTAAACGGCAACACAGAAAAAATTCAAGTGCAAAGAGTCTATTTATGAGCCGAACTATTTATTGCATTAAACTACACACACAAGCAGAAGGACTTGATTATCTCCCTTATCCTGGAGAATTAGGTCAGCGTATCTATCAATCCATTAGCAAACCTGCTTGGCAACAATGGGTAAACCATCAAACAATGCTCATCAATGAGTATCGCTTAAGTACATTTGAACCTCAAGCACGTGAATTTTTAAAAAAAGAAATGGAAAAATTTTTATTTGGATCTGACGAAATACCGAGTACACCTCCTGCAGAGTAATCCTCATTAAAATCCCATAGGTGATTTTATCTCATTAAAAAGGTGATCTATGACAGCCAATGCTTTTCCACAACCGCTTGCTCAATCTATTTTAAAACGTCGACCGGGCTTCCAACCTAAGATTGGAATTATTTTAGGTTCAGGCTTAGCTGATATTGCGAATAAAATGACTGACTGTATCTCGATTCCCTATGCTGAACTCACTGGCTTCCCAGTGAGTAGCGTCGTAGGACATCATGGAAAAATGATACTCGGCTACCTGAATAAAATACCTATCGTCTGCTGCCAAGGACGTGTTCATCTTTATGAAGGAATGCAAGGCAAAGACTTCAAACTATTTATCCGCACCTTAAAATGTTTGGGCTGCCATACATTAATAATGACTAATGCGGTAGGATCATTAAATAAAAATGTAAAATCAGGTCAATTGGTTTTAATTTCGGATCATATTAATTTGCATCCGATGAATCCTCTCATAGGCCCCAATGATGAAGAATTTGGCCCCCGTTTCTTCCCCATGGATGATGCTTATGATTTAGGTATCCGACACCTTATTCAGCAGACCGCAAAAAAGCTCTCTATCTCTCTCAACGAGGGTGTTTATGTGAGTGTTTTAGGACCTAATTTTGAAACTCCAGCAGAAATTCGTGCCTTTCGACAGTTAGGCGCTGATGTGGTAGGGATGTCCACTGTTCCTGAAGTGATTGTTGCTAGACATTGTGGTTTAAAAGTGGCTGTCATTTCTGTGGTAACCAATCTAGCAGCGGGTCTTAGCGATGAACCCATTACGCATGAAGGCACCGTCCATTTTGCTGCTAAAGCGAGCAACCATCTAGGCCGATTGCTCGAATCGGTAGTCGTGCCTATCGCTAACAGTCAAAAATTCCCGTGCGAAGAGTAATATTTATTGTATGGTATAACCACCATCCACATTTACTAATGCGCCTGTCATAAAAGAAGCGGCATCACTGCATAAAAACCCGACAACCTGCGCGACTTCTTCAGGTTTCCCGACTCGCTTCAAAGGTAATTTTTCAGCACTCTGCTCTTGAATAGAAGCGAATGTTAATCCCGTTTTTTGCTGAAATTGTTCTAAAACAGCTTGATACATTGGTGTATCAATAGTGCCTGGACAGACACAATTCACTCGAATTCCATATTGAGCATAATCTAATGCCGTACTTTTAGCCAATTGTGCAATAGCTGCTTTACTGGCACCATAAATAGCGCATTGTTCTTTGGCAATAAAAGCTTGATCCGAAGCCATTAAAACGATTGAGCCGTTTCTTTGTTGTTTCATGCGAGGTAATACTTGCTGCAAGCAATAAATCGTGCCGAATAAATTGGTTGCAAAGACTTTTTGTATGGCTTCATTAGAACTTTCTTCGATATTAGCAAATAAATGGATACCCGCATTACAAAAAAGATAATCAATCCTAGGGGTTTTTTGAAGAATATTATCCATTGCTGATTTAACCTGATCTGCATTCGCAACATCGCACTCTAAATAATAAATCGACTGAGTGGCGACATCGATCCATTTTTTTTTATCGAGTATATAAACTTTTGCTCCGGCAGCGCTAAATAAAGCAACGGTTGCCGCGCCAATACCTGATGATCCGCCGGTTATTATTATTGTTTTACTTTGAAACATCCGATCCCTCGCACTTCGATCTCTCCAAAAGACGTAGCTTGTGAAAGTTCAATTAAGGATTGGCGCCATAATTCTAATAACGCCATAAAAGTGACTACAACGCCCATACGCCCTTCATCAAATTTGAATAACTCAGTAAATTTTAGAGGGGATTGCGCCGTTATTTTTTTCAAAATTTGCGACATACGTTCCTTAATCGACAAAGGCTCTTCGGCAATGGGATGATGCGTCCTTAAAGCCGCTCTGGCTAAAACCGCTTGAAAAGCCTCTACTAACTCCTCTAAAGCCAAGGGCGGAGCTTGTCTGGGATTTTCTGTCGAGACGGGTGGAAGCCCTGCTTCAGCCATTGCTAAAAAAACATCCCGCCCTAGACGGGGCAATTGCTCTAAGGCCTGTGCCGCTTGTTTAGTCCTTTCATATTCTTGTAAACGGCGGATTAATTCAGCGCGTGGATCCGCTTCATCATTCGTTGGGGTCTCAGTAGGCTTAGGTAAAAGCAAGCGCGATTTAATTTCAGTCAATATGGCTGCCATGACCAGATATTCTGCAGCTAATTCAATTTCTAATACCTGCATCAACTCAATATATTGCATATATTGGCGGGTTATTTCGGCAACTGGAATATCTAAAATATCAAAATTTTGCTTTTTTATCAGATATAACAACAGATCTAAAGGGCCTGTAAAAGCTTCTAACAGTACTTCTAAAGCCTGAGGGGGAATATACAGATCGTAAGGTAACTGAACCAAGGGTTGACCACGTATCGTGGCAATAGGCGCATCGCCGATTAGTGTCGTAGCTAGTCTATTTTCACTCATAGCGCCAGTGTAATCGTTATAATCCAAAAAATCTAAAAAAAACCGATAATAACCCTTGTAATAGCGGGCCTAAGATTCTGCCCAGAATACCGCTGGCCAATAAAAGTACTAAAATAAGAAAGCCATATACCTCTAATTTATTAAACTGGTACGCCATTGCAGGTGACAAAAAACTGGCCACCACGCGACTACCATCTAGGGGGGGGATCGGAAGAAGGTTTAACAACATTAATACCAAGTTAATTGATATGCCAATCTGAGCCATGTAAATAACCGGATCATTATCGAATCCCATCGCAATTTTGGCGATACCCACCCACAAAAAAGCCATCATGAGATTAGCCAAAGGACCTGCCGCAGCGACTAAGGCCATATCACGTCTGGGATTTTTAAGATTTTGCCAAGTAATGGGTACTGGCTTAGCCCAGCCAAATATAAACCCCCCTAGGGAAAAAAGGATAGCTGGGACAATAATGGTCCCGATGGGGTCAATATGCTTCAATGGATTCAAGGTTAAGCGACCTAATAGTTTAGCCGTTGGATCCCCACATTTTGAGGCAACCCAACCATGTGCCGTTTCATGGACGGTAATAGCAAATAATAAAGGTATTACCCAAAGTATTATTTTTTGACCTAAAGAAAAGCCACCTATCATCTCTTCACTCAATCGTTCATTAAAAATGAAAGTATATACTCATTTGAGTCAAATAGGCGAATGCGCTTTTTGTGATTTTCGCCCCAATATAAGGCCCTATCCCCGTTTAACTTGTTTATTTTGCAAAAACGATTAAGTCATTTCCAAAAAATCCTTACTCTTAAAATTAATGCCTTAATGAATGCTATATTTTAAATAATAGTTAATAAATAGTTAAGTTTCTTCGGTTACTATTCATACAATAAACTAATAAATCTAGAAAAAACTGAATCTTATTATGAAGTCAAATCTAAAATTAAAACTAGCTAAAAAGGATAATCTAGACCTAACACATAAAATCGAACAACTTAAAAACTATCTTTTACAACAATTCCCTGAGCAAGACTTAATTTTATCTGACAATACCAATTCAAGTCGTTCTTTTTTTCAACCGATCAAACCCATTGGACCCATTTCAATCCAATTACTAAATACGACACTCCAAGAACATTTTCAATGTTTACTAAAGTATAAAGCACCTACCATTCATTCGGAAACTCTTTATAAAGATTTATTGCGCTTTATACAAACTCATTGTAAGGAACAAGTCGAAACTAATCATGCGAGAAATCACTTAAAAATTTGCTTTTAAAATTCTAAATTTTCTAGTATATCTCTCGCTAAAATCTAACTCATTTACTTTTAAGCAGCTTAACCTAACATGCCAAAGATAAAAAATAATCTATCCCTTTTAACCTCTAAAAAAAATTTTTTGGATGCGAAACAAGTCAGCAATCCAGACGAATTAGAGCGTTACTTAATAACTCTTATGGAAGTTGCTAATAAACACTATCAGACTGCTCATCTCCAGTCTAAAAATAATCTAGATACCAAAGAATTTAGTTCTTGCAAGGAAAAATTCCGAGAAATCATGTCTATTATTGAAAAAAAAGGAAATCCTACTCAGTTAACTAATGAACTTTATTTTGAAGCATGGACATCAATGCTCTATTGTGATGTCTACACTTTAAATTTGGATCCAGAAACAGAAGAAAAATTAAATGGATTAAACAAAAAAATTCTAGCCATCGAAATTGATTTTAATCAATTAGTTATAAAAAAAATAAGCTTAGAATCAAACGATAAAAATAAAAACTCACTTAAACAATTAAAACATATCGATAACTTTCAGCAATTTTGGATAGTTAGTCAAAATAGTCTGAAAGCAGAGTATTGTTATAATTTTGCAGAATTTTTAATAAAAAAGTCAAGCTTTGAAAAGTCCATTTATTATTTTAAAAAATCTGCTAGCTTCTATAGAGAAGCCGCTAAAAAATCTATTCATGCTCAGCATAAGATGAAACTCTTAAACTTTGCCAATCAAACAAATAAACGTATCCAGTTCATTCAGGAACGATCCAACCAAAATCAGTGTAACGTATTAACTCCTCCGCTAAAAAAATTGGTCATTCATCTGAAAAAACTACCCGATGCATTATCACCACGATGGAAAATAATTAATAACCCCTCCTTATTATTTCCATCTAAAACTAAAAGCTCCCCCAAAACAACCAATTTAGTTAAAAATTCTACTCCTTCCCATCCTATAAAAAGAAAACGAACGCTATTCACAAATCTTACATCAAGTGATGAACTCAGTTATCAAAAAACTAAAAAACTAAAAAAAATGTCTCCTATTTGCCAATTAAGGTCCTTATGGATCATAGAGTGTGAAAAAATAGTCGATAAATTTAAACAACTTAGCATAGAGATTGATCTCGTTCATCTATCAAACAATAAAAAATCGTTTAATGAACGTAAAGCTATTGTTCATAATAACTATGCTATTTTCCTAGTAGAAGATTTAAATAATATAGAAAAAAAATACTCTGATGCCCAAAAAATTACTTCTTTAAAGAAAGCGGCACAACTCCTCGAAAAATCTATAGAATTTTATAAAAAAACGCATTTATCTGAAAAAAAAGAAGCTTTAGAGCAATGCATAACTACGCTTAAATCCAGTCTGATAAAGTTAGAAACTACCATTAATCAAATGGCTAACTCTAAGGATTCTCCATCAATTAAAGCACAAAAATGCCGAACAAAATCAACAATAACTCTCTCTGATGAAAAACTTTTTGACTATCAAGGGATTTATTCTACTCGATTAGCTTGTAAATTTTTTAAAGATTCTTTTACTGACACCCCTATAAACAACCTAAATCTAAGAAAAGTTTACCTTAGGCCTAAACTCGCTCAAGTGAGTAAAATCTTGTAAAATTGAGAAGAAATTTTTCAATCAAAAAAAAGCGGAGTAGCACGCATGACTTACCAGCATATTCAGATTCCAAGTTCAGGCGAGAAAATATCAGTAAATTCCGACTATTCCTTAAATGTCCCGAATCAACCTATCATTCCTTTTATTGAAGGGGATGGTATCGGTGTTGATATTACGCCGGCTATGCGACTCGTCGTCGATGCGGCTATCCGCAAGGCTTATGGTGATAACCGTCGAATTGCTTGGATGGAAATCTATGCCGGTGAAAAAGCCACGCACGTTTATGGCACTGATGTTTGGCTACCCGAAGAAACACTCACTACAGTACGTGATTATGTGGTTTCTATCAAAGGTCCACTCACGACACCTGTAGGCGGAGGTATCCGCTCCTTAAATGTGGCATTGCGCCAACAACTGGATCTGTATGTTTGTTTACGACCGATCCGTTATTTTAAAGGGGTACCAAGCCCGGTTCGCGAACCTGAAAAAACCAATATGGTTATTTTCAGAGAAAACTCTGAAGATATTTATGCAGGAATAGAGTGGGAAGCCGACAGTAAAGAAGCCAAAAAATTGATCGCCTTCTTACAAGATGACATGGGTGTTAAAAAGATTCGCTTTCCTGAACATTGTGGCATTGGCATTAAACCCGTCTCGAAAGAAGGAACACAACGATTGGTAAAATGCGCCATTCAATATGCCATAACTCACGATCTGCCTTCAGTCACCTTAGTACATAAAGGCAACATCATGAAATTCACCGAAGGTGCGTTTAAAGATTGGGGTTATGCGGTCGCTAAAGAACAATTTGGCGCAGAACTGCTCGACGGAGGACCTTGGATGTGCCTAAAAAATCCGAAAACCACTAAAGAAATTATTATTAAAGATTTCATTGCCGATGCCTTTTTACAACAAATTCTACTCCGTCCAGCGGAATACAGTGTCATAGCGACATTAAATCTGAATGGCGATTATATCTCCGATGCTTTAGCGGCGCAGGTCGGTGGTATCGGCATTGCTCCTGGCGCCAACCTGAGCGATAAAGTGGCTATGTTTGAAGCAACCCATGGCACAGCACCCAAATATGCCGGTCAAAATAAAGTCAATCCCGGATCGCTGATCCTATCCGCTGAAATGATGCTACGACATCTGGGTTGGAACGAAGCAGCCGATTACATCCTAATCGGGATGGAAGGCGCTATATTAGCCAAAACCGTGACTTATGACTTTGCGCGTTTAATGAACCATGCCAAAGAAGTCAGTTGTTCTGATTTTGCTCAATCTATCGTCGATCATATGAGCAATAAACACACACTGGCATCGGCTACAACATTAGAAAAATAATTATTTTTCTAATCTGCCATGAGTTAAGAGGAAAATTTAATTTTCCTTTTAGCATCATCCCCCTTAAGCACTTTTATCCTGCTGAAAAAACATTACCTCGTATGGGAAAAATACACCCTACCCCTCTCTGCGTTTAAAAGGTTTAAAATTAAGCAAACTCGCAAATCCTTAAATTTCGACTAGGCTAAAAATAAAGGGAAATAATTTTTTCAACATGGACTACCCAGCTTGTATAACAACAGTGAAAAACGCCTTTATGTGTGAATTCACGGATTTGATACGATTCGAAAAGGAGGGCTACCATGTTTAGCAAAGAGCTTGAAGTTAGTTTAAATTCGATATTTAAACAAGCCCGTGAAAAGCGTTATGAATATTTAACGGTTGAACATCTATTGTTAGCGCTTTTAGATGAACCTTCTGCTGTTGCCGCACTAAAAGCGTGCGGAGCGAATTTAAATCGGCTTAAGAACGAGATTAGTAATTTTATTGCAGCAACCACACCTTTGTTTCCTTCTGCTGATCCTAATCTCGATATACAACCCACATTAGGTTTTCAACGGGTGTTACAACGTGCTATTTTTCAAGTACAATCCAGCGGAAAAATGCAAGTACATGGCGTTAATATTTTAGCGGCTATTTTTGGGGAACAAGATAGCCAAGCTATTTATTTTTTACGCCGCGAAAATGTAACACGCTCTGATATATCGAATTACATATCGCAAGGGCTACCTAAATTACAAGATAATTTGGAGCCTAAATTAAATCAGTTTGTGACTGAAGAAGAAGTCACTATAGAAGGTCCTGGAAATAGTCCATTAGAACTTTATGCAATTAATTTAAATAGTAAAGCGCGTCTTGGAAAAATTGATCCTTTAATTGGCCGCGAAGAGGAATTAGCGCGAGTTATTCAAATCCTATGTCGCCGTCGTAAAAACAACCCGTTATTAGTCGGTGAAGCTGGTGTCGGTAAAACTGCGATTGTCGAAGGACTGGCTAAAGCCATTATTGAAAAAAGGGTTCCCTCTGTTCTTGCGAATAGTACCCTTTATTCTTTAGATCTCGGTAGTTTACTTGCTGGAACCAAATATCGTGGTGATTTTGAAAAAAGATTTAAGGCTTTATTAGCTCAGCTCAAACAAGAACCTCAATCCGTACTGTTTATTGATGAGATTCATGTCGTCATTGGTGCCGGCGCTGCCTCGGGTGGTGTCATGGATGCTTCTAATTTAATTAAACCGTTACTCACTACCGGAGAATTAAAATGCATTGGTGCTACCACTTACCAAGAATATCGCAGCATTTTTGAAAAGGATCGGGCATTAGCAAGACGTTTCCAAAAAATTGATGTCCCCGAACCTAATTTAGAAGAAACCATAGCCATTCTACGCGGTCTACGCGATAGACTGGAAACACATCATCATGTGAAATATCGTATGAATGCCTTACGTGCTAGTGTAGAACTGGCTGCACGTTATTTACCCGATCGTTTCTTACCAGACAAAGCCATTGATATCGTGGATGAAGCAGGCGCTTATCAGGCCTTACGACCTAACCATAAAAGAAAGCAAGTCATCGGTATTCATGAGATCGAAGCCATTGTGGCAAAGATGGTACGTATTCCTACACGAAATGTTTCTGCCTCCGACAAAAGTCGTTTACGGCACTTAGAAACAAAATTAAAAGCTCGCGTATTTGGCCAAGGGATAGCCATTGAAAATCTTTGTGCCGCCATGAAATTAACGCGTTCTGGTTTAAGAGAAACCAATAAAACAATTGGGTCCTTTCTTTTCGCAGGCCCAACGGGGGTGGGTAAAACAGAAGTGACGCGTCAATTGGCAGAACTGATGGGCATCGAATTACTGCGCTTTGATATGTCTGAATATATGGAAAGACACAGTGTATCTCGCTTAATAGGAGCTCCTCCGGGTTATATTGGTTATGATCAAGGGGGTTTACTAACCGAAGCAGTGACTAAACATCCTCATGCTGTTTTATTATTGGATGAAATAGAAAAAGCTCATCCTGATATTTTTAATCTCTTATTGCAAGTGATGGATCATGGTAACTTAACGGATACCAATGGTCGAAAAACAGATTTTAGTCATATTATTTTGGTCATGACCAGTAATGCGGGAGCCGATCAGTTTAGCCGTCAAGAGATAGGCTTTACGCCTAATTTAAATCATACTGAAAACTCAGAGGCCATCAAACGCGTATTTTCTCCTGAATTTCGCAATCGCTTGGACGCCACTATTTTCTTTAATTATTTAAATGCAAATATCGTCTCTCAAGTGGTCGATAAATACTTACATGAATTAGAATCACAACTCGAAAAGAAACACGTCACGTTGCAGGTAGACAAACCCGCCCGTGCTTGGTTAGCTCAACATGGTTATGAAAGAAGCATGGGCGCACGTCCAATGATGCGTCTCATTCAGGAACAAATTAAAAAACCGATTGCTGATGAATTACTTTTTGGACGCTTAGTACACGGTGGTCATTTAACATTAACGTGTACCAACGATGAATTACAATTAATTATTTCCGCAAAAGGTAGCGTTATTACGCCTCCTGAGCAAAATAAAAATCTAACTCAAGCCCCGATTAGCTAGGCTTAGATTTATCAGGCTCGGATCCTTTACCGCGAAATATGATACGACCTTTGCTGAGATCATAAGGTGTCATTTCCACTTTCACTTTGTCACCTGTGAGAACACGGATATAACTTTTTCGCATACGTCCAGAAATATGGGCATTTATAACATGCCCATTTTCTAATTCCACCCTAAATAAGGTATTCGGTAAAGTCTCAATGACTGTACCTTCCATCACTATCTGATCTTCTTTGGCCATAAATTACCTAAGGTTAACTCTCTTATGCATTAATACGGCTATGTTGCCGTAAAAGTCATTTGTTTATACTATAACATTTTTTTGCATCAGCCGTTATACTCCTAAACTAAGGAAACTACGATAGGATGCTAGGCAACGGATGACTCACTCATTATCCCAAGTGCATTGCGACGCTAAAAAATTAGGCGATCAACTCAAACAACAGCATTTACAGTTAGTGACTGCAGAATCGTGTACCGGAGGACAATTAGCACAAACCATTTCCAGCGTACCTGGCGCTTCTGCATGGTTTGAGCGTGGTTTTGTGACTTACTCTCGTTTATCTAAACAACAAGTTTTGGGTGTCGATCAGACTCTATTCAATCAATATGGCTCTGTGAGTGAAGAAGTGGTACTCGCAATGGCTACCGGTGCCTTAAACAAAAGCCCTGCCAACGTCAGTATAGCCATTACCGGCATCGCAGGACCTGATAGTGGCACTGAGCAATTGCCAATAGGTACGATATGGACAGCTTGGGTTAGTAAAAATGCTTTCAGTAAAACGCTATGCCAACACTACTCGGGTGATCGATTAATTATTCGTTACGCAGCAGTAGAATTCGCATTAAAAACCTTGTTAAATTTAATAAAGTAAAATATTATCTTGCACAAATTTAGAAACTTTATTTGGTATTATGCTGACGTTTTATAGATAACGTCCGTTAAAAATAATTATTGCACTATCGCTACCCTATTTATCGAAATTATTTTTTCATGGCCTCACACATTCAAATAACCAGTGTCCGTTGCACAATAATAAAAAAAACTTGATGTCTTATCGATCGTTTTAGACAATTGCGCAACCGCTTGTAAACCGTGCTACAAAAGCATTTTTTAACTATCTTAATAAATTACAAGTACACTCTAATCAAGGAGTAAAAAATGCCTTATACCTACCTATCAAAAGAAGAGTTCGATAATAACTATCAAGTATCAGCAAGTTTATTATCAAGTTATATAAAAGAGAATGAGAATAACGTTGCAAATCTGCGTAGCATTGAACAAACTTTTACAAATCAAAATCTTTTTGTTTTAAACGGAGAGAACGGCAAATCATTTTTACATGAAGCTGCAGCACGACAAAATCTTCCTCTCATCACGTTGCTTCAGAAAATCGGCCACGATATTAATCTTCAAGATAATCAATATAAAACACCCTTGTATGATGCGTGTAGTCAATTAAAGTTAGCCTCGGTTATTACTTTGTTAAATTATGGTGCAAACCCGAATTTGGGTAATAGTCACCTTATGTTTCAAGGAAATCGAAATGGCATAGACGGTTTAGTAACGTATCAGGGTGAAACCATTCCTTTAGTAGCTACCATTGAAAGCACAGCGACAGTGACGGCGGAACAGCTTACAACCGCATTAACTCGTATGCAATCTGTTGAGGTTTTTTCCGGTTTAACGACTGAAGAAGCGACGAAACATGCCGCCGCATTGATTGTAAAGAAGCTAATTGAAAAAGGAGTCCGTACTAATCTACAAACCGGCTTGGACAATTTTTCAGCGTTACATCGTGCTATTATCCATACACAAAGTTTGACTGTTAAGGAACTAATCCATTCAGGTCAAGTCAATCCTTACCTTGTTGACCGTGATGGTGAAACAGGCTTACATATGGTCGCTAACTATCGAAGTCAAGAAGAAAAGGAATATAAACTCGCTCAGATTCAAATGCAGGAAGAAAAAGAAATTGCAGAATTAATTATCCCGCATCTTGAAGCGCTTGACATACAAGAAATAAAATACGGAAATACGCCGCTTCATACTGCAGTTATCCGCAGTAATAGGAATGTTGTTAAATCTCTTTATCAAAAAGATTATCTGTTTCAGCATAGAAAGATTTTAAGTATCCAAAATAACGCGGGTAATACTGCCCTACACGAAGCGGTAAAAGTAACCAGACGAGGGCCTAAGGTTTTAAAACTGTTATTACGAGTCGCTACAAACGATGATTTGGCTATCATAAATAATGAAGGCAAAACCGCAAAACAAATGGCAGAACATCTACTGCAAGAATCATCCGTTATAAGTTCTTTAACTCAAGAAATAAAAGTTGCAGAAACCAATCTAGATACACTACTTAACAGCCTACCGCATCGTATTACTCAGTTACACAATTTAGACGATAAGACTGTGAAGACTATATTTGAATGGAAACCATTAAGTCAGCATCAATTAATAGAATTAAAAAAAGCTATTAATCACTTAAATACAGCCATTGATAATTTAGAAACTAATCCGTCTTTTGATACTGAATTATCGGACTTTGAAGAATTAGCGAGTGATATACATAGTTTGTCTTATGACTTAAAGCACTATGAACAGATTGCTTCATCAAAAAAAGGGAATTATCATTCAGTTTTAATAGAAACAGCAGATGAATTACGCTTGCAAGCAGACAAATTAGCTGAAAATATTGATAATGATCTTATTTCTAAAAGCTATCTTGAGATATTAACAAGTGTAAGGCAAGAGGAATATTTTTCTTGGAAAAATCAAATATTAGAACTACCAACCAGTTTTCCAAATTTACCAAACATAAATATTAATTCGCCCGCCTATCAAGCGGATCTAGCCAAAGCGAATCGATTTTTTTACAACGCTGAAGAACAATTATATAAAGGCAATAACAATGATGCAAAAAAGTATATAGAAGAAGCTATTGGAATTTATCATCAGTTAAACGAATACCAACCTCTCGAAGAGGCTTATCAATTTTTAGCGAAAACTGCGGTTAACCGTGAGCCATTATCAATCGCTCGCTATGAAGAAGTAAATCGAAACAAGTTGCTTTCTTTAGAGTATCAGGAAAAATTACAGGGACATTTAGCGCTGGCTGGTCTTTATAAAGAGCTTAAAGAACAAACACTTTCATCTTCATCACCTTTGCCTTCTCCTCTCTCAATCGATGATTTAGTAGCACGTGAATCCTTTCATTACTATGCATCCTATAAACTCACTCAAGGCCATCCGGATAGTGCAGCGCATGTCGTATTACAACGTGAACTCGGAATAGCGAACAATGCTAAATTAGGAACTTATAATATTCAACAATGTGTTGCTGTTATTGCGTTTGATCCTATCAGTAAAAAAGTGGTTTTATCTCATTTCGATAAATATTCTGGGCCTTTAAGCTTTGTCGATCAATTACTCAATGAATTTCCTGGCCAATCTAAGATACATCTCTATATGAGTGGCGCAAGAGATCGAGTCAGTTTGGCATCAAGCACAAGCACCATATCAGATAACAACATAGAACAAGTTTTAAAACAAATATACGCAGAAAAAAATCGTTTTGTTATTCAATCATCTGATTTAGGTGATAAACCATCACCAGAAGCCGTTGTTTTTGATGTAAAGTCTCAACGATTAATACATGCGGTGCCTAACCTTTCTGATAGTAGCCTTGAATCAAGAGAAGTCAATTTTCAATTGCAACGGATAAAAGGGGATTATTTACGCCCTTTAAATCCGGTTGATTTTACAAGAAATGAAATCGATAGAGAAATAAGTTTTTCTATCGAACAACAACAACAAATAGCTTTTGAATACACTCGTTTTACTAAGAACACAGGCCAAACAGAAGCATGGAATCACCAAATATTTTATCCTTTAATGGCAGTGAATAACGAGCTGGCAAGAGTAAATAAACCGAATTTTAGCCAAGGTTTGCTAACTGCGCGCCTAAATACGGAGCAAGATAACGGTAATCTATTGATGGATATCGATGAGGATGTCGCTAGCGATTTGGATATTACTCAACTGCGGTGTATCGGGGGAAACAGACGCAAACGTGAATCCAATTGTGTATTAGATAGCCAAGCAATACTTGACGATCTGAAGAGCTTATCTGAGGCTAAGCAAGCTGAATTTTTGCACTATATTTCTACAAGAACAGTAGGTGGAAAGAAGCAAAAAGAAGTTTCAAAGCTGATTGTTAATAACAAAATAATTAAGCATCTAGGTAAAGTGAGTAAGCTTTCCTCTCATTTAATGGGAGGTATCTTTGCTGAAGGGGCTATCGCTAACTTATTGAAAGGTGATCCTAATGCAGCGATTAATCTGGCAAGTTTTACAGGAAGCAGTTTTCTGTCTACAGGCTTATCTACACTGCTAGATGAAGAGGGAAAGCTTGTGTTAGCGACGACAAAAAAGGTATTTCGAGGCAAATTTTTAAGGGCAAGTGCCCCTTTTGCACGTCGTGGAACCGCTCTATTAATTGGGTATGATTTTTATAATCAAATTAAAGCACTACAAAATGATAGTAGTAATACCGACGCATGGGTAGGCGCGATAAGTGATGGAATTTTCTTGGCAACTGATTTAATAGAAATAGGGATAGAAGTAGCTGAAATCAGTTCAGAAGCCATAGCATTGATGGGTATTTCCGCTGTCACTGGTCCGATAGGCGAGACTGTGGGTGCGATTGTTATGTTGGGAAGTCAGATATATAAAAGTGTCGAAACGGTTGATCGTGAGAATCATTTCGTTCATTTGACCGCTTTTGAAAAATTTAAAGAAGGTTGGCGTGCTTTTTTAGATCTGGAGCCGGAATCCTATATTCAAAACATGCTCGATGAAGTTGTCGAATATGATCATCGATTAGCAGAGAAACTAGAACTCTTAAAAAATCTTCCAGGAATTAAACATCTTATTTTTCCTGCGATTGAAAAAATTGGCGAAAAGCGTCGCGTTATTCAAGAAAAATCTCGCTGCGGAGGCGGATTGGTTTTTCCACCAAGAGATTGTTATAGAGATAAAATAGTCTGTGATCCTATCTTTAATGAGAGTAAAGATAACATTGTCTATTTTAAAGATAAATTCTCTGGGCTTGAGTTAACTAGAGAAAACATCACACCACCATCCGGAACCCAGCTGCTTTGTCTCCCTACGATAACAAAAAGCAAAGTGTCACCTATAGGCTTTTATGCCTGCAAGACAGCCATGGATTTTATCAGCAATCCTATCACCGGAGTAAGCAAGACACTTTGCCTCTCTATAATAAAAGGTAGAAATCTGTTTCCTACAGTGGTTTACCTCTGCCATGCAGCCATTGGTCTTAGTCTTATTAACGATACTACTAGAACAATGGCACTTTATGATCTGGGTGAAGGAGAAGATCATGCAACAGGCTTCAGAAATATTTCTAATGTTTTTATAGTCAATAATGGAGCTAAAGACTATGTAGGAGGCGCTCAAGAGGATACTTATATTGTAAAGGCTAGCGAAGTCGTGACTGCTTTAAATAAAGAAGGAGGGTTAGGGGGGTTAGATGGCCAAGAAGGGGTAGATACATTACTGTTACAAGGATTTCGACCGTTAGCATCAAAAATTATAGTCAATTTTAACGAAGGCGTTTTAAAATACAGTCATAAAACCTTAGCTATCGCCAACATAGAGAAACTCATTGGAGGAGATTTACCGATCTCAGTTGTTACCGCTTGTGATACCCAAGAGATAGACACAACCGGCGGATCCACTTTTACTCAGGCGGACACTGTTTTAATTCCTAAAAATTCGAGTTGTGATTATGTAACAAAATTTTACTTAAAACCCCATAGTGTTTTGAATAATAAAGCCCTACAAGGTCATTTTACTTACACTATCCTACCGGGTGCAGGAATGATATTGGTCAATTTGACGACTGAAAAAGTGTATGAGAAGTTAGCTTCCTCTGGGCATTTGAGACATCAATTTGTGTTTAATACAGAAATTTCAGATTTATATGCTATTTCATCAACAACACAAACAATTACCTTTCATTTTTTAGAGCATAAAATAAAAAAGCTTTTGCGCACTATCCAAACGATTTCTATTGCTAAAAATAATGCGACTAATGACATAACCCTGCATTATCAACTCAAGCCTGGGGCCTTCCTTGATGCAAAATATTTATCATTGCTGCCTGAAGTTCTTAAGTCCCCTTCATCTCAGAAAGCATTAAAGAATCTTTTGAAAAATTGCGATGCTAACGAAAATGTGACTGTTAGCAACCGATCTAAACTACGCCATGTGATCTTTAATCTACTAAAAAGCTCTGGTTTTATTCCGAATGATTTTAAATTGGATTTAAATTATTGTTTACTAAATAAACCTTTTTTTTATTTTATAAGCGGTGCTGAACTTAAAATAATTAATGGAAATAGCTATCTTTTTTATAGGACGGATCAGAGTATAGACGATATTATGACTCTCTATTCGCCCATGGCACGGCGTCTCAATATGATTTGTATTATCAGCACCTTGCTAAATCAAAGAGTTTTAATTGGTCATTATGGCCGCCAAGTCATGTATAATGACGAAAATGCCAAAGAGACTCATTTTAATAGCAATGGTGGCCAAGGTCTTTTTATTATCGAACCACCCTCCTCATTTCGCCTATTTGTCAACAACATTGTTCTTCACCGTGCTAACCATAGCGATCATATAGATACTTTAGATTTTCGACGGCTAAGTGCTAAACTTCAAACTGAGTTAGAAACAAGCGCTAATGCGTTTAAACTGATATTCATATCAAAAGACAACGCTCACCAGTATACCTTAGTGAATAGGTATCGATCATCAGACAATGAATATAATAAACCAGAGAATGATCTTCTTCTTATTTTAGGTATTGTACGGGATGGAACCGTTTTAGATTTTATTACTGTTCGTTTGAAAGATGCTATGCTGACGCATTGGTATAAAGAGTATTTACATATTATTTTAAATGTTGCCCCGCAGAAGATAGTTGGACAACCCCCGAATCTATATCTAGAACCTATTCCCTTAAAACTAGACAATGTGCACCAGCTTATCAGCATAGGCGTTGAAGACGTAGAAAAAAATACTGAAATTATTATTCCTAGAACCTATCATCAATTTAATTTTTATCATCATAATAAGACAAATTTAATAGGGACCAATATACTCAGTTCTATTTCAGAAACAGAAGAACCTTTGAGTATTATTTTAAAAAATTTTTATAAAGAGCCTAAATTAGCGACTTTATCATTTAAATTTTCTAATAAAAAAGTGGTTCTTGCAGAGAAATTAACGGCATTGAATACCGTACCCTACTTCGAAGAGGTGAAAGAAGCACGAGAAAACGCTTTAAAAAAAGAATCGATAGCGATTATTACTTCCAAGCCAATTCCATTCTTTCAAGCAAGTCAAGCTAACCATTTTAATACGAGTAACCTTATTAGGCGACGTCGTTCCGTTGAGTCAGATAATGTCATCAATTCTTTTACTCAGAATACAGAGTCGATACAAGAAAGAGCGGATGCTTACTATGATCACTACGACCAAAGGAAAGAAAAGTGTCGCCTTAAGAAGTTTAGTCATAAATCCAGGAAGGGTTTAGCAGCTTACTCAATGCATCCGACTAATGACCCAACTAAACAACCCATTTCAACCACTCATCAACTAAACGAGATCACTTTCAATAGGCCCTCCATAAAAAAGTCGGCACCGCGTAAGGCGTATTCTAAAGCGGCCCAGCGAACGGACGTACACCCGCCCACATCAGAACAACCCATTATTATTCAAAAAAATACGAATTTTTATAAACGCAGCCTATTTATAAAAAAAAATCCAATGAAAGTCAGGCAATCTAACGGTAAAGCAAATCGCTTTAAAGAAATAGCAAACACACCAGAGAGCTCTCCGTATACGCAGCGAATAGCAGCAACTAAATTGAGTAGCCGCCATCAATCACATCAGCAACAAACTCAATCAGAAGGAATATCACGTGTCACGGCATCTATTGATATACAGAGTACATTATTTGCTCTTTCTTATGCTGCGAAATGTTTAACGGGGAAAAATAATCGACCTATTGTTAATCCTAAAATACGTCGTATTCAGCAACAACTCGAAAGACGGAAACAGTCAAGCCTACCAGGGAGCAACCCTTTATTGCGCTGAGACCTACTATGAAATGAAACATCCCTAAAGACACACAGACAGTCACGTAAACACCTCACCTGCTGCTAAAACGTATAATCGATTGTTAAAGGGGCATGATCTGAAAAACGCTGCTCCTTATAAATCTCAACCGATTTAATTTTGTCTTTTAGCCCAGGAGTAATTATCTGATAATCAATCCGCCATCCCACATTATTATCCCAAGCACGACCACGATTTGACCACCAAGTATATTGTTCAGTGTGTTGATTCACCTCTCGAAAGGCATCCACGTAACCCATAGGTCCTAATACTTGATCCAACCAAGCACGTTCTTCAGGTAAAAAACCAGAATTTTTTTGATTGCACCGCCAATTTTTTAAATCTATCGGCTTATGTGCAATATTCCAATCTCCACAAATAATAAAGTCATGTTTTTGCTGACGTTGATTTTTTAAAATAGGTAGATAGTGGTCCAAAAATTGGAACTTAAGCTGTTGACGACATTCACCACTACTACCTGAAGGCATATACAAAGAAGCGATACTCAAGCCGGGAAAATTGAGCTGCAGATAACGACCTTCTTTATCCGCACATTCCCAGCCTAAACCACCAGTGATTGAATCCGGCTTGATACGGCTATAGATCGCCACACCACTATAACCTTTTTTTTCCGCATCAAAAAAATAGGCCTGATAGTCTTGAGGATAATGTGAGACATCCAACTGATCTTCTTGTGCTTTGGTTTCCTGCAAACAAATCACATCGGCTTTTTGCTGCTTCATCCATTCAAAAAAGCCTTTTCGTGCTGCAGAACGAATACCGTTCACATTTAAAGTCATAATACGCATAGTTTAGAAGGGTAACTTAAGATCGGGATCCATGGCTAATAAAGCATTCCTAAATAAAGTTTGGATACGCTTTAAGGCAGGTAAATTATCCGCTTCAAATCGCAGAATTAAATAAGGACTGGTATTCGACGCGCGCACTAAACCCCAACCGTCGCTAAACTCAGCACGGACACCATCTATTTTACTCAGTGTCGCTTCCGGAAAATTCACATGGGCTTGAAAAGCTTGAATAAATGCAAATTTTTTATCTTCCGCGATAGGCAATTTTAACTCCGGTGTATTAATGCTGTTCGGCAATTCAGCAAATAAATCACTTATATTTTTTTTACTTTTAGCAACAATTTCTAATAACCGAGCAGCGGTATATAAACCATCATCAAAACCATACCAACGTTCTTTAAAAAAAATGTGACCACTCATCTCGCCCGCTAATAATGCACCTGTTTCTTCTAATTTGGATTTCATAATCGAATGCCCTGTCTTCCACATTAAAGATTGGCCGTCGTTTTCTGCAATGAGCTTGGCT
This sequence comes from Rickettsiella endosymbiont of Litargus connexus, assembly GCF_964277335.1. Taxonomy (NCBI): domain Bacteria; kingdom Pseudomonadati; phylum Pseudomonadota; class Gammaproteobacteria; order Legionellales; family Coxiellaceae; genus Rickettsiella; species Rickettsiella endosymbiont of Litargus connexus. The sequence continues at coordinate 323,111 of NZ_OZ195516.1, read as the reverse complement.
AAATGACCCGTTGATTTGATGTCATAAATGATGAGTGCGCCTGGATGGCGTGATAAGACATCCATCGCATACAACATCATCTGTCTATCGGGCCAAATAATTTCTCCTCGATTCGTGACCACACCCAGCCTATCTCCATCGCCATCCAAGGCCAAACCAATATCTGCCTGATGCTGTTTCACACTAGCAATTAAATCATTTAAATTCTCTGGTATGCTGGGATCAGGATGATGATTGGGAAAATGACCATCCACCTCACAAAATAATTCAATCACTTCACAACCCAAACGACGTAGTAATTCGGGCGCAACGACACCACCCACACCATTTCCACAATCAAGCACCACGCGTAAAGGCCGCGCTAAAGAAATATCTTGCGTAATCCGATTGAGATAAGCTCCCGTAACCGATATTTGCTGGTAACTCCCTTTTCCTGATTTAAAGCCACCTGCTTGGACACGTCGATAAAGTGCATCAATAGTTCCTTCGGATAAGCTCTTTCCTGCTAAAACAATCTTTAACCCATTATAATTCGATGGATTATGACTTGCTGTTAACATCACTCCCGAGCGACAATTTAAAACTCTTGTTGCGAAATAAAGAACGGGGCTAGGAACTTGACCAATATCAATCACGTCACAACCACTCTCACGTAATCCTTTGTGTAAGGCTTTCATCAAAATAGGCCCTGATAACCGTCCATCACGCGCTGTGATAATGGTTTGTTCGCCTTGGTCTTGAGCGGCACTCGCTATCGCTTTCCCCAGAATATAAATAAGTTCAGGTGTGATCGTCTCACCCACAATACCCCGAATATCGTAGGCACGAAAAATACTTTTTGAAATCTCTGCACAAGAAATGTGTTGCATATCACCTCTCATTTACGTACAAACCAACAAAATACGCTTATCATACAGAAGATTTAATCTTCTATGCATAAACCCTGTTCCAACAGGTCATGGCACGGAAAATAAGTCAGCCGATTAACCTGTTTTACCCAACTTACTCACAGCTTACTAAAGACTTCCTCACTTTATATAGTGGTTGCATAGTACATAAACCACATGATATTGTGTTATATCATTTCCATAAACCTATTTCCTCACAACCTTTTTAAGGAGCATCCATGAGCGGACTTTCATCCGAACTAATGACTTCTTCTCTTCTGCTTAACAGCGCAGAGATTCTACTACCTGAAGCGGAAGCAGAACAAGAGAGTAACCCCATTTGTACGTTACAAGTTATAAAACGTAATGGTAAACTGGTTAATTACGATCCGAGTAAAATTAGAGTTGCCATTACTAAAGCTTTTCTCGCCGTAGAAGGTGGGCAAGCCGCACTATCAACTCGTATTCATGAACGGGTATCACAGCTAACACAACAAGTCACAAATATCATACACCAACGCCACCCTAACGGCGGAACATTGCCCATTGAAGCCATACAAGATCAAGTGGAGCTGGCTTTAATGCGTGTAGAAGCTCACCAAGTTGCGCGCGCTTACGTGTTATACCGTGAAGAACGGCGAAAAATGCGTGCAGAAACGAAATCACAATCTGAAGTTCAATTACAAATAACTTTAGCGGATGGCAGTCAACGTCCACTCGATCTCATCCAACTGAGCCTATTGATCACAGAGACCTGTAAAGATTTAAGTGAAGTAAAACATGAGCTCATTTTACAAGAAACTTTACGTAATCTATATGATGGCATGCCTGTCACTGAAATTGATAAGGCACTTATTATCAGTGCACGATCGCTGGTTGAACAAGATCCTAATTACACTTATGCGACCGCACGCTTCTTATTACGCACATTATATACGGAAGCATTCAACTTTCTTGATCTGCCGACTACCACTCACACCCATCATTCTGGCGTCTATTCTCATTACTTCCAACACTATATCAAATGTGGTGTTGACTTAGAATTATTGGATCCACAACTACAAACCTTTAATTTAGAAAAATTAAGTAAAGCCTTACTCCCTGAACGCGATCAGAAATTTACTTATCTGAGTTTACAAACTTTATATGATCGTTACTTTTTACACGCCGATGATATCCGTTTTGAACTACCCCAAGCTTTCTTTATGCGTGTTGCTATGGGACTTGCGCAACAAGAACCGAACAAAGAAGAGCGCGCGATTGAGTTTTATCACTTACTTTCGTCTTTTGACTACATGGCCTCCACACCGACTCTCTTTAACGCCGGAACTTTGCGCCCACAACTTTCAAGTTGCTTTTTAACCACCGTATCTGATGATCTCGATCAAATTTACAGTGCCATAAAAGATAATGCTTTACTTTCAAAATTTGCGGGTGGCTTAGGTAATGACTGGACTTCAGTCCGAGCGATGGGTGCACGAATTAAAGGCACTAATGGTAAATCACTGGGTGTCGTCCCTTTTTTAAATGTAGCTAACGCTTCTGCCGTAGCCGTCAACCAAGGTGGCAAACGTAAAGGCGCTGTTTGCGCGTACTTAGAAACATGGCATTTAGATATCGAAGAATTTTTAGAATTACGAAAAAATACGGGTGATGATCGACGTCGTACGCATGATATGAATACCGCCAATTGGGTCCCTGATCTATTTATGAAACGACTCATGCAAGGAGAAAACTGGACTTTATTCTCACCTGATGAAACCCCCGATTTACATGATGCATTTGGTTTAGAATTTGAAGAAAAATATCACGCCTATGAAGCCAAAGTCGCGCGCGGTGAAATTAAAAATTTCAAAACAATTCCAGCAGCCAATCTATGGCGAAAAATGCTGAGTTTATTATTTGAAACCGGACATCCTTGGATCACATTTAAAGACCCTTGCAACTTACGTTCACCACAACAACATGTGGGGACCATTCATAGCTCCAATTTATGTACTGAAATTACGCTCAATACCTCTACTGATGAAATAGCCGTCTGTAATTTGGGCAGTATTAACTTGCCTCAACATCTAACCGAATCAGGAGAAATCGATCAAACAAAATTGCGTCATACTATCCGCACTGCGATTCGCATGTTAGATAATGTCATTGATATCAATTATTACACCGTGCCGCAAGCGCGTCGTTCTAACTTAAAGCACCGCCCTATTGGCTTAGGTCTGATGGGTTTTCAAGACGCCTTATATCAATTACGACTCCCTTATGCTTCAGAAGCCGCTATCACATTTGCCGATCACTCCATGGAATCGATTAGCTATTACGCCATAGAAGCTTCCAGTGATTTAGCCAAAGAACGGGGTTCGTATGAAAGTTTTAAGGGATCATTATGGAGCCAGGGAATTTTACCTTTAGATTCTATTGCACGACTACAAAAAACCCGTGGTGAATACTTAGATCAAGATCGAACTGCTCGTTTAGACTGGGATACATTACGTAAAAAAGTGATGCAAGAAGGGATGCGTAACTCGAATTGTATGGCCATTGCACCAACCGCCACGATCTCCAATATCTGTGGCGTTTCGCAATCGATTGAGCCGACCTATCAAAACCTTTTTGTAAAATCCAATATGTCCGGCGAATTTACCGTAATCAATCCGTATTTAGTCAAAGATCTAAAACTACTCGGATTATGGGATGCCGTGATGCTGAATGACCTTAAATATTATGACGGCAGTTTGCAAAAAATTGAACGTGTCCCTGATAGTTTAAAACAACTCTATGCCACTGCCTTTGAAGTTCCCACCCATTGGCTCGTTGAAGCCGGATCGCGCCGCCAAAAATGGATTGATCAAAGTCAATCGTTAAATCTCTACATGGCACAAGCTTCTGGTAAAAAATTAGATGAACTCTATAAACGAATTTGGCTGAAAGGATTAAAAACAAGTTACTATTTACGGACGATGGGCGCTACACATACTGAAAAAGCCACCTTAGAAAAAAGTCACTTAAATTCAGTACCAATGGATAGTACCGCCGGCCCTGCTTGCTCGATACTCGACCCAGGTTGCGAATCATGTCAATAGACTACTAGTTTCATAAACAAAATTGAGGATCCTAAAACGATGAACACTGAACATGCCACCGGTGGTTTTACCGGTCTAGAAACACTCGAAATAGGTGCAGCCCGTGTACAAGTCGATGACAAAAAGATTATCAACTGTCGTGCCGATCTCAATCAACTCGTGCCATTTAAATATAAATGGGCCTGGGAAAAATACTTAGCGGCCTGCGCTAATCATTGGATGCCACAAGAAGTTAACATGTCGGCAGACATTGCCTTATGGCGCGATCCAAAAGGATTAAGTGAAGATGAGCGTTTGATCATAGAACGCAGCTTAGGGTTTTTCTCAACTGCTGACTCTTTGGTTGCGAACAATCTGGTCTTAGCTGTCTATCGTCATATTACCAATCCAGAGTGTCGACAATATTTACTCAGACAAGCCTTTGAAGAGGCTTTGCATACGCATGCTTATCAATATGTCATAGAAAGTTTAGGTATGGATGAAGCACGTCTTTTTAATATGTATCGCGAATTACCGACCGTGGCTAAAAAAACAGAATGGGCGCTTCCTTTTACACAAAGCTTAGCCGATCCAAATTTTCGTACCGGCACATCCGACAATGATCAACGTCTATTGCGCGATTTAATTGCTTTTTATGTGATATTCGAAGGCATATTTTTCTATGTTGGTTTTTCACAGATCCTCAGCATGGGGCGACGAAATAAAATGACCGGAACCGCCGAGCAATTTCAATATATCTTACGCGACGAATCGATGCATTTAAATTTTGGGATCGATGTGATCAATCAGATTAAATTGGAAAATCCACATTTATGGACAGCCGAATTCAAACACTATGTCATTGGCCTCGTCAAAGAAGGTGTTGATCTAGAATATCAATATGCTTTAGATACCATGCCGCGTGGTATTCTTGGATTAAATGCTAACATGATGTGGGATTATCTACGTTTCATCGGCAATCGCCGTCTTGCACAAATCGGCTTGCCTGAACAATATCCTGGTGTTAGCAACCCTTTGCCGTGGATGAGTGAAATTATTGATCTCAAGAAAGAAAAGAATTTCTTTGAAACCCGCGTAACGGAATATCAAACTGGCGGAAGTTTAAATTGGGATGATTAATTTATAAACGCAATTAAACTCAATCCGTAAGGAGTTAGTAACCACTAACTCCTTTTTTGTTTAATGATTGGCTTTTCCTACGATAAAACTCAAAAAGTAATTAGCGGCTGCCAACGCACTAATCCAAAATGGAATAGGCCAATCCGTAATAAATGCTAAAATGATGCCTAACCATACGATTAAAATACCAAACAGTACAGTTAAAAATAAACCGCTTAAAACATGATGAGTCCAATTTAAAGCCGCTGCGGAAGGCCCTATCAATAAAGTAAACACTAATAACACACCAACCACTTGACTGGCTTCGGTTACGGCAACTGCCACAATGATCATAAACAAAATAGAAATCAGCGGCAAAGAAACACCTTTCGCTTCCGCTAACTCGGGTTCTAAGCTAGCAAATAATAAAGGTCTGGCAATGACACTTAAGGCTAACAAGCTACAAATAGAATAGATCAACATCATTTTTATTAAATGCGCTGAAACACCTAAGAGATTACCAAAGAGTATCGTCATCGCTTGCGCCGCATAACTCGTATAAAAATGTAAAAATAAAACACCGAGTCCTAGTGCCAATGCCAAAATGATGCCGATAGCCACATCGCTTCTACTTATTCGGTGACCTAAGCTACCCATGCCGATGGCTGCTAATATCGTCAAAATCAACTGTCCTGTCACCGGCATTAAACCCACTAAACCTGCGCCGGTCGCCCCAGCAAAACCAATATGGCCTAATGCATGACCTGCAAAAGCTAACTTGCGAATAACCATAAAGTATCCAACGAAACCGGCTAATATCGCTGCAATCGTACCCACTAACAGTGCGTTACGAAGAAAATGATATTCAAACAGCGAAATGATCAAGGTCGGGTCGACAATGGTTGACATGATGATGGAATCCTAATTCTTTATTTATGACAAAAAGTTGCTGTTCATGCTGAATAACCTGTATATCCAACCCATAAAGTTCACTTAATTTTTTACTATTGATAATTTCATTCACTAAACCAATCACCGCTTTACCTTTCGCCAAATAGAGTACTCTATCGACGCTGGTTAATAACGGATTAATATCATGTGAAGTAAACAATATGGTAATCCCATATTGCAAACGAATATCATCAATTAAACTGACCAGCGTGGCTTGATAATAAGGATCTAAATTCATTAACGGTTCATCTAACAGTAAAATTTTTGGTTTATTCAATAAGGCTTGAGCCAATAATAAACGTTGACGCTCCCCTCCTGATAAAAGATTGTAAGGTCGATTGACAATCTTTTCAGCTTTGACCAACTGAATAACACGCTGCAATTCTTCGGTTTGTTCTGAATTTAAAACTGGCAAACCCCATTGGTATCCATTTAAATTAGCGCCTAACCAAGCGTAAGCACTCAAACTATTACCACTATTTTGGCGCATTTGTGGCATATAACCAATAAAAGCAGCCCCTTTATGTACGGCTTGTCCGAATAATGAAATACCGCCCTTGGATGGGGCAATTAAACCTAATATCGATCGCAACAAAGTACTTTTTCCAGCACCATTAGCGCCTAAAATCGCAACAAATTCACCGGACTTAATGTCTGCAGTGAAATTCTGAAAAATACAGCGTTGCCCATAGGCAAGGCTAAACTGTTTAAATTCGATGGCGTTCATTTAAAGCCTGCCTCCACTCGTTCTAATTGATCTCGCATCCACTGGTAATAAGTAGTATGCATCGGTTGGGTTTCCATAACACCGACGATAGGAATTCCCAACAATTTAGCCTGTTGTAACAAATGCAAAACCAATGGACTGCTCACCTGACTATTATAAAATACCAGTTTGACGCGATGTTGTTGCAACTGACGTTGAAACGTTTGCACTTGTTTAGGACTCGGATCCACTCCATTCATCATGCTGAGTTGAAACGGAATTCCTTGCATACGAAATCCTAAAGCCTGCGCCATATATCCAAACACCGGTTCTGTCGCAATAACCGAACTCCCGTTATGTTGCGCTTTAATTTGTTTTATCCGTTGCCATAAATTTTGCTGTTGTGCAATAAACTGTTGGTAGTGCGCTTGATATTCCTTTTGATGCTGTGGATCGTGCATGATCAAGTAGTCGCGTAATACCTTAGCATAGATGGGCATGGTATTAGGATCATACCAAATATGCGGATTAGCTCCTTCTTTTCTATGTATTAAATTAGCGACGCAAATAATAGTTCTTGCTGAACCTGAGCCAACATTCAATAAATTCTGTATCCAAGGATCGTAGCCCAAACCATTATAAACAATTAAATCTCCTTGCTCCAAAACCTTAGCCACACTCGGAGTTAAATTAAATAAATGTGGATCTTGATCGGGTTGATTAAGAATGCTGGTGACTTGGACAAAATTCCCACCGATTTGTTTTGCAACAGAACCATAAAAATTCTCGGCAGCGATAATATGGATGGGCTTTGCTATACTAGGTATTGTAAAGCTAATTGCCAATAGCAAGGTTAAGCCGAGTAAAAATTTCAACATGAAAAAACCCTTTTATTCAACGAAAAATTTTCGTTGTGGATATGATAGAGGTCTGTTGACTCAAATCATTATCCAATAACAATGATAATTAGCAAGTTTGCACTGAGCCGTTATACTATACCAAACCTGTCAAGCTAGATTATGGGGCATTATGGGCAAAATTATCGCTATCGTAAATCAAAAAGGGGGCGTGGGGAAAACCACAACCTGTATTAATCTTGCTGCATCGATGGCCTTGTTAGCACAAAAAACACTGTTAATTGACCTCGATCCTCAAGCCAATGCAACCACAGGTAGTCTTTTGCAAAAAGACCTCGATCCTCATATTGCCCAAGTCCTTTTAGATGAAGTTCCAATAGAACAGAGTCTCGTTGTTACTCCAGCAAATTATACATTGATACCCGGTTCAGGGAATTTAACACAGACAGAAATTCAATTATTAAAAATTGAACAACGTGAATACACACTCAAAAAAAAGCTAAGCGTGTTGGCCGATGCGTACGATTATATTTTACTCGATTGTCCTCCGTCTTTAAATATACTAACCGTCAATGCGTTAGTAGCTGCTCACTTCGTCATCATCCCGGTGCAATGTGAATATTTTGCTTTAGAAGGCTTAAGCAATCTAATGAACACCTTGCAAAGTTTACGTTCCACGGTTAATCCACATTTACAGATTCACGGCATACTACGTACGCTATTTGATGGTCGAAATAGTCTAGCCAAACAAATTTCAGAAGAATTACTCACGCATTTTAAAGAGAAAATGTATACCACACTGATACCACGTAATATTCGACTCGCTGAAGCACCGAGTCATGGCCAACCTGCATTATTGTATGATCCTCAATCAAATGGGAGCCAAGCCTATTTAAGTTTAGCTAAAGAAGTATTAACACGGGATGGTTGTTCTATCCCATCCGTCAGCTCACCTACTGATATACCCTCAAACGTTTTTTTAAAAAAACGCTCAAACTACGAAAAAACTCCGTCTGTTGAACAGGTATTATGATGAAAAAATCACGTTTAGGTCGCAATCTTGACATGCTATTAAGTGGTCAACCTTTTGAGGATCTCGTCCAAACAGTCAAACCTCACAAAGAAGAATTACGTCATTTATCCATAGAATGGTTACAAGCCGGTCGTTATCAACCTCGAAGAGAGTTTGCTAAAGAAGCACTCGAAGATTTAGCCAATTCCATTCGCACACAAGGCATTATCAATCCTATTGTAGTCCGTCTTATTGGCGAAAATCGCTATGAAATTATTGCCGGAGAACGTCGTTGGCGCGCCGCTCAACTAGCTAAGCTCAATGAAGTACCCGTATTAATCAAGGTAATCTCAGACGAAACCGCACTCGCTATTTCTTTGATTGAAAATATTCAACGTCAAGATCTGAATCCACTCGAAGAAGCAGAAGGGATACAACGACTCATTAATGAATTTAAATTAACACATCAAGAAATTGCTACTACGCTGGGACGTTCACGCACCACGATTACCAATTTACTCCGCTTATTAAGTTTAGCGCCACAAGTCAAACTTTTACTGCAGCAAGGACAACTCGAAATGGGCCACGCCAGAGCTTTACTCAGTCTATCGGGTAACCTACAAATTCAAGCGGCTGAAAAAATTGTCAAAAATAAACTCTCTGTTCGCGAAGCAGAACGTTTAGTACAAAATGGAGCGTTTATTAACGCTGAAATAGTGATTCCTTCAAAAATTGATGCAGATGTGCAACAACTCGAACGCAAATTATCCGAAACATTAGGGGCCAAAGTCTATTTTAAACAAACCGCTAAAGGAAAAGGTCAACTCATCATTCATTATAATAGTTTAGAAGAATTAGATGGCATTCTGTCTCATATGAATTAATTTTTTTCAGCAAAATGACTAGATGGCCTGCGCATTATTTTCGCTCGCCATAACAAAGTGATTTTTTATTTTATTTTTAGATACCGTTTCGTTCAATTCGCGAAACATTTATACCATTGCATAAGTGGTATATACAACAAAAGGCTCGTATCAAACTATAGTAATTTATTAGCCACAAGTTATAATTAGGTATTGAAAACTTATGAAATGGCAAGCCAATGGAAAATAAAACCGTTCTTCACGGGCAACATAAAAAAAACGGGGCAATACTCGTCAATTTTGCAGGGTGGCAAATGCCTCTGCATTATGGATCTCAGATACAAGAACATCACGTCGTCAGACAAGACAGTGGTTTATTTGATGTGTCGCATATGTTAGCTGTCGATATTGCAGGGGAAAATGCGATTCACTATCTCAGTTTTTTATTAGCCAATAACCCACAACGGCTCGCTCCAGGAAAAGCTTTATATACCTGCATGTTAAATAATGCTGGTGGCATTTTGGATGATTTAATTGTTTATCAACTTTCGCAACAACTTTATCGCGTAGTGATCAATGCAGGAAATCGCCTATCCGATCTGGAGTGGATGAAGGAACAAGCCCAGAATTATTCCTCTCTCTCTATAGTTGAACGTAACGATCTAGCGATTATCGCTATCCAAGGTCCTCATGCCATTTCAAAAGCAAGTAAAGCATTTAGCGCAAGTCAACAATCCCTGATTAGGGATTTAAAACCTTTCCAATGTATTGAACGTGACAATTGGTGCATCGCTAGAACAGGTTACACCGGAGAAGATGGCCTAGAAGTGATCTTACCTCTACAAGAAGCTGAAAATTTCTGGCAACGTTTAATAGACTTGGGTAACAAGCCCTGTGGATTAGGGGCTCGAGATACCTTACGTCTCGAAGCCGGATTGAATTTGCATGGTTCAGACATGGATGCGACTACCACCCCTTTAGAGTCCAATCTAGCTTGGACGATTGCTTGGGATCCTATCGATCGAGACTTTATTGGCCGACCAGCGCTCATCCAACAACAACAAAATCTAAGCCGTAAATTAGTGGGTTTAGTACTAGAAGAAAAAGGTCGTATCTTACGTAAACAACAAAAAATTATTACTTCTGAAGGAGAAGGTGAAATTACTAGTGGAAGCTATTCTCCTACTTTAGGTAGTTCAATCGCTTTTGCTAGAATACCTTACGCACACAACGAAGATTATTGTAATGTCATCATGGGAAGCAGACAATACCAGGTACGTATCATTAAACCTCCCTTTATACGAAGAGGAAAAAGAACTTTTATTTAGAGTGTATCTTCATAAGAAATTGAATTTATTAAAGAGTAATTATCATGAAAAAACTACCCGAATTATTAAAATATACGGCTACACATGAGTGGATTCGACTCGAAGAAAATAATATTGCCTGTGTTGGTATTACTCCACATGCTCAAGAATTGTTAGGGGATATCGTTTACGTTGAATTACCTATTATTAAAAAAATTTTAAAACGAAGTGAAGAGGCCTGTGTTTTAGAGTCTGTAAAAGCAGCGGCCGATGTTTATACACCACTTTCAGGTATAGTCACTGAAATCAATACCACACTGAGTAAGTCACCCGAACTCATCAACTCCGACTCTTATGGACAAGGATGGTTATTTCGACTTCAGTTTTCTAATCCGAGTGAATTAGTAAATCTATTGGATTTTGCAACTTATAAACAACAGATTTTGGTTGAGGCCTAACATGCCATTTATTCCTCATACTGATGTCGAAGTACAAGAAATGCTAGCGACATTGGGTGTACATCACATTGACGATCTTTTTGATGAAATTCCACCTCATTTAAAAACTACTGAATTAAATCTTATTCCTTCTGGCTTAACTGAAATGGAGATAACACGTTTAGCAGCACAACGTGGCCTAGAAAATAAGAACGGACTCTGTTTTATTGGTGCCGGTGCTTATGAACATCATATTCCCGCGGTGGTTTGGGATATTGCTAGCCGTGGTGAATTTATGACGGCTTACACACCTTATCAAGCCGAAGCAAGTCAAGGAACGTTACAATTAATCTACGAATATCAAACCATGATGGCGAGCCTGACTGGCATGGATTATTCTAATGCTTCGCTTTACGACGGCGCCTCTGCTTTAGCTGAAGCGGTTTTGATGGCCGTTAGATCCAACAAAAAAACGCAATCGACAAAAATTTTAATCCCACGCACTTTACACCCTCATTATCGACAAACCTTACAAGCGATTGTTACTCAACAAGCCATTGAACTCATTGAATTACCTTATTGCCCATTACAAGGTAAAACATTGCTCTCAACGCTCGATCATTGGAAACAACAAGCTATTTGCGCTTTAGTCATACCACAACCTAATTTTTTTGGATCCCTAGAAGAAGTGGATCAGTTAAGTGACTGGGCACATGCTCAACAGGCTTTTGTCATTGCTGTCACCAATCCCATTAGCTTGGCTTTGCTAAAAGAACCTGGGAGTTGGGGTGAACAAGGCGCTGACATCGTATGCGGTGAAGGACAAGCGCTCGGTGTTCCACTGGCAGGTGGTGGACCTTATTTTGGTTTTATGTGTTGCAAAAAAGAATGGCTGCGACAAATGCCAGGACGAATTGTGGGCCGCACCCTGGATAAAAACGGTAAGCCCGGATTTACATTAACGCTACAAGCTCGCGAACAACATATACGCCGCGCAAAAGCCACATCGAATATTTGTACCAACCAAGGTTTATTAGTCACTGCAGCTACGATTTATATGAGTCTATTAGGGCCCAAAGGTTTACAGCAAGTCGCTTCCGCATCTCATCACCATACGCAGCAACTCGCTGATCTATTAACCCAAATACCCGGTGTAGAATTAATGTTCAGTAGTCCTTTTTTTCATGAGTTTGTGATTCGTTTACCTAAACCTGTTCCTGATTTATTACATGGTTTAGCTAAAGTAGGAATACAAGGAGGCTATGATCTATCAAGGCTTTATCCTGAATTAGATCAGGCTCTATTAATTTGTGTCACAGAAACCAAAAATCAGACTGATTTAAACTTTTATCAACAAGAATTATCAAAATTACTACAGACGATATCGTAAAAATTTTTATGCTTATTTTTGAACTAAGTCAACCAGGTCGCACGGCAAAAGCGCAAATTCCACCCCATTTACAGCCGTTTAAGTATTCTTCACTACCCGAAAATTTATTGCGTAAAACAGAAATTTCTTTACCTGAAGTTTCTGAATTACAAGTGGTACGTCATTTTACTCGCCTGTCACAAAAAAACTTCTCTATCGACACACATTTCTATCCACTTGGATCCTGTACGATGAAGTACAACCCACGTGGTGTACATCGTCTGGCATCATTACCTGCTTTTCTTAATCAACATCCTTTATTACTCGAAGAATATTGTCAAGGAACCTTACATTGTCTGTATGAATTTCAAGAAATTCTAAAAGCTATCACCGGTATGTGCGGTGTTTCTTTAACACCGATGGCAGGCGCACAAGGTGAATTTGCAGGTGTTGCCATGATTAAAGCCTACCACGCCTCACGCAATGATCATGACAGGACAGAATTTTTGATTCCCGATGCTGCACATGGTACCAATCCTGCTTCAGCAGTCATGTGTGGTTATAAAGTTCGTGAAATCCCCACTAACATTGAAGGTGATATTGATTTAGAAGCCTTGCAAGCCGCAGTAGGACCCCATACGGCGGGAATCATGTTAACCAATCCTTCGACTTTAGGAATCTTTGAAAGGCAAATCGAACAGATTGCCCACATTATCCATCGAGCTGGTGGGTTACTTTACTACGATGGCGCTAACCTCAATGCAATTTTAGGTAAAGTACGGCCTGGAGATATGGGGTTTGATGTCATGCATCTCAACTTGCATAAAACGTTTGCCACACCACATGGTGGCGGCGGTCCCGGTGCGGGACCTGTTGCTGTTGGAGGACGTCTTTTGCCCTTTCTACCCATACCCACGGTTGCTTTCGAACAAGATCGTTATCGATGGCTTAATTTAAAAGACCGACCACAAAGTATTGGTCGCTTATCCACGTTTATGGGAAATACAGGAATTCTTTTACGTGCTTATCTCTATGCTCGCTTATTAGGTCGTGATGGTTTAAAACGAATATCCGAATTCGCCACCTTGAATGCCAATTATTTACTTAAACGATTGCAACGGATTGGATATATTCCCGCTTTTCCACAACGGCGCGCCAGTCATGAATTTATTTTGACGTTAAAAGTCTTATCTAAGCAATTTAATGTCACCGCAATGGATGTCGGAAAACGTTTACTTGATTTTGGTTTTCATGCACCAACAACCTATTTTCCTTTACTCGTTCCAGAATGCTTATTGATAGAACCTACCGAAACAGAATCCAAACAAGAATTAGATCAGTTTATAACGGCTATGGAAAAAATTTTTATCGAAGCAAAAGAAAATCCAACGCATTTAAACAATGCGCCGCATCATTTAAGTCATCAACGTTTAGATGAGGTGAAGGCAGTACGAGACTTAGATCTTATCTGGGAAAGTTAATTTTCTTCGCAATAAAAACTTTCTCTTTTTACATTAGGTTTGATTAATTCATCCGATGAAATGAATTGTGTCGCCATGGCAATGGCTTCAGCATTTAAACTCACATTATGGACGCGCAAAAAATCCACACCCTGCACTGCCAACTGGTAGGACACTATCGCTGTCTCAAAATCTCTGTCTGGAAAAGCCTTTTCTGTTATTAAGCTTAAAAAAGATTTTCGTGAATGACCTACTAACAAGGGACAGTTTAAACGACGGAATTGCTCGATATTTTTTAACAAAAAAATGGATTGTTGCGATGTTTTACCAAAACCTATACCCATATCAAAAATGAATTGATTGGCATCGACACCAGCATCTAGTAATTCGTCGAAACGTTGCTCGGTCCAATCTATTATTTGTTCACAGATATTAGGGTACGAAGCGAGTACGACATTTTTCTGGGCTGGAACGCCAAGGTTATGCATGACGACACATTTCACCGAGCTACCCGCTACCAATGCACGCATGTTAGGATCAATAAATCCACTCACATCATTAATCCAGTCAATACCCAACTGCATCGCTCTTTCTGCTACGATAGCATGCCGTGTATCGATACTAATCTTTGGCTTAAATGCCCATTGTTTGCACTGCTCTTTTAAGGTGGTTAAAACAGGCTTTAATAGTGCCCACTCCGTTTCTGGTAAAATGGGCGTTGCGCCTGGCCGAGTCGATTCGGCCCCTATATCCAACACTTCAGCTCCTTCACGTACCAATTTTTCCGCTTGGGCCAGCGCATTAGGTAGGGTTACAAATTTACCTCCATCAGAAAAAGAATCCGGTGTTATATTTAATATTCCCACTAAGGCGCTTCCTTCTAAACGATGCGGAAGTTGTTTCGTCCCACAAGGTGCTTTATCACCGCTATAACGCGAACCCCAACGCTGTAATATATCAGCAAATTCTGCTGTTGGATGTTGCCAATCTGGCCATACATCAAGCAAAGGCCATAAAGCAAAAGGTCTAGATAATAGTTCTGTGTGTGGTATTTTTAGACCAGTCTGATCAATCACACAATTACCCCAAGCCAAAATATCAATGTCGATAATTCTTGGCGCCCAACGTTGATTTTCTTCCCTACCCAGCTGTCCCTCAATCTGTTTAATAAGCTTAAGCACCTCTAACGGAGATAACTCTGTTTTACAAGCCACTGCTAGATTTAAAAAAGGTCTATTCCAAGCCACAGGTGCATAGGCCGGTAGTAGTGCTGATGAACTATAAAGAGGAGAAATTTGACTAGGTGCAATCGTCCGTGTTTTTTGTAATAATTGCAACGCTAAGCGTAAGTTATTAAAACTATCGCCTAAGTTTGTACCTAAACTGAGTATTAGCATATTTTTTGCCTTAAAGGGCTTGCCTTTTCGACGTTAAAGGTTTATAGGTTTATCTTAATTAGGTATATAATAAAATTATTACTTTCCCAAGAGGTCAAGCGCAGCTATGGATTTCGAACAACAACAATCCCGTTTACGAGAGCTTATTGCACATGGTAAAAAGCAAGGATTTGTCACTTACGCTGAAATCAATGACCATCTGTTGGAAGATATTATCTCTGAAGCTGAGCAAGAGCAACTGCAGCTTGATGAAATTATCTTGATGCTCAATGATATCGGCATACCTGTTTATGAAGTTCCACCTGACATGGAAACCTTACTCTCTTCGAGTATCGCTAATAACTCATCAGAAGAAGAGAGTAGCTCAGAAAACACGAATATTCTCAGTAATATCGCAGCTGAATTAGGCCGGACAACCGATCCGGTACGAATGTATATGCGTGAAATGGGCACCGTTGAATTGCTCACACGCGAAGGCGAAATTAAACTGGCCAAACGTATTGAAGAAGGTTTACAAGCGATACTCGCTGCCCTCACTCAATATCCAGAAAATGTTTTTGATATACTGAGTGATTATGCGCGTTATGAACAACAAGAAATCCGCCTAAATGACATTATTAGTGGATTTCTCGATCTGGAAGAATTATCCATACCGCTCGAATTACCACCCGGAAAAAATAGTCCCGTTGAAGCTGAAACAGAGGATGAAAGTTTTAGCGAAGATAAAAGCACTGAGGATAAAAATACTGATGATGATAGCGACGACATCAAAGCTAAAATCAGTACAACAGATGACGATGAAGGATTTAATGAGCTAGATGGTGGACCCGATCCAGAATTAGCGCATACTCGTTTTGCCGAATTAAAAGCACTCTATGAAGCGTATATTACGACGCAAAAAAAACAAGGTCGCCATGATAAAAAAACATTAAAACAGGCTACCTTATTAGCCGACGCATTTACTAAATTTAAATTAATTCCACGCCAGCTTGATAAATTGACGCGAAAAATGCGTGATCTATTAGAAAAAATTCGAATTCAAGAACGTGTCATCATGCGTTTATGTATTAATGAAGCCAAAATGCCGCGCCAACTTTTCATTAGTACTTTTCCAAAAAACGAGACCAATGAAAATTTTCTCAAAAAACATGTCAATGCTAAAAAAAATTATTCACAAGCTCTAAAATCTTTGCATATTCCTATCACCGCGGCACAAAACAAGTTGCGTGAATTAGAAAAAACTATTGGTATGACAATAGCTGAAATCAAAGAAATCAATCGACAAATGTCAGCTGGCGAAGCGAAAGCGCGACGTGCAAAAAAAGAAATGGTTGAAGCCAATCTACGACTTGTTATTTCTATCGCCAAAAAATATACCAACCGTGGTTTACAATTTCTCGACTTAATTCAAGAAGGTAATATTGGCCTAATGAAAGCCGTTGATAAATTTGAATATCGGCGCGGTTATAAATTTTCAACCTATGCCACTTGGTGGATACGACAAGCCATCACCCGATCCATTGCCGATCAAGCACGAACTATCCGTATTCCGGTGCATATGATTGAAACGATTAATAAATTAAATCGTATTTCACGTCAAATATTACAAGCAACGGGTAAAGAACCCTCACCTGAAGATCTCAGTAAAAAAATGGGGTTACCGGAAGATAAAATCCGTAAAATACTTAAGATTGCAAAAGAACCTATTTCCATGGAAACACCGATTGGCGATGAAGATGGTGATTCTCATTTAGGTGACTTTATCGAAGACGCAACCGCCTTATCACCCATCGATGCCGCTACCATCGAAGGTCTACGTGAAACAGCACAAAGAGTGCTGGCATCGCTCACACCGCGTGAAGCAAAAGTATTACGCATGCGCTTTGGTATTGATATGAATACCGATCACACTTTGGAAGAAGTGGGTAAACAATTTGATGTGACTCGTGAACGTATTCGACAAATTGAGGCTAAGGCATTACGTAAATTACGTCATCCTACCCGATCAGAACCCTTGCGTAGCTTTCTTGATCAAGAATAAGGTATTGATATTCATAACCAATACCTTTTTATTTATGAACGCATCAAGATTTAGCTGTAGGCGATAACTGTGCTGTTTTTTGCTCAAGTTGTTCTACAGAATGATTCTTTGAGAAAAAATTTCCAACATATTTACCCGCTGTCGCAAGGTCGCTACCAATATTACGCATTACAGGACCCACGACGGGTATTTGACTTACGACATGAAAAAGCACTAAGCCTCCCACTATCACACCATTCAAACTATTAACCGTTGCTTCATTACTTGTTTCCGAAGGTAAAGATGCTTCTCGAATAATAAGTGAATGTACCTCATCAGGCGGATTAACCTCTGTAAAAATTAAAGGTAACCTCGCTTTTTGGGAATTTTCATCCGGAAAAACACCCTCTTCTGATGACTGTAAGCTTTGCAATATAGCATAGGTATCTATCTCGGATTCGGTCCTCTTGTTTCGATTCACTCTCTCAGTACCATTAACCCATTCATCAAAACCACCTCGCTGATCCATGATATGGACAGTAAGCCTTTTTTGAATAGTTTCATTTTTAACTCTATTTATAACCTCGACGGGTAATCTAACGGATGTATCATTGGTATAAAGTGCATAATTAGCTAAGCGTAAATTAATAGTCCAAGGAACCACTCTACGCTGCTCACGTACATAAGAAGAATTTTCAAGTATTTCATGTTTTATTGCCGCAACATCATTTTCATTTAACGCTCGACATAATTTAGGACCGATTAAATTAGGATTGGAATAGCACAAAATAACTAAACTAAGCAACTCTCGAGGTTCAAATTCTCGATCTTTCAATTGTGGATACCCTCGCTGCCCAAACTTATCTCTTACTTTTTTAGCTTTAACAAGCATTTCTGAAGCATCAATGTTATGAATGGATGGTATCGAATTATATTGACTAAGCACGGTTAACCAATTTGCTGCTTGATTATTTGCTAGTTTCTCAATTAATTGATTAATACTTAAATTTGTTAAATTTTTACTAGCCATTAAATTAATAACTTCTTTCAGTTCATTTTCTTCATTGGATGGCAAGGTAATCCATAATATTTCACTCATAAAATTACTCCTTTTCAATTATTGATTAAATAAACTAACATGTCTAAAATTTATTTACAAATAGAATAAATTGATTTTAATAAGATTTAAATTTTTTAAAAAATACAAAAAAATTGACTCGACCTCTATAAAAAAATAAAAATAAATAGATAATTTCAAAATTAGATCCGTGTGTAATGAAAATGATTGTCAATAATTGATTATTTAAAGGAGCTCGAAATGAAACTATTCTATAGTCCCGGCGCTTGTTCGCTATCCCCTCACATCGTGTTACGAGAAACAAAACAAGCATTTACGTTAGAAAAAGTGGATTTAATGCAAAAAAAGACGGAATCTGGGAAAAATTATCTAACCATCAATCCCAAAGGACAAGTTCCCGCACTATTATTAGACGATGGCAACTTGCTGACTGAAGGTGTCGCCATCGTGTTATATCTGGCAGATAAGATGCCACACTCCCATCTGATTGCGCCTACTGATAACTTATCACGTTATCAAACCATCGCATGGCTTACCTATATTTCTTCCGAGCTCCATAAAAGCTTTAGTCCTCTGTTTAACTCGAAAACACCAGAGAAATATAAGGCAATCCTACGAGAAAAACTGAAGGCACAATTCAACTATTTAGATGAAGTTTTAAAAAAGGACGAATACCTGCAAGGAAACCATTTTACTGTAGCGGATGCTTATCTATTTACTATTTTACGTTGGGCATTTGCCATGAAATTTGATCTCAATCAATATAAACACTTAATGATTTATTTCGATCGCATTGCAAAACGACCGTCGGTACAAGCTGCACTAGCCGCAGAAAATATAAATAAACAATAAATAGATAACTTTAACAAATCAAATAGCGATCTTGTTAATACTAAAGAGCTATCTCTCTAGCTATTTACAAAAATGATCCAAATGCAATGCCTAATCTTTGTAAAATTCTATCTATAAAAACTTTTTTCTAGTCTTTCAATACTCAAGAAGAGAATTAATTTTTTTTATAAATACAAGATAATGTAAGCAACTTTTTTTATAATAATAAGTATAATAAATTTTTACTAAATTAATATAAAAATGGAGTTAGACATGACACAAAATATACAAATTAAATACTTAGAAACACAGCAAGTAATTGAAGGATTTGGTTGCTTTGGTGGACGAGAAATACCTTTTTTTCGAGATGCTAGACGTGATGACATCATGAAAGCTTTGTTCCAGGACTTGCAATTTTCTATTGTGAGAACAGAAGTTCACCCAAACTTTTCAACGCAACCCGGTGAAAGAAATTTCAACATGGATGCTAATTTAGATATTCCTCCCAATGACCCTTATTTTGATAATCCTGATCAAGCGGAAGTCGAACGTCGCTCCCAACTTTGGATATTGAAAACTGTCAAACAACAGTATCCTCATATAAAAATAGTTCCCAGTGTGTGGAGCCCACCCTACTACATGAAAACGGCTTTAAAAAAATTATCCAAAGATTATTATGCAGAATTTGCTAATTTTTTAGCTGATTATATCGAAGCCTATCAGACAGCAGGCATTCCCATTTTTGCCATGTCACCACAAAATGAACCCGAAAACATTATCTCGCCATGGGATGTTTGTCTTTGGCTTCCTTCGGATACCGCTTCTTTTGTAGAAAAATATATGAAACCCATTTTTCAACAACGCAATCTAGATACAAAAATTATGGTAGGAGAATCCGCTAATTGGGGATTCAATAGCATCACACTCAATTTAGTCTCTTGGTTTATGAAAGATAAAAAAAATGTGGATATCTTAGCGAGTCATGCTTATTCAATACCCAGTCTTAAAGGCACAGTCAGTTACGATACCAATCCGCTTGGCCAATTACCCTCAGGGTATCAATCCGCTTGGATTACTGAATCTTGTGCAACGACACCGTTTGACCCCAGTATGACATTAGGTTTGCAAGCAGCTATTTGTTTGCATAAATTTTTAGCTGTCAAAGAGGTTAATGCCTTTATTTTTTGGCTAGGTATGATAAGAGGAAATAATAATGAAGCGTTAATTTCTTCCAATGGAGTAGGTAATTATCAGCTAACTAAAGTCTATGATGTTATGGGCAATTATTCGAGATATGTCAAAGAAGGCTATCGTCGTATCACAACGAATAGTGCTGCACTTGCTTCTAGTCTTTATGTATCTGCTTTTAAAGCGACTGATACCGATCATTTAAGCATTGTAATAATTAATGCGAGTGATGATCAAGTTCCTGCTTCAATACATTTGGAACAAGCACCTTTGTCGATACAAACACTAACACCCTATACTACTCCAACTGAATTAGGGGTTCGTTGGCAAGCAGGAGAAGCGATTCATCTTGTTGGTGGAAAATTCAATACTCATTTACTTCCTAGTTCGGTGACAACATTCACCTCCTCAAGCTAATAACAGAATAGAACTCAATATAAACTAACAATAAATTATTATTTTTTAAGTTGATTGGTTCGGTTCAGTGCAGGTTTTTTACGTATAAACTTAGACACCCGTCAAAACCTGCACGAACCATCGCGAGGTCGCAAGAAAAAATAGGTAGTTATATGATTATTACCAATAAGTACAAATACTTTACCTCGAAAATTAACATTAAGGATAACGTGTTATACTGTTAATTATTAGTAGATAATTAAAGCCCTAAAAATAATAAGGAGTTTCCTATATGCCATGGCCGCCCAAACTTTCTAATCCAGTATTAGAGTCGCACACTGTTCCACTAGAACTGTTAGAATTACTTAGACGAACTAACCTTAATCATAACGTTAATCTAGTTAGTAATGATGAAGAAGCATTGTATGCCGCGTCCTATAAAGGGCATGTTAACAAAGTAAAGCGACTTATAAAGAATGGAGCTAACGTTAATTTAGTTAACCCCCATAATGGAGAAACACCTCTATATGCCGCATGTTGTAAAGGCCATACTGAGATAGTAAAGCGACTTATAAAGAATGGAGCTAACGTTAATTTAGTTAACCCCCATAATGGAGAAACACCTCTATATGCCGCATGTTGTAAAGGCCATACTGAGATAGTAAAGCGACTTATAAAGAATGGAGCTAACGTTAATTTAGTTAACCCCCATAATGGAGAAACACCTCTATATGCCGCATGTTGTAAAGGCCATACTGAGATAGTAAAGAAACTTATAAACCATGGGGCTATTCTTGATTTAGCGAGTAACAATGAAAAAACAACACCCCTCTATCAAGCCTCTAAAAAAGGTCACTCCGAAATAGTAAAATTACTGATAGAAAATGGAGCTGACGTTAATCTAGCTGACCAAAATGGCGCAACACCACTGGATTGTGCGTATTTTAAAGGCCATAATGAGATAATAGAGTTATTTATAAAAAATGAAACTACTTCTAGCAAGAGTAAAGAAGGACTATTCTACACATCCTGCTTAACAGGTAAAACTGAGATCGTAAAGTTATTTATAACGCATGGAGTTAACCTTAATCCAGAAAATAATATTCTCGGAACACCTCTAACCTGGGCGTGTTCAACAGGTCATACTGAAACAGTAAAATTACTGATAGAAAATGGAGCTATTGTTGATGTGGTTGACTATGGGGAAACATTACTGTACGCCGCGTGTTCAAAAGGCCACACCGAAATAGTAAAATTACTGATAGAAAATGGAGCTATTGTTGATGTGGTTGACTATGGGGAAACATTACTGTACGCCGCGTGTTCAAAAGGCCACACCGAAATAGTAAAATTACTGATAGAAAATGGGGCAATTGTAAATTTACTCAGTAGCAATGAAAAAACAACACCCCTCTATCAAGCCTCTAAAAAGGGCTACACAGAAATAGTAAAATTACTGATAGAAAATGGCGCTGACATTAACCTAGCTGACCAACCTGATAGAACACCGCTGTATTGTGCGTATTTTAAAGGTCATAATGAAATAGTAGAGTTATTTTTAGAAAATAAAGCGACTACTCGCGAAAGTAAAGAAAACTTATTGTTCTTGTCATGTTCAAAAGGTAATTATGAGGTAGTAAAATTGCTCATAAAGCATAGAGTTGAGGTTAATTTAGATAATGAGAGTGATGGAACACCATTGGGTTTGGCCTGTTCAGAAGGTCATACTGAAATAGTAAAACTACTTATTGAAAATGACGCTAACGTTAATGCAATTAACAATTATGGAGCAACGCCATTATATTGGGCTTGTTCAGAAAGCCATACTGAAATTGTAAGATTACTTGCAGATGCAGGGGCTAACGTTAATTTACCTGATAGTCGTGGAGTAACATTCCTCTATAGCGCCTGTTCAAACGATCAAACCGAAGTAGTTAATCTATTAACAAATAAGGGGGCAAAAGTTAATTTAGCAAGTAATAGCGGAAGGACACCCCTTTATCATGCGTCTAAAAAAGGTAATCCTAAAATAGTAAAACGTCTTATAAACTATGGAGCTAATGTTGGTGCCGCTAGCAATAGCGGTAGAACACCACTCTGCCGTGCACATTTAGAAGGTCATAGAGAGATAGTAGAATTACTGATTTATAGTGCAATGCTTCAAAATATAGACGAAGAAACACCCCGCTTCATACAACAAAATGAAAAATTATCCGCTGTTTGGGATACATTAAGTAAAATTGAAGCCATAAAAAAAATAAAAAAACTAAGATTCTCTTTCTACGATTTAACCGAAAAAGATACCGATATTTTAGCGAGATCTATTAAGAATAGAGATCTAGAGTTTTTGAGAGAACAGCTATTTCCTGACTATACGGACGGGTTGAAAAAAAAATTAGAAGAGATTTATTTGCATAAAAAAGAAAGAAATGAAACGATAGACTCACTTCTATCCAATTCATGCCTTAAATATAATATGTTTTCTTCGGCCTTTAAACAGAACAGAAATCAAACGGTACAGCTAAATGAAAATGTCGCAAGAGAGATCTTAGAGCACTTGGAGACTAAAGAGCTAGGAGTACTTACTGAAGCAGTTAATGTGCCTTCTTCTTTCAAAAACTCATAAACCCAAAAAGTCGATTAAACCAAAGCAAAAGGGTTTACAAGGAATCAATCTATAGGCGGCGACACGAACACAAGATAGGGTTGAGTTTGAACAAAGCAACGCAAAGAGGGAAGAACGAATAGAAAAAACAATGGACTTGCTTAGATTACAACAGCAGTCAACTCCATTCCATTGGATCATTCTATGCCCTCCAACAATCCTGGCTTCTTTAATTTTCTATGATCGAACTGAAACAAAATAACCGCAGCCAAATCCTTTAGGTCTAAATCGTAAAAGCCATAAACCAAGGTATTGGGTAAAATAAGTTCAGAGAGATAATTCGTTTATTTTCTTCGAGATTTTGTATTTCTCTAGAAAAATATAATCGTTCATGCTGTACGGTAATGACAGAGTAATATTCTTGCTGAATTAAAAACTCAGGCATACCGGCTTTACGATCTTCTTCGATCATCTCATCAGTGATATACCGCTGACCTTTTTAATCTTTTAAACTGTCCACACTTTCAATACGCCAAATCTAAGCCGAATTAGTTTTAAGATTGTAAATAACGATACGCATGATTTATGCCATTGAAGTAATTTGTAAAATAAACCACCCTGATTTTGCCGAAAAACGGGCATGAGGATGTGCAATACTCTCGGATCAGAAAAGAAAATCGCTAAAGCATACTTTTCTTCATCCGGCATTGACCCCCACATCGCGGTTTCTAAATTAATTTCAGACATAAAAACAACCTGATAAACAAAAAGAACTTTATTTATCAGGTTGGCCAAGGAAAGGACTGATAAGACCCATCAACTTAAGAATCGAAAAGAAGTTTTACTGAAGCTTAAGTCGATAGATCATTATAATTATCACGAAAAACAAGACAATTTACATCCTATGGGAATGAATCGGTTAATAAAGTTTTAAGAATAAATAGCTATATTATGGAAATCTATTGAAAAGGGTAGTTTTTCTATGACAGATATAATGATACGACTTGATGAGGTACTAAAATTGCTTTCATTTGGAGATTTTCCAAATAAACAGGAATTATTCAAGGCATTTGAAAACCTTAAAAAAATATTTAACTATCCTGTTTCTTCTGAATCTTTTCCAGAAATTATTAGCGCATTAAAGAGCAATCTATTTTATCGGCAATTTGAGCTTGATGGTGATCCAGAATTCTTGAAAGCACTTGTCAATAAAATTCATAATTTTGAAGTCATTGAAAAAATTCTTTTGGCACCTTCGAAAATAAATTATTCTCAGACTGAAGAAATAGTTTTGAAACAGCGTCGTAACATGCTTTTTTCACTAGCTCTTGTGGAGAAAGATTTAAAAGAATTGGGAATCTCTGGCAACGAAAACCAGCCTGATCTCGACGATTTTTTTGACGTTTATTTTGATAATCTAGAAGAACTAAAGAAAATGACTTCTTCTAAATCTATTTCGATTGATAATATAGATTGGTTTTTGAGGTCAGATCTTTTTGAACTGGTATTAGAAAATTCCGATTATTTTGATGTAAAATTAACTGATTTATATGAAATTCTTTTAGAAAATACTGAAATTAAAACTAAAAAGGACTTTATTACGCATAAACAATTATTAGAAAAAGTCCTGAACGAAAACAATTATAAAGAATTTTACAATATTTTAAGCAAAAATAAAAAACAGCTATCACAGAACTTAAGAACTTATCATAATATTCCGATAGCTATCAATAGCCATAATATTTTCAAAAAAATCCCTAATTTAAAACTTTCTCCTATGACTAAAAAAGCACTTATTAATAGTTTGAAGAATTATAAAGATTCTCCTTATGTAAGCTTTAAATGTTAATATTCAAACTTTATTTTAGCGACTTCCTGGGCGAGGTTTAAATGTGGCGATTTAGTAAAAGCAATGGAATAACAAAAGGGTTTCATCTCGTAAAATGAAATTGATTCAACGTCGCGCTTATGGCTTTAAAAATTTTGAAAACTACCGCTTAAGAGTTAAAGTTCTATGTGCTTAATTTGCCCCCTAAAGTGGGAAAGACCTAAAAACATTTGAAAGTAGTGTCAGTGTTTGATTATACTGGTGGGCCCACTAGGACTTGAACCTAGGACCAACGGATTATGAGTCCGCTGCTCTAACCAACTGAGCTATGGGCCCTTCACAAGAAAGGAGCCGAATTGTAGCTAATTTAAACACGATTAGCAATTTCGTTTTGAGTCTATTATGAAGCATGTACCAGTTTTGTACCAGCTACACGTTCTGCTGCATTCTGGAGATGATCGCTACTTAGATGAGCATAACGCTCTACCATGTCCAATGATGACCATTCCCCCATTTTCTGCACCTCATACAAAGAAGTCCCATTTTGCACATGCCAAGATGCCAAGTATGACGTAAATCATGCCAACGGAAATTATCAATCCCCGCTCTGTTAAGTGCATTACGCCATGCCTTCGTATTGCATTGCTTTAGCTGACACTTATCATCCTTAAGGCTACGTTTATGAATGGATTCCCTTAATCATCTTAAGGCAGCTTCTTGCCATAGGCGCTCTGGCTTTTCACTAACTGACATTGCCGCCAAACATCCGCTTTTAATCGATCATGCAGTTCCTATGCTTCTTGCTTGTTTGAAGTCCCAGTAGAACGCTGTACTTTTTTTTCATCGTGTGAAAATCTGATCCACCAGATATTGTTTCTTTTACAGAGTGCCCTATTTTTTCTCTCCTATTGTTAGAGACACCCTGTGATACTTTGCAGGGTTCATCGTAAAGCGAACGAAGATAATTAACAAAATCCTCTTCTAAAAAACACCAATACTTTCCTGGCTTACCTGCGGAAATCTTTTTACTGGCTGCTAATCTTCTAAGTCCTCTGTTTTTATATCGGTAAATAAATTACTAAATGTCTGGAAACAAAAAGCGGAAGATGATCTTGAAGCTACCCCGACAGAAACTGTGCCAACCGGTTTGTTGATTAATTATCTTTTAAATCCCAACATCAATCTTTCGGAGAGGTAGATGACTTTTTCAGATTATGCTGAACAAGTTTCAAAGGCTAATAATGATGAGTCAATCCCACAGCAAAAAATATTGTTATCAAATATTATGATGACTAATAATTCTGTGGCTAACTAAGAACAAAAAAACTGGCATTGGTCTTCGTTTGAAGTTTTTTAGCCACTATTTTTCAACTTCAAGCACTAGCTATTTAATTTGGCGTGATGATGTTAAACATCGGAGCAAAAGTATCAAATAAACTCATAAATTCATCAAGCTTTTGCTTGTTGCCTTCTAATTTAATGTCACCTTCTGAAATAGCTTGCATAACATTTTTTTGTTTTAATGTCAGTTCATCAAAAATGTTTCTAGTAAGATTTAAAGTTGCATCAGCATCTTTAAATTTTTTATTCTGTGTATAGATTAAAACTGAATTTTCCATTTCTAATGCATAGGATTGTTTTTTATCGATTAAATTAAGGTTAATTCGAATTTTTTTACCTTCGGCTTTTTGGCTATTGAGTCTGATACCCATGTAATCCAGGTACATTTCTAACGGCATCGCGCGTAGTGTATCTGCGCTAGCTGTCTCAGTTGTCTGAACATGAGGAACACCATGACGAAGTTCGTAAGCACCCATTAAGTATTCATTACGCCATGTTGCATTTTCGGTTTGATAACCCAATTGTTCAAATGCATCGGCTTCTAATTCACGTGCTGTCATATTACTTGGATTTGCAAAAACAACATGATTCATGACTTCGGCAACCCACCGGTATTGTCCTTTGCTATAATATTCTCGCGCTTTATGAATAACTGCATCCTCTCCTCCCATAAATTCAACATACAATTTACCGACTTCTACGGGGGGTAATTGATTAAGATGTGCAGGATTTGAATCATACCAACCTAAATAACGTTGAAAGACTGCCTTGGCATTATGGCTTACTGAGCCATAATAGCCACGGTTGTACCATTCATCAGATAAAGATTTAGGTAACTTCAGACTATTAGCGATTTCTGTCATAGTATAGCCTTGATTCATCATATGCAGTGTCTGATCATGAATATATTTATAAAGATCCCTTTGTTTGCTTAAAAAATTCACAATATTTGTGCTGCCCCACTTCGGCCAAGCATGTTGACCAAATACGACATCTGTTTGGATTCCAAACATTTCAATGGCGGTATTTAAAGTCTTCCACCAAGCAACGGCATCTCTGACTTGTGCTCCCCGCAAAGTATAAAGATTATGCATTGTTGGAATAGCGACGTCTGCTGTGCATAATGCGCGCTGTTTCGGAAAATAAATAATCATTTCGGCAGGGGCTTCAGCATTAGGTGCCATTTGAAAAATCATTTCTACACCGTCAATGATACGTTTTTCGCCAGTCTTAGTAATTGTATCTGTAGGTGGAATTAAGGTTACATCACCTAGAGACGAGGTTGTACCCAAAGCGCAACCTACTTGACCTTTTTCACTTTTAGGTAATAGTGGGCCATACATATAAGTTGCACGTCGACTCATCGCATTTCCAGCATAAACATTTTCACTCACCGCGGCTTCCAAGAAACCTTGCGGTGCAACTATTTTTACTTTGCCATTTGCAACATCTTCAGGCGTGGTTATGCCGCTTACGCCTCCATAGTGGTCCGCATGGCTATGTGTGTAAATAACTGCAACAACTGGTTTTTTAGGTCGGTATTGATAATACAATTCGAGCCCGGCTTTTGCAGTTTGTCTAGTTATAAGCGGATCAATGATTATAATTCCTTTATTACCTTCTATGATGCTCATGTTTGAGAGATCATATCCTCTCACCTGATATATATTGTCTTTAACTTGGTAAAGGCCATAATTCATGTTGAGTTTCGATATACGCCAGAGGCTTGGATTAACAGTAGAAGGGACTTGTGGTGCAGACAGTAAAAATGCGTAATTTTTCATTGACCAAATGATTCGGCCGTCAGAATCCTTGATTTCAAAATTTGGAACATTTCCAATGAAATTTTTCTTGGCATCTTCAAAATCTTTTTTGTTGTTAAAAGGAAGTTTATCTAAAAAAGATTGATTGATTGTTTTGGTAAATTGAGTAGCTGCTTTAGGAGTTAATTCATCTGCATGGATGCTAAAAGTAAAAAACAATAAACTATAAATAATTACTTTACGAATCATAGAGATGTTCCTCAATACAAAATGCTGAGTTAAGAAATTGCTCTTTTATCAGAGAAATTGTAAATTTAATGCCGTATAAATTTGTATTAACGGTTGCCCCACTCCATTATGTGAAATTGAAAATTGCGGTTCAATAAAAAAATTATAGACGATCTTTCCAACCTTGTTGATTTTTCCAAGGCCAAGGCTTAATGGGACAACATGGCTATTTGAAACAAAGTTGAAAGTCCAAATCGGAGCCGTTCTTAAATAGTAGCCTTTGCCTAATTGGTAAAATACAAAAGGTTGTATGGCAAGAATGCTTGTGTGTTCTCTTTTTTGGTTCCCAGAAAAATCTACTTGATAAGTCATTAGGCCACCAAATTGAATTTTTTTTGAATTGCCATTAAAGTAAACTATAGCTAATCCTCCTTGCCATTTACTGGCACCTAAAGTACTAGGACTCGCTGTGGGTGCTACTATCAAGGGCCCTAAACCAAAACTTATCGATGGGTTTCCTGTGTCCAATAAATATGCAGCGAAAATATTAAAATCACCTGTGCCTGTAGGATGAGCGAAATTTGTGGGAAAATTTTCAATTGGCATAGAAGCCCTAATTAAAAATTTTTTAACCGGTTGTGCATAACGTAACCAAAATGTATCTCCATTACTGTGAAATCCAGAAATGTCAGGATAGTAATAATTTTGAATATTAAATGCTTTAATGTTAGCAATCGGATTGTTGGCTTGAACAAAATCAGAACCTGGATTATCGGTTTGCACAGCATAAGCAGTATTTGTTAATAAGAGAAAAAATAAGGTTATTTTT
Source organism: Rickettsiella endosymbiont of Litargus connexus (assembly GCF_964277335.1). Lineage (NCBI taxonomy): Bacteria > Pseudomonadati > Pseudomonadota > Gammaproteobacteria > Legionellales > Coxiellaceae > Rickettsiella > Rickettsiella endosymbiont of Litargus connexus. Next base: position 293,574 of record NZ_OZ195516.1, on the reverse strand, counting down.
CTACATAAAAATTTAATCAAGGTTAAGCACTCATAATTAATAAAAAAATATAGATCATTGATCTGATTTTATTTTAATTGAGCTGGAGATTGATATTGATTAATATAGCCTATCTCAAAAAATTGAGTAGTATATTTAACTAATACAAGCGGAATATTAATGAAAATCCAGCGGATGTTCAAGATATCTCTATATCTATTAAACACACGGACAATTTCAATTTTAGCGATTTTATAATAATTAGGTAATGACCATTTAAATGTCATTAAGCCAACGTGTTTATTAGTTAAGTCTTCTCGAGTATCTCAAAGAATAGGATTAACAACTAGGTTATCCATCGTGTTATACAGAGAATCGAGTAACTTTTACCGAAGGGAAGATGCAAAATTCTTTGCAGAATCCTCAGGAAATAAGACTATCAAAGTATCTTCAAACTCTGTGTGTACAAGTTATGTAGAAATACTTGCGTTAACTGCAGATTTAAAGTTAAAGCAGAAAAATCAAATTGTTTTTAAATATTTTCCGGAAGTATATTAGTGTCAGCTAAAAAGTTTCTAATAGTCAACAACTTCAAAATGCCGCGTTATGTTGATCTTCACTTTTTCTTTTTCCAAATTTTTTTATGATTTCTTTAAACTCAGCCCACGCTTAGTAAGCATGATGCCATTATTGCATTCAAATCTACAAAAAAACGCATCCAAGGTGACACAACAAATTTTTTAAACTGCTCAAAAACTATAAGAAATAATCCCCGTATTATAAGCTGTTGCTTAATCTCTTCTCCTCCAGACTCAAATCATCTTCATCATGGAGCGGGCCGGGTAAAAAAATGGGTGCTAGTTCCAGGTCTTTCTTGATCTTGCGAAGACATCGCTTCTTCTGACGAGTGATGCATTGTCATATTTTCTGTCCACAAATCGCTTAATCTTTCAATTTTTTCTTTCATTCTTGCAATTTTCGTATCCCACCACTCCACTTTCTCTTGCACTCCCTCTTGTTCTTGCGGTGCTCGCTTTGTGTCTAGCTTTGCCATAAATATTTCATGATTTTTTATCGCTTTTTCAACCTTAGCTTTGGTTTCTTCACTATTTTTTTCTAGCTTTGCCATAAATCTTTCATGATTTTTTATCGCTTTTTCAACCTTGGCTTTGGTTTCTTCACGATTACGTTGTAATTCTTCGCGATCACGTTTCATTTCGTCCCAAATATTTAGGCACCTTGATCCCCGCTTGGGAATACAATTCTTCAGTGTCTCTAAACCTTCTATCAGCGTTTTCCGTGAATTCTCTGAGAGTTGATTGAATTCTTTGCATAACTCCGTTCGGATTCGGATTAAATTATTGTTTCCCTTTGATTGGTCAGGATGAAACAACAAGACACTATTTCGAAAGACGCTTATTAAGCGGAGTTGTAGATCTTCTGAGCATTTTATGGCTTCCTCGCACTCAACTTTACCTTGCCGGGCTTGCTTGATCAGTTGTTGATAATCCTCTATCTGCGGAGTTATCATATCTCTTATATTATTGAGACTTTGTTCTAATAATATTTTTATCTCCGTATACCTTTCTTTCTCTAATAAGCTTGTTATCGCCTCTCGTTGCAAGCTAACCCAATCACCTAGCACTCTCATATTACCTAGATCTGTTCCAATAGAAGGTATCGTCCGCGTATTTCTTGTGCCGGCCGCAAGGCCTACGTGAACCAGTTCCTGGCTATCCGATACAGCACTAGGCTCTGCTACCCCATCGTTGTTAGCGCTAGTTTGTTCGGGAAAGAATGACCCTGATAGTAAATAATCACGCATAAGCTTAACCAACTCTTGAGATTCCTTTTTTATTCGACTTCGTACCGCCGGTAACTTTTTTAATTTTTTGTCCATACACTTTAAAAGTCTTTGCTCTGTTTTTTGTTCGTATTGACTTAATATCGATGTAAATCGATTTTGTAACCAATTTAAATCACCCGCATGTTGTTCTAACCTCTTCTCACATTGCTTTATATCTCGATCAAACCAAGCCAACAGATCTAAAAAGATAGCTCGTTCTTGTCCACTGCTTTTAGCAATAGAACCTGTATGGCCATGTTGTTTCTCCACTTCAGCAAAAGCAAGACAGCGTTGATAATAAGCATAGACCTTGCGCTTATTATTAATCGAAGTAAATAAACTCAACCACCACCGTTGCCAAAAGGGTTTTTTCCAATAATGTTGAAGCTCAGCGTGTAGTGCTTGCGGTTCTAAACCAAAGAACCGCAGACTACTTAAGCTCGCCTCATCTCGCTTCCACAGAGGGGATTCTTCACTTAATGTCGGAGTAATTAAAAAGACCGAACTCCATCTTTTATCACGCCACCATGACATCCAGGTAAAAGGTTTTTTCGCCAGGCGCTGCCCTATACCCTGCAATAAGCTATTTAACATGCTCTCCTTGAGTAACATTCTGACTCAATGACACTACCATCCAGAAAAAAATAAGCATTGCTTCTCGGTCTTTCTTCCGGCAGGGTATTCCGATTCATCATTCTACTTTGCTCCAGTAAATTATTTAGCTTTTCAATTTGATCGTCCTTCTCCATAAGCTTCAATTCCGTCTTCTCTTTCTCTCTCTCCATCCCTTCTATAAGGTTATTTATAGTCGCGTCTTTTTCCTGAAGAGCATTACTCTTTTTCGCTAGATCATTACGCTGTTCTGCTATGATCTTGGCCTGTTCTATAGGATCATTTGTTATTCCAGTGATCTTTCCTAATTCTATATCCAGTTTCTTTAATATAATCTGTATTGGGATATGTAGTTCGGATCCATTAGCAAAACCTAGTAACGCGCTTGAGGACCTCTCTATCATTTCGCGCACAATTTTCTGCATATGAGACAAGGAATCAGGGTTAGGTCTTTCTTGTCCATTCACGGTAGCTACTTGTATACTTTCATAGAGACCCAGCTGAAATCCTGCGTATTCTTCACCTCTTTTCTCGGAAGGAGGTTTAAGATCAAACATTTTTCGGCATAGATTGATGATATCTTTTGTAAAGGATAGGAAGCCTGGCAAATCATTTTTATGGATTAATATATCCCCATATTGACTGAGGTGGTCTATCAGTTCCTTCAAAACATCATGCAGCGCCGAGTGTTCACTGAAATGCCCTACGACTAACTCCATCAAACTCGAATTTTTTCTAATGTGAGCAAACAATAGTTTCTTTATAGCGCAGCGTCTCCTCCCTTGTAGCGCTCTCTTTAAAAAAGGTTCTTTATTAGGGGGTATTTCAAATAAGTTCACGTTAGCTTTAAGTAAAGCCTCTATGGCTTTTGCATTTTTTGTTTCCAATGCCTTTTCAAGTAAAAGATAACCCACTGTTTTTCCTTGCGTTGAAATGAATGTATCCAAATGCAATTGAAATAAGGCAGAATATTCTTTCACGTAAGCACTATAATCTCCATAGACCTTCGGGAATACATAGATTTCCTCTAGCCACATTTCTTTTTCACAATTTAATAGTGCCAACTCTCTTTGACTGCTTAACAAAAATTCAAAACATGTATTAAATCTCGATTTATGCCCTTCTTCTCCATAATCTAAGTTTCTTTTTTGTTGTATAACTCTAACTTCATTGACCTCGGCTAAAGCTTCGAGTGCTACATCCAGTAGCCTCTCTTGTGATAATTGTTCTTTTTTAAATCGTATCCAGCAAGGCTCCGATAAGCGCTGATTGATCTGATTATAAATTTCCATCAATGCCCAATTATCCACAGGCTCTGGTAGATTAATTTCCTTTATGCGGTAATTTTTATCCAGCAATTCTGATAAAGCAGAATAAGCCTCTGTATCAAGTGGTGTCGTTCCAAAATCTAAGTATTTCAAATTCGAATGTTCGATAAATACATGGCTTAGCTGTTTCCACTCATAACGATTAGATGACCAATCTAGTTCTAAGCTTAAAAATTCTAGCGCAGGAAGTAGATTTAATATCTTAATGAACGATTCTTGCGTTAACATTGCCGTTTTTATTGTTAATTTTACTAAAATATCTGAATAACTTTTAAATCCAGTAAAAAAATTTGGGTTTAAAGGTATAATTTTTTCATTTAAACAAGAATAAACTCTATTTAATTGGATGCTATCCCATATTTGGGAAAAATTTAATATTGTCAGTAAAAAGCTTTCGGCTGTCGCAATCCGTATGTTGTAAAGACTTTCTGGTGGCTCGCCAGGTTCAACTATTTCCGATGTATAATACGGGATTAACTCAACTTGGTTTAAATGAAATTGACGAGAAGGTAATTTAGAAATTCTTAAAAAATTATCTCTTATATAGTTTACAAGGGATTCAAGTTGTCTTAAATGCATGTGAGTATCATTTAAATGAAAACAACCATTTTTCCTAAATCGATCGAGTGCTTCACTGAATAGGGGCATTATTAAGTCCTTTTGTTGTTAATTCTCTTTACGTGTTTTATTACATTTTTTACTTTTTTAAAAAGTATAATTTATATTTTTAATATTGAATAGATCTAAAATTATACATTTAGTATAAATTTATTTAAATTAATTGGTTATGAAATTTAAAGAAAAACCTATGTACCCAAATTGTACCAGCTGAGATTTAATACACTTAAACTACTGTAGTTTTCAGTAGCTTATTAAGTTTGCAAAGTATCGCAAGTGTTTGATTATTTAGGTTAAATGACGGATTATGAGTCCACTTCTTCAACCAACTGAGCTATGGGCCCTTCACAAGAAAGGAGCCGAATTGTAGCTAATTTAAACACGATTAGCAATTTCGTTTTGAATCCATTCTTAGAATTTGAGCCTATTTTGTACGCACAACCAAATCTCAAGCAATTTCTTCTCTAACCTTTTGTAATTTTTATGCTTAGAGTTTATTTTATCTGTCGCTTGAAAAATATATTCGCTAACCAACCGATCTTGACAAATTTCTTCTATAATCACATACGTATCACTTATACAAGGAATGTCTATGAAACTTTTCTTATCTGGCTTAACAGTAAGTTTATTAATCTTAAGTTCAAACGCTTTTGCAGTGAGGACGGAGGAATGCCAAGCGGTTTGGAAATCTTCTTCTGCCTATAAAAGCTGCTCTCCAGGATGAGGAACAAAAGCTATAGGGAATAAATGTGGTATTTATGTGCATTGCAAAAAACCGGATGGTAGTGAAGTCGCTAATGGGAGTTACATGGCCCATTACGATCAATGGGGCAAGGATATCATTGGCTCAGATTATTCGCTATTTTATACGGTCGATGAACTTAAAAAGCTTAATAATTGGTCAATTAAAAGTAGGTTCATGCTAGCTGAATAGTTTATTCATAAGAAAAAATTAAAAACTATTCGCAGAAAATAATTATTTTTTAGTGCATTTCCTAAGGTGATGAAATAAAGTTTTTTTATTCAAAATAGCTATAAATAAGCAAATCCAGAAAATTTTTTATATTTATTCAAGGAAGAATGATGATCAAAAAAGCACGAAGAAAAATTCGTACACCAAGATCCGCCAAGAAAAAAGAAAAGCGGGTTGAAACTCACCAACAGGCGAATCACACTATTCCTATTTTAACTACGGCTCAAGGCACTGCAGTTTCTGATGATCAAAACTCTTTACGCATAGGCGAAAAAGGCCCTACCTTACTGGAGGACTTTCATTTTCGTGAAAAAATTTTTCATTTTGACCATGAAAGAATTCCTGAGCGTGTTGTCCATGCCAGAGGTTATGGTGCGCATGGATATTTTGAAAATTATCGATCTCTAGCGGAATATACTTGTGCAGATTTATTTCAGCGAGAAAAAGAAAGAACGCCCGCTTTTGTGCGCTTTTCTACGGTCGTGGGAAATAAAGGATCCGCCGATCTCGCGCGCGATGTTCGAGGTTTTGCCGTTAAATTATATACTAAAGCAGGAAACTGGGACATTGTCGGTAATAATATCCCCGTTTTTTTTATTCAAGATGCGATAAAATTCCCCGATTTAATTCATGCGGCAAAAGACGAGCCGGATAGTGGTTTTCCGCAAGCCCAAACGGCGCATGATAATTTTTGGGATTTTATATCACTGAATCCTGAGAGCATGCATATGGTAATGTGGGTGATGTCAGACCGAGCTATCCCACGTTCCTTCCGTTTCATGCAAGGTTTTGGAGTACACACTTTCCGACTGGTTAACGCTAAACAAAAATCGACCTTTGTTAAATTTCATTGGCGACCCAAACTAGGTTTGCAATCACTCACCTGGGCTGAAGCGGTAAAACTCAATGGAGCTGACCCAGATTTTCATCGCCGTGATCTATGGGATGCGATTCAATCGGGCCAATATCCGGAATGGGAGTTAGGAATACAACTTTTTGATGAAAAAACTGCTAAAAAATTTGATTTTGATATCTTAGATGCCACTAAATTAATCCCAGAAGAATTAATTCCGATTAAAAAAGTGGGCCGCCTCGTCTTAAATCGTTGCGTGGATAATTTTTTTGCCGAAACAGAGCAAGTGGCTTTTTGCACACAAAATATTGTCCCTGGAATAGACTTCAGCAATGATCCATTACTTCAAGGTCGTAATTTTTCTTATTTAGATACGCAAGTAAAACGTTTAGGAAGTCCTAACTTTGCTCAACTTCCTATCAATGCGCCGAAGTGCCCGTTTCATAACTTTCAACAAGATGGACATATGGCATTTCGTAATCTATCTGGAAGAGCCAATTATGAACCTAATTCGTGGGGGAAAACAGGAGGGCCACGTGAATTGTTAAAAAAAGGGTTTAAATCCTTTCCGGCCATGGAATCGGGCGAGAAAGTGCGATTGCGTGCGGAAAGTTTTTCAGATTATTATAATCAAGCTAACCTATTTTATATTAGCCAAACTCCCGTTGAGCAACAACACATTCAATCAGCCTTAGCATTCGAACTGAGTAAAGTCAATACCCATACTATTCAAGCCCGTGTTATTTCGCATTTACTCAATATTGATATAGCACTCGCTAAAAATGTGGCTAATCTCTTGGGCTTATCTCCTATACCAAAACCTGCTCCGGTATTTGGCATTAAGAAAAAAAAGCAATCGCGCGCACCTTCATTAAGTATCGTATTAAACCCTCCCAATACTTTTAAGGGAAGAAAATTAGCGGTAATACTCACTGAAAAGAGTAACCTTTCCTTAGCCGCTAATCTAGAAAAATTTATTAAAAAAGAAGGCGGTTTTTTAGAAATAATTGCACCTAAAATTTTAGATTTTAAAAATAAGAAGAAATTTAAACCACAACAAAGCTTCGAAACAGCTGTTTCTGCTTGTTATGATGCCATTGCAATTATTGCTAAACCTAAAGATTTGCTTAAATGTGACAAACTAAAACTATTTACTTTTCTGCAAGAGAGCTTTCATCAATGTAAACTAATCGCCTATACACCCGAATTAACTGCTCTTCTATTTAAAGAATTGAAATTTAAACCGGATCAAGGCACTGTGGCCTTAAAAAATGCAAATTCTTGCCAAGCATTCATAAAACTTTGCAGAAAACTGCGTTATTGGGAACGTAATAAAGCGTAATTTTTTATTCAGCTTTAATTAACACAACAGATTTCCGTATCATTGATTATTTTTATGTGTAAAATAGTTTTTATAATGTGCCGTCTATTTATTTACTTGCTAGTTTTTATTGTTATGGATGTTTTTGCAGAAGAAAAACCTGATAATTTTGTTTATGTCACTGAGATTATTCCTAACATTAAGCAAGATATCCGTTATTTCGGCAATAATAATTTTGTGGGTCGTCCAATTAGCGGCTATAAAAAGCCTGTCTGCATTTTAACAAGTGCCGCTACGTATGCCTTATTGAAGGTACAAACCGCACTGAATAAACAGAATTTAGGCCTACTCGTCTATGATGGCTATCGCCCGCAAATGGCAGTTAATGATTTTATACAATGGAGTCAAAATACTGGAGATCAAAAGATGAAAAATGTCTTTTATCCGCATATTGATAAAAGCTACCTTTTTAAATTCAATTACATTGCACGACGCTCAGGCCATACGCGCGGCAGCACAGTCGATCTAACAATAATTAATCTTGAAAACAACCAAGTACTCGATATGGGCACGCCTTTTGATTACCTCGATCCATTATCCCACCCTGATAATCGTGACATTACGGAAGAACAATTTCAAAACCGGATGCTACTACGCTCATTAATGATAAAATCTGGTTTTAGACCAATAAAAACCGAATGGTGGCATTTTACGCTGCAAAATGAACCTTATAAAAATACGTATTTTAATTTTTTAGTTGAATAAGATAATGAGTCAATTATTTTAGTTTTCATTTTTAAATGGCAAAAGATATTCAGGTTTTTTATTCCAAAACTTCATTTGCCATTTATGCTCATAAGTGAATAAACAAATATTACCGGTGGCTACTTTAAATGCTTTATTCTGCACCTGCTGTTCAAATAAACCAGGAATAAGTTTTAAAAAATAACGTAGCCGACCATTACTGGTAATCACTAAAATAGTATCTGTCGGATCATATTGAGTCACTAAATCATTGCTAAACTCTTTAACTTCTTTGGCCATATGGGCTGGGGATCCTGACCAACCCGCAATTTTTGGCCAAACACTTAAATTTTCCCAAGCAGACAATTCTTGACCCTCACCTATTTCCTGAATTTGGGTATTACTCAGACCCGCCCAATTACCATAATCAATCTCGTTTAAACGAGTATCTATGGTGGGCTTCAACGTAGAATGTAATTCTTCTAACACAATCACTGCATAATCCTGTGTTCTTTTTAAAGGTCCGCAATACACGGCTTTAGGGTGTATATCAATTTTTTGTAATGCTTGTGCCAAACATTTAGCTTGTAAGCGACCTGAATCCACTAAAGGTAAATCTTGTGTTGCACCGACCCATACCACCGCATCGTTTGCAGAAAAAGTATTACCGTGACGAGAAAAAATAACGTTCATATTGGCCTATCTTTCATTGACTTTAAAACGACTAACTCTCCTTCTGCTTCTATCAAACGCTCAACCCGAATAACGTCTTCGGGACTATCAATCGAAGCATGCGTATGCCCTTTATAATCTACTAACACCACTCGAATCGATTGACCATTTTCCAATACGCGTAATTGTTCGAGTCCTTCTAATTTTTCTAATGGGGTGGGTGGTAAAGCGATATATTTTTCTAATGCCGAATAACGATAGGCATACAGGCCGATATGTCGATAAAGTGGAGGGGAACCCATCTGTGTATCTCTTAAATAAGGAATCATGCTCTTAGAAAAATACAAAGCGTTTAAATCTTTATCAAAAACAACCATCGTACCTCCCACTTCACCGTTTAATTTGGCCTTTTGCATAACAGCGTATTGATCTGCATTAATTAGTGTTGCCGGCGTTGTTATTTCGAGCTTAACGTTAGCGATCATGGCATCGATTAGTGCTTGTAGAACCCAGGGCGGCGTTAACACTGCATCTCCCTGCAAATTTAAAATAATATTCGGTTTATTTTCTAACAAAGAAAGTGCAAAAAAACTACGTTCCGTGCCATTATTCTGTTCGGCCGTCATCAATACTTTAGCGCCAAAATTGATAGCGTGTCTTTGGATATCCGCATGATCGGTTGCAATATAGACTTCATCAACACTCTTAATAGTTTTAGCAATAGACCAAACTCGATAAATTAAACTATGGCCCTTAATCAACGTTAATGGCTTTCCTGGGAATCGGCTGGAAGCATAACGTGCGGGAATAATGATAACATTTTTATTCTGCATAGTGATTATTCGACTCTCCGTTTTGTTGTTCTTGCATTTGTTGTTCTTGAATCTGTTTAAGTACTGAAAAATCTTCTAATGTCGATGTGTCTTGCTCAATTTCACGGTTCACCGCAATGTCCTGTAATAAGCGGCGCATAATTTTCCCCGAACGGGTTTTTGGTAATGCCACAGTAAAAATTAAACGCTTAGGTAACGCAATAGCACCTAAAGTCACTCTAACTTGGTTAATAATATCGGCCTTTAATGTAGCTGTTGGCTTTTTTACATCATTATTTAGCACAACAAAAGCCACTATCGATTGACCGGTGATTTTATCTGGAATAGGCACCACGGCAGATTCTGCAACTGCAGGATAGCTATCTAAAGCCGCTTCTATTTCTGCAGTTCCTAAACGATGTCCAGAAACTTTGATCACATCATCCGTACGTCCTATAATCCAAATATAATTTTCTGTGTCAAAACGTGCCCCATCACCTGAGAAATAAGCATGGGGAACTTTACCCCAATATTGTGCTTCATATCTTTTGGGATCATTCCAAATACCGCGCAGCATACTTGGCCAAGGACGGCGAATAATCAAAGCCCCCCCTTTTCCCTGCTCAACGCTGAGTCCCGTCGCCGTGTCCACAATATCAACTTCTACGCCAGGTAAAGGTTTAGCCACTGAACCGGGTTTAGTCGGTATCGCTCCAGGAATGGATGCGATCATAATGGCACCTGTTTCTGTTTGCCACCATGTATCAACAATAGGACATTGCTTATTACCAATTTTTTCAAAATACCATAGCCACGCCTCTGGATTTAAAGGCTCGCCCACACTGCCTAGCAGTCTTAAACTCGATAAATCTTTTTTATCAACCCATTCATTACCCCATTTCATAAAAGAACGAATGGCCGTGGGTGCAGTATAAAAGATATTGACTTTGTATTCTTCAATGAGTTGCCAAAAACGATCGGGTTTAGGCCAATCAGGAGCTCCTTCATAGATAAATACGGTTGCTGCATTTAACAAAGGACCATAAACAACATAAGTATGACCTGTGATCCAACCCACATCGGCAGTACACCAGTAAACATCTTCTGGTTTTAAATCGAAGACTATTTTGGAAGTATAATAAGCCCCTACCATATACCCGCCAGTGGAATGAAAAATCCCCTTCGGTTCTCCGGTAGAACCGGATGTATAAAGAATAAAAAGTGTATCCTCACTATCCATAGGCTCAGCAGGACAAAAATCGCTAACCTCTGCTATCACATCATGCCACCCAATATCGCGATGAGCTTTTAACGGAATTTCAGTCTGAGTTCTTTGATAAACAATAACTTTTTCTACTAACGGGCAACTTAATAACGCTTCATCCATCACTTGTTTAATTGGGATAATCTTACCGCGTCGGTAAGCAGCATCCGCAGTAATAACCAATTTAGAGTTTGAATCTTGAATGCGGCTTTCTAGCGCTTGTACCGAATAACCGCCAAATACAACATTATGAATGCTTCCTAAACGCGCACAAGCTAAGACCGCAATAATAAGCTCCGGGATTAAAGGCATATACAGTGTAATGCAATCACCTTTTTTTATACCTAATTTTTTTAATCCATTAGAAAATTGGCAAACCGCCTCAAGTAATTCCCTATAGCTCAATTGACGTTTCTCATCTGGCTCTCCCTGCCAAATCAATGCGGTTTTTTCTGCATAATGCGGCAGATGGCGATCGAGACAATTATATGACACGTTGGTTTTACCTTCTAAAAACCATTTTGCATATGGTTCCTTCCAAGTTAATACACTTTTCCAAGTCTGCATCCAGTGTAATTCACCCGCAATATGTGCCCAAAATTGGTCAGGCTGTTCCATAGAGTGGCGATAAATCTCTTCATATTGGTCCATAGAGTTAATCCGCGCATGATCGGAAAAGTTTTTCGATGGGGGATAAATTTTGATTTCATTTAAGAGAGTATCGCGTGTTTGCGATTCATTTATAGACATATTTTATACTCCTGTTGTCAAAACGACCAAAATATGACGACACTTTTCTAAGAATACCTATCGTCACTTGCGACTACTGGATTCATCAACTAACCTTAAGGCTTAAACCAATTTAAGTAGAGGAGAAGTATTATGTTAGCGTGGGCATTTATCTTTCTAGCTATTGCTATCATTGCTGCCATTATTGGATTTACTGGTGTTTTTGCCGTAGCGGCTGGCGTTGCAAAAATTATCTTTTTTATATTCATCATATTAGCGATCATTGCATTTGTAACGATGTTATTTCGCCGACAACAATAAAAAATTATCGCTGGCATTCCATTAAAATAAAACGATACTCTGCACAATTGAATTTTTGTCTGTATTGCCGATCAGCTTGCAATTCCCTTCGCGGCACTTGTCAAAATCCAATTGCTGTGAGTCTATTGTCACTTATTCATCAAAGATTAAGCGTCGAATTTGTTCGCAAACATGGTGCATGATGTATAGGTTATGTATGCATGCCAGCTGGTTATAAAGAGACGATCCTTGTTTAAATAAAAAATGTAAATAGGCACGAGTAAAATGTCGACAAGTATAGCATAAGCACCCTGCTAAAATAGGGTTTTCATCTTTTGCGTAAATAGATTTTTTAATCAATATTCTGGATTGGTTTTCTTCACTGACAAATTCTAAGCCGTTATCTTTTTTGATAACATTCCCGTGATAAAGTGCGCCATGTCGTGCATTGCGTGTTGGTGCAACACAGTCGAATAAATCAATTCCTTTGGTGGCTACATCAATCAAATCTTGTGGATTAAGCCCTACTCCCATCGTATAACGAACCTTATTATCGGGTAATAAAGGCCGAATCCAATCGATCACTTCAACCGTTTTTTGCATATCAAAACCAATGACTTCTCCACCGATTGCAATACCATCCAGTTCTGCTGCTAAAATAAATTGTGTGCTTAATTCACGAAGATCCCTAAAACTACCCCCTTGAATAATTCCAAATATAGCTTGTTGATGACCATAAACTGAATCTGAAGCCAAGTAAGTTTCTTTTGAAGTTAATAACCAACGATGTGTACGATCCATCGCTGCTAACGCGGCGTCTCTACCGCCGTTTTCAGGAGTGCATTCATCAAAAGCCATGATGATATCCGCACCAATAATTCTTTGTGCCTCAATAGAGCTTTTGGGTGTCAAATGAATCACTTTTCCTGTATTGGGATGTTTAAAATGTGCTCCATTCGCATCAATATGACAAATTTTAGATTTTTTCGACAAGCTAAATACTTGAAAACCCCCACTATCCGTTAACATAGGCTTATCCCAAGCCATTAAACGATGCATTCCTCCGCTCGCTAAGATAACTTCCATACCAGGATTAAGTAACATATGATAGGTATTGCCACCTAAGATAATTTGCGAGCCCGCATCTCTCAGATCCTGGGGCATCATATGGTTAACAACCGCGCGTGTTCCCACTGGCATAAAAGCAGGTGTTAGCAGACTGCCATGCGCTGTCGTTATTTTAGTGACTCTAGCCTGTGAGTTTTTGCTGGATTTGAGCAGTTCGCAATTAAATTGATTATTCATAAATAGACGCATCTTATGGCTGAGAAGCTAATTTTTTTTCAATAGTGCTCAGTATTCCTCGTAAAATTTTCACTTCATTGACATCTAATTCAGCTCGGCTAAATAAGCGGCGTAATCTATCCATAATTTGTTGGCTACGCATCGGTTTTAAAAATCCAATTTTATTGAGTAGATCATGTAAATGTTGGTAAAAATATTCTTGCTGTTTGACATCTGCCAGAGGAATAGCTTTTTCCTCAAACTTAATTTCATGTAAAAAAGCCATGCGTAACTCATAACAGACAATTTGAACTGCGGCCGCTAAGTTTAAGGAGCTATAATTTGGGTTTGCAGGAATATTAATTTGAAAATGACATAATTGTAATTCTTTGTTAGTAAGACCACATCGTTCTTGCCCAAATACTAGCGCTACTTTTTGCTTCGGTTTAATCACTATTTTTTCAGCGGCAGCTCGGGCTGTTAAAGAAACCCAATTGAGTTCGCGGATACGCGTACTGGTCCCAAAGACTAAATGGCAATCCTGAATGGCTTTCCCTAAATGATCGACAACTGTCGCTTCCCCCAACACGTCAATCGCATGACTCGCACGCACTGATGCACTCACATGTGGAAAAGACTTTGGTCCAACCAGATAAAGCTGTTTTAAGCCCATGGTTTTCATCGCACGGGCTGTCGCTCCAATATTGCCGGGATCGGTTGTATTGACGAGTACGATCCGAATCTGTGAAAGAGACATGAGTTTTTACCTATAAACCTTTCGACTAACCCCTTACCTATTCGGCCGAAAAGTTTAAAATTATTTATTATTTAACAATCTAGCTTCACACAAAGGGTTGGTGGCGTCAAATCAGGCCCCAATTACTTTCAGGAGAATTTGTAGTCAAAGCATGAAGTGAGCTTCTAAAGATATTTTAGAGGCATAAGCTATGGTATCATTCTGGAACTTTTAAAAATATAATATTAGTTTTCACTTTATCGTCAATATCCATGCACCCTTTCTTAAATATCGCTGATCGCGCAGCTCGTCTGGCAGGTAAAACTATTTTAGACGGTTTACACCGTTTAGACAGACTTCGTATGCAACAAAAACAAGACAACCGCGGTGTTGTCACTGAGATCGATTTAAAAGCGGAAAAAATTATTATCTCGACTATCCAAGAAGCCTATCCAAATCATGGGATATTTGCTGAAGAAAGCGAGCCAATTAACGGTGATAAATACACTTGGATTATTGATCCGCTCGACGGAACCTGTAACTATGTCCATGATTTTCCACATTTTGCGATCTCAATTGCTATTAAAAACAACGAAAAAGACCGCATTGAACATGCCCTTATCTATGACCCCTTACGTCAAGAAACCTTTATTGCCACACGAGGGGAAGGTGCTTATTTAGATAATACACAACGCTTTACGCGTCGTTTACGTGTTAGCACACGTTCAAGTATTCCAGAATCCTTAATAGGAATTTCAATTCCTAGCCGCGGTTTCAACACACTGACTGCTTCTATTAATAAAGAAGCTTTGCGCGCCATGATGTCACAAGCGAGTGGCATACGTAGAACGGGATCGGCTGCACTGGACTTAGCCTATGTTGCTGCAGGACGCTTAGATGCTGCTTTGGAACTTGAACTCGCTCCGTGGGATATGGCAGCAGGTATTTTACTGGTTCAAGAAGCTGGTGGAATAGCGTGTGATATAAAAGGAGGTGAAAATTATTTCACCACGGGTCATATTATGGTAGCCAATCCTAAACTCTGTCCTTTATTACTACAAGCCATTAGCCGAAAACTTTAATCCTACTCATTGAACTGAACTTATGGTGTTAAGGTCTCTCATCGACACTTTTTACTGGAGGTAAAAAATTCCGTCGATCGAGACCTAATGCAACCGCGATAGTTCCTGCCACATAAATTGATGAATAAGTTCCTACCACAATTCCTATTACCAGCGCTAATGCAAAACTATGAATCATTGTTCCGCCAAAAACACAGAGCGAAAGTACCACGAGCAATGTCGTCGCGGATGTCATGATAGTACGCGACAAAGTTTGATTAATGGAGAGATTGACCACTTCGACTGCCGACCCTTTGCGTAGCTTACGAAAGTTTTCACGAATTCGATCAAAGATAACGATCGTATCATTAAGTGAGTAACCAATAACCGCTAAAATAGCGGCTAAAGCCGTTAAATTGAATTCAATACCAAATAAAGAAAAGATACCTAAAATAACGATAGGATCATGAATCAAAGCAATCGCTGCTCCTACTGCAAAACGATATTCAAAACGTAGCGCGATATAAATCATGATTCCTAATAGTGCAATAAAAACAGCCAGTGCGCCTTGAGTTGCTAACTCTCGCCCTACTTGAGGACCGATATATTCAATTTGTTTTAATTGTGCACCTGGTAACGCTTTTAAAATTTGCGCACTTAAATCATGTTGCGTAGTGTGTTGATGGGGGGCCAAGCTTATCAGTACATCACGTGAAGTTCCGTAGCTTTGCACTAAGATATCTTTAAATCCAGCGCCTACTAATTGTTTCCTTAATAAAGGGATATCTGCAGTGTGATTAAAAGAAACTTGTAATTGACTACCACCAGTAAAATCTAATCCCCAACGTAACCCTTTAGTGATTAAGGATCCCGCAGAAATAACAATTAATAGTAAAGACAAAGCCACCGCCCAGCGACGCAAGCCTAAAAAATTTATATGGGTTTGTTTTTTAAAAAATTCCACAGTTTTTACTCTTTAAAACTAAATACCAATTGGCAAACGTTTTAGAGGACGTCCCCCATAACAGACATTGATCAAGGCTCTTGTTATCATGATCCCGGTTAACATTGAGGTGAGTAACCCTAGGGTTAAAGTTACCGCAAATCCTTTGATAGAACCTGTACCTACGCCAAATAATATTAATGCGACAATTAAGGTGGTCACGTTGGCATCAATAATAGTAATTAATGCCCGATCATAACCCGCATGAATACTCGATTGAGGTGACACGCCATTGCGTAATTCTTCACGAATACGCTCAAATATTAAGACATTAGCGTCAACCGCCATCCCAACGGTTAGAACGATCCCTGCCATACCTGGTAGGGTTAACGTCATACCCAATAAAGATAATAAGGCAACCAATAATACTAAATTAAGTGCTAAGGCTATATCCGCAATGACACCAAACACTCCATAATAAACAGCCATAAACACAACAGCCAAAATAAAGCCTACCACAATAGAAATAATCCCTTTATGGATGTTTTCTGCGCCTAATTGTGGACCTATCGTACGTTGTTCAACCACATAAATGGGTGCTGGCAAAGCACCTGCACGTAATAATAAGGATAAGTTTAAGGCTTCTTGTGGATTGGTTAAACCGGTTACTTGAAAATTAGGTGGGAGTGCGGTCTGAATTCTAGCGATACTGATAATTCGTTCCACTTTACGCGGAATATGAGTAATTTTTCCCTTCACGACTTTTACACTGCTTTTAGTTTCTACATACACAATAGCCAGCGGCTTACCCACATTTTCACCCGTCACTTGATGAAAATAGCTTTCTCCTCCTCCTCCCAAACTAATACTTACCGCGGATCGTCCCGACTCATCAAAGCTCGTTGAAGCATCAGTAATCGAATTACCTGTCAAAATAACCTGTTTACTCAACAATACCGGCTGGCTTTCATATTGATAAAGTTGTGAGCCTGCAGGTATTGTATTATTGATTTCAGCAAGATGTGGATTATGAACGGTATCCACTAAACGAAACTCAATTGTCGCTGTCCCACCTAAAATTTGCTGTGCTCGCGCAATATCCTGAACACCAGGTAAATCAACTAAAATTCGATTATTCCCTTGTTGTTGAACAATCGGCTCAGCAACTCCCAACTCATTAATTCGATTTCGTAGCGTATTAATGGTTTGGTCTATAGCCAGCTGCCGTAAATTATTGAGTTCTTGATTCGACCAAACAATCCTAAGTTGTTTAGGATTATCCGTTGCTCGAGTAAATTCAAATGCTGGAAACTGTTGTTCCAATAAATTTTTTGCTTGTAATAAATTGCCTTTATTTCTGAACAAAATAGATAATTGTTTTTCTTTCGGTGTTAATTCCTTATAGCGAATACGCGCTTGTTGAAGGTTTTCGTTAATATTTTTTGCTAATCCTTGCATGCGTTGCGCAATAAGATTATTAATATCAACTTCTAAAGCAAAATGTACCCCTCCGCGTAGATCAAGTCCCAGCTTCATTGGGGATGCCCCAATAGCCTGCATCCATCGCGGTGTCGATGACAACAAATTAACCGCGACGGTATAATCATCACCCAATGCAGTGGATAAAATATCTTTGGCTTTAAGCTGGGTATCGGTGTTATTAAATCGCAATAAAAGCGTTTGCTGATTAAGCGCTTCACTAACAGGGGCAATCTGCGCTGTTTTTATCAATGCATTGACTTTAGCTTGTAAAGCTTTCAGATTTACATGCATGATCGCTGTAGAAGGAGAAATTTGTACAGCGGGCTGCTCTGGAAAAAGATTAGGTGCTGCATAAATAAAACCCAATATCAACAACACCAGTAATAAACTATTTTTCCAGAGAGGATATTTATTGAGCATAAGTGGTTTAAAACTTTATAGTCCCTTTAGGTAATACGCTAGAAACAGCTGCTTTTTGTAAATTAATTTCAACATTTTCTGCGATTTTTAAACTAATTAAATCATTATTGAGGCGGGTAATCTTACCGACTATTCCACCGGTAGTCGTCACTTCATCGCCTATCGCTAAGTTAGCCATTAATTGGCGATGTTCTTTCGCGCGTTTCGCTTGTGGCCGCCATAATAACAAGTAAAAGATGACGACAAAACCTAATAAAATTAAAATTTGAGAATATCCACTCGATGAAGGGGTGACAGAAGTTGCGGCTGATTGAGCCAACACATTAGTGATTAAAAAACTCATACTTTTCTCCTGAGGATATCAATGATATTAAGCCAAGCAATTTACCTGGTTCGTTGTCCATTCGCAAATTTTGTATGTTAAACCCATTTAAGAAAACTAAAAACTAAGTAATCCACATGGCGTCGCCATAGCTAAAAAATCGATAATTCTGTTTAATCGCCTCTTGGTAGGCCGGCATAACAGATTCATAACCTGCAAAAGCACACACTAACATCAATAAAGTCGATTGCGGTAAATGAAAATTAGTGATTAAGGCATCAATACAACGAAATTCAAAGCCTGGATAAATAAAAAGACGTGTATCTCCGAGAAATGATTTTATTTGACCATTTAAAGCCGCAGTTTCTATACTCCTCACTACCGTTGTTCCCACCGCTATAACGCGCTTATTATTTTGCTTAGTAAGAGTTATTTTTTCACACACTGCTTCTGACACTGTCACAGGCTCATTATGCATCTGATGGTCTTCAAAGCGAATACTGCGAATAGGCTGAAAAGTTCCTGAACCGACATGTAACGTAATATAAACAATGTTAACTCCCTTAGCATTTAGTTGTGCTAACAAGTCTTCGTCAAAATGTAGACCTGCTGTCGGTGCGGCAATTGCACCCGGTGCGGATGCAAATACAGTTTGATAGCGCTCCCAATCAAATAATTCATCCGGTCTTTGCATATAAGGAGGTAATGGAATATGGCCTATTTTATTTAATAGCTCTAAAATAGAAGGCACTTCTACTAAAAAAATTAATTCAAATATATTTTCCGCCCTAGCGGATATTTCTAGGCTCACACCATTTTCTAATATTAGTTTTGTCCCTAACTTCAATGGCTTACTGGATTTTAATTGCGCTAGAAATCGTCTTTTATCTAAAATACGTTCAATCAATATTTCTACCTTGCCACCTGTCGTTTTGTTGGCAAATAAGCGGGCGGGAATAACTTGCGTATTATTTAAAATTAACAAATCACCTGAATTTATAAGCTTTAAACTATCTTTGAATTTTTTATGTTGAATGGCACCTGTTTTTTTATTTAAACAAAGTAAACGACTATCGGTACGCTGTGTTGATGGATACCGCGCTATAAGTTTTTCAGGAAGTTCATAAAAGAAGTCTTCCAGTTTATATTGAGTTTTCAACATAAAGCACAATAAAAAGAAAAAAAATAAAAAGCCGCGGCTTATAAAGAAAAAACCCGCAGTTAGCGGGTTTTTAGTCGTACAGTAGCCTGGCGATGCCCTACTTTCCCATGGGGGAACCCCAAAGTATCATTGGCGCAGAGTAGTTTCACGTCTGAGTTCGGAATGGGATCAGGTGGGACCTACTCGCTAAGGTCGCCAGGCATTCATTTTGCGCCAAGTCGCTTGTCTTTTATCCGATCTCTTCGTTGGATTAACTTTTCCGTTGCTCATGTACTCGCATGTACACTCCGCTACTCAAAGTTAACCCGCCTTGATGTCAAATAAAATTCACCGCTCCTTTATCAACGGCGCCAATTCATTACTTTTAATTCGCTAAATTAATGCTTAGCGAAAATCTTTATCAAAACTAAAAAATCTGTAAAAAGTATGTGTGGATATGCTTTATTCAGCTCCAAAATGGATTCCTAAGAATAACCAGTTGGATTCTCAAATCAAGCCACACGGTCAATTAGTATGGGTTAGCTCAATACATTGCTGCACTTACACACCCCACCTATCTACGTCGTCGTCTTCAACGGACCTTTAGGAGGAATAAATCCTCGGGAGATCTTATCTTGAGGGAGGCTTCCCGCTTAGATGCTTTCAGCGGTTATCCTGTCGGTACGTAGCTACCCGGCTATGCTTCTGGCGAAACAACCGGACCACCAGCGGTACCTCCACGCCGGTCCTCTCGTACTAGGCGTAGCTCCTCTCAAATCTCCAGCGCCCACGGCAGATAGGGACCGAACTGTCTCACGACGTTCTGAACCCAGCTCGCGTACCACTTTAAATGGCGAACAGCCATACCCTTGGGACCTGCTTCAGCCCCAGGATGTGATGAGCCGACATCGAGGTGCCAAACACCGCCGTCGATATGAACTCTTGGGCGGTATCAGCCTGTTATCCCCGGCGTACCTTTTATTCGTTAAGCGATGGCCCTTCCATTCGGAACCACCGGATCACTATGACCTGCTTTCGCACCTGCTCGACGTGTTTGTCTCGCAGTCAAGCACCCTTGTGCCATTACACGCAATGCGCGATGTCCGACCGCGCTGAGGGTACCTTCGTGCTCCTCCGTTACTCTTTAGGAGGAGACCGCCCCAGTCAAACTACCCACCATACACTGTCCCCAAACCCGTTCAGGGTCCTAGGTTAGAACTTCAACTTTAACAGGGTGGTATTTCACCGGTCGGCTCCACGAATTCTAACGAACTCGCTTCAACGCCTCCCACCTATTCTACACAGTTAAATTCAAAGTCCAGTGTAAAGCTGTAGTAAAGGTGCACGGGGTCTTTCCGTCTTGCCGCGGGTACGCTGCATCTTCACAGCGATTTCAATTTCACTGAGCCTTGGGTGGAGACAGTGTGGCTGTCGTTACGCCATTCGTGCAGGTCGGAACTTACCCGACAAGGAATTTCGCTACCTTAGGACCGTTATAGTTACGGCCGCCGTTTACCGGGGCTTCGATCCGCAGCTTCACCTGCGCTGACATGACTTTTGACTTTTCTCTTCGAATTATTCTTCTCTCTAATTCATTGTCAAAAGCCATCTCAGCGCAAGTTAACCACTTCAATTAACCTTCCGGCACCGGGCAGGCGTCACACCCTATACTTCCTCTTTCGAGTTCGCAGAGTGCTGTGTTTTTGGTAAACAGTCGCAACCACCTGATTATTTCAACCTCCCTCAGCTTTTGGGGTAAACCCAATCACCAAAAAAGGTGCACCTTCTCCCGAAGTTACGGTGCCAATTTGCCTAGTTCCTTCACCCAAGTTATCTCATCGCCTTAGTATTCTCTACCTGTCCACCTGTGTCGGTTTGCGGTACGGTTCCTATAGACCTGAAGTTTAGAGAGTTTTCCTGGAAGCAGGGCATCAATTACTTCGTCATTAACCGAGGTTAACAACTCGTCATCACGTCTCGAGATTAACAAAACTCCGGATTTTCCTAGAGCTTCTCTCTACTCGCTTAAACCGGAACTACCAGTCTCCGGCTAACCTAGCCTTCTTCGTCCTCCCATCACAGTCTATAAAAGTACAGGAATTTTAACCTGTTTCCCATCGACTACGCGTTTCCGCCTTGCCTTAGGGGCCGACTCACCCTGCGTCGATTACCGTTGCGCAGGAATCCTGGGACTTTCGGCGTGCGGGGTTTTCACCCGCATTATCGTTACTCATGTCAGCATTCGCACTTCGGATACCTCCAGCAACCCTTACAGGTCACCTTCAACGGCTTACCGAACGCTCCTCTACCACATCATCGGTCAAAAACCAATGACATTCACTGCTTCAGTATTAGGTTTGAGCCCCGTTCATTCTTCCGCGCAGACCGATTCGACCAGTGAGCTATTACGCTTTCTTTAAAGGATGGCTGCTTCTAAGCCAACCTCCTGGCTGTTTAAACCTTTCCACTACGTTTCACACTTAACCTAACTTTTGGGACTTTAGCAGGTGATCTGGGTTGTTTCCCTTTTCACGACGGACGTTAGCACCCGCCGTGTGTCTCCCGTGCATCACGAACTAGGTATTCGAAGTTTGCATCGGCTCAGTAAGTCGGGATGACCCCCTTACCGAAACAGTGCTCTACCCCCTAGTCGTTAACACGAGGCGCTACCTCAATAGCTTTCGAGGAGAACCAGCTATCTCCGAGCTTGTTTAGCCTTTCACTCCTAGCCACACCTCATCCCCATCTTTTGCAACAGATGTGGGTTCGGGCCTCCACTTAGTGTTACCCAAGCTTCACCCTGGACATGGCTAGCTCGCTCGGTTTCGGGTCGACTCCTAGCGACTCAACGCCCTATTCAGACTCGGTTTCCCTTCGCCTACCCTATTCGGTTAAGCTTGCCACTAAAAGTCACTCGCTGACCCATTATACAAAAGGTACGCAGTCACTCCGCACTTTAATTACTCTGTGTACTATCTAAAATATACTTTTCGCACTTGAATTTTTTTCTGCGTTACCGCTCAATTCGCAATCTTAATGTATGGTTAATACACTCCGGTTACTCATTTTCACGGCGCCTTGTCAAAAATCCCATTGCTGCGAGTACTACTTCTAATAGTCTTCTTTATTTTTCAGTTTCATATTTCTATTCACTGGTCTACAAAGTAATTTAAGTGCGGAGCTCCTACTGCTTGTACGCAGACGGTTTCAGGTTCTATTTCACTCCCCTCACCGGGGTTCTTTTCGCCTTTCCCTCACGGTACTGGTTCACTATCGGTCAGTCGAGAGTATTTAGCCTTGGAGGATGGTCCCCCCATCTTCAAACAGGATTTCTCGTGTCCCGCCCTACTTGGTTTCACGCTTAGTCTCATTAACAGATTTTCGCCGACGGGGCTTTCACCCTCTATGGCAGGCCTTTCCAGACCTTTTGGCTAACCTATTAACTAGCTCGTGAAGGCTCTTCCACGTTCGCTCGCCGCTACTTGCAGAATCTCATTTGATTTCTTTTCCTCGAGGTACTTAGATGTTTCAGTTCCCTCGGTTCGCTTTGTCAACCTATGAATTCAGTTAACAATGACCTATCTAAAATAGATCGGGTTTCCCCATTCAGATATCTCCGGATCAAAGCTTGTTTGCCAGCTCCCCGAAGCTTTTCGCAGGCTTCCACGTCTTTCTTCGCCTTCGACTGCCAAGGCATCCACCTTCTGCGCTTATTTACTTGATTTGAGAACCCAACTCGTTACTCTTATCGGTGAACAATCTTCGTCTTTTAATTTATTTCTTCGTTGGACTTACTTTTCGAATGATCATGTACCTTACAGTACACTCCCTTCTCTAAGCACGCCCGCCTCGAACTAAATTAAAATACTTGATTTTCTAGATCAGCTTTTATTTCACTTTTTTAAGAGCAACATAAAAGCTTCTCGCCAACTTAAGTGTAAAGCTTGCAAGCTTTGACTCGTTGGATTCCTCTCTTTCTGGTTCTTTCGCTGAATGCAACATACCCTGAAATTGTTTTACAACAATTTCATTATTTCATTCTTGGAAGATCATAAAAAAATTTTACTTCTTTTATATCTTCGCGCCTTCTTACAGATTTCTGTTTTGTTAATGAACTTCTCTATAGCCGCCAAAGACGACTATGATCTCCTTTTACCTTCCTGGCTTCTTATTTTTTTCCTTCTCTTCCTTATATTCTTTCAATTCTTTTCGGGCCTGTATTGGTGGAGCCAGTCGGGATCGAACCGACGACCCTCGGCTTGCAAAGCCGATGCTCTCCCAGCTGAGCTATGGCCCCTTAATACGTAGGACCTTCGTCTTTTGTTTAATTTCTTCGTTGCGCTTGCTTATCGAATGCTCATGTACTTTCCAGTACACTCCGCTTCTCAAAGCTCGCCCGCCTTGAACTCAAACAAAATACTCGGCCTTTTAGTTCTGTACCCAAGACTACCTTTGCCCTTTTTTAATTTAGTCTTAAGCTGGTGGGTCTGGGTGGACTTGAACCACCGACCCCACGCTTATCAAGCGTGTGCTCTAACCAACTGAGCTACAGACCCTCAATCTTTTTAAGGCCTTCGTCTTTTGTTTTATTTCTTCGTTGGACTTGCTTTTCGAATGCTCATGTACTTTCCAGTACACTCTGCTTCTCAAAGCACGTCCGCCTTGAACCAAATCAAAATACTCGGCCCACTAATTCGGTTTTATGTCTATTCTGTTTATTTGAGAATCCGAAGATTCATCTAGTAAGAGTAAGCAATGTGTGTGGGCGCTTAGGCGTTTAGGGTTTATTATCTTATTTTCATAAGGAGGTGATCCAGCCGCAGGTTCCCCTACGGCTACCTTGTTACGACTTCACCCCAGTCATGAATCTTACCGTGGTCGGCGATCCCCTCTTGCGAGGTTAATCTACCGCCTTCTGGTAGAACCCACTCCCATGGTGTGACGGGCGGTGTGTACAAGGCCCGAGAACGTATTCACCGCGACTTGCTGATTCGCGATTACTAGCGATTCCAACTTCATGGAGTCGAGTTGCAGACTCCAATCCGGACTACGAGACGTTTTAAAGGATTGGCTCCCCCTCGCGGGTTGGCTTCCCTCTGTACGACCCATTGTAGCACGTGTGTAGCCCTACCCATAAAGGCCATGATGACTTGACGTCGTCCCCACCTTCCTCCGGTTTATCACCGGCAGTCTCCCTTAAGTTCCCAGCATAACCTGTTGGCAATAAAGGATAAGGGTTGCGCTCGTTACGGGACTTAACCCAACATCTCACGACACGAGCTGACGACAGCCATGCAGCACCTGTCTCTTGGTTCCTTTCGGCACAAAGGCATCTCTGCCTTCTCCCAAGGATGTCAAGGGTAGGTAAGGTTCTTCGGGTTGCATCGAATTAAACCACATGCTCCACCGCTTGTGCGGGCCCCCGTCAATTCCTTTGAGTTTTAACCTTGCGGCCGTACTCCCCAGGCGGAGAACTTAACGCGTTAGCTTCGCTACGTCATGCAGAGATTGCTCCCTACACATCACAGCCAGTTCTCATCGTTTACTGCGTGGACTACCAGGGTATCTAATCCTGTTTGCTCCCCACGCCTTCGCGCCTCAGTGTCAGTTAAGATCCAGGTTGTCGCCTTCGCCACTGATGTTCTTTCCGATATCTACGCATTTCACCGCTACACCGGAAATTCCACAACCCTCTATCTCACTCGAGTTAATCCGTTTTCGACGCAATTCCCAGGTTAAGCCCGGGGATTTCACATCAAACCTAATTAACCACCTACACGCCCTTTACGCCCAGTCATTCTGATTAACGCTTGCACCCTCTGTATTACCGCGGCTGCTGGCACAGAGTTAGCCGGTGCTTATTCTGCGGGTACCGTCATAACAGTTGCGTATTCAACAACTGCCTTTCTTCCCCACCTAAAGTGCTTTACAACCCGAAGGCCTTCTTCACACACGCGGCATCGCTGGATCAGGGTTGCCCCCATTGTCCAAGATTCCCCACTGCTGCCTCCCGTAGGAGTCTGGGCCGTGTCTCAGTCCCAGTGTGGCTGGTCATCCTCTCAGACCAGCTACGGATCGTCGCCTTGGTAGGCTTTTACCCCACCAACTAGCTAATCCGACGTAGGCTCACCCCAGAGCGCAAGGCCTTTCGGTCCCCTGCTTTTGATCTCTCGATATCATGCGGTATTAGCCCGAGTTTCCTCGGGTTATCCCACGCTCCAGGACAGATTCCTACGCGTTACTCACCCGTCCGCCACTCGCCACCCATAAAGACCGAAATCTTTACTGTGCTGCCGTTCGACTTGCATGTGTTAGGCATGCCGCCAGCGTTCAATCTGAGCCAGGATCAAACTCTTCACTTTTTTGTTTAATCCCGTCTCACTCAAATTATGATCTCTCACAATCTCAGCGCTCGGTTTGCTAATACTTATAACTACCAAAATTGCTTCTAATAGCCCTCATATCAGCTCTTGCCAAGCGCCCACACACTTTGCTTACTGCTTTAATTTGTTAATGAACTTCTTTAAGATTTTCTTTGGCGCTTCTTAGCTTTTTATTCTAAGTACTTCCTAAGTTTCTCTTCTCTCCCTCAAGCCAAAAACTCAAGAGCCCGCGAATTCTACCTCATACATCTTTTCTGTCAAGCGGAATGTTAATTAAAAAAATAATCCGGTCAGGCGTTGCCCTTTTCAATTTTTACTTAGCTTATCTTACAAAGACAATTACAATCTATTAAATTCAGCATTTCATTCATTTTTAATAGCAATCGAGTCGTTCATTAATTACCAATTAATCGATGTTATAATTAGTGATTACTATTAAGAACTAATGTTTTTTTAACTATTTGTACAATTTACATTAAGAGAACTTTATGGGACCTATTATACTGGATCTAACAGGTTTAGAACTCACTTCTGAAGAGCGTGAAATAATAAAGCATCCTCAAGTGGGTGGAATTATTTTCTTTCAACGTAACTTTGAATCAATTTCTCAACTGCAGCACTTAATTTCGCAAATTCATTTACACAGTAAACAACGACTTTTATTAACGGTTGATCAAGAAGGAGGAAGAGTTCAACGTTTTCAAGAAGAATTTACGCGGCTGCCCGCTTTAGGATTAATTGGTGCTCGTTACGACCAAAGTCCTGAGGAAGCTATTCAGCTCGCAGAAACCCATGCCTGGTTATTAGCTAGTGAATTACTAGCGGTAGGTATTGATCTTAGTTTTGCACCCGTTTTAGATTTAAATAATAATTTAAATCAAGTCATAGGTTTACGTGCATTACATAGTGATCCTACTATTGTGACTAAATTAGGGCGTGCCGTCATCACAGGGATGCATCGTGCGGGCATGTGTTCTGTGGGTAAACACTTTCCTGGACATGGTTCTGTCAGTGCGGATACTCACACGCACTTCACCGTAGATGATAGAGACTATCAAACTATTGAAGCACAGGACTTAATTCCTTTTGCTCAATTAAGTCCCTATCTAGATGGCATAATGGCTTCACATATCGTCTACAATCAGGTTGATCCGTTACCCTGTGGTTTTTCTCCTTATTGGTTGCAATCTATTTTGCGTAAACAATTAAATTTTATGGGTGCAATCTTTACGGATGATTTATCCATGAAAGCAGTACAACATATGGGAACTATCTCAGAACGTATACGACTGGCTTTACAAGCCGGATGCAATGCATTATTAGTTTGTAATTGTCGAAAAGATGCTATTTTAGCTTTGGAAATTTTAGAGCACTCTCCTGAACTCATTAAACTTTATAATTCCCAGCACTTGCAAAAATTATTTCCTCGTCGCACACTAACCCTCCCTGCTCTACAACAAACTGACGCCTGGCGTAGTGCGGTTAACCTATTAAAACCTCTATTCGAACATTAGGATGCATTCATGTTAATTCCAAGTCATATACAAGAAGTCGAAAGAAAAGCGACTCGTCTTTTTACTAAAGAAGAAATCGAAAAAGGTTTAGATAACATGGCTAAGGCAATTAGCGATAAATTAAGTGAAAGCAATCCCGTCGTCTTATGTGTTATGATTGGAGGTCTTATTCCAGCAGGAAACTTACTTCCACGTCTAGATTTTCCATTAGAACTCGACTATGTCCATGCTACACGCTATTCACAGGAAACCGTTGGGCAAGCTGAAATACTCTGGATAGCTAAACCGCGTGTATCTCTCAAAGGTCGTAATATATTGATTATTGAAGATATTCTAGATGGTGGCTTGACATTAGCTGCCATCGTTGATTATTGTCGTCAACAGGGGGCACAGACAGTATACACTGCCGTCTTACTCGATAAACAAAAAGCAGACCGTTTACCGGGAGGAACAACGTCTGCAGATTTTACCGCTATTACTATGGATCATGGTTTTGTTTTTGGGTATGGAATGGACTATAACGGTTACTTACGGAATGCTCCTGGTATTTACGTTGTCGCTCCTGAGCATGAATAATATACGCTTCGCACTTGAATTTTTGACTACGTTGCCGATCAATTCGCAATCTTGTATATTGTATACACTCCGGTTGCTTCACTATGCGGTCCCGTCCAAAAAAACTCACTTGCTATGAGTATAATTTGTCAACTATTTTTTTGAGGTCAAATAGGTTCACCATGAATAACTCATCCACTATTACTCTTAACGATGCTTCCTTTGAAAAAGAAGTATTACAAGTTGATTCCCAACCTGTGCTCGTTGATTTTTGGGCAGAATGGTGTAGCCCCTGCAAAGTGATTACCCCTATTTTAGAGGAGGTTGCCCAAAAGTATCAGGGAAAAATAAAAATTGGTAAATTAAATGTTGACGAGAACCCTAATACCCCGGCAAAATACGGTGTGCGTGGTATTCCTACATTAATCCTCTTTAAAGATGGAAAGGCACTAGAAACTAAAGTCGGCGCCTTATCGAAATCACAGTTAGAAGCATTTTTAGATAAACATCTTGCTTAACCAATGTACTCTTTAATGCAACTATTTTTCTAAGTAGGATGGCCTTAAGATAAGTACTATTGGTACTAACACTGTTTTTGGGATTTCAGGTAATTTTTTTCGCATCATTTATTTAACTATTCGTAGGGCACTATTTGTATCTCTACTCGGATATAAAATTATAAAATGAATTTTTAACACTCTCTAAATTCTTGATACTCATTCTTAATATTAATATTCCAATTAAATACTTAATACTCACTCAATTTTTACATTTCCTTTTATGAAAGAAACAATACTATGAATTTAACTGAACTCAAGAAAAACTCCCCAGCCGAATTGGTTGCCATTGCTGAAGAATTAAAAATAGATGGTCTGGGCCGCCTGCATAAAAAAGATATGATCTTTTCTATCCTTAAAGCACTAGCAAAAAGAGGAGAAGATATCTATGGAGACGGCGTATTAGAAATATTACCGGATGGATTTGGCTTTTTACGTTCTGCAGAAGGTTCGTACCTTGCAGGGCCTGATGATATTTATGTTTCTCCTAGTCAAATTCGACGCTTTAATCTTCATACTGGCGACACGGTTTCAGGAAAAATTCGTCCCCCTAAAGAATCTGAACGTTATTTTGCTTTACTTAAAGTAAGCGAAATTAATTTTGATGCGCCTGAAAATGCTAAAAATCGAGTTTTATTTGAAAACTTAACCCCTTTATTCCCTGACGAACGAGTTACGCTCGAACGCGGAAACGGTAGCACAGAAGACATTACTGCTAGAATTATTGATTTAGTCGCTCCGACTGGGAAAGGTCAACGTGGTTTAATTGTGTCCCCTCCAAAGGCCGGTAAAACGATGATGATGCAGAATATCGCACAATCGATTTCGCATAATTGTCCAGAATGCTACTTGATCGTTTTATTAATTGACGAGCGTCCTGAAGAAGTAACCGATATGCGACGTTCTGTTCGTGGTGAAGTCATTGCAAGTACCTTTGATGAACCTGCAACTCGCCATGTACAAGTCGCAGAAATTGTGATTGAAAAAGCGAAACGCTTGGTCGAACACAAAAAGGATGTCGTTATTTTATTAGACTCTATCACCCGCTTAGCGCGTGCTTATAATACTGTTATTCCTTCCTCTGGAAAAGTATTAACAGGGGGTGTCGATGCGAATGCACTACAACGACCGAAACGTTTTTTTGGCGCTGCGCGTAATATTGAAGAAGGGGGTAGTTTAACCATCATCGCAACCGCGCTGGTTGATACCGGCTCAAAAATGGATGATGTTATCTATGAAGAATTTAAAGGAACCGGAAATATGGAAATTCATCTTGATAGAAGAATAGCTGAAAAACGTATTTATCCTGCTATCCACTTAAATCGATCGGGTACTCGACGTGAAGAGTTACTGGCTAAACCTGATGTATTACAAAAAATGTGGATATTACGTAAAATTTTACAATCCATGGATGAAGTAACCGCCATGGAGTTCTTAATTGAACGCTTAAAAAACACCAAAACCAATGATGAATTTTTTGACTCTATGAAAAAGTAATTTTTTCTTCAAATACAAAGGTTAAAGTTATACTCACAGTGTGAATTTTGGCAATTAGCCGCGAAGAGGATTCAAATTGAACGGCAACACAGACAAAAATTCAAGTGTTGTGAGTGTATTTAGCTGAATCCAGTTTTTTTTCTAAATCAGCTAAAACATCAGGAATCGTAGTTTCAATGAGTGTGGCTATCTTTTTGCAACAAGGCTCCAAAGCGCTTTCTTTACGCCATAACATTCCAATTTTTCGCTCAGGTCTAGGAGCAGCAAAAGGCTTATTAATTATCAAAGAATGCTCTTCTAAAGCTAATAAAGGAAGTAAAGTAATTCCTGCCCCACTTCCCACCATATGTCGCAAAGTTTCTAAACTGGTTGCCCGATAATTCATCTTTTCTTTAAGGTTAGTTTTTTTACGACACACCTCTAATGCTTGATCTCTGAGACAATGACCTTCTTCTAATAAAAGAAGATTTTCATCCTTTAAGTCTTTTAAATGTAATTCTTTAGAATAATGTGAAGAATACGATGCTGGCATAGTCAAAAAGAAAGGTTCTTTGAATAAAGTTTTACACTGCATGCCTTTATGTGGAACCGGTAATGCTAATATTATGGCATCTAACACCCCTTGATTTAATTGCGTCAGAAGTAAATCCGTTTTATCTTCATATAAATATAGCGAAAGTTTAGTTAATTGTTGTTTGATAATAGGTAAAATATGCGGGAGTAAATAAGGCCCTAAACTAGGAATTAGTCCCAAGCGTAATTCTGCTGAAAATGGATCCTTAGCTAATTTGGCTAATCTCTCAAGCTCGCGCATAGCACTGAGTACCTGCTTTGCTTGCTCCACAATACGCATCCCTACTGCGGTAATTAATACCCTTTTTTGTCCGCGCTCAAATAACTGTACGGCTAAAGTGTGCTCTAACTTTTTCAATTGTATACTTAGGGTTGGTTGACTAACCGAACACGCTTTAGCAGCTCTTCCAAAATGACGGTATTCTGCTAAAGCTAATAAATATTTAAGATCTTTGAGATTCATACTTCCTCGAGAATAAACAAAGCTAATTTTTATCGTTTTTTAGCCATGTTAAAACAAAAATTAAGTATGGTGAGAATGAGATGCAACTAATTGAATCTCATATTTGACAGGATTGTCTGGACAAGCTTTTAACCCACATTCAAAATAGGTAGAAATTCCATTTAAAATGGCCAAAAGAAAAACAAGCGCAAACGCCATATGGGTTAAAAACTGCATTCCCTTTGTTTTGGAGGGTTCATCATATTCATATTGAGGTGAAATACTAAAAATAATGGAGATATAAATAATCACGCCTACGCACAGCAGAAATACCCAGGTATAGAGGTGTAAACCAAATAAAGGAAGCCCATAACCCGTATCACCTGGAATTACATGAAGAAAAATTTGGCGTACGCTAATAGACGCTGTCAATATGGCCGATAATAAAGAAAGCGCATAATGGGCTGGTCGTATTTTAAATTGTACATTCAGCAAAAAACCAAATGCTATTGCCAACACACCAAGCCGTTGCAGGAGACATAAAGGGCAAGGTAATTCGTGAAAGCCTATTTGTAAAATAAACGCGATCAATAGCAAAAAAACTAAACCTAGAGCATCTATCGCATTGAGGATCTTAATAATTTTGGCTATTTTAGAAGAGCGCATACTAATTATCCCTAAAATTGCAGAGATAAATGATCAGTCATATGATGAATAAACATAAACGTTGTTAGTAATAAAAAGACTATAAATAAACCTATAGCGAGCCTTCGCTCCTTGCACCAGGCAAAAAGCACACAAAGACTATAGAAAAAGAATAGCGCTAACATACGTATCTACCTATAAATGTTTTTAATTTAGTCTAATTTTATAAAAAAATCCATGTTGTGACCTTGCTTTAGTTTACGATGAGCGACTCATTTCTTTTAAGAATATTTATCTAATATCAATTGGATCCCGGCCCAGGCCTTGAGCTTGGGTACAGATTCCACCAAAATTTTATCACTCTGTTGTTCCGCTTCATGCAAATATTGATATAACCTCTGCCCATATTGACTAGCCACATTCGGCATACGAATCCAAGTTAAGTCTTTATGTTTTTTCTTTGCTGGGCCTAATCCAAACACGGTTAATAGCTTATGCTGATTTAAATAACTATCGATGATACGATCTAATTCTTGTTTAGAAACTTGCTCTATCAAAGGCTTTTTAGAAAAACGATGAGATAATATGGATTCCCCAATCTCGTAGGGAGTGATAGATTCTATTTGTTCTAACGGGAGAGCGCCTAATCTAAGTATTCGCGGAACGTCAAAAGTCACATCAATAATCGTTGATTCAATCCCAATAGAACAAGGTCCACCATTAATAATAAGTTCGAGTTTATCATCAAATTCTTGCTGTACATGTGCAATTAAGGTAGGACTAAGATGAGTGGAGCGATTCGCAGAAGGCGCTGCGACTCCGCTGGCAAAAGAATTTAATATCGCTTGCGCAATAGGATGATCCGGCACGCGTAAACCTATTTTATCTTGCCCACCGGTTAATTCAGGCAAAACTGATTTTTCTTTATTTAAAATAAGCGTCAAAGGACCCGGCCAAAAATGATCAGCTAACTTTTCTGCAACCTTAGGAATGTCTCTGGCCCATCTATCCAGGGGATGTTCTTTCGCCAATAAAACGCTTAAAGGTTGATTTAAAGGACGTTGCTTTAGCGCGAAAATTTTCTGAACCGCGGTTAAATTTCTCGCATCACCTGCTAAGGCATAGACTGTTTCAGTAGGAAAAACAATTAGTTTTCCCGCCTTTAAAAGCTTAATAGCCTTAGTGAGTTCATCTATAGTCATCATTAAAGACATCTTCTAACATGCGTTCAATAGGAAGAAAGTTATCCGTCACTCCACTAAATAGTTTATATTATCTATAAATAAATAGATTGCTTTAAAATTAAGATAGTGTATCTAACAAAGAATGGAATAAATACAATAATACTTAAAAATAAACGATGACTATGGCATTATAACGAATGATAAGTCATTAGATAGTTGCTGAGACCTTTGCCCTGGTTTTTTGATCACGTAAATTGATCGAAAATAGCTAATAAAATCGAGTGCATAAGGGTTGTAACATATCTAAAAAAGATTGGATTCGTAAAGGACTATGAATAAAATAATCTTAAGATATCTCTATAATTTTTTAAAATATTCTTTTTTTATATCCATCTTGCTATCATCTAGTTTGGCATTTGCCAACTCGAATGCTGATCCAACAAAGAAAAATCCTGAACTCAATATCCCCTATCCTCCCATTAATTATCCTAAAGATGCTGCATTACGCAAACTGATTAAACGGGGTGAATATTTAAGTAAAGCGGGTGATTGTATCGCTTGTCATACCGATACAAAACACCAAGGCCAACCTTTTGCTGGAGGATTAGGAATTTATACGCCTTTCGGGAGCATTTATTCGCCCAATATTACGCCAGATAAAACCACAGGAATAGGAACATGGAATGATAAAGATTTTATCCGTGCCATGCATGAAGGTATAGCCCCGAATGGAACTTATTATTTTCCGGTATTTCCTTTCGCTAGCTTCACCAAAATCAATACTCATGATTTGTTAGCGATCAAAGCCTATCTATTTAGTTTAGATCCAGTTAAAAAAGCTAACCAGGCCAATGAAATGATGTGGCCATTTAATTGGCGTTTTTTGCAACTAGGATGGCGGATTTTATTTTTTCGTCCTGGTGCTTATGAAATAGATAAGCAATATACGAACTCATGGAACCGTGGGGCTTATTTAGTCCAAGGCTTAGGTCACTGCGGAATGTGCCATACTCCTTTGAATTTGTTAGGTGCTGAAAAAAAGAAATATTCCCTAACGGGAGGATTTATCCAAGGTTATTACGCACCGAATATAAGCTCAAGTGGATTAAAAGGTATTTGTATCGATGATATTCGAGCCGTCTTTAAACAAAATAAACTGTTAAGAAATGCCGGTGTCGTAGCAGGACCCATGGCAGAAGTTAATAGTAATAGTCTTAAGTATTTATCTACTCACGATTTAAATGCCATCGCAGTTTATTTAAAAACAGTAAAAAGCCAAGTGCCTTATTCTGCATTCAGTGGAGTCATTACCGCTAAAACTGGCCGCAAAGTTTATGAATCTTATTGTGCGGTTTGCCATGCCAGTGGAGCAGCAGGCGCTCCAAAATTAGGCGATACCGTTGAATGGAAAAAACGTTTAAAGCAAGGAAAAAATATTGTCTATGAACGGGCTATTCATGGTTTTAATTCCATGCCACCTAAAGGAACTTGCACTGGATGCTCAGATGATGCAGTAAAAGCAGCCGTTGATTATCTCATCCTAAATGATCAAGCGGGGGCGACCAAAACCATTCCCGTACAAGAAAAACCGCTGAGCCTAAAAGTAGGTAAACAAATTTACCAACAACATTGTGCTATCTGCCATGATAATGGGAAATTAGGAGCGCCTATATTAGGGGATAAAGCACGCTGGCAACCCATTATTGCCAAAAATATCGATGTTTTATTTGAACATACTATTTTGGGGTATAAAAAAATGCCTGCAAAAGGAGACTGCAAAAATTGTAGTAATTCAGAATTAGAAGCTAGCGTAAAATATATGGTTGAACAAAGCAAAACTACTGGCAATTATTTTTTATGGTAATGATCTTTTATGCTAAGCATTTAAATTAATCAATTGTGCCTATTGATTGAAATAAAAACATCCTAAACTTAAAAAGTTATTGTGATCACTATAAAAAGGACAGATAGGATATGAAGCATGTTAAAAAATTTTTTTTAATTTTTTTTATTAATTTTAATTTTCTACTTAGTCCAGGATTGGCTTTAGCGGCATGGCAAACCAATATGCCGCGAGGCGTTACGCCTATCAGTCATGCCATTTATCATTTACATATGCTGGTATTTTGGGTTTGCGTAGGAATTGCCATCGTAGTATTTAGCATCATGATTTATTCGCTTATTCGGCATAGAAAATCACGAGGAGTCAATGCTGCTCAATTTCATGAAAATTTTTTTTTGGAAATTGCATGGGCCATTGTGCCGTTTATTATATTAATTGTTATTGCAATACCTGCCACTAAAACTTTAATCAAAATGAATGATAATAGCGATTCTGAATTAACGATTAAAGTGACTGGATATCAATGGCGTTGGCACTACGCTTATTTAGATCAAGGAATCGATTTTTTTAGCAATCTCTCTACACCTGTAGAAGAATTACAGAATGAAGCAAAGAAAAATCAATGGTATTTATTAGAAGTGGATCATCCATTAGTTGTGCCTATTCATAAAAAAATTAGATTTTTATTTACTTCGAATGACGTCATACACTCATGGTGGGTACCCACTTTAGGCATTAAACGCGATACTATTCCAGGATTTATTAATGAAGCCTGGGCAAAAATAGATACTGCAGGCACGTATCGTGGCCAATGCGCTGAACTGTGTGGGACAAACCATGCATTTATGCCTATCGTTGTAAAAGCGGTGAGTAAAAAAGAATTTAATTTATGGGCCAAACAACAAGTAGGAGAACTTCTTCATGGAAAAAATACTTGATTTAGAACATTCGGCCACTCAAGGTTGTCTAGCATTTATCAAACGTTGGCTATTCACAACTAATCATAAAGAAATTGGGACATTGTATCTCCTTTTTAGCCTACTGATGTTCTTTATCGGTGGAGTCTTTGCTTTATTAATTCGTGCAGAATTATTTCAACCGGGTGCGCGTTTACTTAATCCAGAATTTTTTAATCAAATGACGACCATGCATGGCTTAGTCATGTTATTCCTCGCTATCATGCCGGCCTTTTCTGGTTTTGCCAACTGGATGATTCCTTTAATGATAGGTGCACCTGATATGGCCATGCCACGTATGAATAATTGGGCATTTTGGATCTTACCCGTTGCCGCTATTTTACTTTTTAGTACCTTATTTATGGATGGTTCTGCACCTAACTTTGGTTGGACAATGTATGCGCCCTTATCAACGACCTATGGACCAGCTAGCACAGATTATTTAATTCTTGCGATTCATTTAATGGGGCTTTCTTCATTAATGGGCGCTATTAACATTATTGTCACGCTTCTCAATCTTAGAACTCCTGGGATGACCATGATGAAAATGCCGATATTTTGTTGGAGTTGGTTTGTTACGGCCTTTTTACTCATAGGTGTCATGCCCGTTTTAGCGGCTGCAGTGACAATGATGCTTATGGACAGACATTTTGCAACAAGTTTTTTTAATGCGGCAGGCGGAGGCGATCCATTACTCTATCAACATCTCTTTTGGTTTTTTGGACATCCTGAAGTTTATATTATTATTCTTCCAGCTTTTGGAATTATCTCGCAGGTTATTCCGACGTTTAGTCGCAAAAAACTTTTTGGTTATCGGTTCATGGTGTATGCATTGTTAGCCATTGCATTTTTATCTTTTATTGTTTGGGTACATCATATGTTTGTAACCGGTGTTCCTTTGGCTGCTGAATTATTTTTTATGTATACCACTATGCTAATTGCCGTGCCTACAGGAGTTAAAGTATTTAATTGGGTAACCACCATGTTTCGCGGTGCTATCAGTTTTGAAACCCCCATGTTATTTGCTTTAGCATTTGTTATTTTATTTACCATCGGTGGTTTTTCGGGTGTCATGTTATCCATGGTACCTGCAGATTTTCAATATCAAGATACCTATTTTGTGGTAGCACACTTCCATTATGTCTTAGTACCTGGTGCTTTATTTGGGGCTATTGCCGGAGCTTATTATTGGTTGCCTAAAATGACTGGCGTTATGTACAACGAACGCTTAGGTCAATGTCATTTCTGGCTATCTGTTATTGGTGTCAATCTAACTTTTTTCCCAATGCACTTTTTAGGTCTAGCTGGCATGCCAAGACGAGTGGCCGATTATTCCTTACAATTTGCCAATTTTAATGCAATTGCAAGTTTAGGTGCTTTTTTATTCGGCTTTGCTCAAGTATTTTTTCTCTACATTATTATTCAATCGATACGTAGAAAAGGAAAAAAAGCGAGCTCTCAGGTTTGGGAAGGCGCTGAAGGATTAGAATGGACCTTAAGTTCCCCTCCTCCATTACATAGTTTTACTACACCCCCAAAATTTGAGTAATATACTCTTCGCACTTGAATTTTTGGCTGTCGCTCAACTCGCAATCCTCATGTATATTATATACACTTCGGTTGCTTCTTTTTCGCAACGCCTTGCCAAAAATCCAATTGCTGTGAGTATACAAACGCATGACAGTTAGAATAGCGAAATTATCAAATAAAAAAATTTTATTTTTGCTCTGTTTTACCACCTTAAGCATGTTTGGCTTTGGCTTTGCCATGATTCCACTTTATAACGTACTGTGTAAAAATTTAGGTATTAATGGGAAAACCGATAAAAATGCCTATGTAACTTCGAATGAAATTGATTTATCACGCAATATTCGTGTGGAATTTATGACAAATAACAACAACTATCTTCCCTGGGATTTTTACCCTAGGCTTCAGCATATACAATTACATCCAGGGGAAAATATTTTAATTTATTTTGCAGCTAAAAATAATTCGAATCGCCCAATGACTGTACAAGCCATCCCCAGCGTATCTCCAGGCTTAGCTGCACGTTATTTAAAAAAAACCGAATGTTTTTGCTTTACTCAGCAAACTTTTAATCCCGGTCAACAACGAGACATGCCGGTTTTATTTCATATTGATCAGCATTTACCAAAAAATATTAATACGATTACTTTAGCTTATACCTTATTCGACACAAGCGGTTTAAAACATGCAAAAATAGCACCACAAACTTTAGGCCATATTCCAATTTAAAACCCTTTCATGAAATAAAAATTCAAGCCAAGATCACGTTAAAGGACAAACGCGAATGAAAAACAAAGACTCTTCATACTATGTACCCGAACAAAGCGCTTGGCCCATTTTGGGTGCACTCGCTTTACTCTTTTTAGCCTTTGGCTCACTTAATTTAGAAAAAAAATGGGGGCTAATCGCATTTATAATAGGTATAGCTGGGTTAGTGTTTATGCTGAGCGGTTGGTTTTGGAATGTAACACAAGAAAGTAATGCTGGATTATACAATCAACAAATGGATAAAACCTTCCGTTGGGGCATGTTATGGTTTTTAATCTCTGAACTATTTTTATTCGGTTTACTCATGGGCTCTATTATTCACGTAAGATTTTCAATTACCTCATGGCTAGCTGGACAAAGTGGTGATGCTTCACAGCTAACCCATTATTTACTCTGGCCAGATTTTGCTAAACATTGGCCATTATTACCCCCCTCTAGCTTTTCAGCAACTGTTGCTAGCACACCGAGTTTAGGTTCTCTGCGCCAAATTCCATTCATTAATTTAATCATTCTACTTTTTAGCGCCTTACTTTTAACTGGTGCACTCTACTATTTAAAAAAAGCCCGCTATAAATTATGTCGCCTAAACTTAAATTTAGCTATTTTTTTAGCCTGTATTTTTTTTATTTCACAAACTTATTATTTTATTCATCTCATTCATACTCATATTATTACTAAAAGTGGAATCTATGGTAGCTTTTTAATCGCCTTCCTAGGATTACATTTATTAAATATTGCTGCCGCGCTATTATTTTTATCCATTTTATGTTTTCGAATCTATCACAACCAACTACTAGAAAAAAATGCTTTTTCTTTCGATGCGGCCGTATGGTGGTGGGATTTTCTTGCGGTAATTTTGGCCTTGGCATTTTTTTTGATTTTTTAAAACATGAAAAAAAATATTATATCCATTCAATTTAGTAATTATTGCTTTACACCTACTTTATTTCCCAGTCTGATGGTAATCTTTTTACTTCCCTTACTTGTTTATTTAGGATTTTGGCAAATTCATCGTGGTGATAGTAAAAATCAAATCCAAAAAATATTTTATCAACGCTCGGTAGCCATACCGATTAATTTAAATCAAATTGAAAATATTAATTTAGAAAAAAATTATTTTCCTGGAATTATGCAAGGTCATTTTGATAATCAACACAGTTTTTTATTAGAAAACAAGATTTATTTACATAAAGTCGGGTATGAAATCCTCACTCCTTTTATTTTAAATAATAGACAGGAACTCATTTTAGTCAATAGAGGATGGATACCGCAAAGTATCGATAGAAAAAAAATTCCAAAAATTCCGCCTTTGAACAATAAACTAATAATACGTGGCTTAATTGTATTTCCTAACAAAACCTTTAGCTTCAAGCAGATAAATGAAAAGAAATGGCCGAAAAGAATTCAATCTATCAATCCAGATTTCTTAAAAAGAAATAATTTTCAACCTTTTATGCTCGTCATTAACACCAAACAAACTTATAGTTTTACACCACTTTGGCAACCTGTTACGTTACAAGCGAACCGTCATTATGCTTATGCTTTTCAATGGTTTGTTTTAAGTTTCACCTTATTTATTGCTTTTTTTAGTATTCATATTCATCGTTTATGAAAAAAAAACATACCCCCCATTATTTGTTTATTTTTCTGTTGTTATTAATTATATTTCTAACGCCGTTAATAGTAGCTGTGGCCCTTTATAATAAAAATCCTCTCTGGTTACATCACAAAACAGTCAATAAAGGGACTCTTATTCCTTTCAACTTGAGTTTACAGCAACTAAAATTAATTCCAAATAGAACAAAACTTCGTTCGTTTAATGGTAGTTGGTTTTTATTTTATTTAAACGAATCGCCCTGTCGTGAATTATGTCAAAAAAATTTGCATACCATGCGGCAAATCACATTAGCATTAGGCAAGAATCGTTACCGTGTAAAGTATGGCTTAATACAAGCTAAAACAAATTTACTTCGTCTTTCTCCATTAATAAATAAAGATTCAAATTTACTAAACTATACGATCTCTAAACTACAAGTAAAAAAAATTTTTTCGGTATTGAAAATTAAACATCAAAAAAGTGGGTATTTTTTAGCGAATCCATTTGGAAAAATTATTTTATATTATTCGAGCGATGCCTCTGGTGAGGATATATACCAAGATTTAACGCATTTATTGACAATTTCAACAACAGGATAAAATATGCTTCCGGAAAACAAATCGGCTTTATATTTTTTATATATTGCTTTTTTATTGGCTTTCATTGTTGTGCAATTGGGTGCATTCACTCGCTTGAAAGATGCAGGCTTAGGGTGCCCTGATTGGCCAGGTTGCTACGGAAAGTTCACCTTGCCTAAGGATGCCAAACAAATAAAGCAAGCCTCTTTTATAGGAAAAACCTTAGATCTAGGAAAAGCATGGCCAGAAATGATTCATCGTTATATGGCGGCTACCTTAGTATTATTAAGCTTTGCCGCAATAGTTTTAATTATTAATAAATATAAACTATCCCAACAACCCGTATGGGTAGCCACTAGTTTGCTTTTTTTATTGTTTTTACAAGGCTTGTTAGGAAAATGGACTGTTACTTTGCGATTGCATCCTTTGGTTGTCCTATCTCATTTATTAGGTGGATTAGCGTTATTGAGTTTGCTTTGGCTATTAATACTACGACTGAGCCAATTATCCATAAAGCAATCTTCTGTATCGGAACAAAAATTAAGATCATGGATGGCATTCGGTTTATTATTGATCATAATACAAATTTGTCTCGGCGGATGGACCAGCGCTAATTATGCCGCTTTTGTCTGTCCCGATTTCCCGCGGTGTCAAGGACAATGGTGGCCTGCCATGAATTTCTTCGAAGGTTTTCACCTTTGGCTAAATACAAATATTAATTACGAAGGGGGTATCTTATCTCATACTGCTCGCACTGCCATACAAATGACTCATCGGATAATGGCGGTAATTACTACTATTTACTTAGGTTTGGTAGTTTATAAACTATTTAATGTAACGAAAAGAATTTTTTTACGCAGTCTCGCTGTATTACTAGCATTCTTATTAGGTCTACAAATTAGTTTAGGTGCTTTAAATGTATTATGGGTGTTACCTTTGCCTATTGCCATGGCACACAATGCTGTTGCTGCGTTACTATTATTAATTATCATTACATTAAATATTGGTTTGTATGGATACCAATTAGAAAATTTGATCCTTAAGCGATCAAAAATTTTTAAGTCTTAAAAAATCAAATTCATCATTACAATTTTTCACTCCATTTATAAATATTTCTTTTTTTAAAGAAAATAGTTTAGTTATCTTGTTTAAAAAATTCCTGGGTTTTGCTATTTTTAGATCTTTATCCTTTAATTTATCAGTATCCTCAGCTACATTAGAATCTTTTTTTTGAATTTGATTATGTTCTTGCAAATAAGATCGCTGATAATGATGGTTAATAGGAAATATTTGCGAAGGAAGAATGAACGCTGTAGAAAAAGAATTATTTGTTATTTCAAAAGATTGATAATTCCATTCTGTTGGATACGCTTCTCCTATTTCACTTGAAATTTTCTTGAAATTACTAAAAGCCTGCTGATCGCCTTTTTTTTTATAAGATCCTTTGTATTCATAAAGTACATTAGCATTAATTGCTTTAAATAAATTATATTTCATAGTTTATCCTTATTATTTTTATTTTTTTTATTTAATTTAAATAGATATAGAATTTATTACTATAGTATTCTCATTTAAGCTAGAAAATATATTTTCTAGCAATAATGTGCCCTCCGTTTTGCTATGGCCTTTGAAAAATTTACCTATTTTCTGGATAATAGGTAAATCTCTGTGGGTTTCAAGAATTTTTTTAGTATTAATACTCTCTAAACAATTCGAAAAGCTTTCATAAGTATCTTGCTTTATTTTTGCTAATAAATCTTCTGTAATGAATAATTTCTCAATCTTTGCAGTATTATTACGAAAAAAAAACCTTTGAGATAAATGTTTTTGATACCCTACAAGCAAATGCGTTATCTCTTTTTTGGCTCTTGAATTCCAATCATAGGATTTACTTTTAGTAGCAATTGGGTTACTTATTGATGATATAGAAGCGACTATTTCTTCTTGCCGACTAGTGACTAAATCTACACTTGTATCATGCCTGTCTACTCCTGAATCTAACTGAGCAGCATCAACTACCTCTTTAGCAATTCCATCTTCTGCAGTAACCGATAAGTTTTTTGATTTTTCTTCCACAGATTCAGTAAAAACCCGATCTAATGATTCAAAAATATCATTTTTTTTGTAAGTATTGCTCAAAAAAATAGATGCACTCAAGTTATTACTATCCGTTTCAGGTTTTATTAATTCCTGATCTCCTTCTAAAAAACTTTGTTCTTTCAGAAGGGGAATATTCTGCCTTGGAAACGTATCAATAGGTCGAGTATCTTCTAAAAACAACCTGTCATCTACTTTTCGTATAAAATAAGGGTCGACAAATAAACCGATAATATTTACTTCTGTATGAGATCCTTCTATTTTCTTAAAAATAATTTCAGCTGCTTTTGTAATCTTATTTTGATAGGCATAATTAATTTCAATAATATCTTGTTTGCTTATCCCTATTTTTTTTAACTCTAAATTTTTTTCTTTGTATAAGTTAATGATGTTAAAAAAGAATGGACTTAAAATATCAGTTAGCGCTTTAGTAACTTTAGCTTTTTTCTTCTTGTAAAACAAAAAAAGTGGTAATGGAGTATTTTTGTTAGGTGATAAAAACTCTCTTTTGATCTCGTATTTATCTGTTTTTTTTATCCGAAACTTTACAGCGCCTAACTCAGGTTTATCTCTGTTCTTAAATTCATCAGCCAAAACACCTAAGCATAGAACCTTCATATTCTTTAAATGATTTTTAAGTGTTTCAGTATCGGTCTCATCGATACCATTCTTACTATATTGATCAACCGTTAAACAGTAGCTTTGGCTATTACGATTACGTTTCTTATTTCCATCAGGATAGAGAGCAAAACTAAATATCTTATCAAGATTAAAAATGCGCATCTTGTTATTAATCTCTTTAAATCAAAAAGGGACAGTTTAAAAGTCCCTTTCTAACTTAGCAAGTCTTTATACTCGGCGATAGTCTAGTCTTATTGCTCGGAAAATCTGTTAACTGTTCTTCTAATGTATTAACTAATCCCTGACTTGTGACTTTCCCTCCACCCCACAGAGTAGCAACACAACGTAAAAAAGATATCCCTCGATATTCAGATAAGATTCCCTTAGCGTCCTTAATTGTTTGCTTCAATTCTGAAATTTTATCAATCACTGCTTGACTCGAAGCATTATCTTCGAAATTTATTTCAGTATTTAACAATAAATCAATTTTATCCTTAATAAGTTTAATCGCTATACTTTTATTCATAGCAATCTGGGTACTCGAATAAGATAATTTTTTATTATGAGCAGTTAAGGCTTCATTAGAGTTCTTGACAAGATTCATTAAATTATTGTGTTTAAGTTTTAATTCTTCACTGCTTAGTTTGATTAATTGCTTGGTTTCTTGATTAAGCGATTGTAAATCTGTATTTAAGTCTTCAAGCAACTGCGATCTGGGGTCAAACTTGGAAAAATTATTATTTAACAGTTTTATTTGAATTTCTAATCCACGTTTACAAAGAGTAATAACAGCAGAATTAAATAAAATATCGGTTAATTTTTGATAGTATTCTTTAGATGAATTAAAAGAATGTATTAAATGTATAAATAATTTATGACTGGATTCAAATTCGTTAATCGATTCAATTACAAATTTTATCGTAGCAAAACAAGCTGGCATTTCAGTTACTTTTTCGTTAATTTCCTTTTCGGATAAGCTAATTATCTCCAATTGATTATTCAAATAGGCTTTATATCTATCATCACAAGATTTTTCTAATTCTAATAGTCTTTGCTTTATTTTTCCTATTATTTTCTTTAAATTTTTATGACAAATCGCATCAATTTTAAAAAACTGATTTTTAATTTCTTGTGAATCTATAATTTTTTTTGTTATTTCGATTTTTAATTTTTTTTCTTGAATAGCTAAAGTACTATTTAAACTTTGCACTTCAGTTTGATCACAATAAGCTTCAATTAAATTTTTTAAAAAAATTAATTGATTCATTTTTTCTTGTATAGGTTGAGTTAGTAATTTCATTATACTATCTATTTTTTTACTACTTTGTGCTATCACTTCAACATTTTTTTCACTCGCAATGACATTTTTACTTTCTTCTAAAAGATCATCAACTTCTGCAAAATTACGATACCTTTCCAATTCAGCTGTTTTAGTTTGTAATTCATCTAACTCCTGCTGCAAGTTTTCATCTTTAATTTGTTTTAAATTTGATAATGGATACATATTATCCCCTTATTATTTTTATTAAGGGCAGAAAAAGCTGCCCTTTAATTTTATAAATTTTAAACAGTAGGTCTTAAT
Source organism: Rickettsiella endosymbiont of Litargus connexus (assembly GCF_964277335.1). Taxonomy (NCBI): domain Bacteria; kingdom Pseudomonadati; phylum Pseudomonadota; class Gammaproteobacteria; order Legionellales; family Coxiellaceae; genus Rickettsiella; species Rickettsiella endosymbiont of Litargus connexus. Next base: position 249,215 of record NZ_OZ195516.1, on the reverse strand, counting down.
GGAGTGATCTCTTTGAGTAAGCTAGCTACTTGTTCTTGTAATTGTTCAACATACTCAATACTCTTCACTCTTCCACCACCCCAAAGTGTAGCAAAACATTTAAATGCAGAAAAACCGCGATATCGAGATAAAATTTCAAGATTTTGTTTGTCATTAATTTTTTCATTTAGCATTGAAACCTTTTGCTTTAATGCTTGTATTTGTTCATTTGATGATTCATTTCCTATCTCATTACTGTTGCTCTTTATCTGTTCCGCTAGTTGCGTAATATCTAATAATATTTTTGATTTTACTCCACCATTAAAATAACCTTTTTGAATATTAAGCCCGTGAGATTTTATATGAGATAAGGGAGTATTTTTTGCTTTTTCAGTAAAAAAGGAATAAATTTTTGGCGCTCTCTCAATTAGCTGATCTTGTTCTGCATCCAATGAATCTTGGTTATGAATTGAATTGCGTGATGAAGATAAGTCTGAAGGGATATCTGGCTGCTGTATGTCGAGTGAATTTTCCCTTACCGGATCATGTAATGATAATGTTTTTCTTAAGTAAGAACCAGATACGTTTTCATACCTTAGAGAGTTTGGACGAGGCCTAGAAGTAGGCAGGTGTGATTGTGACGCTTCTATCAATTGTTCATCTTCAAGCGTTAACTTAGATGTTGTAACTTGTACATTATTTTCTTGATTTAGTTCTTGTTGTTCCTTTATATCAAATTCACTTCCTAATAAATCTATAAACTTACTTGGAGTTTCTACTTTATAGATACTTAATTTTTCATTTATACATTTTTTAAGCACCACTGCATTCGAAGCTCCTATTTTGAAAGTCAAACTATAAGCATCATTCTTAGAATTATATTTTTTATTATTTAATATAACTGCTTTATCTTTTATAATTGCGACATATTTTGTTTTTTCACCAAGCATAAATGGTGAATCTTTAGGGGCTGCTAAATAAACAGGGTGCATATTAAACCTCTTTTTTTATTATTTTTATATTTATTAAAGATAAAAAATTTTTATTTCATTTAATTTTTAATCGGAAACAATTTATCACTAATAAAATAATTTTGTCTAGTTATTTTTTATTTAAAAAATAAAAAGGTATTTATTTGAAAATAAATACCTAATCTTTAAAATAGCATTATCCTTTTTCAAAAATAAAAATAATTAATAATTTAATTTTTTCTTAAAACCCTACCTTTAATAGAATTATTCTCGTATAATTTTTTCGCCTTAATGCTTAATGAAGGACAGGTTGTAACCCATAAGGAAAAACATGCTAAAGAATTTTGCTACTTGCTTGGCTAGTAAAGCTTTAATCTATTTGGAATTAGGAAAATGGCGTGTCACTAGCTTAATGTTAATTACCGTTTGGGTAGGCATGGTATTGGCTTCTTCAACACCACTTTCTTTGCAATTAAGTTTATTTACATTACTAGGTGTCGGTTTAGTCGCCATCTCCGGAGGAGCGCTGAATCACTTATTAGAACAGCGTTTGGACAAGTTAATGGCGCGTACCGATCGACGGCCTCTCCCATTAAAAAAAATTTCAACTACGCATGTTTTGCTTTTTTCATTAACCGCTAGTTTTTTAGGATTAGTCGTATTAAGTCTATCAAGTAATTTATTAACCTGCTTTTTAAGCTTTATTAGCCTAATAGCTTATGCATTCATTTATACGTTGTACTTAAAACGACACACCACACAAAATATTGTTATTGGTGGCTTAGCAGGCGCAACCCCTCCTTTGTTAGGTTGGACCGCCGTAACAGGAAATATTGATCCAGGCGGTTTAATTCTGGTTTTAATTATTTTTATTTGGACACCCCCGCATTTCTGGTCATTAGCAATTGCCAGACATGCCGACTATGTCAAAAGTAACTTGCCTATGTTGCCCGTGACACATGGTATCGCTTTTACAAAGCAGCAAATTTTACTTTATACGCTGCTTTTAAGTGGAATTAGTTTGTTACCTTTTTGCATCGGCATGAGTGGGATTTTTTATTTAATTGCGGCTTTACTATTAAATACTGGATTTATAGTTGCAGCGACTGATTTATTAAAGCAAACTAAAGCTGCAACAGCGATAAAAACTTTTCATTATTCGAATTTTTATTTACTCATGCTGTTTGCTTGTTTATTCATGGACCATACTTTAATGAGGACTATTTAATGACTTGCCCTATCTCTAATAAAAGATTTTTAGCCTTTATTATTTTCACTATACTCGCTTTAGGCTTAGGTTTAGGCTTTAACCTATGGCACTCTTCAAAGACTCGTATCGTTATTCCACCCATTGCAGGCACTAATATCGATCAACCTCAATTAATTCCAGAGTTTCATTTAGTTAATGGATTAGGTAAACCATTTACTAATCATAATTTAAAAGGCCATTTCAGTTTACTATTCTTTGGTTTTACTCATTGCCAAAGTATTTGTCCATTGACGATGGTTATGTTGACACAACTTTATAAGGAATTAAAAATCGAAAAACTTCCTCTTCCGCAGGTTATCTTTATTACACTTGACCCCAGAAGAGATACACCCAAAGTAGTGGGTAATTATGTTAAAGCATTCAACCCCCATTTTATCGGCGTCTCGGGACCCCTAGCAGGAATTCAACAATTGAGCAAACAAATGGGTGTTGTTTATATACAAGCCCAACAAAGTAAAATTTCAGAAAATAATTATCAGATTGACCATAGTGGCACTTTATATTTGATTAATCCCGAAGGTAAATTGGTCGCTATTTTTTCTCCTCCTCATGATGAAGCAAGCATCAAACAAGACTATAAGAATTTAGTGAGTCAATAATCCGGCGCGGTGGGTCTGTGTACATGAGAGGGCTGGTGACTGGATACTCATCATCCGATCCTATATAGAAAATAAAGTCGCTTACAGTGGAGCTAGGCTCGGAACCCATCGAATTACTAGAAAATTAGCCTAAATGCAGGTAAATTAACCCGTAACATTCTCATATCGTATCGTACAACGTCCTTTAAAAAATCATATGAAAAAACAACGTGTTATGGTCGGCCTATCGGGAGGAGTAGATTCCTCAGTGACTGCTTTATTGTTAAAAGAGCAAGGTTATCAAGTCGAAGGGCTGTTTATGAAAAACTGGGAAGAAGACGATACGGAAGATTATTGCTCAGCCAGTGCCGACATTGCCGATGCACAAGCTATCTGTGATAGATTAGCAATTCCGCTGCACACAATTAATTTTTCGGCTGAATATTGGAATCGCGTATTTACGCATTTTTTAGCAGAATATAAACTAGGCCGTACGCCAAACCCAGATATTCTCTGCAATCGGGAAATTAAATTTAAAACTTTTCTAGCGTACGCCCTAAAATGTGGTGCTGATTTTATTGCTACCGGTCATTATGCGGGAAAATCCTATAAAAATAACACGTATCAATTGCTTAAATGTGCTGATAAAAATAAAGACCAAACCTATTTTTTATATACTTTAGGCCAAGAGCCTTTAGCTAAAACCTTATTTCCACTCGCGGATCTTACCAAACCGAAAGTCCGCCTAATCGCCAAATCAGCAGGATTTCTTAATGCGACTAAAAAAGATAGTACCGGTATCTGCTTTATCGGAGAACGTAAGTTCAAACATTTTTTACAAACTTTCTTGCCCGCCCAACCTGGGAATATAGAAACATTAGCAGGTGAAATATTGGGACAACATGATGGCCTGATGTTTTACACGATAGGCCAGCGACAGGGATTGCGAATCGGTGGTCAGAAAGAAAAATCTGGAGATCCATGGTATGTCGCCGATAAACAACTCGCTCGTAATACATTAATCGTCGTACAAGGAGAAAATCATCCTGCACTCTTCGCTCAGGCTCTGGTTTGCACTCAGCTACATTGGATCAGCGGTTGCCCCCCCACAAAACCATTCCATTGCACAGCAAAAACGCGTTATCGACAACTTGAAACTCCTTGCCTAATCACACCCTGTGGCAATGATAATTATCAAATTGCATTTGAAACCCCACAGCGAGCGATTACTCCCGGTCAATCTGTTGTTTTTTATCAAGAACAAACCTGCTTGGGAGGCGGAATTATTGATGCCACACGCTAATTCTTCTTATACCCGTTTGATTCTAGGCTTAGGTGAAACAGGACTATCCTGTGCACGCTATTTTAAACGATTAAATTTACCTTTTACACTCTTGGATAGCCGTTTAAGTCCACCCAAATTATCCGTATTTAAAAAAGAATTTCCCCAAGTGGCTTACCATTTAGGGCCTTTTGACCCAATATACTTTAAAGATTGTAAGGAATTAATTGTCAGTCCTGGCATTGATCTCAACGAGAAGAATATCCACAGAGTAATCAGCCTCCATAAGCTTAAGCCCATTGGCGATATCGAATTATTTGCCCAACAAGCACGAGCACCTATCATTGCGATTACCGGCAGCAATGCTAAAGGTACGGTAACAAGTTTAGTAGGCGATATGATACATCAGTCAAAACTAAAGGTTGCCGTGGGAGGTAACATAGGCAAACCTGCATTAGATTTGCTTGATGAGCCGATACCGGATTTTTATGTATTAGAGATTTCAAGTTTTCAATTAGAAACGACTTATAGTTTGCAGCCTAAATTGGCTAGCATACTCAACATCAGTCCAGATCATTTAGATCGCCATAAAACCTTAGCCACTTATATCCAAGTTAAGCAACGCATCTACCATGGATCTGAAATAGCCGTATGGAATCGAGAAGATTTAAATACTTTTCCAGACTATACCGCCAAAAAAATAACCAGTTTTGGTTTAGAGTCACTACAACCGGGTTCTCAAGAATTTGGCTTACAAGTGGTCAATCAAAAACCCTATCTTGCAAAAGGGAATCAAATTTTACTTTCTGTTGATAAAATACCTATTAAAGGTCGACACAATTGGGCAAATACATTAGCTGCTTTAACCATAGGGCATGCTATTGGATTACCCCCCGCTGCTATGTTAACCGCACTTTGTCAATTTAAGGGTTTACCTCATCGCTGCCAGTGGATTAAAGAGCATAAAGGCGTGACTTGGTATAACGATTCTAAAGCAACCAACGTCGGCGCAACACTCGCTGCGTTAAATGGATTAGGTCCAGCCATTTCAGGTAAAATCATTTTAATTGCTGGAGGCTTAGCCAAGGGCGCTGATTTTTCTTTATTAAATGATTCCGTAAAGCGCTATGTTAAAAAAATGATTTTAATGGGTCGAGATGCCGCTTTATTAAAAAATGCTTTAGAAAAAAGTACCTCTATCGAACTGTCTTCTGATTTGGCGCAGGCAGTAAAATTAGCTCATCAAACAGCAACGCAAGGTGATATTGTGCTTTTATCTCCAGCTTGTGCGAGCATGGATATGTTTAAAAATTATGAAGCACGTGGTGATACTTTTATCAGTTTAGTGCGAGGAATCCATTGATATGTCTAAAACCAGCAATCCGGATGTTGCATCCATCGTTTTGTATGATCGTTGGCTGCTAATCGTTATTGCTACTTTGCTTGCTTTCGGTCTGTTAATGGTCGCTTCAACCTCTATCGTGATTTCTGAACATCAGTATGGCCAGCCTTTCCACTTTTTTTTTCATCAGCTTTTTTACTTAACCTTAGGAATCGCTGCCGGAATCATTGTCGTACAAATAAAAACCTCTTACTGGCAACAGATCAGTCTTGCGTTATTAGTGCTCAGTATTGGTTTACTTTTTTTAGTTTTATTGCCGGGTATTGGCCGACAAGTTAATGGCAGTATGCGTTGGCTAGGTTTTGGTCCTTTTGGATTACAAGTTTCTGAATTCGTCAAATTAACCATGATCGTCTATCTTGCGGGTTATCTCGTACGTCAAGAAAAACAGGTGCAAAATCAAATCCGTGGCTTTCTTAAGCCCTTAGTAGTTCTCGGTATCATTACTTTTTTACTATTACGCGAGCCTGATTTTGGAGCTGCCACAGTGATATTAGTCACTAGTTTAGGAATGTTATTTTTAGCAGGTGTACGAATTTGGCAATTTATTATCCTTTTAACGGGTGTAGCGATTATTTTAGGAACCTTAGCAATTAGCTCACCCTATCGCTTAGCACGTTTAACGACATTTCTTAACCCATGGGCTAACCAATTTGATTCAGGCTATCAATTAACACAATCATTAATAGCTTTTGGTCGTGGAGGTTGGACCGGTGTCGGGCTAGGTGAAAGTATACAAAAATTATTTTATCTTCCTGAAGCGCATACGGACTTTTTGTTTGCAGTGCTTACCGAAGAATTAGGTTTAATAGGCGGATTGTTTATGATCATATTATTTTCACTATTAGTCTGGCGTGCTTTATATATAGGTTATCGTTGTTTTAATATTGGTCAACGTTTCACTGCCTATCTTGCCTATGGCATTGGTTTAAACATTGCCTTACAAGTCATGATTAACATTGGTGTTAATACGGGTGTGTTACCTACCAAAGGTTTAACATTACCACTTATGAGCTATGGAGGAAGTAGTTTACTAATAACCTGCATCATGCTCGCTTTATTACTGCGTATCGATTACGAATATCGCTTAATACAATTTGGTTTTAAAGTAGACAAATAGTAACTTTTCAACTAAGCACTTTATACAAAAAACTGCTCTATAATAGGAACATCCGCTCATCGAGAAATGCAAAATTTCGCATCTTCAAGTACCAGCGGTAGATAGCAAAAGTTGAAGGCACTGGCCAACTAATGCCACAATACGCCTCCTCAATTCACACTATAGGTTTTTAGTCATGAAAATCCCTTTTGTTGATAATCAAATGGGACGTATTCGACACCTCCATTTTGTTGGTATTGGTGGTGCGGGCATGGGAGGTATTGCTGAAATTTTACTCAATGAAGGCTATATGATCTCGGGCTCTGATCTTCAAGAAAACACTATGACTCAACATCTGAAAAAATTAGGGGCAGAAATCCAATGGGGTCACCACGAAAAACATATATGCGATGCTGATGTCATTGTTTATTCCAGTGCAGTATCCCCTGACAATGTAGAAATTCAAGCTGCGCGGAACGCGCTCATACCTGTCGTTCCAAGAGCCTTGATGCTCGCAGAATTAATGCGCTTTCGTTATAGTGTAGCCGTTGCAGGAACGCACGGAAAAACAACCACGACCAGCTTAGTCGCCAGTTTATTAGGAGAAGGTGGATTGGATCCCACTTTTATCATTGGCGGTAAACTGAATAGCACGAGTACGCATGCTCGTTTGGGTGCAGGGCGCTATTTAGTCGCTGAGGCTGATGAAAGTGATGCTTCTTTCCTATACTTAAAACCCATGATTGCTATTGTAACTAATATTGATATGGATCATATGGGAACTTATGAGGGTAATTTTCAGCAATTAAAAAAAAGCTTTTTAGAATTTTTATGGCATTTACCTTTTTATGGTTTAGCTATCATGTGCTGCGATGATCCGATTATTCGATCCATTTTACCTGATATTATGCGCCCTATTATTACTTACGGATTTAGTGAAGATGCTGATATTCGCATTACATCTTTCCAACAAAAAGGTATTAAAAATTACTTTACTGTTACTAGGCCCAAGAAAAAGCCATTAGCTATTACTTTGAATCTTCCTGGTGAACATAATGCTTTAAATTCACTCGCCGCTATTGCCGTTGCGTCAGAACTTGGAATTAAAGATAATACGATACTTGGCGCCTTAGCAAACTTTAGCGGTGTCGATCGACGCTTTCAAATATTAGGAAAATTGAAATGTAAACAAGGTCATGCTTTATTAATAGATGATTATGGGCATCATCCACGTGAAATAGCCGCTACTTTAAAAGCTATACGGAGTGCATGGCCAGACCGACGTTTAGTCATGACTTACCAACCTCACCGTTACACACGAACTCGCGATCTATTTGCAGATTTTGTAGAAATTCTATCTGCAGTGGATCATTTGCTCCTTTTAAATGTTTATTCAGCGGGAGAAACACCCATTCCCGGCGCAGATAGTGCCGCTTTATTAAAATCAATACGTTTAAATAATCAATTAAGCCCTATCCATATCAAAGATAAAGAAAATCTTACTCAAACTTTAGATGAAGTAATACAAGACGGTGATATCCTGCTATTACAAGGGGCAGGAGATATTGGCAGTATTGCACAAAAACTAGCTCTCTCAATTGAAAATGAATAATTATGCAACATTTACGCGGCGAACTCCTAGAAAATGCTAAATTGGCTGAATATTGTTCGTGGCAAGTGGGTGGCAAAGCCGATCACCTGTATAAACCTGCAGATATCAATGATTTAATTACCTTTATTAAACAACTATCTGAACAAGAACCCTTATTTTTTTTAGGTTTAGGCAGCAACACACTCATACGGGATGGTGGCATCAAAGGCACAGTGGTTATCACACAGGGTGCGCTTAATAAACTAAAAACTACAGATGCTCTGACGCTTTATGCAGAAGCAGGTGTTGCTTCGCCGGCATTCGCTCGATTTGCTGCCAGAAAAAATTTAATGGGGGCCGAATTTTTAGCCGGTATTCCTGGCACTATTGGTGGTGCTTTAGTCATGAATGCAGGATGTGATGGTTGTGAAACCTGGAATATAGTTAAGTCAGTCCTTACTGTAAATCGGCAAGGCGAGAAAAAAATCCGTTATCCTAGTGAATATAAAATTGCTTACCGTAGTGTCAGTGTATTTCCAAACGAATATTATTTGGCCGCAGAATTTCAATTAAAATCAGGTAACAAAGAAACCGCTTTAACCAAAATTCGTACTCTGCTTAAATATCGTGCAGACACTCAACCAACTAATGAACCCAATTGTGGTTCTGTGTTTCGTAATCCTTCCGGGGATCATGCTGCACGCTTGATCGAAGCGTGCGGGCTTAAAGGTTTAACCATTGGTAATGCCGCGGTATCCAACAAGCATGCTAATTTTATTATTAATAATGGCAAGGCTAGCGCCGCTGACATTGAAGCTTTAATTCAAAAAATTGCTGAGTGTGTATTCCACAAATTTCATATTCGCTTAATACCCGAAGTGCGTATTATCGGTGAAGCTTTAAGTTTATAAATCTTGTAATTGTTTATTCATCAATGCAAACGATTCTTCTTCGGCTTGATCTCTAACTAAGCAATATTGCGATAAATAAAGCATTAACACACTAAAAGGCAATATCACTAATATACCCAATGGGAATTTTAGCTGTGCTATACCACCAAAGGGACCCAAATAAGAAAATAATAATAAAATGGATAGATAAGAAAAAAACCAATATAAACTAAAATTATTGATCCAAAAACGACGTTTTTGATAACAAAGATAGATAACAAAACCCACTAAAATAGCGATATAAAGCTTCCATATCACTGAAAAACCACACCAATAAAGCATTAAATTAGCCACATAGAATGCCATATGACAGATAATTAAACTCGCTGATAATTTGAAAGGGCGTTGTTGTTCAGGCCGCATTTTTCGTAATGCTAATAAACAAATAGGTCCTATTCCATACGAAAGTATGCTCGCCGAAGATAAAAACGCCACCATCTTTTGCCAACCTGGAAACGGCAAAAAAGCACAAATTCCTACTAAAAAATTAGCATAGAGTGTGACATACGGAATTTGATAACGATTAAGTTTTAAAAAAAATGGCGGTAAATGTTTATTCAAAGCCATGCCATAGAGAATTCGCGATGTGGCAGCGGTATAAACTAATGTCGTTCCCAATGGTGAAAAAGCCGCATCAAATAATAATAACATGGCAACGATGCTAAGGCCGAGTAACAAAGTTAAACCGACTAAAGGTCCACTATCACCTGGAAAACTAAGATGCTGCCAGCCTTGTTGCAAATAACTTTGAGGGACTGCCATTAGAAAACTAAGTTGCAACATAAAATATAAAATGAATCCCACTAATACGGCACCCAAAATGGCAATAGGAATATTTTTTTGCGGATTCTTAACTTCACCCGCTAACATCAAACCATTTTGAAAACCAGTAAACGCAAACGCGATACCCCCTGCAGATAAAGCCGAAAATATTTCTATCCAGCTAGTTTTGTTAGTCAAATCAAGCGTGATATTTTGCAATGTAGGTGAGACATGTATTAACGCCACAATAGCAATCGACGGTAAAAGGAATTTCACAATGCTGGCGTACTTATTACATTCCGCTAAGAATTTAATTCCATAACTATTCAGCAGCACAATAAAAAACATAATGATAACTGCTACCAGATAACCTGTGTGTGATAACTTAAAATAAGTGGCTTCTTTAATTAACAAAAAAGGAAAAAAATGACTGCTATATTGCAAAATGGCCTGGATTTCTATTGGTGTCATCACTACATAGGCAAGCCATGTGATCCAAGAAAATAAAAACCCCACTTCTCTGCCATGCGTATAGGTCGGATAATTCGATAAACCACCGGAAATCGGTAGCATAGCCCCCAATTCGCATAATGGGAGCGCTATGAATAACATAAAAAGTGCCGCAATCATCCAGCTAATGAGCGCATTCGGCCCAGCCATCTGCGCACCTATAAAAGGGGTAAATAGCCAAGCGGAACCTATCATGCCACCTGCTGCGGCAATTAAGATATTAGTCGTGGAAATATCACGCTTTAGCAATTTTTAAATCCTTTTCAAAGATTTAGGTTTTAGAAATATCGACCTAAATTGATATTACTAGTTTAGCAATTTTTAAAAAATTAGTAATTTGCTCGATACCTTAAAAGAATATCGATTATGTTAGTAATATCGTTATAAAAATATGAATATTATTTGCGCATTTATTCATTTTTTTAATGACGCAGTAGAATTCCCCGGCACAGTAGCCTGTATTTCTTGTTGTCCTGCCACTGAAATGTCAGACCTGCTATAACCCATTTTTTTCAATCTGTCTATACATACAGGATTTATAGATTTTTTTTGTACTCCTGCTTGGAAAAGCTTTTCCTCATCATAGACACTCAATTTAGCAATATTTTTATCATCAGAATTTATCACTTTTCCATACAGAGGAAAATTTGCTTTTAATTTTTCAATTCCTATTTCCCTTTGCTTTTGTTCTTCTACTTCTTTCCTTTTTTTTGCATCTGATAGCGGTTTTATAAATTTATGCATAAATTACACTCTATTTACTACAAAAATAAGAAGTATAAGTGTAATAACAAATTATTAAGATTAACTTAAAGGTTAATTTAATCGTTAAAAAAATTATTTTCAGAGATTTAAGTGAATTTTAACTTTTATTTAAAGCTAAACTTTCTTGTTGTTTTTTTAATAATTGCTTTATTCCTGTCTCTGCTACGGCTAACAGTTGTTCGAATTGCTGTTTGGAAAAAGCATTTTTTTCTGCAGTGGCTTGCACCTCCAAGGTACCACCCTGCTCTGTCATTACTACATTCATATCCGTTTCAGCGTGAGAATCCTCTGCATAATCCAAATCCAAGATCACTTGTCCTTTATAGATTCCGACAGACACTGCAGCAACAAGAAAACGCCATGGATCTTGTGTTAATTCACCTTTTTCCTTCATTACGCTTAAGGCATCCTTCAATGCAACACTTGCACCCGTAATAGCGGCAGTTCGGGTTCCACCATCGGCTTGAATCACATCGCAATCTAAAAAGATGGTATTTTCACCTAACTGTTTCAAATCAACACTCACGCGTAAAACACGGCCAATTAAGCGTTGTATTTCTAAACTTCGACCGGTTTGCTTACCTCTACTCGCCTCTCGTTCAGATCGCGTATGTGTTGCACGAGGTAACATACCATATTCTGCAGTAATCCATCCTTGGCCTGATCCTTTCAAAAATTTTGGCACGCCCGGTACCACACTGGCTGTACAAAGTACTTTGGTATTGCCAAATGCTACTAATACTGACCCTTCGGCATAATTCGTATAAGAACGTGTCAAGTTGATTACACGAAGCTCATCAATAGCACGTTGTGTTGCACGCATGGATACTTTCCTTTTATAAAACTAGATTTTACTGGCAGAGTAATTAAAATAGAGACTCTGAAAATAGGCATTATACTTTTTAACCTGAAAATTACCATGACCAATAGCATGACGGCTTTTGCCAGAAAAGAAAAACAAGCCGAATGGGGCCAAGCCACTTGGGAAGTTCGTAGTGTCAACCATCGTTATTTAGAAATCGTTCTTTCTCTACCTGATACCTTTGGCTATCTAGAACCTTTGATCCGTAAACAAATGCAAGCCTGCTTGCAACGTGGCAGAATAGAAGTCAAACTGCGTTATAAATCATTTTCTAATAAAGCGATACCGATTGAGATCGATGAAGAATTAACCCAGTCGCTTATCGGCGCTTACAAAAAAATTGCTCAGCTAGCCCATACTCAAACACACTTAAATCCCGGAGAATTATTACGATGGCCGCAACTACTTAAGTTTCCCGAATTAAACGTTGAAGTCATACAACCTGAATTAATGACGTTATTTTCTGAAACCTTAAATGAGTTTTGTACAGTTCGCAGTATTGAAGGTAATGCTATTTTTGAGCTATTAAATCAACGTTTAAGAAAACTTACGGATCTCCGTCAGCATATTCAGACTCAATTACCTTATATTTTAAATCTGCAACGAGAAAAAGTTCTAACTCGATTAAATGAAATTAAAATCAGCTTAGACCCTAACCGTTTAGAGCAGGAAATGTTATTATTTGCTCAGAAGACGGATGTAGCAGAAGAATTGGATCGTTTACAGATTCACCTTCGTGAATTTAAGAATTTATTGGCAAAAAATCAAGCCCAAGGCAAACAGCTCGATTTTTTATTACAAGAATTAAATCGTGAAGCCAACACCTTAGCTTCTAAATCACTGAATGCAGAATTGACCTTATCCGCCGTTAACATCAAAGTTTTGATAGAGGAAATGCGCGAACAAGTGCAAAATATTGAGTAAATTATGAATATACCTGGAACACTTTATATTATATCTGCACCTTCAGGCGGTGGAAAAACCAGTCTTGTCAATGCACTATTAGAGTCCGTATCTAACTTAGAAGTTTCTATTTCCTATACTACCCGACCACCACGACCGGGTGAAAAAGAAGGCGTAGATTATCACTTTATTGATCAAATAGAATTTAAACAGCTCATCCAAAAAAAGTCATTGTTGGAACATGCTATCGTTTTTGGTCATTTTTACGGCACTTCAATGGATTGGGTGACCCAAAAAATTGAAGCCGGTATCGATATCATCCTTGAAATTGATTGGCAAGGTGCACAGCAAATAAGAGAAAAAATGCCCGAATCAATAGGCATATTTATCATTCCTCCTTCTTGGGAAGTATTAGAAAAAAGACTACATCTTAGAGGACAAGATAAAAAAGATGTTATAAAAAAACGTATGGCAGATGCAAAAACTGAATTAGCTCATTACGATGAATATGATTATTTAATTCTGAACGAAAATTTTTCTAATGCGCTTGCCGATTTAAACGCTATCTTAAGGGTAAGACGTTTACGTTGCAGTATTCAAAAAAAAGAACTCGCACCTCTTTTAAAAATTTTGTTAAATTAAGCTAATTAATTTACTGACCTAGCAAGCTAGACTACAACAACAATATTAAACTTATTAAAGAGTATTTATGTTAAAAAAACTATTATGTGGTTTTTTCTTGTTCAGTGTTTCTCCTATCACCACCAGCTTAGCCATTAGCAAATCCAATAATTACGCCACCATACAAGTTTGTTTTACACCCGGTCAAAATTGCACTGAAGAAATTACTGATGTCATCGATGCCGCTAAAAAATCTATTTTTGTGCAAGCTTATAGCTTTACGTCTTCACCCATCGCTGCTCATTTAGTTGCTGCAAAAAAACGCGGCGTAATGGTCAATGTCATACTGGATAAAAGTCAAACAACGCAAAAATATAGTGCTTCACGTTTTTTAGTCAATCAACATATTCCCTGTTGGATAGATTACAAACCGGCTATTGCCCACAATAAAATTATGATTGTTGATGAAAAAGAAGTGCTTACTGGTTCATTTAATTTTACTAAGGCCGCTCAAAATAAAAATGCAGAAAATTTATTAATCATTAACGATCCCACATTAGCCCATCTCTATTTGAAAAATTGGGAACGGCGCCGATCGGTCTCGAGATATCTAAATCCACAAAACTCATGGGTTTCTGAGTATAGTTAACTGCTAAAATATTACGCGAATTTTATACTTGCGCGTATTTGACCTACGGTGGATTTATTACCTGAGCCTCCACGAAAAATTGCAATTCCATTAGCGCTGAGCACTTGGTCTTCTGCTAGGTTGTAATCTTTATTTTGAAATATAGCCACACCTATGTCAAACCATTGACTGATGTTCATAAGATAATCAACGTAAATTCGTCTATTAGGTAAAATTCCTGCTAAATGTTTGGTGGTTTGATAACCTACTGAAAGTCGGGTTTGTTTAGTGATGGCTGGAAAAGTCAAACCCAACTCGAAACCCCAAAGCTTGGGTTTATTAAAAGTAAGTGCTGATAAAATATCAAGCGTAAGAGGAAAAGGGAAAGCTAAAAAAAATGGTTTTCTAAAATTTCGTATCGTAGCAATATAATGACCATTAATATCTAAAGGACCCCATTGGAATTCAGCACTCACGTTATAAGCAGGCGCTTTCTGATTGGGTAAGCCAGGAATGTTTGTTTGATTTGGATTAGATAAACCAGGAAGAATACCTGCAACTTCTATATCGCTATTTGTATAATAAGAAGATAAAAAATTAGTATCGGTAATACTGGCAACATATCCTGCATCGATATTAAATTTACTGATGCAATCAGTGTAAGTATATCCTAAATTAACTCCGCCATTTTGGATACGACGTGTTGAACCTCCATCCGCCAATCGAGGTTGGCCTGCAAACGTATAAACAGAACCATAGAGCCCACTCGGCATGGCAAAACCAAACTGAGCGGTTGTAGCATTTATTTCACTTAGCAATTGTGTAGGATTTTCACTACTTACAAAACTGTAAGGATCATAATTTCCAAAGGGCACATATTCTTTACCGATACGTAAATAGACTGGCGAAACATTAAAGTGTTGCAATGTAGCGTAAGCCGTATCCAGTTTAGTTCTACTGATCGGTTGATAGATTAAGAATGAGTTCGGTATTTGAGAGACTCCTTGCGCACCCGAAACGCCGGTTAAAGAGGTATACACCAATGACATATTGGCTTTCATCCAATTATTAACCCGCGTATCGATAAACAAATTGGCATTATTTAATATGAGATCACTGGCCCTATTGGCTGTAAGACTAAAAGGTGTTCCTTGAGCAAAAAATAAATCTGTAAATGGCGCCACTACTGAAAAAACAGGCGGCGTATTCGTTATATAGGCATCGGTGTTCATCCAACCGCTAAAATTTATGCGGCAAACCCAACCACACGCCTGATCAAAACCACCGGGTTGATTTCTACCCAACAACCAATCCATTTCATTCATTTGAGCACGGATAATTTCTTGCTCATAGGCGCTATCCCTTTCATAGATTCCAGCTGCTAAAGCAGAACAGCTCATCCCTAAAGCTAACCAGGAAAAAATAACTACCTTGCACCTCATACCCATATCCCTATAAAAATTCATCCGTTTCTAAGCTTAACAACTCTTGGCCTATATATCTAAAATAAATAAATTTACCTCTCTAGAATCGAATCTTGCGGCATATCACTGACAGTCTGAGCGTGATGATCCTGAGCCAGCAATAAATACATGGCCGGCACAACAAATAAAGTAAATAAAGTCCCAATAGAAATTCCAGATGCAATCACTAAACCAATATTAAAACGACTAATAGCACCTGCTCCTGTCGCCAAAATTAATGGAATCACACCTAAGACCATCGAAGCGGTCGTCATTAAGATGGGTCGCAGCCGAATACCGGCAGCCATTTGTATGGCTTCGCGTTTTTTATGGCCTTCTTGCTGTAAATCGTTAGCAAATTGCACAATCAAAATCCCATGTTTGCTAATTAAACCTATTAAAGTTACTAAACCCACTTCCGTATAAATATTTAAACTCGCTCCGCCTATACCTAAACTTATAAAAATAAGTGCACCACAAATTGACATAGGAACACTGACTAAAATAATCAATGGATCGCGAAAACTTTCGAATTGTGCTGCCAAACAAAGAAAAATAATAATTAAAGCTAAGAAAAAAGTTAAAATTAATGCACTACTTTCTTGCTGATATTGCCGAGATTGAGCCGCATAATCCATAGTATAGTTTTCTGGAAATATTTTTTTCGCTATATTTTGCAAGCCTTGCAATGCACCTCCCATAGTCACACCAGGAAAAGGAACAGCTGAAATAGTGGCTGAATTTAATTGCTGAAAATGATTAATCGATTCTGGTACTACAATAGTTTTTAATCGGGCTATCGTGGATAAAGGAATCGCCGAACCATTGGGAATCTTTAAATAATAACTAAGCAATTGATCGGCATTCAAACGATAACCTCGCATCACCTGAGGGATAACTTGGTAAGATCGACCGTCAAAATTAAAATAATTAATATAATTCTCACTCATCGCAGAAGCTAATAAATCACCCACATCAGCCATCGTTAACCCAAGTTGAGATGCTTTATCACGATCGAGTTGTATCGTTGTTTGAGGTTTATCTACTTTAAGATCACTATCCAAATAAACAAACAAACCCGTTTTACGCGCTTCGTCTAATAACGTTTGAGAAACATCATTTAATTTAATATAATCATCGGTAGTGGTTATAACAAACTGCACCGGTAATCCACTCCCTCCACCCGGTAAAGAAGGTTTTTGAAATGCAGCCACTCGTGCTCCCGCGATACCATCAAATAAATGTTGTATCTGGGGTTGTAATAGATTGGTGGTGCGCTTACGTTCATTCCATGGTTTAAAGACCATTCCACCAATACTGGTATTCAGTCCATTAACACCCTCTAATTGAAAAACATGATCCGTTTCAGGATAAGTTTCAAAAATTTTAAACACCTGATTCGAATATAATTGCGTTTGCTGCAAAGTCGCATTAGGTGCTGCAGTTAATAAGCTGATAATAATTCCTTGGTCTTCTTGAGGTGCTAATTCATTCTTAGAAGTAGCATATAAAAAATAAATACTACTTAAAATAATAAATGCAAATACGATGGTTACCGATACATTATTCAATGACCCATGTAAAAGGCGCTCATAAAATTTACGTAATTTAGCAAATTTAGCATCAATAAAACCAACAAAACCTTTATGCTGATCTTTAACGCTGGGCTTTAATGAGAGCGAGCACATCATGGGAGAAAGCGTTAAGGCAATAATGGCAGAAATCGCAACTGCCCCCGCTAAAGTAAAGGCAAATTCAGTAAACAGTGCGCCCGTTAATCCACCCATGAAACCTATCGGCACATAAACCGCAATTAAAACGACCGATATCGAAATGATGGGAATAGCCAACTCTCTTGCCCCTTTGATAGCCGCTTCAAAAGGTGCTTGACCCAATTCGATATGTCGATAAATATTTTCTACAATAATAATTGCATCATCAACGACCAAACCTATAGCTAATACTAAGGCTAACAAAGTTAGTAAATTTATCGTATAGCCCAACAATAACATAATAAAAAATGCCCCTATTAATGATAAAGGCATAGCAATAACCGGGATAATGACTGAACGGATGGAGCCTAAAAATAAAAAGATAACCAACGTAACGATCACTAAAGCTTCTATCAAACTGGTCATTACTTCATGGATAGAACTATTGATATAGCGACTTTCATCATAAACAATTTTTCCGTTTAACCCTTTCGGCAATTGTGCGGTAATATCGGGCATAGTTTTTCTTATATTTTTAATAACAGAAAGCACATTAGCAGTCGGCGCTACTTTAATGCCGATATAAACAGCCGGTTTGTTGTCAAATTTAACCACTGTGTTATAACTTTGTGAACCTAACGTCACTTTAGCGACATCTTTTAAACGTATGATGGCACCATTTTGTGCTTTGACAATTAAATTCTGAAATTGTTCTACATTGTTTAAACCGGTGTTTACGGTTAAATCAACGGTGACCATATCACCTTTGGTACGTCCGACCGCCGCAATAAAATCATTGTTAGCTAGTGCATTCGCCACATCATCAGCACCTAAACCATAAGAAGCTAATTTAGCGGGATCCAACCAAGCACGGAGTGAAAATAAATGTTGACCAACAATTTCAGCCTGTTGTACACCATGAACACTTTGTAATTTCGGTTGTACCACTCGAGTCAGATAATCCGTAATTTGATTGCTCGCTAACTTCGGACTATAAAAACCGATATACATCGAATCGATGGTTTGACCAATAGCAATACTTAACGTAGGTTGTTGAGATTGTTTAGGTAGCTGATTAATAACGGCATTGACCTTGGTATTAATTTCAGTTAATGCTTTATTCGGATCGTAATTCAATAGCAAATTAGCTTGTATCGAACTACTACCTTGTGTACTACTTGAAGTTAAATAATCAATTCCTTGCGCCTGCGCAATTGAATTTTCTAGTGGTGTCGTGATAAATCCTGCAATTAAAGCAGGATCAGCACCCGTATATACTGTAGAAACCGTTATTACGGCATTCTCAGTATAAGGATATTGCCGAACTTGCAACAAAGTTAACGAACGTATTCCTAACACCAAGATCAATAAACTAATCACGGTTGCTAACACAGGTCGCTGAATAAAAATATCCGTAAAGCGCATAAAAACCGCTATCCTTAATCTAAAACGAGCTCATTCTTTAAAAATAGCTCACTTTGTCTTCCATTCCATTGGTTTATTCATCAATAGCTACTGGTGCTGGATTATTATTCGGCACCACTGAATTATTAATAACGACTAAACTGCCATTCTTTAGTTTGAGCTGTCCACTCGTAACGACCATTTCACCTTCTTTCAGACCGTCTAAAATTGCAATTTGATCGCCGCGTTTTTCACCCGTCGTCACAAAAGTTTGTAGGACACTAAGTTGTGATTTTCCATTTTTATCCTTTCCTTTTTGTTGCACGATATAAGCGATCTCTCCATAAGGGTTAAAGCTAATTGCCGTCTGTGGCAAAGTTAAATAGTGTTTAAGTGGACTCGTTTGCACTTCCGCTGAAACAAACATACCAGGATATAATTCAGACTGTGGATTAGCGATGGTCGCTTCAATTTGCACGTTTCGCGTATTAACATCCACAATCGGATTGATGGTAGTCACTTTTCCAGTAAAAATTTTATCTGGATAGGTATCTGTTCTAATGTTAACTATCGATCCTATATGTAACTGCACTAACTTCTGCTGTGGAATAAAAAAATCGGCATAGAGTGGATCTAAGGCTTGTAAAGTAACGACTTGATCACCCGGATTAAGATATTGGCCTACGTTTACAGTCGAAACACCTAAACGACCACTAAACGGTGCTTTTAAAGTTTTTTTAGCGACTATCGCTTCTTGTTGAGCGACTTGTGCAGTTAAATTTTTTAAATTTTGCTCATCCGTATCAAGCACGGCTTTACTAATCGCTTTGACAGCAAATTGTGCCCTATCACGACGATAGATAATTTCAGCTAATTTCTCTTGTGCTTCTAATGAATGCAATAATGCCACATCTGAATCGGCGTTAAGTTGTACTAAAATATCTCCTTCCTTAACTTCCGCCCCTGGCTTCAAATAAACCATACGCACTAAGCCAGCTAATTCAGTTGTAACATAGACTCCGTTTACCGCACGCATACTACCGTAGGTCAAAATCTTAGGTTGCCACCATGAATATGAAACGCGCATAGCTGAAACAGTGACAACCGGTGAAATATTTTTTTGCATCGCATGTCGAATAAAGAAATGATTAATCGTTTGATAAGCAAAAATTAGAATAAAAAGCGTACCGACGCTGATCAACATGATGATCATGGGTCGATTAAAATGCTTTTTTAACCTATGCACGTTTGTGTTCCTCTACTAACAATCCGAGTTCCACCATCCACCCCCTAAAGCTTGAAATAAAGCGGCTGTATCCGCATATCGACTCGCTTCAGCTTGAACCAAACTAATCCGTGTTTGCTGATATTGTCGTTGTGCATCCAATAAAGAAAGGTAACTAACGCTGCCTAGAAAAAATTGTTGTCTCACTAAATATAAATTAGCATAAGCCGCTGATTCGGCCTGTTTTTGTGCGCGCATTTCTTGAGCATCCGCTTCTATAGCCCGTAACGTATCCGCTACATTTTGAAAAGCTTGCAACACCACTTCTCGATACTGTGCCGCCGCTACATCATAAGCGGCAATAGCCGCACGACGTTCAGCCAGTAAAGCACCTCCTCGAAAAAGTGGTTGAAATAATGCTCCTCCAATATTCCATAAATTACTCTGCGAGCCAAAAACTTTACTACCCACTGAATTAGATTTTCCCCAAGAACCATTCAACGTAAACTGTGGATATAAGTTAGCCGTAGCAATCCCTATTTGAGCATTAGCCGCTTCCCATAATGCTTCAGCGGCACGCACATCGGGTCTTTGCCGAACTAAAGCCGATGGCACACTCAATGGAAGTTCAGTCGGTAAGTGCAATTCATTCAAATCCAAAGACGGAATAACATAACATTCACTAGGAAAAGCACCGACTAAAATAGCCAGTAAGTGACGTGCTTGTGCCCAACTCTTTTCTAAAGGCGGTAAAGCGGCTCGAGTTTGTGCTAATTGGGTTTGTTGTGCAACGACCTCAATTTGTGAAACACTACCGAGATCAAATTGTTTTTTTATGATTGCCAATTGCTCAGCTTGCTCCCGTATCAATTGTTTAGTTACACAAATCTGACTATGCAATGAGGCTATGGTAATAGCCGTCGTTACAATATTGGACGTTAGACTCAGATAGGCCGCGCGAAGTTCAAAATATTGATACTCTACTTGCGATTGTAACCCTTGTATTTGTCGTCGCACCCCTCCAAAAAAATCCAGTAGATATGAAGCATTTACTGAGGCATTAAATAGATTAAATACGGACGTAGGAATCCCACTGGTGGTTAACGTATCACTTGCCGCATTGGATGAATTAAAAAACCCCGCATTGGAACCACGTTGTGCGGTCACTGCAGCTACGATATTGGGAAACAAACCATTACCTATCCCCGCGCTTAGATTTTCCTGTGCTTCAAATAAGGTAGCTTTAGCCGCTTTTAAATTAGGGCTGTTGGTTAACCCTTGGCAAATGAGTTTATTTATTTTAGGTGAATGAAATAAACGCCACCATTCTGCAGAAATAGTTTTAGCTTGAATAAATTGCTGCGAAGCGCCTCCATGCCCTGGTGCGCTGGCAGTTCTACAAGGCCAAGGGGGTTTTGTGTAATGATTTATCTTCGGAGGTTCAGGCGGTTCAAAATCAGGCCCCACCAGGCAAGCACTTAGGCTACCCAACATCATGGCAATCATGGCAAATTGATAATAGCTCCTATAAAAAACCCACATTACATCTGTCCATTTTTACCTGTTATATACACATTTTTTAAGTGTACTTTCCTATCATAGACGATATTTTTAGAACTTTGTGAAAAATTAAAGCGAATCATACCTCATTCACGCCTAATCAAGATAAGAAAAAACTTATCCCTACGCCAACAACAAACTATGCTTTAATTAAACTATTGGGAGATAAATCTACCATCGATAATTTTAAAAAATTAAAAAAAAATTTCTCTAATTGGAGCTTAATTTATGGTCAAGTATTTAAAAAGAATTGGTTCAGAAAAAGAACGTAAACTTGCCTTATTATATTTAGTGATAGGTGCTATAGCGATAGGTTTTGCTCCTATTTTTGTCCGATTAAGCGAAGTGGGTCCCATTGCGACTGGATTTTGGCGCGTAGCTATCGCCTTTCCCATTTTAACTTTACTTTCGTTAGGACAAGGCTATACACGTCCCGATGATAAGCAAGCGCCGACCTTAAAAGATTATCTTTGGCTATTATTTTCTGGTGTTTTATTTGGCGGTGATCTCGCCACATGGCATCTTTCTATTCAATATACGACCATCGCCAATTCGACTTTAATTGCTAACTTTTCACCCATCATCATCGCTTTATGGGGATGGATTGTTTTACGCAGACCGCCAAAAAAAAAGTTAGTGATTGGTTTATTATTAGCCATATTAGGTATCGCTGTCTTAATTCACCCCAGCTTCCATATGGACAAAAATATCCGCATTGGTGATGGATTAGCCTTTATCACTGCCTTTTTCTATGCCAGTTATTTATTAGTTTTAAATCGAGCGCGTAAAAAATTTACAGCTTTTTCCAGTATGGCGATATCCACTTTTGCCAGTATGCTCACTTTACTTACCATCACGTGCCTATCGGGTGAGCTTGCTATACCGCAAACAGAAATGGCATGGATTATTTTATTTGCTTTAGCTTTGTTTGCACATATTTTAGGACAAGGATTAATCGCTTACGCCTTACCGTATTTACCGGTTACCTTTTCATCAACCGCCCTGCTTATCCAACCGATGGTCGCTGCAATGGCAGGTTGGTACTTCTTTTCAGAATATCTAAGTTTCAGTCAAATGATCGGGATGCTGATCGCCTTAGTGGGTATCTTTTTAGCTAAACAGACTATTTAATCTTCAAAAATTCTCAAATGCGGTCGTATAAAATACTTTATACTCACAGCAATGGGATTTTTGGCAAGGCGCCGCGAAAACGAAGCAACCGCAGTGTATTCAAGATACATGAGGATTGCGAGTTGAACGGCAACACAGTCAAAAATTCAAGTGCGAAGAGTTTATAACAAACTTTTACTTACCATTTCATACACGTCTGAAGAAAGTCCCTGTATTTTAATAAGCTTCTCTAGTTGTTCGTGCATTAAGGCTTGACGATCAACATCAAAACGCTTCCATTGTGTAAAAGGTTTTACTAAACGCGCCGCTATCTGAGGATTGATAAGATCAAGGTGCTGTATTTGCTCACTTAAAAATACATAGCCGGCACCAGAACGATCATGAAATTGACTACGATTTTCTGAACAAAAAACACCAATCAAGGATCGAATTTTATTCGGATTCTTCCAATCAAAAGCAGGATGCTTCAGTAATTTTTTAACCTGATGTAAAGTATCCGGCAATGGAGCACGCGCTTGTATGGCTAACCATTTACAAACCACTAAAGAATTCGCTGAATTTTTTTCATAAAACTCTTTTAAAAAACTATCTCTTTGCGATAAATTATGATTGACTATTTCGCTTAATGCCACAATCCTGTCGGTTAAGTTATCGGCTTTTTTGTAATGATTCACACAGAGATGATGCACGTTAGGGTCTTGCAATAACATGAGATAGGTTAAACTTATGTTAGCTAAACGTCGATTCGTTACCGACTGCTTATCAAAAACATAAGGTTTTAAATCATGGCAGGCTTGATAACAGTGTAAAAAATTATTTTCTAGTTTTTTAGCGCACTGAAAACGCAACCATTCCCTTTCTTCATGAATACCATCGATATCAATAATAGGCATTTGTTCTGAAAAAGCAGCTTCACTCGGTAAACTGAGTAATTCTGCCAATAAATCCTTACTGTCCTGCTTATCCTCAGCAAATAGAATTTTATATCCTTTAAACAATTCACTAACGGCTGAATCTTCTAACGTTGATGAGGATTGAATTCGGCGCAACACAATTCGACTAGCTAATTCCTGCGCAGCATCCCATCGATTAAAGCCATCGGTATCCGATTGCATTAAAAAGGCGAGATCCTTGTCAGAATACTTAACCTTCAATTTTACTGGAGCAGAAAAATTTCTCAATAAAGAAGGAATTGGTTTAACATCGACGTTAACAAACTGGAAAACATGCTCAGATTCTCTGAGTTTTAATGTGCATTGCGTCCCCAGAGGTGTATCATCACCGACTAACTGTAAGTCAATCGCTTGGCCTGCTGGATTGAATAAAGCCATCACTAAAGGAATATAAAAAGGTTTTTTAGTCGGTTGACCAGGTGTAGCAGGGGAATGTTGTTTAAGAATCAAATCAAAGGTTTTTTCTTCCGGTGAATAATGGTAATCCACCTGTAATTCGGGTGTCCCGGATTGCTTATACCAACGACGAAATTGTTGTAGATCATAACCACTCCCTTTCTCGATTGATTTAACAAAATCTTCTATAGTAACTGCTTGTCCATCATGAACAGTAAAATAATCATCCATACCTTTGCGAAATAATTCTGGATCCACTAAGACCTTCATCATGCGAATGATTTCAGCGCCTTTTTCATACACGGTCATGGTATAGAAATTATTAATCTCAATATAAGAATCAGGTTGCACGGGATGAGCTAAAGGACCTGCATCTTCTGCAAACTGCATTGCTCTTAATTGTCTTACCGTGTTAATCCGTTCAGTCGCAGGATTGCCAATAGATTCACTAAATTCCTGTTCACGAAAGACCGTCAAGCCTTCTTTAAGACTTAATTGAAACCAATCGCGACACGTAATGCGATTACCGGTCCAATTATGAAAATACTCATGTCCTACAACTTTAGTAATATAACTATAATCTACGTCAGTTGCTGAACTCGGATCCGCCAAAATGGTCTGCGCATTAAAAATATTAAGTCCTTTATTTTCCATGGCGCCCATATTGAAATCATCGATGACCGCAATCATGAATATGTCTAAATCATATTCGCGACCATAGGCTTGTTCATCCCAACGCATGGCTTTTTTTAAAGATTCCATCGCATGATGGCATTTATTTTTCTCACCTTTTTCTGAAAAAATCTGTAAATTTATTTTTCGCTGTGATTGAGTCACAAATTCATTTTGACTATATTCTAAATCGCCTGCAACCAAAGCAAATAAATAACTCGGTTTTTTAAACGGATCTTCCCAAGTAACAGAATGTTGATTATTTTCTAAATCCTGCTGTGTGATTTTATTTCCGTTGGATAACAAAATGGGATATTTCTTTTTGTCAGCAATAATAGTAGTCGTATAACGGGCCAATACATCCGGGCGATCTAAAAAATAAGTAATGCGACGAAAACCTTCGGCTTCACATTGAGTACAAAAAATTCCTCGAGAAACATAAAGTCCACTTAATGCTGTATTTTCTTTAGGTTTAATTCTATTTTCAATCTCAAGATTAAATTGATCGGGTACTTGAAAAATAATAAGTTCATTACCTTTAAGTTGATAGTCGCTATTTGATAAAAGTCGACCATCGAGCTTAATAAAAATCAATTCGCAATTCTCACCCTGCAAAACCAGTGGTTTATTTTTATTTTCTGATATCGAGTTTCGAGTAAGCGCCAAACGAGAATTAACTTGAGTCAAATTTTCATTTAATTTAAAAGTTAATTCAACCCTATTGATCAAAAAACTAGGTGGAATGTAATCTTTAAGAAAAGTAGTTTTTAATTCAGTCATTTTTCACCTATTATTTTATGAGAGGATCAGGTTCTTTGTTCATATTCACTAAAGCAGGTAGAATTAAACTTAACAAAAGGAATGAACCACCCACAATCGTGGTTCTAGCTAGCACTTCTTGATTAATCAGCACACCAAATAGACTAGCAAATACTGGCTCTAAAGCAAATATCAACGCGGCTTTGGGAGCACTGGTAAATTTTTGATATTTATTCTGTAAATAATACGCCAAACTGGTCGCAAATACAGCACAAAATAAAATGCCAATTAAGGCTTGTGGCTGTAAAGCCGCACTAAAAGAATGTCCTTTAGTAAATAAAAATACAAACGGAACGGTAAACAAGAGTTGATAAAAAGCCAATAATTGATAATCACCAATCAATTGATTAGTACGCTGTAGATAAGTAATTTGTAAGGAAAAAAAGATAGCACCCAGAAAAACCCATAAATCGCCATGCTCAATATAAAGATGTTTTATATCCATTAAAACATAAAGTCCTATAAATCCTATGGCCGAACACAATAAATCCAAGCGACCCGGCTTTTCTAGCTTAAACAAAGGCGCTAAAAAAGGGACTACAATAACACTCGCACCGGTAATAAACGCTGCACGTGCAGAATGCACCGTTTCTAAACCGATAGTTAGACAAAGATAAGCCCCTGCATTGAGAACACCAATGATTAAACTGGCACACAAAATAGATCGAGTGGTTTTATGGAACAAAATCCAGACGCTCGGTAACAAAACCAAGGCTGCTAACGCAAAGCGTAAGCTCACAAATACAAACGGATCAACTTCAGTCAAAGCATTTCGAGTCAGTGGAAAAGTAACCCCCCACATCAAGGTGGCTAAAATTAGATAAAGATTAGCTTTACTAGATAATTTCATAAAATATAGAGTATAGTCACTCCAATCCCTTGCAACAACAGGAGAATTTCCGGTGTCAATTCGTGTTCTTGTTAACGGCGCGGCTGGGCGCATGGGGCGAATCACAACTAAAACGATTAAGCAGGATGCAGCATTCGATTTAGTCGCAGAAACTCACAGTAGCGATGAGCTTAAAAAATATCTATTGTCCAGCAAAGCAACAATTGCTATTGATTTTACCAATGCCGCTGTCGTCTTTGAAAATGCCAAAAGCATTATACTGGCAGGGACTCATCCAGTTATTGGAACTAGTGGTTTGCGCCCAGAACAAATAAATGAATTACAAAAGCTTTGCTCTGAGAAAAACTTAGGTGGGATCATTGCACCCAATTTTTGTATAGGTGCTTTATTGATGATGCGGTTTGCTGAACAAGCCGCACACTATTTTCCTGAATGTGAAATTATAGAAACCCATCATGAAAAAAAGTTAGACGCTCCATCTGCAACTGCTATAAAAACCGCTGAATTAATTAGTGCCGCTAGAAAAACATCGCCTAACACCAAAAAAACTCACGAAACACTAGAGGGCGCACGTGGCGCGGTTAAGAATCAAGTTCCGATACATGCACTAC
The DNA here is from genome assembly GCF_964277335.1 of Rickettsiella endosymbiont of Litargus connexus. Taxonomy (NCBI): domain Bacteria; kingdom Pseudomonadati; phylum Pseudomonadota; class Gammaproteobacteria; order Legionellales; family Coxiellaceae; genus Rickettsiella; species Rickettsiella endosymbiont of Litargus connexus. Next base: position 222,246 of record NZ_OZ195516.1, on the reverse strand, counting down.
GTCTACCTGGGTTTCTCGCCAAACAAGCTATAATATTCGGCCATCTCGGTGGAAATCTCGTTATTGCCCATGAAACAATAGATCGTAATGCGTATATGCCTGGCGTATTACTGGCTTGTAAAAAAGTGAGGTCGTTAAAAAAATTAGTTTATGGTTTAGAAAATTTTTTATAAAAAATTATCATTAAAGCTTCGCGCGGAAAACTCAAATGATCGATTTCAAACAGTTACATGTTGAGCTTTTAAAACAATTAAGCAAAAATCATTTTGACATTAATGAAAAAATCAATAAGAAATTAATTGAATATGTCTTGTTATTACATAAGTGGAATCAAATACATAACTTAACCAGCATACGTGATCCTTTGCAGATGCTCTCCAAGCATATTATTGATAGTCTTGTTATTAGCCCTTACTTGCAAGGTCCACACATTCTAGATGTCGGCACAGGGGCCGGTTTGCCGGGCATACCTTTAGCATTGACGCACCCACACTATCGTTTCGCACTACTAGATAGTAACGGAAAAAAAACGCGCTTCTTAACCCATGTCATACAAACTTTAACGATAACTAACGTCGAGATCATTTCTTTGCGCGTTGAAAAATATCATCCCGAATATTGTTTTAATAGTATAGTCAGTCGAGCTTTTAGCCAGCTCAATGAATTTTTACATAAAACTAAACATTTATGCTGCGAAAATGGAAGTTTTTTAGCCATGAAAGGCCAATATCCCGCAGAAGAGATCCATGTACTTGATACTGATTTCAAGCTCATTGACACAAAACCTTTACGAATTGCTGATCTTGATGAAAAAAGACATCTACTGATTATTGGTTTAAATCACTAATAAATAAAATCCCTTTATGTATTTTATTAATTCCTTGTGAGTTATGAAAAGATTAATTATTCTATCTTACAATTAATAACTCAATAAAAACTTAATAACACTTTTGCCAAGGAGAATAAAATGCAAAACGTTGTTGCTGAAACAATATCTTTACTTCCTGCACAGCATTCTCCTAATTTTTTTCAAAAATCTATTACGGCCACTAAAAATATATCCTGTAAAACATTTAGTATAGCTTTGGCATCGGCAGTCAGTGTGATTACTTATTTTGAACCCTCTTATCAAGCAGGTGCTTCCATTGCAGACGGGCTAAAAGAGATTACCGCAGCAAGTGGAATTGGAACTAACTTTCTTTTTAATATACAAGCCTATCGGGAACTTTCGCAGCAGTTTTCTAAACTTTTTAAGTTGCCTTTGCAACTTTCAGCAGCAATATTTTTTTCTATCATGTGTGTAGCACCTAATTTATTTATGAATATAGTCGATGAAGAAGGAAACTATATTGATGAGCCCTTAATGATATTACAGATAGTTTCTGCCTTACTTAATATCGGTGTCAATATTGTAGGCTCCATGGAATTAATTAATAGCATTTCTTCTCTATTCAAAAATAAAACCGACTTACAAAAAGAAAAACTTATAGAAAAAATTAACCTTGCATTTGAAAAGTTTCAGAAACACCATCAATCAGAACCAAATGAAACATTAAATTCAGAATTACAGGAGCAGTTAATCTTTCTCCTTACAGCCAATAAGGAATCCACTTCACGGCAAAAAATAAGCTATTACTCTTTAAATGCCGGACTTGGCTTGTTCAGTATTCCCCAATTTAGTGCGTATTTATTAATAAGTTATTTTGGTATGCGTGACTTATCCGAAAAAAAATTAGGGACTCATCACTCAATCAGTCTATTACTAGGCTCACTCGCTGCCATTGGCAATGGGATACCGGGTGCAGGATTCTCGATTAAAGGTGTCAATTCGATGAGTAAAAAACTAATGTCTTTGCAAACACCTTCTTTGTTGGCTACACTTTTTGCACTCCCCGCATTATTCTCAGGGTTTACCACACACAAAGCCATGGCAGATAGTTTAAAAGAAGTAGGCTATTCAGGGAACCTAGCTGAAGCATTAAAATGGATAGCCAATCTTGGTGCAGCACTCATTTATAATTTACCGCAAATGCTCACTTTAGCGAACAGCTTGAATGCGCCTGCTGTTAATAATCAACTCCATGCTTTAAAGCAAAAGCTTAAAGATCAAATTAAAAATTTAAACGCTTCTAATGTGAAAAATTTTAAAACTGAATTACCTAATAAATTAAGTAGTTTTTTTAAAGATTATATTGCTGAAGATAGTGAGCCTAATTACCCTCATTCATACGCTGCCATCAATAGTATATAAAAACTTAGGCCCTATGAAAGAAAAGATAGGTTAACTAACAAAACTAGCTAAATTGTTCTTTTTCAAGGCTAGAACTTTTTGACATTCTGCTACTAAAAAACCACCTTAACAAGATATGTCTTGACTAATCCCATTTAATTCGCACACCTAACCTCCCTAGAATGATATAATTATTGTTATTAACATGGCTTAAACTGGTATTTACAGAAGCTTCGCCAAATACTGAAAAACAATCATTATTCCAATTCTTTGAGCCACCAATACCAAGTCCACCCCAAAGAGGATAATTTTGACTACTAAAAGGCGTTTCTGATACAGTAATAGCATATTGATTTAAAAAATCGTAATAAAGATTGGCAATTCCATATAAATGACTCCTATCTACTATACCCAGTGAATTTAACTCTCTATTTTGATAATCTACAGATAATCCTAAACGCCCAATAAGACTTTTGGCATTGTTTAAAGAAACATCCGCACCAAAAACATCTTTAAAATGATTAAAGTCAACCTGGTAATAACCAAATTGAGTTTGCGGAGTAAAAGACCAATTTGTATTGAAAAGAATTCGTTTTCCTATTTCAAGACTAGTAGCATAACTTTGCACATCATTATTATTTTTAAGCGTCTGATTACTTGTATTTGAAAACAAATCACTATCGTACCAAATGGCATGAGCTTGTCCATCAACGTAAAAACCATTGTTACCATACCAAGTTAGTGTTGCGGTTGGCCCATAACCGTTGGCATTGATTTTACCTTTACCGAAATATGAATTAATGTCAGAAAAAACTTTACCATAATGACCAGCTAATCCACCTACTAGTGATCCCGTAGAATCTGCAAATAAACGTTTATCTATACCTAAAGTATATTTCAATAAATTAGCCCGATAATCAAATGGAGCTATTGAGAATTTAGGCTCAAAGGAACCTTGCATTCCATCAATTTTACTCCAAAAACCATCACCTTCAATTAAATTGGAAGTCTTTAGTGATGAAAATTTATTTGAGCCCCACCAACTTCTATTACCAACCCTCTGTTGAAGGGTATCCATCAAGTTGAACAATTGTAAAACGTTGGCATAAGCTTCATAGATAGGTACACCCGGTTGATAAAGTGGCGTAGGACTATCTTTTAAGGATGAACGAAGATACCAATCTCCATCTGTAGGTGTACTAATACCATTTTTATAAAGTCTATATGCATAAGCCCCCGAAACTACTGCGGGATCCCCTTCAAATACATAGTCTCCAATTAATTGAAACGTAGCATTGGAAGCACCGTTTACATCAATGATTTTAATACCCTCATTAGTTGGTGCACCAATACCATCGGTATTAGTTACTTTTACGAAACCAGCCCCCGTCGTATTACCTTGAACAACTACAATATCGGTCGATGAATTGTCAGCACCCAGCGATGTATTTAAATTAATTGTCCCGTTGTTAGTAGTATAATTGCTATTGATCTGCAATTGTTTGTAAGTACCGCTATAGTTCCCAAAATCAATAACCCCATTATTTTCCATATTTAAAATGGTAGAATCAGCCGTCATTAACCATCGACTTGTCGGATCAATTAAAGCACTACCACCATCCATGCTACCAGTCAATAAAGTGTTAGAAAGTAATGATAGGGTGGAAGTTGAACCACCCTCTACAAAAACATCACCGTTTAAAACACTTTGCGAAAAAATACCGGTAAAATCACTGGTGTTATTAACATTTAAAAGCTGCTGACCTGTTACAGCGCTAGCCATACCATTGGTTATTTGTAAATTGGCACTGGTGGAACCGTCAATCAAAATAACATCATCTTCAGCAATTAAATTAATATTCGATAGATTTATTTGTTGATTATTACCATCAAACATTTGGATAGCATGTAATTTTGCATTAATTTGACCAGAGGCAATGTTAATGATGCCGTCATTATCACGAGTCCCTATTCCAACACCATTGGTACCCGATGAAATGATATTGGCATTGTTAATAGTAACAATGCCACTTTCATTTGCGCCCACACCGAGAGAATCATCACCTAAAGTTTGAATATTAGCTGTGCCATTGATGGTTATGCTTGGCGAACCATTGCCCGTTGAACCATTTGCAACGACACCAGGAATGTTGTCATTAACCGTAACCACATCTAAATCATTTAAAACAATACTTCCTGCTCCAGTACCTGAAGAAGTAGCATAAACACCAATAGAGGGAGTTCCTAGAAAAAGGGTACTACCTTCATGACGAATGCTTATTTTTCCTTCGGAAATAATAGTACCGCCATCATTAACATGCATTCCTCGAGAATTTAAGCCCCGCATGATTATGTTTGCATCGTTATGGATAATAATTCGGTTAGTGTTTGCACCTGTTGCCGTTATTCCCTCACTATCATAGCCATTAATATCCAGTTGAAGTGCTCCTCTTGTCTCAAGAAGTCCATTACCCACACCTCCATCAGCTGATAAGCCATTATTTTGTTGTGTGCCAGTAAAAATAGAATTACTTCCATGCGTGGTAATATTGGCACCTGCATTGATATTTATAACGCCATTACTTGAAACACGTGCTGCTGTTGAACCTTCGGTATTGCCGGTATTTCGACCTGTTTCAATCGTAACAAAACCATTAAAATTGATTATGCCACCATTTTGTGCGCGTGCACCAATCCCGTTAGTCCCTGCTAAAGTATTAATTAGAGTTACTGAAGAATTGGCGTTAATAACACTGTTTGTAGTGGAATTGAAAACAGCTTGTCCTACGGTATTTTGAGTATAGATTGCGTTATTAGCGGTACAAACACTTCCGGTAGTCGCATTGAGTCGATTTGCCGTTTGGGTACAAGCAGAATAACAAGGCTGTGAAATCGTGATAAATAACGAAAGCGCACTAATATAAAGTAATTGAATCCTTTTCATATAGGAAGAATTCCTTTTACCCCTGTAAAAAACCTACACGGATACTAATTTAAAAGCAGCTTACTTACAAGTATTAATACGCATTAGCAGACTTACCCAAAAGAAAAACTCTTCACTCTAAAGGCCACTATAAAAATTTACTATTCTTTCTATAGCTGAACTCAAGAGTTGACGGCTGGAGCTTTTAGGCAAGAAATCCTAGTGATCGAAGATAAACAATTACTGGCTTTAGCTTTGTTTATCTTGTTTTTTTCAGAAGGCACTAACGCAACAAATTCCTTGTCATCACAGGTATCAGCCAGTGCTTACACCCGTCATAGTAGTCAAGCTGATCTAATGTTCCCGCTAAACAGTAATAATACACATAATTTTTATGCCAATCCAAGTTGTCTTATGGTACTGATAATCAAGGTTACACTGGACCTAGTTTATCGCTGGATAAAAAATAACGCCGCTATTTTAGGATTATTTATTTGGTGGTTATACGCGCATTGATAATAATGCACGTTTATGGGGATTTCAGGTTCTTAAATGACGACTTATCAACCTCTTAGCTATGATCATCCATAAAAACGTTGTAAGATCACAACTTAAAATTAGATCTACTCCGAGTAGATACTCTTAACTCCAAGAATAACTACTTTTATTTTGTAATTTTTCAAATTTATCGATAGCCCTATATATCTGATTTTCGTGCTCCATTTCGATAGTTTCTCTGAAATTTAAAGGTTTTGCCTTTTTACCCCAAAGCGTATGATAAATCCAACTTAAAAATAAGGACTGGCTGTGAATCTCCGTATCATTAGCCGCGCTGGCTAAAAAATCAGAACCGGAATGAGAAAAATGATCACGAAAGGAAGGTAACAACGCACTAGAATTAGCCAATGGGGGGGGCTGTAATTTTGGTAGGGTTTGAAAAAAATCTCCAGAAACCACTTTATTCCAATTTTTAACCGTACTATTTTTTATTTTAGTTTGTCTTTTACGGCGTCCCACATCTTTTCTTTTATTTTTATTTTTTTTCTGATTCAGTTTTTTAGTATTCCGATACGATTTTTTTCGTAAAGAACTATCATATTTCTTGAGATAATCATCTGCTATTGCTAAGATGCGGTTTTTCTCCTCAATTCTACTAGCTTGAGAAGCATGTTTCCTATCATGAAAAAATGTTTGATTGATTTGTTTAGAATTTTTCTTTGTGTGTGTCGAGCTTTGAGTGGTATGGATTACTATTTTTTCTTCTCGATGAGCTTGACGTTTACGACGCACTCGTGGCTGAGATAACTTCTTCTGATGACCTTTCATCCCTATTGAATTTAAATACATAGGTGTAAGTAGGCTACTCAAATTACTGGTAGTTATTATTTGAGTTAAATGTTGAAAATGTGTCGCATGCTCAATTTGTTTTTGATGGTCATTAGGATGAATTTCTTGGTCAAAAAATTTAAATGTCGTCGATAATATCTTTTTTCTCATTTCCGGTTCTTGATAAAAATGGCGGCAGATAATTGTGCAGTAATCATTTGAAACTATAAAAGCATTAGTAAGTATAAGATTAGTTTCATTACGAAAGAATGCATAATTTCCAATGTTTTTCAATATTTGAATTTCAGTATCCTCTTCTATATCTTGAGTAGTAATGACGATAATCTTTTTATCGGCAGTAAAAAGTAAAGGTGCTGTAATTAAACTCCAAACTTCATCGTCTAGCGAAACTATATTTTTGGGCAGAATATCAAAAAAGATATCCAGTCTTTGATACCAATGACTATTATCAAACAGTGCATTTTTTAATAAGATCGTCAGCCAAGGTTCAAAACAATTTGAGTCATAAGAATCAGGATAAATCGGAGCATAAATCGCATTACTTAAGGTTAAGATTAAATCATTTCCAGAGGGAAATACATCTGAAGAGATAACAGCACTTGGATAGATTTGTTTATATTTCTTTATCATTTCCCGTAAATCTAACGTATCTATCCGCTCGAGCAACTCATTTGAATCTTCATTTAAGGTTTCATAGAGAACTATATTAGAAACTGGAAAGAATATTTTTTTATCAGGCAAAATAGTATAAACATTTTCACCTCCATTCCCCACCAAATGATTTTCATAGGCACCATTGATATAAAAAATCTCATGTTTTTTCTCTCGACCTATCGATAGGGTGAGGTTGTTTATTAATTGCATAGAGAAAGTTTTTTCTAAACGATTGGCTAATGCTTTAAATAAACTAATTTTTTCATCCATTGTTTGATTGTTATCGGTTATTTCTTTTCCATATAAGTGCTCATTACTTATTAATTTTATTTCAAAATCTTTAAACAAATAATAGAAGTTTTTGGAATGCTGTGCTGTATTATGGGTTTGGTTGACCTCTAAGGTCATTAAAGCCTCTGAAATACTAAGAGAAAATGTTTTTTTATCTTTATCTTCACCCACTAAAATAGAAATATGTACTGTATTATCTTGAATCGATATTAAATCAACTTCATGTAGGAAATATTCAAAGAAGAATCGATGCTGAATGGTTTCTTTAAAATAATAATGAATCCAAGACTCACCTATCTCGCCAGAAGGAATTCGATAGCTTATCGAGTCTATTGTTGGGTTTGATAAAAATGTGATTAGTGTATTATTTCTTAACACAAACTCTAAATTCTTATAAGAACGATCAGTGATAAAAAAATTATCGGGATGTGTTTGATTTTTTCCCCCGTAGGCATCGATAAAACGGACATCCTTATTGACATAAAAAATATCAGATTCATTTTTCCGTCCGTAAATGTGATCGATCCGATCGATTTGGACTCTAATCTCATCAGGCGCACAAAAGGGTGGAATCGATTGCATGGCGGCTTTGTTTTTTCCGCATAAGAATCCATCCGTATCAAATAGCAAATAATCACTGTTTTCAGGATGAAATTTATCCAGGACCAGTATATCAGTCTCATTGCCTCCTTGAAGCAGGCCTGCAATCGAATTTCCTTGCAAATTAAATACATTGCCATTATCACCCCCTAGATACCGTTTTTTACCGTTTTGTACAATAAATAATGTGGGGGAATGAGAAAAAGCAATGACTTCGTCCTCTCCTTCTCCTAAATCGACTAAAGTTCCATTACCGGTTCTGTTTAGTGCATAGCTTACGCCTAAGGTCTTATGGCATAAGTAATACTTCATTTTTATATTAAGTACCTCATAAGGAGGTGGAGAGGCGGATAAACAAATTAAATTACCCTCAGCAGGTTCGTCAGGATTATTATCGTCAGGTGTAAAATTTATTTTTTCAGTTAAAAAAGCTTTACGGATTTTGCATGTATCTTCTACAAAAGTAAAAGCAGGAAAAATATACCACTGAATAGCGGTGTTATCTTTTAAAAAATTAATCGCACGTTCTACTAATTGCCCATTATTGGCTTTAAGCTGTATATATTCTAAAGGAGCCAGATGAAGTGTGCTAAGTAAAAACTCAAAAAATTTTTCTCCTCTAGAAAGATGCACATATTTTTCAATGGCTTCAACGTGTTTTTCAACCGCATACCCTTCAGCTCCTAGCCAGACAACTAGCGCCATTCCTTCTCCAAGAGGACCAGTGAAGGCGGATATCCCCGTAATAAATCCAAGAAATTCAGCCCCCTCGATACCGGCTTCGATGCCATCGATACTCAAAATGACACTATTTGAAATGATATTCGGAAGAACATCTTTATTTCCCATTCTATAAGCGTGTATTTCATTTTTAAGATTATAAGCAAAATAAATTGAGGTGGCTTTAGCAACAAATGGCGAAGCCGCTTGCAGTGCTTTACCTAAAAATTGTCGTTTGCCCATGGAAGATACATTTTCATTGAATAAAATGCTGAGTACTTTTTTATTTTCCAAGCCTAAATTCTTTTCAAGTAAACTGGCATCGGAGGCTAAGTTTTTTCCTTGAGTGAGCAAGCTATCGGATATTTTTCCAAAAAACAGACTGCTAGTCATTAATCCGAAATTAATGGCCACTTCATTAAAATGACCTTGAATCAAGGCTGATAGCGTATCTTTAGTCATCAACGCTGAACTGATAAAACGGGATACTTGTTCTATTTTTTTAAAATGAGCTTTAGTACGTGAATTACTGATTTCTTTGATTCTATCTTGATCTGACTCTGATAAGGCACAAACACTCCTCTTTAAACTATGTGATGGGCAGCTATCATATAGTTCAGAGAGAGTGCCAAATATTTTTGATTGAAAACGAAAAAAAAGACTTACTGATTGCTGTTGATTTTGTTTTTTTGCAGCATTGGTTGAATATCGGATAAATTTTAAAGTAGGATTTTTTAAATTTAAAAAATATTCCGAAATATATTTAACATTTTCTTTGGAAAAAATTCCTAGACGCCATTTGTTTTCAATGTAGTTTAATATTTCTGATAAATAAAAAAAACAGCCTAGTTTGATATAATAAGCAATTGCATCGCCCAAAAATCTAAGAAATTTTTTCTTTGGAAATTTGAGATAAGCCAGATCAATAAAATATTGACAATATTTTGCATCCTGAAGAATTAAACTATCAAAAAATTTTTTTTCTGGATGGCCGTATACTAATTGAGTTACTAACTCTGTGTGTTCTGACATATAGATAAGAAAATGAAGATAATGAAAAACATTCTCTGGGTCTTTTCTAAAAGCATAGTCCCAATGCCAAAGAAATAGCTGCGTATTTTCGACTGTTTTTTCAAACATCGAAGAATCCTGTTCGATATTAAGCCGTATGACTTGTTGAACTAAGCGGTGAATAGAGTATTTATCTTCATTATCTTTTGGATTAATCATGGAGTAACTACTTAGCAAATTCATAATTTCATTTAAATCCATTAGTTTAAAGCTGCGATTAAGCTGAATTACTTGAAAAAATTTTGCAGCAGAGATACTATCTGGAGATAAATAGGCCATGATATTTAAAATATTTAACGCACCTTGACCTATTTCATAAGATTTAATTTTATCCAATGTAATAATCCAAGTAGTAAAAACGGTCTTCAAATAAGGATCATTAGCGTAATCTGAAAAATTAAACTTTAAGAGTTCTTGTTGTTTTCTTTTATAAAGCTCTATGTAGTGAAAAATAGAAAAACTAGCGTCCGTGTTCCTTTTTAGTTTAATATAAGCAAGTGCTTGTTGTAATGCTAAAGGTAAGCCTTGAAGTAGTTGGTTTAATTCCATTATCCTTTCGTATTGATTATCTTCCAAGTCTAAAGATTTCTTAATCAATTCTTCGGTTTCTTGCCCTGTAAATACAGACAAGGATAAAGTAGTCGCAATGTTATTCCAATTACTATAACGCGAAGTAATGAGTACCGTTGGTTTATTTCCAGGTGTAGATTTAGGTAGATACGACTCTATCGTATGGTAATCCTCGACATTATCAAAAATAAAAAGACTTTTTTTATCTGAGAAGTAATCATAAATCTCTCCAATGTATTTTAAGTGCTGTTCTTGATCATACTGATCTTGAGTTGTAATCTGTAGCTTGATAGCGAGTTGCTGAAATGAGTAAATTAAATTTTCTTTAGTTTCTGCATCAATCCATAAAACATTATGATCATAATGTTCCGCATAAAGCTCCGCATAGCGTAAAGCTAATTGTGTCTTTCCTATTCCTCCCAAACCACTAATTGACAGTTGAGAACCACTGGAAGCTTGCGATGAATCGCTGTCTGATGGGCTTAATGGAGATGAGATGCCTGAAAGCGATAAAGCAAACCAAGTGGGTACAATAGCGGTTGTTCTTTCTGATATTAAGATATTGTGTAATTTTTTTAGAATCTCAATTCTTCCACTAAAATTTTTTACCGGTTCCCTTAAATTGAAGTAAATTGGTTTTTTACTCTCAGGTTGTCTAACTATAAATTGAGAAGAATAATGATTCTTAATTTTATTAAGAATACGTTGCGCTTCAGCAAATGCATGATTCGTCTTGGAATGTAAAACATAATCATAATTTTTTGAAATAAATGGAAGCAGGTCTTCCGACTGAGAAAAATATTTTTCTATATACTCTTCTTTGAAACACTCCTTCAACGCTCCATTAGTTTTTTTTTCCCAATCAAATAGACGGCGATAGCCATATCGGTTACGTGGAGATTTTTTGGGAGCATAAAATTTCATAGGTTGATCATTGATATTGAATTCAACTAAACCTGTTTTCTCATATAAACTGACGGTACGAATATCATGTTTGTGCTTATCTTGTACATCATATCCTGCCACTCTCACTCTAGCTTGCTTAATATTTTTAAGCTTAGGATCAAAGAATTTTTCTGATGAACCTTTTACTACTCCTTTTTCTATAATCTCCTTAGAAATAATCACATTCTCCTCATCCGAAGTCTTTTCTATATAACTAAATACTCGTTCAACGGCATCCTCAGCTAATTTTTCCATAGCCACTTTGTCGCCTGCTTTATCGGTTACCTGCATAAATTGACTTTCAAAGCTGTAAAAAATATTTATGGCTGCTTCAGCTAAAATAAGATCCAAATAATCTGGTTTAAGCAGTGAAAAAGCGCGAGTAATTTTTTGAGCCTTATTTTTACTATATGCAAAATACTTATTACTAATCATTCTTAGTGAAGCCACTACTGAAGGAATAGAACCTACAAGGCTTTCAGCAACGCTTATACCTATTAAAGCGCCTGTTATGCCGGTTTTCAATTCAGTTTTTAATGCTTCCTCTGTTAATAGTTTATCTTTAGCAAGCAAATGATAGATCCCTAGTGTTTTTATAAAAGCACTCATGAAGGTTTCAAGAAAGATTTCTAAATAAATGGTTGGATTTTCTTTTTCAGTAAGGAGCGTTTTAAATCGTTTAGAATCAGGTTCAATCTTATCTATAGCAGGTCTAACATCATGCGATGGGAGTTCCAATTTTTTTTGTAGGTCGGGCAAAAAAGAAGGGTGTCGCTCTAGCCAAATTGGATCCTTACAGAGTTTTTCAGAAAAAAATACTCGCATTATATCGAAATATTCTTTATTACGCGGCCGGTTCAATTCATTAACAATCGAATGCAACGATTCATTTTGGTCAATCATTTTACTGAGATCGGCTGCATTTTCGAGCGCCCATATACCGCAATTATAATGGTCTTGTTGTTGAGTTAATCCAGGACTTAAACTTAAGGGTTGGATTTGAAAAGTCTCAATAAGCATTTGCGAATATCGAGAGGGTATAGGGTTATTTTTTGAATCCACATAATAAGCGATGTAATTGGCGTATTTATAAGAAATAACTAAAGTTACCCAATGTAAATTTTCTAAATTAATAATTAAAGTCAGCCGTGCTGTATTTAATTGATACGTTTGTACTTTTAATTGAAATGACTCTGAGGTCCTATATAATTGAGTTAGGGAACCTAATATTTCAAATTCAGCATTGCCCTCGCCTACTCCAAGGAATTGGTTATATTCTATTCGAGCAATTTCAGCAATATCTTCTTGACTTAACCAATAAGTATAATCACCTTTTACGGTAGCTCCAGCAAGCGTTTCATCATCCGGAGCGCGTTTATTACGAGAAGAAACTCTTTGTTTAATGGGGCGTTCTATTTCGTTTACAGTATTTACATTAAGAGAGTGATAAAATTGTTGCGTTTCATTTTTTATTAGCATAGTTAATTCCTTTTATTTTAGTTATCTCATTTCAATTTTTTTATGAGCTAATATTTATAATTTTTTTAAATTATTCTAGTAAATTGTTAGATCAATGTTCCCAGAATGCTACTTTTCAGCTATTTAATTTATTTTTTTAATACTTAAATTATTAAAAAAATAAGTATGAATTAATAATTTACTAAAATTTAGCTGTTTTGTCGACTTTTTTAAGGTTATGCCAAACAAGAATACTCAAAAAATTACAGCAAATAACTTAAATTTTAAAATATATTTGAAAAAGAAAAATATGAATAAGATTCCTTAAATGATAGAGATGAAAAATATTCTTTACATTGATCATTTCCATATAAATTTATTTCTTCACTTATTTCTAAAATATCCGCATAACTTAGTGAATTTTTGACATACTGCAAAATAGCTTTAAACATGGCTGGATTTTTATTCATCAAACTACAAACATCAGAAATTGTAATATACTCCTTGTCTAAATATTCAGTTTCAATTAAAAAAATTAAAAATTTTTTCAACTCATAATAGATTATACTATCTAAGATTTCGCGCATATTATTTTTCAAAATAAGCTTATTTTTACTTAAAAATTTAAAACAAAATTTTCCCTTATGATTAATAACTCTATTTATTAACTTTCCTAGTTTTCCTCCAATAATATCAAATCCCTGTCTATTTGAAACAAGGCTACTATCATTATTTAAATTAAAAAAATTAATGCCTCGTTTCATATATTTTTTTTCTTTCAATAAAATACCTCCATTTATTATTTTATTTTCAATGCCTAAAAAATTTACTGAGCGCTTATTTTTATTAATAAATTGCTCTAATGTTTGATTTTTATTTATTACAGTTTTTTTTAAAGAGTCTGGTAACAAACTAAAGTTTTCTAAAGATTGAATGTTTTTAAAAATAAAAGCTAAAGAACTCGGACAAATTTGATGATCAAAATAGATAATAGTTCCTGGAGAAAGAGAACTAAAGCTTGTTAGATCTGCCCAATGTTGATCTCTATTAGATAAGCGAAAAAGATGATCTAAAGTAAAAAAAGAGCAATGTTCAAAATCATATTGTATTTGTAGTCCACTATAAGCAAAAATTACAGGTTGTAAGTTTAAAGAGGCTTCTTTTATTATTTCTATACTTCTATTGAGTACTGCAGCATCAAGAACGAGTAGATAAACCTTACTATTTTTAATATAACAATCGACACAAAACCAATGTCTTTCATTTTCTATAGCAAGCTGAAAACGAGTCGGAGTTTTAGGATTATTAATACTTTTAGTTAAAAGCTTAAAAAAAATACTGAGCTCACTTTTACTGTTTTTTTTATAACCATCGCTACTAAGAACAAAAATATTTAAATTCTTTCTACGCGTTTTTTTCTCTTCAATTAAGCCATGCATTTCTTCTAAATATAAAGTAGGCGTTTTAGTCGACGGGAACACAGGTATTTTCCTCCTTATAAATTACCTTTCTGAAATTTATTATTTAGTATTTAAAAAATTAATCTATTGTTTTGTTATTCTACTTGTTTTTTTATTGTATACTCAATTTCTTTTTCTAAACGTTCAGTTTGAGCTTTTTCCAGCTGGACAAGATTTTGATTATTGTGCATCGGTCATGAGTTTCATGTGGTTAGTATCGATGGACAATTCTGGTACACGAAACCTTATTCTAAAAAATAAATAATCTATAACGGCTTATATTTATAAATTTGATATATGGCATTTTCTGTGAGAGAATATTTGAATAGCGATGAATTTCTTAGGCACTGGATTGACTTAAACACATCGCTGCTACTCTCTATCGCTTTTATAATAAAAATATTATGTCCCGTGCTTATCGATGCATTATCTCTCATTCTTATCTTATTCCTTACCTCTCATCAGCAGTGCATGCTGGGTTTCCTTCTCCGGCAGATGATTTTTTAGAAGGACACCTCGATCTCAATGAATACTTGATTCATCATCCTACAGCTACTTACTACGTACGGGTTAAAGGCGAATCGATGATTAATGCGGGTATTCACGATGGTGACCTCTTAATTGTCGATCGGAGTTTGGAGCCTCGTGATAACAAGGTGGTAATTGCCATCGTTGATGGTCAATTAACTGTAAAACGACTTAAAAAATTAAAGAATCAACAATTTGTTTTGATAGCAGAGAACCCAGATTTTCCCGCAATTGCCGTGAATGAGGAAAATAATGTCAGTATTTGGGGAATAGTCACCAATGTCATTCATCCGTTGTAAGCATGGCTTATTTTGCATTGGCGGATTGTAATAATTTTTATGTTTCTTGCGAACGCGTGTTTAATCCCGCTTTAGAGAAACAACCTATTATCATTCTATCGAATAATGACGGTTGTATTATTTCTCGTTCGAATGAAGCCAAAGCATTAGGTATTCCCATGGGTGCACCGGCTTTTAAGTATCGCGATTGGGTACGTCGCGGCCAAATTCGATGTTTCTCTTCAAATTATGCTCTTTATGGTGATATGTCGCAACGTGTCATGGATTCCTTGCGGCGCTTGTGCCCAGATATGGAAGTGTATTCCATTGATGAAGCCTTTTTAAAACTTGATCATTATTCATACTATGATTTGAAAGCTTATTTAATCGAAATTCGCCAAAAAGTAAAACAGTGGACAGGTATCCCTATTTCAATAGGTTTAGCATCTAGCAAAACCCTCGCTAAAGTAGCAAATTTTTATGCTAAGCGGATAAGCAAAACCGGCGTTTATGATTTACGTTGTGCAGTACACCGTGATTCGTTATTAAAGACGTTACCTATCGAAGAGATTTGGGGAATTGGGCGTAAATTGACTGAAAAACTTCAGCATTACTCGATTAAAACCGCTTTTGATTTACAACAGGCCAATCCCAAAATAATGCGCCGACGTTTTAGTGTAGTGATTGAACGTATTATTCTTGAGTTAAATGGTATTTCGTGTCTTGATTTAGAAACTGTAGCGGCTAAAAAGCAGATTATGTGTTCCCGGTCTTTTGGTCGGCCTGTAACCGATTGGCAGGATTTAAGTAGTGCCTTGAGTCGCTATGCGGCGCGCGCAGCTTATAAGCTAAGGAAACAAAACTCCAAAGCTCAAGCTATTTATGTGTTTGTTACAACCAATAGGCATAAAACTAGCGATCGACAATATACGAAGGGTTTAACGAGTTCGCTAGTAACAGCAACGAATGATACACGTGAGCTAATAACCGCGGCGCAACGTGTTTTAAAACAATTGTATAAAACTGGATTTAATTATAAAAAGGCCGGGATTCTATTAATAGACATTATATCGGATTCTCAACACTTAAATGATCTTTTTGTCCAACCAACTTCACTCCGTTCAGTTGCATTAATGAAAATATTAGATGAGACAAATAAGAGTTTCGGCTCACATACACTCTTTTTTGCAGCCGAAGGATGTGTACAAGCTTCTTGGTCGATGCGATCTGGAAACCGTTCACCACGCTACACCACACATTGGCAAGAAATTGTTAAAGTAATAGCTTAACCGTTGATATTGTTATCGGCAGCCATATTATGCCGGTACGGGCGGATCTAAATCAAGCGAGAACGCTGGTTAACCAAAGATGAAGCAGAACGGTTACTTAAAGAGTTACCCTCACATTTATCCGATATGGCAGATTTCTCTTTAGCTACCGGTTTACGCAAAGCCAATGTCATAGGATTAAGGATTAAGATGGAAGAATGTTGATTTAGTTAGGCGACATGCCTTTGTGAGTGCATCACAATCAAAAACTAGAACAGCAATTCCAGTACCTCTTAATGCAGAAGCTGCGGCAATTATTGCAAGACAAATAGGTAAACATATTGAATTTGTTTTTACCTATGAAGGAAACCCTGTTAAGCAATGCAATACAGCTGCATGGCGTAAAGCGTTAAAGCGAGCAAAGATCGAAGCATGACTTACGTCATACATGGGCATCTTGGCATGTTCAAAATGGAACATCCTTACAGAATTGCAAATATTAGGCGGATGGTCATCTTTTGACATTGTATTACGCTATGCGCATTTAAATAGTGATCAACTTATGAAGGCTGCCGAGCGAGTATCTGGTACAAAATTGGTACATTCTGTTCAAACGGCAGCAAAAGGAGGCTAGCTGAATAAAGGATAAACTGTTAGAATGCCGGGCTCTTTCGAATCATGCGCCCGTAGCTCAGCTGGATAGAGTACCAGGCTTCGAACCTGGGTGTCGGGGGTTCGAGTCCCTCCGGGCGCACCAGAAAATATTATTTTTTCAATAACTTATCTGATTATTTAAAGCCTTATTTTTATTTAAGTATTGCCATGTACCAATTTTGTACCCGACACCACACGTTCAGGGGCAACTTGAAGTTGTTGACTATTTAAATGCGCATAACGTTGTACTGTTTCGTACGAGGACCAACCACCAAGTTTCTGCAATTCATAGAGTGAAGTTCCATTTTGTATATGCCAAGATGCCCAGGCATAACGCAAATCATGTCAGTGAAAATCTTTTATCTCTGCTCATTTTAAAGCTTTTCGCCACGCAGCGTTACATTGCTTAACTGGTTTTCCTTGATAAGTAAAAAGAAATTCCATATGTTTCCCTATCTGTTTTCGAATGATTTCGATGACCTCTATGCTAAGTGGAACAGATATCGCTCGTTTGTGGGCAAAAAAAACTAGTAGAATATAAAGAATAGATCAAAAATAGGGTTGAATACTGTTTTTTAGTTAGCTTTTTAATATTGAATTAATAAATTTTAGACGGCTAGTTTATGAGGTGAAAAAAATGTCGCTATTCCCATTATCTTCTAAAGCTTCTATTGTATCTTCAGAAGAAATGCACGGCTTGATCGAAGAGAAAAAATCACGTAGAAAGGATTTAAATATTTTTTTTCTTTCTAGCGATGGCTACAAAGAAAAAAACTATACGAGTGAACTCAGTATTTTCTTTAAGTTATTAGCCAAAAATATTAACAACACTCAAACTCCTACTCGTTTCCAACTAGCAATAGAAAACCAAGGTCATTGGTTTAGTGTAAATTGTTATATTAAAAATAATCAGGTTTATCTGCTTGTTCTTGATGCCGCAGTACTTTATAGAAGCACAGAAATAATAAAAACAGTGTCTTTAAACTTAAAGCCTATAATTTTTTCTTATAGTGGAACTCAAATACAACATGATTTTGATCATTGCTCTTTTTTTACTTTAGATCATCTTTTTCGCTTATCTATTAGGGATCAGCATTGGGATGATCTAATCGGTTTTAACCTTTTTTCACCAGAAACTACTATCTATTTTGATTACGAATCATGCCCTAATTCTTTAGCTTTTATTTTTAAAAACATACAATCTTTAACAAGATTTAGCCAGTTATCCAATTCATTAAAAAAAACGGTTATTAACAAAAATCAGACAACGCTAGAACAATTTATTAAGAAAAATAATCGTTCAGAAAGTTTTTTAGGTATTGGAAATACCGTAATAAATATAGGTATTATATTGAAATATAAAAAAATATACGAGAAATACTAGATATTGTCATTTACTATGAGTTAAAAAGATTTTTAATTCTTTTAATTAAAACTGGATTACTATGCAAAGAATATATTAAAATTTCTGATATTTGTAATTTGATAAATAAAAATCTAATCATGTTTAAAATTATTTTTGAGTACGCAAAGAGTTCACTCACTTACCGTGATATTTTAAAAATAAGTCACAAAATAAACTTACAGGGAAATGAGCAATTTAAAGAATATTTCTCATCAGTATTTTTTGAAGAGCCCTATTCCCATTCTTCTACATGCTTATTCATCTAGGACCTGGTGCAAGTAAAGACTCGATCATCGGCCACGGTGAATCGCGCATGAGCCCTGTTTAAACACATAATTTGTGATCCACTCGATGCTGAAATGGTGCAAGTAATATAGCGTTGCCCATTGGTATATTGTAGAAAAGATAGTTAAAATTTAATACTTTTAAACCAATAGCGGGTTTGGCTAGAATTTTATTTTGCTGTGGGACAATCCTGAAAGCATGTTACAGGCCGTAGTAAACAAACGGATTCAATGGTTAAAATATTATTTAGCAGCTTATTAAAATAAAAAATATATACCGCTTTGAGAAAAAAGACTTTGTATTTTCCATACAATTTGAAAAAAATAATAAATCGACTACCCTACAGATAATAATTAAACTCTATTACGTTTTTAAAAACCCATAGGTAGGATAGGCAAATGCCGCTTAATGACAAAAAAAATTTAGGAATAGGGATGATGTTCCTGTTTTCTGTTATTGGATTCATTCTGTCGCTATTTAATTTTTTTCTTCCGTCAAGCCCGATTAGTTATACCGGCGGGGCTGAGTTAGTAACCTTAACTACATTGATAATGACCTTATTAAGCGTGCTAATTTACTATTTCCGACGCGATAGTCATCGATGGATACGGATTGGCGTAAATACGCTTATTATTTTGTTACTGCTAGGTACATTATTGGCCTCCTACTTCTTAGAAAGCTGGTCGCTATTAGCTTCCGTGCTTTTGGTTGGTGTGGGTTGGTTTATTCAAGTTTTTACACGAGTAAAGAATGAGCAAACTTATTAAATGCATCGCACTTTTTTTTACGTGTTTTTTCACTATAAACGTTTCCGCAGAAAACACTACCTGGCAAACGTTCAATGGCGACTTAAAAGCACAGAAATATTCACCATTAACCCAAATCACACCACGTAATGTCCATGATTTGTCCGTCGCATGGACTCTACATACCGGTGATTTTTCTACCGGCAAGGGCAAATTACCTCCTACGGTATGGTCAGCTACACCGCTTTTTGTAAATAATACAATTTATGTCAGCACACCCTTTTATCGTGTTTTTGCTCTCAATCCTGCAACGGGTAAAACTAAATGGATTTTTGATCCGCATGCGGTCTTAAAAGCACTGTCGCAACCGGCATTAAAAACTCGGGGGGTGGCTTATTGGCAAGCAGAAACTATGATCCCAGGAAAAGCATGCCAGAAGCGTATTTATATTGGCACCATGGATGCAAAACTATACGCCATTGATGCTAACACAGGAAAGCCTTGTACTGATTTTGGTGTGCAAGGTAAGTTAGATATTAATCAATGGAATAACCATCCAGACCTTTGGCCGTTAGGGATTTTACAGCCACCCACGGTATATAAAAATTTATTAATTTTAGGTTGGGCAGGTAAAGATTGGACATATTCTATTGATCCAGTAGGTAATGTTTTTGGTTTAGATGCGCGAACGGGCAAGTTGCTGTGGACCTTCCAGAGTATACCGCCCGATATCGCAGCAAAAACTGGTACATCTAATGTCTGGGCCAGTATGTCGATTGATCCGGACCAAGGGATTGTCTATCTACCGATCAGTTCACCCAGTCCCAATTTTTGGGGAGGGAATCGTTTAACACCTATTCCTTTTGGAACCTCCGTCACAGCCTTAAATATTAATAACGGCAACGTCATCTGGAGTAAACAGTTAGTTCACCACGATCTTTGGGACCTTGATACTAACTCGGCGCCTTCACTCGTAGACATTAAGAAAGAAGGTAAAACAATTCCAGCATTAGTCCAAACATCTAAACAAGGGTACTTATTTATTTTAAATCGTTATACTGGAGAACCTATTTATCCGATCGTTGAAAAGGCAGTGCCTGCTTCGGATGCAAAAGGTGAGATTGCCGCTAGCACGCAACCCACAGTTCCTTATCCCATTCCAGTGGTTGCTGATAAATGGCCTGGTGTTTTTAAACTCTCTGATTGGCTGAGTTTTGGCTACTGCTCACGAAAATTAGCCACGCTAAAATATCAAGGTCGGTTCACACCACCTAGTGAACAAGGAAGTCTCATTTTTCCCGCAACCGCAGGTGGAGTGGAATGGGGTGGGGGTGCTGTCGACCCGAATAAACAAATTTTCGTGGTTAACAGTTCAATGGCTGTACAAATTTATAAATTAATACCTCGAGAAGATTACAATGATTTTCTTAAACGTCATCACACCGCTAATGTAGGAGAAGCGTATGGAATGTTTACCATGGCCGGATCGCCTTATGGATTTAAATTAGATACGTTTTTAAATCCTTTGGGTATGCCTTGTTGGAAACCCCCTTATGGTGAAATTTCTGCCTATGCTTTGAATACGGGACAGCGGTTGTGGAAAAAACCGTTTGGCGAAGTGCAACAATGGGGATTTTATATGCCAAAATCGTGGGGTAGTATTACCATTGGTGCGCCCGTCATCACAGGGAGTGGTTTAATTTTCATCGGGGCCTCTATGGATTCACGAGTACGTGCATTGGATCTTAATACAGGCGATGTACTTTGGAGTGCAGATGTAGCTGCACCAGCAGTTTCTATTCCAGCTATTTATGAATATCAAGGCAAGGAGTATGTTGTGTTTGTAGTAGGTGGCAACAGTATTTTGACGCCTAAAGTCAGTGACCAAGTCATTGCCTTCGCTTTACCTAGTCAAAGTAAATCCTGATGAATATCAAAACGATAGCAAAAATTATTATCGTGCTAGGTGCTATTTTAGGATTAGTGGGGTCACTAAGTTATTTCTTTGCTGAGAAGTTTATCTATGACTATAATCAAAGCATTCCACAATCAGAGGAAATGGTCATAGGGGCTTTTATCTTTCTTATTTCCCTTGCAAGTTTATTGTTAGCTCTCTTGGCTTTTAAGCACTCATATGCTAATTCTAAATTTTTATTCATTATCGTGATTATTTTAGGCGTAAGTTTATTTACCTTATTATCTTTTACTGCCGTGATCTCTTCGCTTATCTCTCCCTTTACAGCAGCGCTTCTCATTCTTGCAGGTGGCATTATCGGTGATATTGGTGTTGCAATTGATCAATGATACTTCAATATCTCCTAAACGCTCACATTACTTTAAAAATGATTTTGAAGTGTGAGAATTTCGATAGATCAACGGAATTTCTTTGCATAAAGTGATGTTATCCATTGCACGTTGAATCGCTTTTTGCACCACTTCATGATGCGGTGACAAATCACATACCGGATCCGCCGCACGGGCATCGTTAAGCAGTAAATGCGCTTGACAACGGCAACCACCAAAATCTTTAAATCGCAATGTACAAGATCGGCAAGGTTCTTTCATCCATTTATCGCCTCGAAACCGATTAAACAACGGGGATTCATACCATATCCAATGTAGGCTATTTTCATGTACTTTCGGAAAAACCAAATTCGGTAATATTCTCGCTGAATGACAAGGTAAAGCATAACCATCGGGTGTAATAGTTAAGAAAATTTTACCCCAACCATTCATACATGGTTTGGGTCGATTACTATAATAATCTGGAATAACATAATAAATCTTGGCTTTATCGCTATAACGTTTCTGATAGTCATGTGCAATGGCTTCGGCTTTTTTTATCTGTTCCAATGTGGGTAACAAGAGGTCGCGATTCACGAAAGCAAAACCGTAATATTGCGTATTCGCTAATTCAATATAATCGGCCTTTAAATCCAAGGCTAAATCTAATATCTCTCGAACTGAATCAATATTTAATCGATGAATAACGATGTTTAAGGTAAGATTAAAATTCTGCTCTTTGGCCTTTTTTGCCATTAATAACTTATGCTCAAATGACTTCGTTCTTGCAATGCGGTTATTTAATTCTTCTGTACTGGCCTGAAGACTAATTTGTATACTATCTAAACCTGCATTTTTTAATCCTATTAAACGACTTTCATTGAGTCCTACCGTCGATGTAATAAGATTAGTATAATAATTTAATGCGTGGGCTTCGCTGACGATAATTGTTAGATCTTTTCGTAACAGCGGTTCACCACCCGATAAACCTAATTGAACAGCGCCCAATTCTCGTGCGTCCCGCAGTATTTGTATCCAACTTTCCGTATCTAATTCTTCTTTACTTTTAATAAATTCGAGTGGATTCGAGCAATAAGGACATTGTAAAGGACAGGCATAGGTGAGTTCCGCCAATAACCAATGCGGTGGCAATAGAGTTTCCTTTGCTTCTTGCTGATTTCCTAACATTTAAACAACTGCTAACCACCCTTTTTGCAGTGCCTCTGTTAAAAACTGATAAGTATCTTCTGTTAGATCGATTATCGCACCTTGTGTATATTTACTTTGTAACACGGCAATTATGGCTGAAATAGAGCGACCACCGTCACATAATTTTAGGATTTCAGCCGCACTTGTATTTAGCGTTACCATCCCTTCTGGATAAAGCAGCACATAGCACGCTTGGCTTTTTTCCCATTGCAAGCGAAATCCCCCAGCAAGAGCAATATTTGCATCTAAACTTAGTTGATTTTCCATAATGCGTATTATGTATCATCCTTTGAAAATGTGATGGGAGGCTGATCAAGTACATAGGCTAAGTAAAGGTTGTCTGAAATTGCCCAAAGAATTTCTAATTTAAGCGTTAAAATAGCCAATGCTTGTGTTTGTTGTTCTTGTGTTTGAAAATTTTCTAGCGTTAATTGTAAACCTTTCGTGACGTGATGATTTATTTGATCTAATCGACCACGAAAATAAGCCAATGCTTTTAAATCAATCCATGGATAATGTGTTGGCCAATTCGTTAAACGTTGGCGGTGAATTTCTGGCGCAAAAAGCTCCGTCAACGATGAACAAACGCTAGCTTGCCATGTACTGGTACGCGCGAAATGAACATAAGCATCGACTGCAAAGCGTACGCCAGGCAAGACATATTTCATAGACCACAGTAAGTCACTGGTCAGGCCACACGCCTCTCCCAATGCCAACCAGGCTTCAATACCACCTGGATTAATGACATCGCCATCGTGTTCAATGATTCGTTTTACCCATTCTCTGCGTATCTCGCGTATAGGGCAATTAGATAAAATAGCCGCATCTTTTACTGGGATATTTACTTGGTAATAGAAGCGATTAATAATCCACTGTTGAATTTGTTTCCGGGTCAATTGGCCATCATTCATTAACTTATTGAACGGATGATAGATATGATAATATTTTTTAAGGCTTAAAATTTTTTTTTCAAACTCCCTCTGAGACGATAACGCTATGCAGGATTCAGTGTGCATAAAGCAGAGTTCCTAAAGTAAGATATTCATTCCATCATAGGCTATTTCAATGTTCGCATTGTTTAATTGGGCATGTTCAGGAGAGGTTGTATTAAGTATCGGATTCGTATTATTCACATGAATGACTATTTTTCTTGGTTTTTGCAATGCATTCAATTTAGAAAGTAACCCTTCCTCACTGGCTAAGGCACAATGACCCATCTCAGTTGCTAATTTGTTATTTATTCCGCAACGTGACATTTCATCTTCATGCCAAAATGTGCCATCAATTAGGACACAATCTGCATTATTCATGCTTTGAAATAGTCTTTCATCAAACTGCGCAATAGCCGGCGCATAAAAAAAAGTTTTCTGTGTTAGCTGATCTAAAATAATCAAAGCCGTATTCGCACCTTGTTTAAGATTGTGTCTATAAGGCGAATACGGTGGGGACTTTCCCGGCAAATCGATAGGTGTCAATACTAAGTTTTTAAATCCTTGAATCGTAAAAGCGTGAGAAACATTAATACGATTAAAATCAATAACGCAATAATTTTTTAAAATTTTAAACAGTGGAAAATGGTGTGTCAGTTCCTCTTGAACCAGTTCTGTACAATAGATGACTAATTTTTCGGCTTCCCGTAATGAAAGTAATCCAGTCACATGATCAATTTGGCTATCTGTCAAGATGATGGCCTGAATTCCTGTATCACGTAACAGGTTACTTTGTTGCGCTTCGTGAAAATCTTCCAGTTGTTTGCGTATATCAGGCGACGCATTGATGAGAATCCATTTTTTATTGTCCTCGCTGACAGCAATCGAAGACTGTGTACGTGAAACAGCGGCTATCGTTTTTACTCGTAGTCCTTGGCAATTACTGCAATTACAATTCCATTGCGGGAATCCTCCGCCCGCTGCTGATCCTAGAACCTTGAGTAGCATTTTTTATCCATTCCGGATATCATTATGAGTGATATATGTACATGTTTATCTCAAAGCCAAAACGCATCTCAGTATAAACAGGTTTAATCCATTTCATCTCTCATTGGTTCCTTTTGTACTTAAGGAACTCACATTATAGTAGGTGCAGCAGTATCATGCAAAAAGCCTAGAAATTCAGAGGGCATACATGGACTTGATAGCTGCCATACTGATTATTTTTTTATGCATTTACTTTAATTTTTAATGAGTCATCCATTATTAACTTCAGGAATTAATAGATAAACTTATATTTACTCTTCATCAGCGTGAAAATCTAATTCCTAGGAATATCCTTCTATTATAGTAAGTACATCGAGCATAAATTTAAACTTATTAAACATTCAATATTTCTCAAACTTTCCGATCCATTTAAAAAAAATTACAATTTTTCTTTAACATTTTCCATTTAAAAAAAGTATTACTGACTGCTCTATAGAGCAGCTTTTTCCTTCTACCTGCTCTTATCATTAATTTCTAGGTTAAATGGAACTAAATTTATATTTTAGTTATAAAAATCAAAATAATTAGCTTTTTAAAAAAAATGTATGTACCAAAATTGTATCTGGATAAAATGGAAGAAACAGAAGTTCCTGTAGTTTTCAGTAGGTTATTAAGTTTGCAAGGTATCGCAAGTGTTGATTATTAATTGTTTTTTACTTATACATTCAGGCTTCGAACTTGGGGGTCGGGAGTTCGAGTCCTTCCGGTCGCACCAGTACAATCTTATTTTTTCAATAACTTATCTTACTATTCAAAGGCTTATTTTTCATCTATGTATTACCATGCACCAATTTTGTGCCGACACACGTTCAGCAACCTCTTAAAGCTGTTGACTATTTAGATGTATAAAGTTGCACTGTTTCATAGAGACCAACCACCAAATTTCTGCAATTCATAGAGTGAAGTTCCATGCTGTATGTGCCAAGAAGCCCATGCAGGGCGAGTCATGCCAGTGAAAATCTTCGATCCTTGAACGTTTTAACGCATGTTTCTTATTACTCAAGTACGAAATGGAAAAATATCAATTTCTAAAGCTGCTGAAATGAAGTTTAAAAGCTAATATATTAACTCAATTTAGGAGAAGACATAGTAGTATCCCATTGATCAATTTTAGAAACCTGACTCTTTATTGCTTCTGAATTCAATGATTTAAAGAGCTGATGAAAAGAATGGGAAACTAAAGTATCACTTTTTCCTGAAGAAATTTTATTTAAAATAGTTTCTGTCAAGGTTTTACCACCTATAATTTCTTCTTGAGGCAAATATTTAATTTTTAGAATCTGTTCCTTCCAGTAGGCTGACAAATCTTGATGCTTTATAAAGTCAGGTTCTTCTTCTTTTAGATTTTTTAATAATAAACGAGAAATAAGCCATTTTGCTAACTCAATATGGTTATGCAGATAGGCTAAATTTAATGGAGTAAGCCCATCAATATCAGTCGCGTTAAGGTTGGCTCCATTTTCTATAAGCAATTTTGCTACCTTAATAAGGCCTTTTTCACATGCCCAATGAAGAGGTGTCCATCTATGATTAGAAATTGTCGCATTAACATTGGCCCCTTTTTTGATCAGTAACTTTGCTGCCTCAATATAACCATTTTTACATACCCAATGGAGCGGTGTTGCTCCATCAGCATTAGCTGCATTAACATTAGCGCCACCTTCTTCTATAAGAAGTTTTATTAGCTCCTCATGGCCTTCTATAGATAGCCGATAGAATAAAGGTGCTTCAAAAAAAGTCGCATTAACATTAGCCCCCTTTTCTATTAAAGATTTAACACGTTCTAAATCATCCTGCTTAGCAGCTGAATAGAGTTCAAATACTAACGACATGCTATCATCCCAGTAAATTATTATTTAGTTTATTAGATAATATATAATTATTATTAAGCTTTGTTAATTATTCATGTCCTGCGAATACCTTTTTCAGTACGCTATATAAAGGTTTTTATCGATCTTTTTTGTTTGCTGAGTCCTGTCCTCATAATTTTTTTTCAAATCACCAAAAATCACTACATAAATCTATTTTTCTAAAAAAATTTAACAGTCTACAATAGAATAAAAAATAACCAACGCAAAAGCGTTTTATGATGCTTCCGCATTCTGAAGTTTACAATTTTGAGCTATCGTCTAATAGCTCTAAGGATGTATTAAAGCAAAAATAGTGGAATTATTCGAGAAAAACATCAAAACTATCGTGTGATTAACACGCGCAGCAAGGATATTATCGCACAAATTAGGTAGATACAGCAGTTAAATGGATGGGGGTCATGGTAAAACAAATAATACCTGCTGAAGAAACAAAAATAGTTAGAAATGAAGGTCGCTTATACTGTACTTGCTTACGGGTTAGTAATGAAACTTCCTCTAGATCTTTAGTTGGAGTAAGTTATGCTTAATCCACTCTCTGATAACAAAAAATAACGGTTTTTTCAGTATCCCATCAATTTAAAATTAAATTGATAGGATACTTTTATTTCGCACACCCTTATTCCTCGTGGGAACATGACTCAATGAAAATATGAATGGGCTAATCAGAGAGTATTTAAAAAAAGGTTCTGACTTAAGTCACATTTTAAATAGGTAATCTTACTCATCTCTTTGTGTCATATTAAGCTTGAACTATTCCATATGATGTACATATCCCTCTCTTCATCAGCGTCTCCTTTAACGAGAATTAAAGAACCCAGGATTGTTGGAGGGCATAGAATGATCCAATGGAGTTGACTGCTGTTGTAATCGAAGCAAGTCCATTATTTCTTCTATTCGTTCTTCCATCTTTGCGTTGCTTTGTTTAAACTCAGCCCTATCTTGTGCTAGTGTAGCTTTAAACTTAGCGCTATCTTCAGCTAGGGTAGCTTTAAACTTAGCGCTATCTTCAGCTAGGGTAGCTTTAAACTCAGCTTTAAATTGCTCGGACTCAACATACATCTTTTCCCAGAATTTTTGTCGGTCTTGCTCCAATTTCTTATCCAATTCTATTAGGTATTGTTGAAATTTTTTGATTTGTACTTTCAATTCTGCTCGTTCCTGTAATGCCTGCTGTTTTTGTAAATGTTGATTATATGATTTTTCTATACGCTGATGATAATTTTTTAAACATTCTAAATAAAATCGGCTTTGTTCTATGTAAGCTTGACTATAGTGAGTTACCAGGCTCCAAATCTTTTGAGAATGCGTCAAATTCATGACGTGATCCGGATGAAATAAATGTAAACCTCCTTTCAGCAAAGGTTTTAATTGATTTTGTAAGCGCTCCAAATATTCTAAGAAGGAATCATACTCTTTATAGTCTCCTTCAATACGCAAAATGATGGTTTCACAGTAATCCAGCTGAGGTTCTGTAATATTTTTAATCTCATTCAGGCTGCTTTGTAATAACGTTTCTATCTCCTCAGGAGAGTCTTTTTGTATAAGCGTGTTTAATCTTTGTTTCTGTGATTGAAGCCATTTTTTTGCTCCATCTAATGATCTCATTTCATTTTGAAGCGCTACACTCCTATGAGAAGATCGAGATGAAGCGGGGACAAAAGGGCATCCGTTATATACTTCGACTCTTCTATCGGTATTTTCTTCTTTTTCTTGATTAGCTTTTTTAACTTCAGGACGTTGTACACGGCAAAGCGCATTAAAGTGTAATCGATTATAATGAAACATAAACGCCTCGACTTGCTGATATTCCTGTTCGGCTTGTTGTCTTAGCGTCGTTCGCTCTCCTTCTGACGCTAGTTGTTTTAAATAATTATCTAGCTTTGCTAAGAAACTTTTTTTTAACCGTTGTTGATGTCGTTTTGTTTCTGACAAAAAGAATTTTGCAACCCATTTGGAATGACGACAATGTTTTTCTAAATATGCTTCAAACTTAACATTGGATTGATGCAAAGCCAAACCTAGTTTTTCTAATATCGGTTTTCTCTCATCGACAGTGACTAATTTAAATTCAGATCTCGGATTATTTTGACTTATTTCTTTATAAGCTAAACAACGTTGGTAATAATTCCAGACATCAATCTTCTTGTTCATTCCAAAAGAGGCAAACCAACGTCGCCAACGAGGCTTTTTCCAGTAACGTTCTATTTTTCGGCTCAGCTCTTCTGGAGTTAAGTTAAATAAACGTAATAAGCGAAGTTCATCTTGGTTACGTTTCCATAATGGATGTGTTTCTGTTAATGGAGGCTGGATAGTCATATACACTATCCAGCGTCTCGACCACCAATGAGGACGGACAAAAGGCTTTTTGGAAAGATACTCATCCATTTGATTTAATACCTGATGACATATCCTTCTGCCCATCACTTTCTCCTTCAACGAGAATTAAAGAACCCAGGATTGTTAGATGGCACAGAATTATCCAATGGGGTTGACTGCTGTTGTAATCGAAGCAAGTCATTCATTATTTTTTCTATTCGTTCTTCCATCTTTGCGTTGCTTTGTTCAAACTCAGCCCTATCTTGTGCTCGTGTCGTTTCAAACTCGGCTCGCATTATGTTTTGGATATCAATCCTATCTTGCATTTGTTTAGATTCAAATTCTTTTCTTATCTCATTTTGTATATCAACTCTATCTTGTGCTCGTGTCGATTCGAATTTAGCTTTATCTTGGGCATGTTGCGCTTCCATTTTTTCTATCGTTTCTTTAGAGTTTTTTAATTCTTCTTTTAATTGCGTATTCTCTATTAAAATTCCACCTTCCTGTTGCTCCCATTCATTAAATAAAGCACTTTGATATTCTCGAGTTGATTGGAGCACCTGTTCAAGCGATTCGAGTAACTTAACATTAAATTGATAGCCTCTAAACCATTGCTTTTTAGCACTTTCTACTTCCGTGTATAATACTTGGATAATTGCTTCAAAAGCACTCAGACTACTATGTGTAATAGGATTTTTTTGTGTGCCTGCCTGGGCTGCTTGAATAACTAAACGAAAATCCTTTTCCCAATTTTCTTTTTTTGTTTCTACTCCAATTCGTTTAAATAGTTTTAATAAAAAGGGCAATTGATCCAGTTCTAATAAGGTGGTTATAAATTCATCTAAGTGAACTTTAATCTTTTTTAATCCAGCATCAATTTCGCCATATCTTGTGGATAACCGAGATATAAAGGGAACAAAAACGCTTAAATCCTTTTTTACATGATTAAGAATTAATTCTTTATAAATTTGTTCTTCTTTATTCGAGTCCGAAAAAATCGTTCCTATTAAGCTTGGCTTGTCCGGTAATTTTTCCAATAAATCCGCGCCAGCCGTCAAAAGCAATTCCATCGATTTTGGCTTTTTTAACTGAAAAGCTTTCTCTAATAATTGAGCGCCCAGCGTAGTTTGATTATCGATTACTTGACTTAGATCGAGCCGAATAGGAAAACTGTTCTGAAGAAATTCTGGATAATTAGAAAGTCCTTCCGGTAAATCATTAATTAATTTGGTAGGCAATGCAAGATCAGAAGGATAAGTTATTACTAATTTTTTTGTAGTGTGATCAAATTTAAATTTGAGAGGATGAAATTGATCTAATTCCAAACTCAATTCAGCTATTTTATACCGATTGGAATGGGTTAATTGATTTTCCTGAAAACGCAGTAAACTCGAGTGTTTAACACGCTCCTTCATCTCTTGAGTCAATTGATGATGTAATTGATTCAAGTTTCCAAAAGGTGGATATTTCAAGAAAATAATATCCAAACGATAATTATTATTTAATAATTTAAAAAGTTCCTCATAATTCTCTTCATTAAGCGCCGTATCTCCTAAATCAAGTCGTTTTAAACTAGGATGGTAAACTAATGCTTCACATAACATATTTAAAAAAATATTAGACACATTGTAAGGTTGAAATTTATTTTCTAACTGAGCATCTTCTAAACTTAAAACTTTTAATTGCGATGCTTTCTTTAAAAAAGCAGCTAATTTACTTTTATTAAATAAATCCGCTTTTTTTAAACTAAATTCTTTTATTTTATCGGCATAAGGCCAAAGGTTATCGAAAAAATCTGATATAAATTGAAAATTTAATGGTTTACTCTCTTGGTTTTCTAAAATACGGATATTTTCTAATTTAATTACTTTCCATTGACTTATCTCAAACAGATTTAATAAGATGTTTTCAATCGCTTCGGCCGCATATTCACACCCTCCTCTTAAGGAAAATTCTCCCTTCTCCATATAATTTAAAATACGAATTTCTTTATCGTCAGAATTGAATTCAAAGTGATTTCTAAGTGATGCAGGTAACTCTTCTTCAGTCAGAGTTCCTGATAAAGCAGTCGTTTTAATCTCTTTTGAATCCACTAATTCTTCCCTATGAAAAGGAATCAATTCAACATCATGTAAATAAATTTCATAGACAGCGCTATCCGAAGGATAGATATGATCGCTTAGCTTTCGCAGCTGTTTTATCGATAATTTGGAATGAAAAAACTCAAATCGGCCTGTTTTTAAGAAAAAATCAAATGCATCTTCAAATACATCGATACCCATTATATTAACTCCTTTTATTAAATTGGTTTTTTCAATTAAGTATAAATTATTGAGAAATAATTTCCTAGATTATAGGAGTTATGTATTTTTCAAGGTTATTCTTAAGTGCGTCTTTCGCTAATGGCGATAAAGTCTTTGCTTTTAAAGGCACATGGAAAAAAAACATATTATAATTTACAGGTATTTTTTGATTATTTTTTTCATCTATAATTTTTTTAATAGCCTCAATATTTTTTTTGGTAAGCGACAAAGAATCATTTTTTAATAAGAATTGAAATACATTATTTAAGGATTCTTGAAAAGAAATAGAACTTCCAAAGGTAATATTGCAAAAAGGTGATTGTATAAACCATTTTATAGCTTCATATTTAATTTTGTTCGAAAAGAGTATTTCATGTAAGCGGTTTAGGTAAGGTGCATAAAGTTCATAAAAAAGCTTTGCTTCTTTTCTTAATTCATTATCAAACTCAAAAAATAGCTTGAATTTAGGGATCTGTTGCTCAAAAACTTCTCGTTCAGCATAAGAATAGCTTATTGTAGAACTCGCTTCTAAAAATTCATTGAACATTAAATAATTTTCTATTTTTTTTATGAACGCTTTAAAAAATTCTGCATCATTTTCAAGTTCAAATATTTTATAAACTAAATTATTTTTAAGGGAATGGATAGTATCAGTTATAGATTCTGAAAAGAAAGGCTGCGCAAATAATTCCTTTAACTCTTTAAAGCCTTGAAGTAATTCTCCTTTTTTTGGGTATTCCATAGAGCATATTATATTATACGTAATTGAAAATTTATCTTTTATATTCATAAATAGTTTTTAATTTGCTTTAGAAATTAACTTTATCCTATAGATTTACTCTTAACGATTTATTAAACCCCTAGCCTACTCGATAAAGTATCTTACTCTTTTTGAGAGCGCAATTATAATGACATTATCTACTTATCGCTAGCTTTCTTTAGATCCAAATTGATTAGATGGATCTTAGCAATCCCCTTTCCTTGTAACAATCTGACAGATGAAATTTATTTTTTTATCAGGTTTTTATATTTAAAGCTATTTTTAATTATGCAAAGAGCTCATTCACTTACAGTGATATTTAAAAAATAAGGCGAAAATAAAGTAATATGAAAATGATCAATTTAAAGAACATTTCTTATCGAGATCTGAGCTTATTCCTATTTTCTACGTGCGTGTTCATCTAGGCGTGCAAAAGATAATTATTCATTAGAGATGTTTTAATCTATTTTCAAGTGCCAATTTGATCAGTTCTTTACATAATTTATCAGATTTTGACATTTTATGAAAAATAAAGCCATTTGATTTAGGTAAATCATTTATAAAACTCTTTCTCTTATCATATAAAATAGAAAAAAAGCTGTCATAATTAAAAAATTTACCTTCTTTTGTTTTTTTATCGAGTAATATTTCACAATGATTATTAAAATATTTTTTTTTAGAAAGATTTATATCTTGAATCATTAAATGGTATATCTCTGTTAATGTTATAGAAAATCTTTTTGATTCAAAAGTAATTAGCGTAAAAAGATTAGTATTAAAAAACCATTTAATATCGTCTATTTTTATCTCTTCTGTTAGAAGAACTACTTTTAACCTATCTAATTCTTTAAAGTATTCTGCAAAAAAATTCTCTTTTTCTTCCAATTTTTGAATAGATAATTTAATAAATTCTTTTAAATCATCTGCTAGATTAGACAATAAATTAATTATACATAAATGCTTTTCTAGAATAATTTTTTCTCCTTCAGAGTAATTTATATCTGAGACGTTTAAGATTGCTTTGAGAATGCTAGGATCTAAAATTTTCTTAATAAGAACTTTTAAAAACTCAGGATCCTTATCTAGCTTGAAAAATATATAGACTTGATTTCTCTTGAGCTTTTTAATGACTTCCATACAAGATTTCTCAGATATAGAAGAATCGAGTAAACTCATAAGTGCCTCATGTTCCTTCATTAAAATGACTTTATTTGGATAAGTAGCGAGATTAATTTTTTTTAAAAAAAAGCGAAGTTTTATTTTAATTTCCATACTAAAACTCAACTGGTTACTTTTACCTTTTTAGTCAAATTATATCTGGTTGATTCTTTAATTTCTATTAAATAAAAACTAATAGATGATGTATCTTTATATTTTTTATATAAAAAATTATGATAAAAATATCTATTTACAAAATTTTGTTTGGATCTAATTCTGAAAATAGAACGCGTATATAAATCTCATCAGAAAATTGCTGAGATAAAATTTAATAAGTAATTAATTTTTAAAACACGATGTCACACTTAAATTTAAAGCTCTATCATGCTTAATTAAATTAAGTGGTTCAGTTTGACATTCCACCTCTCGAGGTAAATTATGAAAAAAAGATGATGGGAGCATTTGAGTTTTATTAAGGTATACCTCTTTTTGTTTCATAGCAACCTCTGCTAGCAGAGCAAGATCGGAAGTATCTACTATTTCTTCTTCTGATTGTCTACGGTCGTTTTCTGCAGTTTCTTTTCTTAAGCATGGTTGCGCATTGTTAGATAAAATTCTGCATTGATTGGTTTCTAATATAATATTTTCAAGTTCTTTTTTAATCCTTTTGCTCTCTTCTTTTACCGGTCTAACTTGAATATATTGTTCCAAAGTTCTCCCACATTTATTTTTTCGTAAAAAATCTGCTCCATTTTTCTTCAAAAATTCTAAGATTCTAGGCTGGCTATACAAAGCAGCATAATGAGCAGGCGTGTTCCCTTGCTCATCGGGTATATTTATATTAACGCCTTGTTCTAATAAATATAAAAATACCCTATCACTGCCATATCTTGTCGCAATATGTAATAGGCTTTGTCCATTTTTACTGGAAACCACTTGATTAAGATCATAATCTTCACAGATACAACTTTTTAAAAAATCTAATTCTTCTTTTAGTTTTAATAAATCATTTTTCTTAACAGCTTTAATTATATTCATGATTCCCATCATTTTAACCCTTATATAAATCTATATAAAAAACATAATAAAGCATAAATATAAAAAATTAAGGAAATATTAATACCTGATAAAGCACCTTGATTCTTTAGAAAAACTAGAATGACATCCTCTACTTAGAATATTTTCGTCTAACTCCTTTTAGACTCTTAAGTAAATCAGTCCTATCAGCCTTTTTTTGTCAATTTTAGCCGCCTGCACATTACCGACTATATCAAAATCAATGTGATTTTCAGCATCCATTGTCTTTTTATTTTTTTTGGTTAACTTGTTTCAATATCGGAAAATTGGCTTCCTGTATCGTTGATAATAAAATTTTTGAGATTTCACAGAGCTGTCCACTTTTTATTTTACCTACCAATTTCGCTAGCAAAGCAACTTCATTAAAGTCAGCATTAATTTCTGACTCTTTTAAATCTTTCTCAAATTCAGTTATGATATTTAATGCGTAGGCTTGTACTTCTAAATCAGAGAGATAATTATCTTGAAAAGCGTTGTGTTTTTTACCTGTTTTTTTTCTTACCAGCATATCAACTAAATACAACGTATTATTGATATGTAAATAATCAACCTTAAACTTTTGATCATTCAAATTATTATGCGGACAAGAAATTGGCTTGAAAAATCCAAGTAAATTAAACCCCTCTGAGGAGTTGATATTTACTGTACGATGTTTTGAAGGCAACTCATTTTCCAATTTAACCTCTACATGATGCTGTTGAGATATTTTTGTTTTTGACTCTAAATCTTTTGCTAAAGAGTTAGGATCTATCTGAACAACTTCTAGCGATTTGTTACGTTTATAATTTTTTTTTCTTAGATATTGTATTATCTCATAATGGCGATTTATGATTGCCAGGTTTATTGGAGTATGCCCATCTCTATTTTTTACTTTTAAAATAGCCTTTTTTTCCAACAAATATTTCACTATTTCTAACGAAAACTTGGCATCGCGAATGGTCATAGCGAAGTGCAGTGCTGTATTTCCCCTATTACCTGGTGTATTTAGATTCACCGTGCTCTGTTCAACTAGATAATGAATCACTTCTAAACGATGGTTTAAAACAGCCACATGTAACGGAGTATTCCCTTCATTATTTTTTATTTCTATATCCGCCTTTTGTTCCAACAAATATTTCACTATTTCTAATGATAAATTGGAATCACGAATGGTCATAGCGAAGTGCAGTGCTGTATTTCCGCTATTACCTGGTGTATTTAGATTTACCGTACTATGCCCAACCAAGTAACGAATAACTTCTAAATGATAGTTTAAAACCGCAACATGCAACGGGGTATTCCCTTCGTTATTTTTTGCCTCAACATTGGCACTATGATCGAGTAAAATTTGCATCAAATTGATATAACCTACTATACCTACCAGATGTAAGGGTGTATTACCTTGATTATCTGTACTTTTTAAATCAGCACCTTTTTTCACCAAATATTTCACTATCTCTGTATAACCAAACCAAATAGAAAAAAGTAATGGTGTACGCCCGTATAAATCTTTAATCTCTAGATCGATATTTTCTTCTTCTACATGGAATCTAACTAAACTCAACTGACTTTTTTTTATCGCATCAAATATACTGCTTATAGTTAGATTTTTTTCCTTAATTAAATACCTAATCGTCAAAAAACTACCGCTGTTTTCAGCTTCCTGTAAAATGGTTTCATTCTGATTATTTTTAGCTTTTATATCGGCTCCTTGCTCGATTAAATACTTTGTCAGCTTTACGTAATCATATAAGGCGGCAATATGTAATGGCGTACTCCCGTTATTATCCCTTGCATTTAAGATAGCACCGCACTCTATTAGATATTCGACTATCTTTAAATTATTCCTTGAAACTGCTAAATGTAAAGGTGTATTACCTGAATGATCTTTTGCCTCAATATCAGCACCTTTCTCGATAAGATGCTTGACTATTTCTAAATAGCAGCTTTTTGAAGCTTCGTGAAGAGCAGTCCTATTCGACTCGTCCGTTATTTCTAAATTAGCTTTCTTTTCTATAAGATATTGAACTATCTCTAAATGACCATTTTTTGCAGCATAATGCAAAGGAGTACGCCCTTGTTCATCTTGTACTTCTAAATTAACTCCATTTTCTACAAGAAACTTCACTATCTGTAAGTGATTATTTTTGGAAGCCTCATGAAGAGGAGTGCTACCTTGTTTATCTTTTATTTCCAACTTTGCATTTTTCTTTGTAAAATATTTAACTATTTTTAAAGATCCGCTTTTGGAAGCCTCATGGAGAGGAGTTTTATTCCACTCATTCCTTGGCTCTAAATTAGCTTTTTTTTCTTCTATGAGATATTTAACAATTTCTAAATGGCCATTACTAGATGCTACATGCAAGGGAGTAATACCCACCTCATCTTTTATTTCTAAATTTAGCCCTTTTTCTGCGAGAAATTTTACTATTTTTATTTCTCCACTCATTGCTGCATAATAGAATATCTGCTGGTATATATTATTTTTTATTTCCGAATTAACCGCTATTTTTTCTACTAAATATTCCATTAAAGCTATATTATTATTCAAGATAATTATCTGTAGTGGTGTCTTATTTTTATTATTAACGGCTCTCCAATTAGCATTTGCTTCGAGTAAATAATTAACTAATTCTAAATCATCCATTAAAACGGCAATATGTAAAGGGGTATTACCCTCATTATTTTTTGCTTCTAAGTTTACATTTTTTTCAATTAAATACTTCACTAATTCAGGATAGCCATTGCTAATAGCAGAATGTAATGGCGTATTATTAGCACTATCTCTAATCTCTAAATTAGCACCGCTTTCAACAAAATTCTTAACAAGTTCTAAATCTCCTCTTAAGGTCGCAATATATAAAGGAGGCATATTTATATTCGTTTTATTTTCTGGATTTACTTTTTTACTCAGTAAATAATTAACAATCTCTGTATAACCAAATAATGTAGCATAATAGAGTGGGCTATTATGTTGTTTATCCATTGATTCTACATCAGCTCCTTTATCAACTAAATACCGAACCATATCTAAATGACCATTTCGAATAGCATAATACAATGCCGTGTTCCCTGCATTAGTTATTTTGTTAACATCCATGCCTTTTTTGATTAAATATTCTGCTATCGCTAAATTATTTTCTTGAGCAGCATAGTGCAAAGGCGTAATACCATTACTATATTCTTCTTCTAAGTTTGCTCCATTTTCTATCAGATATTTTACTATCGCTAAATGCCTATATTGAGCCGCATAACTCAACAGTGTATCACCTCGTTTATTAATGATATTTAAATCCGATCCACTCTCAAATAAATATTTAACGATATCTAAATGACCGTATAGAGTGGCCAGATGTAATGGTGTATTGCCTATAATTCTGTCCTTTACTTCTAAATGTGAACCATTTTTTAGTAAAAATTTTACTATATTGAGATAACCGTATTGCGCGGCAAGATGTAATGGTGTACTTCCATCTAAATTTTTACTATTTACTCTAGCACCTGCTTCCACGAAAAACTTTACCGTACCTAAACAACCGTGTCTTACTGCTCTAAATATATTATTGATCACTAGATTTCTATTTATTAATTGCGAATTACATTGTCGGCTACGAAAACGAACTAGGTTAATTTTACTCTGTTGAATGGGATATTTATTCTTTTGTAACATTTTCTAAACTCCTTGTTAATTTTTTTACATTCCTAATTTTTATAAAATCTATGTGCAGAATAAATATTATCTCTAATATTTTATTAAATAACAAATAAAATTTTTTAATTCAAATTAATTTAAGAAATTATTTTATATCTTTAATTATTACTCAAATACTCTATCTTGCCAACTAAATATAATGCTATTTTATATATAATTAAAAATAGAAATTTTTTAATTTTTTTCTTACGTTATTAAACTTATTAAGGTTAATAACATTAATTCACAAAAAAATAAAAGGAAATAATAATGCAGAAAAAAAATGAAAATTCAAAAACTTACGTTCAAAATGCATTAGACTCTTCAAGTGACAAGATACTTTATCGAGTTATTAGAGAATCTTTACTCTATTATGAAGAAAATAATTCAAACTACGCTATTTTAAGCACGCGTGTTAAACGAATCAATAATGACGAAACGCTTGTGGAAGCAACAGTAAAAAACCAGTATAGCTATTGGTTAAGCCAAGAGGATATCGCTGAGATCGCTCGCTTAGAGTATAACAATTATCATAGAGAGAGCGATGCTACGTTTGAAGTATTAGGTTCTATGGCACAGCTATATATTACCTTAGAGCTATTTCAGCTTAAAATACAAGCCAGTAAATTAGCTTCCGCTCGACTTACTTTAATTATTAACTTAGCGAATTTACATTGGGTGACGTTGGTTATTGCTTATAAAAATAATCAGTATGTGGGCTATTATAGCGATTCAAAAGATAATCCTATCCCGCCTGAGTACTATCAACTACTTTTAAATACCTTCCAAATATCCTCGTTAAGTTTAAGCCCTGGTTTTATTCAACAAAAGGATGAATTCAATTGCGGTTTATGGGCGCTCGAAAATGCGGCTGACCTAAGTCAAATGATTGATCAGAATCAATCCATACTCTGGATAATTAATAAATTGAAACGGCCACGCAGTAAAGAATATTTTAATACGAGAAGGGAATATTTTGCCGAAAAACTCCGTGCTGATCCAGCTTGGAATGAACGACATCCATTGCTCTCGCAAGGCCTTACCGTCCAAGAAGCGTTACAAACTAAAACTGAGCCTGATCCTAAACGATTTAAATCATTTAACGATAAAAAAGGGAAAATAACAATTCTATTAGAAACGTTTGTCGAGACCTATATGAGTGTTTTTGTAAAAAAACTTGGCGCCTACCATTTATTAGCCAAAGGAGAAAGCTTAACAGAAGAAAGTCTGAAAATTGAATTAAAAACAGGGTTAACCGGTGCGTTATTAGGGATAGGTATTTCTCAAAGTCTTATGGGTTCAATTCCTTCATTGGTGACTTCGTTGAGAATGATTAGTGGTAAATTTTACCCCTCTAAAGATACAGCCCAAAAAATTACCAAGATTTTTTCTGCAATTCAGTCAGAGCATTTAGACTCTATTTTATCTGAAGCAGCCGTGGATATATTTCACAGTTTTGAAAGTCAATTTATGCAGGTAACCGATAAAGCAGGCGACAAAGTGGCTATGGAAAAATTAGCTGAGGATGCTATAGGACGGCTATTCAACGCTATAAAGAAATATTCCAACCTAGATAAGATTATTTCCAAGGAATTGATAGAAAAAAGTGTGCTACAAGGGCCATCAGAAAAGTTCTTTGATCCTAACGTTAAACGAGCCAGATTACGGATTTCAGGATATACCATACAAGATAATAATGGAAAAGCTATTAATACCGCCAACTTATATGAAAAAACAAGCTTAGTTGCTCTCGATAAAAAGGACCAACCTCATAAATTTTATACGCTAAAAAATTTACATGATCGCCCATATGGCTATCGGCGTCTTTTTGAATGGGAAAAAAAGGACAACGGAGAATTGAAAGAAAACTTGAAACCCTCGTATACAGAGCAGCAATTTCTTCAAACCAAGGACATTTTTCAATTTCTTTCGAGACGATATTATTATCTTTTACATGCCGAGACAAATCAAGCGGAAGCACGACGTATTCTAGATAAAATTAAGAATCGATATCTTCCTCAAATTTTGAATAGAGAACCTTTTAGTAAAAAGCCTATTTTTTTTGATTTAAGAAAACCAATAGAAAATTTTAGCGGAAGAATAGAGGTGCTTAAAACATTGCATCGTACCCTAATGTCAGAGAGAACAACCGCCATCGTACCCAATTGGGCTACTTTATCTATTTCGTCAGCTGAAAATACATTGAGTACATTAAATAGCGACTCGACATCAGCCTCAAGTGGCTCCCAATTATCAATTAATGGTTTAGGAGGAATAGGCAAAACACAATTAGCATTACGCTATGCTGAGCTTTATGCGAGTGACTATGATTACAATATTTTATGGATTAGTGCAGAAACTAAGGAAAATATAGCGTATTCTCTCAACAAACTAGCGACAAGACTGCACATTGCAACCAAAGATTGTTATAACCAAAGAAAGAGTCTAGAAGAAATAGTAGAAGAAATCTATGAATATTTTTCGGACAGAAAAAGTCTCTTTATTTTTGACAATGTAGAAAATTATCGCGCCATAGAAGCCTATTTACCTAAATCTATGCTAGGCAATAAACCGACTTTGTTAATCACTTCTCGTTATCGTAATTGGGAAAATGTTGCTCCTACTTTGTCACTTAATATTTTTACTGAACAAGAAACCGAAGAACTCATCAAGAAATCATTGAATTTAGGAGAGGATATTCCGCATGAAAGAATAAAGGAATTGCATCAATTGCTTCAAGGGTTACCTTTGGCATTACAACAAGCACTGGCTTATATCAAACTAAGAAGAAATACCGATACTAGTTTTTCTTTTCATCATTACATCGAACTCTATAAAGAAAAAACTAAAGAATTATTAAATTTTAATTTTGTAAACTATTCTAACGATCCCTACCTAGAAACAGTTTTTACAACCTGGCTCATTACACTATGTAAAATTAAAACCGATCCGATTGGTGATGATGCGATAGAAATTTTAAATATTATGGCCTATTTAGATCCTGATAATATTGCAAGTAAAAAATTTTACCATTTGAATGCTATCAATCGTCGTTCAAATTTATATGATTTAGATACTATTATGCATTTATTGAGTAGTTATTCCATGATCAATCCAAAGGAACAGAAAAGTAAATATACGATTCATCGATTAGTTCAACAGGTCATACGAATTAATCTCGAACAAAATCAACCAAAATTTAAAGAAATAGTCGAAAAAACCCAACTCTTACTTTGGCATTGGCATTTTGCTTTCAAAAAAGATGAAGAAAGTGTTTTTCACTATCTTCATTTTCTTCTCTATATGTCTGAACATAAAGATTTAATACCGAGTTTGTTATACGGTCATCCAGAGAAAGCATTTTTTGATAACTTGGCTCTTCAGAATTTAAAATATTGCCATTATTTTATTGATTTGGCCTATTTTAAATTTTCAACGAAAAAATTTCTTACATTTTTAGGCGATGCGGTAGCTTATTTTATCAAATTGGGCTTAACTTTCCACTTGTCTGAAATACTTAACTATATTGAAAAAAAATGGACGATAGGCTCTTTATCTAAGGAAAATATTAAGTATATTTTAGAACATTTTAAAAATGTACGCGATCCCGTTTTTAAAATAAAACGATATTCGACTGCTCCTTCAAAAAAAATAAGGCAACAGGAAGCGGTAAGACTTTTTTATGAATTTAGATTAAAAATATTCGATAATCAGTTTATCGACTACGATAGCTGCCCGTCACATAGCCGAAAGCGAAATGTTTGTTCATTATCCGAAACAGAACAAGAGCGGATTAAAGAACTCAGGAAACAACCAATTAAAGCTCATTTTAAAAAAATAGAACAGATATCCCGCTATATCAGTTCAGCGTTGATGACCAAAGATACGCTATCAGCCTTGATTCAAGGTCATTTTAATGAAGTGGCCATTAATTTCGGATTAATGACTAGCAGTCTGTTTTTTGGAAAAATATCCAATAGCTTGCTCACTCAAGGAAAAAACTTAGCCTCCGATGCCAGTTTACTTGAAAAGAATTTAGGCTTGGAAAATAAAAAAGTACTCAGCATTTTATTCAATGAAAATGTATCTTCCATGGGCAAACGACAATTTTTAGGTAAAGCACTGCAAGCGGCTTCGCCATTTGTTGCTAAAGCCACCTCAATTTATTTTGCTTATAATCTTAAAAATGAAATACACGCTTATAGAATGGGAAATAAAGATGTTCTTCCGAATATCATTTCAAATAGTGTCATTTTGAGTATCGATGGCATCGAAGCCGGTATCGAGGGGGCTGAATTTCTTGGATTTATTACGGGGATATCCGCCTTCACTGGTCCTCTTGGAGAAGGAATGGCGCTAGTTGTCTGGCTAGGAGCTGAAGGGTATGCGGTTGAAAAACACGTTGAAGCCATTGAAAAATATGTGCATCTTTCTAGAGGAGAAAAATTTTTTGAGTTTTTACTTAGCACACTTCATCTGGCTCCTTTAGAATATATACAGCTTAAAGCCAATAATGGGCAATTAGTAGAACGTGCGATTAATTTTTTAAAAGATAACACCGCTATTCAGTGGTATATTTTTCCTGCTTTTACTTTTGTAGAAGATACATGCAAAATCCGTAAAGCTTTTTTAACTGAAAAAATAAATTTTACACCTGACGATAATAATCCTGACGAACCTGCTGAGGGTAATTTAATTTGTTTATCCGCCTCTCCACCTCCTTATGAGGTACTTAATATAAAAATGAAGTATTACTTATGCCATAAGACCTTAGGCGTAAGCTATGCACTAAACAGAACCGGTAATGGAACTTTAGTCGATTTAGGAGAAGGAGAGGACGAAGTCATTGCTTTTTCTCATTCCCCCACATTATTTATTGTACAAAACGGTAAAAAACGGTATCTAGGGGGTGATAATGGCAATGTATTTAATTTGCAAGGAAATTCGATTGCAGGCCTGCTTCAAGGAGGCAATGAGACTGATATACTGGTCCTGGATAAATTTCATCCTGAAAACAGTGATTATTTGCTATTTGATACGGATGGATTCTTATGCGGAAAAAACAAAGCCGCCATGCAATCGATTCCACCCTTTTGTGCGCCTGATGAGATTAGAGTCCAAATCGATCGGATCGATCACATTTACGGACGGAAAAATGAATCTGATATTTTTTATGTCAATAAGGATGTCCGTTTTATCGATGCCTACGGGGGAAAAAATCAAACACATCCCGATAATTTTTTTATCACTGATCGTTCTTATAAAAATTTAGAGTTTGTGTTAAGAAATAATACACTAATCACATTTTTATCAAACCCAACAATAGACTCGATAAGCTATCGAATTCCTTCTGGAGAGATAGGTGAAGCGTGGATTTACTATCATTTTAAAAAAACTCTTCAGCATCAATTTTTTTTTGAATATTCTTTAGAGCACCTAGAGACAATGACAGTAAAAAATAATACGCTACATATTTCTGTACTAACTTCTGAAAATACAGATAGAAAACTATTTGCTATTACTATTTCAAACAGGATTACCTCAAACAGTAATCAAACTAAGAATGCAACGAGTCTTTCAAAAAATATAGCTTATTTTTTTCAAGGGATTGTAATAAAATTAATACAAAATGAGCATTTATATGGACAAGAAATAACCTCTAATAATAAAACAGTGGATGAAAAAATTAGTTTATTTAGAGCAATAGCGAATCGTTTAGAAAAAACTTTCTCTATTCAATTAATAAACAACCTCACCCTATCGATAGGGCGAGAAAAAAAACATGAAATTTTTTATATCGACGGCTTACATGAAAGTCATTTAGTAGGTAATGGGGGTGAAAATGTTTATATTATTTTACCGGGGAAAAATGCTAAGTTTCCACTTCCTAAAGTAATCTTATACGATACTTCACAAAGCGATTCAAATGACTTAATCGAGCGGATAGATACGTTAGATTTACGGGAAATGATAAAGGAATATAAACAAATCTATCCGAAAGCTGTTATCTCTTCACATGTATTTCCCTCTGCGAATGACTTAATTTTAACATTAAGTAATTCCGTGTATTCTCCGGTTTATCAAAGTTCTTATGACTCCACTTGTTTCTGGCCTTGGATAACTATCCAATTAAAAAATGCACTACTTGATAATAGTAATTGGTATCAAAAACTTGATATCGTTTTGGATTCTGTCTCTAGAAATATAGCCCCCCTAGAGGATGACGTTTGGACTTTGACTGCAGCCCCTTTAATATTTACTGATGATAAGAAGATTATC
This sequence comes from Rickettsiella endosymbiont of Litargus connexus, assembly GCF_964277335.1. Taxonomy (NCBI): domain Bacteria; kingdom Pseudomonadati; phylum Pseudomonadota; class Gammaproteobacteria; order Legionellales; family Coxiellaceae; genus Rickettsiella; species Rickettsiella endosymbiont of Litargus connexus. The sequence goes on along the minus strand of NZ_OZ195516.1, from coordinate 177,911 downwards.
CTTCTTACTCATCAAGATTTAGAAGAGGAGACTGAAGTTCTCATATTGAAAAACATAGGAAATTTTGCATTTTTTCGTGATAAAGCGGATCTTATTCTGACGAATGCCTTTCCATTCTCTACGGATTACTGCACGATTATCTGTTACCAATTTTATCAAATACCCGAAATGAAAAAAAAGATATTATCCGCGACATTTAAATTTTTTGACTACGAAATTCATCCTCAGGATTATCAAAAAGAAATTAAGCATGCGACTCATTTTTCTTATTTATCTCAACTATTTTCTTCCAATTCTCCTAATGTGAGCGACATAATAGCCCATACCTTTTTAAATACGGTAGGAATGCAGAACCAGAAGAAGTTGCCGCCGCAGATATTGCGCCGTAAGCGCCAAGTACATCGAGAAGAAAAGAAAGCCATCAATGCCCTTCAAAAATCAACCCTTTCTAAAGAAGTATCTCAACACACTGATCAAACCTTTTTTACTCAAATGACTCACTATCCTCAGTCTAGAACTGTTGATGAGAAAAAACGTATCTTAGCAATGGCCGATGATTATTTAAAAAAATATGACGATTCAGAAATGAAAGCTTATCGTGGTAAGAAAAACATCAATCAAACAAAAGGTAAAAAGAAAAAAACAAATTCGCCTCTCTCTGTTCAGAAGGAAAAAGCTAAATTCCTTATTGAAAAGAATGACTCTGTTCAACATAAAAATAAGGAGAATTTTCACAAGCGAACTATGCCGAACTATTCGGCTCAAAATAATCTGAAGGCATTAACCAAACCCATCAAAAATCAGTTTCGAGCACCCAACTTTTCTAAACCAGAAGTCGCTAAGCTAAAGAAAACTTTTTTTAACGTTCCAAATTCGAATAAAAAGATAAATTTCTTAGTAACGCCTCAGTTATCTCATCAAGAAAACTTTAAACCGACTACAAAAGCACTATCACTATCTCCCTACCAACAAAGTGAATCGAGAGCGAAAAAACCGAATCAGCACATTCTTTCTTCGCCTATAGAACCACCGAATCTTCATAACACACTTATTCTTTTTGATCTGATTGCTCGGAAATCTTTAAAAAACCCGGTTGTACCCTCTTCTTCTAATAAAAAATTAAATAAAACTATTCTAAAAGTTGAAAAACAACAAAAAATAATTAACTCTAAAACTTTTGGATTCCAAAAATTATAAAAAATCTTATAAAAACCTATGGTAGCCGTTACATAATGGCAAACCACATTCCTATCATCAGGACGAAAACGCCCGATGGATAACTATACCTTTTCTTTTTGATCGCATACATTTTGCCTTTAAATGGGAAAATTTTAAAATAAACATTAAAGCATTTTAAAAGCCTTAATCGTGGCAATCCGAGAGGTTTTAAAATCAATGATAGGCTTTGGGTAACCGCTGTGTAAAGCAAGCGCCGGTGCTCGCTGATACGGGTCGTGAATTGATCGTGCATCAAATGAACGTAGCTCAGGGCAATATTGACGAATAAAATCCCCTTGGGGATCAAAACGTTCGCTTTGTCGAAGTGGATTAAAAATTCGAAAATAAGGTGCCGCATCTGTCCCCGTAGATGCGCTCCATTGCCAACCCCCGTTATTGGCTGCTAAATCTCCATCGATCAAATGACGAATAAAAAAATCTTCGCCAATGCGCCAATCAAAAAACAAATTTTTAGTTAAAAACATCGCAACTATCATACGTAAGCGATTATGCATCCAACCAATTTGCTTTAATTGGCGCATGCCGGCATCAACCATAGGATAACCGGTATTGCCTTGTTGCCAAGCGACTAATTGTTTTGCATTATAGCGCCATTTTAATTTTTCAGTCTCTAATCGGTAGGGTTGATGCATTGATAAACGTGGTACTGTAGCTAATAAATGCTTATAAAAATCACGCCAGATTAATTCGTTTATCCACGTAATAGCCCCTTTATTTCCAGAGTTATATTCACCTTGATTAGCCATTAATGCATCGAGTAAACATTGGCGTGGTGAGATCATTCCTGCCGACAGATAAGGTGATAATAAACTTGTCCCCGCCAATGCCGGAAAATCGCGGGTTTTGTGATAATTAAATAAGCCATTAGCTATAAATTGTTTTAAGCGCCGTTGCGCTTCTTTTTCACCAGAAGGCCAAATAATAGTAGAGGAAAAACCAATTAACTTTAGTGGAACTTTACTCGATCGAATGCCTAGTGTAGGTTGTAGTTTGGGGAGCGAGTAATGTGGAATTATATTTTGATTATTCAATAGCAATTGTAAGTAGGCACGTTTAAACGGCGTAAAGACACTAAAAGTTTTACCTTGCTTAGTTTGGACTATGCCTGGTGGTAATATGACCTGATCATCGTAAGCGTTACATTTAATCCCATATTGACCTAAATAATTACAAACGGCTTGATCGCGTTTTTTTTCGTCTATTTCATATTGTTTATTAAAAAATAAAGTATCAAGCTTATATTTTTTTGCGTATTGATATAATGCTTGAGCAATATCCGCGGTTTTTTTTACTTGGTTAATTAATAAAGGAATGCCTCTCAACTGTAAACTCTGACTTAATACTAACAACCCAGTAAGTATAAATTGGACACGACACACAGCCATATGATGCTTTTGCCAAAAGCTGACATCGATGATATAAATCCCTATAATACCTTCTGGACATTGTTGAGCAGCATGATAGAGTGCCGTATTGTCATGTAATCTTAGATCTTCACGAAACCATACTAAGCCTTTCATAGACCGTCCTTTTCACGGAAATTAAAATAGAGTCCATCTATTCTAGATTATATTCGATCCTAGTTAACTATCGCTAAAGTTAAATAGATTTATTTTATAAAATTATGTTATATTATTAGCAATAATAAACAATGATAATTTTTATGAAAAAATATGTCTAACTCGAATATAAAGCTAAATTTTTTTACTAAGTATTTCCATATTTTTGACGGTCAATCGCTCTTTATTTGTGATATCAAGAGTAAAGAAGACAGAAAATTTCATTTTCAAATTCGTTTTATTCAAAAGAATTTTCAAAAGATAAATTTAAGTCAACTAGAATCAGATTTAAAAAACTCTATTGTTAAGCTAAGCGTTAACAGTTCATTAGATTTTAATCATGAAAATAAAATTAAGTTTTTAAACGCCTTAAAAAAATTCGGTATTGATATAAAGTTAGTTGAAATTATTCAAAATAATTCTCGCTTCAAAATTGATAATCAATCTAATTTAATTAAAGACTATAATAAAAATTTAATCACTTTATTTTGTATCGGTTCATCGAAAAATATAAATTTTGGCTATGAAATACCCGAAAATTTGTCGGAAAATAGCGCGCCATTATGTTGTGCACAAATTTTCACTGGAAGACAATTATCCAAAAAAATATATCTTTTTCCCATAAGTGCACGATCCTTGGATAACGCGTTTTCTGTACTAAAAAATAATTCAGCTATTGATCTAATAAATCTAGAAATTCCTTATATAGAATACCTCCCTTCTAAATCTGCGCTAAACTCAAACTATGATAAAGAAATTCAAACTCGAATCAATCTTCAAACTATTATTTCAGAAATACTAACCCATCTTGACACACCGAAATGTTTTCGAAAAAATGGTTCAGAAAAAGCTAGTCTATTTAGAAGCCTCGCCAAGGACATTGCTAGCGACAAACCAATCAATACTATTTCTAATCAATTAAATCAACATGATACTTGGAAACTTCTTGCCCAACATAGGGATCCCTGGGGCCTTTTTTCATTCTTTAAAGGGAAAACTCATTCATTAATTGCATGGCAAGCATTGAGAGATGAAATCTCTCATTTTTCTAGCTCATTCAATAATCAGTTTTCCTATCTAGCTTAATTTTCTTTACCGCTAAACCCATAATAAGCTACACTTTTATTGAGTATTCGTTGATTTTCGGTCTTTTTAACCTAAGCTGCTCAATTATGAATAATTATAAATTACTTATCCTTGATTTTGATGGCACACTTTGCGCCACGCATGAAGCCATATTATTTTGCATTAAGCGAACGTATGAGACATTACATAAGACCATACCAAATCATAACTTCATCGACGAAACAATTCGAGCAGGCCTAGGCATGGAAAAAACCTTAGAAGTTCTTAGTCCCGATCTCACACAGCAACAAATTCATCACTTATTAAATACATACGAAACGATCTATTTAGCTGAAGGTGAGGATAAAAGTGCGCCATTCCCTAAAGCTGCAGAAACATTAGCGCAACTTCATGCAGCGGGTTTCATTCTTACCGTGGTCAGCAACAAAGCCGTTGCTGCGGTGGACACCGCTCTAGTACGTTTTGAATTAAAGCAATATATTGCCATGGTCATCGGCGATACTAAAACACTGAGAAAAAAACCGGATCCTATGGCCTATACTGATTTCATCAAACCAAAATTTAACCACATAAATCCAACACAAATCTTAATGGTCGGCGATACACCGGCTGATTTACTATTTGCAAAAACTATTGGTGCTGACTCTTGTTGGGCAGAATATGGTTATGGGGATGAAAAAGCTTGTCTAGCGCTTCATCCGACTTATACAATTAAGCGATTAACAGACATTTTGGCTATTTTATTTTAAATTCCACGCTTGTTTGTTGAGATCTGCTATAGCTTTTTTTCTATGGCAGTTAATCGGTCATCAATATTAGAAAAATAACTCTGTACAGTTTCAACTAATACCATCGTTTTCATATCAGGTTCGATATTAACATTATCACCCACATTTTTATCGGAAAAATTGGTTTTGCGTAATGTTTCGGGAATTAAATACACTTCAAAACTAGGTTGTTTTTTATTCGTCAATCCTACAGTTAAACTAGAACCATCCACCGCGATATAACCTTTCGGTTTAACAAAAGCGAAACAAGCGACAGAACATCGAATAGACAAACATAAATTCTCTCCACTAATTTTTTTATCGATAACTTTTCCTGTCTCCAATACATGGCCACTCAGTTCATGTCCTCCTATTTCATCACCATAGACTAGACTCCTCTCCACACTGACTTTTCTTCCAACAAAAAGTTCATTTAAAGTAGTTTTGACTAAGGTTTCTTGCATTGCATCAAAACTGACTTCAATTCCATTCTTCGCAACGACGGTTTGACAAACGCCATCTATAGAAATACTCGCACCCGTTTTTAAATTTTTTACTAGTTCTTCATTTAATACGACACTATAATGGAATAATCCTGGTCGTTTAGTGAGTGACTTTACAACAAATAAACCTTGTGTAATTCCAGAGTACATAGAAAAATTAAATTATTAATAAACTTTCAATTAATTGCATTTGTTTTAACACCGATCCTTTATTTTCTTCCACAAACTTTTTAGCTTCCCGACCCATGTTCTGGCGTCGTACTGGATCAGACAACAAAGAAATAACCTGCTCTGCTAGCTCTGTCGCGTTATTTACCTGAATTGCTGCATTTCGCTGTTTCAGCTGTTCAGTAATGGTTGCAAAATTAAAAGTATAAGGGCCGGTTAATATAGGGAGGCCAACGGCAGCGGGCTCAAGAGGGTTTTGACCGCCTTTTTCAACGAGACTTCCACCCACAAAACCCAGATCCGCTGCCGCATAAAAAATAAGTAATTCACCCATCGTATCACCGATCAAAACATCGATATCGTTCAGATCGCGCTTATGATCGCTACGCTTGTTAATGTTATAGTTTTGACTGCGATATAGCTGTTCTAATTGAGAAGCTCGATGCACGTGTCGGGGTATCGAAACTAATAATAAGTCTGGGAAATAATGACGCACCTGCTTAAATACCTGAAGAATCAATTCTTCTTCACCAGGATGAGTGCTCGCCGCAATCCAAACAAGCCGATTTTCTCCCCAAATTTTCTGCCATTGCTGGGCCTGTTCCAGTAAATTTCTTGGCAACGTCACATCAAATTTAAGACTACCGGTAATGTGTATTCGCTCAGGCGAGAAACCAAGGTCAATAAAACGCTCCGCGTCAGCTTGAAACTGAGCTGAAATAACATTAATGCTCTTTAACATGGCTTGTGTTATCGGCAAAATACGCCGATAGGATAAAGCGGAGCGTTCAGATAAACGGGCATTGACAAGGGCTACCGGCACTTGATACAACTGACACGCGGCTAGAAGGTTGGGCCAAAGCTCCGTTTCTAACAAAATCAGTAATTTTGGTTGTAGTGCCTTAAAGAATTTCCTCAAGATTAAGGGTAAATCATAAGGAAAATAAAGCGGGGTTATACTGTTTCCCAATGCAACACGGATACGTTCGGCACCTGTTGCTGTCTCATTGGTCACAATAATAGGTAGCGATGGATAACGTTGCTGTATCCGCTTGATCAATGGTATGGCCGTCAAGGATTCGCCGACTGAAACGGCATGCACCCAAATCCCACCGGATGGCAAAGGATGTCGTAGGCCTAAGCCTAGACGCTCATGCCAAAATTGCAATCCATTAGGATTTTTACGATTTTTTATCCATAAACGCAATAAAATAAACGGCAAAAATAAATAAAAAATTATTGTATATAAGAATCGCATGACTTAATAAAATTATAATTAGTATTTAATGGTGAGCTTATCGCTTATTCAACTTTAAGACAAGATAATATCCTGTTAGTCTTATACCTCTTGGTAGAAGCATCCTATTGTTATTTTCCTTTATTCTTACCTATTTTCTCGAAATATGGAATCTCAGAGGAGATGAGGAATCACAAAAATGATGCCTTCTTGAAGTATCTACCTACGAGAAATATCTGGGTCATGGACAAAATTTAAGTAAAAAGACTATATAGTCGAATTTTTATGAGTTAGGTTTAATCATGAATATATGGGGCAAACTTGTTGGAGGTTTTTTTGGTTTTCTTTTTGCAGGACCATTTGGGCTTATATTAGGTGTCATTATTGGGCATCTCTTTGACCGTGGCCTTAGGGAAAACCAGGGCTGGACTTTTTCTTCTGTCAATCCAAACGTCGCACAACAAGTTTTTTTTAATAGCACGTTCTTGGTAATGGGACATATCGCAAAATTAGATGGGCGGATTTCTGAAGCAGAAATTCAAGCGGCTAGAGCCATCATGAATCGCTTAGGTCTTACCGAAACCATGCGTCAAAAGGCTATCGACCTTTTTAGTCAAGGTAAACAAGCCTCGTTTAATTTAGAAGAAACCTTAAAAAAGCTAGTCCAAGCCTGCCATCGCAATAAGGTATTACTTAAGCTTTTTGTAGAAATACAAATGCAAACGGCCCTGGCTGAAGGCCATCTCACAGCAGATAAGCAAAGAGTATTGCAGAAAATCTGTCAATATCTAGGGTTTGCGCCACTCAACTTTAGCTTTTTTGAGCATCTATTTAATTTTGAGCAAGCTTTCCGCCAACAATCTTCTGGTCAGAGACAACAAGGATACTATCAATCATCGCACTCATCTCATCAGCTGAATCTAAGAGATGCCTATGCTATCTTAGGTATCTCTGAACAAGCATCGCCCGCTGAAATAAAGAAAGCCTACCGAAAGCAAATGAGTCAACATCATCCTGATAAATTATTGGCGAAGGGTTTACCTGAAGAAATGATAAAAATAGCGACTGAGAAAACTCAAAATATCAAGGCTGCCTACGATCGTATCTGTGCGGCTAAGGGAATATAATGCGTAATTTAATTATTTCCGCCTCTATTTTATCTGCGGATATGGGTTGCTTAGCTAAGGAATCCTCTGCGGTATTGCAAGCGGGTGCCGATAGTTTGCATATTGATGTCATGGATAATCATTTCGTCCCTAATTTGACATTTGGACCCTTAGTCTGCGAGGCTTTACACAAACATCTACCTAAGACTTTTCTTGATGTACATTTAATGGTAAATCCAGTCGATCATTTAATTAATGCCTTTGCTAAAGCGGGTGCTGATCAAATCATCTTTCACCCTGAAGCCAGTAGCGATGTGCTTAAAAATTTAAAACAAATTCGTCATTTGGGTTGTAAAGCAGGATTAGCAATTAATCCTCAAACGTCATTAAATTGTTTAAATAACCTCTGGGATCACTTAGATTTTATATTAATGATGTCTGTTAATCCCGGTTTTGCTGAGCAACATTTTATTCCTGAGGTTTTAAACAAAATTTCCGCCACTAAACAGTTACTTTCCACACACAAACCTAGTATTCGTTTAGGTGTGGATGGCGGGATTAAAAAAAATAATATTAGGGAAATCGCTAAAATGGGTGCAGATACTTTTATTTTAGGATCGGGTATTTTTCATACCGAAAATTACGCCTTCACATTAACCGAACTACGATCACAATTAACTCTATAAGGAAAAATAATATGCGTCTTTTTTTAATGGGTTGTCTATTCTTTTTATTAAGTGCTTGTGCTAGCACAGCAAACTACCAAAAAAAAATTGATACATGGCAAGGAAAAAATATTCAAGCGCTCATTTCTAAATGGGGGGAACCTGACACAGGAATACAACTTCCCAATGGTCATAGAATCTATCAGTATACCCGAAAAACGATGTATTCTATCCCCGATCCTAAACGTTCTCCTTTGCGCACCGATAATGGAAATCTTTTCTCTAATTATGATGAGCCTTGGAATACACACCAAACTGTCATTCGTTCTTGTCAAACCTCATTTGAAACAACTGCTGACGGGCATATTATCCATATAAGCTTTAAAGGGAATAATTGTGTATCCAATAATTTTCTCCCTTAAGTTAGCCTATCAATTTGTATGAATAGTTTAGATTTTAATTTTCGAAAAATAGATCGTTTGCTTTCATAAAGACGAGATATTAGCTAAACCGCGCAAGAGAGCTAAAAAAATAATGATCCATAGAAAAAAAAGGAGCTCAATTCCTCAAAAAAAAGATTTCGTTATCATTCAATGGCTAATTTATTTTACTTTTTTGTGTTTTGTCTCACCGGGCTTGACGACAGAATTGACGATGGGACAACAACTTGGTTGGATACCTAGTCAACTGGGTATTTGCAAAGGACACTATTTAGATCCCTTACAAGCTTATTCTCAAACTTCTTTAAGTAAACTCAATCAAGCTTTTACTCATATTGATGCCGCACAATCTCATTTTTCATTTGAAGGGACTTCTACTTTAAGTGGTAATGTCGTTATTACTCAACCTGGCCGAATATTGTATGCCGATCAAGTTTATTTCTATCGTGATCCGAAAACAGGGAAAATCACTAATATGGATCTACTCGGTGGAATTAAACTTGAAGAGCCTAATCTTTTAATTAAAGCAAAAAAAGCCCATTTAAATTTAAACAATCAAAGCGGTTATCTTACGGATATTATTTATCGTATTTTATTAAGAAATAGCACGATATTAATGGGCACTAACAAAGGTATGCCGATTAATGCTTGGGGATCAGCCAGTGCGCTGGAACAGACTTACCCTGGATTAATGATTTTACATAATAGTACCTACTCGACTTGTTCACCCATTCATCCAACCTGGAAACTCTCCGCTAAAAAAATAATATTGAACCGTGATGATGGTCGCGGTAAAGCCTACAATACCTGGTTGGATTTTCGGGGAACACCTATTTTATACAGTCCTTATCTTGCTTTTCCTATTGATGATAGACGTGAATCAGGCTTCTTATTCCCAAACTTTGGAACTTCTTCACAATCGGGGATAAGTATTGGATTTCCTTATTATTGGAATATGGCTAGCAATTATGACTTTTTATTTACACCCACTATTTTAAGCAAGCGTGGCGTACAATTAGGTGGTCAATTTCGTTATTTAAGTCATGATAGTCAAGGAACGATCATTGCTAATTATCTTCCCTATGATCGAGCAGCGGCGCGGCTTGCTGATCAGATTCCTCTGCTTTACCCCAACACCAACCCACTGATTTATCCAAGCACTACTAGAAAATCTTTTACATGGCAAGAACAGCGTCTATGGGCTCCTCGTTGGACGAGCATAGTAAACTTTAATTGGGTTGGCGATGATTATTATTTGGAGGATTTTAACCAGCCCCCTACTATCGCTATTAATCAACTGGCACAACAAGCACAATTAAATTACACCGGTGATATTTGGAATTTTACGACGAGCATCAATCGCTATCAAACACTGCATCCTTTGAATCAAGCACCCGTGAATAACCCTTATAATAGTTTACCTGAGATTGATTTAAATAGTACCACACAAAATTTTCATGGATTTAAGGTTCAAATAAACAATCAATTGAGTTATTTTCAACGTTTAAATAACCCTGGTGAGTTAGTTAAACCGCCGCAAGCACTCCGACTTAATATTTTCCCTTCCATCAGTTATCCAATACGTAGTAAAGAAGCTTACCTCATTCCACGAGTTCAATTGAGTCTGACGCATTATAATATAATAAATCAAGTCAATGGTTATCAGCACGAAATCCAGCGCACGACGCCTCTGTTTAGTGTGGATAGTGGTTTGTATTTTGATCGGAAAACCCATTGGGGAGGACATTCTTTTTTACAAACTTTAGAGCCTCGACTATTTTATTTAAATGTTCCTTATCGTGATCAAAATAGTATTCCTATTTTTGATAGTGCACTTATTCCTTTTAGCTATGATAGTCTTTTTATGACTAACCGTTTTAGTGGTTTTGATCGTATCGGCGATGCCAATCAAATTAGTTTTGCGCTCACCACTCGATTATTGGATCAATTCACTGGCGAAGAAAAATTAAGAGCTAGTATCGGTGAAATCTATTATTTTAAAGATAGGCGCGTCTTTTTATGTAACCCATTAGAAAGGCAATTAAGTATACCCGGAACCTTGTGCGCCAACCCATTTACAATACCAGGCGCCACTTCGCCGACTGAAAAATTCTCTCCCATTGCCGGCCAGCTAAATTACAATATCAATCCACAATGGAGCACTACCGCGAATATTGCCTGGGATCCAACGAGTCACGACATTATTAATGCGGCTGCAAACATACAGTATCATCCACATCCTAATCAGCTGTTTAATATCAACTATGGGCGTATTCGTTTTGGCGATCTATTTGTCACAACACCTCCCACACCCCCCAATAGTCACCAAAATGATTTTAATCGGCTGGGCTTTTCTTTTGCAACGCCACTTAAGCATCAATGGAGCACAGTGGGCGGTTGGAATTATAATTTTAGTCATAATTACTCACAAAGCTTTTTCTATGGGTTGCAATATGATAGCTGTTGTTGGGCTTTTCGAATTGTGGCCGGGCGCACTTTTTTTGCCTTAAATCAAAATAGTAGCCCAATATTTAATAATGTTGTTTATTTCCAATTTCAACTCAAAGGCTTGAGTACCGTAGGCATCAGTGATATAACCAACTTTTTAACTAATAATATCCCTGGCTATACTGATAATTTTCAGTCTGGTGCAACCCATTTTTAGTAACGAGCGATTATGGACTTTCTTAAAAAAATCTTTCCATTTATTATTTTACTCACTAGCTTAGTATCTGCTAACCCCTTATATGCCGTTGAAACCTTGGATCGTATTGTTGCTGTGGTTAACAATAATGTCATTACGCAGCAACAGTTAAGTGAACAAATTGAAATAACGCGACAGCAATGGCTCTCTGAAAATAAACCTATCCCAGATGCAGCAATTTTTCGCAAACAAGTACTTAATAAGATGATAGACAATGAATTACAGCTTCAATTAGCGGCTAATTCAGGATTAAAAATTAACGAAGCCGCATTAGATAAAACCATTATGGGTATTGCGCAACGCAATGGTTTTACACTCGAGCAATTACGTGAAAAGTTGCAACAAGAAAATATACCTTATGCAAAATATCGACAACAAATCCGTCAACAACTGATTATAAATCGCCTACAACAAGATGAAGTCGCTGCAAAAATTACCGTAACAGATCAAGAAACGAAGGATATGTTAGCGCATATGCCTAAATCAACTCCGCAAAAAACAGCTTACCATGTTGAAGATTTACTTATCCCATTTCCAAATAATCCATCTACCGCTGATATTTCTCGCATAAAAGCTATTGCTTTATCCTTATTACAACAAGCAAAAAACGGATCTTCTTTTCAAAAATTGATAAGCCAAGCAAACAAATTTAACCCTCCATTAACGGGTGGGGATTTAGGTTGGCGTCCGCTTAATGATTTACCCGATATTTTTCAAATCCCTGTACAAAAACTTAAGCCAGGGGAAGTAACAGAACCCATCCAAGCTGGCAATGGTTTTCATCTCATTCGTCTTTTAGAAATACGGGGCGATAATTCAACCACAGCTCATTATGTGACATCCACACATACTCGACATATTTTAATTAAAACCTCTCCTTTGCTTAATAATACGCAAGCAGAAAGACGCCTTAACGAAATTCGCGCAGACATTCTGCGTGGTGGTGATTTTGCTACACTCGCTAAAAAGTACTCTCAGGATCCCGGCTCTGCCTATAAAGGAGGCGATCTCGGTTGGACTTTACCAGGCCTATTTGATCCCACTTTTGAAGCACAAATCAAAAAATTGGCCATCAATCAAATTAGCTTACCTTTCCAAACTCAGTTTGGCTGGCACATCGTACAAGTTTTAGGTCGAGCACAAAAATTACAAACGAAACAGAATGTTTCACGTGAACAAGCAGCGCAGCTAGTTTATCAACGTAAATTCCAGCAAGCATTAAAAAACTGGCTACGTCAAATACGTAACCAATCTTACGTAAAAATTATGTAGGCTTGTTAACTGTCCAGTTTACCTTCACTAATTTTGCAGGAAAACAGCTTCTTTTATTTTTATATACCAAAACGAAGAAAGGATGAAGCTTGATTCTTTAATTTTTCATCTTTTTTCGCAGCATTTTTTTCATGCTTTGCAGACTTAAATTCTGCTTGAGCTAATGATTCTTTAGGCTCACAAAATAATCTAGACTGTCCTAATCTGTGTGTCTCAGGCTTACTATACTGCGGCTCTTCTTCATATTCATTTTCTTCTTGTGTCCCAGAAGGATTATTATCCCTTTCCTCATAAGGAACATACTCTGGGTTTTCAAAATACTCTTCATATTGAGGTTCTTCGTATCCACTTACTGCTTGTGTCCCAGAAGGATTATTATCCCTTTCCTCATAAGGAACATACTCTGGGTTTTCAAAATACTCTTCTTGTTCATCATTGTAAGATTCCGGTTCCCCAAATTTAGATTCCGCTCCCGTATCCGTATGTCCTTTTTGTTTTACGAAGACATACGATGGATATCCAAGTTCAGCCGGTTCCCCAAATTCAGATTCTTCAGAATAATTTGCAACAGGAAAAGTAGATTTAGACTCTGCTTGAGCTAATGAGTTATCATGTCCATAAGAAAAATTGGGAAGGGAGCTATCAAAATTTTGCTGTGTCGCAGAAGTAGAAAAAGATTTGGAAAATGTAGGGTTAAGTGCAAAACAATCGCGAGTGCTTAGATTTTGCGTCTCGTTGCGCACTTTTAGCTTCATTGATTGCAACATTTCAGAAATTTTATCCGTTGGTAGTGGAGGTTTTTTAGGTTTTAAATGACGGTTAGGATTAGGTAAGCGAATATATCCAGGAGGAGTTGTTGATATTGCAGGTTTTTTAGGTTTTAAATGCCGTTTAGGATTAGGAGAGCGGGGAGACAGGGAAACAGAAGCTTCATGTTTAAGATTAGAAGAGCAAGGTACCGACGGAATTTGCCAATGTGATAAATTTCCTGTATTAATCACCTTCCCTGCATCAAGAGAACTTTGAGTTGGAAGCTTGTTCTCCTCTCGCCATTGATTAATTGATTCATTTTCTGAAATATTTTTTTCAAGTCCTGTAATTAATTTATTTTTTTTTATGTTTTTTTTATTTGGCATAATTTTTTTATCACATTTAAATTATTTAATTTCTATTATACTTTTCGTAATAAAAACATTCAAGACACTAAGTTTTAAAATTAAATTATTTAAAAAAAATATAACCCTAATAATTTTAAATGATTCATGAGTATAAATAAAGAAAGTATTTTATAAATCCTATAAAGATTACCGTGAATATCAAATAAATTTATGTAACACGCTATAAAGATTTTTTATTCTTAATTCAGGTGTGGGTTGTGCAAAGCTAAAGCGTAAGTGAGCAGGACCGTCAAGCTGATACAATGCCGGATTTTTCTGAATCAACTGAATGATAGCGGTGGGATTGATATTAGGCTTTTCATTGAATTCAATGCGACCTCCCTGAGGTCCAGACACAATCTTTGTAATACCAATTTTTTGCGCAAGTAATTTCAACTCGCTTAATTGAAATAGATTTTTCAGTGCCTGAGGCAATAAGCCAAAACGATCGATCATCTCTACCTGTAATTGCTCTAATTCTTGTTCATTTTTGGCATGGGCAATACGCTTATAAAGCACTAAACGAGTATGTACGTCAGGTAAATAGTTTTCTGGGATCAACGCGGAGATTTGCAAATCAATTTCGACAGCATGACTAACCGGTTTTAGTGCGGGCTCTTTACCCGATTTCAATGCAGCCACCGTTTGCTCGAGTAATTCCATATAGAGTGAAAATCCTATCGATTGCATATTACCACTCTGCTGTTCACCTAAAACTTCACCCGCACCTCGAATTTCTAAATCATGCATGGCTAAGGTAAAACCAGCGCCCAAATCTTCTAAAGAAGTAAAGACTTCTAAACGTTTCATCGCATCAGCCGTCATAATTTCTTTAGGAGGTGTCATTAAATACGCATAAGCTTGATGATGAGAACGTCCCACTCGGCCACGTAATTGATGTAGCTGTGCTAAACCAAACTTATCCGCTCGATCAATAATAATAGTATTAGCCGATGGCACATCAATACCGGTTTCGATGATGGTCGTACAAACCAATACATTAAAGCGTTGATGATAAAAATCTGCCATCACGCGTTCGAGTTGCGTTTCACGTAATTGGCCATGGGCCACCTGAACACGTGCTTCTGGTACTAATGTTTCTAATTCTCTTGCCGTTTTTTCAATGCTATCGACTTGATTATGTAAAAAATAAACCTGGCCCCCACGGAGTAATTCACGCAATATGGCTTCACGAATCAAACGGGCGTTACGCATCTGTACAAAGGTTTTGATCGATAACCGTCGTGCCGGTGGTGTAGCAATAATAGACAATTCACGTAAACCGGATAAAGCCATATTTAAGGTACGTGGGATAGGTGTTGCAGTTAAGCTTAAAATATCTACTTCAGCACGTAATGCTTTTAAACGTTCCTTTTGTTGTACACCAAAGCGGTGCTCTTCATCGATGATCAATAAACCCAACCGAGGAAATTGTAGCTCTTTACTTAATAATTTGTGTGTGCCTATCAAAATATCAATTTTCCCGATTTGCAAGCGTTCTAGAATTTTTTTCTGTAACGCAACACTTCGGAAACGTGAAATCATTTCAATCTGTATAGGCCATTCAGCAAAACGATCACTAAAATTTTGATAATGTTGTTGGGCTAATAAGGTGGTTGGAACAAGTATGGCGACTTGCTTATTGGATTGCACTGCTAAAAATGCAGCACGCATCGCAACTTCTGTTTTGCCAAAACCAACATCGCCACAAATTAATCTATCCATAGTGCGTTCTGAAATCATATCCTTAATAACTTGCTGGATAGCTTGTTCTTGATCCTGTGTTTCTGTAAAAGGAAATTGTGCAGCAAATACTTGATAATCATGCTCAGGCAGATGGAAAGCGTAACCCTTGTGCACAGCGCGTTGGGCATAAATATCGAGCAATTCAGCGGCCACATCCCGCATTTGTTCAGCCGCTTTACGCTTGGTTTTTTCCCATTGGTCAGAACCTAATTGATGCAAAGGCGCATGCTCACTATCATTCCCACTGTAACGACTAATTAAATTAAGCGAAGAAACCGGAACATATAATTTTGCTTTTGCAGCATACTCGACTATCAAAAATTCATTTTCCTGATCATCTATTTTTAAATGCTGTAAACCTCGATAACGTCCTACGCCATGATCAATATGAACAACTGGATTACCCTCGGTTAACTCCGCTAAATTTCGAATAATCGTACGTGCATCTACACTTTTAGTTTTAGTTTGACGTTTTTGAATAATCTGGTTACCAAATAACTGTGCTTCACTAATTAATGCCAAAGGGGGGTTCTCTAAATAGAAGCCTTCTTCTAATGGCGCAATAATGATATGAATAGGTTCAGGAGCATGCAGAAATTCTTGCCAAGTTTCACAGCGATGAGCGTGTATAGAAAATTTATTGAGTAAATCCAGCAACACTTCCCTACGACCTGCGCTTTCCACACAAAATAAAACACGCGCTTGTAAATTCATTAAAAATTCATTTAGAAATAAATTTAAATGTTCTAACGGTTGTTCAAGCTTATGATCAACCGTTAAATTAGGAAATTTCTTAACCAGCGAATGATAAGGATCAGCAGACTCTGCAGGGGCTTGTTGTAACAATATTCTTGGAAATTCTTTTAATCGCGTAAATAATGTATCGACTTCCACATAAAGTTGCTTGGGGGCTAAGATGGGTCGCTCTATATCATGTCTAAGTTGTTCATAACGTTCATTAATTTCCTTCCAAAAATTTTCTGCTGCTAACTGGGCATTATTAATTTGTAAAATTAAAGCTTTCTTTGGCAAATAATCAATCAATAATTGTGTTTTCGGAAAAAATAATGGGAGATAATATTCTATTCCGGCTGGAGCACGTCCCTCGCTCACAGCTTCATACAAAGGGCAATTTAAAGGATTACCGACAAAATTTTCACGCCACTGTTGGCGAAAAAAATTGATTGCAGATTCTGATAAAGGAAATTCACGTGCCGGAAGCAAATTTATTTTTTCTATTTTTTCTATAGAGCGCTGTGTATCGGGATCAAAATGGCGAATACTATCCACTTCATCATCAGAAAAATCAACACGAAAAGGTAAATCGCTACCCATGGGAAAAATATCTAAAATGGATCCGCGTACAGCAAATTCGCCACGGGTTAAAACTTGCGATACACCGTGATAACCTCCTAATTGTAAATTTTTTCGCAACTCCTCGATCGATCTTTTTTCACCACAAGTCATACTTAAGCTTGCCGCTTGGATATAACTCAGCGGAGCAATACGTTGCATTAAGGTGGTAATAGGAACCAACAATATAGCCCGCTTAACATCATATAATTGAGCTAAGGTCGAAAGTCGTTGCGAAATAATATCTTGATGGGGAGAAAAATGATCATAAGGTAATGTTTCCCAGTCAGGAAAGTTTATGACGGTTAACTGCGGAGAAAAAAACTTTAATGCCGCTTCTAGCCGATTTGCCATTAGGTTATCCGGTGTAACAATTAAAATTGTGCCTTCATAACTATCGGCTATCTGATTTAATGCTAAGGCAAGGCTATCTTGCTGTAGATTACTAAAGCGTAAACGCTGATTTGGCTCAGTGGGAATGGAAAAATTTAAAAATTTAGAAATAGACATAAAGCTTAGTTTATTTTACTTTTTTATGTAGACCAACAACAAGGAAATTGCCGCAGGAGTAATACCCGGAATACGTGACGCTTGTCCCAAATTTAATGGTTTGTGCTGAATTAATTTTTCTCTCACTTCATTAGAGAGACCTTTAACTCGGTTATAATCCAAAGTAAGGGGTAAAGTAATATTTTCATAACGTGCTTGTCGTTGAATTTCCACTAATTGCCGATCAATATAACCTTGGTATTTCGCTTGAATCTCAATTTGTTCTGAAATAGCTAGATCAGCAATTCCTGGACCCAAACCTTCAACCTTCATTAAATCGGCATAATTTAATTCTGGCCGAGTTAATAATTCAGAAACTCGATAATCACGTGTTAAAACTTGTCCTGTAAGTGCTTCTATTGCTGCACTTAAAGTCGTATTGGGCTTAATCGAAAATTGTTTTAATCGTTGTTGTTCTTGTTCTAAGGTAGCGCGCTTTTCATTGATGTATTTCCAACGAGTTTCATTGATTAGTCCTAATTTATAGGCTGACTCACTTAAACGCAAGTCGGCATTATCCTCGCGCAACAGTAAACGATATTCAGCTCGACTCGTAAACATCCGATACGGTTCAAGTGTTCCTTGTGTAATCAAATCATCAATTAATACACCAATATAAGCCTCATCGCGACGAGGACACCACGTTGATTTTTCTTGCGCTTTTAAAGCGGCATTTAAACCCGCAATAAGTCCCTGTGCAGCCGCTTCCTCATACCCGGTTGTTCCATTGATCTGCCCCGCAAAAAATAAATTTTCCAGTAATCTCGACTCTAAAGATGGAAAAAGATCACGTGGATCAAAAAAGTCATATTCGATGGCATAACCTGGACGTGTAATATGTGCCTGTTCTAAGCCCTTAATACTATGTATTAAGTCACACTGTATATCAAAGGGCAAACTGGTCGAAATACCATTTGGATACACTTCATGCGTATTAAGACCTTCAGGTTCAAGAAAAATCTGATGGGATAATTTGTCCGCAAAGCGCACTACTTTATCTTCTATAGAGGGGCAATAACGTGGGCCTACACCGTCTATTACGCCACTATAAATAGGGGAACGATCTAAACCTGAACGAATTATTGCATGAGTTTTTTCATTGGTATAAGTAATAAAACAACTTATTTGCGCAGGATGTTGTACTACTTTTCCTAAATACGAAAATACCGGCAAAGGATTATCGCTCGGCTGCTCTAATAAAATTTCACAATTAATCGTACGGCCATCTAAACGCGGAGGCGTTCCAGTTTTTAATCGCTTAATCCGAAAAGGTAATTGACGCAGTTTTTCAGCTAAAGAATTAGAGGCTGGGTCACCGGCACGCCCTCCTTGAGCTTGCTGCAAACCGATGTGAATTTTTCCAGCTAAAAATGTACCGGCTGTCAGCACGACAGTCTTTGCATAAAAACGCAATCCCATTTGCGTCATCACACCGACGATGCGATTAGACTGAAGGATTACATCATCAACACTCTGTTGAAAAATAAATAAATTAGCTTGATTCTCCAAAGCGTTACGAATCGCTTGTTTATATAAACACCGATCCATCTGTGCTCTTGTTGCGCGTACTGCAGGACCTTTACTAGCATTCAGTGTACGCCATTGTATTCCTGCCCGATCAGCCGCATAAGCCATAATGCCACCTAAAGCATCAATCTCTTTCACTAAATGGCTTTTTCCAATCCCCCCTATCGATGGATTACAAGAGAGTTGCCCTAAGGTTTCAATGTTATGTGTCAATAATAAAGTCGATGCGCCTACACGCGCGGCTGCTAAAGCCGCTTCGGTGCCGGCATGACCTCCACCGACTATAATGACATCATATTCTGTTAAAAATGGCATAATTTTTAAATTTTTGTTAATTAACTATAGTTTTCTAACGAAAGTTAGGGCAAACTATCGGTTTTTAATACCGTCTCTCAAGAGGAAATCCAATGACAAGATTACCTGTATTGACTGCCCTGGCTAGTTTACTCATCAGCTCAAACGTACTGGCTGCACAGAGTACCCCTCCAGTTACGGTTAATCAACTTAAACCCACCGTTACTTTCCCCAAAATAGTCACTAACTCTCCTTTACTAAAGACGATCAAAGGTCAAATAAGCTATAGTATTGGCGCTGATTTGGCTGAAAATTTTAAAGAGCAAGGCATTGATGTCGATCCAGTTGCATTAGAAAAAGGATTGGCCGATAGCGCTCACGGAAAACTTTTATTAACCCAAGCACAAATGGCGGATATTTTGAAAAACTTTCAACAAGAATTGATTAACAAAAAACAAGCTGAATTTAAAGGCATTAGTCTCAAAAATAAAGAACAAGGTGATTCCTTTTTAGCGGTTAACAAAACAAAACCCGGTGTTATCACTACCAAAAGTGGAATTCAATATAAAATATTACAACCTGGCAACGGTGAAAGCCCAACTGATACTTCTATGGTTAAAGTTGAATACACCGGAAGCTATATTAATGGTACCGTTTTTGAAAAATCAAAAGAACCGGTAACTTTTCCTCTAAATAATGTGATTCCTGGTTGGATAGAAATTTTAAAGATCATGAAACCAGGGGCAACCTACCAAGTCGTTATTCCACCACAACTTGCTTATGGAGAACATGGTGTTGATAAAGCGATTGGGCCTAATCAAACACTCGTATTTACTATTCATCTTATTGAAGTAAAGAAAAACGCATAAATTGAATTAAATCCATCCTATTGATGAAGCGGCAGTGTACAAATATCGTTATGATGGATTTAGAATAAAATGGATCGACATTCGCCAACTTGAATGTCTTTGAACTTAAGCTATACTGGATGAGATAAAAATTAACAGAAATAGTTTTTTAATATACACACAGAAAAAAAACTCAAGTGCAATAATTTTCATCTCAGTTTAAGGAGGAAGATATGAATCCAGAAGAGCTAAAGGGAAAATGGAATCAAATGAAAGGTAAGATTCGTGAAAAGTGGGCTAAATTAACCGATGATGATTGGGAACAATTACATGGTGATAAAGAAAAATTAGTCGGAAAAATTCAAGAGCGGTATGGTATTGGCAAGGAACAAGCGGAGAAAGAACTTCATGAATTTTTTAACAAACACAAAGACCATCATTAAACTTTTCATTTAAAACCAGTAAATTCTTAATCTAATCATCATCCCACATCAATTTATTGAAGTGGGATTGTGGTTAGCTAAATTTTTTTTAACTCATTTCTTTCAGCCACAAAATTAGCTAATTTAACATAATCACTAATAGTCAGTTGTTCTGCTCTCGATGTCGAATTAATTTTCAGCTGTGAAAATTCTTGCTCTTTTAACCAGTGCGCTAAATTATTACGTAGCATTTTTCGTCGATGATTAAATGCATTTTTGACTATTTCAGCAAATAGTAAGGGCGCATTGGCTTTATGAGGTAATACTTTATAAGGGATAAGTCGAATCACTGCCGAATCTACTTTTGGGGGTGGTTGAAAAGCTCCTGGCTTCACATTAAATAATTTTTCTACTTGGCAATAATATTGAATCATCACGCTTAAACGACCATAACTGGTTTGCCCTGGATGTGCGCTTATCCTATCGACTACTTCCTTCTGTAACATAAAATGCATATCTTGAATAATGTTGGCTTGCTCAAGACAATGAAACAATAAAGGTGTCGAAATATTGTAAGGAAGATTCCCCACTAAACGCCAAATCTGCTTAGTCTTACTCAAGGTATGAAAATCAATTTTTAAAACATCCCCTTGATAAACAGTTAACTTTCCGAGCACTGCACACTTTTCTTCTAATAAAGGAATGAGGTCTCTATCTAGCTCTATCACGGCTAAATTTTTAAGATGAGGTAATAATCGTTCAGTTAGCGCACCCAAACCTGGCCCAATCTCAATCATATGATCGTTTTTTTTAGGTGAAATCGCTTGCACGATTTTATCAATAATAAAACTTTCATGCAGGAAATGTTGGCCGAAGCGTTTACGTGCGGATAAAGATGGCATTATTTACATCACGCTGCTTGTAAATCAATCATTAAAGCCGATAAAAATCGTGCCGCTTCACCGCCGGTGATAACACGATGATCCACGGTTAAAGATAAAGGCAATTGTTTATGTACACTGATTTTCCCTTGTTCGGAAACAACTTTCTCATGAATTCGCCCAATAGCTAAAATCGCAACCATAGGCGGAATAATGATAGGTGTAGCATAACGACCCGCAAAAACCCCTACATTAGATAAGACAAAAGTCGCTCCTACTAAATCTTCTGGTGAAACACTACGATTTTTTACTTCTATTTTAAATTTATCGATAGCTTTCCTTAAATTGACTACACTTTCTTGGGCAATATTTTTTAACACCGGAACAAATAAACCTTCGGGTGCATCCATCGCTATACCTAAATCAATCTGACTATGTTGACATAACGCCAATTGTGACTCATTAAACCAAGCATTAAGTTTTGGTTCGCGCTGACAAGCCGCCATAACGGCACGAATGAGGCGTAAAGTAATATCTGTTTTTTCTGGCCAAGCATGAATATCCGCATCGTCAACCAGAGTTACTGGCACGATAGATAGTTGTGATTGTTGCATTGCGATTGCCATTGCACGGCGAACGCCGCGTAAAGGTTCATAACCTGCTGTAGATAAAAAATTTGATGGTGATGCAGACTCTTTACTGGATTTTTTCTGCATCATTTTTTCAATATCAGCGATGAGAATTTGTCCATCAGGGCCTGTTCCTCTACAATCATTTAAGTTAATTTGAAACTTTTTTGCTAATGCACGAATCGCCGGCGTTGCTTTAATCCCATTCTGATGCGGCATGGATTGTTGCTTAGGTTGGACTCCTAGCGGGGATTCTTCAATAATAGTGTCACCTAATTGCAAATTACCCACGACTGTGGCTTGGTCAGTGGTTTTCTTTATTGGATTTTCCCCTTCGATATCAATTAAAGGCTGACCCGTTTTAATGATATCACCCTTTTTACCGTAAATTTTAGTTACTTTCCCACTAAAAGGCGCAGGAATATCCACCAATGCTTTTGCGGTTTCCATCGCCACCATAGGCTGATCCACTGTAATAACGTCATTTAGCTGGACGTACCATTCTCGGATCTCAGCATCCGGCAAGCCTTCACCTAGGTCAGGCAAGTTAAATGTCGTCATGTAAACTCCAATGTTTGCTCAACTACATTGTAAATTCTGGTGACACTGGGTAAATATTGTTTTTCTAATTGCGCATAAGGAACCGTTACATCGTAACCGGTAACACGCTGTAGTGGTGCCTGTAAAAAAAGAAATGCTTTTTCACTCAATTGTGCGACAATTTCTGCCCCTACACCACAATAACGGGCGGCTTCATGGATAACGACGCACCGTCCAGTTTTTTCTACAGAAGTTAAAAGCGTATTAATATCTAAAGGTTTAATCGTAGCAACGTCAATGACTTCAGCATGCCTTCCTTTTTCTTGCAATAACTTATCCGCAACTAATAAAGTTTCATGCAACATCGCCCCCCAACTAATCAACGTGATATCGTTCCCTTCTCTTAAAATAAAACTTTGATCTAACGGCAAGGCTTCACCGGTGTCGATTACTTTTTGTTTGTTTAAACGATAAAGACGGGTGGGTTCTAAAAAAATAACTGGATCAGGATTACGGATCGAGGCCAGTAATAAACCATAAGCGCGTGCTGGTGATGAAGGAATCACCACACGTAAACCTGGAATGTGTGAAAAAAGCGCTTCGGTACTTTCAGAATGATGCTCAGGTGCGTGGATCCCTGCACCATAGGGCATACGAAACACTAAAGGGCAATGTAAACGTCCACGAGTACGATTACGAAAGCGCGCCGCATGATTGATAATTTGATCGAACGCTGGATAACTAAATCCCATAAATTGGAATTCAGCAATCGGTTTTAAGCCTTGTGTTGCCATGCCAATCGCAAGACCCGCTATCATAGACTCAGCTAAAGGAGTATCCAAAACACGATTGGCACCAAATTTTTTGAATAATTGAGTTGTTGCGCGAAATACACCCCCATTAATACCAATATCTTCACCCAGTAAAACAACTTCTTCATCAACAGACATTTCATAGGCTAATGCCTGTGTAATCGCTTCTATCAATGTTATTTCAACCATCGACGCGATCCTTGCTTAACATAAACAATGCCTCAGCTTCGATACGTTGTTCAATTAAATCATGTGGTAATTCTGCATAATGATAATCAAATATATCAGTGACTGCCGGTTTAGCTAAGGAAAGATACTCAGTTACAGCGATTTCGATCTTTTTTTCACATTCTTTTTTAAAATTTTCCTCTTCTTCATCCGACCAACTTTTCTGATTAATTAAATAATTTTTTAAACGTCTTAAGGGTTCTTCTTGCCATGCTTGCTGTAATTCTTCCTCACGACGATAGCGGCTCGCATCATCAGCAGTAGTATGATCACATAATCGATAGCTTAACGCTTCTATGAGACTCGGACCATGCCCATCACGTGCTTTGCTAAGCGCCTTATCCATTACAAATTTCATGGCAATCACATCATTTCCATCAACCTGTTCACCATGAATTCCTGCCGCAATGGCCTTTTGCGCTAAAGTTCGTGCATGAGATTGATGTTTACGCGGCACAGAAATTGCCCATTGATTATTATCAATGACAAATACTATGGGTAATTGCCAAACGCCAGCAATATTTAAGGCTTCATAAAAATCACCTTCAGAGGTAGCCCCATCTCCGCAGGTTGATACGGCAACTCTTGTTTGTTTGCGAAGTTTAAACGCCGTTGCAACACCTGCGGCATGTAAAAGCTGAGTCGCTATCGGTACACAAATAGGGAAATCTAAAGGACATTCACTAAAATGATTTCCCCATTCATTTCCTTTCCAATAACTAAGAATCTCACTCATTTTCACACCGCGCATCAATTGGGCAGCATAATCTCGGTAAAAAGGACACAAGACATCCTCTTTTTGCATGCTCGCACCTATCCCAACAGAAATGGCCTCTTGTCCAAGTGTCGAAGCATACGTATTGAGCATACCTGTTCTTTGTAAGGCTACCGCTTTGTAATCAAAAAGACGCGTGAACATCATTTGCTGATACAATTTTAACAATTCATGAAGATTATGCGTAAATGCTGGCAAATCTTGTTGAGCTTCGCCTTTAGGATCCAAAAAACGAGTATACTCAATAGAGAATCTCGCAACCTCGCTCATATTAACCTCTTTTTAAAAGTGCTACCTGATCGAAATATTTTTTAAATACTATTTAATCGTGATTCAGCCAAGCTATCAGCAACCCTACTGGGGGATTTATTTTCCTCATGTGCACACCTAAATATTTCTAAGAGTGTACTATAAATTGTCGATATGTGTTGCACCACATGTGCTCGATTCAAGCGATTTTGATATTCCGCATAAGCATAAATCAAGCCTCCCGAATTAATAACATAATCCGGAGCATATAAAATATTTTTTTTATGCAATAAATTCGCATGTCGGGGTTCGGCTAGTTGATTATTAGCGGCGCCTGCCACAATCGCCGTATTGAGTTGAGAAATTGATTCATCATTCAACACAGCTCCTAAAGCACAAGGAGAAAAAACATCACATTCAATGGCATAAATCTCATCTGGCTCCACAATGGTAGCCTTTAAATCTTTTGCGTAACGTTGCATTAACTCGGCATTATTATCACAAACAGTTAAGCGAGCACCCTTTTTTCGCAATGCATTGGCTAAAGCAATCCCCACATGTCCCAACCCTTGGATAGCAACATGCACACCTTCTAAATAATCAAGATGAAGTTTAAATTTAACCGCCGCCTCAATGCCATATAATACACTTAAAGCAGTATAAGGTGCAGGATTGCCTTTATGCTTAGAAGTGGTGACGACATAGGGAGTTTCGAGCGCAATACTATCCATATCCTCAATCACCACACCACTATCCATCGCTATAATATAACGTCCTTTAAATTCATTCACAAAACGACCCATTGCGCGAAAGTAGGCGCTTCGATCTGACAGTTCTTTAGGTCGCATTAACACCGTTTTGCCACCACCTAAAGGTAAATTGGCTAATGCTGCTTTGTAACTCATCCCCTGTGCTAAACGTAAGGCATCATGGATAGCGAGGTTTATGGATGTGTATTCAATAAAACGGCATCCCCCTAAGGCAGGACCTAAGCGTGTGCTATGTATCGCTACAATGGCACAAAGTTGATTAACCTGATCTATTTTAAAAAAAAGTTCGCCAAAGCCGAGTTTTTTTGCATAGCTGAGTAGTTCATCACTTAACATAAATAAAAGAGGATCATAAATGAGCCCACATTCTAAGAGACTCTGCTCATGCATGCAATGATTTCAATTGGAAAAAAAGAAGAGCACTAATGCTAGTTTTTTTTTAGCAGAAAATAGTTTATATTTTTTGTAAAAAATCTGATATAGCCTTAATACGATGTTCAACCAATTTTTTCCCCAATGCTGCGCCGGTTATACCCGATTTTTTTATCTTATTGGCAGATACTTTTTTAGCAGTAACGAACGCCGCCCATACTCTATCTTTTTGTAAATAAATTATGTGACCTAATCCAGAATAAGCTTGAAAGTCTGCTTCGCAAACTAATAAAAATTGATCTAAACGAGAAGATTGTCTAAATGCATCCGTTTTCTCCAGTAAAACATATAACGATTGTGCATCTAGATCTAATGCGCGATGACAAAGCAAGTGGTATGCAGCGGCTGTTGTTGCCAGAGAAGCATAAGCATGGGGTATGCGATAACGCTGGCATAATGTTTGTATCGTATGAATTCCCATTTGAGTTTCTTCTGCTACACCCTTACCTAAATCACAAAGTATTGCTGCAAAACGTACCTGAGGATCATCAGTCAAGGCCACTGCTTTTTCTAAAACGGATAAATAACTAGGTTGACCTTGCGACCTCGGGTCGGCTATACGTTCATATTTTATATATAATGCTTGCAGCTCAGGAAATAATACTGCTAACGCACCACACTCATATAAAGTTCTAATGAAAGCTTGTGGTGCAGGTTCAGTGAGCGCAATAGAAAATTCTTGCCAAACTCGTTCTGGCACCAGCGCTTTCACTTCACCAACAGATACCATGGCCTTCATTAACTCCATAGTTTCTTTAGCTACTCGAAAGCCTAATGGAGAAAATCGCGCCATAAAACGTGCAACGCGTAAAATACGTACGGGATCTTCATTAAAGGCGGGAGAAACATGGCGCAACCTCTTATTATCGATATCTTTTTGTCCTTGAAAAGGATCAATAATATGGCCACTGCTATTTTGTGCCATCGCATTAATGGTCAAATCCCTACGTAGCAAATCATCCTCGAGTGTAACATCCGGCGCTGCATAACAGGAGAAGCCTTTATAACCAGGACCAATTTTTCGCTCTGTGCGTGCTAATGCATATTCATCATGAGTTTTAGGATGAAGAAATACCGGAAAATCTTTCCCAATCAAGCGAAAACCTTGCTTTAACATTTCTTCAGGACTTGCGCCTACGACTACATAATCACGTTCCTTTATCGGATAACCCAATAATTGATCACGCACTGCTCCACCAACCAAATAAATTTCCAAAGCGCCTTCCTTCAAAGTTATTGCATAACCTAGCTAGAAACAAAATAATAAAATAGACTAAAGCAGCCTATTTGCCAAACTAGAAAGGTATGGATGTTCGTATCCTTATTTTTTCCTCTGTTTTTTATTGAGAATATTGCTTCGATATTTAAGCTAAACAAATATATTCTTTAGTTTAAAATAAGACAAGCATAAAAAAATAATTCTTAAAATAAGTCTTTTATATTTCAAATTTCAAATTTTGTAAATATTTATCATCGACGACGGTATCTATTTTTTGAGAGTTCTTTTTAAAAAAAGAAAAATGATCAGGTTTTTTTTTACAAGAAACATTTTTATTGACTAGTAATAAATCGGATTCTAAATCCGCAATCAAGTTAACCACTGGATCGGATGCATGTTTAAGCTCTAAGCTTAAAAGAGCTGCTAAAAATAAAAGTTTTTTATTAGTTTGTTCTAAACTTTCTAGTTTTATATCTAAATTCTTTGCCATTTCAAAACGATTTAGTTGTCTACTATGAAAATGATAGGTGATTAGATTAGCAATCCCATTGATAACAATTAGTGGAATGATGATCAGTACTATTGGCAATGTAAGCGTCTTAGAAAGAATATGAAGTCCTAACTTACTTTTCCATACGATTTGCTGGCTTAGATTATACCCATAAAAACCACCTCCAGAAAAAGCAAAAAAACGATTCAATAATTTTTTTACTATTTTGAAAGCAGAACTTGCTTTCCCTAATACTTTATCTTGCTCGCTAGAACAATAGACATTTTTTTTTAGTATCAAACTATTAAACACGCTATAAAATTTATCATGTAAATTATTTAAGTTATTTTTTTTAAAAAAAGTTTTAAATTCTAGCTGCAAATAACAAATATTATCTTGTAAATATTCAAATTTTTTCCATTTTTCTAATTGTATAACTTGTTGTTTACCTTGTTCATCCTTATAGTGATATTCACATTTTTCATCCATTCGATTTAAGATAGTCCGTTGATAAAAAACTTCTCTGGCAAGAAATTCGCAAAAATGATGAATTAAAAAAACCCCCGCTGCAATTAAAATCAAGCTACCCACTGCCACAGGAGAGGAAATTAT
Organism: Rickettsiella endosymbiont of Litargus connexus; assembly: GCF_964277335.1. Lineage (NCBI taxonomy): Bacteria > Pseudomonadati > Pseudomonadota > Gammaproteobacteria > Legionellales > Coxiellaceae > Rickettsiella > Rickettsiella endosymbiont of Litargus connexus. Next base: position 149,632 of record NZ_OZ195516.1, on the reverse strand, counting down.
GCCTGCCAAACAAACAGCCCCTAAAACTATCAAACAACTTTGAATAGCCCAAAGTAACAAATACGTATAAAGTATCACACTGATCAAATTCACCATTAGAGAAGCAATAAACTGTGTTTTCGGATACACTTCTGTTAAATATTGATAAAGTTTGGATTGTTTTATACCTAAACGTGTATAATAAATTGGGTCAAAATTTTTTTGAATAGCTGAAATTGAATTTAAAATCTCATGTAATTTTACTTTTTTTGAAAAATCAAAAACTATCTCATGAATCAATTTAAATTCATGCTTATTTTTTTCCTCATTAAATATTTCTATTTTTAAAGATTCTAGAATTTGTTCAGATTCTTCTGGGTTGATTTTCGGAAGGATTATTGAATTTTTTTTAACCAAAAAAACAAGCTGTACGATCAGATAGCTGACTAAAGATATGCCTAACATTAAAAAAATAACCGGATAGCTATAAAGCGACAAGGAAAATAATAAGAGTAAAAAACTAATCCAATTTAATAAATTAGCATGGCTAATAAAGCCAGACCAAAGTAAATAAAAAAATTGCATCGCTTTGTTTTTAATTATGAATTTATTAATTTTCTCCCAAATTGAAATCAATGAATAAAATCTGACAGAATCTTTTTCTTTTAAAAATTGAAATTTCGTCTCAAATTCCAAATAATTTTTTCTATTGAGCACGAGACAAATATCATTTCTATCGTCAATGATCCAAGGATTGATTTTATCCTTTGAGTAAAATAATAGACGTTCATTATATTTTTTTATTAAATAGGATCTTTCATAGATTGGATCTTCTTCAACTCGTTTCATCAATTCATTAGAATTCTTAAAGGCATGAATAGAAATTAAATAATCCCAACGATTACTTTTACATTTTCTATAATTCGCAGAAAAATTCTTGGAAAAATTTAAAACCCAAGGAAAAGCAGTGGTATCATTTAATTGACCCACTGCAGTCCTTTTATCCATAAAACTAAGAAATTTCTTTATTTCATTCCAAACTGAAATAAATTTTTTACGACAAGTCATCCCGTATTTTTTTATTATTTTGGTAAACTAAAGTGACTTAGATTAAATTAGATGACTAAAAATATCTAGTATAAAAACATTAATTTTTTGGACAAAATAAAGACGTACTACCATCTTCTTTCCATTCCGCTTGTATACAACGCGGCCCTATATTTTCATAGGCTCTATCGGAAAAATTTGCAGTTAGGATAAGTCGATTCCCAAATTGCGTTTGTTGAATTAAATGATCATCCGTTAGCCAATCAAACTTTGTGAGTGCTTCTATTCCAGCCATTTGATGAAGAGGGAAGAAAAAATTATAGTAATCTAGAAAATATTTTTTATTTTTTTGTAATGTTTTTTGATCTAACACCCAAATCGGAGGAACATTATAAAGATTTTGTAATAACGCTTTAATTTTTCTAATCGCTGGAATCTTTAATTCGTTCAATTCCCAACGATCAGTGGTAATCACTGAATCATGGAATACTGCTTCATACAGCGGCAATCTATAACGCGGATTATAGGATCCACGAATAAATTCATCGGGTGCATTATATGCTTGGAATAGAATTTTTGGAGCATAACCAGGCTGCCAAACTCCAAAATGCTTCTTATCTTGCAAAGCAGGCCAAAAAGTTTCTGGAAACGCCAAAAACGCACCATTATTATAAGCGATAGTTGGATTAGCCCAAGACAATCCCGTTTCTGAACCTAACACTATCTTCTGATCACTACCAACAAATCGCATCCGTTCCAAGCGATTACTTAAATCTTGTTCGCGTATCATAGGATGATGTTTTGAATAATCATCATAAAGTGGATAGGCTGCATCACAATCTAAGAAAATTGTATTGTCTCCTTTATTTAACATTTTTTCGATTTGATTTGCGATATTTTTCTCTTTAGATTCTCTTAAGCGAAGTGCCTCTGAGCTTAAATAACAGCCACGACTTGCAAATCCAGTTAAAATCGATCCATTGGGATTTCGAATACAAGCTTCTGGCCATAAATGATTAGGCCAAGTTGAGGTTATACTATCGGAAGTTTTTGGATTTTGGGCATTATCAAAACTATCATAAGGGCCTATTAAATAACCCATGCTTTTAGCATTATGAATATACTCTTTTTCAATGTTAAAACCATTCGGAATTGGATTCGCATCATAATTTATTAAAGCATGCTTAATACCTAATTTTTCCAGTTGATCTAACATTACTAAGCTTTTACCATCACCCCATACCCAAATGTGAAAAGCTCCTAATAATTTATTTACATTGGCATTTTCGAGTATCTTTTGCTTGAGAGACACAAACTTATTTTCATTGATCAGTAAATTACGATAATCCAGTGCTGGACTTATCGGCGAATCTCCTGTCAAATGGATTAATAGGGTATATTCTGAAAAATGGGATCGCTTTAGAAAGTGATGTTCGTTCATCACATAAAGTTGGGTTTGCTTTTCATGTACCTGCACATCAGTATCAACATCATGATCGTCCCAAATATAACTTACGTAATTGTCATCCGCGTATTCTATTGACCAGAATGGGATACTTAAAGATAAGCTAGGATATTTTTTAAATTCTTTAAGCCAAAAAAGATCGTGATTAGGAATATATAACCCTTCTCCATCTGGAAGAACTAAAGCTTTAGCTAGTGGTGTTAATCCCGATATAGGCCATTGGAAAGTTTGTTCTTTGCTTGTTTTAAAAGAAAATTTTAGGCCTTGTTCATCTGCTGCTACTTTAACTTGCATCTTAAGATGAGGGTAATACCATTGTGCCGTTTTATTATCCACTTTTAGATCTTTTACTTCATCAAATAAAGGGCCTTCTTGTGTCAAACTAATCGCTGCTGAATCCCCACTGGGATCAACTAAAATAGCCAACCTTGCTGGATCAATCGTAAATTCGCCCGCTCTAGTTTTTAAGATAACGTTTTCTTTAGCAGATACTAAAGAGCTAGTCAATAGTATGGCCAGAAAAAAAAACCCAAATTTTTTACACATCGTTTAAAATTCCAAGCAATTTAAAATTAGCTAACTAGAGATCCCACCAAGCAAATAGTCAAACTATTTACAACTTGTAAAGTTTCTAATTAGACTCAGGTTATTCTCATTAAAAATAAAAATCACTATTTGATTTTTTATTTAAAAAAATTCTTAAGATATTCCTCCAACCATAAATCTTTATCTGCATTCATTCGAAATCCTACATAGCCATCAGGTCGAATGACATAAATGGCAGAAGAAATTACGCCATATCGTTTAAAAAGTAATTTATTTTCTGGAGATAAAACAAAAGTGTGAACTTGCACCCAGTCTTTATAATTTTTTATAAGGGCATTTAATTTTCCTATTAACTGAGTTTGGTTCTTTTTAGTCTGAAAATAAAGTATATTAAAGGGTTTATACGTTAGCAATATAAATAAATTTGATGCATTAGCAGGCGCGTTCGGTGCTCGATATCCTGGCGATGGACCTCTTTTAAAAGCATGATGAGATTTTTCTCTGATCTCATAATTAAATTCATTTTGGGCGTAATGAATATTCAATTGTGATATAAACCAGAATAAACACTTTTCTAAATTTTTCTTTGAAAAAAGAAATGAAATAACAAAAGATAATAGCCAGTTTCGTAGCCTGGAAATAAAAAAACCTTTTGCTGTAAGTAAGGAGAAAAACTGATCCGTCGTTTTCAATAAAGTTTTTCCAACCGGATGTCGTTCTGCCTCATAGGTAGCTAATAATTTAACGTCAGTAGCTTTCTTCAATACTAACGCTAGCTTCCAAGCTAGATTAGTGGCATCTTGTATGCCGGTATTCATACCTTGGCCGCCTACTGGACTATGAATATGTGCCGCATCGCCGGCTAGAAAAGCCCGATTTTGATAATATTGGCTTACGCCACGATGATGTAAGCGAAATTGAGAGATCCAAATTGGATTAACTAGTTTCACAGAAACTTGAGTCAGCAAACTCGCTAAATTTTCTAAATCATTTAAGTTCGGTATATCTAGTTTTTCTTCTAAATGAGCCGAACGTTTTGCTAACATGACCCGACTTATTTTCTTTGTAAGTGGAATGTGCACAAATACACCCTCTTTCCCCAGAAAAAAAAGGAATTTGTTTCGCGAATAAGGCCATTCAATACGCGCATCAACTAAATTAAAGAGCTGAGGATAGGCATTTCCCTCAAACGAAAAATTAAGCATATGACGTACACTACTGTGAGCTCCATCGCAACCTATAATATAGGCACAAGCAATTTTTTCTGTGCTTCCTGTGCTATTGCTTTTAATAGTTGCCTGCACACCCTTAGTACCTTGGGTAAAAGTCATTAATTCTTTTTGACGCTCTATATAAATACCTTGTTTTTCTAAAAACTCAATAAAGATACATTCCGTTTCTGTTTGCGGAAGAAAATAAACCGAGGAAAAAGGCGTATCTTGATGCTGAAATTGCTGAAAATTGATTTCTATTTGTTTTTTACCATTAATAAAAAAAGCAAAATCCACGTTAGAACGTGCAAGTTTCAGAAATTCTTCAGCAAAACCTAAATTCTGAAATATTTCCATCGATTTTGCTTGAATAGCGAAAGCTCGCGATTCATGTACTTGATCCTTTTGTTTATCCAAAATTCTAAATTTAACACCATAACGCAGTAACTGACAGGCCATTATCAGTCCCGTGGGCCCAGCCCCAATAATCAATACTTCGGTGTCCATAAAAAAACTATAGTTCAGACTTTCACGAATTAAAATGACCGCGCTATAATGGTCAAATATTTCGCTTGATAAAATTCTTAAGGAGAATTATTTGCACACTCGTTATCAATCGTTACTACCCCAACATAGTCTCTCGCGTTTTGCTGGATGGATAGCCAACTGCAAACAGCCATGGATCAAAAATAGATTAATCCATGGGTTCATACGCCATTATCAGGTTGATATGACTTTAGCGCGGGAAGAAAATCCTAATCGTTATATTAATTTTAATCATTTTTTTACACGCTCTTTAAAAACCGAAATGCGCCCAATTTCTAGTGATACTAGAGATATTGTGTCGCCTGTAGATGGAACTATTAGTCAAATTGGCCATATCAAGAAAAATCAGCTTATCCAAGCCAAAAAAGTAAACTATAACTTACAAGCCTTATTAGGAGGCTCAGCCAAAATAGCCACACAATTTCAAGGAGGAGAATTTGCCACCTTTTATCTAGCCCCTCAAGATTATCATCGTGTCCATATTCCTTATAGCGGCGAATTGAAAGAAATGATTTATGTTCCAGGACGTTTATTTTCAGTAGATGATCAAACCACAAAAGAACTACCCAATTTATTTGTTCGAAATGAACGAGTTATTACGCTATTTTCTACATCTATAGGTCCCATGGCAGTCATTTTAGTCGGAGCGATGCTCGTTGGCAGCATCAGCATCACGTGGGAAGGAGTTATTGTACCTGCTTTGAAACGACATATTTATCATTGGCATTATCTAGATAACAAAATTTCCTTACTTAAAGGACAAGAGATAGGGCAATTTCAATTAGGTTCTACGGTTATTATTTTATTCGCCCCCAATCGTATGAAGTGGTTGACTGAATTATCTGGAAAAAAAATGAAATTTGGAGAATGTATTGGTCAAACAACATGAGGTGTGTTTGTAAATAATATTAAGTTATAATAGTTTTTTGATGATAAAAGAAAACTTAGGTGGCTAATGTCTATACCACAAGAAAAAACCGTTTCAGCCTCGGCTGTACATGACCATACTTATAAAATATTTCCTAATGATTTGAACTCGACAGAAACCGTGTTCGGTGGTTTAGTGATGTCCACTCTCGATAGAGTGGCTTCTGTTGTTGCCGAGAGACACAGTCAAAGGCCTTGTGTGACTGTTTCTGTCGATGCTATGCATTTTTTGCAGCCAGCAACTCGAGGAGATATTCTAATATTTCAAGCGGCTATTAACCGTAGTTGGACCAGTTCAATGGAAATCGGAGTACGGGTTCTTGCTGAAGATTATCGTACCGGAACACGACGTCATATAGTATCTGCCTATTTTACTTTTGTAGGTACTAATGAGCATGGTCATCCTGCACCCGTCCCTAAAGTTATTCCTGAAACAAACGATGAAATACGGCGTTATGAAGAAGCGGGTAAGCGACGTGAGCGCCGACATCAAGCATCAAGAAAAACAAACTGATACATAAATGCTAAATCAATAATTGAAATCCTCTCGAACTGTTTCAAGGATGTCGATTAAAAAAATAAAAGAATTTTGTGGAGAGATTATGACGATACAAATATTACCTATTTTAGGTTTTAAAGATAATTATATTTGGTGTCTTATCAATGAGAAAACAAAACATTGCATCATTGTCGATCCAGGTGAAGCAAAACCCGTCCTAACGCAATTAAAACAGTTAAACCTTAAACTCGATGCCATATTAATCACTCATCATCATTGGGATCATACGAATGGTATTCGTTCTATTCTAAAACACCATCATGTCCCTGTATTTGGACCAGCAAAAGAAAAAATAGCCGGTGTAAATAACCCTGTCGATGAGGGCGATAAAGTTGAATTAGTCAATTGGCCAATTTTTGAAGTCCTCGCTATTCCTGGCCATACCTTAGGGCATATTGCTTACCTTGGAAACTCTCTTTTATTCTGTGGAGATACCTTATTTACAGCAGGATGTGGTCGATTATTTGAAGGGACTCCCGAACAAATGTTGAATTCTTTGAATAAACTGGCTCAACTTCCCGATGAAGTGCAAATTTATTGCGGTCATGAGTATACGCTGGCTAACCTACATTTCGCTCAAGCAGTAGAGCCCCATAATATCCATATCAAAGAACGCTTAGAAAAAACTAGAGAATTACGTCAAAAAAATCTGCCCAGTGTACCCAGTCTCTTATCTGAAGAACGTTTAAGTAATCCTTTTTTACGTTGTGATAATCCCGAAATAAAGAGGCGTATAGAAAAAAGAACCGGTAAAAAACTTGCCACACCCGTTGAAATATTCACTTATCTTCGTCAATGGAAAAATAATTTCAAATAAGCTATTTAGTTTTTTTTTGCCGTTCAATTTCATCTAATACTTTATATCGAAATCTAAATGGATGGCAAACAGCAGAAAATAATTCATTGGTCCCACTTACCCCGCGAATACGAATTGATCCATAATCAAAAATACGGCCCATAATACTTTGGCTAATTTCTATCCCTTCAATGCGATCCAATGAATTTTCATAAGCATAGCGAGTAATCAATCCAGACTTCATGATGACCCGTTTATCTGTTATACCAAATTCAGAAGAGTAGTAAACAATCAATCCAGACAGGCAAGTAGCTAAACCTAATAAAGAAAAAAGACTGATGAGCAATAGAGTAAGCCAACCTCCGATCATCAAAAATCCAGCAATTAAAGTCAAACCCATTAGTGATCTAAAAATAATGATCCAGTGTGGGTGACTACAATAGATAACTTTTTCATCCGGCAAGAGCGTTTTATTGATATAATTCATTAAGGACCTCTTATTATTTTATTTAACTCACCGCTTTTGAGCAGAATCGGTTATAGTAGCCAAACTCACACTAGTTTGCTATGCTTTTCGCGTATGAACTCTCAATTGATACTAGAAAAACTTAACTTACTGGTTAAATTAGGCAATTCAGTCGAAGAACGACAATTACCTCAAAAAGTTTCCCTGCAAATAAAGCTTGGTTTTGATCGTTTACTTGACGCCTGTACTAATGATAATTTAATGAATACGATTTGTTACGCCAATCTAGCAGATAATTTGCAACAGTTTTGTGATGATCGTTCTTTTAAACTTATTGAAGCCTTAACTTATCAACTCTACCAATTTCTTAAAATAGAACTATCTGAAAAAATAAATGACAAAAAAATTAATGTTTTCTTATGTATTACCAAAAACCCTCAATTATCTAAACTAGAGCAAGCTAGCTTTTCAATCAGCGATTAGCAATAGACAAAAACTCAAGTGCGGAGAGTAGAGTATAATTAAATTTATATTTTAGTTACACTATCTTAATAAGTTACCAAAAAGGAATTTTTCTCAAGATATTTAATTTCTAGCTTTGTAAAGCGTTTACTTCTCGAATAATTAAAAATCTGAAAGTTAAAATTAATGAAACAACCAATAAGAAGCAAAGATTTTGAACGAGGTCTTGTCTTATGAAGAAGAATAGCACCGATTTATCCCAGCATACACCCATGATTCGTCAATATCTGCAACTAAAAGCTCAACACAGTGATAAATTATTGTTTTATCGCATGGGGGATTTTTATGAATTATTTTATGAAGATGCCATCAAAGCTGCAAAATTATTAAACATTACCTTAACCAAGAGAGGTCAATCCGCCAGCCAAGCTATTCCTATGGCCGGTGTACCCTTTCATAGCGTTGAAAACTATTTAGCAAAACTGGTTAAACTTGGCGAGTCAATTGCTATTTGCGAACAAATAGGTGATCCGAATCACTCCAAAGGTCCAATGGAAAGACAAGTAACACGTATTATTACGCCAGGCACACTCAGTGATGAAGCATTATTAGAAAAAAATCAAAGCCTATTACTTGCACTATATAACCACGAAGAACAATTTGGACTTTCTTATTTTGACATGGGGAGTGGCCAAATTTATATTTTACAAATTAATGGTAAAGAAGCACTTACCAGTGAATTAGCACGACTTAATCCCGCTGAACTATTAATTAGCGAAGAATATAAAGATGAAGATGTATTAACCTCTTATAAAACAATTCGACGCCGCCCGCCCTGGGAATTTGATTTCAACACTGCCACTCATTTATTAACCCAACAATTTCAAACACGCGATCTCAGTGGTTTTGGTTGTCAGGATTTACCCTTAGCCATACAAGCAACCGGTTGTTTATTAAATTATGTTAAAGACACGCAGCGTACCCAATTACACCATATTCAGCCGATTCGCATAGAGAGGCGAGAAGAAAGTATCGTATTAGATGCCACTACCCGACGTAATTTAGAGTTAACGCTTAATTTACAAGGCGAAAAAAGCAATACTCTAATGTCTATTTTAGATAAAACAGCCACGCCCATGGGAAGTCGTTTACTAAATCAATGGTTGCATCGGCCTTTACGTAAGGTATTTATCATAGAATCACGGCAAACCGCTATTATAAATTTATTAGCGACACAATCCTGTATAAGTTTACACTCGTTGTTAAAACAACTAGGTGATCTCGAACGTATTATTACACGAGTTGGATTAAAATCGGCGCGACCACGAGATTTAAGTCAATTACGATGGGGTCTTGCGATTTTGCCAGATATTCATAATAAACTTGGCCCTTGTTTAAAGACTCAAGCGCCTGATGAAAAATCAGAATTACTTATTTCATTAAGTCGACAGATAAAAGCCTTTCCAGAATTATTTTGTTTATTACAGCAAGCAATTGTTGAACATCCTCCTGCTGTTACTCGTGAAGGAGGGATGATCGCAAAAGGTTATCATGCTGAACTTGATGAATTAAAAAACCTAAGTGAACATACTGGGCAATATCTGATTGATTTAGAAAAACGTGAACGAACGCTTTCAGGCATTAGTACGTTGAAGGTTGGCTTTAATCGGATACATGGTTATCACATCGAAATAAGTCGAGGGCAATCCAAACACGTCCCACCACATTATATTCGTCGGCAAACTCTGACAAATGCCGAGCGCTTTATTACACCTGAGTTAAAAGAATTTGAGGATAAAGCTTTAAGCGCTCGTTCTAAAGCGTTAAGTTTGGAAAAAAAACTTTATGATGAATTACTCGATCAATTAGCTTTTTATCTAGCAGATTTACAAAAAACCGTCAATGCCATAGCCGAGTTAGACGTGCTAATATGCTTTGCAGAACGTGCAACAACACTCCATTTAACCTGTCCTCGATTAAGTAAAAATCCAGGTATCCATATTGAAGGAGGTCGACATTTAGTTATTGAACACTCCTTAGATACCCCTTTTGTCGCGAATAATTGTCATTTAGATCCTGAACAACGCTTATTAATCATTACTGGTCCGAACATGGGTGGAAAATCAACTTATATGCGCCAAACTGCTTTAATTTGTTTATTAGCAATGATAGGTTGTTTTGTTCCAGCAAAAAGCGCTACGATAGGCCCCATTGATCGTATTTTCACCCGAATCGGAGCAGCTGATGATCTTGCTAGTGGTCGTTCAACCTTTATGGTAGAAATGACAGAAACGGCCTCTATTTTGCATAATGCAACAAAGCAAAGTTTAATTATTATGGATGAAATTGGACGCGGCACCAGTACTTTTGATGGACTTGCTTTAGCTTTTTCTTGTGCTGAGTATTTAGCAAAGTATGTTAAAGCGTATACCTTATTTGCAACTCATTATTTTGAGTTGACAGGCTTGGCTGAAGAAAGCTCCGTCATAAAGAACTGTCATGTTGAGGCAAGAGAACATAACGATAGCATCGTATTTTTATATACTATCAAGGAAGGACCCGCGAATCAAAGTTATGGATTACAAGTAGCACAGTTAGCAGGCGTCCCTAAACCCGTTATTCAGCGCGCCAGAGAAAAACTCACCGCACTTGAGAAAAACTCCGTAGCTAACAACCACAACAAAGTAAACCCACTTGCCTTACAGAAACTCTCTGCTAACCCTGATATTATGGATCTACTCGACCAAGTAGATCCCGATCAATTAGCTCCCAAAAAAGCACTTGAGATCATTTATAGATTAAAATCCTTGCAAGGAATTCCTAATGAATAACCCAAATGACAAAAAACTTTTCGCCCAGCCTGTTGAAGAAAAATTGGCTAATTCTGATGAAAAAGGTAGTCACCATGGTGATCATGAAGACGGAGAAAGATTAGCTTACCGTCGCCGTGGAATTTATTTACTGCCAAATTTGTTTACCATCGCTGGTTTATTCGCAGGTTTTTATGCCATCGTCATTGCCATGGAAGGTTATTTTAATTATGCGGCGATTGCTATTTTTGTTGCGATGATTATGGATTTTTTTGATGGTCGTGTTGCACGCCTAACCAACACGCAAAGTGCTTTTGGAGCCGAATTAGATAGTTTATCAGACATGGTTTCTTTCGGTGTCGCTCCCGCTTTAGTTATTTATAGTTGGTCTTTAGAAGGATTAGGTAAATTAGGTTGGTTAGCCGCATTTATATTTGCAGCAGCAGGAGCATTACGTTTAGCGCGTTTTAATACACAAGTACTGATAGCTGATAAACGTTATTTTCAAGGACTCCCTATCCCTGCCGCAGCGGGTGTCTTAGCCAGTATGGTATGGTTGTGTGTTGATTCAGAAATTTTAGGTGATGGCGTTAGTATGATAACTGCCGTATTAGCGATACTCATTGCAATTCTAATGGTTAGTAATGTGCGTTATTACTCTTTCAAAGAAATTGATCTGAAAGGACGTGTGCCTTTTGTGGCTATTTTATTGGTAGTATTAGCTTTTGTGGGTATTTCACTCGACCCACCTAAAATATTATTTCTAATCTTTTTCTGCTATGCTCTTTCCGGACCTATTTTGACCTTACATGCACTGTATAAAGCGCGATCCTTAAAAAGAAAATAACAAAAAAGACTCTAACATTCGGGGATATTCACAGCAAGAGTTTTTGCCAAACCACCTAAAGAAGTTTCCTTGTAAATCGCCATCATATCTTTTCCGGTGGCAAACATAGTTTCGATAACTTTATCTAAAGATACTTTTTTGTTTTTCCCATCTTCCATTAAAGCTAAATGCGCCAATTTAATCGCTTTCTCCGCACCGACACCATTGCGTTCGATACAGGGAATTTGGACTAGCCCTGCAACTGGGTCACACGTTAAACCCAAATGATGTTCCATTGCCATTTCAGCGGCATTTTCTATTTGCTCTAAACTACCACCTAAAACTGCCGTTAATGCACCTGCCGCCATCGAGCAAGCAACACCGACTTCCCCCTGACAACCAACTTCTGCACCGGATATCGATGCATTCATTTTATAAAGTAAAGCAATAGCACCTGCCGTCAATAGAAAATCAGCGATGGAATGTTCACTCACTTCTTCATAAAACCGGCGATAATAGGTTAATACTGCGGGAATAATGCCTGCCGCACCATTCGTTGGCGCAGTCACCACGCGACCTCCCGCAGCATTTTCCTCATTAACCGCCATCGCGTAAATAGTTGGCCATAATAATGAGTCTGGACACGTCCCTACTTTCGATATGGTTTTATTATTCATTTTACTGAAAAGTTCCGGTGCGCGTCGTTTAACGCTCAGCTCACCAGGTAATATTCCCGGGGTGTGACAACCACTATCAACGCAGACTTGCATGATATCGGCTATTTTTAATAGATCAGTACGTAACTCTCTATCGGGTGCTAATTGCTGTTCATTAGCTAACATAAGTTCTGAAATCGTTAAGTTATTTTTTTTACAGGTATTAAACAACTCTATGGCGGTAGAAAAAGGATAAGGGACCGGAACAGCATCTTTATGCTGCTGACCAAACGCTTGTTCAGTAACGATAAAACCACCGCCGATGGAGTAATAAATTTGGCTGTTTAAAAGAACTCCTTGTGGATTAAAGGCACTAAAACGCATGCCATTAGTATGCAAGGGAAGTAACGCTTTTTGTAAAAATAATAGATCGGTCTGTTGAGAAAATGAAATACTTTTTTTTCCTGCTAGTTGAATTTTACAATGTTCAAAAATTGTCTTGGCTCGTGGAGTAACCTCATCGGGATTAACTGTTTCAGGAAGTTGCCCTTCCAGGCCATTTAAAACCGCAATATCTGTACCGTGACCTCGGCCAGTTAACGCTAGCGAGCCAAAGAGTTCAACCTGCAAACGATTTACTTCATTAAATAATTCGCGATCGAGTGCTAGCTTTTCGACAAAAGCATAAGCAGCTTTCATAGGACCTACGGTATGAGAGCTCGATGGACCTATGCCGACGGAGAACAAATCAAACACACTAATAGTCATAAACAAATTACTTTTTTAGTTCATTATTTGACAGTATTCTAGCGCTTTACTTCATGCAAAAGAAGCTTTTTTAATCAAAAAAGCTCGATGGGATCGACATCGAGTGACCAACGAACTCGTCGACTACTGGCAAGAAGGCTAATGGGTTTAATAATTTGCTCTAATAAACCCTGCAAAGCGTTACGCTGTTTTGCCTGTAACAATAATTGGCAACGATAATAACCCGCCCGACGAGGTAATAAAGAAGGAACTGGCCCTAATAGGCTAATTTCTTTCCCCACTAATTTAGCCTGATTTTTTACTTCATTTAAAAAATCAAATGGATAGGCTGAGCTTAAGGCTTCGGCATGTATCAGTGCCAAATAACTGTAGGGAGGTAATAGAGCAGCTCGTCTTTCTTGTAATAATATTTCGCTAAAACTAAGATAACCTTGTTCTAATAAATGGTTTAATAAAGGATGCTCTGGATGATAGGTTTGAATCCATACCTCTCCAGGTTTATCGGCCCGCCCGGCTCGACCTGCTACTTGCGTTAATAATTGGCCGGTACGTTCCAAGGCACGAAAATCTGCACTAAACAAACCACTGTCTGCTTCTAAAATACCCACTAAAGTCACATTTGGAAAATGATGCCCCTTCGCTAACATTTGTGTTCCAATCAAAATCTGACTTTCACCTTCATGTATATTTTTTAATAATTTACTTAAGCTTCCTTTACGTTGAGTATTATCACGATCAATCCGAACTATTCCAACATCAGGAAAATATTTTTGTAAGGTTTGTTCCAGACGTTGTGTACCTTGACCCAAAGCAAGTAATTGTTGACCTTGGCAGTCAGGACAGCGCGAATCTAAAGGACGCCGATAGCCGCAATAATGACATTGTAAGTGAGCCGGCTTTTGATGAAAATTCATTTTTTGTTCACAACGCTGGCAATTGGCTGTCCAACCGCAATCATGACAAATAGTAACTGGTGAATAGCCACGTCGATTCAAAAATAAAAGCACTTGACCTTGATTTTGCAAATGCTTTTCCATGGTTTGTAATAATGTGGGAGAAAACCCTTGATCAAGTTTTTGCTGACGTAAATCAATAAAATGAAAGCTAGGTTGAATAGCGAGTCCTGCTCTATCAGGTAAGTGCAATACTTGATAACGATTTTGCTTAGCATTAAAAATACTTTCTAAAGATGCCGTCGCTGAACCCAATACGACCGGGATGTTTTCTAAACGGCCGCGAACTAAGCCTAAATCTCGAGCGTGATAACGCAAACCTGTTTGCTGCTTAAAAGAACTATCATGTTCTTCATCAATGATAATAACGCCTGGATGTAATAACGGTGTAAATAAAGCTGAGCGTGTACCAATAATAATAGATGCTTTACCTGATTTAGAGAGTAACCAATTTTCTAAGCGCTGCTTATCGGTTAATTTAGAATGAAACAATACCAATGGAACTGAAAAGCGATTTCGAAATCTCGCTAACATTTGCGGTGTTAAACCAATTTCAGGAACTAAAACCAATGCTTGTTTACTTCGATCGAGGACGGCTTGTATCACTTCCAAATAGACTTCTGTTTTTCCACTTCCTGTCACGCCATTTAAAAGAAACGCTTGAAATTTATCTAATGAATTAACAATACTCTCAATAGACTGTCGCTGATGATTATTTAGTCGAATTTGATCCGATAAATTTAAATTATTCTCAGAATGATTCGTGAGCTCGTCTCTGTTAATTTCTTCAGTTCGTTTTTTAACGGAGTTTTTAAGTTTTTTAGCGTCTTTTCCTGTGCGCAATACCTGCGGCATAGCATTAGCAAAAACTTCACCGATAGGACAATGATAGTAGCGACTTGTCCATTCTAATAACTCTTGAATAGAATCCGGTAAAAGCGGAGTTTCATCAAGAATAGCAAGCGCTTGTTTAAGCTGAGATTTTGGCCAAACTGATTCTTCACTTATTTCCATTAAAAAACCAATTTTTTTCTGATTACCAAAAGGCACGAGTACACGTAAACCTTTTTTTAATAGCGTTAATGGAAAGCCAGCTGGGGCCAAGTATTCAAAATATTGATGTAAAGGTGCTGGAATAGCAATTTTTAGAATACGTTTCGCACTTGAATTTTTGTCTGTGTTACTGATCAACTCGCAATCCTCATGGTTGCATAAAATTAAAAACTGATCGCTTTATCGAAAAAAATAACACTTATAAATTAAAAATTATGTAGTCTAAGCTAATTAAAGTTTCAAAAATTGCTGCAAATTATCGGTTATTTTTTTTAAAACAATGGTATTATTATCTTGTTTACTACTCCCATTAACTGCCATTTTGATATGGCATTGTGAAGGACCTATGGTTCCTATCAATGAAGAGTTGGTTGGACCATATAGAACAATTGTAGGAATGCCTAAAGCTGCAGACAAATGACTTAACCCAGTGTCTACTGCAACGACTGCTTTAGCATTCGCTAAAACTGCTGCTAACTCATTGAGACTTAAGTAAGGTAATACCTGTGCTAGACGGTTTTTATTAGTCAATCGATTAGCATTTTTTCTTTCATTTTCATTCCCCCAAGGAATAAAAACGCTTACTTTCTGACGAGTCATTTCTTCTATGAGTAAAGACCAGGAATAATTGGGCCAATGTTTACTTGAACAACTCGTATTAGGTATAAATATCAGGTAATCTCTTGGTAATTGTATTTTAGTTTGGCTTAAATTTTCTTTATTAATACCATAATCAGGTCGAGTTTTTGGTAAAGGATATTTTAAGGCCTTAGCAAATAATTGACGTAAACGATCAATGGCATGTTGCTGCCAAGACACAGAAAAGGTTTGCTGATACGCCAGATAAGCTAAATTTTCCCGAACGGAATGCTTATCCATGCCTAGGCGACAACCTCGACTTAATCGCGTCGTAATCGCACTTTTGATAGATCCTTGCGCATCTAAAACAACATCATATTGCCGGGCACATAATTGTTTATAAAATTGTTTGGCTTCTCCATTTTGAACCGCTTGCCAGATATCTTTTCGCCATCGCCGTAATGCGATAGGAATGATTTGTTGGACTTGCTTGTGCCAATTTGGAATTTCTGCAAAAGACTCTTCCACTACCCAATCAAATTGAATATTCGAAATAGCCTGAGTCGCATCAGTAACTGCAGGTAATGTATGAATAATATCGCCCATTGAGGACATTTTTATGATTAAAACACGCATAAAAATAATAAATTATCAATAAGAAGGCATCTTTTTTTGATTTTTTCGATGGTTAGATTGCTTAGCAAAAAACAGCGATTAAAAAAAATTTGCATATCGATTCTAATCTAATATTAAAAATTTAAACCTTAAGCCACAGATAATATCGAGTTATTTGGATGAGACAAATAATTCGCTAAAAGCCGATAAACTTCAGAAACTTTGATTTGATAATTATGGTTTAATCGAGCAGTATGTGAATGATAACTGCCTACTCCTCGCCAAGGACTTGTATCATTTGCAATATGTTGGCTCAGTATCCAAGTACCCACCTTAACATTAATACAAGGATCATATTGCAACTGATACTGCGTATAACCATACTGTCGAATTTTTGATAACCAAACTGAATTAATTTGCATAGGACCATAATCGAAAGTCCCATTCCTATTAGGCGAAGCCGAACCTTTCCTCCCATTTTCTATCGCTAAAACAGAAAGAATTAAAGTCGCTGAAACATGGTAAGTTATTGCCGCTTGATTAATACATTCAATAGGTACGCCATGAATTTCTAATGCGCTTATCATCAGCAACCTCTTCTAATTATTAACAAATTAGTTATTATTCTCAGTCTTTTTTAAAGCTAAAGCCCATCCAGCGCAGATAATTGCTGGCAAGCAAAATAACAAAAGGCCGCCTAACAAAATCATATCAAATTTTAATAGATTACTCACTTCGATACCACTAGGAGGGAAAAATCCCAGTATAAATGTAATCAAACAGCCTACTAAACCCGCACCACAGACTATCCAAATCCCCCAATGGCCTCCTGGAATATGATAGGCACGATTTCTGATCACCTCTTTATATCGCAAACGTAATGCGGTCAAAAACAAAAAAATATAAAATAATACTGCCAATTGTGCCGTCATAACGCTTAATAACCAATAGGTCTCATTGACACTAGGAATCAGTATAAAAAGACTCGTTAATAGAGAAACTAGAACACCTTGAACTAGCAATAAGCTTATAGGTGCACCAAACCGATTAACTTTAAGCAACCAGTGCAAACCTGGAATTTGGCTCTCGAATGTAGCAATCAGCAAACCTCGCGTAGGACCTATGACCCAGGTAGAAATACTACATAAACTTCCTATGATAATTAAAGAAATAGTGATCGGTATAAAAAAGGACAAATGATAACTACTAAAAAAAGCAACATAAGCCTTCGTTAAACCCGACAATATACTAAGCTGATTTGCTGGAACAATAAGCGCTATGGCTAAAGAGCCCAATATCAAGCTTATCAATATTAAACTTGCTGACCAAAATAAAGCTCGTGGAAAATCTTTCTGTGGATTATGTACATCCCCGGCATGTACAGCAGACATTTCTAAGCCCATTAAACCAAAAATAATAGTTGTTAAAAAAGCCAAATTATTAAAATTACTCAGACTAGGAAAAAATGAATACGAGGAAAAATGTATCGCTAATGGACGTGAGCTTTTAATCCAAATGAGCGCTAACACAATCATAAAAAGCATTGGAATTAAAGTACCTACTAAAGCGCCGATACTACTAAGCCAACTCGAAACACGCAAACCTAAGCAACTTAAAGCCGTAACCAGCCACCAGATAATTAATATCGTACTTAAAAGATAGAGTTTATGTTGTACCAATTGTGGATCAATTAAATACGCAAAGGCCGCTATTACAAAAGACAATATCGTTGGATACCAAACAACGTTGTATATCCACTGCAGCCAAATCGCAAACCAACCCCATCGCACACCAAACGCAGTGCGAATCCATATATACGCACCCCCTGTGCTCGGCCAAGAAGTAGCTAATTCAGCAGTAACTAACGCTGTCGGAATAAAAAACAGCAATGCGGCAATTAAGTAAAAAAATATTAAGGCATAACCAAATTGAGCCGCGATAGGTAATGAACGTAAACTGTCAACCGCAATGACATTCATCATGGCTAAACTAAACACACCCAGTGGTTTTTTAATAAGCCTATTTTTAGTAGACCCTATCATTATTTTTTTCCGGATTTATAGCTAGCAATGATCCAGATAACGGCACCTATAGAAATGGCTGTATCAGCCAAATTAAAGGTAGCAAAATGCCAATGGCCAATACAAAAATCAATAAAATCTATGACGTAACCTAAACTTAGCCGATCGTATAAATTACCAATCGCCCCACCTAATATCAACGCAATCGCGCATGCTACCCAATTACTTAAACCTCCGCGATAAAGCAAGCGTACTAAGTAAATACTAACAATTCCACTAATTGCTGAAAAAAACCATCGTTGCCATCCATCCGCTTGACCTAAAAAACTAAATGCGGCACCAAAATTGTGCGTCAATATAAAGTTTAAGCAAGGAAATACTGGAATGACGCTAGCCTGATCTAACCAATGTGTCATCCACAACTTGCTTAAATAATCGAGAGCAATAATGAATGCACTTAACCAAAGCCATACTAACTGAGATATTTTTTTTTCTTGCATAAGTCAAATAGGTTGGGGGGGAAATTCGATTTTAAGCATAGCTTCGCTGTTCTCCTTTCCCTTCGGGAAGATTCTCAACACAGCGCAAACAGATCTCAGGATACTCGGGGGCTTTTCCTACATCGGAACGTCGATGCCAACAACGAGCACATTTTGTTTTTTTCCCTACCGTAGAAATAACATTTATTCCTAATTCTTCAGCATTGATAGTAAACAATAAAACCTGCTTGAGTGGCTTGGAAATCAATAGTTTTACATCAGAGGTTATCAATACAAATCTAAGCTCATCCTTTAGAGCAGAGAGTATTTTATAGAGTTGAGAATCTTCCTTGACATAAAGTTCAACTTCCGCTTCCAATGAAGAACCTAATTCACCACTGATACGTGATTTTTCAATCACTTTGTTAACTTCATTACGAACTTGGATGAGCTTATTCCAGTAAGTTTGTCGATCAGTTTGCTGATAAATTGTTTGTAATGGATCTTCTGCGAACGAAAAAGATAAGGAATACCATTCATTTAAAAATACACTATCTTCCCGTTTCCCTGGAAGATAGTGCCAAATTTCTTCTGCGGTAAAGCTTAAAATGGGCGCTAACCAACGCACCATTGCTTCAACAATATAAAAAAGTGCCGTTTGTGCAGAACGTCGTGCGACACTGTCTTTTTGTAACGTATATTGACGATCCTTGATAATATCTAAATAAAAGCCACCTAAATCGCTAATACAAAATTGTTGTAGCTTCTGATAAATGGTATGAAATTGAAAATTCTCATAAGCGTCGATGATCTCATGTTGTAATAATTTTGCCCGTTCTAAAATCCAAATATCTAAAGACAACATGTCGCTCGTTGGCACAGCATCCGCTGGATCAAAGTCATGTAAATTGGCTAATAAAAAACGAATCGTATTTCGAATTCGCCGATAAGCTTCTGCCGTACGTTTTAAAATTTCATCAGAAACAGCTATTTCTTTACGATAATCGGTTGAAGAAATCCATAAACGTAAAATATCCGCTCCTAAACTTTGTATAACCTTTTCTGGTGCAACCACATTCCCTAAGGATTTAGACATTTTGTGGCCTTTTACATCCACAGTAAATCCATGTGTTAAAACCGACTTATAAGGCGCTTGGACGTTCATCGCGACAGAAGTTAATAAAGAAGATTGAAACCAACCTCGATGCTGATCAGAACCTTCTAAATAAAGATCAGCAGGCCACGCCAAAGCAGGATTTTTCATTAAAACGGCATAATGACTGACGCCTGAGTCAAACCATACATCTAGACAATCGGTTAATTTTTCATAATCTTTTGCTTCATTACCTAATATTTCTTCTGGATTTAAATCATACCAGGCATCTATCCCTATCTCTGTCACACGATTTGCAATTTGTTCTAACAAGCTAAGACTATTAGGATGCAAATCACGAGAGTAACGATGTACAAATAAAGGAATAGGAACCCCCCAACTTCGTTGTCTAGAAATACACCAATCGGGCCGATTGCTAACCATGGATTCAATACGCGCTTCTCCCCATTGTGGAATCCAAGTAACTTGCTTGATAGCGGCTAAACTATCTTCCTTTAAGGCTTGTTGTTCCATACTAATAAACCATTGAGGTGTCGCACGAAAAATTAAAGGGGTCTTATGACGCCAACAATGTGGATAACTATGCTTAATATTTTCTTCTTTCAATAAATTTTTGGACTCTCTTAACTTATCGATCACTAAAGGGTTGACTTTAAACACATGCTCCCCTTCAAATAGAGCAGTACCCGGTAAAAAACAACCATTGCCACCAACTGGATTAATTAATGGCAATCCATAGTGTTGAGCAACATTATAATCTTCGACACCATGTGCGGGCGCAGTCTGTACCGCGCCCGTACCTGCTTCTGTAGTAACATGTTCACCTAAAATAACGGGTATTTGTCGATGATAAAAAGGATGTTGCAGTATAACTCCTTCAAAAACTTGTCCCGTCGCGCTACCTAAATGTTTATAATCCGTTACTTGGTAACGCTGTATACAGCTTACTAATAAAGACTCAGCAATTAATAAACGTTCACTCTCAGTTTGCACCAAAACATATTCAATATCTGGATTTAAAGTAACTGCTTCATTAGCGGGTAGAGCCCAAGGTGTTGTGGTCCATATGGGGATTACTATAGGTCCATAACCTGCGTCAGCAGGTATTCGACTTAAAAAATCACTCTCATCAATCACGCTAAACCGTACATCAATTGCAGGTGAAATTTTATCCGCATATTCGACCTCGGCCTCTGCCAAAGCGGATCCACAATTGACGCACCAATGCACGGGTTTAAATCCTTGTTGCAGATGCCCTCGGCTAATAATTTGGCCTAAAGCGCGAATAATATTCGCTTCGAATTGAAAGTTCATAGTTAAGTAAGGATGATCCCAATCGCCAAGCACACCTAACCGCTTAAATTCCTCGCGTTGAATCGATATTTGTTGGCTGGCATATTCACGACAAGCCTGCCGAAAAGCTTTTGCTGTTAATTTACTACCGACTTGGCCGACTTTTTTTTCAACGTTTAGCTCGATAGGTAGCCCATGACAATCCCAACCTGGAACAAAAGGCGCATCGAAACCACTCATGGTCTTTGCTTTCAGAACCATGTCTTTTAAAATTTTATTCACCGCATGCCCAATATGAATGTGGCCATTCGCATAAGGGGGACCATCATGAAGAATATATTTGGCCTTACCATGATTTTTTTCGCGTAATTTTTTATAAAGCGATAAAGATTTCCACTGCTTTAAAATAGCTGGCTCTGCCTGCGGCAAATTGGCCTTCATTGGAAATTTAGTGTGAGGAAGATTTAAGGTATTTTTATAGTCAGTCATGTTATCTAACCTCAATAGAGGCTCTGTTTAGTCTTAAATTTAAATAGGCTTAGAATAACATGCTTAAAGAACCTACAATATAGTCAAAACTGAAAAGAAACTAAACTCTAGGATTGTATAGCCTATTTGATTGATTATGAAGTCACTTACCCCTTATCAGAGTAAGCATCTAATTACTCTGCCTTACATAGGCCTGCCTGTATACAAGTTCCACTGACGTCCCAGCGTAATTGACCATCTGTTTGATCAATAGGTGTTAAAATATATGTAAAATGATCAATTTTATTAATACGAATTCTCTGAGAGGTAGCAATAATCTGTGCGCTCTTACCCACTTCAACCGTCGCAACATAGCCTTTAGTTTGATTTTCTGATTTAAAATTATCTGGAATTCCATTTTGACCGGGTGTGCCACAAGCAACTAAATTATCATGCTCATGCACGCAGGTAGTAATTGCCAACTTAAACGGCGCAGTCGCTTGAATAATTTCAGCAAACTTAGCTCGATTACTATAATTCTGATAACTGGGTATTGCTATTGCAGCTAAAATACCAATAATCGCAATAACTATCATGAGCTCAAGTAAAGTTAGACCCTTTTGCTTTCCTTTGATTAAATACATAAACTACGCCTTATAAAATAGATACTCTAGTTTAACAAGCCATACTTGTTTAAACCAGTGCCCACTCTATTAAAAAAGATTTAATTTATTGAGTCATTGGGAAAAATTAATCTGCCCCAAGATAAAAAGCTGAAATTCTTTTCATAACTCTCTTTAATCTAATTGATAGGTATTAAGATCACAAAGTTGATCATTGGACTCAGTTTTTTGCTTTCTTGAGGCACGCCAATCCTACAACACGGTCAATTATACGATTAGGAATCTTTAAAAAACTTCCTATAGATTCAATAGCTATACAGATCCTATGTCTAGAGAGAAATTTACTTTAGCAAATATTATGAATAGCTTAAAGATGAAATTGCTAATCACACTGAAATTGACTACAATTTGGCTTTTTTTAGAAGATTGCCAACGTAGCTCAGTCGGTAGAGCAACTGATTCGTAATCAGTAGGTCGGACGTTCGATTCGTCTCGTTGGCACCAATTAAATCAAAGACTTAGCCCCAATAACTTTTCTCTTTCTAAACAAAATACAGTCAATTGCGAAATAATTAATAATTTTTTTCAGTAGATTGGCTACGATACTAAATAATGCGGATTTTTTGAATTTTAGAACTTCAAAAATTTAAATTTATATATTAAATTTTCACCAACAATCAGAATAAAAAATAAGTAAATACTGACACAACTTCTTCCAAAAAGGTATCGACACCACCATCAGACTTCAGTAAATTAATTAACCAAGGCTTTCGTACTTAGAGCGTCTGAGTAACTATAAATAGGATCGTTAAATTAAAAAAGGAAATATAATAATGCAAATAAAAAAAATGGACATCCATCGCTTCATGATCAAAATGTATTAAATATCTCAAGTCATGAGATATTTAACCTAACTGCTAGAGAGCCTTTATTTCTTCATGGTGAAAGCAATGTATTCTATTCATCAGCCACTATCAAAAAAAATCATTTTAATAATAGTTTAATTCACAATCTCTTAAACTCACGCACTAAGCGAGCAGGCGATGATGAAACCCTTGGAAGTAGAGCAACAGTAAAAATAGTATAGCTATTGGTTAAGTCAAGAGCATATCGCTGAGATCTCTCGCTTAGAATATAACAATTATCATGGAGAGAGCAATGCTGAATTTGAAATATTAGGCTCCATGTCACAATTGAAAATTACATTAGAGTCATTTCAATTAAAAGTTAAAGCCAATCAATTCATTGAGTCTCGTGTTACTTTAATTATTAATTTAGAGAATTTACATTGGGTGACATTGGTTATTGCTTATAAAAATGATCAGTATGTGGGCTATTATTCGGATTCAAAAAATAATCCCATTCCATCAAGATATTTTCAATTGCTATTTAATCGATTTTTAATACAACCATTAATAAATTTAAGCCCTGGTTTTATTCAACAAAAAGATGACTCCAATTGCGGTTTATGGGCACTCGAAAATGCGGGATCTGAATCAGATGATTGATCAGAATCAATCCATACACTGAATAATTAATAATCTGAAGGCATTAACCAAACCCATCAAAAATCAGTTTCGAGCACCCAACTTTTTTAAACCAGAAGTCGCTAAGCTAAAGAAAACTTTTTTTAACGTTTCAAATTCGAATAAAAAGATAAATTTCTTAGTAACGCCTCAGTTAACTCATCAAGAAAACTTTAAACCGACTACAAAAGCAATATCACTATCTCCCTACCAACAAAATGAATCGAGAGCGAAAAAACCGAATCAGCACGTTCTTTCTTTGCCTATAGAACCACCGAATCTTCATAGCACACTTATGCTTTTTGATCTGATTGCTCGGAAATCTTTAAAAAACCCGGTTGTACCCTCTTCTTCTAATAAAAAATTAAATAAAACTATTCTAAAAGTTGAAAAACAACAAAAAATAATTAACTCTAAAACTTTTGGATTCCAAAAATTATAATCAACAAAAAATTTAGTAAAAAAAAGCAATATTTAAAATAAAATGCATGGTTTTTGATGATTTAACTTCATTGAATATAGAAGTGGGAAAAGTTCTAAAGTTTTTAGATAATCTTCTTATTTTTAAGATAATCCTTATAAACCGTTTTTGCAGCTTGCATTTCTTGAAGTAATTGTTGATACAGCGCATTAGCATGTTTAGCGGGACCATTTTCTCGTAAATAATCTACTATTTGTTTACAAGCTTGCTCCAAACGTTTAGCTCCACAATAACTAGCTCCACCTTGTAATTTATGTGCAATTTCTCGTATAGTGTGCCAATTAGCAACTTGATACAATTCAGGAAGTTTAACGAGTTCTTTTTCTAATCCATTGATTATTAAATTAATGCAATCCTTAATCAATCCTTCATTTTTTAAGAGTGCTTTCATTGCATCAACATCTAATACGGGACCACTCACTGGACGTATCTCAGTAAATAAGTATGATTGATTAATACACGTATCTGGCACAAAGGCTGCCAATAACTCGGATGCTGTTTCTTTTTTTAAAGGCTTTAATATAACCGTGTTCATACCCGCATCTAAACAGCGTTGTCTATTTTCAACATCAATATGAGCCGTTAGTCCAATAATTGGAGTAGTATCTGTTCGCTGCCATTGCTGTAGACGAATTCGATGAGTTAGTGTAATGCCATCCATATCAGGCAAGCCAATATCCATCAAAACAAGATGATAGTCTTGCTTTTGAATTCGTTGTAAAGCCATCTTCGCGTCATACGCTACATCAATAACACAATTTAATTCTAAGAAAATAATCTGTGCAATTTTAGCGGCTAATTTGTCATCTTCGACTAACAACACTTTCCTTTGATAAGAATTAAAATCTTGATTTATTAAGCTAATGTTTGGCACAATTTTTGCAATATGCTTATATATTCTACTTTCAATTGGCAAAGTAATATCTTCAACACCCATGTGATCCATAATCAATGGTTCTTTAAAAGGAAGGAGGCAAGTAAAGGTGGTTCCTTGCTTTAACTGACTTTCGACATAGATCTCCCCTTCCAGGTCATCAACAAATTGCTTTACAATAGATAATCCTAGCCCTAGCCCTTTGTAGATACCTTGATGAGAGGGAGTTAAACGCGTAAACCGTGTAAAAATATCCTCTTTTTTATCCGCCGGTATCCCAATACCAGTATCTGTGATTTTTATTTCAATAACAACTTGCTGTGCTTCGCGTTTGTTTATTTTTGCTTCAATATTGATAGTTCCTTGTTGTGTAAATCTTAGCGCATTAGTCATTAATTCTAATATAATTCGTTGTAATCGAATCGGATCTCCTATTAAATAAGGAGGGATTTTTTCATCAATCTCTAAAGTTAATTCCAGATTTTTTTTAGCAGCCAGTGACTTGTTTAAATTAAGAATAGCTTGAATATTTTTCTTAAAATCAAATTTCTTTTTTAAGAGTAACGTTTCTCCAGTAGCCACTTTAATCCCTTCTAAAATCCTATTAAGAAAATTCAACAAAGCTTCGCTAGATTGAATAAGATCTTCTGCATATTCTGATACTTTTTCTGGATCACTCGCTTGCGATTTAATAATTTGGGCGCAACCCACAATACCACTCAAGGGAGTACGAATATCATGTCGCATATTTTCTAAAAATTCAGTTTTAGCATGACTCGCTGCTTTTGCTTTATCCAGAGCAACTTGTAACGCCAACTCGGTTTTTTTTAAT
The DNA here is from genome assembly GCF_964277335.1 of Rickettsiella endosymbiont of Litargus connexus. Classification (NCBI taxonomy): domain Bacteria; kingdom Pseudomonadati; phylum Pseudomonadota; class Gammaproteobacteria; order Legionellales; family Coxiellaceae; genus Rickettsiella; species Rickettsiella endosymbiont of Litargus connexus. The sequence goes on along the minus strand of NZ_OZ195516.1, from coordinate 123,657 downwards.
TTAGTAATATCAAGAGATATGCCTAGAATACCAACTATTTTTTTTGTTTTATCCAATAGAGGTATTTTTGAAGATAATTGAATCATTTCTGTAGAATCAGAAAAAGTAGTCACTTCTTCGACGATCAAATTTTTCCCTGATAAAACTTTTAAATCGGCTCTTTTAAAATCATCCGCTACTTCTTTTGGGAAAATATCGTAATCTGTTTTTCCAATAACGTCTGTTTCCAATCCAAGGACTTTCATTAACCGTTTAGCATAATCGTTATTTCCCAAATATAATCCATTTTTATTTTTCCAATAAATACTTCCGGGAAGATTTTGGACTATAAAATTTAAAGTAAAAATATCCTTTTCGTATTTAGCTTTTAGATTTTTTATTTCTTTTTTTTGTTTTGTAATGATATTAAATAATTCCTTCTCTTCAATAATAGATATTTTTTTTTGTTCTGGCGAAATCATTTTTTTTCCTAAAGAATCATGTACACCTATTCAGTCTAAGATTAAGGCCTCCAAGTAAATGCCTCTGGTAAAAGTTTATTTAACTTAATCGATTTAAGTAACAACCCATCCCTATTATATGAATAAAAGTTTGTTTCTTCATGAGAAAATTCAAGCAATCTCTGTCTACAAGCTCCACAAGGCGTACAAACAAATTTAGGAGTAACTAAAACAATTTCACTTATTTTTCTATAACCCGCTGTTAGCATCCCACTAAGCGCTGAGGTTTCTGCGCACTGACTAAGAGGAGTCGCCCTATTTTCCCAGTTACAACCGTGAAATAATTGGCCCTCATTAGTTCTAATGCAAGCACCCACTGAAAATTTGCATAAGGGCACATAAGCATTCATTGCTGCTTTTTTTCCTAGCGACACCATCTGAATAAGATAATCTTTCATTCTAAAAATCCAAATAAATACTAAAAATATACTAGCTATTTTAAAAGAATTTAATTAGTATAAAAAGATAATTATTAAATTAATATTAATTAAAAAATGTTACTTCCAAAAAATCTTTCCGATCTTTATTCAGGTACCGATTTAGATATTTTATTTAAAGGAAATTTTATTAATTTTGGCTATTGGGAAACGGTTCCTAATGTAATATCTAGCCTAGACATTATTGAAGCTAATAAACAACTGTATCATCAAGTCTTTAAACGTTTAAATCCTCAAGAACAGGATACTGTATTAGAATTAGGTTCTGGCCATGGTGGAGGGTGTGTACTTTTTTCAAATTTCTATGTTGTTCAATCTCTATTAGGTATAGATTATTTAAAAGAACATATTGATCATTCAATAAACACTCACTTTTCCCTTGTTGAAGAGAAAAAAATTCAATTCCTTCAAGGGGCGGCGGAATCAATCCCTTTGCCCGACGAGAGTATTAGTAAAATTTATACGGTAGAAGCTTTTCAACACTTTAATGCTTCGAATGCTGTCCCCGAATTAAAAAGAATTTTATGCCAAGGAGGCACGCTAGTCATTTCTACTTTTTTCGCAAAAAATAGCCTTTGCTTTGAGAACTTACTTAACTTGCTACCAAAACCTGCTATTTTAGCAGATAGCTGTAATGGAGAATTTGCTTCATTACCTGATATTTTACATTTACTAAAAAAAAATTCATTCATTAATGTAAAGCTAGAAAATATTAGTCAGTATGTTTGGCCAGGATACGATGTATGGGTCAGACAAAACGATCCTTGTATATGGGATACCAACTGGAAAATTGCCTATAGAAAAGGATTAATTGATTATTATATAATCACGGCCACTAAAGTATAAAAAATAAGTATCTTACAATAGTGCCATATAAAAACGATAAAAAAAGACTTACTGAGCATCGTGCTTTTATTTTACGTATGCAAGAAAGAGAAACAAGATCTCCTGCAAAAAATGTTAAAATAATAATTATACCTATGTCTGTTTTATTAAAAGAGACTAGCGATCTTTTTCTTGTTATTTACAGATCTGCTCAGTTAAAAAATCCACCCTATCCTACCTTACTTCATATTAGAGGCACTGGTTTTAACGCATCTGCAAGATACTATTCTTATATTACCTGTAGTCATATAGCAGAAAAATCAGGTTGCCAAGTCATTGATTTAGATCACCACTTAGCTCCAGAAAATCCTTTTCCACGACCATTTAATGATGTGTATGCTGCCTATAAATCAATGATTTTTCATGCTAATTTTATGCAAATTGATGTAAACAAAATTGCTATTTCTGGCTATAGCTCAGGAGGAAATTTAGCTGCTTTAATGACTATTCAAGCTAAAAAAGATAAACTTCCTGTTGCTTTGCAAATATTAATTTCTCCTATATTAGATTTATCACGAAGCTTGAAAAAATACGTTAAATTTGAAAATAAAGATAGCTTTCCAAATTCTTTAGTCGATTGGTTTATAGAACTTTACTTGCAAAATAATTTTAATACTTATTATGCCCCAGAAATATCCCCTTTTTGGTCAAATTGCCTTATTAGTTTGCCTCCAACTTATTTTTTATTTGGAGAATATGACCGCTTTAGAAGTGATAGCGAAGTTTTTTACGATAAATTAAATCAGCTTGGCTTATGGACATACAAATATAGTTTTAAAGAAGAAAACCATTCCTTATTTTGGCGAAATATGCAGGCTATAGAAACTATATCCACTCAATTAAAAATGGGATTTAATTTAATGAAAATACCAAGACTCTTGTTCTCAAATTTTTCAAATGAAGCTCCTTCCTTAAAATTTAAATTTTTTGCCAAAGAAAACAATGATAAATTTGAATTCTTTAGAAAAAAATCATCAATATGCCTTTCAAAATAAATTGATAAGAAATATAGTCTATTCAAAAAAGTGTGCAGAGTCCTTAATACTAAGCAAAAAAGATAATATGAAAATTCGAGACTTAACTACTTTTTTCGTTAAGTCAAAACTAACTATGAAAATTTTTTAACATAGGTATGGCAGTAAGGTTTTTTTTTAGTTTTCTCATAATAGTTTTGGTGATAATCTTCTGCTTTCCAGAATTTTGTTGCCGGTGTCACTTTAGTAACAATTTTAAAGCCCTTGTCTTTTAAAATACTAATCAGTTTTAAAGCAATTTCCTTTTGTTCAGGCGTCGTATAAAAAATTTCAGAACGATATTGCGGACCTTTATCGGGACCTTGTTGGTTTAATTGTTCGGGGTCATGAATTTCAAAAAACCGTTTAGCTAAAGTTTCATAACTTACTTTGCTAGGATCAAAAATAATTTCCACTGCCTCAACATGACCGGTATTTTCATTACACACTTCTTCATAAGTCGGGTTAGACGTATTACCGCCAATATATCCAGACGTTACTGAAATAGCTCCTGGGAGTTGTTTCATTAAATGTTCTACGCCCCAAAAACATCCTCCCGCAAAAATAGCTATTTCGGTCTTTGGGTTAGTTTTATCTTTCATTTTTTCTCCTTTTTACTTGCATTTTCAGGAATAAATTCTAAAGATATAGAGTTAACACAATGTCGAATATTTTTAGGTGTCAATCTTTCGCCAAGAAAAACATGGCCAAGATGCGCTCCACACTTCGCACAAGTAATTTCAGTACGATGACCATCAGAATCCGGTATCCGTTTAATTGCACCCGATATTTCATCATCAAAACTGGGCCAACCACATCCAGAATCAAATTTAGCTGATGAACGATAGAGCAATGTCCCACATTGTTTACAGGTGTAATCTCCTTTTTCATTAAATCGATAATATTTTCCTGAATACGGAGACTCAGTACCTTTTAATAAAATAACCCTCGCTTCTTCTGGAGTCAGTTTTTTCATACTATCTCAAAGAAATTTAAATAACACATTAGGTAGATTATAGGAGAAAGTCCATCATTTCACTATACCAATTACATCTATCTTTGACATAAAAAACCCGCTAATCAAGCGGGTTTATTTGTTAAACTAATTTTGTAAAATTAAGTAACTTCAGTAAGGTTAATAGTACGTTGACCTTTTTGCCAATTACAAGGACAGAGTCCTCCATCTTGTAAAGCATGAAGTATACGTAGCACTTCTTCAGGATTACGTCCAACGCTCAAATCTGTCACCATATTAAAACGAATAATACCTTCTGGATCGATAATAAACGTTGCTCGTTGTGCAACACCTGCATCTTTATCTAATATCCCTAAATTACTGCATAATTCACGTTTAATATCACTCAACATAGGGAATGAAAGATCCCGTAATTCATCGTTATACTGTCGCCAAGCACGGTGCACAAATTCATTATCCGTGCTACCCCCTAATAATACAGCATTACTCTCTTTAAATTTAGCATTGAGATCGTTAAATGCCACTATTTCAGTAGGGCATACAAAGGTGAAATCTTTAGGCCAGAAAAACAGTACTAGCCACTTACCAGGGTAAGAAGCATGAGTAATCTCAGTAAAAGCCTTGTTGATATCAATATCAACGGTAGCTGTGAGCTTAAATTCAGGTAATTTATCACCTACTTTCAGCATTGACATATCGTTATTTTCCTCTCATTTCATTTAGTGAGAATGCCTACAATTTAGTTTTCGCAAGCATCTAGTTGATAGCAGCTTCTAGGAAGAATTAGGTAAGCAATAAATCCGTTATTTACTGTGTACATCTAGCTATTTGAAGCTACTAGCCGATTATAACAGCCTCATCTCTATTAAAGAAATGATTTTTTTCTATCAAGTTGATAGTTATTGTCAATCGTTTTATCAATAAACAAAATCTTTATCAACTGTATAAGAGAGGAATTTTTTTCTCTGCAGGAAGGTAAAATAGAAACTAAATCAGCTAAAATTTGGTCTTTAAGTCCTTTTAGATGGTTTTCTCTCTCGAGAGGGTCCTTCCAAAAATGAATATTTTCATTATCGCAGATATCATCTTGAATTTGGAAAGCCAAACCTATTCTATTACCCACTTTCGTTAGGGTTAAATAATCATCCTGAGGCAGGTTAGCGATTATGGCGGGTAACTGAAAAGTGGCTCCGAATAATGCTCCCGTTTTTAAAGAATGAATGTTTTCAGCATCCGATTTATTGACACTGCTTGAGCCAGTAAAATCCATCGCTTGCCCAGCCACCATTCCCCATGATCCAATTGCTTTTGACAACACACTAAGCATTTTTACGATTTTAGGTGATTGGAATGGCGCCTTAAGAAGCACATCAAAAGCTAATGCTTGTAACGCATCGCCTGCCAACAAAGCCATAGCCTCACCAAATTGTTTATGGCAGCTAGGCTCTCCACGTCGCCAATCATCATTGTCCATACTAGGCAGATCATCATGAATTAATGAATAAGCATGAATCAATTCAATTGCACAAGCTGTATGATCTAAATCCTGCAACGATAATCCTAAAGCCATTCCTAACGTATAAACAAATAAAGGTCTTAAACGTTTCCCACCTTTTAAAACTCCATAATACATCGCATCGTATAAGGGTTTTGATAGTGGAGGAGGATTTGACAAACAATGCGTCAATAATCCATTAACCCGTTCCTGATAGCTTACAAAGTTAGGCTCTATGCTCACTAGACTAATTCTTCTGCTTGAAAAGGTAACAGTTCCTTTTTCTGGTTGGTATCTGTATTTACTAAAATTTGCACGCGTTGCTCAGCTTTTTTTAAAGTCAATTGACAGTCTTTTAATAAGCTCACCGCTCGGCTAAATTGCTCAAGAGAAGCTTCTAACGTCGAGTTACCGCACTCCATTTGTTCAACAATTTTTTCAAGCTCTTCTAAACCTTTTTCGAATTGAAAAACTGTATTTTTTTTTGTCTTTGACATAAAAGTAACCTCGTTTTACCTGCGATTAAATAGAAATCAGGCCCAGACTTTTTAAATTAAGAAATAATCTAATGATTATGAAAGCCCCATAAAGTGATGTCAAATAATGCTAATAATTGTTACCATATTTATTAAATTCAAACAAGCCGCTTGAAATACTTCGTCTTGTACGGATATTCTCAAGAGGAAACCACTCGTCCTCATGTTAGGTAAGCCCTATATAGCTTAGGCAGGCATGAAAATCAGGAACACGAGCAACATAGTTCTCTAGGAAATTAATCGATGTTTTTTAAAAAAATTTTAGTTTATTTAGGTTTAATATTTTTATCTCCGTTAAGCTTGGCAGAGGATGTACATGAATATCACTTAAAAAATGGAATAACTTTGCTAGTTAAAGAGGATCATCGAGCCCCTGTAGTTATTTCAGAGATCTGGTATAAAGTTGGAAGCAGTTATGAACCTAATGGAATAACTGGTATTTCACATGCTTTAGAACATATGATGTTTCGCGGAACCAAAAAATTTGGACCGGGTATGCTAGAAAAAATTGTCTCGGAAAATGGAGGAGAACAAAATGCCTTCACCGATTCAGATTTTACTGCATATTATCAAAAATTTTCTGCTGACAAATTAGCGATTAGTTTTGAATTAGAAGCCGATAGAATGCGCAATTTATCATTACGCCCACAAGATTTTCTTAAAGAAATTCAGGTTGTAATGGAAGAAAGACGTATGCGTGTCGATGATAATCCCCAAGAAATTTTATTAGAACGTCTTAATGCTGCCGCTTTTGTTGCAAGCTCTTATCATCATCCTGTCATCGGCTGGAAAAGCGATCTACAAAATATGACCGTTGAAGATTTACGAAAATGGTATGAAACCTGGTATGCACCTAATAATGCCATACTAGTTGTCGTAGGAGATGTAAAACCCAACCAAGTTTATCAATTAGCACAAACTTATTTTTCTAATTTAAAACCCCTCCCTCTCCCGAAAATAAAACCAGAAAAAGCTATTCCCCCATTAGGAGAAAAGCGCCTCATCATACAAACCCCTGCTCAGTTAGCTTGGCTGGTCATGGCTTATCCAGTGCCAGTCATTAAGGAAGGTTTAAATAGTCAAGATCCTTACGTTTTAGATCTTATTACAACCTTATTATCAGGTGGTAATAGTGCTCGTTTTGCGAAAAATCTTATTAGAGGGCAACAAATTGCTGCCAATGCTAACGCATTTTATAACCCTGTCAGTCGTCTAAATAATTTATTTTTGTTGCAAGCCACACCAACGACTGGACATACTTTATCTGAACTTGAATTAAGTTTATTAAAGCAAATCAAACAGTTACAAACTTTTAGTGTTAATAGTGAAGAATTGAAACGCGCAAAAGCCCAAATAGCTGCTGACAAAATATATCGAGAAGATTCTATAACTGCACAAGCGTATGAACTTGGAAGTTTAGCTGCAATTAACTTGCCCTGGCAAATAGAACGAGATTACTTAAAACATATTAACGCTATTACACCACGTCAAATACAAACTGTTGCCAATAAATATTTGCTCGCTTCTCATTTGACTATCGCTTACTTACTGCCTTTACCCATCAATTCAAGTAATCCCAATTCTTTATCAATGATAGGATCGATACATGCGCATTAAATTTTACTTTTATTTTTTGACTTTTTTATCGATATTTATTATTGGCACTACGCAAGCAGAAACCCCACACTTTATTCTAAAAATTGAACACTGGTCTACAAAAAATGGTATGCCGGTTTATTTCGTTGCTAAAAAAGAACTACCTATTATAGATATCGGTGTCTTATTTCATGCTGGCTCTGCTCAAGATCATGATTCACCAGGGATTGCTCAATTTACTGCACAAATGTTAGACCAGGGGACTCAAAATTTAAACGCTGATCAAATTGCTAACCGATTTGAAGCCGTCGGAGCTCATTATAATGCAGGTGTTAACCAAGATATGACCGTCTTAAATCTACGCTCACTCAGCGCTCCACAATTCTTCAACTCAGCATTAAGCACTTTTTCTGGCTTACTTAAGGATGCGACTTTCCCTAAAACGGCTATCAATAGGATTAAAAAACAAATTCTAATCTCTCTACAACAAGAAGCGCAAACACCGCGTGCAATTGCCGCTAAAATCTTCTACCAAGCTTTATATGGTCTTCATCCTTATGCCTCACCTATATTAGGAACTACAACAAATATTAAGCAAATATCCCAAGAAAAATTATTAAAATTTTACCATCGCCATTATGTTGCAAAAAATGGCGTCATCGCTATCGTAGGAAATGTAACTAAAGCAAAAGCAATGAATATTGCCGAACAACTTTCAGGTGCGTTGGCACAAGGAAAAGCCTCTATCCCTGTCAATGCACCTTTATCTCCTCACTTAAAAAGTCACATCATAAAAGTTCTTTATCCATCCAAACAAACAACTATTTTTTTAGGTCAAATCGGTATTGCTATAAAAGATCCTGACTATTTTCCACTGGTTGTAGGTAACCAAATTTTAGGTGGTGGCATACTTACCTCAAAACTTTTTAATGAGGTTAGAAATAAACGAGGTTTATGTTATGGCATAAATAGTGGATTCAAGCCATTACAAGCCGCTGGCCCTTTCTTAATTGTGCTACAAACACGCTGCGATCAAGCGGCTAAAGCACTTTCTTTGACTGAACAAACTTTAAAAAACTTTCTTGTTAAAGGTCCCACTTCGCAAAATTTGCAAGAAGCCAAACGAGCTCTTGTCGGCAGCTTTCCACTTTCGATCACTAGTAATGAAGGCATTTTAGCGGCTACAGAAAAGATAGGTTTTTATCAATTACCATTGAATTACTTAGACACCTACCAACAAAATATTAATTCTGTAAATTTAGGGCAAATTAAGCAGGCATTCCAAAGGATTAAACCAAAAAAAATGATTGTCATTACGCTAGGGAAGAAATAATTACATCGTGTAAAATATTTGACTGTATGACTGAGCTCCATCAATGGGACCAACAGCAGATGGAGGCAAATAATAAAATGTAGACGGACCACAACTTGCTATTGCAGGGAATTGTGGGGGAAACAAATCCGATCCTACAGTTTTTAAGCTGTCTGCATCGCATGGATCAATACGACTTAAATAAAACTTAACAATTTCAGGGCTTGCAATCAACGATAATTTCTCTTTGATTTTCTGTTTAGTTTCAAATTCTTGTTCTATTGCTAGTTTTAATTGATTGACCCTATCTAATTGTTTACTGAAGCCAGATAATACATTATCTTCTTCCATTTCATCAAGCGATCCTAGGCTAAGTATTTGTTTAATAAAATTTCGATTCAAATTATTTAATTCTTTTTCTTCATTAATTAAATTATCTCGAAACTTATTGTATTTATCAGTAGCCCCTAAATAAAAAGTTAATAAATTATTAAACTCTGCTCTATTGTTAGCGAAGGAACTAGGTAAACGAGGAGATTCTTGAATTTCAGGATTTTGCTCATTCTGCAAAATCAGTGTCCTACAAACGATAATCCGCTGAAAGATTTCGTCGAACCAGTTTAAGTATTGAGTCAAATAACTTATAAATAGTTTATTTTTAGCCGGATCGTTAAAAAAAGAACTTATTTGATTTTTACGTTTGTTTAGTTCGTCATTTTTTTCAATAAGATCATTCTGATGTAAAGACAAATATTTTAAAAATGCATTTGCGCTACTCATTAAAACTGTTTTCGAACAATTTTCAATAATATGAAAAAGCTTGTATAGTTGAGCATTTTTATCGTTTTTCCATTTTTCAAATTCAAAATTCCAAGCTTCATAGTCTTGTAGTAAAGTCATATCAGGCAAACCCGAATTATTAGAACGATTATTTAAAGAAGCATCAATGAAGATCTCTTCTTCTATCAATTTTTTTTCAACGTTTAATGGTTCTTGGTTGTTGAGCAAATCTTCATTAAGCTCGAGTTCTCTATTTCCATTAGCAGTATAATTAGATTCCACTTGCGCTTCACCCAAGCTTTCAATCGTTATTTCTTTAGTTGCATTCATTAACTGGCTCGGCTGAGGTAAGGCAACTTTTTTATCCGTATCCTCAGAACTTCTTTGTTTAACAACAGAAAGAATCTGTTTTGAATGGTTAAAAGTTTTGCTAGACAGTTTTTCAAAAAATTTATAGGTTCTTTGATAGTCATCGGCTTCTACGATGATGGCATATAATCTAATTGCTCGATCATCCATTTCGCACTTAATTAATCGAATTAATTTTACCAGACAATTTGATTGTTCTTTTAATTGTTTATATTCCTTAATATTACGTTTTACTTTTTTAATCATTGATTTAGACAAGAGTTTAAAATTTTTGTGATCATCGATAAAAGAAACAGGAAGCATACTTAAAAATTTTTTGGCTTCCGTATTTAAATTATGATATTTATTAATTATTGGGTTAACTTGATCAATAAGAAGTTCTGTCGATAAACATGACGTATTAAGCAACTCTTTTAATTGAAACAATTTCTTTTTATGGCCTCTACTTTTTGTTAAAGCTTCCTTAATTATAATTTCATCTATCAATTTTAATAGTTCAGGTAAACTTAGATCGGTTAAATGGTGTGTTTTATAAATATAATTCCACTTACCCATACTTAATATAAGCTTATTTATAGATGAGGAGAGTTGCCCCATAGCAGAAGAAAGTTTCTGGCAAAATTGATTTATATCTTGGAGGTTCTCTTTTATATTTATATTTTTTAAAATTTCCATCAAATTTCTAGACAAATAAATTAATGGTTCTGAAAAAAATTCAATCATTTTATTCTCTTCTACTCCCTTATCCTTCTCTGAATAAACTTCATTACTTTTTTTAATTATTTTTTTAGTTTTAGATTTATCAAAGAACAGGTGCTTTTCTATTTTTTGATACTCAGCTTCACAAGTTTTTTGTTTTTTTTCTAATTTTTTTAAAAAATTAATTAGCGTATTTGCTTCAGGCATCGGAATTAAATCTGACTCTAACTTGGGGATAAGAGCCGTTTCTAGCGATTTGGCATCAGACAAGATACTTTTAATATTTTGTATCATTTCTAAGTTTAATTTGATTTCTTCAAGAATATTTTCTTTATGATGAAAGTAGTTTTCTTTATTTTTAAAGTTTTTTTCTAAAAATTTACTTATTTTTTCATTTTTTCTTTTTTCTAATACTTCTAAGGATTCAAATTTAATATTGATAAACCTATTAAAAGCAACCATTTGAGCATAAAGCAATTTAGTGTTAGTTCCTTTCAAACGATCATTAAAATTCATATAAGCCAAAGTAAAAATATAATAAAAGCTAAATTCTATTAAGTCTTCCAACTCTATACTTTCAAGCACTGAAATATCGGCTTTGCAATAAGTTTCGGTCATTTGGTTAATAAATAAATTAACTCTTTTGCTTAATGGGATATAAAATTCATCTCTACAGATAGCATGAAATAAATGATTAAGCGCTTCTTTATTTGTCTCTATATTTTCTGATCCTTTTATTTCATTTAATAAAAAATCATTCCCTATTTTAATATTAAATACTTCTAAAAATTTAGGCAGGTAATTCTCATGCGTAATGATTACTAAAAGGTTACACATTTTATTCAACTTAGCATATTTATCTTGAATTAAATTTTTTGTTTTTGTATTAAGCAACTGAATGTCATCGACTATTATCTTAAAAAAAGCTAACGATTCATTAATGTCTGATTCATTATCTTCTGGTTTTTTTTTTAGAAAATTACTATATTTTTCTTCAATCTTGCTTAAAGATTCTTGCAAATTATATAACCCCATTATAAGCACCTTTTTGTTTTGTGATTTATAATTGATTATGTTTAATTCCAAACTAATCGATTTTTTCAAATTACTCAGATTATTTTTTACTAATTTTAACTTAAGATATTCTTTTACAATTTCATAGAAAAAAAAGCAGCGCAATGCAACTAACTCATAATTATGGTTTGGCAAAGCAACCGCGTGCGGTATATGGTTGGATAAAAAAATTTTGACATTAGTTAAATCAAATTGATCTACTCTAAAAGAAGCGCACATAGAAAACATGGCTTTTATGATTAAAAGCGCATTGACATAGCGATCACTGTAATTTGGGATATTACCAAAAAAATTTTTGGTATATTCCTGGAAATAACATTGATAAGATTCAAAAGATAAGACTTCTAATACTTTAGTAAAGCAATCTCCTTCAACATATTCATTATATAAATTCTGCTCTTCTTTTTTTAAGTCGTAAATTAATTTTAAAGAAATTTTCTTGGCACGCTGTTCAAAATTTAATTTTTCAATTGTCAGCGTATAAAATCTTCCGATAAAAATAAAGAATAAAGTAAAATCTTTTATAGAGCCAATAATAAATTTCAGTTTTTCAATTAAAGTAGTTAGTTCTGTTTTTTTCTCTTGAAATTTTCTTCTCTCTTTCTTTAATTTTAATATTAACGCTTGATCATTAACCTTAGCTAATAAGTTATTTCCTAATATAATTTTTTTTTCTAATAATAATAATTCAGCTGAATTATCATGTAATTCTTTTGATAAAGAATAAGAAATAGGCAAAGCCAGATTGTGAAGTACACTCCTATTTTCATCTTCGGTATTTGTGATAGCGTGCACTTCTTCCATTAGCATTTCTTATTTTCCAATAAATTTTGATTAATTTTTATGTCCAAACTCTAGCTAACTATAAATTATACTAGACAATGAAGAATAAGAGAATTTTTATAAAAAAACTTAAGTTAACTGAGTGGAATAGAAAATTAGGCGGGAATTAAATTTTGTTCTTTTAGCTTAGCAAATACTTTTTCTGCCGCTGCTAACGTAAAATTTATCTCCTGACTTCCATGTAGACTGGATATAAAACCTGATTCAAAAGCAGAGGGTGAAAAATAAATACCTTCAGCAAGCATTCTGTGGAAAAATTCTTTGAAAAGGAGCTGATTGGCTGATTTTACTTGTTGGTAATTATAGATTCCAATCTCTTGAGTAAAAAGAAACCCGAATAATCCTCCGACATGGTGGGCTTGAAAACAAATGTTGGCCTCTTTAGCAAGCGCTAATAATCCAGATACTAGTTTTTCGTTTATAAAATTTAATTCAGCATAGAATTCTGGTTGGCTGACTACTTCTAAAGTAGCAAGACCTGCTGCCACTGCAATTGGATTACCTGATAAAGTGCCAGCTTGATAAACTTTTCCTTGTGGAGCCAAACAATCCATAATTTCAGATCGACCGCCTAAGGCGCCCACTGGTAAACCACCGCCAATAATTTTACCTAGCGTAGTTAAATCGGGCTTCACTTGATAGATTGCTTGTGCACCACCTAAAGATACCCTAAAACCTGATATCACTTCATCAAAAATGAGTAAGCTTCCATAGTAATCACATAATTCACGTAATCCTTCTAAAAAACCAGACAGTGGTAAAACACAATTCATATTAGCTGCGATAGGCTCTACGATGACGGCAGCAATTTCCTTACCATAATGCATAAACATTTGTGTAACTTGCTCAAGATTATTAAAGTCAACACTCAAGGTTTGTTGCGCCACTTCTTTCGGTATACCCGCACTATCAGGTATACCAAAACTGGCTAATCCTGAACCTGCTTTTACCAACAGTGCATCCACATGGCCATGATAGCACCCATTAAATTTAAGGATTTTATCGCGACCAGTAAATCCTCGGGCAAGCCGTATCGCTGTCATGGTCGCTTCAGTACCTGAGTTCATTAAACGGACTTTTGCTAAATTAGGCATTAAATTGGAAATTTTTTCTGCTAAGTCAATCTCTCCGGGTGTTGGAGCACCGAAACTTAAACCTCGTCTAGCAGCTTGCTCTACAGCGGATACTATTTTTTCTGGAGCATGCCCAAGAATTAACGCGCCCCAGGACCCCACATAATCGATATAGGACTGACCTTGAACATCAAATAAGTAAGCACCTTTCCCATGTGAAAAGAATATCGGATCACCACCCACTGCACTAAACGAGCGCACCGGAGAATTAACCCCTCCTGGAATAAACTGCTTAGCCTTACTAAATAACTCATGTGAAGAAACCATATTTAACTTAGACCTGTCTTAAATCTTTACTTTTTTATATACTCAGAAAAATTAAATGTTAATAAAATTTTTTATACCGGGCAGCAATCTACTTGATTGTAAACGATAAACCAAAGCAAAAATGCCATCATAAGACTTACAAGCGTTTTAAATGGGTAATAACCAATTACGACCCATTTGAGTGTAACAGGGACAGGACCATGCTGTTACTCAGCATTTAACTAAGGCACAATCTAATATTATGCTTAAGTCAATTAATACATTTAAAAACACTCTTCAAGAGCATAAATTATTTAAGCGTAGAGCTATCGCTATTCTTATTGGGATATTGATTCTAAGCATCCTCTTGCTAAGCAGGTTAGTCTATTTACAAGTCTTTCAGCATAAACTTTATACCACCTTAGCCCGTCAAAATCAGCTTGGCCTAGTCTCAATAGAGCCCAATCGCGGCTTAATTTATGATAGAAAGGGTGTATTACTGGCAGAAAATAAACCTATTTTTAATCTTGTTATTACACCTGATTTGGTAAAAAATATAGATGCGACTATTCAACAATTAAGCTCTTTTATAAAAATAGACGCAGAGGATTTAAAACAGTTTAACCGTCAAAGGCATTTACATCATCGTTTTGAACCTGTACCCCTACGCTTAAAATTAAATGAAGAAGAAGTAGCTAAATTTTCTCTAGAAAGATATCGTTTTCCCGGTGTTGCGATACAAGCACAAATGATACGTTATTACCCTCAGGGAGCTCCTTTTGCGGCAATAGTGGGTTATATGGGGAGAATTAATGAAAAAGAATTACAAACCTTAGACCCGGTGAATTATAGTGCAAGTAATTTCATTGGAAAAACAGGCGTAGAGAAATATTATGAAGCACAGCTACATGGTGCAGTCGGTTACCAGCAAGTAGAAACGAATGTACACGGCCAAATCGTGCGTATATTAAAACAAACCCGACCCATTGCAGGAAGAAGTATTACCTTAACCATCGATAGTGGTTTGCAAAAATTAGCACAACATGTATTAGGCAGCCAAAAAGGAGCTATAGTCGCTTTGGATCCTCGTAATGGTGAAGTTTTAGCCTTTGTAAGCAATCCTACTTTTGACCCCAATCTATTTGTGAGCGGAATTCGACAACATGATTACGAATTATTACAAAATGAACCTGGAAATCCGCTCTATAACCGTGCCCTACGTGGGGCTTACCATCCCGGATCTACCATAAAACCTTTCATCAGTACGGGGGCTCTTCTAGAAAATGTGGTAACTCCCACCTTTACCATTCATGATGCTGGGGAGTTTCAAATTAATGGCAGAGGGCGGATTTATCATAATTTTCGTCGTCATGCTTATGGTGATGTCAATTTACTCAAAGCGCTGACTGTTTCTTCCGATATATATTTTTATAATCTGAGTCTACGTATGGGTATACGTCGGATTTATACTAGCCTAAAACGATTTGGATTCGGAGCTCTAACTGATATTGATCTTCCTGATGAAGGGAGTGGAGTTTTACCTAATCCTGAATGGAAAGAAAAATTCTATCACACTCCCTGGTATGCTGGAGATACATTAAATTGCGGCATAGGCCAAGGTTATCTATTAGTAACACCGCTACAGCTTGCCTTCGCAGTCAGTGCTCTCGCTGAATGGGGAGATCGTTGGAAACCTCATGTCGTATTAAGCTGGCGCAAGGGGGACGGAACAATCACCTTAACTAAACCACAACATTTAGAACCAATCAATTTACCTCAAGATATTTTAGGCTTTATCCGTACAGCTATGCAACATGTTGTGAATGCGCCAGGTGGAACAGCCGAACGTTTCTTTCCGGGTGTTCCCTATACCTTGGCAGGTAAAACAGGAACAGCGCAAGTATATAGTTTAAAAAACGATGAGCGTTATGATACCAAAACAATCGCTGCTAAGCTGCGCGATAACTCATTATTTATTGCTTTTGCTCCCGTTGAAAAACCTACTATTGCTCTTGCTATTGTTATCCAGAATAGCGTTACTCCAGCTCCTCAAATCGCACGCAAACTTTTAGACTATTATTTAATACTCCCTTCACCCATACCAACTATTACTTCTCAACAAGCTCTTCCGATTATTGTTCCTGAAAAAAAACCAAAGAATAATCAATTAGATGAGCCGTCTAAAAATCTATCGAATTCCCCAGAGGCTTCTGATACTCTAAAGCAACCTAATACCAATAAATTGGAAGCCGAAGAGGATGAAGATAACAACGAAATGGAAGAAGACACTCTCTCCACTCAGTCTGATAAACACCAAGATATTCAAGATAGAGAGGATCATGATAACTCAATAGAAGAGTAATCCATTAAATTCACTCTTGATTGACAAATAGCCTCTATAAGGGCATGATTGGCCCCTATTTATTCAGGCTTACGCTAAATTTATTAATTGTAAGTTCGTTTGTTGTTATTTCAGGAGGTTGTCCATTGGCCAATACAAAACAAGCAAAAAAACGGGTTCGACAAGCAGAAAAACACCGCCAGCATAATACCGGCTATCGCTCCATGATGCGGACCTATATTAAACGTGTTGTTGTCGCTATTGAGAATGGAAAAGCAATGGAAGCCGATGAGGCCTACCGAGTCGCTTCACCCATTATTGATCGCATGGCTGATAAAGGTTTCATCCACAAAAACAAAGCCGCAAGACATAAGAGTCGTTTGTTAGCTAGAATTCGCAAATTAACAAATACTGTTACTGCCTAAAATCCTCATTCAGATATCAGATATAAAAAGCTGCGTTAATGATTTTTTTAGGTTTTTGTCATGCCTAGTTAATGCTAATGTAGCTTTTCCCAAACTTTTATAAATATATTTTAATTCAGGAAAAGATTTCAGCGCAGATAGATGTTCTTTTAAAGTCACTATATCTCCTCGTTGCAGAGGCCCTGTCAGTGCTTGTTTAGGCTTTAGTCTTTGTGCTTTGTCTAAGGCCTGAGACATCAGCGCTAGCGTAAGATTTTCAGCAAGTTTATCCGGTAATCCGGCTCTGGAATAACAATCCTTTGCCATAGCCAATAAGGTAACTAGATAGTTAGAGGAAAATACGCTGGCAGCATGATAAATCGGCTTATTTTTTTTTTCAATTGCGAATACCTTTCCTTCTATGGCGCTAAGTAATGGTAGCAGCCGATCAAATGCCTCTTTACTCCCTTCAAATGCAAAATACGTTCCTCTAAAGTTTTTTACATCTATTACTGGATCAGAAAAACTAAAAATTGGGTGCAAGCTCGCTGTGTAACAACCTAAACGAGCTGCAGAATACAAGGATTCAGAAGAGACCAAACCACTGCAATGAAAAACCACATCACCTTGTTTTAATATATTTTGCTGAGTTATTTGCTGCGCTATAAATTCAATACAATCATCAGGTGTAGCAATTAAATAAATATCAGCGGGTTTAAGTTGCTTTAGGGTATGACAAATTCTACCCTCCCCTAAAAAAGCAACTGCCTTTTTACTACTAGCGATACTGAAATTAATGATATCTTGAATAGAAACAAGCTCTGTCTTAAGGAACAAGGTAGCCAAAGTTTTTCCTAGGCGACCA
Organism: Rickettsiella endosymbiont of Litargus connexus; assembly: GCF_964277335.1. NCBI lineage: Bacteria > Pseudomonadati > Pseudomonadota > Gammaproteobacteria > Legionellales > Coxiellaceae > Rickettsiella > Rickettsiella endosymbiont of Litargus connexus. Next base: position 106,153 of record NZ_OZ195516.1, on the reverse strand, counting down.
CAACCGATGATACTAAGTTTTAATTTCATTTAGCCAAATAACTTAGTTTAATTGTTTTTATCATTTTGACTTTGAGAACTAAGCAACTGATTACCTTCTTTGTTTAAATAAACATTATGACTAGGAAAAGACCATTCAGCGCCGTGCTGCTGAATACAGGCTAACAATTCTAAAAATAATGCTTGTTGAAGCTTTAAAAAATCTGCGCCACTAACAATATCGGTATAGGCTATCACTACTAAATTAAGAGAAGTATTACCCAATTCACTAAGGTTTACGGTAATGGACTTATTTTTATCAATAGATGTATTGTCTTTTAATATTGACTGCATATCCTCTAAAATAGCTGGAACTTTCATTAAATCCTGGTAACGTAAGCTAATTCGACAATAAAATCTTCTAAATTTCATTCTTGATCGATTTTCGACCACTAAATTTAAAAATAAAGCATTTGGAATATACACAGGCCGACAATCAGGGGTTCGTAACCTGCAAACTCGCCAACCTATTTCTTCGACGGCGCCTTCCACTTTAAGTGCCGGTAAGCTGATTTGATCGCCTATCACAAAAGGCCTATCTAAAAACAACATAAAACTACCAAATAAGTTGGCCAAAAGATCTTTAGCGGCAAATCCTATGACGACTCCTCCCATACCACCAAAAGCTAAGATCCCCGCCATACTAAAGCCAAAAATTTGAAATACAGATAAAGCAGTTAAAATAATAATGGATAGCTTCGCAATCTGACTCAAGCCATGAACTAGGGTTTTATCAATGGCTTTATTCGGAGTTTTATTTTTATAAGTTTGCAGAAAAGCTTCTTTTGCAACAGAAACAAAACGCCATAAAAACCATGCAAATAAACCTGTGAAAGTTAAATTTCGAATTAAATGTAATTGCTCAACACTCAACCCTTTCCAAGCGATACACAGTGATTCCAACGCATAGATTATGCCCATAATAGCAATCAATACCATTAAGGGTTTATAAATAGACTCTAGTAATGCAACGCTTAAAATAGGTGATTTACTGTTTAAACGTCGCTCGTATCTTTGATAGAAAATAGGCAGTAAGAAACAAAGAATAGCTGTTACTACAAGAATAATTAATGCTTTCAGTATACAAAATTGTAATAAAGCTCTAAAGAGTGTTTGCAGAAAATTCACCATTTTTCCGAAGTTAGAATCAAATTCGATACGCGATTATAGACATAAATTTAGCCAACCCTTGCATACTCCATTGAATTACAATCGGTAAGGGAATAGCTCCAGCATACTCAGCTGTCAGGGCATGTTCTAGTTCCTCTTTGCGCATTTGCTCGACAATAATCCGACTTTTTTTATCCTGTAATGGCAGTTTCTGTAAATGCTTATACAAATGCCTTTCTACTTGATGTTCTGTTTCAGCTAAAAACCCCAAGCTTACCCTATCGCCCCACAAGCCGGCAATCAAACCCATTAACAAAGCACTGATATACCAAAATGGATTCAAATAACTAACATGGGTATCTAATTCATGGATACGCTGCCGGCACCAATTGAGGTGATCGACCTCCTCTCCGGCCGCTTTTTTTAATTTTTGTTTAATGATTTTGGAACGGGCAGTCAATGCTTGCCCGGTATAGAGCGCTTGGGCACAAACTTCACCTACATGATTTATCCGCATCAAGCTGCCTGAAAGTTGATTTTCTTTTTTACTTAAAACATTATCTTGTATCAATAAATTTTCAGCCGGATTAGGCCGAGTAGCCGCAGAGAGCAGTGGTATGGATCCTAAAGCTTCATCAAACTGTAAAATTAATTGATCCCAAAAAGAATAATCGCGCATTAAATAACCTTTAGAGTGTATAATAATCGATAATTGCAACAAAACCAAAAAATACGTTAAGCTTAGCGGCTACTCATTTGACATCGCAAATCTATGAAGAAATTATTATACCAATTATTATTCAGTTCTTTACTTATAATTGGCTTTTGCCCCTTAAGCTACGCAGGCTGGCCCTTTAGCTTAGCTCATCAAATGAACAAGAATAGCATCTCTCAGATGTTACAACCTATACTCCCAGCAGTCGTGAATGTTTCTGTTCAAGGAGATATTCCTCCTAATCAATTACCCCCTCCTGTACCAGGGCGTCCTTATCCACGGCATTTTGAAAGCATGGGTTCAGGCGTTATTGTAGACGCAAAAGCAGGCTATATTTTAACTAATGCACATGTTATTCGCGAGGCTAAAACCATCACCGTTACTTTAAGTGATGGTCGCGTTTTTAAAGCAACACTTAAAGGATCAGATCCTGCTTCTGATATCGCTTTACTTACCATCACCCCTGATCATCTAACGGCTATTCCTCTAGGAAATTCTGATAATTTAAAAGTAGGTGATTTTGTAGCCGCTATTGGTAATCCTTTCGGCCTCAATCAAACAGTCACTTCAGGTATAGTTAGCGCATTACAGCGCACAGGATTAGGAATAGAGGGTTATGAGAATTTTATCCAGACGGATGCTCCCATTAATCCAGGAAACTCGGGTGGTGCTTTAATTAACTTACAAGGCCAATTAATGGGTATTAATACGGCCATATTGGCGCCAGGCTCAAATCCAGGAAATATTGGGATTGGTTTTGCTATACCTATTAACATGGCGCATGGCGTTATGAAACAATTAGCTGAATATGGTTCGGTAAAACGAGGCTTAATGGGTGTTCTAGTACAAGATTTAACACCCGCATTAGCTACCGCATTGCATATTTCGCCTGACACCAACGGTGCATTAGTCTCTCAAGTTCCTAATTACTCACCCGCTGAAAAAGCAGGCATTCAAACCGGTGATATCATTCAATCAATTAACGGTACACCCATCCATAACGGTGGACAAGTAAAAAATATCGTCGGGATGCTCAGAGTTGGAGATAAAATTACTATCAAGCTATTGCGCAAAGGAAAAACTATCAATACAGTAGTAAACTTGACTGATCCTAAAGATTCTAAAAAAGTCGCTGAACATAATAACCCCTTTCTCTATGGATTAGTATTACGTGACTTAAATCAAACGATTACAGGTCAAGGTCATTTGATCGGTGTAGAAGTCGTTGATACCGATGAAAATAGTATGGCCTGGCATGCCGGTATCCGTCCTGGAAACGTCATAACCTCGGCTAATCAAATAGCTGTAACTAATGTTGCTCAACTACAAGATATCGCTAAGCAAAGTAAACACGAACTTTTAGTTAACGTATTATCCAGCGGTGGCTTTAGATTTGTAGTGATTAAATAAGAAGCTTTTAGTTCAAATTGATTATTTTAATCACTGATCAATTCATTAGAAGTATAGAATACTTGTTGCTTTGTTTACGCCTTTAGACAATTTTGGTCATGCTGTGTCAGAAGATTTTGGAATCAGTTCAATAACGAAACCCAACTCATTTTGCTTTGCTGCAAAATGAGGGTTTATACCATATCCAGCCACAGCAATTAATTCCTTTCGATAGTAAATTAAAGGCACCCTATTACGCTCCCAAGGAGGAACTCCCCATTCTTGAAATAATTTTTTCAACGGATGGGAACCTTGACGATTGCTTGCATAGAACCGTTCTCCTCCTTGCCGAAAAGTCACATCGACTTGTCCTTCTATGAGTAAAGAATAGTTCAATCCTACCCCTAAAACTTGCCTTGTAGTTAGTTGATCTAATGTTGGTAATATCAGTGTCTGACTCAACTCCCATGGAGTAACACCTTGAAAAATAAAATTTTTTTCGTTTTCTAGTAAAGTTAAGACATATAAACTATCACGGTATCGACGTAACTGAATATTTTTCCAATTAACTTGAGGAGATGCATCCACTCTACTTTTTAGTAAAATATCAATTTGTTTTAATTGCTTTTGGCTAGGTAAAGAAAAATGTAACTGCTGCAACCAATAACGCAAAAGATTACTTCGACGTATAGCACTTAACTTCATCAAACTAGAAATAATTAATACATTAGGTGCAGACCCTTGAACCATACTCCAATCTTGGTGGGCTACCTCATCAAGCAGAGAATGCGCTTCTGCCAAATTTGCAGCGGCTCTTGCGATAGTTTTGTCTGCTTGAGGCCAACGTTGCTGAATAACTGGTAGCACTTGATGACGAATAAAATTACGATTAAAACGTAAATCTCTATTGCTATCATCTTCTATCCAAGTTAAATGATGCTTTTGAGCGTACTCATAAAGTTCTGTACGGGTAAAATCTAGCAAAGGTCGTATTAGATAACCTTTTGCAAACCTCTGACAAAATGGCATACTCACTAAACCTTTAAGACCTGAGCCACGAACTAATTGTAATAATAAAGTTTCTGCTTGATCATTACGGTGATGAGCCGTCAATAAAAAGTCTCCTGGTCGAATTCTTTTTGCTATAGCACTATAGCGAACTTCTCGGGCGTATGCCTCTGGGCTTTCACCTGATTTAGGATGCGTATCCACAGGGATGATTTCACAATAAACACCTAGTTTTTCACAAGTATGCCGGCAAACATTCGCCCATTTTATTGAGTCAACATGCCAACCATGATTGATATGAATAACTCGTAAACGTTTTGTGGGTAATAAGCGATTTAATGCATAGAGTAAAACTTGCGAATCCAAGCCGCCGCTATAGGCTATCCAAAAACAAATAGATGCAGGGTATTGTTTTAATAAAAATTGGAGTTTTTCGTGCGTAAACATAAGTTAACCTTACAAAATTTGCCTAGGATCTGTAAAGTCTAAGTTCGAAAATAATTAAACCAATATGAAAAAAGTGGGCTCAAGGATGATTTTAGCCAGATTTAACCGCGATGGAATTAGGCAATATCGAGTTAATTAAAGTTTCTCTCCATCGATAATAGCCCTTGATACACAGCAGAAGAAATACTGAATAAAGTAGGGAGGTTAAATATAAGTTTTTGCTGATATACAAACCTATAGAAATAAAATCAATCACTATCCATAAAACCCAATGATGTAAATATTTCTTACTCATCATCCATTGAGCAATCAAGCTTAACGTAGTAATCGTGGTATCGGCATAAATAGTCGTAGAATCGGTATTGTGTTTTAGAATAAAACTAATACTGACAAATAAAACAATCGCGGCTAGCACTAAAGACAAACCCTTAGAATAATGCATTATTTGCATCGCTATGGGTTTCTTTCCACGATTACCATAACACCATTGATAAAGTCCATAAAACTGAAAAATTAAAAAAACTCCCTGTAGACCCATATCGGCATACAACTTGGTACGAAAAAAAATGATGGCATATAAAGAAACCGTAATGATTCCGAAAAACCAATTCCATAAACTACAGCGAGTTAAAAGATAAATATTGACTATACCCGATAGAAACGCTATTACTTCAATATATAAAAGTTTCATTATTTTAATCAATTAATAGAAACTAGATTTATCTCAGAGCTAAGTACCTACAGCTAAAATTTTGCTAAAACGCAGTTCGAGTAATTTTTCCATAGAAAAATACTGGAGCTGTGTTAGTTGTTTAACAAGTTCATCCTTTAGTCGATTAGCCATCTCATCAAAATCAGTATGAGCGCCACCTAAAGGTTCTTGAATCACTGCATCTATCAGTTTGAGTTCATATAAACGATCGGCATTCATAGCCATCGCTTCCGCCGCCTCAGAAGCTTTTTCAGCACTTTTCCATAGAATAGAAGCACATCCCTCTGGTGAAATAACTGAATAAACACTGTATTGCAACATTAAAATTCGATCGGCGACTCCAATAGCTAAAGCCCCGCCTGACCCACCTTCTCCAATTATGGTAGAAATAATAGGCGTCTTCAGCTGAGACATCCGCTGTAAGTTTTGTGCAATTGCACCACTTTGGTTACGTTCTTCGGCGTCAATTCCAGGATAAGCTCCTGGGGTATCAATAAAGGTCAAAATAGGTAATTTAAATCGCTCCGCTAATTCCATTAACCGCATTGTTTTACGATAACCTTCTGGCTTAGGCATTCCAAAATTACGTTGGACTTTTTCATTCGTGGAGCGACCCTTCTGTTGACCAATAATAACGACGGGTTGTTCCGCTAAATTAGCCACGCCACCGATAATTGAAGAATCATCTGAAAACTCTCTATCTCCATGTAGCTCATCAAAATCAGAAAAAATTCTATTGACGTAATCCGAAAAATAGGGTCTTTGTGGATGTCGCGCTAACTGAACTATTTGCCAGGCATTTAATGACTGAAAAATAGACTCGGTTAATTCTATTTTTTTTTGCTCTAAGCGTTTAATTTCTTCATTGACATTAAGCTCGGCATCGTTACCTAACTTACGTAGCTCTTCTATTTTGGCTCCGAGCTCTGCGATAGGCTGTTCAAAATCCAAAAACTTAAAGTGCATAGCTACTCACTTTTTGTTGCATCTGAAGTTTCTGATGAAGGTTCATTTTCAAACTCATAATCGAATTCTTCACGTAATCGTCGTTGCTCTAAATAATCTTCAATAGCTCGGCGCTTTTCAAGTGAAAACCGAACGGGCGAGACTTTTGTTTTCTTATTCAATGCATCTAAGGCCAATTCTTCAGGCCATGTATCTAATTCTTCATCTTCAATGTCTAAGATGTCAGGTGATAATTCAGTATCACTACTTCCATCACCATCATCTTCTTCTAATAAAGCCTCTGTTTCTTTATACTCCATAGATCCTACCTATTAAATAAAGCAGCCTATTTCAGCGCTTACTTTAGTGGGTGTAATACCCATTTGGCAAGTAGAACCTCCATCCTGTTATGAATAAACTTTTACCTCTAATCAAAAACATTCGTGAATGTCGACTCTGTGCCAATCACTTACCTTTAAACCCCAGACCTGTATTACAAGCACATCATCTAAGTCGTTTACTTATCGTTGGTCAAGCACCAGGAATTCGCGTACATAACACGGGAATTCCTTGGAACGATCCTAGCGGGGATCGTTTACGGCATTGGACAAATCTCGATAAAAAAACATTTTATGATATTAATCAAATTGCCATCATTCCCATGGGTTTCTGTTATCCTGGGACGGGCCCTTCAGGCGATTTACCTCCGCGAAAAGAATGTGCAAGCTTATGGTTAGCTAAACTTTTAGCTGGTCTGCCGAACATTCAACTGACCTTACTAATTGGCCAGTATGCACAACAACATTATTTAGGTAAACAGGCTAAAACAAATTTAACCCAAACCGTCGCTTCTTTCGCAGATTATTTACCCACCTATTTTCCACTACCACATCCATCACCACGCAATAATATTTGGTTAAAAAGAAATCCATGGTTTGAGAAATTCATTCTCCCCGCCTTACGTATAACATGTTCTACAATATTAAGTATAACTCCCTAAGAGATTATTAGCTTATACACGAATTCTTTACCTAATTCATAGTTGGCGATAAAAAATTAATCTTTTTTATCCTCCACCTTTATTTTTTTAGCCGCTGCCTTTTCACTTTTAGGGATAATGATTCTAAGTACGCCCTGTTTTCCTTCAGCAGTTATCTTATCGGCGTCTGCAGTATCAGGCAAAGCAAAGCGGCGGTAAAAACTACCTTTTGATCGCTCAATTCGTGTATATCCTTCCTTCTCTTCGGGATGAGTCGCTACTCTTTCACCCTTAATTGTCAAAATACCACTTTCCATAGAAATTTCTATATCTTTTGGATCAACTCCTGGAATATCTGCAAAGAGCACAAAACGAGCAGGTTCTTCTTTGATATCCACGGCAGGCGCCCAACGGCTGGTTTCAACCATGGAACTATCTTCAATGAGTTGATGACTGGGGTCAAAGAGTTGATCCCACTCTTGTGACAAGCGGTGTAATTGGTGTAATAAAGAAGGTGATCGGTGCCGTATAATATTTGACATAAGTTACTCCCTTCCTATTTTTAAACTATTAGTTTAACTCAAAAAGACGCATTTGATCAGTTTTATGATTTCACTCCCGCTTTTTAAGCTTGAGCCCCTTATCTTTAATGTCTGTAAATCAGCTGCTTAATAGAGATACTTATTTTTTTCTGGTAGAGTAAAAACTTTCTTATTTTTGCTACAAAAAAATTTATGTCCTATTATCAACATCATATCTTTTTATGCACTAATCTACGAGAAAATAATAAGGATTGTTGTGCGAAACGTGGGGCTAAACCCTTATTAGACTATTTAAAAGCAAACCTAAAACTACTGATAAAAAATCAACCGCAAAAAAGATGCCTAGGTCGTTGTAGTTTGGGCCCTGTATTGGTGATTTATCCTGAAAGCACCTGGTATCACTACGAAACACAACATGATATTAACGAAATTATTCAACAACATTTAATAAAAAAACAAATAATAAATCGATTATTATTATCTAATGAAAAATAAATTTTTAGATCTGTTACACCCTCGCTATTGGCCTACGTGGTTAAGTTTAGGAATTTTATATCTCATCACAAAACTATCTTACCGATTACAACTACAATTTGGTAAAAATTTAGGGCGTATCTCCTATTATTTATTGAAAAGATTTCGGCATATCGGAGAAATTAATCTGAAACTTTGCTTTCCTGAGTTATCTAACAAAGAACGAACAAACTTACTTAAAAAACAATTTCAATCTTTAGGAATGGGGCTCATCGAATCGGCTATGGCTTGGTGGATGCCTGATCACAAAATTGATTCGCTCATTCATGTAGATGGCTTAGAACATCTGCAAGAAGCTATATCCAGAAAAAAAGGGGTGCTTATTTTAAGTGGTCATTTTACATCGCTGGATATTTGTGGCCGCCTGTTTTCTAGTATTTTTCCAATGTATGTGGTTTATCGCGAACAAAAAAATCAAGTCATCGATAGATTACTAAAACAACATCGTCAATTTAAATGGATGCAGCCTATACATCGTCATGCAATTCGCCAAATTATTAAAACTTTGAAACAAAACAAAGCAATTTGGTATGCGGCTGATCAAGATTATGGTCCTACACACAGCATTTTTTCGCCATTTTTCAACATTTCTACTGCAACCATCTCAACCCCTAGTCGCTATGCAAGTCGAACTGGCGCAACTGTTGTCACTTTATTTTATCATCGTCTTCCAAAAGGTGAAGGCTATCAAATTAATATCGGACCCATTTTAGAAAATTTTGCCCAAGGCAATGATTACCAAGATATGCTGTGTTTTAATCAATTGCTAGAACAAGCTGTCCGTGCTCATCCAGAACAGTATCTCTGGATACATCGGCGGTTTAAAACAAGGCCGCAAGGTGAACCTTATCTCTATTAAAAATAAACATGCATAAACTTATCGGCGGAATATTACTTATCGTAGGCACTAGTATCGGTGGAGGCATGTTAGCTCTACCTATTGCTACTGCACAATTAGGTTTTATCAATGCCCTATTTTTTTTAGTGACGTGCTGGGCAATAATGACCGCTGCTGCATTGCTTATTTTAGAAGTTAATCTTTGGCATAGTGTAAATAGCAATTTAATTAGTATGGCTAAAACAACTTTAGGTAGATTTGGCCAGATCGTCGCATGGTTTAGCTATCTTTTATTGCTCTATGCTTTATTAGCCGCTTATATTGCCGGTGGTAGTGATTTCTTACAACATCTTTTATTAACGTTTCATATCAACCTACCAGCAAAACTTTCCGCTCTTTTATTTGCAGGATTATTAAGCCTCATCGTTTACAAAGGATTAGGCTCAGTGGATTATGTTAATAGGAGTTTAATGTTTAGTAAGTTATTAACCTTTATTTTGTTAGTGATTTGTATTTTTCCATTTATTTCTATTCATTACTTATTAAGCTTGGAAAATACTTATCAGCTTAGCATTATTTTAGGCAGCACAACGGTCATTATGACCTCATTTGGTTTTGCGATAATAGTCCCCAGTTTACGTAGCTATTTTACTAATGATTTGTTTATGTTACGCAAAGCTATTCTCATTGGTAGCTTAATTCCCTTACTCTGTTACATTTTATGGGAATTAACCATTATGGGCTCCATCCCCGCACATGGGGACTCAGGTTTAATATTCATGTATCATTCAGGCCATTCCACTAGCAATTTAATGGCTGCCTTAAGTCATTTACTTGATAACAAATTAATTAATTTTTTAGCAAAAATATTTACATCAATATGTTTTGCTACCTCTTTTTTAGGTGTCGCTTTAAGCTTATTTGATTTTTTCAGTGATGGATTGCAAATTGAAAAAAAAGGTTTAAAAAAGTTACTTCTTTATGCCGTCACTTTTTTTCCTCCCTTACTCATTGCCAACCGTTATCCTCATGCTTTCATCATGGCTTTATCTTATGCAGGGGTACTTTGTGCCATTCTATTAATTCTGCTTCCTGCTATGATGGTCTGGAGTGGACGATATATCAAAAAATGTGCTTCAGGCTATCAAGTTACTGGAGGAAAGCCTTTATTAATTAGTTTAATAATAATTGCCTTATTTATTATTATTTTAAGCCTCATTAACTAAGTATCCTATGAATATTAAACAATTGGGTGGTATTTTATTAATTACTGGTAATGCAATAGGCGGTGGAATGTTAGCTGTTCCTCTTGCCACCGCCCAAGCTGGCTTTTTAAATTCATCGCTTTTTTTGATTGCTTGTTGGGGTATCATGCTAGCCGGTGGTTTGCTTATTTTAGAAGTAAACCTTTGGTTCCCCCCTAATAGCCATTTAATTTCCATGGCACGAGCTACTTTAGGAGCTCCAGGCGAGGTCATAGCCTGGTTATGTTATTTATTATTACTCTATACTTTACTAGCCGCTTATATCGCTGGAGGTTCAGATTTTTTACAAGGCATCTTACAAAAAATTGATATTCAGTTTTCTGTATTCGCTACAGCCATCTTATTTGTACTTATCTTAGGCCCTATTGTTTATAAAGGCATGCGTTCAGTTGATTTAATGAATCGCATTCTAATGGGAGGAAAATTACTTATCTTTTTTCTCCTAATATTATTTCTATTTCCTTTTATATCCGCCAAGCAGCTAGGACAGGGAAATATACATTATTTACCCAATAGCCTTACTATCCTCATTACATCATTTGGCTTTGCCGCGATTATCCCAAGTTTACGCAGTTATTTCCATAGTAACGTTAAACAATTACGTCGCGTCATTATTCTAGGTAGTTTAATTCCGCTTATCTGTTATATTTTTTGGAATGCAGCCATTATGGGAGTTATCCCTATCAATAAGCTTTTTACTATTGCACAATCTAGCCAATCCACTAGTTATTTAACCAATACATTGAGTCATTTATTAAACAAAAAAAGCATTACTTTATTTGCTTGGATTTTCACATCCATTTGTTTAGCAACTTCTTTTTTAGGTGTAGGTATTAGTTTATCTGATTTTTTAATGGATGGTTTAAGCTTAACCCATACTGAAAAAAATAAATTTATTGTCTATCTACTTACTTTTTTACCTCCTTTAATGATTGTTTTATTTTACCCTGCTTCATTTATGTTGGCATTAAATTATGCTGGCATATGGTGTGCCGTCTTATTAGCTTTGCTTCCGGCATTGATGGCTTGGTCTGGACGATATTGTCAACAAATCGATGGACGATATCGAGTAACGGGCGGAAAAAGTTTATTAAGTTTGCTGATCCTGTCCTCCTCTATTATTATTGCGCATGCAATCGTGAGTGATGTTTTTTAATTTATTTGAATCGAATTTTTAAATATTCCTGATTATGGGTAAATAGGAAAACCTTTGATGTCTTACCAAAAAAAATATGCGGATGCCATTCGATTTTTAAGCATGGATGCCGTAGAAAAAGCCAATTCAGGCCATCCTGGCATGCCTATGGGAATGGCAGATATTGCAACTGTCCTATGGAGAGAATTTTTAGTTCATAATCCCGACAACCCAAACTGGAGTAATCGAGATCGTTTTATTTTATCTAATGGCCATGGATCGATGTTGCATTATGCATTACTTCATTTAACCGGCTATGATCTTCCATTAGCTGAAATTAAAAGATTTCGCCAATTACATTCTAAAACACCAGGACATCCTGAAGTCGGTTTAACTCCCGGCATAGAAACTACAACGGGTCCTCTCGGTCAAGGATTCGCAAATGCTGTCGGTATGGCCTTAGCGGAAAAAAATTTAGCCGCTCGTTTTAATCGTCCTTCTCACTCCGTTATCGATCATTTTACGTATGTATTCTTAGGTGATGGTTGTTTAATGGAAGGTATTTCTCACGAAGTTGCTTCTTTGGCAGGATGTTTAGGTTTAGGTAAATTAATTGCCTTTTGGGATGACAATAACATTTCTATTGATGGTGATGTTTCAGACTGGTTTAAAGACAATACGCCTGAACGTTTTAAAGCGTATCATTGGCATGTTATTCCTGATATTGATGGTCACGATCCACAACAAATTAAATTATCTATTGAAAAAGCTCGTGCTATTACCGATAAACCCAGCTTACTTTGTTGTAAAACCAAAATTGCATGCGGTGCTCCTAATTTAATGGGCAGCCACCAAGCGCATGGTGCAGCATTAGGTGAAAAAGAAATAGCTGCCACCCGACTTGCACTACATTGGGACTATCCGCCTTTCGAAATACCAGAGGATATTTATCAAGCTTGGGATGCTCGTTCTAAAGGAAATGCTTTAGAAAAAGCTTGGGAAGAAAAATGGAGTGCGTATCAATCAGAATTTTCTGAACTCGCCAAAGAGTATGAACGCAGAATTAATAAAAAACTCCCTTTAAATTGGGAAGGAAAAACTAAAAAAATTCTAGAAAAAATTTATCAAAATCTTCCAGAAAAAATAGCCACGCGTAAGGCTTCACAAAATACATTAAATGCCTTTGCACCTCTTTTACCGGAGTTGTTAGGTGGATCGGCCGATCTGACTGAATCTAATTCAACTTTTTGGAAAGGATCTCAAGTTTTAACGAAAGAAAATCCAGCCGGTAATTATCTACATTATGGCGTACGTGAATTTGGTATGTCCGCCATGATGAATGGCATAGCATTACATGGAGGATTCATCCCTTATGGAGGAACTTTTTTGGTCTTTAGCGATTATGCACGTAATGCTGTCCGCTTATCTGCACTAATGAAGCAGCATGTTATTTTTATTTATACACACGATTCTATTGGACTAGGAGAAGACGGTCCGACTCATCAACCTATAGAACACATTAATAGCTTACGACTTATTCCCAACCTTTCTGTTTGGCGACCTTGCGATGCATTAGAAACCGCCGTTGCCTGGCAACAAGCGATACAACATTTAGGGCCTACTTGTTTATTACTCACCCGACAAGCTATCCCTCCACAAACACACAGCCAAGAAACTTTACAATCTATCCATCGAGGAGCTTATATTCTTCTCGATAGCCCCTCCACAACACCTGAAGCCATCATCATAGCAACAGGCTCTGAGGTTAATTTAGCCATCAGTGCTGCACAGTCTTTAAATCAACAGGGTAGGGAAATCCGTGTCGTCTCTATGCCTTCCGCTGATCGCTTTGAACAACAAGATTTTTCCTATAAAGCCAAAATTTTGCCTAACTCGATTACATTGCGCATTGCTATAGAAGCGGGAAATAAAGATTTTTGGTATCGATATGTAGGTAGTAAGGGAAAAGTAATCGGAGTTAGTCAATTTGGCGAATCTGCACCCGGATCAGATGTTTTTAAAAATTTTGGATTTACTGTAGAAAACATTATTAAAATACTAAACCCACTATTAGCCGATTAAGCTAGGAGAATTACTATGACAACACGTATCGCTATCAATGGCTATGGTCGCATTGGCCGTAATATTTTAAGAGCTTTTTTTGAAAATCCTAAGCAGCATGATATAGCGATTGTTGCTATAAATGACTTAGGAAATATCGATATTAATGCTCATCTGACACGTTATGATACCACTCACGGAAAATTTTCAGGGACCATAACCGTTGATAAAGATTATTTAGTTATCAATGATCAGCGGATAAAGATCCTCTCGGAACGTGATCCAGAAAATTTACCTTGGAAAAAACTAGATATTGATGTCGTTCACGAATGTACAGGCCTGTTCACTTCCCCAGAAAAAGCGAGAAAACATATTAATGCAGGTGCAAAAAAAGTCATTATCTCCGCTCCCGCTGGTAAAGGAGTGGATGCAACTATTGTTTATGGTGTTAATCACCTTACCTTAAAAAGTAGCTATTCCATTATTTCTAATGCTTCCTGTACTACCAATTGCCTAGCTCCCTTAGCCAAAGTTTTACATGAAAATCTAGGTATAATTCATGGTTTAATGACCACAATTCATGCTTATACGAATGATCAAGTACTTATCGACACTTATCACTCTGATATGTATCGTTCACGTTCAGCCACTCATTCGTTGATTCCTACAAAAACAGGCGCCGCTTCAGCACTCGGTTTGGTGTATCCTGAATTAGATGGAAAACTCGATGGTTTAGCAATACGCGTTCCTACAATAAACGTTTCTTTAGTTGATTTAAGTTTTCAGTCTAAACGCGAAACAACCGCTCAAGAAGTGAATGAAATCTTAAAAAAGGCCTCTAAAACTAGTGCACTGAAAGGTCTGCTTAATTATAGTGAAGAGCCTTTAGTTTCCATCGATTATAATCACAGTCCAGCTTCTTCTACAGTTGATGCGCTGCAAACACGCGTTATAGGAGACTTTGTTAAGGTACTTGCGTGGTATGACAATGAATGGGGGTTTTCCAATAGAATGCTGGATGTTACTGTCGCATTGATGAATGCAGCTAACTAAAGTCAATTCTCTTAAAAAGCGACTATTTAGTTAGCATCGCTTAGACTTAAGCCCAAAAAATAGCGTAAAAGCTATATTTTCACCAGAAATATAGTATAGATATAGTTAAATAATGTTATAGTATTAGGTTCAATTTCGCTCAATAAACAGAGAATTCATATGGCACGAGTTACAGTTGAAGATTGTTTAAAGAAGGTTAAAAATCATTTCGAGTTAGTTATTATAGCCTCAAAACGAGCCCGGCAAATTGCTAAAGGTGGCATGGCCATGGTTGATCCCGAAAACGATAAACCTACCGTAATCGCCTTAAGAGAAATCGCGGGTGGCAGACTCAATGAAGCTGAAGAAAAATCAGTGCAAGAAAGCGGCATAAGTGGGTCACAATCTACGGGCTTGTAAAAAATCGGAGGCGCTTGCATGCACATGTTTAGTGACCTCAAACAAGAACTACAAATCTATTTATCTCCTGAGCAAATAAAGCAGGTTTATAACGCCTATCAATT
Organism: Rickettsiella endosymbiont of Litargus connexus; assembly: GCF_964277335.1. NCBI lineage: Bacteria > Pseudomonadati > Pseudomonadota > Gammaproteobacteria > Legionellales > Coxiellaceae > Rickettsiella > Rickettsiella endosymbiont of Litargus connexus. The sequence continues at coordinate 90,879 of NZ_OZ195516.1, read as the reverse complement.
TGCTGCTAGGGCCCATTCTGGTCAAAAACGCCATAGTGGGGATCCTTATATTAGCCATCCTATAGCCGTCGCTAAAATTCTTGCTCAAATGCGCATGGATGTTCAAACGCTAATCGTCGCCATTTTACATGATGTTATTGAAGACACTCCCATTGAAAAAACGGTGTTAACTGCGACATTTGGCAGTGAAATAGCAGAACTTGTCGATGGGATGAGTAAACTGACACAAATTCAATTTCAAAGCCGCGCTGAAGCTCAAGCAGAAAATTTTCGCAAAATGCTGCTGGCTATGGCAAAAGATATCCGCATCATCATCATAAAACTAGCCGATCGTTTACATAACATGCGCACCTTATCTGCCGTTTCTGTAGAGAAACGGCACCGTATTGCTAAAGAAACCTTGGATATATATGCACCTATTGCGCAGCGATTAGGTATGCATCTGCTGCGCATAGAGTTAGAAGATCTCTGTTTTTTAAACCTTTATCCCTGGCGATATCGTATATTACAAGAAACTGTACAAAAAAATCGACGCAAACATAAAGCCAGTATCCATAAAATAGAATCTGCTTTAAAAGAGTGCTTGGATAAACATCATTTACCTTTCCATGCCATTTGGCATAAAAAAAAGCACCTCTACCAAATTTACAAAAAAATGTGCGAGAATCACTTATCTTTCAATGAAATCATTGATATCCCCATTTTTTGTATTATTGTAGATAATATAGATAGTTGTTATCGCGTACTAGGTGCTGTACATAATCTTTATAAGCCCCTACCTGATCATTTCCATGACTATATCGCTCTACCCAAAGCGAATGGTTACCAAGCATTACATACGACTTTATTCGCCCCTGAAGCCACTTCAATCCACATACAAATCCGTACAACTACCATGGATAATGGTGCTGATCATGGTATTGTCAGTTACTGGTTAGAAGAAAAAACGAAGGTTAACGAGTTACGCCCACATTTAAGAGCTCGAGAATGGCTTAAACGCTTACTGGATATCCAACAAACAACTCCTAGTTCACTCGAATTTATGGAGACAGTGAAGATTGATCTTTTCCCCACAGATATTTATATTTTTACACCTAAAGGCGACATCATTGAGCTTCCCTATAAAGCCACTCTTATCGATTTTGCTTACGCCATTCATTCTGATATCGGTAACCACTGCATTGCAGCCAGAATAGATAAACATTTAGTTCCGCTCAGTACGCACTTGCAAAGTGGTCAAACGGTAGAAATCATTACTGATTCGAAAACTTTTCCTGATTCACGCTGGTTAGAGTTTGTAGCAACTGGACGTGCGCGCAGCCATATTAGACAATTTTTCAAAAATAAGCAGCATAATGAAGCGGTTCAATTAGGCCAACGCCTGCTGGATAACCATTTAACGCCTTTAGGGCAAGACAGTACACATATCAACCCTAAAAATCTAAATAAGGCATTGCAAAAATTTCAATCCCAATCATTAGAAGATCTACTCGAAGCCATTGGGCTCGGTTATATACATCCTGCTTTAGTCGCTTATTCCTTATGTAGTTTAAAATCTAGTTTTAAAAATCAAATTAACTCCTTACCCTTGTTTCTTAAAAATGCAGATAATAGCTTAATCAAATTTGCCGAATGTTGCCGACCTATTCCGGGCGATGAAATTATAGGGTTACTCAATGCTGGACATGGTCTTACTGTGCATTTACAACGTTGTAAGTACGCCGCACGACTTATTAAAAAAAATCCTGAACGGGCCATTTCGATACAATGGGAAAAACAAACCAATGGTTTTTTTAAAACAGATATTTATATTGAAACTATCGATCAACATGGTGTGTTAGCATTATTAACACATAATATTGCTAAAGCAGATGCAAATATTGAAAATATTAAAGTTGAAAGTCGTGATAGAAAACATAGTATTATTCACTTTACTTTATCCGTTCTAAATCGCAAGCACTTAGCAAAAGTCATTCGTTTTTTGCGTACGATTCAATATACAATAAAAATTACACGTCATCTTTCTTTATAAAATCTGATGAATCTATTTACGCAGAAATAGGCAAAGCATCGATTAATCTTACCTCTCCCACGTAAACAGCGGCTAAACGTTTTCCCCAATGATCCGTAACGTAATCAACCCTAAACCCTAAAGTTTTTAATTGCTGCATAGCTTCTTCAGAGCTTGAGGCTCTCTGTAAAATAGTAGGGAAATGACCAGCCTTAGCGCGTTGTTCTAAGTTCAAACGAGTATTCCTAGAGCTTAAAGCCAAACCATCTGCGGCACGAATCGTTGGGCAACCAATGATTTCTGTTTCTAAAAAAAGTGCTTGCGCCATTTTTTTGATAAGTAATAATTGTTGGAAGTCTTTTTCGCCATAATAGGAGCGTGTAGGCTTTACAATATTCAAGTACTTTAATACTACGGTCAACATCCCCGTAAAATGTCCTGGGCGAAACTTTGCTTCTAATTCTTTACTCAAATCACTTATATCGTGAATCTGAATTTGATAATTATCACCATAAATAATGGCAGCATCTAACAATAATAAATAATCAACTTTTTGTTTCCGTAACAAAGCTTTATCCTCTTCAAGCGTGCGAGGATAATGATCAAAATCCTCTATCTGATTGAATTGTGTCGCATTTACAAAAATGGCTAGCACAGTCAAATCATTCTCTGCTTGCGAACGAGCACAAAGACTTAAATGTCCCGCATGCAAATGACCCATCGTATGCACAAAACCTATGTTTTTATTATTATTTTTTTTTCTGATGACTTGCCAATCATCAAGTTGGGTAACTATGTTCATAGCGAGGAAATTCTTTATATTTAACAGAATGACTATATTGATTAACGGCTTTTAAAAATAATTGACTACCATCAAGAAAGTGATTAACAAATTTTGGTTTAAAATCTAGATTGAGCCCTAATAAATCCTGTATGACTAAAACCTGTCCGTCGGTATCAACACCCGCTCCTATACCAATTGTTGCAATTTTTAAAGAAGCCGTTATTTCTTTTGCAAGCAGTGATGGAACACATTCTAGGACTATAGCAAAACAACCTGCTTGCTCTAGAGCTAAGGCGTCTTGTTTAAGTCGCTCTGCTTGAGCAGGAGTTTTCCCCTGGACTTTATATCCACCTAAGCTATGGATGAATTGCGGAGTTAAACCTATATGACCCATAACTGGAATACCTGACTCAACTAAATAGGCTATCAAGGAAAGATTGCCTGCGGCACCTTCTAACTTAATAGCCTGTGCACCTGCTTGCATAAGCTTTTGCGCAGCAATAACACTGCGACTAACAGATTGACGATAACTTAAAAAAGGGAGATCACTAATAATAAATTTAGAAGGGGCGCCTCGAGACACCGCCGCAGTATGAAGCTCCATCATAAGCAATGTAGCCATAACCGTATCTTTAAAGCCATGCATAGTCATGGCAAGACTATCGCCAATCAATAAGGCATCTAAAGAAGATTCATTAAGAATTTTTGCGGTACTGTAATCATAACATGTTAAGATTACGATTTTTTCTTTAGTTATTTTTTTTTCAGAAAACTTTAAAACGTTCATACGCTATTTACCCGTAAAGAATGGTAATAGCAAAGAACACTAGGTACCTGTCGCATGATCAAGTCCTCATCGGTATACTTTCTTCGCACTTAAATTTTTGTCTCTGCCACAAAGGCTAGGAGCATGCTTAGTTTAAAGAGCAAATGTCCCATTATCAAGCGATCTGACTATTTATTCCTACTTCATTCGCTCTAAAGAGGCGTTTTATCATTTTTTTTTGCCATGCTAAGTATACGATTCGCCACAATATGTAATAATTGTTGGGCTATTGATTGCTTAGTTGCACATACAAGATGTATAGGCACATCTGAAGACAATACCGTTACTTCATTTTTATCACTATCAAAACCAATATCCGATTGACTTACATCGTTAACTACCATTAAGTCTATGTTTTTATTTCTTCGCTTCTCTTCGGCAAATTTTAAGATATATTCAGTTTCAGCAGCAAATCCAACCAGTAAAGGTTTAGGTTGTAAATTCATTTGACTAACGGAGGCTAAAATATCAATTGTGGGTTTTAATTGCAAAGTGAGCAACGCATTGGATTTTTTAATTTTTTGTAATGCTGGATTTACTATTTGATAATCTGCCACCGCAGCAGTACTTATAAAAATTGTCTGATGACTAATTTCCTTCTGAACAGCTACTAGCATTTCAGTAGCTGTCTTCACCGATATAAACTTCAATTTTTTGGGGGGAATTAAAGCGACAGGTCCACTAATGAGTGTCACTTCAGCACCTGCCTCAATAGCCGCCTGCGCTAAAGCAAATCCCATTTTACCCGAACTACGATTTGATAAGTAGCGCACGGGATCAATACCTTCCTGAGTGGGACCTGCGGTAATTAAAATTCTCTGCTCTTGTAAATAAGGTTTAATAAATACTTTTGATAGTGCCTCAACTATCTCTAGCGGCTCTAGCATGCGACCAAGACCAAACTCACCACAAGCTTGACTTCCTTCCCCAGGCCCTAAAAACAAGCAATCTCTTTCTTTGAGTTTATTTATATTATCTTGGGTTGCCTGATTTGACCACATCGCTTGATTCATGGCCGGCACAATAATTAAACGTGCGTTGGCAGCTAAACATAAAGTACTCAATAAATCATCCGCAAAACCATGCGCTAATTTAGCAATCAGATGGGCTGTAGCGGGGGCTATCAAAATGCAATCAGGCCATCGTGCAAGCTCAATATGACTCATTGCCGCTTCAACTTCAACATCTATAAGTTCATCATATATTTTATGCTGTGAAACTGCTTGTAATGTCAAAGGAGTTACAAAAGCTTTGCCACAGGAAGTTAAAACAACTCTAATGTCATAATGTTGTTCTTTGAATTTTCTAATGAGTTCAGGTGTTTTATAAGCAGCAATACTACCTGTAATACCCAACAAAATACGCTTGTTCATCGGCTTAGAATAACAAAAAGGGGCATCAAAGTATGGTCCTCTATATAAATTTTCTTAAATTTATACTCACAGCAATTGGATTTTTTGGCAAGGCGGCGCGAAGTAACCGGACTGTACCTACACATGAGGATTACGAGTTGAGCAGCAACAATAAAAAATAAAGTGCAAAGAGTATATTTTTAGAAATATAAGCCAACTTGTAAAGTAATTGTATTACCACTTTTTCCTGTTCCATTAATAGGATTAAACCCTAAACCCGATTGGCCTTGAGCAACATCTGTTGCACTATAGTCAATATCGTGGCGAAACTCTAAACTTTCGATGGTATATTTCCAAATAGATGCACTAACGGTTGCTATATAGCGCTTCTTAGGAATGAGTAAACCCAAGGCATCTTTGGATTGGTCATATCCAATAATAACTGCACTAGGTTTTTCTAACACATTAAATTTATAGTCTGCCTCTACATGAAAAGCTGAAGGCTTAGCACCCTGCCCGTTAAATGATAATACTGTTTGTGAAAATGAACGGCTAGCCGTAACATATTCACCCGTAACACTAAATGCTTCGATGCTCAACGTTCCGCGAGCATCTAAACCCGACACAGGATTAAGAATTTCAGTATTATTGTTAGTAGCAAATCCTTCAAAATTATTAGTTCCATCGTTATTATTATGCTGCATTCCAATGGAATCCGCGATACTACGAATATAGCTTCCTGCTATATCAATATTCCATTTAGGTTTAGTAAAAATATACTCCGCATTAGCTCCATAATTCCGTAGACCATTATTGTCTATACTGGTTCGGCTTGGTCCTCTAAAAGCAAAAGTCGATAAATTTAAATTATTTTCATCATTAAATTGTTTTGAAAAAGCTAACTCCAAGGCCCTCGCTTTGGTCCTGCCTAAGATTTTAGTAAATGGATCGCTAATCATTGAAGATGAGTACTGACCAAATGGCACGTAAAATTGACCCATGGTCGCATACAGAGGAAACTTAGCTAAATTTCCTATGGTTAAAAACCCCCGCTCTAAAAAAACATGCGAATTATCAATGCGTCTTGGCGACATATCAGGAGGAGTATTATCATAAACAAACGCGATAAGACCTGTTACCCACTGATTCACTAAAATTTCAGTATCTAACTCAATACCCGTCAAATTAATATCTGTTGCTGAGTTATTTTGAAAAGTACCGAAATGGCTAGTATGGTAGATCTGGGACTCTACTTTTCCACTCAGATTAACAACCGGTGTCGCTGGAAAAGAATGCCCATTTTCTATTAAATAATTGTAAATCCGTTTTCGCTGCTGTAGTAAATAGAGATCCTCATTCACATAAGGCTGATTAACGATTAAGTCAGAAGCATTAAATTCGGAGTTTATCCCAATATACGGTGAGCTAACGACAGGCGTGCCAATAATAAAAAAAGGGTGCAGAGAAGTAACTAAACTTTGATGATTAGCAATTTCTGTAGGAGAAAGATGATCTGGGTTTGATTGCCTACGTAAAGTAGCCACTTGATTTTGCACGCGTTGCAATTCGGACTCTAAAATTTGAGTTTTTTGTGCCAGTCTTCTGATTTCACCATCATTTGATGGTGAAATCTCATCCGCTAAAGCAACATTGCCGAGTAAGCTTAACCAACAAAAACCAGCCATTATCACGGTTAATTTATACTTGTTAATTAGCATGAGGGAACACCTTATTATTGGAAATAAGCTAGCCCCCTATTTATCAAAAAAGAGTGGATAATGCAAGCATATTTTTCTTTATGGACTCTCTAGGCTTTAACCTGGGGGAATATACCCCCTAGATTTTTAAAAAAGTCTCTAATTCGAATTTTTTTTCTGTCGCCATCGACTAGCCAGAATATTTAACCATTCTACAAATACTGAGAAAGCAATAGCAAAATAGAGATAGGCTCTAGGCACATGTAAACCAAAGCCATCCGCTACTAAGACTAAGCCAATTAACAATAAAAAACTTAAACCGAGAATCTTTAAGTTCGGGTAGGTACTAATAAAATGACTGATGGGTCCACTGGCCCAAATCATCAGTACGATTGCAATAATAATAGCTAAGGCCATAATGATAAATTCCTGAGCCATTCCTACTGCGGTGATCACACTATCTAATGAAAAAATAATATCTAGTAACATAATCTGAATGATAACCATTGAAAATCGTGAGTATCGATGCAGACTACTTTTATTTTCTGCGGTAATAGTTACATTAAAATGAAGTTCACTGGTCCCTTTTGCAAGTAAAAATAATCCTCCTACGATGAGTATCAAATCTCTTCCTGAAAAAACATGACCCACTAAGGTAAAAAGAGGTTGTGTGAACTTAGTTATCCAAGCTAAGGTTGCCAGTAAAAGCAAGCGCGTCAAACAAGCGAGTAATAAACCAAATTGGCGTGCTGAATGTTGCTGAGTTTTAGGAAGTCTATTGGTTACTATAGAAATGAAAACTAAGTTATCAATTCCCAAAATAATTTCTAATGCGGTTAAGGTAAGTAAACTAATCCAAGCTTCAGCAGAAAAAAATAATTCAAACATAACCACTTTTCTAAAATTGTTTAAAAAAATATTCAGTTAGATAATAATCTAATCACCATTCAAACTTTTCATTTCAATCTCTATATAAAATTTTTATATATTAGCAATTTTTTTAGCTATCTTAACAAAATAAGATAAATTTATGTTAAACCATTATAAAAAAGCCCGCTGATGCGGGCTTAATGTGTTATCTAAATTTATTATGTCGTAATCGTAATTTAAGCAAATTTAATACTGGCACGTAATTGACCGGTCGTTGACCTATTACCCGTTGCACCTTGATGTATTATGGTGCCGATAGCTGGTAATCCATCACCATTTGCCGCAGTACTGGTAATAGCCCCTTCGCCAATGTTGTAATCTCTGTCTTGGAATACTGCTATTCCTAGATCAAACCATTTCGCAAAGTTAACCATATAGTCCGCGTAGATACGACGTTGCGGTAAGAAGGTCGCTAAATGTGTCGTCCGTTGATATCCAATCGCTACGCGTGATTGATGCGCCATGACAGGGAAGGTTAATCCAGCTTCCAAGCCCCAAACATCAGGTTTACCCAATTGCGCAGGTGGATTAGTTAATACTGGAAAGCCCGGGCTAGAATTACCACTTAAAAAGATAGGGTTCGCTAAACTCCGTGTGGTCTGAATATAGTGACCGTTCGCATCAAAGGGCCCAAACGTAACATCCGCATTGAAGTTCCATGCAGGCACTTTTTCATTAGGCAATCCTGGAACTGTCGTCCCTTCAACAATTGAATTGAGGTAATAAGAAGACAAGAAGTTTGAATCCGCTATATTCGAAATATAACCCGCGTTTATATTGAATTTGCTATTAAACCAACTAAATCCCCATCCTAAATCGGCGCCACCGTTTTGAATACGGCGTGTTGAGCCACCATCTGTGATCTTAGGATTACCTGCAAACGTATATAACGAACCATATATACCGTTCGGTGCAATAAATCCTAATTGGGCTGCAGTTGCTGTAATCTCAGTAAATAATTGGGTTGGATTTTCTTGCGTTACAAATCCATACGGATCATACGCACCAAATGGGATATATTCTTTACCCACTCTAAAATAGATCGGTGACGCTTGGAAATTACCGATAGTCGCATATGCGGTGTCTATCGCCGTTCGATTCAGGGGATGATAAACAAAGAGTGAATTAGCTATATTATAAGGCCCTGTCGAACCTGGAAGGCCTGACATGGAAGTATAAACCACCGACATATTCGCCGTTACCCAGTTATTCACTCGTGCATCGACAAATAAATTCGCATTATTCAACACCAAATCACTCGCACGGCCTGTTGTTGGAAGAGTTAAAACATTAGGTGGAGTTGATGCTGGATCAATAGGAAGCGTTGGATTAAATGCGGGATTAGGCGCCCAAAAAACGGGTGGCTTACTCGCTAAGTAAGCATCGGTATTCATCCAACCACTGATATTGATCCGACAAGTCCAACCACAAGGCTGATCAAACCCACCGGGTTGATTTCGGTCGAGAATCATATCGAGTTTATTAACTTGATAACGCATCACATCCATTTGATAAGATGTATCCATCCTATATGGCTGCATCGCCAATACTGGACCGCTAAGCCCTAGTGTTACGAGTGAAGCAACTATCGCTTTGAGTTTCATACTCATCCATCTCCTTGTAGAATTAGCTAACTCTGTCTCTATCGTTTTTTTATCAAATTTAAGAAAAATAAGCATTTATTAAATAAAATATTTTTCCCAGATTTATTTTCTATCTATGAAACCTATTAATAGACAAAAAAGATAAAACCGAGTTTATCTTAGCAGTACTTTATAACTATCTCAACAAGATAAATTTATTTATATTGAGTCATCATAAAAAAAGCCCGCTGATGCGGGCTTAATGTGTTATCTAAATTTATTATGTCGTAATCGTAATTTAAGCAAATTTAATACTGGCACGTAATTGACCGGTCGTTGACCTATTACCCGTTGCACCTTGATGTATTATGGTGCCGATAGCTGGTAATCCATCACCATTTGCCGCAGTACTGGTAATAGCCCCTTCGCCAATGTTGTAATCTCTGTCTTGGAATACTGCTATTCCTAGATCAAACCATTTCGCAAAGTTAACCATATAGTCCGCGTAGATACGACGTTGCGGTAAGAAGGTCGCTAAATGTGTCGTCCGTTGATATCCAATCGCTACGCGTGATTGATGCGCCATGACAGGGAAGGTTAATCCAGCTTCCAAGCCCCAAACATCAGGTTTACCCAATTGCGCAGGTGGATTAGTTAATACTGGAAAGCCCGGGCTAGAATTACCACTTAAAAAGATAGGGTTCGCTAAACTCCGTGTGGTCTGAATATAGTGACCGTTCGCATCAAAGGGCCCAAACGTAACATCCGCATTGAAGTTCCATGCAGGCACTTTTTCATTAGGCAATCCTGGAACTGTCGTCCCTTCAACAATTGAATTGAGGTAATAAGAAGACAAGAAGTTTGAATCCGCTATATTCGAAATATAACCCGCGTTTATATTGAATTTGCTATTAAACCAACTAAATCCCCATCCTAAATCGGCGCCACCGTTTTGAATACGGCGTGTTGAGCCACCATCTGTGATCTTAGGATTACCTGCAAACGTATATAACGAACCATATATACCGTTCGGTGCAATAAATCCTAATTGGGCTGCAGTTGCTGTAATCTCAGTAAATAATTGGGTTGGATTTTCTTGCGTTACAAATCCATACGGATCATACGCACCAAATGGGATATATTCTTTACCCACTCTAAAATAGATCGGTGACGCTTGGAAATTACCGATAGTCGCATATGCGGTGTCTATCGCCGTTCGATTCAGGGGATGATAAACAAAGAGTGAATTAGCTATATTATAAGGCCCTGTCGAACCTGGAAGGCCTGACATGGAAGTATAAACCACCGACATATTCGCCGTTACCCAGTTATTCACTCGTGCATCGACAAATAAATTCGCATTATTCAACACCAAATCACTCGCACGGCCTGTTGTTGGAAGAGTTAAAACATTAGGTGGAGTTGATGCTGGATCAATAGGAAGCGTTGGATTAAATGCGGGATTAGGCGCCCAAAAAACGGGTGGCTTACTCGCTAAGTAAGCATCGGTATTCATCCAACCACTGATATTGATCCGACAAGTCCAACCACAAGGCTGATCAAACCCACCGGGTTGATTTCGGTCGAGAATCATATCGAGTTTATTAACTTGATAACGCATCACATCCATTTGATAAGATGTATCCATCATATACGGCTGCATCGCCAATACCGGACCGCTAAGCCCTAGTGTTACGAGTGAAGCAACTATCGCTTTGAGTTTCATACTCATCCATCTCCTTAATAGGTTGTTAACTCAACATTAGATTGTTTGAAAGCTAAATTTTTTGCTCTCTATTACCGGCAAACTAGTTTGCCGACTCAAACAAAAAATTAGTTTTACAAAAATCTAGTACTTCTTTAATTCTACGCTCGTAACACACCGATAAAAGTTGGAATATGCTACGCTCATAAAAATAATTCAAAAAACAATTTACTTATATTTATCCCTTGTTATTTCCTACCAAGGCTGTTTAATTTCCATTCCTGCTTAAAAGCGATATCGGCGAAAATTAAACAACCCTGGTCTTGGCACCGCTGTAAATTTACAATTTACAGTTTCGCAAACTCTAAAACGGAGACTTGCTTAGCGGTTTACCAGAACCGTTTTACAGATATTATATTTGTTTTTTTAGATTTTCAGCGATTTATGAAGGTACAAGACTTTGTTATTAGTGCTGAAAATAGCTTACCTTGTAAAGACTCGATAGCTATTGCATTTTATACCGAACACCATGACTTATGTCAATGGTTTCATTATAGAATACGCTATACTACCTTAGCCTACAAAGAACACTTACCAATTAAAGGAAAATAGATGCTAAATCAATTTAAATCAAGTTTCTGATAATTTTTTTTGTAGCTCACCTGTTTTGTAAAGTTGCTCAATGATATCGCATCCCCCTATTAACTCCCCTTTGTAATAAAGCTGTGGAAAAGTTGGCCAGTTAGAATAGAGAGGGAGTTCACGGCGTATATCACTCTTTTCCAGTACATTGACATGTGCAAATTTTACATGACATGCTTTTAATACTTGTACTACTCGAGCAGAAAAACCACAACAAGGCTTTTCTGGGGACCCTTTCATATAGAGAATCAGTGGATATTTTGTAATTTGTTGCTTGATTGTTTCTAATGTATTCATTTCAGTAATAGACATTTATTTTCCTCGCTTAAAAATTGGTAAATTTTTTACCTTTATTATTACAGTTAAGTCGTTTTTATTTTCAATCTAGACGCTCAGATTTCCTATGCAAAAAACTACACAAAACAAAATTTACAGTCACCCTATTTAAATGCTTGCCTTATTATTAGCTGGATTTTAAACTGGTGCTAGCAATTTTAGCAAATCGATAAAAATAGGATACTCCCATGAAGCACGAGTTACCCCCCTTACCCTACGCCTTAGACGCCCTGGCGCCCATTATTTCGAAGGAAACCTTAGAATATCATTATGGAAAACACCATAAAGCCTATGTTGATAAACTTAATGAATTAATTCTCGGTACAGAATTTGAAGATCTATCCTTGGAACATATTATTAAAAAAGCGCCTCAGGGTCCCATTTTTAATAATGCTGCTCAAGTCTGGAATCATACCTTTTATTGGCATTGTATGACACCAGATGCATCTAAAAACAAATTAAAAGGACCTTTAGAAGAAGCTATTAAACTATCCTTTGGATCGGTCGACAAATTTAAAGAGGCTTTTGTTAAGGCCGCTATTGCTCAATTTGGCTCAGGATGGGCTTGGCTAATCAAAGATGATGCACAAGGTTTAAAGATAGAAACCACCGCTAATGCTTTAACCCCGATGAGTGAGCATAAATCCTGCTTATTTACGTGCGATGTATGGGAGCACGCTTATTATATCGACTATCGCAACGCACGACCAAAATATCTTGAGAAATTTTGGGAAGTAGTGAATTGGGGTTTTATTGCTGAAAATTTCGAAAAATAATTAAGACAACAGAGAAAATAGCTATGTCATCTGCCTTGATGCCTATTTACCCAAATCGACTGCCTATTGCCTTTGAAAAAGGCTCAGGAATTTGGCTTACCGATACTCAAGGAGTAAGGTATTTAGATGCTTTAGCAGGTATCGCGGTATGTGGCTTAGGCCATGCCCATCCAGCCATCACTGAAACGCTTTGCAATCAAGCTGCAAAGTTAATTCACACATCTAATACTTACCATATTCCTGAACAAGAAATATTAGCTTCTGAATTGGCACGTGTATCGGGAATGGATCAAGTTTTTTTTTCGAATTCAGGTGCAGAATCTAACGAAGCAGCCATCAAAATGACGCGCCTTTATGCACGAAAAAAAGGGATCGAACAACCCATCATTTTAGCCATGAAAAATGCTTTTCATGGTAGAACCATGGCAACTCTCAGCCTATCGGGTAGTGAGCGTTTACAAATTGGTTTTGAACCTTTATTAGAGCGCTTTATTCATATCCCATTTAATGATGTAGCTGCATTAGAAAATACTATAAAGCAACATAAAAAAAATATAATTGCTATTATGTTAGAGCCGATTCAAGGAGATGGTGGGATTACAGCAGCAACACCACGTTTTTTACAAGCTATTCGAAATTATTGTGACCAATATGATTGGCTTATGATACTCGACGAAATACAAACCGGCCTTTGTCGTACCGGACCTTGGTTTGCCTATCAATCGTACCATATTTTTCCTGATATCGTTACGATTGCTAAAACCTTAGGTAATGGCTTTCCAATTGGCGCTTATTGTTCTCGTGGAAAAGCAAATAATATTTTTCCCATTGGAAAACATGGTTCTACATTTGCCGGTAGTGCCTTAGCCTGTGCCGTCGCCATCACTGTTATTAAAACTTTAGAAAAAGAAAATATGTCTGCACATGTAAAAAAAATGGGGTCTTATTTGATAAAAAAATTACAACATTGTTTTGCTAAACATCTACATGTCGTTGCTATAAAGGGACAAGGACTCATGATAGGCATTGAACTCGATATTGAATGTCGTAATATTCCTAGAATTGGATTAAAACATCGTTTGCTTTTTAACGTTGTTTCTAATAATACGATCCGTCTTTTACCTGCTTTAATTCTACAAGAAACTGATGCGGATGAAATCTGTCAACGCTTAGTTAAAACTATCGATGAATTTTATCATTCATCAACAAAATTATGAAAAAAGTAAAGAAAACACTAGATTTTGCTACGCGCTGCATCCATGCTGGACAAATACCCGATCCAAGTACAGGTGCTTTAATAGCGCCGATTTACGCAACCTCGACCTACGCGCAAAAAAGTCCGGGCGTACACCAAGGCTTTGAATATTCTAGAACGCAAAACCCTACACGATTTGCTTACGAACGTTGTATTGCTGATTTAGAAAATGGTCGTGCTGGATTTGCTTTTGCCTCTGGAATGGCAGCTATTAATACGTTACTAGAACTATTAAATCCTGGTGATCATATCATCGGCATGGATGATTTGTATGGTGGAACAGTACGTTTATTTAATCAAATTAAGCAACGATCATCCGGATTAAATTTTTCATATGTCGATATGACTGATTTAAATAATCTAAACCAACACATCAAACCCGAAACTAAATTGTTATGGATGGAATCCCCAACTAATCCCTTATTAAAATTAGTTGATATCGCACAAGCTGTTAAAATTGCTCGACAATATAAAATAATTACTGTACTTGATAATACGTTTGCTACTCCTTGGATCCAGCAACCTTTATCATTAGGCTGTGATCTCGTTGTCCATTCTGCCACTAAATATTTAAATGGACATTCCGATATGATCGGAGGCATCGTAGTAGTAGGTGACAATCCTGAATTAATTGAAAAAATAAGCTATTTACAAAATGCGATGGGTGCCATACAAGGTCCTTTTGATAGTTTTCTTGCCTTGCGAGGCTTACATACTCTAGCCTTACGCATGCAAAGACATAGTGAAAACGCATTAAAAATTGCTCAGTTTCTAGAACAACACCATAAGGTCGAAAAAGTCTTTTATCCTGGTTTAACAAATCATCCCCAACATAAATTAGCTAAAAAACAAATGCTTAACGGCTTCGGCGGAATTGTTAGTTTTGTGTTGAAAGGTAGCTTTGAAGAAACACAGCACTTCCTTCAACGTTGCCGTTTATTTACGCTGGCAGAAAGTTTAGGTTGCGTAGAAAGTCTTGTGGATCATCCGGCCATTATGACTCACGCTGCTTTGCCGTTAGAAACTCGTGAACGTCTCGGCATTACCGAGAATCTGCTGCGTTTATCTGTAGGGATAGAAGCGGTGCAAGACCTTATTGATGATCTTGAGCAAGCATTAACATCCTAAAAAACATTTTTTAATAGGCCTGATTAAAATTGCTTGAAAGCTAGTAGTTAAAACTACTATATTGATTATTCTTAGGAGAGTAAATGAATAAAAGTAAATTTTTATTACTTTTTTCTTCATTATTTTTGTCAGCTTGTCATTCAAGTTTAGACGCAGATAGAGTAGCACCCTTAAATAGCGAGCCATTTACGTTTAAATTTACTCCTGGAAAAGCCAAAACTCCTTCGAGTATAATGCCCACCGGGTTTGGCCCTATCAGAGGACCCTCCATAAACTCATCCAATGAAGAAAATTCCATTACCAAAGATTTAGGCCGATGTGGAAATAACCTACTCAATCAACAATTACATTTTGAATTTAATTTTTGAATGGTTCGATTATGAAAAAAGCAGTTGCTCTGATTTCTGGTGGCTTAGATTCTATGCTTGCTGTGAGGGTTATTCAAGAACAAGGTATTTATGTAGAGGGCATTAATTTTTATACGGGATTTTGTATTGAAGGACACACACAAGCCATTCGTAATTCTCAGCATAAAAAACCTAAACGTAACCAAGCTTTATGGGTTGCGGAACTTCTAGGAATTAAATTACATATCATTGATATTATTCAGGAATATAAAAAAATAGTCTTGAATCCTAAATATGGTTACGGTGCACATCTCAATCCTTGTCTCGATTGTAAAATTTTTATGGTGAATCGAGCTAAGCAATGGATGGAGCAACATCAATTCGATTTTATTATTACCGGAGAAGTGATTGGTCAAAGACCAAAATCTCAACTTAAAAAAAATATGCCTATTGTGGCACATGAATCTAAAGCCGATGATATTTTATTGCGGCCACTTTGTGCCAAACAATTAGCGCCGACTTTAGTAGAGCGTGAAGGCTGGGTTGAGCGTGATAAACTCTATGGATTTTCGGGTCGTAGCCGTAGCCCACAATTCGATTTAGCAAAAAAATTCAATTTTCAAGAATATGCTCAACCAGCCGGCGGTTGTTGTTTTTTAACAAATGGTCATTACACACAAAAACTCAAAGATCTTTGGAAACACCGCGGGAAGAAAGACTATGAATTTGAGGATGTTATCTTACTGAAGGTAGGTCGGCATCTACGACCCCATCCTGATTTTAAGCTCATTATTGGTCGAGACGAAGGTGAAAATCATTTTCTTGAAACCTATCAACATCAATATACCTCAATAAAACCTATTAGCCACTTAGGCCCTTTAAGCTTAATTGATGGTAAAACTACTGCTGAATACATTCATTTTGCAGCACAAATCTCTGCTCGCTTTACCGACGCTAAATCCAATGATAAGGTAACTTTAGAAATTAACACATTGAGTGGTTCAGTCCAAACCGTTACAGTTAACCCTTTTACTGCAGATCAAATCCCTAAGAAGTGGTATATTTCAGGTTAGCGGGTATTTTCTGAATAAACTATTTTTTTAAATAAAGTCTGTTAATTTTATAAAATAACTTTAGATACAGCAAAAACTAAATCATTATGACTCACCAATTAGATGCTCGACGTTTGCTCTGTCCTTTGCCTGTTATTAAAGTACAAGCCCGCGTAAAAACATTAAAGCCCGGAGATATTTTAGAGATTGTCTGCACTGATAAAGGAAGTCTGTCTGATATTTCAGCGTGGTGTCGTGTCCATGGCCATTATTTACTATCCAGCAGTACACAATGTCGAGAAATTTTCATGACTATACAAATAGGTAGTTGTTAAATGCATACTTCCCGCTATGAACAAACTCGCTCTATTGCTCTATGGGGAGGATTAAAAAATATCCTATTAGCTGGGCTAAAAATAATCTTTGGTATTATTGGTCATTCTCATGGTTTACTAGCAGATGGAGTTCATTCTCTATCTGATTTAATTGTTGATAGCGTCGTTATCATTGCCGCAAAATTTGGTAATAAAGCAGCTGATGAAGATCATCCTTATGGACATGGTCGCATCGAAACAGCGGCTACCGTTTTATTAGCGTTAATATTAGCTATTGCGGCATTTGCGATTATTATTAATGCTTTTATTACTATCGCTGCTATCCATGCCATTATCATACCGTCTCAAATTGTTTTATGGATTGCACTGAGTTCAGTTTTACTCAATGAGATACTTTATTTCTGGACAAAACACATCGCGACTCGAATTAAATCTAAATTGTTAATGACCAATGCTTGGCATCATCGGAGTGATTCAGCCACATCTATAGCGGTTGCTATAGGTGTGATTGGAGCTTGGCTAGGATTCCCTAAATTGGATGCGGTTGCGGCTATTATAGTCGGTTTAATGATTTTAAAAATAGCTTGGGGTTTTGGCTGGCATAGTATTCGCGAATTAGTGGATACTGCGCTTAGTATTGAAGAAACTGAAAAAATTAAATTATTTATAAAAGAAATTCCTGGTGTAAAAGCCATTCATCAATTACGAACGCGCTCAATTGCAGGTTCTATCTTTTGTGATGTGCACGTTTTAGTTGATCCATCCATTAGTGTTTCGGAAGGGCATTATATCGGCCAAGAAGTCGACAAGCGTCTGATTGAATCATTCCCAGATATTACTGATGTTACCGTTCATATTGATACAGAAGACGATGAATTAATTAATCCCTCTTATAATTTACCTGATCGGAATACCCTACAAAAAATTTTACAGAAACATTGGCACGATTTACTTCCCGAAACAGCCATTAAAACGGTAGTTTTTCATTATTTAGACGGTAAAATCACTATTGACTTGAAATTACCTCTCGTTTTGAGTAACCAAGTTGATTTAGAAGCTCGGTTAAAAAAAATAGTAGAGAGAGAAAAATTTATCACAGACGTTAAAATTTTTTATTATAAATGAACAAATTATTTAAAATTGCAACTTGGAATGTTAATTCATTACGCGTACGCTTAGAACATGTTTTAGCTTGGCTGAATTCACATCAACCTCACTTACTTGCTGTACAAGAAACAAAAGTTGAAAATCACCATTTCCCTGAAGAACCATTCAAAAAAGCAGGTTACCATGTCTTATATAATGGTCAAAAAACTTATAATGGTGTTGCTTTCATTAGTCGTATTCCCATGCAAAATGAAGTCACTTTCTTACCGGATTTTGATGACACTCAACGACGTATATTAGTAGTCAACATAGGAGCCTTGCGTATTGTCAATATTTATGTGCCTAATGGTTCAAATTTAGATTCTGAAAAATTTATTTATAAATTACAATGGCTAAAACAATTAAAAATTTACTTACAACAAGAATTAATCCACCATCCCTATTTAATCGTACTAGGTGATTTTAATATCGCCCCGGAAGATAAAGATATCCATGACCCACAAATGTGGCAAGGTAACGTGTTAGTTAGCCCCGAGGAACGTCAAGCTTTAAAAGCGATATTGGCTTTAGGATTTAAAGACAGTTTTCGATTATTTAATAATGCGCCAGGTCATTACACATGGTGGGATTACCGAGCCGGAGCTTTTCGGCAAAATCATGGTTTACGTATTGATCACATATTAAGTAGCAATGCCTTAACTCCCCAATGTATTGCTTGTGAAATTGATAAGGAAATAAGACGGTGGGAAAAACCGTCGGATCATGTCCCCGTCATAGCAACTTATCAAAATATCAGCTAGGATTTAAGTTATGATGGAGCCTATAAAAGCACGTTTCGGAATCGGAGAAATTGTCCAGCATAGTTTATTTGGCTATCGTGGTGTCATTGTTGACGCCGATGCTGGCTTTCAAGGAGATGATGCTTGGTATAGCAAAAACGCTCCTGGAAATCCTCCTAAAAACCAACCTTGGTACCACATTTTAGTTCATGGTTCTGTTCATCATGCTTATGCAGCCGAAATGAATCTAACTAAGGATGATACACTGGATCCTGTTGAACATCCTGAATTAGATTATTTTTTTGATAACTTTAAAAATGGTGTCTATCATCGCCGTCGTTATAGCAATTGAATGGATAACGCTACTTTAGGGATATGTCATTATTCAGCGGAGATGACTCAGAAAGCGTGGTTTTTCGAGTATCGTAAGGGAACATACTGATCACGAAACGCAGAAAATACCGCAATTTATGGCCAGCATCGTGCCAAATAACGACATCTCCTCGTAAAAACTGAACCTATGAAAAACTTAACACTCATTCGACATGCTGCAACCCATCCACAACACGTTTTTGAAAGTGATAAAGATCGTTTGCTTACTCAAATAGGTTTTCATCAAGTTGAAAGTATCGTAAAACAATTAAAAGAAAAAAAAAGTTTGCAAGATTATTTATACTCACAACAATTGGATTTTTGGCAAAACGGCACGAAAACGAAGCAACCAGAGTGTATTAACCTACATGAAGATTGTAAGTTAAACGGCAACACAGATAAAAACTTACGTACGAAGAGTATACTGTGTAGTCCCGCTAAACGTGCGCTACAAACAGCTCAGCTTCTTTGCAAAAAGCTAGAAATAAATCCAAAACTCATTAATCTTAGCCCCATACTTTACTCTGGCGATACGGAAACTATTTTAAAATCAATTTCTTCACAGAGTTTATCTAACCACGTTTTCATAATAGGCCATAATCCTACATTGAGTTGCTTAGCCCATAAGCTATGTCCGAGTACACACTCTATTATTTTACCTACCGCAGGTGTCATTTCATTAAGTTTTGATATCATCAATTGGGATGATTTATTAACTCAACAAGGAAAGCTACTCTTTTTTATTGAACCCAAACATGAATGAAAACAACGCGCGCGGCGATCAAAATTCTCTATTAAACTCAAACCAGATCTTGATATCTGGCAATGAAATGAAACAACCCCCTCAGCCTGAAGAAGAACTCTCCGCTGAGGTATTGTTTCAACAAGCTTTAGAGGCTCATGCATTGGGCGATATAAAATATGCTAAAGATAGTTATGAATATATATTAAGTAAACAACCCGACCATGTAGAAACTATTCATGCTTTAGGGTTGCTTGCTACTGAGCTACAACAATGGGAGGTCGCGATCGCTTGGATACAAAAAGCTTTATCTCTCCAACCTAATTCTGCATGTTTTCATCTTCATTTAGCAAATGCTTTTAAAAAAACTAATCAATTTGAATTTGCTTTAACACATTATCAAGCTGCTTTGCATTTAAACCCAGAATATGCTGAAGCTCATAATAATTTAGCCGGCTTATTTTATAAACAAAATCAATTAAATACCGCATGTCAACATTATAAACAAGCTGTCGTTCTAAAACCGGATTACTTGGAAGCACATTTTAATCTAGGCTTAGTATTTTTAGCTCAACAAGAAAAAAAGCCGGCATTAACACAATTCAAAAATGTATTGAGCTTACATCCAAATTCTATTCCGGCACATTGGCAACTCGCGAATATTTACTGGCAGGATCAAGATTTAGAAAAGGTCCACTATCATTATGAAAAAATCCTCGTTCTGGATCCAAACTCAGTAGAACTATTAAATAATTTTGCTGCCTTAATGTTAAAAAAAGAGTGGCCAGACGTAGCGATTGATTATTTTAAACGTGCATTGGTTATCGATCCTAAACACAAAACAGCCAGAAATAATCTTGCAGCCACTTTACTCCAAGCTAATCAATTCAAAGAAGCTATATGGCATTATTCTTTATATCTAAATTTAGAGCCATTAGATGTTGAAGCACTTTTTAACCGCGCCCATAGCTTAATGTTAACTGGTCATTTAAATGAAGCCATAATCGATTTAAAAAAAATTTTGACTATAGATGATCAACAAATAGATGCCTATTGTAATCTTGCGGCCATTTATCTAAAGCTAAATGATCGTATTGCTGCTTTAACTCATTATCAAACTATTTTAAATTTGACCCATAAACACGCCATTGCCAATTATATGGTCAGTGCCCTCACCCAACAATCTATACCGGACAGTGCCCCCTTAGAATATATTAAAAATTTATTTGATAACTATGCCTTTCAATTTGATGCGCATTTACAAAATATTTTACTCTATAAAACACCTAAATTATTGCGAGAGCAGTTAAATCCTTTCTTGAAGAATAAACAATATAACTTACTCGATCTAGGTTGTGGCACGGGCCTTAGTGGACAGTCCTTTATTGATATTGCAAAAAAAATAACCGGTATAGATATTTCACGTAATATGCTCAATAAAGCTAAAGAAAAAGACTGTTATGATATTTTGATAGAAAACGATATCTTAAATGGCGTAGCTGAATTAAAAGACTATTTTGATCTTATCTTGTGTATAGATACCTTAGTATATTTTGGCAATCTTAATGAGTTTTTCGCTAAAATAATGCCTCGTTTAGCGACTAATGGCCTCTTCGCCTTTTCTATTGAGCTTGCCGATGGAATTATTTCTTCATACACTTTGCAAACAAACGGCCGTTATCAACACGCTGAAATTTATGTCAGAGAATTAGCTAAAAAAAATGGATTAACGCTATTAAAATATACTAATGTAGTAGGGCGCCAACAAGACAACCAGGCAATTAACACAGGCTTATTCATTTTTCATAAAAAATAATAATATCGATCGCAAAAAGTCCTATTACTCGAGATTTTCGGTGCTCCTGTGCAACTCTTATGGAATGTGTCTGTTGATAACTACGGAGCATGAAAATATTACCCAATAACTGTTAAGAATATAAACCTGAAATATAATTTGATACGGCGATAATTTCTGTGTCATTCATTTTTTTGGTAATTATTGACATCATCTGATGCTTATCATTATTGCGCTTACCGTCACGAAATGCTTTTAATTGCGTAACAATATATCGAGCATGTTGTCCGCTTAAACGAGGAAATCCGGCCGGAGGATTTCCTAAGCCCGCAGGTCCATGACAAGCTAAGCAAGCGGGTATTTCTTTATTTGAATCTCCGCCACGATAAATTCTCTGCCCTAAAGAAAGTAAATGGACCTGTGCAGTATCAATAGTTCCTAACAAACGTGCATAATAGTTCGCTATTTTGATTTTTTCTTTTTCCGACAATGCAACAATTAATGAATTCATTATTGGATTATCACGCCCAAGTTTCACATTGGGTTGAAAATCTCGCATTTGCTTCATTAAATAATTAACATTCTGACCCGCCAATTTTGGCCAATTTTCATTGACCGTGGAATTTCCTTGGATACCGTGACATAGCTCGCATCCAGCAATAATGTCATTAAACGGTTTTTCAACGATTTTGGCACCACTCGGCGAAACCCCTAATAAAAAAAAGAATATAAAGATAAAATTTTTGTAATCAAGCATAACTTTTTATGGTGTTTTGGGAAAAAATAATTGATATTGCTAATATCAATTAGATAGTTTATAGTTTTGGCAGGCTTTAACAAACTATAAAAATAACATCAAGGCCAGGGAATTTTTCTTTTTTAATTAAGCGGAAGATAACCTTGAGATCCCATGTCTTTCCACTTACTGTCTTTTTAAAAAGCGTAGCTCAATTAGACCAACTACCTACAGACCAAGGCGTAGAAGTTGCATTTATTGGCCGTTCCAATTCTGGAAAATCTACAGCTATTAACTCAATTACTGGAAAAAAAGGCTTAGCCAAAACCAGTAAAATCCCAGGACGCACTCAATTATTAAATTTTTTTCAAATCAATGAACAACTACGTTTAGTCGATCTTCCTGGCTATGGATTTGCCAACGTCCCTAACGATAAAAAAACAGATTGGGAGAAAACTATTGCCACCTATCTAAAAACCAGAAAATCTTTAAAAGGACTTGTTATCACTATGGATATCCGTCACCCCCTAAAGGACCGGGATCAAGCCATGCTAACCTGGGCCTCTCATTATCAAATACCGGTATATATCCTTTTGACTAAAGCAGATAAACTGACACGAAATCAAGCGGAAAATGTCTTGAAGTTAACAACCCAGCAACTAGCTACTCTTAATCAGCCGTATGAAATACAAATCTTTTCAGCTACTAAATCGATAGGTTTAACAAACGTCCGCCATAGAATATTAAATTGGTTACATTCCTAATAGACCCAAATTTCTCCCAATTCTTATTCCCAAGCTTCCCTTTTTCTTACAAAAATTTTTTGACCTCTACCACACAATGTGATAAATAAAATGTTTACTAAAAAAAACTTCGGATTTCATGTCGTCACAACCCTCTGAAATAAGCTTTCGTGCCATCCTATTGGCCATTCTACTTGCTGTCATTTTAGCTGCAGCAAATGCTTATTTAGGCCTAAAGGTCGGCTTAACTATTTCCGCATCTATACCCGCCGCTATTCTTTCTATGGGTATTCTACGTTTTTTTAAAAACTCCTCCATACTTGAAAGTAATATTGTCCAAACTGGCGCATCTGCGGGTGAAGCACTAGTCGCAGGAACCGCATTTATTCTCCCCGCCTTAATAATCCTTCACTATTGGCAACATTTTGATTATTGGCAAACTGTAATAATTTCTCTAACCGGTGGAATTTTAGGAGTCCTATTTTCAATCCCTTTACGGAGAGTTTTATTAGCCGATCCGACTTTACGCTTTCCAGAAGGTACCGCCATAGGCCAAGTTTTGAAAGTCAGTCAAAAAGGGAAAGGAAATCTTAAAGAGCTCATCCAAGGCGGATTTTTAGGGGCTTTTGTGGCGCTCTTTCAATCAGGTTTTCAAATTATAGCAAGTAATTTTCCATTATGGTTTAAGGCAGATAATAAATTTATTTATGGATTTTCTTTTGGTTTTGAACCTGCATTATTAGCGGCAGGTTATATTGTTGGTATTGGCGTTGGGCTGAGCACATTACTCGGAGTCACCATCGGATGGGTCATTGGAATTCCTATTTTTAGCTATTTACATCCTCTCGCAATAGCTACTAGTCAATCTGCAGGCAGCTTAGCCACTAGCATTTGGCAATCCAGTATACGTCCAATTGGTGTAGGTACTATGTTAGTAGGTGGTTTATGGACGATGGTTCTGCTCATTAAACCTATTATTAAGGGAGTACATTCCTCTTTTGTCTCATTAAAAACCATTAAAGAAAGTGGTTATACCTCCTTACCTACGCACGAACGTGATATCCCCATACACTATACTTTAACCTTATTAGGTATTTTAATATTACCATTAGGGTATATTTTATTTGGCTTTATAAATCATCCTGCTCTTGGATTAACTAGCACTATACAAATAATAACCTTAATTATCGGCGTTGTTTTTATCTTAATCACTGGTTTCTTTTTTTCCTCGCTGTGTGGTTACTTTGCAGGGCTTATCGGAAGTAGTCAAAGTCCCATTTCCGGTGTTTCTCTTTCGGTACTATTGTTCGCTTCACTTACGTTACTGGCTATTTTTAGATGGGCTCCTGGCTTCACTCACGACAGTAAGCATTTTCTTGAAGGGGAAGGCTTGGCAATCATCATAGGAACACTGGTCAGTAGTAGCTGTGCTATTACCAATGACACGATTCAAGACCTAAAAGCCGGTCAAATTGTTGGTGCAACTCCATGGAAGCAACAAGTGATATTAATTTTAGGTGTCGTCGTTTCCGCTTTAATTTTAGCACCCACATTAGAACTATTATTTAATGCTTATGGAATTGGTGGTATTTCTCCTCCTGGACGACATATGGATCCCTCTCAAATGTTATCTGCGCCCCAAGCTACACTGATGGCAAGTTTAGTTTCCGGCGCATTTAAGCATAACTTACCCTGGAACTTAATAAGCATTGGTTTTGTTGTAGCTATTTTTTGCATCATCATTGACCACATATTACAAAGACGCGGTATGCGCTTGCCTGTATTAGCCGTTGGTATCGGTATCTATCTTCCCTTAAGCACCTCATCTGGATTAATTTTGGGTGGGCTCGCTTCCTATTTCGTAGAAAGGACATTAATTAAACATCACCCTATTCAAACAGAAAAATCGGCCGACAATGTTGCGAGGCAACGAGGGCTTACTTTAGCTTGTGGGTTAGTCGCTGGAGCTTGTTTAATGGGTGTGATATTAGCGATTCCTTTTACTTTAGCAAAATCTACCGATATATTGCGTCTTATGCCTGAGCATCTTACCTTACTCGCTAGTCTATTTGGCGTGCTATCAACACTGGGTATTTTGGGATGGATCTATCGTTCAGTCTGCAAAAATTAAATCTAATAAATTACATATTGACAAAATAAAAAAATCGAACTACGCTCCCGCTAAATTTCAGGGGGTAAATATATGCCTCCCCTAGCTTAGCTTATTCACAGTATGAGTTTTTGATCAGACAAAAAATCAAACGTGAAAAGTTCTTACTCACAGTAATGGGATTTTTGACAAGACGCCACGAAGATGAGCAACCGGAGTGTATATAACACACATGAGAATTGCGAATTGAGTGACAACACAGTCAAAGATTCAAGTGTGAAGAGTATAATAAACTAAACTAGTGGGGGCAAATATCTACCTCCCCAAACTAAATGGGGTAGGTGCATGTCAACATTCTACAATCGATTTTCCTTTAGAAATTCCTTTAAGATCCTTCCGAATGGCTGGGATTTGGTTGCCTTTATTATTGTGCTAGGGATGCTTGCTGCCTTTGTTTGGGCAGGCAAACAAATGACTGCTCCCTATCAAGTCGGGCAACCCTTAGCTTTATCTTTAGATCCTCATCAGTTACCTAAATATGCTTTGTTTACCGTATTACGCTTATTTACAGCCATGGCGTTTTCCTTATTATTTACGTTTACTGTAGGAACTTTAGCCGCTAAAAATAAACGTGCCGCTAGTATTATTATCCCTTGTATTGATATCCTGCAGTCCGTACCGGTTATTGGTCTGTTATCCATTACCATAGTTGGATTTATTGCTTTATTTCATGGCAGTCGACTAGGTCCTGAAGTTGCCGCTATTTTTGCAGTTTTCACTGCTCAAGTATGGAATATCACACTCAGCTTCTATCAAAGTCTACGCTCGGTACCTACTGAATTGAAAGAAGCCGCCGATATGTTCCATTTATCTTCCTGGCAACGTTTTTGGCGCATTGATGTTCCTTTTAGTATGCCTGGTCTTCTATGGAATATGATGATATCTATGTCAGGCAGTTGGATCTTCCTAATTGCATCGGAAAGTATATCTGTCAATAATCAAACGATAGTATTGCCTGGCGTCGGTTCTTATCTCGGGCTTGCGATTAGTCAAGCCAGTATTTCAGGCGTGATTTACACCATCCTTACTATGTTCATTGTAATTTTACTTTATGATCAACTCCTTTTCAGACCTTTATTAAATTGGTCAAAAAAATTCACCTTTGAACAAGTTAGTCCAGAGTATATTTCTCGTTCCTGGATTACTGTGCTATTACAACAAACCACTATTTTAAAATATTTAGGCCATTTTTTTGGAAAATTAGGTGATGCTTTCGTCAACATTTCTTTTTCAAAGGATATAAAAAAGGAAGTTATAAATAAAAAATCTAACCCTAATATACTGATCGAAATTATTTGGTATAGCAGCATTACACTAATGGTGGTTACATCACTTTGGCTACTATTACATTTCATTTTAAAGCATATTTCATCACACGAATTAATTCACGTATTATTTTTAGGATTCGTAACCGCATTACGAATCATCACTATTATTCTGATAGCCAGTATCATTTGGATTCCTATTGGAGTTTTTATAGGATTAAATCGTCGTATTGCGGAGTGGGTACAACCCATTGCACAATTTTTAGCAGCATTTCCAGCCAATGTATTATTTCCTGTCGCAGTTATTTTAATTTTAAGATACCACTTAAATATCGACATATGGTCAACGCCATTATTATTACTCGGCACACAATGGTATATTTTATTTAATGTTATTGCAGGTACTGCTGCCTTACCAGAAGATCTTAAAGAAGCAACCAGCAATTTTGGTGTTAAAGGTTGGCAATGGTGGCGTCGTTTAATTTTACCTGGAATTTTTCCGCATTGGATCACAGGTACCATTACTGCAATTGGTGGGGGTTGGAATATGACTATCTTAACGGAAGTAATCAGTTGGGGTTGTACTACACTCACTGCCACTGGACTAGGTGCTTATATTGCAAAATCGACTGATGCCGGAGATTTTCCTCGCGTAGCGCTTGGAATGGCGATGATGAGTGTGTTTGTATTAGTCATGAACCATTTAGTTTGGCGTCCACTATACAATTTAGCTCAATCACGTTACCGATTAGACTAGGAATATCATGAACAAAAAACCTATATTTACAGTAAAAGATATCAGCAAATCCTTTAAAAAAGCTGAACAACAAGAATTACTAGTTCTAGATAAAGTTAATTTTCAACTCTATGAAGATGAGATTGTTGCTCTATTAGGAAAATCCGGCTCAGGGAAATCGACACTATTACGTATCATTTCTGGCCTTTCTAACCCGAGCAGTGGCACAGTAACTTACCGAGAAAAAGTGGTAAATGGGCCTGTAAGAGGCATGGCGATGGTTTTTCAAAACTTTGCTTTGTTACCTTGGTTAACCGTTTTAGAAAATGTTGAATTGGGTCTCGAAGCACTACGAGTTCCTCGCGATGAACGTAGAACCCGATCTTTAAAAGCTATCGATATTATCGGCCTCGATGGATTCGAATCTGCTTATCCAAAAGAATTATCCGGTGGTATGCGTCAACGTGTAGGTTTTGCCCGCGCTCTTGTCATTAATCCCGATGTTCTATTAATGGATGAACCTTTTTCAGCCTTAGATGTGCTCACCGCAGATAATCTTAAAAGTGATCTGCTTGATTTATGGGAGGCAAAACAAACAGGGACTCGTGGCATTTTATTCGTAACGCACAATATTGAAGAAGCCGTTTTACTCGCTAACCGTGTCATCGTATTTGATAGCGATCCGGGTTGCATTCGATCAGAATTAAACATTGATCTCCCTTACCCACGAATTGAGCAAAATTCTGAATTTAGAAAATATGTTGATCAAATATATTCTTTAATTACTCGTCAAATGGATGAGCGTAAGAAACTGTTACTCAAAGAACAGCTACCACGTATCACCGATATTGGTTACCGTCTTCCTGATGCAGATATTTCTGAACTAACAGGTTTACTTGAGACGCTCGATCAGTCTGAATATCAAGGCCATGTTAGTTTACCTGAACTGACTGAATCACTCCACTTAGATGTCGATGACTTATTTCCATTGACTGAAGTATTAGATATTTTAGGTTTTGCTCACGTCAACAATGGAGAACTAATCTTAACAGAAGCTGGAAGATTATTTGCAAATGCTGATATCTTAGAGCGAAAAAAAATATTTGCTGCTCATTTACTACGTTATGTCCCTTTAGCGAAGCATATACGACAGGTCCTAGAAGAAAGACGCACTACCGGTCAACGTGCTTCCAGAGAACGTTTTTTGAATGAATTAGAAGATTACTTGAGTGAAAAGGAAGCTGAACGGGTTCTTCGTACTGTAATTGATTGGGGTCGTTACGCAGAACTATTCGCTTATGCTAACAATACGGGGATGCTTAGCTTAGAAAATCCAAATTAAGCAAACAGACTCTTCGTCCTCTAATTTTTAAACTGTGTTGCCACTAATGTCTTTCTAACTCTAAGTTATATGGCTAAAATTTATGACTATTAAAAAATTTTCCGAATCAGCTCGACAAGTAATTGAGACAGAAGGAAAAACTATTTTAAGTTTATTAAAAAAAATTGATTCGACTTTTGATCAAGCCTGCGAATTACTTTTAAGCTGCGAAGGTCATATTGTTGTGATTGGAATTGGCAAATCGGGACATATTGGTAATAAAATCGCTGCTACTTTAGCAAGCACAGGGAGTCCTGCCTTTTTTATTCATGCGGCAGAAGCGAATCATGGTGATCTAGGCATGATTAACTCCAAAGATGTGCTCATTGCCATCTCACATTCTGGAGAAACGAATGAACTCATCAGTATTCTTCCCACACTTAAGCTACTCAATATTCCTTTTATACTGATGACTGGAAATGCCCAATCTACTTTAGCGCAACAAGCAACTGTTATCATCCACATCCCTATAGAACAAGAAGCATGCCCTTTGGGATTAGCCCCTACTTCCAGTAGTACAGCCGCATTAGTCATGGGGGATGCCATCGCTATCTCTTTGCTCAATAGGCGTGGTTTTAGCAGTGATGATTTCGCAAAAGTTCATCCGAAAGGTCAATTAGGTCGACGTTTATTGTTAAAAGTAGCTGATATTATGCACTCTGGAAGCGCTATTCCAAACGTAAGAACTGGCACAGCTTTAATTGAAGCCCTCTATGAAGTTTCACAAAAAAGGCTTGGAATAACCATAATTACTGATAAAAACCAACATCTACTCGGTATTTTTACAGATGGTGATCTCAGGCGAACAATAGACCAAGGCTTAAATCTTCAAACTACTCTAGTTGATCAAGTCATGACGTCTAATTGTAAAACCATAAATAAAGATAAACTTGCCGCGGAAGCTTTACGAATAATGGAAGACAACAAGATCACTACTTTAATTATTGTGGACAAAGAAAAAAAGCCTCTCGGAGTGGTGCATATTCATGATATCCTGAGTCAAAGAATCACTTAATATACTCTCCGCACTTGAATTTCATTGCTGTGAGTATACATTTAGTTAAAGCGACTTATTTAAGCTTACATTCAATAGTATGTTTTCTAAAACACTATTCATCAATCTTATTCTTATTTCACTTATTTTATTGGGTACTTGGTATACATGGTTACAGTTGACTAGACCTGCAAACTCAACTATTACAGGAAACCAACCTGATGCCTACGCAACTAAGGTTATAATCTATCATATTGATAAATCAGGTGATCTTTATGATCAATTAAACACGCCTTTATCAGTCCATTACCCCTCAGATGATAGTATTTCACTTACGACACCTATTTTTACTTTATTTTTAAAAAATAAAGAATCATGGCAACTTTCAGCTCGTTATGGCAAACTTAAAGAGGACAACGAGCTTCTACAACTTTGGAATAATGTCAAACTTGAGCAAAAACAAGGTTCAGATAACAAAACTGTCTCGACTTTAACGACATCAACTTTAGATATTCACCTTAAAGAAAAAACAGCTGAAACATCCGCACCAGTCACAATAACTCAGCTAAATCAAGAGATACATGCTGTAGGATTATATGCTAATTTTAATACGAAAACGATCCGACTTTTATCTCAAGTAAAGGGCCAACTCAAACCTGCAAAAAAGTAAATGAGGTTTAAGATGTGGATTCAACTTCACTTGAAAAAAAAATCACTTAAAACAATTAAAAATTATTTATTATCTATAGCCTTATTAATAATGAATACTCTATCTATCTCTGCCTATGCGCATCCAAAAAATCTCACAGAACCTATCTATTTTGAATCTGATACCTTGCTCTATAATAATGAAACAAAACAAGGAATCTATCAGGGACATGTTAAATTGACTCAAGGGTCTGGAGTTCTCACCGCAGACTATGCTACCAGTTATTCCGACCAAAAAGGTCAGATCATTAAGGTAGTCGCTACCGGTAATCCAGCGCGTTATCGCGCACTTGTATTTCCTAATCGTCCTGACTTAATTGCTACTGGAAATACGATCTATTATTATCCACAGAAAGATTGGCTAGAAGCCATAGGTAATGCTGAAATTGTGCAAGGACAGAATCATGTCAAAGGCCCTCAAATTAACTATGATTTTAAAAATAAAACCGTTGGTTCCCCTATCTCAAAAGAAGGGCATACTCAAATTATAATCCCTCCATTGCAACCTGTACTGTCATGAGTAAATTACACGCTATCAATTTGACCAAACGCTATCATTCTCGCGTTGTTGTCAAAAATGTTTCTATCGAACTAGAAACTGGAGAAGTAGTGGGCTTATTAGGCCCTAATGGAGCAGGAAAAACCACGAGCTTTTATTTAATCGTAGGTTTAGTTGCCAGTGCACAAGGAAAGATTTTATTAGATAACCATAATATTACCCATTTACCGATGCACGCCCGTGCTAAAGCAGGTATTGGTTATTTACCCCAAGAACCTTCGATATTTCGTAAATTATCTGTTGCTGATAATATCCTCGCTATTCTCCAATTACGCAAAGATCTTTCAAAAGAACAACGCAAACAACATCTTGAAAATCTACTTCATGAGTTCCATATTACTCATATCCGCGATACATTAGGAATTAGCTTATCAGGGGGCGAACGTCGTCGTGTAGAAATTGCGCGGGCTTTGGCTATGGAACCAAAGTTCATGCTATTAGATGAGCCTTTTGCTGGAATCGATCCTATTTCTGTCGTTGATATTAAGCGCATGATTATTCACCTTAGTCAACGCGGCATCGGAGTTTTGATTACCGATCATAATGTTAGAGAAACCCTGACGATTTGCACGCGTGCTTATATAGTAAGCGAGGGAGAAACCATCTACGTGGGCACTCCAAAAGAAGTATTAAATAACCAACGTGTCAGGGAGGTCTATTTGGGTCATGAATTTGACCTATAGTCAGAGACTGTCTTAAATTATGCACAAACTGTCCATAAAACAAATTTAAATTACACTTTCGTTTAAAAAATAACCTAATAAAATCGTTTTCACTCTACTTTACTGTTCAACCTAAGGTATAATCACTGTTTTTTTCGAATAATATTAAAGACAATAGAATATAAAGTAGAGGGTCTAATGCAAATTACTATTACAGATGATGGCATTAAAGTTACGGATGCTTTAAAACAATATATACTCGATAAATTTAAACGCCTGGAACGTATAACCCATAAAACCACAACAATACACATCACCTTAAGTCTTGAAAACTTAGATCAAGTCGCTAAAGCTCTCGTGCATACCCATGGTACTGAATTTTACGCGAGTGCTGAAAATGAAAGTCTATATCCTGCTATTGATACTTTAATTGATAGAATAGAGCAACAAATCAATAAACATAAACAAAAAATCAAAGAAAAACGACATGATCGATCAGAAAAATATGGTCCAGAGGAATCCAAAGAGCTGTAAATAACTAATCGAGGCCCTTGTGCTACTTAATCCTTTAACCGCAATTTCTCCCATTGATGGTCGTTATTCAGATAAAACCGACATTTTACGTCCCTTATGCAGTGAATATGGTTTATTTTATTTTAGAGTACTCATTGAGATACGTTGGCTACAAGCCCTTGCTGCTCATTCTGGCATCCAGGAAATTTCTAAATTTTCTCCAACTACCCAACAACAATTAAATGATATTATTAAAAACTTTAGCTTGGAAGATGCTGAAAGAATTAAATTCTTAGAGAAGACTACCCGACACGATATTAAAGCAGTTGAGTATTTTTTAAAGGAGAAACTAGCTAATAATCCACAGTTAAAATCTATTCGTGAATTTATACACTTCGGTTGCACTTCCGATGACATTAATAATTTAGCTTATGCTTTAATGCTTAAAGAAGTACGCGCTCAACACTTATTACCCGCCATTCAACAATTTATCGTTTATTTAAAAAATTATTCACATCAATATTCTACGAATCCGATGCTGGGTCGTACTCATGGACAAGCGGCTGTACCCACCACGATGGGTAAAGAATTTGCTAATTTTACTCATCGTTTAATAGAGCAGGAAAAACTATTTGCTGCAGTAAAAATAGTCGGCAAATTTAATGGCGCTATTGGTAATTACAACGCCCATCGTATTGCTTATCCTGATATTAATTGGCCTGAACTTAATGAAAAATTTGTAAGTAGTCTAGATTTAGATTGGAATGCTTATACTACACAGATTGAACCTCATGACTATATCGCAGCCTATTGTGATTGTTTAAATCGAATTAATAATATATTAATTAATTTAGCGGCTGATTGTTGGGGTTATATTTCTTTAGGTTATTTCAAACAAAAAACTAAGATAGGTGAAGTAGGCTCATCTACCATGCCACATAAAATTAATCCCATCGATTTTGAAAACGCAGAAGGAAATTTTAGCTTAGCTAATAGCTTATACCAACATTTTTCTAAAACATTGCCTATCTCTCGTTGGCAACGAGATTTAAGAGATTCAACCTTGCTACGTAATCTTGGAGTAGCTTTTGCATACAACTTAGTCGCCTTAAAAAGCTTATATTCTGGGTTAGAAAAAATTTCTATCGATGATAGTAAATTACTGGAAGATCTTAATCAACATTGGGAAATATTAGCTGAAGCCATACAAACTATTTTAAGGAGATATGCGACTGAAATGCCCTACGAACAATTAAAAACCTTAACTCAAGGTAAAAAACTTAATCAAGAAACCCTTCATCAATTTATTAACAGTCTAAAAATATCTGATGATATTAAACAAAAACTATTCGAATTATCCCCTACCAATTATTTAGGCTATGCCACTGAACTGGCACAATCAATTTGAAATTTTAATCACGGAAAAAAGTTTTAAAATGCCTAATTAAATAAATAATTATTTCAGAAAAATCGAATCTAGGGACCACTATACAGATGGATTTAACAAATAAACTATTCAACCCTTTTTTTAAATGGCTTAATAAAGAAGTAGAACCTCTTCAACCAATACCTTTAAGTGATTTCAATAAACTTCGTTATGAATTACGACCTTGCGACATTTTGCTAATAGAAGGTCGTAATCGTATCAGTCAAATGATTAAAGTAATTACCCGCAGCTCATGGTCACACGCTGCACTTTACATTGGTAGATTATACGACATTGAAGATAAAGTTATGCAAAAAAGAATTACTGAGTTTTATTCTGGTGATCCCAGCGAGCAATTAGTATTTGAAAGCTTATTAGGGAAAGGAGCTTTAATTTCTCCACTAAAAAAGTATGAAAAAGAACATATTCGCATTTGTCGCCCAAGAAATATTTCTTATCAAGAAGGACAAAAAATAATTAACTACACTATCAAAAACTTAGGTATAGAATATGATTTTAGATTAACCTTTGACTTGGGGCGCTTTTTAATGCCTTGGCCACTTTTACCTCGGAAATGGCACTCTACATTATTTAATTACAAACCAGGAACGAGAACGAAAGAAAGTTGTTCTTCATTATTAGCTGAGGCCTTTCAATCAGTCAATTTTCCGATATTACCTTTATTAAAAACTGATGGAAAAAGTCTTAAGCTTTATAAAACCAATCCCAGGCTATATTCGCCACGTGACTTTGACTACTCTCCTTATTTTGATATTATTAAATATCCTATGTACTTGGCTGCTATGCAGGACAATCAAAGACTAAGCAAGAACAACTAACTAAAAAAACAATTATTTTTTAGTTTTATTTTTGCTTTTTTTTGCCGTTAATTTTATTTTTCCATCGATATAATCTACAAAAATTTTGTCTCCAGGTAAGAATTTTTCTTCAATCATATCTCTGGCAATCGGATTTTCCAATTCTTGTTGAATGGTACGTTTTAAAGGTCGAGCCCCATAAACAGGATCATAGCCCATTTTAGCAATGTGATTAATCACCGCTTCACTGACTTCCAATTGTAAATCTCGTTCACTGAGGCGTTGACGTAATTGTTGCAGCTGGATTTCTGTAATAGCATGGATCTGTTTTTCATTTAGCGCGTGAAATACAACCACTTCATCGATACGATTAATAAATTCAGGTCGAAAATGTTGCGCAATAATATCCATCAGCGTACTTTTTAAAGCCGCATAATCTTTTTTTGACGTTAACTCTTGAATAATTTGCGAACCTAAATTTGATGTCATTACTATAACGGTGTTACGAAAATCTACTGTACGTCCATGCCCGTCTGTTAATCGCCCATCCTCTAATACTTGTAATAATAGATTAAATACATCAGCATGCGCTTTTTCAATTTCATCCAGAAGAACAACTGAATAAGGTTTTCGACGAACTGCTTCGGTAAGATAACCCCCTTCTTCATAACCGACGTAGCCTGGAGGTGCACCAATGAGACGTGCAACAGAGTGTTTTTCCATAAATTCAGACATATCTAAACGCACCATTGCATCATCAGAATCAAATAAAAATCCTGCCAAAGCTTTACACACTTCCGTTTTACCGACGCCGGTAGGTCCTGAAAAAATAAATGATCCTATGGGACGTTTAGGATCTGATAAACCGGCACGAGAACGGCGAATAGCATTTGCGACAACAGAAATCGCTTCATCTTGACCCACCACACGTTGATGTAGCGCATCTTCCATATGTAATAATTTTTCTCGTTCACCTTCTAGCATCTTAGCCACTGGAATGCCTGTCCATTGTGAAACAATTTCTGCAATTTCTTTTTCACTCACCTTATTCCGTACTAAATAAGGCTCTTTTTTTTCCATTTTCTGCGCAGCCAGTAATTTTTTCTTTAAAGCAGGAATATGACCGTATTGTAATTCGGACATTCGATTCAAATCTCCCGAACGACGCGCTTTTTCTAACTCAAATTGCACCTTTTCAAGTTCGCTTTTAATTTTTTGTTCGCCTTGTAAAGTCGCTTTTTCAGCTTTCCAAATTTCATTAAGATCCGCATATTTTTTTGAAAGATCAGTAATTTCATTTTCTAAATTTTTCAGTCTAATCTTGGAAGACTCATCCGTTTCTTTTTTTAAAGCTTCTCGTTCAATTTTTAACTGAATTAATCGCCTATCTAAACGATCCAATTTTTCTGGTTTAGAATCGATTTCAATTCTGATTCGGCTAGCGGCCTCATCGATAAGATCGATTGCTTTATCCGGTAAATTCCTATCAGAAATGTAACGATGTGATAAAGTGGCTGCAGCAACAATAGCGGAATCCATAATTTCCACGCCGTGGTGAATCTCATACCGTTGTTTTAAACCACGTAAAATGGCAATAGTATCTTCAACACTAGGCTCCTCTACTAGAATCTTTTGAAAACGACGTTCTAAAGCGGCATCTTTTTCAATATAGTTTCGATATTCATTTAAAGTTGTTGCTCCAATACAGTGTAATTTGCCTCTTGCTAAAGCAGGTTTTAACATATTTCCTGCATCCATAGCCCCTTCGGCTTTCCCTGCACCTACCATGGTATGCAATTCATCAATAAATAAGATAATTTGTCCTTCTTGCTTTGCAAGCTCATTTAAAACAGCTTTTAATCGTTCTTCAAATTCTCCGCGATATTTAGCTCCTGCAATTAATGAACCGATATCTAAAGCAAGTAAACGTTTGTTTCTTAATCCTTCTGGAACTTCGTGATTAATAATGCGCTGTGCAAGTCCTTCCACTACAGCCGTTTTACCCACACCGGGCTCGCCAATAAGCACAGGATTATTTTTTGTTCGTCTTTGTAGGACTTGAATCGTTCGACGTATTACATCATCCCGACCAATAACTGGATCAAGTTTACCTTGCGATGCTTGCGATGTTAGATCAATTGTGTATTTTTCCAGAGCGCCGCGACGGCCTTCTGCTTCAGGATCATTGACAGCCTCTCCCCCTCGTATATCTTTTATTGCTTGTTCAATCAATGCTTTACTAGCACCTGCTTTTCTTAATAAGTCACCCAAAATACTTTTATCTTGTATGGCAGCAAGTACAAATAACTCGCTTGATATATATTCATCATTTCTTTGTTGGGCAAGCTTATCAGTTACATTCAGTAAGCGAGTGAAATCTTTAGAAGGATAAATCTCGCCAGGAGTTGAAGACTGTACTTTGGGTAATCGGGCCATTGTCTCTTCCAAGTCTCTAGTTAATTGATTTAAATTAACATTAGCCTTACTTAACAAAGGTCGGACCGTCCCATTCTCTTGCTGCAACAAAGCAAACATTAAATGGGCAGGTTCAATAAAAGCATTATCTCGCCCTACAGCCAATGATTGAGATTCGGTTAAGGCATTTTGAAACTGGCTGGTTAATTTATTAAGGCTCATATTCCCCTCTAATTATCATTTATCTAGATTTCTATCTTATAAATAGTTTAGTCTAATTATAAAAAATCAAGTTAATTTTTGTTAAGAAAATTCATTTTCATCAAATTTTAAACAATCAAATATAAAGTAAACTCTGTAAAAAAATTGCGCTAGTTCGGATAAGGACATAAAGACTTGTTTTACCGCTAAAATTTTTTATTTTTCGCAAATATGTCCCCGATAATAAAAAAGAGGTAAACTAAACGCACTTATATTCTTATTTCAAATTTAACTAGGGGTTTATATGACAGAAGAATTATTAAGTGATCCAGCTTGGCAACGCAAAACCCTAGAGAAATTACTTTTTGATACCTTGAAAGAGCAACGTCGTAAAAGACGCTGGAATATTTTCTTTAAATTCTTCTTTTTTATAATTCTTCTAGGTCTTTTGTTTGCTTTATGGCCAACGACTACGAATCTCCCCACTGCCTCAAAAGCAAAAGCTCATATCGGACTCGTTGATATTCGAGGCGTCATTGATGACAATTCAACAGCAAGTGCTGATAATGTCATTGAAGGATTGCAAAACGCTTTTGAAGATAAGAATACCCTTACAGTCATTTTACGTATTAATAGTCCAGGCGGCAGCCCAGTTCAAGCCGCACAAATCTACAATGAAATAAGATATCTACGTCATCAATACCCTAAGACTAAATTGTATTCCGTTTGTGATGATCTTTGTGCATCTGCAGCTTACTATATAGCCTCTGCTAGTGACGATATCTATGCTGATCCTGCCAGCTTAGTCGGTTCGATTGGCGTTTTAATGGATGGATTTGGTTTTGTTGGTACCATGAAAAAAGTCGGTGTTGAGCGCCGCTTATTAACTGCTGGAGACCACAAAGGCTTTTTAGATCCTTTCTCGCCTGAAAAAATTGAAGAAAAACTCATTGCTGAACGCATGCTTGCAAATGTTCATCAACAATTTATTAATGCGGTTAAACAAGGCCGCGGAAACCGCATAAAAGATAACCCTCAGTTATTTTCTGGTTTAGCCTGGACTGGCGATGAGGCATTATCGTTAGGCCTTATAGATGGCTTTGGAGATTTAAATAGTTTATCTCAAGACTTAATTAAGAATAAAAATATCGTCGACTACACAGTCAAACCTGGTTTATTGCAGCAACTATCTGATCGTATAGGCGCTTCATTCGCGCAACAACTCAGTACTAATCTCGGCATTTTACCTCATGGTTTTCGCTAGCAAGAAATAAGAATAAGAGTTTTTAATAAATTACTTTATAAATTTCTGATTATGTTTTATTTTTATTATAAAAAGTAAAATAATGGAAGTTTATATATGGAAAACACTGAACAGGGATTTAGTTTATTTGAATTGCTTATCGTCTTGGTTATAATCAGTATTTTAGCCACGATATCCTATCCAATTTACACTCATGCTTTGAAAAAAACTCGTCGTACTGAAGCGAAAATTGCTTTAATCAATCTTGCACAGCATATGGAAATTTATTACCTTGCAAATAATAATAGTTACGAGGGTGCGAATTTTAGCAGGCTACATTTAAAAGACTTCACTGAAAGAAATTTTTATCAATTAGCTCTAAAAAGTACTACTAGCACTTATCAACTATCAGCGAAAGCTAAATTTTCTGACTCAGAATGTGATCTTTTCATGCTTAATCAATTAGGAGAAAAAACTAATGCTGGCAAAAGTTCAAATCTATGCTGGTAATTGAGATTAAATTCTAAAGTTTATTAACCTTTGTAAGTCCGTTACATTGTTGAAAAATGTTTTCTACTGCTATACTTCTTCTGCTTTTGAAGGAGATTCAATATGCTAAGGAAGTTATTAGCGGAATTCTTAGGCACTTTTTTGCTAGTATTAGGTGGATGTGGCAGTGCTGTATTAGCTGCTAAATTTCCTGTAATAGGTGTAGGATTTTTGGGCGTAGCTTTTGCTTTTGGTTTAAGTTTGCTAACCATGTGTTGTGTATTTGCTCCTATCTCTGGCTGTCATTTAAATCCTGCCGTTTCTATAGGTCTTTGGGCTGCGGGTAGATTTAGCATTAAAGAGGTTCCTAGTTACATTATTGCTCAAGTAATAGGAGGCATACTGGCGACAACTGTTTTATTCCTGATTGCAAGTGGACAACATGGATTTGATTTACAAAATGGCTTTGCTAGCAATGGGTATGGGCTACACTCGCCAGGTCATTATTCCTTAGTGGCTTGTTTTATATGTGAAGTAACCATGACCTTTTTATTTTTGCTTGTTATTGCAGGCGTCACCAATCCACAATTACCTAGTCCTTTTGCTCCTTTAGCCATTGGTTTAGCCTTAACATTAGTCCATTTAATTAGCATTCCAGTTACAAATACTTCAGTTAATCCCGCCAGAAGCACAGGCCCAGCGTTATTTGTAGGAGGATGGGCTATCCATCAGCTTTGGTTATTTTGGCTTGCTCCTCTAATCGGTGGAATAATTGGCGGAAGCTTATTTAGATACATTTGGGAAAATAAAAAATAGTCCGCTTTATATCAATATAAAAAACAAACTCTTAAATAAATTTATTTAACATTAGCTTAGTGTTTCAGTTTCGATTGCTAAAGGAATTCTTAATCCCCGTGGTAAGGCGAAAGCAACATTTTCCTTTATACCCATTAATTCTGAAACCAAACAATCTCGCCAATTAGGAATTGTTTTTATATAGGTTACAACATCTTGTACTAAAAATTCCGGTGCAGATGCGCCTGCAGTAATACCAATAGATTCTTTCTCAATTAACCAGCTCGTTGGAATATCTTCAGCAGAATCAATTAAATAGGCGGGTTTCCCTAAACGTTCTGCCAATTCTTTCAATCGATTAGAATTCGAGCTATTAACGGATCCTAAAACTAATACCATATCACATTGCTTTGCTAATTCTTTAACAGCGAATTGGCGGTTTTGTGTTGCGTAACAAATATCTTCCTTCTTAGGGGTAGTAATCTTTGGGAAGCGTTGCTTCAGAGCTTGTATAATTGATTTAGTATCATCAAGAGATAGCGTAGTTTGTGTAACATAACTCAATAAAAGAGGATTTTTAACTTTTAACAAAGCGACATCCCGAATATTTTCTACTAAATAGATTCCTCCGTCAGGATTATCATAGTGCCCTAAGCTTCCTTCTACTTCGGGATGATCAGCATGGCCGATCAAAACACATTCCTGACCCAAGCGATTATAACGAGCTACCTCTATATGCACCTTAGTCACTAAAGGACAAGTCGCATCAAAAATTCTTAAATTACGTTGCTTTGCGGCTTCGCGCACCACTTGAGAAACTCCGTGAGCGCTAAAAATAGCCGTGGAACCTCGGGGGATTTCATTGATGTGCTCAACAAAGATTACTCCTTTTTGCTGTAATTCTGCAACTACAATTCGATTGTGTACTACCTCATGACGCACATAGATAGGCTCACCAAATAGATTTAATGCTCGCTTGACAATTTCTATAGCGCGGTCAACGCCGGCACAAAAACCTCGAGGATTAGCTAAAACGATTCTCATAGCACAGCTCTTAGAAGGAGTATATATTTTAGAGATGCGCAAAAAAATTGCAAGCTTTATGCAAGAAATGAGCCCAAAACAATAACAGTATTCAATTTTTTGTAAAATTAGCGATGGGAAACGTCCCTAATACTTCTATTGTTCACATTATTATTAGAAAGCCTTTCAACAACAAAAGTAGTTATCGTTTTATAAAAAAGAGATTTGTTTAAATCCTTAGGTTTATTCCTAATTTCTTCAGACCATCGCTTATCAAGTATAGCCTTAGATATAGAGTTCGCTGGAACACCCTTAAATAAGTTAAGCTGATTATTTAATAAGTCTTTAAACTCCTTAATCGTGCTACAGCGTCGAGCTGCAATGATTAGTAGGTTGGCTCTTCGAGTATGCTTAGCTGAAAAACGAATAAAGATGTTCCTATCAAGGTAATTTTTTCGTAAATACTGTATAAAGCCATTAGCAAGTCGATCCAGTTCTTGTTTCTCTTGAGAACCTACTTTAATAGATTTCTGGAATTGAAGTATATTTTTTACCGAATTTTTTTGGACTACAAATTTAGTAATTTCTTTTGCTACTTTAGCTTGATTACAAGCATAAGCATCTTGTAAAGCAGTTCGTTTTTTTTTATTCGAACTAATTATCGCACCCTTGTTTAATAAGTTAATCACCAAATCTTTATGTCCTCTTTTTGAGGCATAATGTAAAGGAGTATCACCATCTTCATCTTGAGCATCAATATTTAGTTTTTTTTTATTTAACCAATACTCAAATAATTGAACATCACCGATATTTGCCAAGGTAAATAACGAATTATTTTCCCAATTGAAATTAGAGCTAATCATTTTTCTCTCTCCTTTTAATTACTTATCAACAACTATAGTAATTGTTTTTTTATTTTTTTCAACAATGCGAAAAGTAATTCTTTGGAAATAGGTTTATAAAAAAAATCATAGACACCTTGCGCTATGGCTTCACACCTTTCTTCCTTACTTGCTTCACCAGAAAATAACACTAAAGGAATTTCTAATGCATTTCTTTTCATTTGTGTTAATAACTGTAAACCATGAAGTTTTGGCATAACTCTATCGCTTAAAACAACAAAAAATTTATCGGGATCTTGTAGCAGATAATTGTGAGCGAGTTGGCTATCTTTACAAGCTATATAGGAATATTGAGCTTCATCTAAATATTGAGTTAATATTTTTAGAAACAATTCGTCGTCATCCACCAGTAGTATCTGTTTCGGATTCGGTTTTATTATCACTTGATTTTACGTTATATAACTTTAAGAAAAAAAAATTAAGACACTTATTCCATAAAAAATATAGATCCTTGAAAATAATTCCTAAATATTTAGGGCCAAATAATAGTAAAGCAATTATAAAAATAATAAGGCATGATATTAGATTTAATCCATAAAATCCCATAAACACTCCGTGTTTAAAATAAAATTAATTTAATTTTCGTAAATTAATCATCGCACCTAAAAATAAACCCAAACCTCCTAAACCTAAAATCCATACATAGATAGATGCTACATGCGCAACATCCTTAGCACTGAGATCTAACAAAGTCCAAACGATACAAGCAGTGGCTATACCCAAACCTATAAACCAAAAAGATCGTTTACTTATTTGTTTCTTTTCTTTTTCTTTGGTGCAATGCAAACATTTGGACTGCTTTTTATGGCGCAATTCAAGCATTACTTGATATATTAAATCTGGAAATTCAGGAAATTTTTCTGCCCAATAGGGTGCATATTCCCGAATTTTTCGAAAAAAAACCCGTGGCCCCACTTGTTTACGCAACCAGTGCTCTAAAAAAGGCTTGGCCGTATTCCATAAATCCAAATCTGGATACAATTGCCTACCTAAGCCTTCAACGTTAAACAGCGTTTTTTGTAATAGTATTAATTGCGGTTGTACTTCCATATTAAATCGTCTAGCCGTTTGAAATAATCGTAAAAGCAACTGTCCAAAAGAAATTTCTTTTAAAGGTCTTTCAAAAATAGGTTCGCATACGGTACGAATTGCGGCTTCAAATTCATTAATTCTTGTATTTTCTGCAACCCAACCTGATTCAACATGCAATTGTGCGACGCGACGATAATCTCTATTAAAAAAAGCCATCAAATTTTCTGCAAGATAACGTTGATCATCTGGGCTTAAACTACCCATAATTCCGAAATCAACGCCTAAATACTGAGGATTTTCCTTATTTTTAGATGAAACAAAAATATTCCCTGGATGCATATCAGCATGAAAAAAGCAATCACGAAAAACTTGCGTAAAGAAAATTTCAACGCCTCTTTCAGCTAATTTTTTTAAATTGATTCCTTGTTTTTTTAAAGTCGCAATATCAGAGATTGAAATACCATAAATGCGCTCCATGACTAAGACTTTATGAAACGTATACGGCCAATGCACTTCTGGAATATAAAGCAAATCAGAATTAGAAAAATTACGACGCAGCTGAGAGGCGTTAGCTCCTTCACGTAATAAATCTAATTCATTTTTTAAACACGCTTCAAATTCTGCTACAATTTCACGGGGTCTAAGTTGCTTAGCAGGTCGCCAATAACGTAAAGTTAAGTCCGCTAAAGCATATAATAAATCAATATCTCGACTAATTCTTTTATAAATTCCTGGTCGTAAAACTTTAACGACTACTTCTTGACCTGTTGTCAATAACTTAGCGGCGTGAACCTGAGCAATCGAAGCAGATGCCAAAGGATTAACGTTAAATTCAGAAAATGCCTCAATAATAGGCTTTTTAATATGGGCTTCTATAATAGATTTTGCTTCCTCTCCAGAAAAAGGAGGAACTTGATCTTGGAGTTTAGCTAATTCATCCGCTATATCAATAGGAATAAAATCCCGACGTGTCGATAAAGCTTGACCAAATTTAACGAAAATTGGTCCTAAATCTTCTAACGCAAGACGAATTCTTTCTCCTCTAGGCATTTTTTTATTAACCCTTCGATAAGGATTTAAATAAACAAAAAAACGTAAGGGACGAAATAAATGTAGAGAGAAGACTAATTCATCAAGACTATAACGAAAAAGAATAAAACTGATCTGCATTAAACGAACTAAACGAGATATTGATTTCATCAACTCTACCTTTTTTCCAACCTTTTTATCCGAGCTTCTAATCGGGCACAATCGTTACGTAGTTCATCAATATCGGAAAAAAAAAGCTGTAATTCTTCATCTGATACTAACCAATTCATTTCTGTCTGGACATAGTTGGTCAAATTTTCTCCTAAATTTTCTATGTTTTGTCTAGTCCAACAACGTATTATTTTAAGCATTTGTATCATTGGGTAAGCTGCAACATCACCCAATAACTTTGATAATTGTTCTTCATAATCAATTTCTAGATTTGAAAAAAACTCTTTAAACTGTTTTCCAAACTCCATATCACCTAAAACTTGCAGAGGGACATCTGTAAGCGCTTTATCTTTTTTTATAAAAGCCACACGTAAAAAATCAAACGTTGAACCGCGTAATATTAAATCCGTAGGTCCGTTATAATCTTTACTTAAATAAATTGAATCAGATTTAAAAAGCCAATAATAGGTTAAAGGGACCCATTCTACCTTTATTACTTTACCTGATAATTTACGCAAATGCGCTTTAGACTCAGGATCAAGATTAAGATAGCGATTAAGTATCACTTCTTGAGCGGATAATATTATATTGGAGGTAATCAAAATTTCCACGCTCTATGTAATGCAACTATTCCCCCACTGAGATTATAGTATTCACACTCATCAAATCCTGTCGCTAGAATAAGATTCTGAAGTGTCTTTTGGTCTGGATGACGGCGTATGGATTCAACCAAATAACGATAGCTTGCTTCATCATTAGCAATCCACTCCCCTAACTTAGGTAAAAAGTCGAAAGAATAACGATGATATAAAGTTTGTAAAAAACCCAGTATGGGTTTAGAAAATTCTAGAACGAGTAATCGTCCACCGGGTTTTAAAACCTGATACATTGATTGTAGTGCTGTTTCCTTATTCGTTACATTACGTAATCCAAAAGCGATACTTAAACAATCAAAGCTAGCCTCAGTAAAGGGTAAATATTCTGCATTAGCTTGGATGACATTTATTTCTGTAAGACCTAAATTCAGAAGCCGATCTCGGCCTATATTTAACATCGAAGCATTTATATCTAACAAAATAGCCTTACCTTGGGGTCCTATTTGTTTAATAAATGCCTTTACCAAATCACCCGTGCCTCCTGCCACATCAAGTACACTATCCCCGCGACGAAGTTGAGCTAATTGCACGGCAAATTTTTTCCATAAACGATGCAGGCCAAATGACATCAGATCATTCATAAGGTCATATTTGTCAGCTACTGACTGAAAAACCTCGCCCACCCGGCTATTTTTTTCATTAACCGGGATAGTTTGGTAGCCAAAATCTGTAGTTAAGGTTTCATTCATTTTAATA
This sequence comes from Rickettsiella endosymbiont of Litargus connexus, assembly GCF_964277335.1. Lineage (NCBI taxonomy): Bacteria > Pseudomonadati > Pseudomonadota > Gammaproteobacteria > Legionellales > Coxiellaceae > Rickettsiella > Rickettsiella endosymbiont of Litargus connexus. Next base: position 45,962 of record NZ_OZ195516.1, on the reverse strand, counting down.
CTAGGAAAAAAAGCTGGCATTAGATTGATTATTTTAGTTAATCTATCTTAACTAGCTAGTTTGTTTTCGGCAAGAAAATGACTTTTTTTAATAATTCAGAAATCCAGACTAAGATCCGCTAATCTGCAAAAATGATTGTTCTTAATTCAATTAGAAAAACTATCAACGCTTTATGAATTCAATAATCAACACTATTGAGACTAATGTTTTAGAAGTGATTCAATAAAAGCCCCTGGGTAGGATATATGTTTACGTAAAACCGCTAAAGCATGCTGACTTTTAACATCAGTCCATAATTCAACAGCTTGTAAAGGGGTTAATTCATTAATTGGATCACTGAGGCCACGAATTGCATGCAAGATTTCCATCAAACTAATAAAATCATAACTTAACGCACTATAAAGAGAAGCAGAACCTGCTTTCGACAAACTAGCCACTTGGATATAGGCTGTTTGACCTAATTCAATAAAATATTTAATTTTGACCCGTTTTTTTTCGGCCTGCTCTGGAAAAAAACCAGCAAATAGTAAGCATTTATCTCCTACCTCACGCAAACACTCTCGTTGTCTTGCATATTTTTCAGTCATTCCGGTTAGAAATTCTTTCGCTAAAATGGAATTCGCGATATCAGGACGTTGATTATAATAGCCCAATAAAAAAACCAAATAACTCTCTAGTTCATTATTTAACCTCAGATTACTACTCGATTCTGCGTCCTTCACTAAAGACTGCCATTGAGCTGTCGTAGTTGGTTGCAATAAAAGCACTCCCATGATAAAACCTCTCAATATTAATTGCCTTTCTATCAGTGTAGGACACGCTAGCAGAAATGCCTTGCTTTGCGTTATCATGCACTCTTTTTGAACACTCTAATTTCTAACTTCTTAAACTATCATGATCCAAAATATACGTAATATCGCCATAATTGCCCATGTTGATCACGGGAAAACCACACTCGTAGATAAATTGTTACAACAATCTGGGACTCTCTCAAGTCGAGCGGCTCCAGTGGAGCGTATTATGGATAGTAACGATCTGGAACGTGAACGAGGCATTACTATACTTGCCAAAAACACTTCCATAGAATGGCATGGTTATCGGATTAATATTGTCGATACCCCCGGGCATGCTGACTTTGGTGGCGAAGTCGAACGTATCTTGTCTATGGTAGATTCGGTTTTACTACTCGTCGACGCAGTGGATGGCCCAATGCCACAAACACGATTCGTTACCCAAAAAGCCTTTGCTAAAGGTTTAAAACCCATCGTTGTCGTTAATAAAATTGACCGGGCCAGCGCTAGGCCTGATTGGGTGATTAATCAGGTGTTTGATCTATTTGATCGATTGGGTGCTACCGAAGAACAACTTGATTTCCCTATTATCTATGCTTCGGCTTTACAAGGTTATGCAACATTGGACCTTAAAAACCCAAGTTCCGATCTGGCTCCTTTATTTGAAACGATTATTAATAAAGTCGCACCACCCGCAGTTAACCCCCAAGGACCCTTTCAAATGCAAATTACCACCTTGGACTATTCTAGTTATGTAGGCACTATTGGTATTGGTCGTATTCAGAGAGGGTGCGCTAAAGCGAATATGCCTGTTGTTTTAATAGACAGAGAAGGAAAAACTCGATCGGCTCGTATATTACAAATTTTAGGCTATCGAGGCTTGGAACGTATCGAAATCGATCAAGCTGAAGCCGGTGATATCATCGCCGTCACAGGTATTGATACGTTGAACATCTCTGATACTTTATGTGACCCTAACTTGGTAGAGGCCTTACCGGCTTTAACAGTTGATGAGCCGACAATGAGTATGACCTTCCAAGTCAATAACTCACCTTTTTCAGGGAAAGATGGAAAATTTGTTACTAGTAGACAAATCAGAGAACGCCTCGATAAAGAACTACTTCATAATGTTGCACTTAAAGTTGAAGACACTGAAGACCCAAACCGATTTCGCGTTTCAGGTAGAGGAGAATTACATTTATCGATATTAATTGAAACGATGCGTCGTGAAGGATATGAGCTAGGTGTCTCTCGTCCTGAAGTTATTTTAAAAGAAATCGATGGTGAAATAAAAGAGCCCTATGAAAACTTGACTGTAGATCTGGAAGAACAACATCAAGGAAACATTATGGAAAAATTAGGTAGCCGACGTGGAGATCTAGTCGATATGGTATCCGATGGAAAAGGGCGTATCCGGTTGGATTACAAGATACCCACTCGTGCGTTAATTGGTTTTCGTACCGAGTTTTTAACCGCTACTTCTGGTTTAGGTCTAATGCACCATGTTTTTGATCATTATGGTCCAGTAAAAAAAGGAACCCTTGCTAACAGAGCCAATGGTGTCATGATCTCCAATCAAGTGGGTAAAGCGACTGGATTTTCCTTATTCAATTTGCAAGAACGAGGTAAACTATTAATTGGTCCTCAAACAGATGTCTATGAAGGGATGATCGTAGGTATTCATTCGCGTGATAACGACTTAGTTGTTAATGTCGTGAAAGGAAAGCAGCTCACGAACGTCCGAGCCTCAGGCTCCGATGAGAACATCATTTTGACCCCTCCAATAACCTTCTCATTAGAACAAGCATTAGAATTTATCGCTGATGATGAATTATTAGAAGTCACTCCGCATTATTTACGTTTACGTAAAAAGTTTTTGAAAGAGCATGAACGTAAACGTTCGGGGCGGGATGTTTAAAAAATCAGTTTTATGCTGGTTTAGTTCGTTGCTTGTCTTAAATTTTGTCGCTGTCTTTATGAAAACCTGTTGTATAATTCTTGGTATGAAAATTTATTAAACCTCTTTTCAAAACCCAAGCTTTGGAAATTATACTATGGTGGCGCAAAATCTAGAAGAAATCGTATCTTTATGCAAACGCAGAGGATTCATTTTCCCTAATGCTGAAATTTATGGGGGGCTACAAGGTATCTATGATTATGGCCCCTTAGGTGTCGAATTAAAAAATAACTTGAAAACTGCCTGGTGGAAATCCAATGTTTATGAACGTGATGATATCTATGGATTAGACTCTGCCATTTTAACCCATAGAAAAATTTTTTATTATTCAGGTCATGAAAGTACGTTTGCAGATTTACTTGTCGATTGCAAACAATGCAAAAAACGTTGGCGCTCGGATCATCTTATAGACGGTAAATGCGAAGCCTGTGGTTCAACCAATCTTACTGAGCCAAGAGCTTTTAATATGATGTTTAAAACCACCATGGGGCCTGTAGAAGACCTCGATGCTTTTGCCTATTTACGCCCTGAAACTGCTCAAGGAATATTTACTAATTTTAAAAATATTATGGACACTATGTCCCCTAAACTTCCTTTTGGTATAGCGCAAGTTGGTAAAGCATTTAGAAACGAAATAACACCACGTAATTTTATTTTTAGAGTCAGAGAGTTTGAACAACTTGAAATTGAATTTTTTGTTAAGCCTGGTGAAGATGAAAAATGGCATCAATATTGGGTTGAATCTCGCTTAGCATGGTGGAAAAATCAAGGATTAAATACCAAAAGATTAAAATTGTTAACGCAAAGCACGTCCGAACTGGCCCATTATGCAAAAGCAACAGTTGATATACTCTATAAATTTCCTCATGGCTTTGAAGAACTAGAAGGAATTTCTAATCGTACCGATTATGATTTAGGTTCGCATACACAAGGTCAAAATGAATTGACCATCCATGCCAAAGTATCTGTTAACAAGGAAAGCATTGCTAAACTATCGGTTCAGGATCCTCCTGGCTCGCATTTTATACCTTACGTAATTGAGCCCTCTGCAGGTTTAGATCGAGGTGTGCTCGCGATACTTACAGAAGCTTACGAAGAAGAAACTCTAAAAGATGATAAGAAACGTTTAGTATTGAAAATAAAACCCCATCTAGCACCTGTCAAAGTCGCTATTATCCCTTTGAAACGCAATGATAGTTTGTTGGTAGAAAAAGCAAAAACTCTGAAGAGTTCTATACAAGCTTTAGGATTAGGTCGAATTGCCTATGAAGATACTGGAAATATTGGAAAAAGCTATCGACGTCATGATGAAATAGGAACTCCGTTGTGTATTACAGTTGATTTTGACACGATAAATAAAAGTGAAAATTCTCAAAATCATGACACGATCACGGTACGTGATCGCGATACGATGCAACAAACACGTATCCACTTATCTCACTTAGAAGAATATATAAAAAATTACTTTTTATAGCATTTTATAATTTTCTTTTTCCAAAAATTGCTGTGCCTAGTCGAATATGCGTTGCACCTTCTGCAATAGCTGCTTCAAAATCCTCCGACATACCCATCGATAACATATCTAGTTGCAAACCTAATGCTTGTAATTTTATTAAGATTAAACGTAAAGCCTTAAAACTTTTACGCTGGCAAGAGAATTCTTTTTCAGGTTTTGGAATTGCCATTAAGCCACGTAAATTGATATGGGAAAGCTTATCAACTGATTTTGCTAAACAAACCAGACGTTCTAAATATACCCCTGCCTTGCTTTCTTCTTTCTGCAAATTAACTTGGATACAAACATTAAGTGGTGTTAAATTTGCTTCTTTTCGATACTTATTCAATTTTATAGCGAACTTTAATTCCCCAAGGCTATGCACCCAAGAAAAATTATTAGCAATAAATTTTGTTTTATTCGCTTGAATTCTACCTATAAAATGCCATTCGAGCCCTAGATTATGAAGATCTAGAATTTTTTCCGCCGCTTCCTGGACATAGCTTTCACCAAAGGCAAACTGCTCAGCAGCTATTGCTGACCTTATAGCCTCTAGATCCTGAGCCTTGCTAATAGCAATGAGCTGCACTGAACCGGGGCTTCGTCCAAAACGACATTCTGCATTTCGTATCTTTTCTCTAAGCTGAAAAAGTCGGTTAAAAATGTCATTTTTCATATTTTCTGGAAAACGCTTAATAAGTGATTTACTTACTTATGATAATTTAAAAGAGTATAATAATCTTATTATCAAACAATAAGTGAGGTCATTGTGTCTGCATCACCATCCCGTTTTTTAGCGACTTATCGAGAACATAGTCAGCAACGTGCTGAACACGGTATTCCGCCTCTTCCGCTTGATGCAACACAGGTTACAGCGTGTATTGAATTAATTCAAAATCCCGTTTTTTCACAGGAAGCAGCTTTTCTAGTCAAGTTATTAGCTGAGCATGTTGCACCTGGAGTCGATCCTGCCGCCTATGTTAAAGCCGCTTTCCTTGCTGCCTTAACAAAAGGTGAAGTTAATTCTCCTTTTATAACTCCAATGCTCGCCATAGAGCTATTAGGTAGTATGTTAGGTGGCTATAATGTTCCTATTCTAATTGAATTACTCGATCGACAACATGACATAGCTCAAATAGCGGCAAAACAGCTTTCACATACCTTATTAATGTTTGATGCCTATCATGATGTCATAGCTAAAGCTAAAAAAGGCAATCACTATGCCCATCAAGTTGTAGAAGCTTGGGGAAATGCGGAATGGTTCCTTGCTAAGCCAAAAGTGCCGAATAAGCTTACTTTATCTGTTTTTAAAGTTTCTGGAGAGATCAATACCGATGATCTTTCTCCCGCAACTGAAGCCTGGAGTCGCCCTGATATCCCTTTACACAGCTTAGTTATGTTTCGTAATCGTATGCCGGATGCTTTACAAGTCATTAAGCAGCTAAAAACTAAAGGTCATCCTATCGCATTTGTTGGAGATGTTGTGGGTACCGGTTCATCGCGAAAATCCGCTATCAACTCCTTATTATGGCATATCGGCCATGGGATCCCTTTTGTCCCTAATAAAAACCGGGGTGGAGTTATTTTAGGTGGAAAAATTGCCCCTATTTTCCGTACAACAGCTGAAGACTCTGGTGCGTTCCCTATCGAAGTGGATGTAAGTCAGCTTCGCATGGGAAATATTATCCACATCTATCCTTACGAGGGACGAATTGAGAATGAGCAAGGTCAAGAAATAGTTCATTTCACACCAAACTTCACACTCATGGACGCCGTACGTGCAGGTGGCAGAATACCTTTAATTATTGGTCGATCATTGACCGATAAAGTACGAGCTACATTGTCTTATCCCTTTTCCCAGGAATTTAACCGTCCCGAAATTATTCCTCAAAATGGAAAGGGATTTACCTTAGCCCAAAAAATAGTAGGTAAAGCCTGTGGATTGCCTGGTGTTAGTCCTGGAACATACTGCGAGCCAAAAATGGCAACCGTAGGTTCACAAGATACTACAGGACCCATGACCAGAGATGAACTAAAAGAGCTTGCATGTCTTGGATTTTCTGCAGACCTAGTCATGCAAAGTTTTTGCCACACCGCAGCTTATCCAAAACCTGTTGATATAGAAACACAACATAACTTGCCAGATTTTTTCTCTTCACGCGGCGGGGTTGTATTAAGGCCCGGCGATGGAATTATCCATTCTTGGCTTAATCGAATGCTACTACCCGATACGGTAGGTACCGGGGGCGATTCCCATACGCGTTTTCCTATCGGTATTAGTTTCCCTGGTGGCTCAGGTATCGTTGCTTTTGCAGCCGCTATGGGTGTGATGCCGTTAACCATGCCAGAGTCAATATTAGTTAGGTTTACTGGCAAAATACAACCTACCATCACATTACGTGATTTAGTCAACGCAATCCCCTATATCGCCTTACAACGCGGCTTACTCACTCTAGATAGCAAAAATAAAAAAAATATCTTTTCAGGCCGTGTGTTAGAAATTGAAGGCTTACCCAATCTTAAAATTGAACAAGCTTTTGAACTTGCTGATGCATCTGCGGAACGCTCTGCAAACGGTTGTACTGTTCGCTTAAATAAAGAACCGATCATTGAATATTTAAACTCTAATATTTCTCTTCTAAAGTGGATGATCAGTAATGGTTATCACGATATTCGTAGTTTACAGCGTCGAATTGAAGCAATGGAAACTTGGTTAGCAGAACCTACATTATTAGAGCCAGATGTTGATGCAAACTATGCAGAAATCATCGAAATTGATCTGAATCAGATCAAAGAACCTTTATTAGCTTGTCCTAATGATCCAGACAATATCAAGCCTTTATCTGCTGTAGCACAAACTAAGGTCGATGAAGTATTCATAGGTTCCTGCATGACTAATATTGGTCATTATCGTGCCGCTGGAAGTTTATTAAAGAATTTTAACAACCGATTACCCACTGTATTATGGATAGCACCTCCAACCAAAATGGATGCCCACCAATTAATGCAAGAAGGTTATTACTCAACCTATAGCATCGTAGGCGCGCGAACGGAAATGCCCGGATGTTCATTGTGTATGGGTAATCAAGCTCGTGTACGTGATGGTGCTACTGTCGTTTCTACCTCAACTCGAAACTTTCCTAATCGTATGGGAAAAGATGCTAATGTTTTTTTAGCTTCTGCTGAGTTATCTGCGATAATAGCAATTCTTGGTTATATCCCTAACTTAGATGAATATAGAGAAAAAATGAAATTTATTGACACTATGAGTGAAAACTTATATCGCTATTTGAATTTTGATCAAATGCTAGACTATCAAAATGTTTCCAAACAACTTGACCAGTTAATTGCCACTTAAGTCATTAACATTAAATAATCTTAATCTGGTCTTGGATTTTAAATTGAATACCATTTTTTTTATATTATATACTTAGGCACTTAAAAATTTTTTCTGGTATAAAGCGAATAATTAACATTATAATCCGCCAAACCCCAGGAATGTACACGCTCTCCCGACCCTTATCTAACGCCCGTATAATTTTTATCGCTGTTTTTTTTGGATTAGCTGCTAAATAAAGTGGATACTTTCCCCCGAAAACCATTTTGGTATCAATTAACCCTAACTTAATTGTTAATACTTGTATTTTAGAAGGGTAAAAATAATTACGTAACCCTTGTAAATAAATAGTCAACCCTGCTTTGCTAGCACCATAAACATAATTAGGTTTCCGCCCTCGATCTCCTGCTACAGAACTTAATCCAATAATAAAGCCTTTTTTTTGAATAGTTAGATATTTAACATAAAGCTCAAAAAAGGAAATAGGACCGGTAAAATTAGCAGCCATCACTTTTTGATAGTCTAATTTATCAATCAAACCTACCGCCATTAGGACACCATCAATTGAACCCATTTTATCAATAAGCGTTTCAAAAAAATTCGCATGCGAATGAAGTTGTGTAATGTCAAAAAAAGCATAATTAACATCAATACTATATCGGATTCTAAGATCGACAGCTATACGTTCTAGCTCCGGAATATCCCGACTTGCAAGGAAAAGTTTACATTGTCTTGAAGCAAAAATTTCGCTACATGCCCTTGCTATGGAAGAAGTAGCACCTAAAATTAAAATTGATTGCATAAAAATGCTTACACCTAATCAACCACCTGTAACTCTACTTTATACTAAACACAAAAATTAACTAGCGCTATTTACAACTAAGGATAAATTAACCGTTCGACATCAGGTATTCGCTTTTTTTAAAAACTCAGAAATTATAGTAGATTGATATTTTTCCTTATGAATCAAAATATAGAACTCTCTACTTAGGGTTAAAAATGGAGTTTTTAGTTCTATTAAGGTATTATTTTTTAAAGAATCTTCAACGACAAATCGAGAAAGACAGCTTATCCCTAAACCTGCTTGAGTTGCCTGTTTAAGCGCATCTGTATCATCTAATTCTAAAAAAGGTCGGATTTTTCCACCAAATTTTTCTTCTAATTTTTCACGGATACTAGAATTTTGTTTTCGGAGTAACCAACGTGCGTTCGCGATATCTGATAGTGTCAATTTCTTTTTTTTACTCAAAGGATATTTTGGAGCAGCAATGATGACTAATTCATCTTTTTTCCAAGGATAAGTATGAACTTTATCTGAAAAACAATTAGCCTCTATTAAAGCAACATCAACATTAAATGTGAGTAATCTAGATAATATGGCTTTAGTAGTTGCTATTTTTAGATTGATTTGAATATTTTTATGCGTATAAGTAAGTTCAGAAATAAGCTTTGGTAATAGATAATTACCGATGGTCTTACTCGCTCCTATGATTAATTGGCCAGATAAATTATCCTTTTTATTTTCCATCATCATATCTTTAAGCTCTGAAATTTGTGATATGACGCTGCTGGCTTTAGGTAACAAAACTCTCCCTCGTTCATTCAAAAATAATTGTTTGCCATGTCTATCAAATATAGATCCTTCTAATTGTTCTTCTAATGTAGCAAGAGCCATACTACATGCTGACTGAGAGAGATACATTTTCTTTGCAGCGTGACTTACGTTTCCTGTCTTAGCAATTGCGACAAAAACTTCGAGTTGTTTTAGAGTGATACGCATAGCAATTTTAAATTATCATTACTTAAATACCATATTTTTTAATTTAATTTTACATAATAATAAATTAGTTAAAATATAAAACTATAATACCGGATAAGTAACTCTATGACTATTATCATTATGAAAAATATCTACCTCATGCAATGTAATCGCATGTTTAGTATATAAATCATTTTTTGTAATTATTAATACAAACAATTTTCTCATTGCATCATAAGCTACCTAAGTAAAAAACCTATGCTTTATTATCTAAATTTTCAATAGAATTTGATTTGATATAAAAAATAAATTGATACTTAGATTCAAAAAAAATAAGAAAAATATAATGAGTTATTAAATGTTATTTTTTTTGTAATGTAAAATAATTTTTTTATAACTCGCTTGGGTTATGTGAAAAAAATGTCAAAATAAAATTGAATACACTGCATAACATCTTAAAATAACCAAATAATATTTTAATTAAGCTATGCTATACTTAGCACGATAGAGTTGAGGGATATCTGTAATGTTTAAATTACTTAAATTTTCGGTTGCCAGCATCTGCTTACTAATCTGCAATAGTGTCCTTGCTGATATCTCCATACCTATGTATCTTATCTCTCAACAAGGCTTGGGGCAATCTATAGGCACTGTAATTGCCTCAGAAAAACCTTATGGTGTTTTATTGACACCCAATCTACATAATCTTCCACCCGGTTTACATGGTTTTCATATCCATCAAAACCCCTCTTGTCTAGATAACGGCATGGCGGCAGGCGATCACTTTGATCCTTTTCATTCTAGCAAGCATTTAGGTCCTTATGGAAAAGGTCATTTAGGCGATCTCCCTGTTTTAGACGTTGATAATAATGGCAACGCGACATTACCAATTCTAGCTCCTCGATTACGTTTAAATGAACTTAAAAACCATTCTTTAATAATTCATGCCGATAGTGACAATTATTCGGATGTTCCTACTAAATTAGGAGGAGGCGGTGCACGTATAGCCTGTGGCATTATAAAATAGGACACTAATAAATAACCACTTTTTATTCTAAACAGAATTTTCTTCTAACTTGATACACAATAATTTATATTAATCATTCCATGACTTCAGATCTTTACTTTCTATCCGCAAGAAAATTAGCCACGCTAATTAAAGAAAAAAAAATTTCCTGTGTTGAGCTTATCCAAACGCATTTAGATCGCATCCAACAAGTTAATCCTAAGCTTAACGCACTTGTTCAACTAGCAGAGCCAGAAATTGTATTAGAAAAAGCTTGCATAGCGGATGAAAAATTAGCTAAAAATCAAATTCTCGGTCCTTTACATGGTTTACCTATTACTATCAAAGATTGTTGTAAAGTCAGCGATTTTATTATTAGCAAAGGAAGTAATGGTTACAATTTTCTCCCTAAAGAAGATGCCACTGCTGTCGCTAGATTAAAAGCTGCTGGCGGAATTATTTTAGGTATAAGTAATGTTCCTGAATTCAATATTGCCTATGAAACAGATAATGATCGCTACGGCAAAACTTTAAATCCTTATGATTTAAATCGCACTTCCGGGGGAAGTAGTGGCGGAGAAGCCGCTATTATCGCCGCGGGTGGCTCAGTACTAGGTTTGGGTTCGGATGGAGCAGGAAGTATACGTCAACCTGCTCATAATACAGGCATTGTAGGTTTAAAACCCACTCGCGGGTTAATCCCTAATTCAGGTAATGTTCCCTCAGATGGTAGGGGTTTATTACGGCCATTAACTACTTATGGTCCTATGGCGCGGTTTGTGGATGATATCGTATTATCTCTACCCTTACTAACGGGTCCAGATAATGCTGATCCAGATGTCGTACCTATTTCAATCCGCACCCCTTTCATCAACTGTAAAAATTTACGAATTGTTTTTTATTCAGATAATGGCATTGCTTCACCTGATAAAGCAACCCTACAAACGATTAATCAAGTAGTGCATGTTTTACAAGGTGAGGTACGACAAATTGAGTATCAATGCCCACCATACTTAAAAGAACTTTATACTCTTATTACAGAGACATTTATTTTGGGTGGAGATAAGGGTTTAGGATTTAAAAATTTACTTAACCATTTGGGTATTAATAAACCTTCTTATCTGGTGAAAGAATTTTTAGCGATTGCGCGTCAATGTGAGTTTTCTATTACTGAATTACATCAACGTTTACGTCGCATTGATCAATTACGTATTTCCTTAGAAAAATTCTTTTTTCCATATGATGTCATTATATGTCCCGTAGCAGCAACTCCTGCAAAATTACATGGTCATTCATTTATCGAAGGTCATGATTTTAGTTATCTTAATATTTACAATTTAACAGGCTGGCCAGTCTTAACCGTACGGTGTGGTTATTCCGCGGAAGGTTTACCCATCGGGATTCAGATCGTTGCTAAGCCATGGCATGACGACGTAACGCTCATGATTGGGCAAAAATTAGAAACCTTACTAGGCGGATGGCAGAAACCCATTTTATTCCCCTAAAATCTACAAAGAGCATAGCCTTGAACCCTGCTATACTTTAAAAACATACTTAAGGGGGTTAAATGATTTGGGTTATTAGCTTAAATAGTAGTTTAGGTCATATTTATTCTTATGAGCCCAAAGATCACAGATTGATTTTATTAAAGAGTCTAGAAAACCCTAATGCTAAACTAAAAGAAAGCGATTTAGTTTCTGATAGACCTGGTCATTATCAAACGATGCATTCTGCAAAAGGAGCCTATGAAGCACCCAGCAGCCCACATGAAGTAGAACTCGATCATTTTACTAAAATCTTGGCTAATTTTTTAAAAAAAGGACTAGACAATCATCAATACAAACAACTTATATTATGTTCTGCACCTCATGTCGGTGGCGTTTTACTTAGCAATCTTGATAAACAAGTAACACAAGCATTATTAATTAATATCAAAAAAAACTTTGTTGAAGAAAATGAGTCTGTTCTTATCAATTATCTAAAAGAAAATTGGTGGGATATCGTTCGCTCCAATAAAATTTAATCGCTAAGCTGAAAAAAACTCCTATAGGAAAGTTGAGCTTCTATCTAGGAAGAGTAAACTTTGAAAATTATGATTAAGTTTCTTTTTTTCGCGGACGTTTCCAATTTGAAAGGGTTTTTACGTCAGCCCTGTTTAAAGTTAACTTTCCAGCGGGAACATCCTTATTTAAGGTAGAGCCAGCGCCTATTGTTGCTCCTTTCTGTATTCGTATGGGTGCTATTAAGGCCGTATTAGAACCAACAAACACATCATCTTCTATTTGGGTTTGATTTTTGACTGCTCCATCATAATTACACGTAATGGTACCCGCACCAATATTGACATTTTTGCCAATATTTGCATCCCCGATGTAACTTAAATGATTAATTTTAGTTTCTTGTTCTATCTGACTTTTTTTAACTTCAACAAAATTTCCTATATGAACATTATTTTTGAGAACCGACCCAGGACGAATACGTGCAAAAGGACCAATAATACAATTATCTCCAATGATTGCATCTTCAATTAATGAATAAGGTTTAATTTCAACATTTTTCCCAATTTTGACATCTTTTAAGATGGAGTGTGAGCCTACAGAGCTACTAGCACCTATCGAATTTTCTCCTTCCAAAATAACATTTACGTCGATAATCACGTCTTTTTCAACGGTTAATTGTCCGCGCAAATCAAATCTCTGTGGATCGCGTAATGTAACTCCTGCTAACATAAGTTTTTCAGCTGCCTGTTGCTGAAAATAACGTTCAAGCTTTGCTAATTGTACACGATCATTAACTCCTTGCATTTCTCCATCAATATCTGAAGATACTGTTACTATTTCTATCTTTTCCTCTACAGCCATTGTAATAATATCCGTTAAGTAATATTCACCTTGCGCATTCATTTTTTTTATTTTAGGAAGCCAACGTTTTAGCAGTTTTACAGATATATAAAAAATACCACTATTTACTTCTTGTATTTTTTTTTGCTCTGAACTAGCATCTTTTTCTTCAACAATTTGAACAACCTTTCCTTCTTGATCCCGTAAAATACGCCCTAAACCAAAAGGTTGTTGTGTCGTTAATGTAATTAAACCAATTTGATGGGTTTCAGTGGTATAAATTAATTTTTGTAAAGTAGCTAAACTCACTAATGGGGTATCGCCTAGTAAAATAAGCGTACGACTCTCATCTTGTTTAATCTCTGGAATAGCTTGAGCGACTGCATGTCCAGTACCTAACAATTCCGTTTGTTTTACCCAATTAACTGATAAATGCCCTAAACACTGGGGTACTTGACCGCCACCATTTCCATAAACCACATAAACAGCATGAGGTTGCAAACCTTTAATTGTTTCAACAATATATTGTAATAAAGGTTTACCCGCTAATTTATGCAATACTTTAGGTAAATTAGAATGCATACGCTTTCCATGGCCAGCAGCTAAAATGATGACATCAAGTAATTTCATATTTTTAAACTAGCCTATTTCAAAACATAATTTTGCATTAGATTAATTAACTCAATCTTTTGCATTTTATCTCACTTTTATTTAAAGAAGTTTTCTCGTATTTATGTAGTTCTTGCTAGACTTAAGAGAACTATATTTTACCGGGGTTTCTTCTTTAATTTCGATATGGCTTGTAATTGGGCAACTGCTTGAGCTAATTCTGCTGTTGCTTTTGCGTAATCGATATCAGCTTGTTTGTCATTTAATATCCGCTCTGCCCGTTCTTTAGCTTCTAATGCAGCCAATTCATCTAAATCGGCAGCTCGTATAGCCGTATCGGCTAAAATACTCACGAGTTGTGGCTGCACTTCTAAAATACCGCCAGAAATGTAAAGTATTTCATCTTCCCCATCTGGTTTTATAATACGGACTGGTCCTGGTTTTAATGCTGTTAATAATTGTGTATGACCAGGATAAATACCGAGTTCGCCTAATAAACCTATCGCCACTAAATGAGTAGCTTCACCTGAAAAAATCGCATCTTCTGCGCTCACAATCTCAATCGGCATGGTTTTAGTCATGATATTTCTCTAAGCTTACAAAGCTTTTGCTTTAACATCTACTTCATCTATACTTCCAACCATATAAAACGCTTGCTCAGGCAGATCATCAAACTCGCCATTCAAAATAGCTTTAAAGCCACGAATTGTTTCTTTAAGGCTGACATATTTACCAGGAGAACCCGTAAATATTTCAGCAACAAAGAAAGGCTGAGATAAAAACCGTTGTATCTTTCTGGCACGCATAACAATCAATTTATCTTGCTCTGATAATTCATCCATACCTAAAATAGCAATAATATCTTTCAATTCTTTATAACGCTGTAAAGTTTTTTGTACCGCTCGTGCAACGTCATAATGTTCTTGGCCAACAATCAACGGATCAAGCTGACGGCTATTAGAATCTAACGGATCTATCGCCGGATAAATACCAAGCTCAGCAATTTGTCGGGACAATACAACGGTTGCATCGAGATGTGCAAAAGTAGTTGCTGGTGAAGGATCAGTCAGATCATCTGCTGGAACGTAAACCGCTTGGATAGAAGTAATAGAACCCGTTTTAGTTGAAGTAATACGTTCTTGTAAGGCACCCATTTCTGCAGCCAGAGTAGGTTGATATCCCACAGCAGAAGGCATACGCCCTAGTAATGCAGATACTTCAACACCTGCTAATGTATAACGGTAGATATTATCGATAAATAATAATACGTCTCGACCTTCATCCCTAAAATATTCAGCTACTGTCAAACCTGTTAAAGCAACTCGCAAACGGTTACCGGGTGGTTCATTCATTTGTCCATAGACTAATGAGACTTTATCTAAAACATTAGATTCTTTCATCTCATGATAAAAATCATTACCCTCCCGTGTTCGCTCACCCACTCCTGCAAATACCGAGTAACCACTGTGCTCAATCGCGATATTACGTATTAGTTCCATCATATTAACGGTTTTACCTACTCCAGCACCGCCGAATAAACCTACTTTTCCACCTTTAGCAAAAGGACAAAGTAAATCAATCACTTTAATTCCTGTTTCTAATAATTGTTCATTAGCCGCTTGTTCTGAAAAAGTAGGTGGTTTGCGATGAATGGGTAAACGGATTTTCTCATTAATAGGGCCTGCTTCATCGATAGGCCTACCTAATACATCCATGATTCTACCTAATGTCTGTTTTCCGACAGGAACACTAATAGGCGCTCGGGTATTAGTTACTTTTGTCCCTCGCTGCAAACCATCACTCGTACCCATTGCGATAGTACGTACAATACCATCACCTAACTGTTGTTGGACCTCTAGCACTAAATCATGGTCATAAACCGTTAAGGCATCATAAACTTTCGGAACTTCTCCTCTTGGGAATTCAACGTCGATAACGGCGCCGATAATTTCGACTATATGTCCGATGGGGTTAATTGGCTTTATCATAACGTTACTCTTCATTATTTATTCATATATGGTTAAATTTAAACAGCTTCCGCACCGGCAACTATTTCTGCTAGTTCTTTGGTAATGGCTGCCTGGCGTGCTTTATTATAGGCTAATTGTAAATCGCTTATTAATTCACCCGCATTATCCGTTGCATTTTTCATAGCTACCATCCGAGCCGCTTGTTCACAAGCGGTATTTTCTACAACACTCTGATAAACTTGTGATTCTATATAACGTGTAAGGACCAATTCTAACAATGGCTTTGCATCAGGTTCATAGAGATAATCCCACCGATAATTAAGATCTGATTTTTCAGAAGGCAAAACGGGTAATAACTCAAGAGCTTGCGCTTTTTGAGTCATCGTATTAATAAATTCATTATAGAAAATAGTTACACTATCTAGCTCGCCTCGCTTATAAGCATCTAATAAAACTTTAATAACCCCAATTAAATCTTGTAGTTGCGGTGCATCTCCCAAATGATTGGCATGTGCGACCACATGACCACCTATACGCTTAAAAAAAGCCTCACCTTTTCCACCTATAATCGCCAAATCTACAGCAATCCCTTTAGATTGGCACACTCGAAATTTCTGCAAAACCAACTTTAGTAAATTAGTATTCAGTCCGCCACATAATCCTTTATCCGTAGTGATGACAAGAAAACCTGCTCGTTTTAACTCTCTTACTTGTAAATAAGGGTGTTGATATTCCGCATGACTACTTGCGACATGATAGATTAGATCTAGCATCTTGTGCGCATAAGGTCGCGAAAAAGTCATACGTTCTTGAGCTTTTCGCATTTTACTAGCCGCTACCATTTCCATGGCTCGCGTTATTTTCTGAGTGCCTTTAATACTAGCAATTTTACCGCGTATCTCTTGCGCAAAACTCATTCGCTATCACCAAGTTTGTGTCGTTTTAAAAGCAGTAATCGCTGTCTTTAACTCATCAGCTATCACTTCGTTATAATCATCTTTTTGGTTAATCTGTTTCAAACAATTCGTTTGTTCTGAATGCATATAAGCTAATAATCCTTCTGAAAATGTAACTATTTTAGTCAGTTCTATATCATCTAAATAACCTTTATCAACAGCAAACAATAGCACAGCCATCTCAGCAACACTTAAAGGTGCATATTGTTTTTGTTTTAAAATTTCAGTAACTCGTTGCCCCCGCTCAAGCTGCTTACGTGTCGCTTCATCTAAATCGGACATAAACTGAGAGAAAGCAGCAAGTTCACGATATTGAGCCAAACTTAATCGAACACCACCACCTAATTTTTTTATAATTTTAGTTTGAGCCGCAGAACCCACTCGCGAAACAGATAAACCAGCATTAATTGCAGGACGTATACCGGCATTAAATAAATCGGTTTCTAAAAAGATTTGACCGTCCGTAATGGAGATAACGTTCGTCGGAACAAAAGCAGAGACATCTCCAGCTTGAGTTTCAATAATCGGTAATGCCGTCAACGAACCTGTTTTTCCTTTAATACGCCCATTCGTAGCCTTTTCAACAAACTCCTGATTAACTCTTGCGGCACGTTCGAGTAAACGCGAATGTAAATAAAATATATCACCTGGATAAGCTTCTCGACCAGGTGGGCGCCTCAATAACAAGGATATTTGCCGATAAGCCCAAGCTTGTTTCGTTAAATCATCATAAATAATCAGTGCGTCTTCACCTTGATCGCGAAAATATTCTCCCATCGCACATCCGGCATAAGGTGCAATAAACTGTAATGCAGCAGAATCAGCAGCACTCGCCGATACAATAACGGTATGCTTTAAAGCATCTTGCTCTTCTAACTTTCGCACTACAGCGGCAATAGATGACGCTTTTTGACCTATTGCAACATAAATACATTTTACGCCCGTATTTTTTTGGTTAATAATCGCATCGACAGCCAGTGCTGTTTTTCCAGTTTGTCTATCTCCAATTATTAATTCGCGCTGACCACGCCCTATTGGCACCATACTGTCGATAGCTAGTATGCCCGTTTGCAACGGCTGTGAAACACTTTGACGCCAAATAACACCTGGAGCAACTTGTTCAATAGGAGCATTTTTTTCAACCTCAATTGAGCCACGACCATCTATGGGATGCCCTAAAGCATTAACAACTCGCCCTAATAAAGCTTCGCCTACCGGAACCTCAAGAATACGTCCAGTACACTTAACCGTTTGACCTTCACTTAGTCCTTCATAGTCACCCAAAACAACCGCACCGACTGAATCGCGTTCTAGATTTAAAGCAAGTCCATAACATTGGGGTGAAAACTCTATCATTTCTCCCAACATAACATCATTTAAACCATAGATACGCACAATTCCATCACGAAGACTGACAATACTTCCCTCTGTACGCGTTTCTGCAGAAACATCAAATTTCTGGATACGCTCTTTGATTAATTCGTTAATTTCAGATGTGGTTAATTGTTGCATAGCCTATACTGCCTCTTAATTCACTAATGTCGCACGTAAACGTTCTAATTTGCCACGTACAGAACCATCGATGACTAAATCCCCGACGCGAACGACCAATCCACCTAATAAATTCTTATCCGTGTGGTGGTCTAATTTTATATGACTTTGTAAACGTTCCGATAATACTTTTTCTAAAGTTTGTTCTTCCATTTTAGTTAAAGGCACAGCGGAAATAGCATAAGCTGTCACTTCCTTAGCTAGCTCAGCTTTATATCGTCCAAATAAATCTTCAACTTCTGGAAGTACTAATAATCGTTGGTTAACTGCCATTAGTTTTAGAAAATTCTTTCCAAAAGGAAAAATTACTGTTTTGCAAAATTCCAACAAACATTCATACGCTACTATTTTATCGATACATGGATTTTTTAATAGATTTTGCATCGATTTTTCGTTAATAACCCTTACTGACTGCTTAAGTAAAGCAGACCAAGCATCCACGTTATTTTTATCCATAGCACAAGCAAATGCCGCTCGTGCATAGGGTCTAGCAATGGATGTGAAATCAGCCATCAAATTTCTTCCAAAGATTGTTTAACGAGTGCATGTTGAGCCACACTATCGAGAGATTGCGCCAAAATTTTCTCAGTGGTTATAATTACTAAATTAGCTACTTCTGCACGTAGTTTCTGTTGTGCAGCCTGCCATTCTTGTTGAATATCCGCTCTGGCTATTGTCAATAAACGTTCATTCTCTATTCTTATTTGCTTCTTCGACTCTTCAGACATTTGATTAGCGCGTTTATTCGCTTGCTCAATGATCTCAGTCGC
Organism: Rickettsiella endosymbiont of Litargus connexus; assembly: GCF_964277335.1. Taxonomy (NCBI): domain Bacteria; kingdom Pseudomonadati; phylum Pseudomonadota; class Gammaproteobacteria; order Legionellales; family Coxiellaceae; genus Rickettsiella; species Rickettsiella endosymbiont of Litargus connexus. The sequence continues at coordinate 26,921 of NZ_OZ195516.1, read as the reverse complement.
TTGTTGTTTTGCTTCCTGCAAATACTCATCTGCTTTTAATTGTGCTAATTCTAAAGCTTGTTGACCGCGCTCTGCGGCAGCTAAACCATCTGCAATACGTTGTTCTCGCTCTTGCATTACTTTCAGTATAGGTGGCCATACGAATTTCATGGTAAACCACACAAAAACAGAAAACGTAATTAACTGGCCTAATAAGGTTATATTAATTTCCACGATGTTTTCTCAAATTTATTATCAATTAACCCGTTACTGGTTTAGAAACTAGTTTTAAAACTTCGCTTAAAAAAGGATTTTTAGCAAAAATTAAATATAGTCCCATCACGATAGAAATAGCAGCAAACGCATCAACTAATCCAGCCATTAAAAACATTCGCAACATCAGCATGGGTGTTAACTCAGGCTGGCGCGCTACCCCTTCTAAAAACTTTCCACCTAAAATACCGAAACCAATTGCGGTACCTAATGCAGCTAACCCTACTAATAAAGCCGCTGCAATGGCCGTTAAACCTTGTACATTAGCAACTACTTGCGCAACTTCTACCATTTTTATATCCTCTCTTTGTATATTAATAAATAATTAATGTGTTTGTTCTTGGCCGTGGGTCTCATGCGCCATACTTAAATAAACTATAGTTAGCATCATAAAGATAAATGCCTGAATCGCAATAATTAATATATGAAACACTGCCCAAACACCACCAAAAGTCCACTGTAACCACCATGGTAATAACGCCACTAAAATAAAAATTAATTCTCCAGCAAATAAATTTCCGAATAACCGTAACGATAAAGAAATAGGTCGTACAAATTCTTCTAATAACCGGAAAATAATATTGATGGGGAAAAGATAAGGACCAAATGGGGAAACCAGCATTTCTTTACTGAGTCCCTTCACACCTTTAATTTTTAAGTTATAGTAAATGATTAAAATAAAGACCGCAATTGACATGCCGAATGTCGTATTAGGATCAGCAGTCGGCACAGATCGAAAATGACTGACACCAAACAATGATAATACTGTCGGCAATAGATCAACTGGCAGTAAATCCATAAAATTCATTAAGAATACCCAAACAAAAATTGTCAGCGCTAAAGGCGCAATCAATTGACTAACCCCGTGAAAAGATTCTTTTACAGTTTTATCTACAAACTCTACGAGAATCTCAACAAAATTTTGGATTTTACCTGGAACACCACTGCTTACAGTGGCAGCTACCCAGCGAAATAAAATTAAAAATCCTATACCTAGTACAGCTGATAACAAAAAGGTATCGAGATTTAAATTCCAAAAACTTCCTCCATCTGAAAAACTTAAGGTTTTCAGGTTAAAGTTAAGATGTTCAAGATGATGCTGAACATAATTTGCTGATGTTTGTTCGCCATTCATACTAAACCTTCATCACTTTTAATTATTAGCAATAGCCAAAATACTAGCTGAGAGGCCAAATAAGCTAGCAACAAGATCGGAATGTTTACTGATAATAACTGAACCACCATTATAAAAAAAATTCCACTGAAGAATAATTTTATTAATTCTGCTCGATAAAAAATATTGAGCAATTTTCTTCCAGACATTTGTCCTAAACGACGCATTATTTTAATCACAAAATAACAGTTAGGAAGTAACCATAAGGAAATACCCAGTGCAAGAGATTTAATAACCTCACTCCCCTGAAAAACATTCCCGAAAATAACTACTAGCCCTAGTAACCCGCCAAATGCTATGGAACCCGCATGGCACATTTTTTGCATCACCTTACCTGGTAATTGGGCAAGCCTACTACACGTCATTTTAAGCCACCCCCAGCTTATAAATTGTCGGACAGTATAATAAGCGTAACCCTTTTATGCAATGCTAATATAAGGATGAATTTTGCCTTCTTAGTTCGATTGAGTACCCTTACTAAATATAAAAAAATCTAAGTCAGTCGTTTTTCCTAAGCCGGACTGGCGCAAATTAGGAATCTAGGCCTGAAATTAAAGGTAGGCCCTATATTATGGAACATCTGGTGATCAGTAACTTTACTAGAAATTACCCCCATTGTTCTATATAGTATTAAGCTTTACAAAATACATGTAAGATTCACTTAGCTTTACACCTCAAAAAAATGTAAGGAGCAACTCATTATGGCCACTCATGAGCTTGAAGGGACTATTCAACGATTAACTGTACCAGGAAAGGGGATTTTAGCGGCAGATGAAAGTCAAGCGACTATTACTAAACGATTTTCCCCCTTACATATAGAGTCAACCATAGAAAATCGTCGTAATTATCGCGAACTCCTTTTTACTACCCCTGATATTGAGGCATTTATCAATGGCGTTATCCTTCATGAAGAAACTTTAGCGCAAAAAACTAAAGAAGGATTGCTATTCCCGGATTATTTAGATAATGAAGGTATTGTACCTGGAATAAAGGTAGATAAAGGGCTCATTTCTTTAAATGCCGAAGAAAAAATGACTCAAGGCCTCGATGGTTTAGCAGAACGTCTTCTAACTTATAAAAATCTTGGCGCTTGTTTTGCCAAATGGAGAGCTGTTTTTTCAATATCTAGCACACTTCCTTCTTCTTTAGCCGTAACAGCTAATGCACAAGCCTTAGCTCGCTATGCATCTATTTGTCAAAACAATGGTATTGTCCCCATAGTAGAACCGGAATTATTAATAGACGGCGATCACAGCCTATCTCGCTGCGCTGAAGCAACAGAAGCTGTTCTTTATACTGTATTTCAAGAACTCCACAAGCACCATATTTTACTAGAATGTATGATACTAAAACCCAGTATGGTAATTGCTGGAAATCAATATATCCCTCAACCTAATATCGCTGAAGTTGCAGCAGCAACTTTAAAGATATTACGTCAAACAGTTCCTGCAGCAGTACCTAGCATTAATTTTCTTTCTGGAGGTCAAACTCCAGAAGCCGCTACTGCTCATTTAAATACGATGAATAAACTACAACCTTCGCGTCATCCTTGGCGCTTAAGCTTTTCCTATGGTCGCGCTTTACAAGAACCTGCATTAAAAACTTGGAATGGCAAAGCGCATAATGTGAAAGCAGCACAGCGTGCCTTTTATAAACGCGCAAAACTCAATGCCGCTGCTTGCAAAGGTCAATATCAATCAAGTATGGAAACAGAAGAAAAAGAGGCGGAAACAAATTTTGCTTAAACTTTTAATCAAAAAAAATAGGAGCATAAATAAAATCCTTAGATGCTTTTTTCGATCTTAAAAATTCATAGTTGAGCATGTGCTAAATTTTAGAAAAATTTTAAATATAATTGTTTTTATTTTTACTTCTGATTTTATGATGCCTATTTATGCAGATTTTTTTGATAACTCTTCAATAGCACTTGAAAAGCGTATCGCTCCGATTGGAAAAGTCAAAGTAGCTTCTTCAGAAATAAGCCCCTCATTATCATTACAAGTTGTTGCACAAGATGCTCACTTGGGAAAAACTATATTCGAAAGTAAATGTATCTTGTGTCATAAAAATGGCATAGGCGGCGCACCGCGTTTAGGGAATCATTCGGATTGGGCGCCGCGCATCAAGAAAAAATTTTCACTCTTATTAAAACATGCAACAATGGGTTATCGAGCTATGCCACCTAAAGGGGCATGTTTAGAATGTTCAATATCCGATTTAGAAGTGACTATCAAATACATGTTAGCACAGCTACCTATCTATGCTCTTCATACTTGAATAGGTGGACACTCAACTCGCAATCTATGGTTATAGTATAAACATAGATTGCTGCATGATTATGGCGCTTACAAAAACTCACAATTGCTAATTACGCCTATTGTTTTTGATTCATTGTGCTTGAATAAAGAATTTCGCCTTCTCAAGCACAACGAATACCACTTCACACAACTCAGATATAATTTTGTTATCCTCTCTTTTAATCAACTTTTATATCTGAAACCTCATTAAACAGTTATTTTTTCGCGATTTTGATCCACTATTCTTTTACTTATTCCTTTGATTTTTATCAAATCATCAATAGATTGAAAAGGTCCATGCTCATTACGATAAGCAAGAATTGCCTTAGCACGTTTTAAACCAATGCCTTTTAATTCTGCTGCTAAGGTCTCTTCATCCGCTGTATTAATATTAACCAGTGCTGAAACTGAATTAGATAGTGTTTTTGCAGGGGAAGAAGTTAACACGGTATTATTATGCGAAATAAAAGGGCTGGTAGTTGCTAAAACTGGTGTAGTTATAATTGACGCTAGCAAAGTAGTCAATAAAGAAGAATAAATATCCATAAAAAAAACTCCTTTTTAAAATTTTTCTATCGGAATTTATATTTTATGGATAAAAAAAGAATGTGGCAATGAATTAAACGGTAATATTTTTATGTATCATAGAAAGATAATCTTTGACCCCATTAGCAACATTACGAAAAGCTCCTTGATAACCTGCATTACGCAATTTTGAAAGATCAGCTTGAGTAAAATTTTGATAACAATCTCTCAAATGTTCTGGGAATGGAATATAGTGGATCTCTCCGTGACCATAAAAATCAATAACTGCTTGTGCGAGTGTATTAAAACTTTCACAATTTCCTGTCCCTGCATTATAAATTCCACTTTTTTTAGATTTTAAAAACCAAAGATTAATAGCAACAACATCGTCAACATAGATAAAATCTCTAAGTTGTTCGCCATTAGCGTAACCATCCGTTCCTTCGAATAAATTTATAATACCTGTACTTTTAAGTTGTTTATCCGCATGTAATACCACACTGGCCATACTACCTTTATGGCTTTCTTTAGGACCATAAACATTAAAGTAACGTAAACCTACAACTTGACTCTTTATATCATAAAAAATACTTCTTACATATTGATCAAATAAATATTTAGAATAAGCATAAACATTTACGGGTTTTTCATACACTAATTCTTCTTTAAAAACAGTTCCCAAACCATATACGGCAGCACTCGAAGCATAAATGAAAGGAATCTTCCAAGCCAAGCAGTACTGCAATAAATTTTTAGAATATTCATAATTATTATTCATCATATAGTGTCCATTCCATTCGGTAGTCACGGAACAAGCACCTTGATGAAAAACTGCTTTTAGTTTAGAAAAAATCTTATTTTGCTTAATTTTATCTAAGAATTCATTTTGGTCTAAATAGTCAGTAATCGAGCAATCCACAATATTTCTGAACTTAGCTCCATCTGTTAGATCGTCAACGACTACAATCGGTATATCAGGGTAAACCAGGTTAAGTTGTTTAACTAAATTGCTACCAATAAAACCTGCCCCACCTGTAACGACAATCATGAAGATTCTCTTTCTTGTTCTTGAATTTTTGAAATGATCGCACTAGTAGAGCATCCTCTGACCAAATCAACTAATTTTATCTGGCCACCATATTCTTGTATTGCTTTCGCTTCAGAAAGATCATTGACTTGATAATCATTTCCCTTTACCCAAATATCTGGCAATAACAGTTTAATAAGACGTTCTGGAGTTGCTTCACTAAATGATACTACCCAATCTACTACACTCAATCCTGCTAATACCGCCATTCGATTGGCTAATTTGTTTATCGGTCTTCCTGAACCTTTTAAGCTTGATACGGAATTATCATCATTAATCGCTACTATTAATCGATCGCCTAAACGTTTTGCTTGTTCTAAGTAAGCGACATGACCCGCATGTAAAATATCGAAACAACCTCCTGTCATCACTATTTGTTCATTATGCGCTTTTGCATCTGCAACAACTATTTTAAGTTCATCTTCAGTCAAAATACCACCATGAAAGGAGAGCTGCTGAATTTGTATCGCTCGCCTTAGTTCGGCTGGACTGACTGTAGCTGCTCCAATTTTTCCCACGACTATGCTTGCAGCAATATTGGCAAGTTGTGCTGAATGGACTAAATCGGCTTGTGTCGCATAAGTTAGCGCTAAACAAGCTATTGCCGTATCACCTGCACCTGTAACATCATAAACTTGCTTAGCAAAAGCCGATAAGGAAATCTCGGGTTGATCGTCTCGAATTAACGTCATTCCCTGTTCCCCTCGTGTCACCAGTAGCGCTTCAAAATTATGCTCTTTTAAAAGCTGTTTACCCTTTTGCAATAAAGCTTGCTCACTATTACATTTTCCTACTACTACTTCAAATTCCCGCCGGTTGGGTGTTAACACTGTAGCACCATGATAGGCAATAAAATTATTACTCTTAGGATCAACGAATACAGGCTTATTTGCTTTTCGGGCTAATTGAATGAGCTCCTGAGCCTCAGCCAAACATCCTTTGGCATAATCGGAAAATATGACTACATCACACTGTACAATTTTTTGCTCAAATAATTGTTTTAGATAGGTATAGTCCAATTGATAAGGTGTCTCTTCAAAATCGAGCCGTATCAATTGCTGGTGCAGACTGAGTATACGAAGCTTAGTCACTGTAGGTGATTGTGGTAGCTTGTATAAATAACAATTGACCCCAGCATGACTTAGTTTTTCCTCAAGTATATTACCCGCCTCATCATCTCCACAAAAACTAAGTAAATCGACCTGCGCACCTAGCGCGGCTATATTTAACGCGACGTTTCCTGCGCCGCCTGGACGCTCATCAAGACTTCTTACATGAACTATCGGTACGGGCGCTTCTGGAGAAATTCGGGATGTATCACCAGACCAATAACGATCCAACATGACATCCCCTACAACTAAAGCACGGATTGATTTAAATGAAGGAACTTGTATTTTCATTAGGCCTCTTATCAGATCTTTTTCTTACATTTTTAATCTTTATAACCTTCACTATAAAAAATCATGCGCTTAAAATGCATGGGTTTCGCAAGTATTTGTTTAAAATTTAAACAAATACTTGCTTTTTAAGTGGATCTCTCTAAAAAGCATATAGAGACAGTCGCTTATTTTATGCGATAATGTTTGTTAGAGTCCATTTTTACATTTTTTCCTTTATAAAGGTACCTGCGCTATGAGTGATGCAAGTAATTCACGAGAAAAAGCCCTTAAAATGGCATTAAGTCAGATTAAAAAACAACACGGGGAAGGTGCTGTTATGCGCCTAGGTGATTCTAGCCAGGTTTCTGTCGATGTAATCTCTACAGGTTCTTTAGGCTTAGATATCGCTTTAGGGATAGGTGGATTACCACGCGGACGCATCATCGAAATCTATGGGCCTGAATCTTCTGGTAAAACGACACTTACCCTGCAAACGATTGCCGAATGTCAAAAAATAGGAGGGGTCGCGGCATTTGTTGACGCCGAACACGCGCTTGACGCTAATTACGCCGAGAGATTAGGTGTAAAAAAAGATGAGCTTCTAGTTTCTCAACCTGATACAGGAGAACAAGCACTAGAAATTGTTGATATGTTAGTCCGCTCTAATGCAATCGATATCATCGTGGTAGACTCTGTTGCGGCACTAACTCCTCGAGCCGAAATTGAGGGAGAAATGGGTGATTCGCATATGGGTTTACAAGCCCGTTTAATGTCACAAGCTTTACGTAAACTGGCAGGAAATATTAAGCGCTCCAACACTCTTGTTATCTTTATTAATCAAATCCGTATGAAAATTGGGGTTATGTTTGGTAATCCTGAAACAACAACAGGCGGCAATGCACTAAAGTTTTACGCGTCAGTACGTCTTGATATACGTCGCACGGGTTCCATCAAAAAAGGTGATGAAGTCATAGGTAATGAAACTCGAGTCAAAGTAGTAAAAAACAAAGTTGCTCCTCCATTTAGGCAAGCTGAGTTTGAAATTCTTTATAATCAAGGAATTTGTCACCTAGGAGAAATTGTTGATCTCGGTGTAACGAATGGATTAATCGATAAAGCAGGGGCTTGGTATAGTTATCAAGGTGAACGAATTGGTCAAGGAAAAGATAATGCGAAGCAATTTTTGAAAGATCGTACTGAAATTTTTCAAAAACTAGAAACGGAGATTCGAAAAAAATTAATCAACAAACCTTCTGAAAATAATCTGTCTGAAGTGTCAGAACTGGAAACTGAAATTGTTGAGTAACAATAATGCTAGTGTATGTTATATGATGCTGTCTTAGAAATTGACAAAAATATCTATCAAATTGCTTTGGACCATTTAGCAAGAAGAGAGCATACTCGCTTTACGCTTCGAGAGAAATTGGTGAAAAAAGGATTTCTGCATCAATCGATAGAAGCTGTTTTAGACATTTTAACTCAACAAGGATTTTTAAACGAAGTACGTTTTTGTGAAACATTTATTCAAAAACGCATAAGGCAAGGATATGGGCCTATACGGATCACTACCGAATGTCATCAATATGGTATAAGTAATGATATTATTTTTTCTCAACTTCCTCAAGATGAAGAATTTTGGTTAACCATTATTCAAAAGACTCTGCAAAAAAAGTTTAGGCCTAGTTGTCTCCTAAAAGAACAGTCACGTCAAATACGTTATCTTCAATATCGTGGCTTTAAACTTAGTCAGATAAAAGCATCGCTAAAAATTTATCTTCATCAGACAAAATAAACTCAGTTTGATTTTTTATCAAAAAAATAATAGCTAAATACAACACTCTTAGGAACACATGATGAATGCATTACCTAAATTTAATGAAATTAATCCAAAAAATATAGTCAGAGAATTAGATAATCTACTTGACAATAATCGATCTGAATTAGCCCAACTATTAGCTGAAGTTACTCCTCTTGATTGGAGTTTTATTCAGAAATTAGATGATTTGGATGACCGACTTCAGCAATTTTGGTCTCCAATCAATCATTTATATGCCGTCAAACAAACCTCTGGTTTACGCTATGCCTATAACGAATGTCTTCCCAAATTAAGTGCCTATAGTTCCGAATTAAATCAAAATTATGCTCTTTATCAATCCATTAAAAATTTAGCTAATAGTGATTATCAATTCAATTATGCACAAGAAAAATGTCTACATAACGAATTACGAGATTTTCATTTAGGTGGTGTCGATTTACCCAAAACTGAGCAAAAAAGATTTCAAGACATTCAAACTCAATTATCCCAATTATCGAATCAATTTGAAGAAAATTTACTGGATACTACAGCGGAATGGTCAAAACACATTAGCGATAAATCCACGTTAAAAGGAGTCCCCGCTTATGTCATCGCAAACGCTGAAAAAATCGCACAAGAAAAAAAACTAACCGGCTTTTTAATTACTCTAGATTATCCGTCTTATTTTCCTATATTAACCTATGCTGATAACCGAGCTTTACGTGAATCAATATATAAAGCTCATATTACCCGAGCTTCTGAGCTCAGTAATCTAGCCTTTGATAATAGCCAAGTAATGTTCAATATACTTAATTTACGCCATGAATTAAGTCAAATACTTGGCTTTAAAAATTATGCTCAAAAAAGTTTAGCTTTGAATAAAATGGCAAAAAACCCTGAAGATGTACTTGAGTTTTTACAGGGGCTACTCGCCTATGCACAACTCAAAGCAAAAGAAGAATGGAAAGAGCTTTCTACTTTTGCACAATCTCGAGATCAAATTGAAACTCTACAGGCTTGGGATATTTTATATTATCGTGAAAAATTACAAGAAAAAAAATTTGGTATTTGTGATGATACCCTACGCTGTTATTTTCCTGTCGATAAAGTCCTTTCGGGACTTTTTAACTTAATTGAACGTTTATTTGGGATGCAAATTAAAGAAATTAAAGGTGTGGAGATTTGGGATCCACAGGTTCGTTTTTTCGCCATTACAGATAATCAACAACAATTACGAGGGCAGTTTTATTTAGATCTGTATGCAAGACCAGAGAAACGTGAAGGAGCTTGGATGGACGATTATCAATCGCGACGCCGTTTAAATAATAACGATATTCAAACACCTATTGCTTTTTTAACCTGTAATTTCTCTCCTCCTATCGATCTTACACAAACTCCGCTATTAACACATGAAGAAGTTTTAACCTTATTCCATGAGTTTGGTCATGGTTTACAACATATGTTGACTATAATTGATTATTCTGCTGTTTCAGGCATTAATGGGGTTGCTTGGGATGCAGTCGAATTACCAAGTCAATTTTTAGAGTATTTTGTTTGGGAAAAATTAGTTCTAGATCAAATCAGTAGCCATTACAAAACAGGTAAAACTTTACCTGAAACGCTGATTATTAAAATGCGTGAAGCCAAAAATTTTCAGGCTGGCCTTCAATTATTAAGGCAACTAGAATTATCATTATTTGATTTTCGTGTGCATCTAGAATTTGATCCTGCCAAAGGTTATGAGCAAATCCAAGATTTACTCGATTCAATACGTAAGCAAATCGACATAATATCTATAGCAACATTCAATCGATTTCAGCATGGCTTTTCACATATTTTTGCAGGTGGTTATGCTGCTGGATACTATAGTTATCTTTGGGCAGAAGTTTTGGCATGTGATGCGTTTGCTAAATTTCAAGAGGATGGAATCTTTAATGAAGAAACTGGGAAAGCTTTTTTACATACTATTTTAGAGCAAGGGGGAGCAATTGATGCTATCGAATTGTTTAAAAAATTCCGCGGTCGTGAACCAAAAATACAAGCTTTTTTAAAAAACTTAGACTTAAATTATTAGAGAAATTTAGAAACCAAGTTTCAAGCGCCTGGATAAACTTGAACTAAACCTGTTGTGTGAGTCCCAATATTGTTTGACTCTCAACCAGTTTAGGTATCGTTTATACATTTTACGAAACGCTTCTGGTTTTAAACGAGCATCTTTTGCCAAATAAATTCTTCCTCCCGCATGAATCACTATTTCGTCCAAAATATCTAAGCATGTAAATATTTTTTCATTACGAAGAGGGATATCAAGCGCTAAAGTAAATCCTGAAAGTGGAAATGATAATGGAGCTAAATTTTCTTGCCCAAAATGTTTTAATACAGCTAAATAAATAGGATGTTTATGCTTCTGTAAAGTTTCTAATATTTCGTTAATAGCAGAGTGGGCAAATTTTGTTGGTATTACGCATTGATATTGAATAAAACCTTTCTTACCATACAAACGAGGCCAATTTCTTATGCGATCCAATGGGAAAAAATAATCATGATAAGTCTTTAAAAAAGATTGATCCTTTTTAGTCAAATGGTAATAATAGACTTTATTAAATAGTTTTATCAATTTGGGATATAAAAGAGAACACGGAAGTGAGTAAGGACAATTAAAAGAAATATATTTTGAAAGTGAAAAAGCTGATTTTTGTTGGCGAATAGATAGTTCCGATAAGTCTGCATGTTTTGCCTTCATAATAACGCCATGAAAAAATGACCTATTTAAAGTATCTAACCAGGCTACTCTATATTCAAACTCATCATCCTCTTGACCCAACTCCCCTAATACCTGTTCCAGGTTATGTGCAACTCGATGTTGCACTTTCATATAAGCTGTTTCAATTCGCTTTAATTGTAAAGTCACTACACCAATAATTCCTGTTAAGCCCATACCACCTATAGTAGCCCAAAATAATTCTGGCATAACTTTAGGTGAGCAATTTACCTTTTCTCCATTAGCAATAACAAGCTGTAAACTAAGAACATGTTGCCCCAAAGAACCTGCATGCCAATGATTTTTTCCATGTATATCCGTAGCAATACACCCACCTAAGGAAACCTCTGCTGTTCCAGGCATTACGGGCAAAAACCAACCTTGTTTAACTATAAGTTCCAATATTTTTGCTAAAGTAATACCTGATTCAACCGAAAGTACCCCTTTATATACATCAAACTCGAGAAAACGATCTAAACGATTTGTTAAAATGATCTCTCCTTGCGCATTTAAAGCAGCATCACCATAACTGCCCCCAGAACCACGCGCTATAGAAATTAATTGGCTAGGTTTCAATTCTGCATAGCTTTCGGGGCGTGATACCCTCTCCGGACATTCTAAAGGATACCCATTAAAACTAGATTGACATTTTTCGCACCAATTCATACGACTATCCAGTAACAGGTATTAAATAATCCAAGTTAAATCTTGATAATTCTTTATTTAAATATTTTCTTATATCCGCAGCATTATCCATTGCTAAAATTTGTACTAATGTATTTCTAGCTTCGTTAAAACTAATTTGTCGAATGACTGACTTTATTCGAGGAATGGAAAAAGAATTCATGCTCAAGGCATCAAATCCCATGGCTAAAAGTAATGGTACAGCTAAAGGATCACTAGCCATTTCTCCACAAATACTAATCGGTTTTTTCGCTTGATGAGCGGCTTCTACAATTTGTACTAAAGCCTTTAGAACTGCTGGCTGAAACGGATCATACAAATTAGCTACACGAGGATTATTGCGATCTACTGCTAACATATATTGAGTAAGATCATTACTTCCTACTGATAGAAACTCAACTCGTTCCGCTAATGCCCGTGCTTGATAAATTGCAGAAGGAACCTCAATCATTATCCCAATGGGAGGCTTACATGCTTGAGTATGTTCACTCACTACTTTTTCATACGCTTGATCAATCAAACGTAAAGCATGATCAGCCTCAGCAACACAACTCACCATTGGCAACATAATGCGTAAATTATTAAACTCCAAATTAGCTCGTAACATTGCACGGATTTGGATTAAAAATATTTCGGGATGATCCAGTGTTACACGGATCCCTCGCCAACCTAAAAATGGATTATCTTCTTTAATAGGAAAATAAGGTAATGCCTTATCTCCTCCAATATCTAGTGTCCGCATTACAACGGGTCGTGGTGAAAATGCCGCCAATAATTGACGATATAAACCATATTGTTCATCTTCAGCGGGAAAGCAATCACGAATTAGAAAGGGTACTTCAGTGCGATATAGCCCTATACCTTCTGCACCAGCTGTTAAAGAAAGGCTGGCATCCGCCATAAGACCCGTATTTACCCAAAGAGCGATGCTATAACCATCTAATGTTTGTGCAGGTAATTCTCGCAATGCCTCTAGGCTATTTGTAAATTCACTTTGTTGTTGTATCAGTGTAGTAAAGATTTGTTTAACCCTCCCAGAAGGAGCTACAATAATACGACCTTGGGAGCCATCTATAATTAAAGTCTGCGCTTCAAGCTGGTTGACTGGTAAATTTTCAACTCCAGTGACAGCAGGAATCCCTAAAGAGCGTGCTAAAATAGATAGGTGAGAGTGGCTAGAGCCTCTTATAGAAACTATCCCTGCTAATCGACCTTCAGGCACCTCCGCTAAAGCCGATGGACTCACTTCTTCACCAATCAGAATAGTATTTTCTGGGTAGAGGGGTGGCGTAAATTGGTTGTTTTGTAAATGCATTAATATTCGGCGGCCTAAATCCCTTAAATCGGCAGCTCTTTCACGCAAATAATCGTCGTCAACTTTCTCAAAATGTTGCACATGTGTACTAATAACTGATTGCAAAGCTGCCTGCGCCCATTGATGGGAAGTTTTAATGGCTATTATTACTTCTTTTTCCAAACTGGCTTTATTTAAAATTGCTAAATAAACGTCAAATAGTGCTTGCTCTTCCTCAGGCAACACGGACATCATATGTTTTTTTAAACGATGGATATCATCTCGTGCTGCTTTAAAAGCTTTCTTTAATTGAGCTATTTCTGCTAATACATCATCGGCTCTTTTATAGGGAACTGCTTCTAAATCAGCAAATGGATAAGCGACAACTACCTGTCCTATGGCAATACCTGGCGCACTTGCTATTCCTTGAAAACTAATATCCTGTTGTAATTGTTTTTTATTTTCCTTAAATAAAGAAAATATTTCTCCGGTCGCTTCGGCGTGTGCTAATACACCCCCTAATTGGGCAGCCATAGTTACTAAAAAAGCCTCTTCTGCTTCATCAAAACAACGCTGTTCTTCTTGTTGAACAACCAATACACCCAGTAAGGCACGATTATGAATAATAGGGACGCCAAGAAAGGCTTTAAAACGCTCCTCGCCTATATCTGCGATGTATAAGAAATCAGGATGTTCTGGTGCATTTTCAATATTAATTAATTCGCCATTCTGTCCAACTAAGCCAACTAAGCCTTGATCAAAACCAAAACGCACTTTCCCAACACATCTAGAATTTAAGCCCTCAGTTGCGAGTAAAACATAATTTTTTTCGCTATCAAGAAGAAAAACTGTGCAAGATTGAGTATTCAAAGCTTCACGAATCCGTCTTACTAAGGTCCGTAAGGCTTCTTTAAAACTCTGCGCTGCGCTGATCTCTTGAACAATACGACGAAGTAGCTTCAACATAGCAAACACCTAACTAATTAGTATTTGGGCATACGCTTAAATTACGGTTTAAATACTGCCTTTGTGCTATCCTTAAATCCGTAAGTATGCGCAAATAAGTTTATATTTATTTGATTATTCGACCTTTTCTACCAACGTTAAGTTGCTACACAATTTACTAACCCGCCTTGGTTGCATAACTTCAGAGGGAAGTAATGTCGCTAATTCTTCTAACGCACGCCGATAAACATGTCTCTTAAATGTAATAACTTGCTTGATTGGATACCAATACGGAGCCCAACGCCAACGATCAAACTCAGGCGAACGAGTCACATCAAAACGAATTTTTTCCGGATCCCCCCTTAAGCAAAGCAAAAACCATTTTTGTTTTTGTCCAATGCATAATGGTTGCATATGTGAACGTCGTAAATGGGGAGGTAACCAATAATATAACCAATTCTTTGTCCCCCCTAGTAGCTCAACATCGGAATCTTCTAATCCTAATTCTTCATAAAGTTCTCTAAATAGAGCTTGCTCTGGTGTTTCATTAGTTTGAAGGCCACCCTGAGGGAATTGCCAAGCATGCTGACCAATGCGTCTAGCCCAAAGGACTTGCCCTTCAGAATTAGCAACAATAATACCAACCCCTATACGAAAACCTTCCTCGTCAATCACACGATATTCTCCACATAAATTAGGCTTACATTGTTTCATAAAAGTACTAGGGGGTAAACCATCTTATAACTTCTATCTTTAATTTATTTAAATCTAACTCTTGGAGAAACTGGCTTTAGAAAAATAATTAATATTAATTACTCTGTATTTTTCCACTATAAAATAAGAAACAATGATTTTTAAGAACAAGAACAGCTAGTTTTCGTCAATTAACGAATAGATTCATACCCATGAATTACACCGCCTTTAGAAAAAACAATTTGCCATAGCTGAAGATCACGTGCTCTAAACGCTCCTGCACATGCTAATAAATAGTATTTCCACATTCGGTAAAAAGATGCATAATCGTAATCTTTTTTTAAAAAAATCCAAGATTTATTAAAGTTTTCAAACCAAGCCATTAATGTCTTATCGTAATAAGCCCCAAAATTATGCCAATCTTCCATGATAAAAAGGCCTTCACTCGCTTTTCCGATTTGACGAATAGAAGGTAAAATTCCATTTGGAAATATATATTTATGTATCCATGGATTAGGATGATATTTTGATGTATTACTCCCGATAGTGTGTAATAAAAACAATCCGGATTTTTTTAAACACCGGTGTGCAATTTTCATATAGGTTTTGTGATTTTTTGGTCCTACATGCTCAAACATGCCTATTGAACAAATGCGATCAAATAATCCCGTAACATCTCGATAGTCTTTGAAAAGAATTTCTATAGGCCAACCTTGGCAAATCTTTTTAGCGTAATCATATTGCTCTTTGGATACTGTCAATCCTAAAACTGAACACCCATAATTTTCTGCCGCATAACGAGCAAAACTTCCCCAGCCACATCCTATATCAAGCACCTTCATACCCGGTTTTAGTTTTAATTTCTCACAGACTAATGCCAGCTTAGCTTGTTGAGCTTCATCTAAATTTTTACTTTTTTTCCAATAAGCACAGCTATAGGTCAAATTCTCATCTAACATCGCTTGATATAATGAGTTCCCTTTATCGTAATGATGTTTACCTACTTCAAATGCACGGGATTTTGCTTGTAAATTAAAACCACTTAAAATAAGTGTACGCAGCTTTTCTTTTATAAAATAATAAATAAAATATTTATTTCTTTTTATATTTTCAGGTAATTCTGTGCGCAATAAATAAAAAAAGAATTCATCAAGACTTTCACAATCCCACCATCCTTCTACATACGATTCACCCAAAGCTAAAATAGGATTTTTTAACAACCGCATATAAAATTTTTCATTATGAACTTGTATGTCTCTAAGATTTTTTCCATTTATCTCAATTTGTGCTTCCATTAATAACTGCTGGATTAATTTTTTCGCATACGGCAATTTCATTTGAAATATCCCTTATAAAATTTTCTATTCTGTATCTATACCCCTTACAACCCATAATAAGTTACGCTATAGTATCTAATTGCTTAATAAATATTGATATTTTAATCTTCTGCTATGCCTAATTCTTTTTTAATTAAAAATCTTCTATCTAACCGTGCTTTTAATCATCCAGTTCTACAACTTGGACTTATTGAAACTCACGTTTCCTGGGTGATATTGACGGGGAAATATGCTTATAAAATAAAAAAACCTGTTGATTTTGGTTTTTTAGATTTTTCAACCTTGAAAAAACGTAAATATTTCTGCGAAGAGGAATTACGGTTAGGTCAATTATTTGCACCCGAAATTTATCTTGCTGTGGTACCTATTACAGGGAACATCGAACACCCTCAAATTAATGGCGACACAGGACCTATTTTAGAGTATGCCATCAAGATGTGCGAATTTTCTCAAGATAATTTACTAAGCGCACTCCTTAAACAAGGAAAATTAAGTGCTCCGCTTATTGACCAATTAGGTCAATTAATTGCAGAATTTCATAAAAAAACACCTGCTGCGCCCAAGAATTCACGCTTTGGCCTTCCTGAGGAGGTACATGCTCCTACTCAGCAAAATTTTGAGCAAATCATTCCTTTACTTAGCAATCCTACCGATATAGCACAAGTAAAAAAGTTAGCCTTATGGGCTAACAAACAATTTACTAAACATCAAAAACTCTTTGAAAAGCGCAAAGAAAAAGGCTTTATTCGTGATTGCCATGGGGATTTACATTTAGCGAATATTATTTTCTATCATGGTAAACTTGTTCTTTTTGATCGCCTAGAATTCAATGAAGATTTGCGATGGACCGATGTCATTGCTGATCTTGCCTTTTTAGTGATGGATTTAGCAGGAAAAAAGCAACCCAAATTAGCTAACCAATTAATTAATACCTACCTACAATTTACTGGCGATTATGAAGGGCTTAATTTATTAGCTTATTATCTTTCTTATCGAGCAGTGGTTCGTGCCAAAATAGCTTTATTCCGCCTAAATCAGAAAGATCTAAATGATAAAGAAAAAATAGATATTCGTAATGATTATTACAATTTCATAAATTTAGCAGAATTCTACACTCACCCTAAAAAACCATCTTTAATCATTATGCACGGACTTGCTGGGTCAGGAAAATCAACCACAGCAAAAAACATAGCTATTGAATGCAGCGGTATACAAATAAGTTCCGACATTATTCGTAAACAATTATTCAACATACCTTTATATGAAAACTCTCACTCTAGTCCTTTTGGAGGAATTTACACCCCACAATCAACTGAAAAAATTTATAATAAACTTAAAAGTTTAGCAAAAATTGTTATTAAAGCTAGATTAACGGTGTTAATTGACGCAACCTTTCTTCTTCATAGCCAGCGAGTGTTGTTCTATAATCTGGCTAAACTTTTAAAAGTGCCATTTTATATACTTCATTGTCAAACCAATGATCTTGAAATAAACCAACGCATTACAAAGCGGAACATGCAAAATAATCCTATTTCTGAAGCAAACTCATCTATTTTAAAACTCCAAAAGGAGCGAGAAGAACCGCTATCCATATCAGAACAAAAATATACTTTAGTTGTCGACGAAAAATTAAGCACTCTTAAAATTGCTTTAGCTAATATTTGCCCTCATACTAATTAACTAGTTCAATGTTATTATAGGCACTTAGGTTAAAATAGTCATTCGATAAAGAGGAATTTTTGTATGTTTGATACGAAATTTATTGACGATGCCGTAAAGCGACTTAGCGAAAGTCTGCCACCCGGATTAAATAAATTTAAGAAAGATTTAGAAAAAAACTTTCGAGCGATTTTGCAAAGTATGTTTGCAAAACTTGATTTAGTAACACGCGAAGAGTTTGATGTACAAAAAAAAGTTTTAACAAAAACCCGTATTAAACTAAATACATTGGAAAAACAAATCGCTTACTTAGAAAACCATCTAACTAAATCAAAAAGTAAAAAAAGTAAAAAATAAGTCAATTTAATTTTTTAAGTGACCAATTAAAATAAAAATTAGAAGGAGCTGATTATGTCACTAGCTATTGTGCAAACTCGTGCAAACGCCGGAATTCAAGCGCTTCCTGTTACTGTTGAAACTCATATATCAAATGGTTTACCTAGTTTATCTATTGTTGGACTCACTGAAACAACTGTCAAAGGGAATCGAGATCGGGTGCGTAGCGCTATAATTAATGCGCAATTTGAATTTCCTGCCCGACGAATAACTATCAATCTTGCCCCTGCCGATCTTCCAAAACAAGGAGGTCGATTTGATTTGCCAATTGCATTAAGTATTCTGGCAGCTTCTAACCAGATACCAAGCAATACGCTCGAACAGTATGAATTTATCGGTGAGCTAGGATTGTCAGGAGAACTTCGACCCGTTTCTGGTATTATCCCTTTTTCGTTAGCGGCACAAAAAGCCAACCACACTATTATAGTGCCCTTAGCCAATGCTCAAGAAGCCAGTTTCAATAAAAAAACGAGTATTTTACCTGCTAAAAATATTTTACAAGTTTGCTCACATTTACATGGACGAGTTCCTTTATCAAATTACCATGCAGACTATTCTCAACTTGAGCATCGTCAATTACCCGATTTATCTGAAGTGTTCGGGCAAGCACATGCTAAACGAGCTTTAGAAATTTGCGCTGCAGGAAAACATAGCTTATTAATGATAGGCCCGCCAGGCACTGGAAAAACGATGCTTGCCTCTCGTTTAATAAGTTTATTACCTTTACTCAGTGATGAAGCAGCTCTAGAACTTGCTGCGATACATTCAATCAGTGGACAATCTCTAGAACTAAGCACTTGGAAATTTCCTCCCTTTCGTAGTCCTCATCACACCGCTTCAAGCATAGCGTTAGTAGGCGGCGGCAATCCACCCCGCCCAGGAGAAATATCATTGGCCCATCATGGTGTTTTATTTTTGGATGAATTACCTGAATTTGACCGACAAGTATTGGAAGCCTTGCGTGAACCCTTAGAGTCAGGAAATATAAGTATTTCACGTGCTTCCCGACAAACTGAATTTCCAGCTAATTTCCAGTTAATTGCTGCTATGAATCCCTGCCCATGCGGTTATCTAGGTAGTCAGGTTCATCCTTGTGTGTGCGTACCGCCACAGATCCAACGTTATCGCAAAAAATTATCTATGCCTTTTTTGGATCGTATTGATATGTGCCTTGAAGTTAATTCTTTACCAAAAAATTATTTTCGGAAACCACGCCATGAAGAAAGTAGCAAAACTATTCGATATAGAGTTAAAAATGCACAAGTTAAACAGCTAAAAAAATTTGGAACACTTAATCATAATTTAAACGGTAATATCTTAAAAATTGCCTGTAAATTATCAAATACCGATCACAAAATTTTAGAAAATGCTTTAGAAAAATTTCAACTTTCAACACGTGCTTGTCATCGTATTTTACGGATAGCACGCACTATTGCAGATTTAACAGAATGTGAAAAAATTAAAACTCCACACTTAATGGAAGCTTTAAGTTATAAAGTTATGAAAAAATAAATTTTTATTAAAAAATATAACCATACTTATGAATTTATATTATTAATACCAACCAACATTCTAGAAAATTAACTGAAAAAGCTATAGAATAAGAGCTTTTTAAATGGATTTAATTAAGAATGGATATTTTCTCTATCTGTACAGCCGCTGCTTGGGATATGGAATTTAAAAAACATGAACAAGAAACTGCCATTTCTGATCTTGAGTCTGGGAAAATTATTTTTTGTCCGCAACTTTCATTTAATATATATCCCTCTGAACGGATGCTATTTATTCCTTACTTGATAGATAAGAAAACAAAAAATATTAGCTTTAACTTAAAAGATAATCGTTTAAAAGGCATTAAGGCTGATCAAAAACACCAAGTTGATTTAAAATCCATGTTAGCTCGTTTTTCTAAACAAGCCAACTATTTCATGAGTTCATTATTTTCACAGTATACGAATTCACTTACCATAGGGCGCACGAGTTACCGTCCAGTGCAAATAAGAAATCGTAAAACTTCTGCGCGTAAAGATGATCGTCGATTGCATGTAGATGCCTTTGCTGCAAATCCTAATCAAGGATATCGGATTGTTCGCTTATTTTGTAATATCAATCCCTATGGCGAACATCGGATTTGGCGTATAGGTGAAAGCTTTGAAGAAGTAGCCCAGCGTTTTTTACCAAAAATTAATAAACCTCTCCCTGGTAGTGCAAAATTTTTACATTGGTTAGGCATTACAAAAAGTGTTCGCACCCATTATGATCATATCATGCTAAAAATACATGATAAGATGAAACTCGACGCCAGTTACCAAAAACAAGTAAAATATAAAGAAGTTAGTTTTCCTCCCGGCACTAGTTGGATAGTCTCTACTGATCAAGTATCACATGCTGCTATATCAGGACAATATCTGCTAGAACAAACCTTTTATTTGCCAACAACGGCTATGTCAAATCCAAAAGCAGCCCCACTTCATATTTTGGAGAAGTTAGCAGGTCATTGCTTAATTTAATAATTAATAAAAAAGTGATAAATTGATTGGATTTTTAGATAAAATCTATTGAAAACATCATGTATTATAAAAGAGTTTCAAATGTCGTTACTAAAATCTACTTTACGCTTATTGGCAGACGGCAAGTTTCATTCCGACAAGGAAATCAGCAAGTTTTTAAACATTCCTTACAAAACAGTTCCTGAAGTATTAAAACGAATATTAGATCTTTCAATAAATTTAGAAGTGGTTAACGATAAATTTTTTCGTATCGCAGGGGGATTAGAATTGCTTGATGCTTCTTATATAATTAATGAATTAGGTGAAGCTAATCAGTTACTTTCACAGCTAGAAGTACTAACCTTTCTGGATTCAACAAATAATTATCTGCTCAATAAAATAGAATATAATGGAAATTATGTTGTTTTTTCAGAACAACAAACCGCTGGCCGCGGTCAATTTCAGCGTATTTGGTATTCAAACTTTGGAAAAAATATAGCTTTATCTCTTCTATGGCAATTTACAAATCCACTTAATAAATTAGTAGGCTTAACCTTAGTAGTGGGTATCGCCGTTGTGAAAGCGCTTGAAGAATACGGACTAAAGAAAATACAACTGAAATGGCCAAATGATATTATTCATGAAGGAAAAAAATTGGCTGGAATTTTAATTGAATCACGATCTATTGATGCTAAAATAAAAAAAGCGGTTATCGGTATTGGTTTAAATCTTTATAATCCGACTCAATTTCCCATTGATGATCAAGCAATTACAAGTATTTTTTCGCTACAAAATTTACCACCACAGCGAAATCGACTAGCTGTGCTCATTTTAAAAAATTTACTTTATGCGCTCACTCATTTTGAAACTAAAGGCTTAGATTATTTTATGCAGGATTGGCAACGTCTCGATAATTTAGTGGGCAAATTAATCACAATACAAAATCAATCCAATGTTATAGTAGGTATCGGAGAAGGAATAAATGCACAAGGTCAACTTTGCGTACAAATTAAAAATAAAATCCATTATTTTAATAGTGGAGAAATTAGAGTAAAGTTAAAAACTGACGATTAAAATTGCTAATTTATATTAAATTGACTACAATTTGGCTCTTCTATTCATGGCTGGAATAGCTCAGTTGGTAGAGCAACTGATTTGTAATCAGTAGGTCCCGGGTTCGAATCCTGGTTCCAGCACCAGAAAATTCTATTTTAATTTGCAACCATTAAAACTATCTAAAATGACACTATGTTATCTATTATCAATATAACTACTTATCGTTTTGTTCGACTACCCAACAATATCTTGCCTAAATTACAAATTTCACTTAAATCAAAAGCAACAGAATTAGGCCTGAAAGGAACAGTGTTGTTAAGCGTTGAAGGAATTAATTTATTTATATCTGGTGAGAGTGATGCTATTAACTCCTTTCAAAATTTTCTGAATACTTATTCATACTTTCAAAATTTAAAATTTAAAAAAAGCTTTTCTAATTTTCAACCCTTTAAAAAAATGCTAGTCAAGCTGAAAAAAGAAATCATATCTTTTGGTATTGATAGTATTAATCCCACAAAACATACTGCTCCCTATATCACTCCCGAAATGCTCGATATTTGGCTAGAAAATAGACCCAATTTAGTCCTTTTAGATACACGAAATACTTTTGAAGTTGAACTCGGTAGTTTTAAAAATGCCTTAAATTTAGGCCTTAAACGGTTTAGAGATTTTCCTAATTCGGTAAAACAATTACCGGAAAAATTTAAGCAGTTACCCATTGTTACTTTTTGTACCGGGGGAATTCGTTGCGAAAAAGCCGCCGCCTATCTTTTAGAAAATGGTTATACAGAAGTTTATCAGCTAGAAGGTGGTATATTAAATTACTTTGAAAAATGTGGCGAAAACCACTTTAAAGGACCTTGTTTTGTATTCGATGCTAGAGAAAGTGTAACACCCAATCAAGAAAATCGTAATCAAATGTGTTTTTGATTACGATTTTAATTCAAAAAAACCTTAGTTAAAATTATCTTATTTTTATCCAAAGCATTAGGTATTTTTTCTTAATTTTTACTACGTAACCTATGTAAACTATAAGTAGCTTTATATGCGCAGATCGCAGATGATGCTACAGCCAAAGTTCCAATGAAAAGCCACTAACTCTTTTAAAACTCAGGCTGATTTCAAAAGTTTTTAGCTTTCGAATCATGTAAAAATCAGTGATGTTTCACGTGGAACATCACTACCTACTTGACACTAGTTTTAATCCGAGTATCGAGCCTATTAATAAAGTTAAAAAAAGCACCCTCAGCAATGATAAAGGATCTTTAAAAAACAACATTCCTATCACAGCTGTACCAAAAGCACCTATTCCTGTCCATACTGCATAAGCAGTCCCTAATGGTATTTGAAGAATTGCTTTATTCAAAAGAAATAGACTTAAAATTGAGAAAAATATAAAACCTAATGTGTATTTTATTTGTGTAAATCCCTCTGATAACTTCATACAGGTTGTAAAACCTACTTCAAATAAACCTGCTACTACTAAAATTAACCAGGGATTCATATTATTTCCTCATATATTGAATAGAAAGCTTTAAATTTAATTTTTTTCCCTAATTTCACCTTTCTCTACCTGAAATATTTTCCCTAATACACTAGTTTCCAACTCTTTTATCAAAGTTTTGTCTATTGTCGTAATAAAAACTTGTGCTTCTAAGTTATTAAGTAATTTCATAAGCATGTTTTGTTTGATGGGATCTAGCTCTGAAAATAAATCATCAAATAAATAAATACATGATTTTTCTGTTATTTTTTTTAATAATATGCCTTGTGCCAATTGCAATGCACATGTTAATAGTTTTTGTTCTCCTCGCGATAACACTTCATGGACAGGATTTCCATTTAACTTTATTAACAAATCTGCTCTATGTGGGCCAAATTGCGTATATGCCAATTTGTAATCTCGCGCAACTGAACTGGTCAGAATTGAATCTAAATTTAATCTTTTATCCCAACCCTGATAAAAATCAAGGCTTAAACCTTGTAAAGTAACTAGTTTCTTTATTAAATCTGTGATTAAAGGTGTTAATTGTTGCAAATATTTTTCTCGCAATAAAGTTATCTCGTTAGCAGTCTCTGTTAATTCTAAGTCCCATATCTTAATTTGATTCATTGGAACTTGCTGTTGCAAAGCTGCATTACGTTGCTTTAATATTTGCTGAAAACGTTGCCAAACATGAAAAAATTGTGGTTCCACGTGAAACACGCCCCAATCGATAAACTGCCTACGAGCTCGAGGGCCTCCACTTAATAAGTGATAGCTATTAGGGTTAATAAATTGAAGTGGTAATAATTTAGCCAATTCACTAACAGGATTAGCATTATTACCGATCTTAATTTTTGTTTTTCCTTGGCGTATTTTTTCTAAGCCCACTGTTGTGGGACATGATCCCAATATGACTGAAAACAAATTGAAACTTTTTTCATCATATTGAATAGCCCGGCTCGCCAAACTACTCCGAAAAGAACGACCTAAACTTAAAAAATAAATGGCTTCAAGTAAACTAGATTTACCACTACCATTAGGTCCATAAATAAAATTAAAACAGGGAGAGAACTCAAGATCTAATTCAGCAAGATTTCGAAAACAGTTTGCTTTCAAACGAACCAATTGCATAAGATATTACAGACGCATAGGCATAATGACGTATACACTAGCATTTTTTTCTTTAGCCTCAAGTCTTACGCTTGCTTCTGCAGATGTTAATGTAATCTTAACTAATCCAGGCGGCAAACTGTTTAATACATCCATAAGGTAGCTAATATTAAAGGCTATACTTATATCCTTTCCTTGGTAAGACACATCTAGATAATCTTCGGCATTCTCTTGTTCAAGATTATTGGCAAAAATCCGTAATAGATCATTTTTTAACTCTAAACAAACACTTTTATGTTTATCATTAGACAAAATGCCAACTCGGGACAAAGAAGCTTTGAACAAATCTCGATCAATTTCTAGAATTTTATCACCGCTTTGAGGAATAACCCTATCATAGTCGGGGAAGGTACCATCGATCAGCTTAGAAATAAATGTATAATCCTGCATATGTACCCTTAACTGATTTTTAGTTAAGAAAATAGTTAGGTTATCGTTTTCTTCATCACTTAATAAACGTGAAAGCTCATGAATAGCTTTTCTAGGAACTATAATTTGATTACTATCTACTGTTATATTCGCTTCTTTTACATTAAGTGCTAAACGATGGCCATCCGTTGCTACTGCTCGTAAGCTTCCCTGACCTAGTTCCCATAACATTCCATTTAAAAAATAACGTACATCTTGTTGAGCCATAGCAAAATTAGTCGACTCTATCAAAGAACGTAAACCTTTCTGTGATAAAATAAACTCTACTTGTTCAGGGTGGTTATCTAAGACTTCACTCATTGGAAAATCTGAAGCAGGTAAAGTAGATAAATTAAATCGACTACGACCACATTGCAGATATAATTTATCTCCTTTTTGCTGAAATTTTAGTTCGCTATCTTCAGGTAAACTTCGACAAATATCCATTAGCTTTCTAGCAGGTGCAGTGGTTGCCCCAGATTCGCCTGGTTTTTCTAAAGCAACACGACCCGCTAACTCTACTTCCATATCAGTGCCCAATAAAGATAAATATTTATCATTCAATTGTATTAAAAGATTGGAAAGTATAGGTAAAGTTTGGCGACGCTCAATCACGGCTGTTACTAATTGTAAAGGTTTTAGTAAGTTTTCACGATTAATTGTAAACTGCATTTTTTCTTCCTCAGCTCGATAAAGTACGCAATAAATTGATAAAATCTTCTGCAACACCGGTATTCGTTTTTTTTAATTCTTGTATTTTTCGGAATGCATGCAATACCGTTGTATGATCGCGCCCACCAAAAGCACGGCCAAGTTCAGGTAAACTGTGATTTGTTAATTCTTTTGCAAGTGCCATAGCAATCTGACGCGCCCGCGCCAAAGAAGAAGTACGCCGTTTAGAAAGCAAATCAGAAACTTTAATTTTATAATATTCAGCGACTGTTTTAATAATATTATCTACTGTGACTAATTTATCTTGCAAAGCGAGTACGTCTTTTATAGCTTCGCGCACTAACTCAAGTGTAATCTGTAATCCTGTAAACTGTGCATAAGCGACTACCCTTTTTAATACACCTTCAAGCTCTCTTACATTGGAATGAATTCGTTTAGCAATAAAAAAAGCAACTTCCTGAGGTAAACTTATTTTAGTTTGCTCAGCTTTACTAATTAAAATCGCGACTCGAGTTTCAAGATCGGGAGGCTCAATAGCAACAGTTAAACCCCAACCTAAACGTGACTTTAATCGCTCTTCTACTCCTGACATTTCTTTAGGGTATCGATCACACGTTAATACGATTTGCTGTTGACTTTCTAATAAGGTATTAAATGTATGAAAAAATTCCTCTTGAGAACGATCTTTTCCTGCAAAAAATTGAATATCATCAATTAATAAGGCATCTAGCGAACGATAATAAGTTTTAAAATCATTAATTGTATTAGTTTGCAAAGCTCTAATCATATCAGCAACAAAACGTTCAGAATGCAGATATAACACTTTTGCATGTGGATTTTTAAGTAAAATAGCATTACCAATTGCATGCATTAAATGAGTTTTACCTAATCCAACCCCGCCATACAGTAATAAAGGATTGTATGCACCGCCAGGATTTTCTCCAACCTGTACAGAAGCTGCACGCGCTAATTGATTAGATTTACCTTCGACAAAATTAATAAATGTAAAATTTGAATTGATATGTGTTGCTGAAACCTTAACAACCTTAGATTTTCCTTTAAGTTCTTGATTATTTCTTACTATCGGAGATATTTGAGATGTCTGATTATTGCGACTACCTACTCTTAATATAACTTCTGGAGGTGCTTCATCTAATTGAGTTAAAATCTGATTAATATGAACCAAAAATCTCTCATTTACACAATGTAATACAAATTGATTGGGTGCCCATAGGACAAGTTGGTCTTCTTTTTGCTCTGCCTGCAACGGTCGTATCCAAGTATTAAAATCTTGGAGTGATATATGATCTTGAAGTCGATCTAAACATTTTTGCCAAACGAACGTTGCTAAAGCGGTTGCCA